>NZ_VFIA01000043.1 GCF_014282275.1 Spirosoma utsteinense
GCGTACACTCGCCACCAGGATGCGGTTGTTGGCCAGATCCACGGCCAGCGTCCCGGGCGAGTCGACAACGTTATTGGTCAGCGTAGTTTCGGAAGCGGCACTTAGGGGTGTCCGTCGGAGTTGGTCCAGTGTGGTCGTCGCGGCTCCGTCGTTCATCAGGTAGTATAAGTAGCCATTGACGTTATCGATGGCAATGCCGGCCAGCGTGGAGGAGGTCGCTCCATTGACAGGAGCTGGGGTCAGAAACGTAGTGACTGTGTAGGGGGCGCTCAGGCTGATGGCCGCGATCCTGGGCAGGTTGTTGCGTACACTCGCCACCAGGATGCGGTTGTTGGCCAGATCCACGGCCAGCGTCCCGGGCGAGTCGACAACGTTATTGGTCAGCGTAGTTTCGGAAGCGGCACTTAGGGGTGTGCGTCGCAGTTCGTCCAGTGTGGTCGTCGCGGCTCCGTCATTCATCAGGTAATAGAGTTGCGCCTGAGCCACGGAGGAAAGTAGACTCAGTAGCCCACAAATGAGCACAGTCAACAATGTACTGGCTCGTTTATGAACAAATGGTAAAGAATTATTCATGAATTTAGTATTAGCGATGTTAGAAAATAACTGGTCGTTATAAGTTTAAAATGGGCATCGGCGCAATAACCTTCAGTCAGTTAGTCATCTTCAGGTTAACCCGTCAGCTCCCTGCAGTCAACAGCGACGGCTACTACCGGAATGAGTGCTTTGCAGAAATGAGCCGACCATGATCTACTCTGGGCAGTCCGGTAACCGGGTGGTTGTTGAGTCGCTACTGCTCCCTGATTTCTCTGTCCATCAATGGCTGTTTTATAAGTTACTAGCCTTTTGCGACCTATTGGGGTAATTACTCTGCGGAGTAAATAGCCGGTACTCAATATAGTTGAGGCCATTGGGGTTAATAACGAAGTAATTGGAGGGGCAACTGCTGTACTCCATGAGGTGGTTAGCTTCGGTGCCCATATGAGACAATTCGTAAGCGGCACCCAGAGAGGTAGACAAATTTTTGGTTCATAAAAGAGGGTACCTTGAGAAGGTAAAGATGAAGAAACGGGTAAATTATCCGCTGACCGCTTAACTGACCGAGATCTTGATGGGATAGGTATTCGGTCGGGCTTTTTTCAACTGATGCGCAGAAAGGACAGTCGCGCAGAAGTCATGATTCTTTCCTACGATATTGGTAACCGCTAGTCGTGTGTGGCACATCTATATTCGAGCCGGTAGTAGCAGAAACCATGTCACCGGATTATTTCTGGAGAGAAACGATCTGCACCCGGGCACCCCAAGACAACACCGAAAAGAACAGTAGTAAAGCTTTGTAGTTCATACATCGATTGAAAAGGGGATTTAATTAATTATTAGCGGCAAAGCAATAAATAATCAGGGGAACAATAAGTAAAATTTACTATAAGGTATACAAAAAATAACCGTTCATAGGGCTGGCATTAACTTGATCTGGGTTATACAAATAGTCAGTGGACCTCTTTTTTACGGGCTATCGCTATTCGAATACGCCCCAATAAGGCAACTAATTTAGCCGACAAATGAGCGGGCGATTATTGGTTAAAGTTAGACATGCCTTTCCTTACCAAATCAGCAACCTAGCTTGTCTAAATAGCCGTTGCTATGATTTTACGGGTTAATTCACCAACCCATCCCAACTAACAGCGTGGACTAAGTACACTGGTATGGGCAGTCCAACTGCCATAGCCCCGCCCCAGCTACTCAGGGCCGGTTACAATAACTACTCATCAACAACAAACAGGAGTACTGTAGCCGCACGAAGCAGCCAGATTTGCCTCTGGATCCGCTGTTCGTCGTAAAGCCAGGTCAATGCTCGTAAGGCCAAGTGTGCTGAAAATAATCTCCTCTTAAAAAAAACCGTGTCAGATTCGTCTGAGCGCAGCATTTCTATTCGATTTACTGTATTGTAAAAATCACCTGACTCTGTTATTAACGGCCATGTCGAAGCATATCGGCGTAGGGGTTGGGAGTTCGCTTTTCTCAACTACTTGAGCCGCTTTCTCCACATCGTAGGTCACCCGTAAAACTCAACCTTCACCCCTCTTTTGAGCCGGGCCTGGCGGTTTCGTCTATAGTTAGTCGCGCATAGCCCGCGCGGGGACACTATCTTTCGGCTTCACCGCCGAACCAATGTTGATCGCATGGCGGAAACAGGATTCCTGTCCCTCAGCTTCAGCACTGACCACCCGGTAAAACAGCTTGTGGGTATGAACGAAACACCGGATATCGGCTGTAGCTCCTTCCATCACCCGGCCTAAACTTGGGTTGGCAAACAAATACTTGTTGACCTTGCGGTTGCTTCCATGCACCAAGAGCAGGGTCAACGGGGGTTGCTGCGTCCGTTGTTCTCATTGAGGTAGAGCCCCAAGATATTGGACGCGTGCTGCTCAACCTCTACAACAACACTGTTTATGATGTCCAGCAACGGGATAAAGGCAAAGGGCAGGGAAACGTATCAACCTATGGTCACGGTCAGCACCCATCAGCTCAATGGGCAACTAGAAATCCGCGTCAGTGACAACGGAACGGGCATTCCCGATGCAGTGAAAGGCACGATTTCCCAGCCTTTTTTCAGGACAATGCCCACCGGAGAGGGTACCGGTTTGGGAGTATCACGCTCATATAATATTATCACCATAGGGCATGGTGGAAACCTAAGGATAGAAAGCCAGGAAGGAGAAGGAACTGAGTTAGCGATTCAGTTACCGGCCGCAGCCATTAGCTCCTTGACTTAAAAAAATGACTCTTCTTTAAAACAGCCAGCAACGACGGACAATCACCAATGCGGCATCTAGTTTGAGTTAGCTATTGACCTTAACGTATCTACGTGGCAAACTATCTGGGAGTCTGGTGCGGGATGAGTTGAAGCTATACCCCGATGAGTATGTACGATTCTGCAAGGCGACCCCAAGGCCATTTCTCGCCTTTTTTGGTTATCCACAATTCTTAGATAAACAGACCCCTTATTGGATAAAGATATTACCAAAGACATTGCTTACTAGTGAGTCATAGCCGAACTTCATCATATAACACTCGCACCAGTTCACCCCTTTTTCGGTAGACACCAGATTTATAAAGTGATCTGTCAAGAGTCTACTGTACTGGTGAAATTTAGTGATTTTCTACGTACTGTGAGGTCAGTTTCCTGTACCTGGAGAAAGGCTCATAATCACTTTCTACGGCTATTGGAGGTGCTCTGTGTCGTATTTCTTAAACGAAGGGATTTGTTTATTTCGGTATACTTTCCAGCTCTACTCCAACCGATCATTTTCGTTCAATAAAAGGGTGCCTAGTGCTATTTAATGAACTGAGTAAAAATTTACTAATGAATGGCTTGCGTCAAGACTGCACTTCAGCCAAAATCGTTCATTTAAACTTCCAATTGTGACTGGTACGATCCAAGATGTAAACAGAACACGAAACTGGATTTTCATTCCCTTTCTCATTGACTGTACCCAGAATCGTGACATTAAAAAGCCGCACCAGCAGTAACTGAGCGCGGCTTTTTATGTAAGTCGGTGTACGGCTTCAAGCACTTATTTGTTCTAAGGGGAGCGAGTTAGATCGTTGGTTATTTCAGCTTGATGCCCTGAGCTTCCATTTGCTTTTCCTGCGCAGCGTGGTTGACCAAAAACTGTGTGTGTTGCTGCTCCGTGCGCTCTGTACCCAGACTTTCTAACTGTTGCCGTAGCTCCATGGCGGATAGATCGGCTGCGTAGCAGGGTGTGCCGGGCTGTTGCCGCCACGATTCATGCAGACTACCATCATCCACAGCATCAAAGCCCAGTTCCTCCACCAGAGTCATTACTTTTTGCTTGGCAGCGGGGTCATCACCGGCCACAGGAAGCCCGATACGGCCAGGTGTGCCGACGGGCTGTCCCAATTTTTCAAGGTGGTCGGCCAGGATATTGTTGAACACCTTTACCACAGGCCGTCCCAGGTGCTGCTGCACCCATTCGCTTTCGGTCAGGTCACCCTGCTCTAGTTCGGAGATGTGTCCATCCCGTAACAGGGGGTAGTAGTTGCTGGTATCAATGACCGGCACCTCAGCGGGTACGCCATCGAACAAGTCTTTGGGTAGATCAGGAATATTTTTCAGTGGAATGGTCACCACAATGATTTCGCCGTAGTGAGCCGCTTCAGGGGACGTAACGGGAGCAGCACCGGTTTTTTGGGCCACCTCACCGAGCGTTTCAGGGCCACGCGAGTTGGCAATCGCCACTGAATGGCCTAGGCTAGTGAGCCGAACGGCAAGGGCACTGCCGATGAAACCGGCCCCAATGATTCCTATTTTCATTATTAGTACTATTAACGAGTTATGAGTCCTTGCTTCGTGTAGCTCCAAATTTTAACCCTGGGGTAAGCAAATTGTTTATCAGCGCCTTGTCGGCAGTGACCGGCGAGGCCTCTACTGCTTGCGCATTTGATGTTCGCCCAATCCCTTATACCAGCCGTATCAGAGATAGCACCTTGTAGGTTGAGCTGAAAACGTCTACAGGTTGCTGATGAAATCGAAAACTAATATAACCCCATGCTGACGTGTCCCACACCATGTGAAGGCGTAATTCCGGTTAAGCAATGGCAAATCCACATCAACTACTAGTCGTAGCGAGAGTATTTGCCTATACCCTCACGACAGGGATTAGTAATTAATCGATAAACCCAGCAAAGAAGTGAATGGCGTCAATGACCAGCCTTACGCTTCCAGTATAGGCTTGGCCAAATGAACGCTTGCCATTGCTTTGGGAAATAAGCTAACCTACTTTCAAAGTCAGCAATCGTTCAGAATAACGTCCCAATGATTTCTGGACAATAAACGAACTGCCCAACTAGACCATGCTGCCCAAAAACGGGCAGTTCGCGCTTAGCACCCTCAACTGGACAGTGCTGTAACGGGAGCGGGCCGAGATAGGGGGTGTGATCTAATTAATGTTGGCTACCAATTGCCATTACTTGAATTTCATAACTTTGTGTATGGCAACAAGTAACAACAATACCAATTGCATTGGACTATCCCGATACGATTCTTCCCAGAATGGGCAGGTAAATGTCTACCGAATCGAGGACACGGACCGGCCCGCTTCGTTTCCACATGTTCGGCGCGATTTTTATAAGATCGAATTGATGACGCAGGCGCAAGGCGTATTGGGTTATGCTAATCAGCGGGTCACCGTATCGGGGAGTGTGCTGATTTTTGTCAGTCCTCTGATTCCGTATTCCTGGGAACGCATCGCCGGACATGAAATGGGCTTTGTCTGTCTGTTCAGGAAAGAATTCATTAGCTCACAGCTACGGGCGGGGCCGATGGCTAACTCCCCTTTGTTCAGCGTTGGGCCCAGTCCGATCGTATTTCCTGAATCGGCGGTCGTACAGCGGTTATCGAACATATTCGGGCAGATGATGGCAGAAATGGTCTCCGGTTACGTCAACAAGGCGGATTTGTTGCGGAATTACGTACAACTGATTATCCATGAGGGGCTAAAAGCGGCTCCAGCAGTCCCGGCCTATCGGGTCGATTCGGTGGCCCGCATCAGCGCGATGTTCGTGGATCTTCTAAACCGACAGTTTCCCATCGCGTCGCCACGGCATACGCTCCGGCTCAGAAACGCCAGTGAATTTGCCCGTATGATAGGGGTTCACGCTAACCACCTTAATAAGGCACTGAAAGCCGTCACCCACAAAACCACGACCGAACACATCACCGAAAAGATAGTGGAAGAAGCCAAAGCGCTGCTAGGCCACAGCGACTGGTCCGTCGCGGACATAGGCTACTGTCTGGGCTTTGAACACACGACTAACTTCAACAGCTTTTTCAAAAAACATACGCACTTGCCTCCCGGTAAGTACCGACGGCAGGCGATTGCAATTTCATAAGTTATGGATTGATTAGGATACGTTTGACCGATTTAACACCCCGACCTTGTCCATCAAACATACTGGTCATGGAAAACGAAATTAAGGGTAAAGTCGTCATCATTACGGGAGCCAGCAGCGGCATCGGTGCAGCCACTGCCTTGTTGCTCGCCGGACGGGGTGCAAAACTTGTACTCGGTGCCCGTCAGACGGAGCAGCTTGTAACAGTGGCGACCCGTATCATCGAAGGGGGTGGTGAAGCGGTTCACGCCCGCACCGACGTAACCAGTCGCGACGATGTCGCCAACTTGGTCAAACTAGCTCAGGAACGCTTTGGTAAGCTCGATGTACTGTTCAGTAACGCGGGCATTGCGCCTACTTCACTGCTCGACGAGTTGCGCGTAGCCGATTGGGATGCGATGATTGACGTGAATATCAAAGGCGTTTTATATGGCATTGCGGCTGCACTGCCCGTCTTTCGCCGACAGGGTTTCGGGCATTTTGTGCATACGGCATCCACTGCCGGCCTGATTACCAAACCCACTATGGCGGTTTATTCCGGCACCAAATTAGCGGTGCGGGCGATCTCGGAGGGGCTGCGCCAGGAAGCCGGTTCTGACCTGCGGGTAACGCTGATTACACCAGGCTTCGTGAACACTAACCTCGCCAACTCGATGACCGATCAGAGGGTAAAAACGCAGATTCAGGAACAGATGGCCAGGATGGCTATCCCGCCCGAAGCCATTGCCCGCGCGGTTGCGTTTGCCATTGAGCAACCCGCCACGGTAGACGTGGGCGAGATTATTGTTCGACCTACGGCGCAGGCATAGATTAAACAGCCGCACATTCAGGAAAAACTGCACGAAAAACCAAAGAAAAACTGGAGGTATCCTGTCCCAATGCTAATAGCCAAGCTTTTCACAAGAACGTTGTAGCCTATTTAATTGAAGGCATACAACGGCTTGTGGTTAAGCTTTATTAAAAACAGTTGATGTGACTGAGTTAATAACTGTTTTTTGGCCATTGAGCAATCGCTTTGCATTCTCCCCGGTTAGCTCGACAGCAAACTGACGGATTGAGATGGTCGGGTTTATCGGCACACAAACTTGCTTAACTTAGAAAGGCCATGCAGCCAAAGAAAGCCCCCAAAACACGGCGCAAGTACGATGCTGATTTCAAAACTGAACCGGGCTGCCGGAGCAGTCCTCAAAATGCTCGACAGCGGTCAGACAGCAGCCTATGTCGCCAATGCCCTCGGCGTATCCGAGAACCTGATCTATCGTTGGAAAAGTGTGAACCAAATGGGTAAAAAAGTGGTCGCTGGTCAAAGCGAGCTCACCACTGAGAACCAGCAGTTAAAGGAGCGGGTACGGCAACTTGAAACGGAACGCAAAATTTTAAAAAAGCCCGCCGGGCGGCCCCGTTAAGCATTTTCTGCCGGGCCACCTGAAGCCCCGGTACGATTTGGTTGAAGTGCTAAGTGGTGAATTCTCAGTCGGGACCTTGTGTGCGGTATTAGGTCTGAGCCGGACAGCTTATTACCGATATAGAAGGGGGCAAAGCTACCAGCTAACCGGACCGAAACAGGACAAAAAACAGCTAGTCGAACGTGTGTTTGGCGAACATAAACGACGTTATGGCAGTTGGCGAATCGTGACGGTCCGCCGCTCATATCTTTGATTTGATTTGAGGTTGTTATAAAAAGTGCAATTTTTGAGTAAGACCTGACAGGGGTTACCGGTACCTCGGGTCCGCCGCTGAGACGGGGAATAGCCCGATCTTGAACTCGCTGGCTGCGCTGGTACCCTTGTCCCTTTCCAACAAGCTCCGACAGTACCCATAGACACAGTTTATCACTGTGATCTGCCATCGATGTGCCAGAGTCAGGAAAGTAGTCAGGCTCATGTTTCACATTTTTATCCCCTTTGTTTATGACATCTTACCTGCGCTATTGTGTTGGGCTGGACATCAGCGGACGCCGCGCGGCAAAGACACGCTTCAAGTTTGTTTGTCGGTCATTGATCAAACTGGACGGGTGAGCGTTAAAGCCACTACTAAAGTGGTCAACAAGCCCGTTGGCTTTGCTAGTCTACTGACCTGGGTGAGCCGCCATCGTAAGTTAGATTTACCCCTAATTTACCTGATGGAATCTACCGGCGTCTACCACGAAGCGGTGGCTTGGTATCTGCATCAGCAGGATCAATCGGTCAGTATTCTATTGCCTAACAAGGCAAAGTATTATCTCAAAAGCTTAGGCTACAACCGGGCAGCCGGCGCTGTCAAAAAACGACAAAATCGACGCTCAGGGTTTGTCCCGGATGGGTCTGGAACAGCAATTGCCGATCTGGAAACCGCTCTCTAAAAATCTGTATGCCCTTCGACTCTTAACTCGACAGCACCAACGATTACAGGAATTGAAGACTCAGTCTAGTAACCAGCAGCATGCCCTAGACCATAGTGCTTTTGACAGCCGCTTCATTGACAAGCAGTTGGCCAAGCTGGTAGCCGTCTACGAGGCACAAATAGACGCTTTGGAAAGGGCTATTAAAGAACTCATTGACGAAGACCCGATTCTCAAACCTCGTGTTGAGCGGCTGATTGCTATCAAAGGGCTAGCTTTACTTTCGGTAGCGGTACTAATTGCAGAAACCAACGGTTTTGAAGGCTTCACCAACCAGCGTCATTTAGTGAGTTATGCGGGGTATGACGTCGTAGAGAATCAGTCGGGTAATCACTCGGGCAAAACACGCATCTCCAAAAAGGGCAATAGTCGGCTACGTCGTATCCTGCATATGCCTGCTTTTAATGCGGTTCGGTTCAATGAACCCGCTTGCAAAGCCCTTTATGATCGGGTATATGAACGAACTCATATTAAGATGAAAGCCTACGTGGCTGTTCAGAAGCGATTGCTTTTAATGGCCTACGCCTTATGGCGTCATGAGGTCAAATATGACCCTGAGTATTTAACGAACCGAGTTGAGAATGACAAAAAAATAGTCCCGACCAGCGGGACTACACAGGATCAACTGGCCGAAACCGAGTTGTCCTACTTGTAGTCCGAAGATATGAAAAAAATCCTATCTCAAAATTTGCTTTTCACGACAGTACCAGCGGCCGAACTCCAGGAGCAGGGCCACAAGGCAGGTCGCCAACAGGTACGAATGCTGATGAAAGCGACTGGTTTACAGGCAATTCAACCAAAGTCTTTTGTGCCACGCACGACTGACAGCAGACATGGTAAAGGGTATTGGCCAAACCTGTTGTTGGATCAACCCCTGCCTGTTGCCCCTGATTTGGTTTGGGTCAGTGACATCACCTACCTGCCCCTGGCCAACGGGGAATGGGCTTATTTAGGAAGTTAGATGGAGTGGTCCGCCACCGCGGTTATTTTCGCGCCGAATTGTCGGCTGGCGCGTCGACGATAATATGGACGACACCCTGATTCTGGTGCCACTGCGGGCAGCCTTGCAAACCCGTCAACCACCTGCTGGACTTATCGTCCACTCTGATCGGGGCGGGCAATCTCTAATGAGGTGCAGGAACTGGTGAGTTTATGGCGGATCAGGCCCAGCATGAGCCGGGCCGACGATCCCTACGACAATGCGTTTGCTGAGTCGTTTTGGATCGGACTGCCGGAGCAGCTGCCTGAAGGCGGAGTTAGTGGAAGGCGGGTGCTTTTTAAGCGTGGACGATGCCCGTACAGAAGTTTTTGAGTACATCGAATGCTATTACAATCGAGTGCGAAAACACTCGTCGCTGGGCTACAAAAGCCCCGAACAAGTTGAGAATAAGTATCACACAAAACTTGCAAGTTGAGTGTGCCGATAAACCGGACCACCCCAACCCACGGGTGTTGATGGCGGGCAGAGAACTCACTCAAACAAACGTACCTGAACCTTTACACACCCGTTCGGATGTACGCATGATTTCTAACTCCCTCATTATCAAGCTCCCTCTAAATTAGGAAAAAGACCCAAATCCGCACCTGTTATCCCAAATTTTAGCAACTTTTTCTTCATCTGACGGATCTGCTGCTGCTTCACCGAAGCTATATCCCGCATCAGTTTAGTTGGCTCATAGGCTTCCCCCGTCGTGAGCATTTTGTAAACCACGACCGCCAACTTCCGCGCCGTGGCCGTAATCGCTTTGATCCTGCCTGCCCGGTAAGCAATCCGCTGAAAGAAAGCCGTCATCGGATTGGGCTTCTTCATGTTACCCAGCGAGTTGGCCACCATCCGAAACGTGTTGGGTAAGGTCGATTTGTTCTTCAACGTCTTTTTGGACAACACTTTACCGCCCGATGCCTTATTGTTAGGGGTGAAGCCTAACCATTTGGCAAAGGCTTTGGCCGAGTGAAACTTGGTAATGGATTCGCCCACCTCAGCCATGAACGTCAGCAGGGCATCCCGCCCAAAGCCTGGTATATTGCTCAAGTCAACGCCCAACAGTTTATGAGCATATTGCTCAATAGGTAACCGGGGGTGTTGCGGGATTGGCGCAGTTTCTGACGGCCTGTCGTCGGGTCAGCTACGGCGGTCGGCTGCTGGAGTCCCTTCGTATGGTTAGTGAAGTGCTGATCAAGTTCCTTGTCTAACTCAGCGATTTCAACTTGCAAATTCAGGTAGAGCCGATAGTTGCTACGCACTTCAAACCGCATGGCTCCGTTCCAGTTGCCCCGGAGCAACTCAATGATTTCGGCAGGTTTCTTCTTACAGTGGCCATCAACCAGGTCGGCCAGTTTAAGCGGGTTTTCCTGACCCTGACAGATGGCAGCAATGATGCGCAAACCCGACACCGAATTCGTATCAGTTAGTACCGTATCCAGCCGGACGTTGCCTGCCCGCAACGCCTTCTGGATACGCCGGATGTAATCGGCGGCATCTTCCACCAGACTCCGACGCAACCGCACCAGGGGTCGAATCAACGTTGAAAACTCATCAGGCAAGAAAATCGGTGGCAGCAAGCCCAGACTGTGCAGGGTACGGATATGGATGGCATCCGAGGTGTCCGATTTAAAACGCCGATAGTTCTTGGTGTTGGCTCCTGAGGTGATCAACACCTCAAAACCAACTTCCTGAAGCACGTTGACCAGTGGTTTCTCATACCCCCCGGTTGCTTCCATCGCTACATGTTTGACTTGGTTGTCGGCCAGCCATTGGGCCAGCCGGAAGAGTTCTTTGGTTGATACACCGAACTGCTGAACGTGTTGCTTGGGATCGTCGCCCACGGCCACTACATGAAACTGAGAGCCGATGTCAATGCCCGCCACCTGCTGGTGAACGATAGGCATGGCCAGATAGTTATCCTGCTTTTTCATGCTCGAAAAGGGGGTAAGCAGTGGAAACAAAAGGCTATCAGCGGGCTATTTATGATAAACGATAATCAGGATGTACGGAGTAAGGGCCGTAGCCCCTCTACCAATTGGGTTCTCAAAGCATTAAGGAACAGGCCCTTGATGACGAATAGCCGAATCGGGCGGTTGGACGGGTTGATAAGCACCAACAAACAGGGACGATCTTCCCACAAGGGGCTACTGACAGCAGGGTAAAGATAGGCTCAAAAGATGGTCTGCTGTTCTCATGCGTTCTTGTGGGTTCGTTCGCCCGCGAACACGGTGGCTGTTGGGCTGAAAACTTTGCGTACCCGACGAGCAACCTGTCGCCAGACAAGCCGCCCATGCGGAAATAGACCTTTAACGAGCTTTTATATTGGCATACACTAATCCCAAAAGAACTACTGAAACACAAGTAGCAACGGTAGATAGCAGGATGGCCAGTCTGTTCAAAAGGTCATGTTCATTGCCTTCTGATAGTTGTAGAGTAGCTGTTGTGAATATTAAAGCCATAACAAAGAAATAAAGCATAACTATTTGTTTGTCAGACATTTTCTTAAACAATCTCAACCGTCTCCAAAAGCTAATAATACTATTGGTTGCAGGCTTGACAATACCTTCTTGTATCCAATACTTTGCAAACGTTTCAAGCATTAGCTTAAGAAACCAGAGTACAACCCCTGTTACCAGCACTGAATTAATGTCAAATGCCATTTTGGTTTATTATTCGATGATTTGAAGACCTAAAATACCAATTTGTTACCTGTCAACCGTAACCTGCCAAACAAGCAAAAACCTGATCCCTGCGGCCCGCTTCCTGTCGCCCGGAAACTGGCACACGAATACTTTATGGACTCGCACCCAACACCCACAGGGGTTGATGGTGAGGGCATAACTTAACTGAATATACGTACTTCCAACCTTTACACACCTGTTTGAGTTGGGCTGCCAACTTTCCTTTGGGGCGGGCTCCCTGTCGCCGGGAAGCGACCCACATCGAGCCCACAACTACGCACTTACTACTGCGAAGTCTAATCAGATCTTTTCAGATTTGAATAAACGATGGCGGCTGCTATAGCTAAGTACGTAAAGGGAATTTTATAGTTATCTGTCACTTCAGAAAAACTTCGACCACGAAAAAGTTGAAAACCCGATTCAATCAACCAATCAATCAGGACAATGACTAAAAAGGTGGCAATACTACGGAAATAAAAAGTGGGGTTCTTCCAGACTGACATTCTCTAAAAGTTAAAAATTATGACTTGTTAATTTAACGGCTTGTCGCCGGATCGCAACCTTAGATATAACCTGCCGGGGCGTTCACTTTGTCACACGTAGCCTGCCTATGAGCAACAGCTTAACGAACTCATGGCCCCACTGTCGCCGGTGACCCGCCTTTGACTCACTGCATGGACCCGCACCCAACGACCCAAAGGGCTGATGGCCGCAAGATAAACTAAACACAGGTACGTCGCCTTGACCTTTGCACCCTTTGCTGGTTGGGTGCCCCGCAGCACTTCGAGAGTCCCCTGTCAGAGGTAACACGCCACAGCAGAACTGATAAAAAACGTACGCAACCAAGCAAGCCGAGAGAGGCCGCAAACTGTCAAGCCGAGGCTGTCAGCGGTGGCACTCAGGTACGTTCTCGTGTCGCACGACACGCATTTGTAAACGTACTCTCTACCAGATTTTGACCTGTCAGCCAGTACGTGGCGAGTCTACCAAAACGTGCTGTCGAACGGACTTTTACCTGTCAGACGAAACGTAACAAACCGGCAAAGAACGTTCATTATCAGCCTGTTAACCTGTCAGCCGGAACCCGCCCACGCCACTTACTTGGCCGAGTCACCCAACATATATATGTGCGCGAAGTTGCGGAACTACAAACACCTGTCAATCAGTTATTACTAATTCCGCATTCTTAAATTTACCAGTCAACTGCTTCGGCTTGTTGCAAGTAAGAAAACATATACCTTAAGTGCAACTAGTAGTTACAAAAAGATGAAATTGAGACAAGTCGTTGTAAAGGCTAATCGGGTTTGGGATATAGACGGCTATCCGGCTTATTTCTTCGACGCTAATGGAGCCTTTTATCGCTTCAACACACGTGGAGAAATAATACCCCTTAAACGTGCCGTTAAACGATACACCCAGGGGTATGTCCTGAAAAGTCGCTTTTTTAGCTTGTCGCAACTGCGCTCGATGCTTCGTCGGCATAACCCGGACGAGCCCGCTAAAAATCATCCAGCGGACTTTTGAACCTACTGATCCTGTCTGCTGATACATGGGTGTAGCGCATGGTCGTCAAAATACTGCTGTGCCCTAGCAAGACCTGTATCGTGCGAATGTCCTGCCCCGATTCGAGCAAATGAGTAGCAAAACTGTGTCGTAAGGTATGAATACCCCCCTTTTTCCGGATTCCGGCAAATTGGACTGTATCGCTATAAACCATCTGAATAGTTCGGTTAGCAATGGGCTCGTTGTTTTCCGGGTTTTCGAAGAGATAGACTTGAGGAGCCCCGTTTGTGCGTTTATAGCCCGCCAGATATACATCCAGTATAGCTTCGAGTTTATGACTAAGCATGACAATCGCACCGGCGCCCCACCCGGTCTTTTTTTCCCTTACCGGCCCGAACGTTAATAAGTCGCCTGGAACGGTCAAGATCGGCCAGCCTAAGATGGGCCACTTCGTTTAACCGCAAACCCGTTGCGTACACCAACTGAAAAAGGGTCCGGTATTTTAAACTGGTCGTTGCGTTGAAAATAGCTTTCACTTCGGCCACACTGTAAACCGTAGGCAGTTTGTTGGGAGTTGGCGGATACTCAATGGTATAAAATTCTTTTTCGCGCCCTAAAATCTTCTC
Organism: Spirosoma utsteinense; assembly: GCF_014282275.1. Classification (GTDB taxonomy): domain Bacteria; phylum Bacteroidota; class Bacteroidia; order Cytophagales; family Spirosomataceae; genus Spirosoma; species Spirosoma utsteinense. Next base: position 14,089 of record NZ_VFIA01000043.1, read on the forward strand.
ACAATAAAATTTCCATGCGTTAATATGGACGTTAACGGTGGAGCCACTCAACCGTTTCTTTACAATCAAAGAAAGCAGATACGTCTGAAATTGCTGTTTAGTCAACTCATCGACAGACGTGGGCAACACATGTCGAATGAGCGCAATAATAGCCTGTTTATAATTCTTCAGCGTTTTGTAGCTGTATTGCTGCACCTGTAAGGCATTGCAAAGGGCCACAACAGCCGGGTGGCGATCATATTCACGCAGGGGCGGAGCGTATTGAAACGATTTACGAATACTAGCCTTGCCAACTGGTGGCCATATCGGATTAGTGGCCAGTTCGATTTTGGCAGGCGTAGCCTCAGGCTTATAAAGCCGCACCACTGCTTCATCGAAGCGACAATGCTCTTTGCCAAAAAGTTTGCCCACCTGAACAACAGCTTCACGGGTGTTAGGCACGAGCCAGCACCGGCGCGAATAGCTCCACCGCCGACCGGGAACTTCACGGATCAGGTCGTTGCCTACCGGATCTTCGGGAAACGACACAGCCAATAGCGCAGGCTTTTTTTCATCGATCCAAATTGTAATCATACAGGCACGAAGTTGGCACACTTAACTGTAGACGAGAAGTACCCGGAATCGTTTCAAAACAATTTCAACATCGATGATCAGGGTTACCCTGCCCAGGAACCTGGTTACGGTTCGGGCTGTCAGGCCGAGTGACAGAAAACCTCGTACCGTAGAAAGTCCCTACTAAGGTGTTTCTGACTCCTCACTTGGTAAAAAGCTGGATTTGCCTGGTCCGGCTGCTTATCCCTACGGCCAGATAAGTTGGCTTGGCCTGCAACACATGCCGCCCCGACACAACCAGTTCTTTGAATCGCCGGAGCCAGGCGTCTACATCGCCCGGTTTGTAGAAGCGGGCCTGACCGAACGACCCCGCTGGCTGCAAGCCGAAAGCCTCCCGAAGCCGGTCGAAAGCAAGGGGCGTAATATTGTGTTTCAGACAAATTAGCTGCTTACTCAACAGCCCCGACGTCGATTTGGATAGCGGAACTTCACAGGGCCGGGCTTTGCTGAGCCCGGGATGGCACCGGGCCATGGCCTCCTGCTCCAGGCGGTCGAGATCAGCAACGTCGCAGGTAAAAAAACGAAACCGGACAAAGGTCAGCCCCGCAATCCGGTGTTCCAGCAAGCGCGACTGGAGGTTCAGGGTCTGTCCAACGAAGACGACTTTATCCTCGGCATCAATCAAATAATAGATGCAGGGTTGGGGCAGAAGCAGCGGTCCGCTAACCAGAATTTGCCCCAAATCAACGTGTTTTTTGACGGTTCTTTTGGCTATTTCCATGCATTAAATATACTACTAACAATACGTATATACAACAAATAATACCTATATTTTTTATCTTTGTTTCAGCTAAAAAATCCGGGTTTTATGGCTGGAAGACGAGAGAAAAAAAGCAACATTCAGGGAAAATGGCTCAAAGAGGCCCTGGCCGCACAGGACATGTCGGTCTACCGATTAGCAAAGGAATTAGGGTATAGCCGGGAAAAATTCTACCGGCATATCGGTAATAAAACTTACCTCAGCAGCGAGTCATTGGCCGAGATAGCCAGTAAGTTTCCAACCATGAACATACGCTATGTTCTTACGGGAGAGGGGAAATCGGTAGTTGATAAGTCGTAATAGTCGTAAGTCGTAGTAGTCGTAAGGGTCGGAAGTCGAAGAAGTCGTAAGTGAGTTGCCTTGGGCCCTTACGACTTCTACGACTTACGACTTCTATGACTTACGACTACTTTAACGCCTACAATTCAAACGTAATCCCTTGCGCGAGGGGCATGGTGGTGCCGTAGTTGATGGTGTTGGTTTGTCGGCGCATGTAGGCTTTCCAGGCGTCGGAGCCCGATTCGCGGCCACCACCCGTTTCTTTTTCGCCCCCGAACGCGCCACCAATTTCGGCACCCGATGTGCCGATGTTGACGTTGGCAATACCGCAGTCGGAGCCGGACACGGCCAGGAACCGCTCAGCTTCGCGCATGTTCAGTGTGAAAATAGCCGACGACAGTCCCTGTGGTACGCCGTTCTGCTGGGCAATAGCGTCGTCCAGCGTGGTAAATTTCAACATATAAAGAATCGGGGCAAACGTCTCGCGCTGCACCGCCGGCCAGCTGTTCTCCGCTTCGGCAATGCACGGCTTCACGTAGCAACCCGACTCGAAACCCAGCCCCTCAACCAGTCCCGGCTCCACCACGAACCGCCCACCCGACTCCCGGATCTCGGCAATGGTAGCCTGGTAGGCGCTAACGGCCTGCCGGTCGATAACCGGACCAACATGAAAAGACTCGTCCAGCGGATTGCCGATACGGAGTTGGGCATAAGCTTTTTTAAGCCGCTCCTTTACGTCGTCATACACACGCTCCTGCACAATAATCCGGCGGGTGGTGGTGCAGCGCTGCCCGGCCGTACCCACGGCGCCAAATACGATGGCTGGAATAGCCAGGTCCAGATCGGCATGTTCCGATACGATAATAGCATTATTGCCGCCCAGTTCGAGTAAACTCCGGCCCAGCCGACCGGCAACAGCTTCGGCAACGGCTTTCCCCATTTTAGTGCTTCCTGTAGCGGAGACAAGGGCCACGCGCGGGTCACGCGCCAGCCATTCGCCCACGTCGCGGCCGCCGGTAACGATACAGGATACGCCTTCGGGCACGTCGTTGTTACGGAGTACTTCGGTAATGATCTGCTGGCAGGCCAGCGCTGTCAGGGGCGTTTTTTCGGATGGTTTCCACACGCACACATCCCCGCATACCCAGGCCAGCATGGCGTTCCAGGACCAGACGGCTACCGGAAAGTTGAAGGCCGAAATAATCCCGACAATGCCCAGCGGGTGATACTGCTCCATCATCCGGTGAGCGGGTCGTTCGGAGTGCATCGACAGCCCATACAACTGCCGGGACTGCCCCACAGCAAAATCGCAGATGTCAATGATTTCCTGCACTTCTCCCAATCCTTCCTGAAGCGATTTCCCCATCTCGTAGCTTACCAGCGTTCCCAGCTCGCGTTTGTAACGCCGGAACTGTTCACCCATCTGCCGGACAATTTCACCCCGGCGCGGAGCCGGAACGAGCCGCCAGTCGGCAAAAGCCGACTGAGCCGTTTCAACAACGCGGTCATAATCGGATCGTGTCGACACATGAACACGGGCAATAAGCTGGCCGTCGGCCGGAGAGAATGAATCGATCGTTTTGTGGGTTCCGGCCGATGTGTCGGAGGGCCAGAACTGCTGACCCGTGCTGGTACCCGGCTTTACGGGTTGGGTGGGTAGCGGAAGAATGGACTGCATAAAGGGGAAAAGTGGTTTATTGACGAAAGAACAAATCTACCCCTTCCCCGAAAGAATACAGCCATCGACAAACTTTTTAGGTAGACACGAGTTGAGGAATAGGACTATTCTCGGTTAAAATTTCGAACGACGTTATGAACTACAAATCAACCCTTTCACTGGCAATAGCCAGCTTAGCGCTGGTCAGCTATACGGGGTATGCCCAGTCGACCCCGGCGGGTACGGCTACGTCTCCAGCGTCTTCGCAGGGAGCCATCGTTACCGATTCGCTACCTGCCCAGAAAGGAACACGCAAGAACAATCGTATGACAAAGCGGGCCAACCGAACAACCAACGCGGCTGCCGGAGAAGACAGCAAATACCGCCAAAGCTCGTCGAGTGACGGGACATCGATTAACAACAGCAACACGACCAATACCAACAGCAATAACGTAACGACGGCCCCTACGGGCGTTGGCAGCGCGTCGGATACCAGCAGTGGCAAGAATACGACGACGAAGCCACCACGCCGGTAATGTCAAGTTCGCTCCTGGCCGGTACAGCAAGAGGGAAATAGAGGTAGCCAGGAAGCGAGCAGCTAAGAAGTGGATGCAGAGCCCACCGGTAGTTTATCAGGCTGGCCCTGCCTTTCATTTCCATAAGTATACGGCAGATATACTAAAGATGAACGAGATCGCATATCACTGACTCGTTCTTTTGAATTTCTGCTATATTTGGTCCAATTAACCCCCTCTGCGTGAAACGCCAGTCATCCTTAGTCTCCGAAAGTGTTCTGATCGAGAAGCTCAACCGGCGGGATCAGCAAGCTTTCCAATGGCTCTACGACCAGTATTCGCCCGCTCTATACGGGGTCGTTTTACGTATTGTACGTGACGAGGAGCAGGCGCAGGATGTCCTTCAGGATATCTTTGTTAAAATCTGGAAGAACCTCGATGCATACGATGCCACCAAGGGCAGATTATTCACGTGGATGCTCAACGTAGCCCGCAACACAGCCATCGATGCATTACGGGCCCGCAAGGCTCAACCATCCAGTGCAATCCGAACGGACGAAGACAACGTACATATCATCGACCGGCAGCATAATACGCAGCAGCCTAATCCTGATCACATTGGCGTTCAGGATATTGTAAGCCAACTACGACCCGAACGTAAGCAATTAATCGATCTGGTTTATTTTGCCGGTTACACGCATGAGGAAGCCGCCGAAGAGTTGAATTTACCCCTCGGTACGGTGAAGACCCGAATCCGGGCCGCCTTGCAGGAACTTAAGCAACTATTTAAATCATGAACGTAACGGAGTACATAGCTTCCGGCATTTTGGAGTCTTACGTCATGGGCGCGGTCAGCGATCAGGAAAAACGTGAGGTCGAGTGTCTGTCAGCTATTTATCCGGAAGTCCGGAATGAACTTGACGATTTATCGAAAGCCCTTGAGAATTACGCGCTTCTTCATAGCCTCGAACCACCCGTAGCCCTTAAAACACGGTTGATGGAGCACCTCGAATTCAACGAGCCAGATCATAAAACCATCGTTCGGCCCATGCCGGTGGATCGGGAGTCAGGCCCTACTTACCGTACAACCTGGATCGTGGCCGCATCAGTAGGCCTGCTGGTCCTTATCTTCTCTTTCTTTCTGCTTTCGCAGCTACGCACGAATCAGAATACAATGGCCTCGCTTCGTACGGTCAACAACTCGCTACAGGCAGAGGTTCGACAGTTACGGGATCATCAATCACAAGCAGATCAAACACTGGCTTTACTGCGTCAGCCTGGTACCCGTACCCTTGAGCTGCGGGGTAATGAGAAAGCGCCACAAGGCGATATCCTTGTTTACTGGAATGCCCGCACCCGGCAGGTGGCCCTTGAGGTTCAGTCGCTACCCGCCCTGCCGCCCGATCAGCAATACCAGCTCTGGTCGCTGGTTGATGGAAAGCCCATCGATGCGGGGGTGTTTGAGGTAAACACGCAAAATCAGCTGGTACAACGCTTGAATCGCCCCATAGCCCGCGCCGATGCGTTTGCAGTAACGGTGGAAAAGCGTGGCGGAAGCCCCACACCAACCCTTTCCACACTGCTGGCAATGACACCAACCGGTGTCTGAACGGCTCCCCTTTTTTAATTGTTTATCTCCTGAACACCTGCACGGATACAGCTGTATCTCAATTTAACTGTGCTGTTCCGTATTGGGTCAGGTAGCTACGATCGGACTACTGCCCGCCCGTTCATCTTCGTACATAAATCAATCAACAATAAACTTATGAGATACGCTCTGTTTTTGCTGCTGCCTGCCTGGTTATTATCGGGTATGGTGGCGATGAATGCCTGCCAGTCCAGCGCTTCGGATCAGACGGCTTCCACCTCGAAACGGATAGTCGACGATACCCCGCCGGGCGGTCGACGGGTAGTCAAAACCAACACCGAGTGGAAGAAGGTTCTGACACCTGACCAGTATGCGGTCTTACGGGACCACGGCACCGAACGGGCAGGCTCCAGCCCGCTAAACGATATCCACGAGCATGGTACGTTTCTTTGCGCTGGCTGTCGTAATCCCCTTTTCTTATCCGACACCAAATTTGATTCGGGAACCGGCTGGCCCAGTTTTTATGCCCCTATAGCCAAAAACGCGGTTAAAGAAGACCGTGATGTGAGCTATGGGATGGCACGCACCGAAATTTCGTGTAACGTGTGTGGCGGTCACCTGGGGCACGTTTTCGACGACGGCCCCAAACCAACCGGCCTTCGGTACTGCATGAACGGGGTAGCGATGACGTTCCAGAAGAAGTAGCCCCTGCGTTGATCAGCCCCTACGTCACTCAGCCGGTATACCATAAACTCACTAAGTCGCTTAAGGGACTGATCAACGATCACGTTAACGCTGTCAAAATCAGCCGGGTTGCCTGAGCGGCCCGGCTTTAGTGTATCAGATCGGTCGAAAATGCGTTATATTTGAAGCCCGGCCACCGCTTAGGATTGGGTTAACTGCTCGGAGCGAAACACCGTTCGGAGCGATCAGGATTTTCTTCGATTATATCGCATGAGTGAATACAGGAAGCGATTCCGCGACGTCCGACATGCTTTTGGCACGTTCCGACAACGGATTCGAAAACGTCAGGCGCAGTTCGGCAATGTCAGACGCGGAGTTGGCCGACATATATACCGGCAAACAGCCCGGGTAGCAGGCGAAGAACGAATGAACTCGTGGACAGCCACCTACCATCGTTACCGCAATCAGTTGCGTTCGTTTTTCCACCAGTACATAGACCCTGACGCCTGGTATTATCCATACCTGAAAAACGGCATTAGAGGAACCCTGATTGGTGCCTTGCTGCTGGGCATCTATGTTTTTATCCTTAATTATAATTTCCTCTACCTGACAGGGGCCATGCCCACGGTCGAGGAGTTACGCAATCCCAAGCTAAACCAGGCCTCCGAAATATACTCTCAGGATGGCATTATGATCGGCAAGTTCTATGCCGAAAACCGTACACCTATCAAGTTCGAGAATATTCCAAAGCCGCTCATCGATGCGCTGATTGCCACGGAGGACGTTCGTTTTTACGAACATGGCGGTATCGACCCGCGCGCTATTGGCCGGGCCGTTCTTAGCCTGGGTCGTGAGGGAGGTGGCTCGACCATCACGCAGCAGTTCGCTAAAAACCTCTTCAAAACGCGCCGACAGGCAAATACGGGTTTCCTGAGCCGGATTCCCTTCGTTCGGAAAATCGTTTACAAGTCGAAAGAGTGGCTGATGGCCCTCAAAATCGAACGGAATTTCACCAAGCAGGAAATTATCACGTATTATTTCAATACGGTCGACTTCGGCAGTAATGCCTTTGGTCTGAAAACAGCCGCCCGGACGTTCTTCAATAAAGAGCCCGACAGCCTCAATATTCAGGAAGGCGCGGTTCTGGTGGGTCTGCAAAAAGCAACGACAAACTATAACCCGCTTCGGAACCCCAAACGATCCGAGGAACGCCGGAACGTGGTTATCAGCCAAATGGCTAAATATGACTACCTGACCAAATCCCAGGCCGACTCCATCAGCGCATTGCCGCTGGTAACGGATTTTACGCCCGAAAACCCCTACTCCGGTCCGGCCAGTTACCTGAAAAACGTTGTACAGGACTACGTCGAGAAGTGGGGTGAAGAAAACGGGTTCGACCTCTACACCAGTGGCCTGCGCATTTATACCACTATCGACTCGCGCATGCAGACCTACGCTGAACAGGCCACGAGCGAGAAGATGAAACGGTTACAGCAAACATTCGATAACCACTGGCGCGGCCGGAACCCCTGGACCGACGAGAATGGCGAAGAATTGCCGGGTTTCATCGACTCGGTTGCCCGACGTACCCAGCGATACAAATCGCTTAGCCGACGCTTTAAAGATATGTACCCGGACTCGATCATGTACTACATGAAGAATGTGAAGTACAAAATGCGGGTATTTACCTGGGCTAACAAGCGCGGCTACGATTCGACCGAGATGACCCCCTATGACTCAATTGCTTATTACAAGCACTTTCTGCAATCGGGTATGGTCGCCATGGACCCGCACACGGGCTACATTCGGGCATGGGTTGGCGGACTGGATTACGATTATTTCAAGTATGACCACGTGAAGCAGGGACGCCGTCAGCCCGGCTCTACGTTCAAGCCGTTTGTCTACACCGCTGCTATCGATGATACGATCATCAACCTGAGTCCCTGCGACCGGATTCAGGATCGTCCCTTCCGGAAAGAATACCGGGAGAACGGCGAAGACAAAATCTGGGAACCCCGCAACTCGACAGGCTATTACAGCTACTCGAACATGACGCTGCGCCGGGCCATGGCTCGATCGGTCAACTCCATTACGGCTAAGCTAACCGACGATGTAGGGCCCGAACGCGTTGCCGAATATGCTCACCGCATGGGGATAAAAAGTAAGCTTGATGCCGTGCCTTCCATTGGCTTAGGTTCCTCAGACGTGTCCCTTTACGAGTTAGTAGGCGCTTACTGCACCTTTATCAACGATGGAGAGGCTATTGAGCCCCTCATTGTTCAGCGCATCGAAGACCGTGACGGTACGGTTATCGAAACGTTCACGCCGAAGAAACGGCGGGCCATCAGCGAAGAAACCGCGTTCCTGATGCGGTATATGCTACAGGGCGGCTTGCAGGAGTCGGGTGGCACATCGCAGGGACTTTGGTCTTACAACCTGTTCAAAAACCGGAATGAGATGGGGGCCAAGACCGGCACTACATCCAACAACTCGGACGGCTGGTTCGTTGGCCTGTCGAACAACCTGGTGGTTGGTGCCTGGGTGGGTGGCGACGACCGCAGCATCCACTTCCGCTCGACCGATCTGGGCGAAGGGGCCAAAACAGCGCTACCCCTGGTTGGGGGTTTTCTGGAGAAGGTCTACGCCGATCCAAAATTCAGGAATCTTCAGGGGCCATTCCCCAAACCCACGATTCCTATCACGAAAGAATACCTGAACTGTGGGTATTCGGGCGACGAAGAACCAACCGAAGAATCGGACTCGACCAGTGTCGAAGGAGACTCTACTTTTATTCCCGTTGCCCCCGCCCCCGATCAGATAACACCGCCTGATACAACGGGGCCGTAGCAAACAGTCAAACAAACGAATTAGCCCTGCCCGTGGTCGTAGACCCTGGTAGTGGCTGAGCGAGCAGATTATGATGCTACTCAGCCACTACCAGGGTCTACAACCACTGGCAGGGCTTCTAAATACGCTTTAGATTCTTTTACTTCCCCGTAGCCTGCTTGATGGCAGCTGTCTCGGCGGGGTCGTAGGGGGTGTTGTCCTGCTTGAATACTTCGTGGAACCAGATGGAGGGTTCGCGGCCATTCACGTAGGGTTTCTGCCAGCTGTCCCAGGGCAGGAACGTTTGAGTCTTACCTGCAACGAAGCCCCAGTTGATCATGCCAATTTTTGCTTTTTTGGCAATAGGCAGGTGAGTTTGAAACTTACTGTCGACACCACGCGCCATGTACTCGGTGCAGATCACCGGACGACCCATCTGCTGTAAAACAGGAACGAGCTTCGTTAGCGCGTCGGCCGTCGAGTACTGGTGGAACGTGATGATGTCAGAATTTTCGAACTGCACCTTTTCCATGGGCGTCCACTTGGCCGGATTGCTCCAGTCGTGACCATCCCAAAGAATCCAGGGGCCCGACGTTAGCGGCTGGGTTGCCCCGGCCACACGACACCACTGAAACACCTGCGGCAACAGGTTCGTAATAATCGCCACTTTCCGGGCGTTTTCGAGTTCTACCTTCTTCTCGTTTTTGCCGTAATTGTTGTCATTGCAGTTATCCGGTTCGTTCCAGGTGTCCCACGCCAGAATACGTTTATCATTCTTGAACGCACCCACTACGCCTTTCACATAGGCTTCCAGGCGGGGATATTGCGACACATCGGAAAGAGCGTCGGCACCGGGGCTCTGCACCCAACCTGAATTGTGAATGCCCGGCACAGGCTCCCGCTGCTTGCCCAGCTTTGGGTATGGGTCCCAGCACGAATCGAACAGTACCAGCATGGGACGTATCTTATGTTTGGCACAGATGCCCAGAAACTGATCCAGCCGCTTCGTAAACCCCTGCGGGTCCTGCCATAGCAGGTCATGCAGAAATACACGCATGGTGTTCATGCCAATACTTTCAGCCAGAGCCAGTTCTTTATCAATGGTGGCGGGGTCGAAACTTTCGGCCTGGAACATCTCCAGTTCATTGATGGCGTTGGCAGGTGCGTAATTGGCTCCAACCAGAAAAGGTTCTTTAGCGTACCAGGCATTCGCTTTTGCCGCCGACCAGCGCGGCAGGCCAGTGGGTGTGCCCGTAGGCTGGGCTACCGCGAGGGTAGAAATCAATAGAAGTACTAAAAACGAAAGTCGTTTCATAAATGGCCAGTTAGGGGTAAGGAGTTGTGTTTATACAGTAAAGACAAACTGTGGAGTAATTGGGTCTTGGGATTAGTTTTTTTCTGACAGGATTGACAGAATTAACAGGATTGTGTTTTAAAGCAATCATCCTGTTGATCCTGTCAATCCTGTCAGAACAGTTATCGTGTCAACGAAAAATCATTTAACGACCGAGAACCGATACTCCGTCGTTTGTTTGTATGTCTGACCGGGCTTCAGAATCGTGGTCGGATAGGTAGGGTGATTCGGCGAGTCGGGGTAGTGCTGGGCTTCGAGGGCAAAGGCTTCGCGGTAGTTGATTGGCTTGCCATACTTGCCGGTATCGGCTCCCTTGAAAAAGTTACCTCCGTAGAACTGCATCGCAGGCTCCGTCGTCAGCACGTCCATCTTGATTCCCGACTTGTCGCCGGTGATCTCGACTACTTTGGCCAGGCCCGTACCTTTTTTGTTCAGCACCCAGTTGTGGTCATACCCTCCCCCAAACGTAAGCTGCTCATTCTTCTCGTCCAGACGGGCACCAACGGCCTTTGGAGTCCGAAAATCGAATGGCGTTCCGGCCACCGACACGGGTTCGCCCTGCGGGATAAGACCTTTATCCACGACAGAATACCGGTCGGCGTCGATCATCAAAACATGATTATTTACGGTACCGCTGGCTTCACCATTCAGGTTGAAAAAGCCGTGACTCGTTGGGTTGTAGGGCGTGGCTTTGTCGGTAGTAGCCGAATAATCGATCTTTAGCCCGTTATCGTCGGTGAGCGTGTACGTCACCGTTGTCGTCACCGTACCAGGGAAACCGCCTTCCCCCTCTTTCGATACATAGGTCAGTTCAAGGGTTTTATCACCTGTCTGTTGGGTATCCCAGACATGACTGTGGAAACCACCCGGTCCACTATGAAGCGTGTTACCGTTGTTATTCAGCTCGGTCTGGTAAGTCTTGCCATCGAGCGTAAACTTACCGTTGGCGATCCGGTTGCCAAAGCGCCCGACGATGGGGCCAAAGAAGGGTTCTGCCGCTTTCTGGTAGGCGCTTACGGTCGAAAAACCCGGTGCCACATCGGTTTGTTTCCCGGTCTTGTCGGGTACCAGTATCCCAACAATGCGGGCACCATAATTGGTAATACCCACCTGCATGTCTTTATTTTTGAGAACGAAGAGGGTCGCCTTTTTGCCGTTCACATCGCTACCAAACGAAGCCGGGTCCGGAAATTTGGCGGAGGGCATCGCCGTCGTGTCGCCTGTGGCAACAGCAAGGGAGTCGGTCGCTTTTTGTTCGGTTTTGTTAGTAGGTCCACAACTGTTGAGGCTAACCAGGGCAGCTACGACTGCTGGAAGAACGAGTTTATGCATTTGAGTTCGGGGTTTGTCCAGTAACTAAACGATGTAGGGGTATGATTTACTCGCCCGGCACCGGCATAGGTGTTTTAGGGGCGGGCTTACCAAAGTTAGGGCTGCCATCGGCGTTCCAGGTGAACGGCTGGATATGGGGAGCCCGCTTGTTGCCACAGCCATCCGTAGCCGAGGGGTTGGCGTGGTAGATCATCCAGTCCTGCTTGCTGTCGGCCGACCGGAAAAAACCGCCATGACCGGGTGCCCAAACGCCATTTTCGGGGGCCTGCACAAACACGGGCAGCGGGCTCTTGGCCCAGTTTTTCGGGTCGGTCAGTTCGCCGGTGCCGGTGTAGGTGAGCAGACCCATGCAGTAATCGAGCCAGCAGGCGTTGGCCGAGTATACAAGGAATACCCTGCCGTCATGGGTTAAAAATTCCGGGCCTTCATTAACATAAACCTTGGGCACCTCACCATTTTTCTGCCAGTCCTGCGGCACATCGCCATGCATTTCCCAGGGAAGTTCGGGTTGTGAAATTTTGACCCGGTCGCCATCGATCGTCCACGGATTTTTGAGTTTGGCGATAAAAATGTCCTGCCGTCCATTGGCAGTACCCTCCCACCCTGACCAGGCGGCATAGAGCTGGCCGTTGAGGTCAACAACCGACATATCGATCTCCCAATGGTCGGCGGTATCCCCAATTTTCCCTTTTATCGTCCATTCGCCCTGCATAGGATCAGCCGACGAATTTTCGATCACCCACACCCGGTGGCCCAGATTGTTGAGCGAGTCGGCAGAAAAATAGATGTACCACTTGTCGTTGAAGGAATGAATTTCGGGTGCCCACAAATCTCTGGAATAGGGCTGCCCGGCGGGGGGAGTGTAAATAACCTTGCTTTCAGCCGTGGCCAGATCAGCCATGTTGCGGGTTTTCCAAAGCGTCAGATTACGGCCGGTAGTATTCATGTAATAATACCAGCCCTCTTTCTGGAACACCCACGGGTCTGGCCCGGAGGATTTGACGGGGTTCGTGAACGTGCGCTGGGCAAGGAGCGGAGCCACGTGCATGCCCAGCAACAGGAATAAGCAAAGGAGACGTTTCATGCAGGAATAGGAAGCGTGTATAGCTGGAAGGGGAAAGCCGCTCAATTCTCACCATGCAGTCCGATCGTCCGCTATTTAACCGACGATCAGCAGGCCGACGCGACCGCATGCTGGCAGGTAGAACAAACCCCTGTCGATAAAAGAAGAAATTGGGTTTATTTATCCCTCGCCCACCGCTTTTGCGTACCAGAGGGATTAGCGCTGCAACTCTGCACGGCCGGCACCCATAAATGTTGTGACGGGAGAAACAGGCGTTGGCGCTGGCTGATCCGTTGGTGGTACGGGCATTAGACCGGGGGCATTCCGTTTGCTGCCGAAGATATGATTGAAGGAACGCGTGTAAAGGAAACTCAGCCCGCCACCCGTCGAGATAGTACTGTTCAGGCTATTCTGGCTCAGCACGCTTTGCTGGTTACGGTTATACACCTTCGCCCGAAGCCGACCGTCGGGGGTGATGAAGTACTCCAGTGTCCACTCCCCAAGCAGGCTGGCAGCATTGGTCTGACTCTGCCCATAGGTGAACCCCCCGTCGCGGCTGATACGGAGACGGTCGTTCAGCAGCCGGTACGAGAACCGTAGCTGGAGGTTGTTAAGCAGATTTTCATTCTGCGTTATACCCGATGTGAAGCCACCAATGGAGACGCCAATGTCCAGATTCTCGTTCAGGTTGGACGCCAGACGACTGATCTGGTTCGACAGCAGTTCGCTCACACTGTTGGCTACGCCCGTATTCACCTGCCCCTGATCGAACAGACTCGTACCCTCCGGCAGGAGTTGGTTGAACAGCAACACGCTGCTCACCTGCCGGGTCAACTCCTGCTCGTTACTCTGAAGTCTGGCTTCGAAGGCCGTTACAGCCTGCCGGAAATCAGACGAGGCTGGGTACTCTTTCACGTCCAGATCGTAACTGATCGTAGGCGATCCTAAATCGCCGTTGAGTTTGATCAGCAGATCTACGGGATACCGGCGCGTCTGATCGGCACTACGGGTTGTCGTTGTCGGCGTGTTGGCATTGGCCACCAGCGGAGCCAGGGATGTGTATTGGGTATAGGCAGCCGTTACATCCAGCAGGGCACCATACGGGTCGCCGGTCCAGGTGATGCGGCTGTTGGGCTGTATCTGAAATCGCTTGTTGATGATGTTTTGGAAGGTGAAGGTGTAGTCCCCTTTCTGAATCTCGTAATTACCGGTCATGGAGAAGTCGCCTTTCGTGTCGACTTTCATACCTAGCCGCCCCTGCCCGTACGCTTTGATGATATCGCCTGTCTGGCGGTCCAGCTGGATTTCGCAGTAGGCATCCGGTGTAATATCGAAGTTAAAATCCATCTGAATCCGGGACAGATCGATTTCAGAACCCAGCGGTTTCGCATCAGGGTCGGCAGCGTTACGCCCAGCAGCCGACTGGCCAACTGGCCGACTGTTGCGGCTAACGAACCGAATCTGGTCGTCGGCAGCTACAGACGTAGCCCCATCGAGCGGGATATATATCCTGGTGCCTTTGTTACTAGCCACATTGGCACGGATGATCAGGTTGTTGATCGGACCATACAGTTCAGCTTTACCGGTTACGACAGCCTGCCCATAAAATAGCTCATTGTCTTTGGCCACCGTATTCATGATCCGGAAATTCTTAAAATCGGCATCGAAGCCCATCGTGAAGTACCGAAATCCATCGTGGTAAACACCCCCGCGTAATTGCGCCGTGTTCCCCTCAGGGTCGCGCAGTGTCAACCGCCGGGTGATGATCTCGTTTTCGCCAAAGTAGACCTTATCCTCGAACGTAAAGTCGGCTTTCAGGTAATCGAACCGCCCACGACCGCCACGCACCGCCACTTCACCGATGAGAATAGGGGCAGAAGGCGTCCCGGATATGGCCACCGTGCCGGTAGCCGTACCACCCAGGTTGGAGAACAGCCCTTTCGTGAACGGCTCCAGCGTATTCAGTTCGGCATTGTCGACAATGGCGTTTAGCGCCAGCGGGTTCCCTTTGCGCTGGGGTACGTAATTACCTTTCAGGGTCAGAATATCCGATCCATTCCGGTTGACGTTGGCATTGACGTTGACTTGCTGCGTTGTCTGATCCCATTCGCCCCGGCCCCGTACGTCGCCAATCAATGTATTCTGGTACGACAGGTTCCGAACCAGTAGCTCACTCTCGATAATAGGCGTCTGGTAGACATCGCGCACCGACAGTTTGCCGTTCAGCGTGCCGCCAAGGGTGGTTTTCAGCACCGGATTGAGCGACTCGAGCAGGAAATTACGGGCCTCCAGATTCAGACGCTCTACCGAGTCGGGCGAGAGCTTACCCGATGCCAGTATGACCTGATCCTGATTCAGTACCGACAGGTTTCGGATGGTGTACTGGTCGCCTACTTTTCGGATCAGGCTCTGCGGATTTAGTACCCAGTCGCCATCCAGTACCCGCAGGTCCGACCGGCGGAAGGTCAGATCGATGGCGTCGCCTTTGAACCGAAGTTCGCCGTTGAGGTCGGCATGGTTGGGGCTGTCAGCCTGTTCGATACTGCTCGTAAACGAGATATGATCTACATCCCAGAACGCTTCTGCCTGCAAATTGCGCGTCGGCACGAGCGAGTTCAGCACCTGCCGCTGGGAGGTAAGCACAGCCGACGCCAGCACATCTTCGCCATAGGTCAGCTTGGAGGTGGTCAGGTCCAGATCGGTAGGGCCAAAGCCGATCTTACCAAAACGCATGGAATCTGTTTTGACCGTAGCCGTCAGGAACTGGGTATTGTCGGCAGTAAACCGACCTTCCATCCGGGTTCGGGGGGCGATATAGACCGAGGGGTCCAGGAACGCCATCAACGGACTGATCTCTTTGGCAATAAATTGATAATCGACCCCGTAGCGCTGAGCCGTGGTGTTCGATTGCCGCCGTTTACGGTCGTAATACCCTTTCATCCCGGCGGCATTACCGGCAAAGAAAAGCTGGTATTCTTTCGCCAGCCGGGTCAGATCGTCGATGGATCGCTGGGGCTGGAAATTACCCTGCAACCGGGCGGTCAGAAAATCGGAATCGAGGTTAAAATAGCGCTGCGTCCCGATCGAATCGGGCTGTAATGGCGATCCGGTACGCCCTTCGATCGACGATACGACCGACAACGTGTCGATGAGCAGGTCGCGGCCGTTCAGTCTCAGCGTAGTATTGCTGAAGTGCGCGTTACCAACAATGTCGTCAAGCTTGTTGCCTTCCAGCTGAACATCCAGACGGGTACGAACAGCCAGGGAGTCGTCCAGATAACCGAGTGCCCGCAGATCGGCATGTTGTACGGCCCCCCGCAGGTCGAAACGATTGCGTGGTCCGCGCAGGTCGAACTCACCATCGAGCGCAAACGCCAGGTTAGGGTCACGAAGCTCCAGCTGTCCATGAAAAAAAGCTTTCTGCAAATTACCTTCAAGGGCTATTCCCCGGTAATCGTACCCCTGCCAGCCAAAACGCCCAAGCCGCCCGTCGACGTCGACACTGGCCCGCGCCAGATCGGTCCCCCGCCCCACGATACGCCCCTCACCATCGAGTTTACCGAACTGGTCGGGCCGATCGATCAACTGGCCAAGGTCAAGATTTTCACCCCGCAGGTTGGCTGCGTAAGTCGTCTGGTCGGACTGGTCGGCGAGTTTTAGTACCAGGTCGCCCGTAACCGTACCAATGGCCGTGCGGAAGGTTCCTTTGGTTTTGAAATCATCGAAAGCACCTGTGAAGGTAGCATCGAATCCTACGGTGCCCAGCTTCTGAATGGTATGGTTAAACGAGGTATCGGGATAGTACTGCCTGATATCGGCCATGTTCACGAGTGAAGGCGAAAAGGCGAACGCAACCGTTGTTCTGTCGATATCGGGCAAGCCCTTCCAGGCCATATCCCCCACCAGTCGGCTGCGGCCATTGTTGCCAAAGCGCAGATCGGTGTTCCGGAGCCGGAAGTCCTCGACCGTACCGGTAAAGATGCCGCTCAACAGCCAGGTTTCGTTCAGGCCGCGCAGGTAGTCCGAAAAGAAGCCGAGGTCTTTCGAACGCACTTCGCTGTCGCGGAATATCCCCCGCATCACCACGCGGCTGTTGAAATCACTGAAGGCCGACGGGCGGTCGTAGAAAAATGTCAGTTGGTGGCGTATGACCGAGTTGCCGATATGGGCATACAGCTTCGCCATTTCCATTTTAGTGGCACAGTAGAGAAAGTCGGTATCCAGCTGCCTGATTTTGAGCCGGGAGTCACGGTCTACACCCGACAAACCCTTGATGTTTAGCGCAATGGTATCGCCCAAAATAAGCAGGTTCGTAACACTGGCATTGAGGTTCTGGAGGGTAAAATGGTTGTAATCGAAACTGTTGCGAACTTTTGTACCCTTTGCATACAGGCGGGGCTCTCGTGGGTCTTCGAGCGTATAGGAGCCTTCGGCCAGCGTCACACGCGCTACGGTGAACGGAACATTCTGGTTCGGCACACTGGGCTTGTTCGGGTTGGACGTTAGCTCCTCGATCCGGGCAATGAACTCATCGAGGTTCGTATCGCCTGTTTTCGGATTTTTTATCATCTGCACGTCGGGCCGATACAGTACGACCTCGTCGAGGTGCAGATTATGGGCCGACGAGTCGATCAGATTGCGCAGATCATAATCAGCGTCGAGCCGCCCGACGGTAATCATCGGTCGTCCTTCCCGGTCCTGAATCCGCACCCCTTCGAGCGTTACCGAATCGAACCATTTAATAGACACCCCGTCGATACTGACCGGAAAAAGCAGTTTATCCGATACTCGTTTGGCTACTTCCTGCGCAATACGCGTTTGTACCACTGGAATCTGCAGACCCAGCAATACACCCAACGTGAGCAGGACTACCGTTAGAAACAGGTAGAGCAGCGTTTTGAGAAATATGGAAAAAAACTGACGCATCCGGGGCGGAAATGCCTAAATTACGATATATACTGAAAAATAAACGCAATTTAGACTACTATGAGAGGGAACGGTTTAGTGACCGGTTCCATTATATACCGTACAGATTTCCTTATTCATTAGTTTTGGTACGGTGACTATTTTAGCCATTGAATCCTCCTGCGACGAAACCTCGGCAGCTATTCTAAGCGACGGCCAGATGTTATCGAACGTTATTGCCACCCAGTTGATTCACGAACAGTACGGGGGCGTAGTGCCTGAACTGGCCTCCCGGGCACATCAGCAGCACATTCTACCTGTTGTTGAGCGGGCTCTGTCTGACGCAAAGGTAGCAAAAACCGACCTGTCGGCCATTGCTTTCACGCGGGGTCCGGGTTTGCTGGGCTCCCTGCTGGTGGGTACATCTTTTGCCAAAGCAATGGCCCTGGGACTGGCCATTCCGCTCATCGAAGTCAACCACATGCAGGCCCATGTGCTGGCTCATTTTATTGAAGACCCCAAACCTGCCTTCCCGTTCCTGTGCCTGACTGTTAGTGGTGGCCATACGCAGATCATACGCGTAGACGGGCCACTCGATATGGTCGTTATCGGTCAGACGCAGGACGACGCCGTGGGCGAAGCCTTCGACAAATCGGCCAAGCTGCTTGGTCTGCCCTACCCCGGCGGCCCGCTCATCGACAAATACGCACGGGACGGCAATCCACTGGCCTACCGATTTCCCATGGGCGATATGCCCGAGCTGAATTTTTCGTTCAGCGGCATTAAAACCGCCATTCTTTATTTCCTGCGGGATAACACGAAGGCAAATCCTGATTTCATAGCGCAGCATCTGCCCGATATTTGCGCCAGCATTCAGCATACATTGGTGCAGATGCTGCTGACGAAATTGAAACGGGCGGCTCGCGAGACGGGCATCCGGGAAATTGCCATTGCCGGTGGCGTATCGGCCAACAGCGGTCTTCGCACGGCCTTAACGACCCTGGGAACCGAACTGGTCTGGAACGTTTATATCCCCCGTTTCGAATACTGTACCGACAATGCCGCCATGATTGCCATAGCCGCCCGATTCAAATATGAGCAGGGTGAGTTCACCCCACAAACCGTTAGCCCTATTCCGAGGATGAGTTTTTAATAAAAAGTCGCAAGTCGCAGGAGTCGTAAAAGTCAAAAGTGGCTGACGCGTCGACTAACGCCTATTACAACTTTCGACTTTTATGACTTTGTGACTTACGACTATCACAACTTATGATGATCCTCTCCGACCTCCGCATTTACCCGATCAAATCGCTGGGTGGTATTTCTGTACCCGAAGCGATCGTCGATGAGAAAGGCTTTCGGTACGACCGCCGGTTTATGCTTGTGACGCCTTCTGGCAACTTCATAACCCAGCGAACCAACCCCCACATGGCCCTCATCGACGTGGCCATCGACCAACAGACCACATATGCAGCATTACGGGTCTGGCACCGGAACCGACCCGAGGATGTGTTGACGCTCCCGTTGACCCTATCGCCGGATGCCGTAGGCGATACGATGCGGGTGTCGATCTGGGACAGCGAGAATGTGCCGGCTGTACTGGTCAGTGAAGAAGCCGACCAATGGTTTTCGAAGGTGCTGGACCTCCCCTGCCGGCTGGTATTTATGCCCGACAGCACCCGCCGGACAGTAGACCCGGCCTATGACCGCCGTGATGCGCAGGGACAGGCGTCGGTGGTCAGCTTCGCCGATGGATACCCCTACCTGCTCATTGGCCAGGCCTCGCTCGATGACCTCAACCGCCGGTTGCCCGCGCCCATCGAAATGCTGCGGTTCCGGCCCAACATTGTCGTCAGCGGCAGCAGCCCGTACGACGAGGATGCCTGGCAGCAGTTTCAAATAGGGGGTATGGATTTCTACGGGGTGAAGCCCTGCGCCCGCTGTGTACTGACAACGATTGATCCCGTAACGGGGCAGAAGGGTCGGGAACCCCTCCACACCCTGACTACTTATCGCCAGTGGAGACATAAAATCCTGTTTGGCCAGAATGTACTGCCCGGTCCGGGGTCGGGTGGTCTGCTGCGGGTTGGACAACCGGTTGAGGTCGTCAGCCAGGTTGAGCCGTGGTTGGCTCCGCCCGAACTTGGCTAAAATCCGGGGGTTTGTATGACTTCCCATCAGACCACCTCGTCTAATGCCGGTAGACCTACCTACCGGGACCCTTTCCATATCAATTGCACACAGGTCGAAACACAGCCTACCAAACTCAGTTAGGTTTTCAGAAACCCGGCGAGTCATCTGACACTATCTGTTACTTCTCAACTTTGCTTACACCAATCCGAAACGTTTACTACCTGAGTTTTCCCGTCGTGATGGGAGCTGTTTTGTCGAATCGTATGGCCACACGCCTGTCCGACGTAGCTCCTGTTCACTGGGCTACCCCCATCATGCTGGCACTGGTCGTGTTTATCATTTACACCGTTGACCGGTTGCTCGACGTGCAGCGCCCCGATCGTCCCCCCACCGCCCGCCACCGCTTTCATCACCAACATGCTTCTTTACTCTGGCTCGTTGTGGCCGGGGCAGCGGTAGTAGCCCTGGGCTTGACGTTCTTTTTGCCCACCGCCGTTGTCAAATTCGGGCTGGTCCTGGGTGGGTTGTGCGCAGCTTATGTAGGCGCGGTATTCCGGCTTCCGGCTCGACACCCGGCGCTGCTTCTGAAGGAACCAATGGTAGCGCTGCTTTACGCAGCCGGTATCTGGGGGAGCATATGGGTACAACGCCCTACCGTAAGCGGGGTCGAGCTTACCGAGGCCCTCATGTTCACTGGTATTGCTTTCCAGAATCTGATCTTGTTCGATCTGATGGAGAAACGGGAATTGCTGGTAGAGGGACAGTATAAACCAGCGGTTTTTTCACTGGCCACTGAATGGGGGGATTACCGTTGCGACCTACTCCTGCGCTGGCTGACCTTCGGCATTTTTAGTTGTGGTCTGGCGCTTTGCTTCGTAACCGCCGATCGCTTCGCCCAGCGGTCGGCCCTGATGCTGGGCTTGATGAGCCTGACGCTCTATGGCATTCAGCGCTACCCCGCTTACTTCCTCAGGAATGAACGCTACCGATGGCTCGGCGACGGCGTCTTCTGGTTCCCGGCGTTGGTGTTATAAAAGAGAGCAGGCTCTTCGCTCCTGCTGCTCCTTCTTTTTACATTTCCACCATCGACTTGACCTTCATCGTCTCCCGCATCTGAAGTTGATGCAGAATATCGAGCAGAATATCTGTCATGTATTTGCGCTTGTTGAACACGATGTCATGCCGGTTTTCGGGTAGTAAAAATTGCTTTACGCGGGCGTTGACCAATTGCTTTTGGGCAAATGTGACATTGGTTGGGTAAACCAGCTCATCGCGCTGGCCATGGAGCATCGTAATGTTCGCTTTAATTCGGGGCCAGTCAGGCAGGATGGCCTCCAGCGCCCGCCGGTGGGCCAGCTTTTCATCATTGGCCAGCCGCAGCAGAGTTGGCACCCCCCATCGGATTAGTGGACTGTCGGCGAAATAACTGATTGGATAGGTACGCTCCAGACCAGGCCCCAGGGCCGACGAGACAAATACGACATGATTGACCCGACCAGGGTTGTTCATGGCCAGCCGCGCCGATACCGAACCGCCATAGGATGAACCAACGACCATCAGGAACGGCGCTTTTTTGTAGCGGTTGATGAGCGGCTGCAAAAATTTGGCCTGCCGTACAATCGACGTTTCTACCCAGCCAAAATCAGAATACCCGTAACCGGGCCGGTCAACAGCTACCAGCCGGGCCCGGTTGAGCAGGGCCGTATCTTTAAAAAATTCGTTGAAGAAAGAGAGCGAACTGGGAGCGCCGTGTACGAACAGTACAACGGGCAAGGCTGAATCACCCGGTGAGTTGGTTTCCATGTACCGGATCGTCCGCGGTTCCGACTCACCATTCGGATCGCCGACGCGGTACCGGTGAATGATCGGACGAATGCGTTGACCCCGAAATTCATCGGCCAGTTCCTGATCCGTTTGGCGTAAATCGATGAACCAGGCTGCGATTACGGTTCCAATTGCTGCTACTACTGCCGTAAGCGAGACCCATTTAAGGACACGAAGAAAACGTTGCATACTCATATACGATATGAGTATAACTGTAAACCATGAGCCAAAGGTTTTCGGAATAACTTGAAAACCGCATTTTCCCCAAACAGTTGCCCATAGCACCCTGTTTTAAGAGGACAACAAAACATCAACGATATGAACGAACAGACAAACGCCCCCGCCCAGATTAGTGAAATCGACCTCGATAGCCCCAACCAGAATAATCCAGCCGACACGGACATCAGCGAAGTAACCCGTCGGGAAACGCTCGCTGGCTTACAGGCCAACGACGCCGAGAAGATGACGCCCGATGATGCGAATGAATTGAGCGAAGAAGAAAGTACGGACTAGATCCTGTGCGGCTTCCTGTCGCGTACGTTGACTACGAGTTGGCTAACTGGGCAGGAAGCCGTAAAACAAGTCTTACCGTACTTCGTTCTCCACCGCCAGAAAATGGGTAAGCTCGCCCTGGTGGCTAAAAAGCGGGTCGATACTGACGCGGCATAGATACGACTCGCCATTTTTACGGTAATTCAACAGATCGGCTTTGATCGGGGAGCCATGCCGTATCGAATCCCGAACGGTCAATAACGTAGCTCGATCAGTACCGGGTCCCTGCAATATACCCGGCGTACGTCCGATAGACTCGGCACGCGTAAACCCGGTCATAGCCAGAAAGCTGTTACTGGTCCATAGAATGGTCTTCGTCTGGTCGGTCAAAACGAGCGTCGAGCCAGTTCCCAGCTTCTTCAGATAACCATTACGCTGCTGACGGGGCAACTTCCAGTCGAAAATATCGCTTAATGCCTGAAAAACGGCGGCTTCCTTGCGTTTAGCACGGTGTTGAGCCTGGTCGAGCATGAAGATTTCATAAGAGGCCACGGGATACGGACGGTTGCCATGCTGCTGTGCCCGGCTATACCCCCGATTAACTAGTTCTATATAGGACTCTGACGAAAGCATAGCTTACTGACGGGGTTAGGTTACTTTGGAAAATTACCCTCTGCCATCAGCAATTCCAAATCAGATAGCCTGAATTCACAGAACCATCACAGTGGCGTAAAATTTTTTAGGCCCTAAAGCCACTGATTTACAACCATTGGGCTTCGGGAAAGGCTCTGACAATAAACTTTTTTAAGACACCTGCTTGCATTGAGTCCACGAACACGCTACTTTTGTGCCACGATCAAGGTCAACGGCAACGGCTGACCAACAATCAGATCAAAAATGGTTCGGTAGTTCAGTTGGTTAGAATACCTGCCTGTCACGCAGGGGGTCGCGGGTTCGAGTCCCGTCCGAACCGCCACTGAAAATCAAGCACTTAGCAGAAATGTTAAGTGCTTTTTTTTTATTCAGTTTACACTACGGTTTACACAAGCCAATAAGTGGCCACACTTACAGTAGTAGGTCGGGGGTCTACCGGATCAATTCCAAAAGTTGTGGAGCAACTTGTATTTTTCTAGGTTTGTGGCCTCACCCAAGTCCAGCCCGTTTTGGAAAGCTTCCTGCCCATCATCCAGTTCCTGTTACCTGAGTTCATCCTGGAAAATTTTGAATTGACATCCATCGACCGGGCTGAGGGTGTCTTTCAGGTGCACATCGAAGAGAAAAATGCCGATCAGCAGGACCCAGAGAGGAAAAACCTACTTTCCAAAGGCTTTTTTCCCACCATCACCGTCCAGGACTTTCCCATTCGTGGGCACCAGGTCTTTCTCCACATCAAACGCCGTCGCTGGCTCCATACCAAAACCGGAAAAGTCGTTTATCGAGACTGGACACAAGTAGCCGAAGGAACGCGGATGACAAGTGAGTTTTCCGCTTTTTTAAAAGATATCAGTCAATACCAACCCGACTGATATCCAGTCCATTGGCCGGTTTTATGGAGTTGATGGCCGCGCTCTCTTGCGCCAATACCAGGCGTGTCAAAGTGGATTTAAAAACTGGGACCAACGCCCACACGCTAAAGACTGGCTGCTTTACCCGCAAAATCTGGGCACCCATCTCTCGCTCGATGAGACGAGTCTGTCGAATGGTGAACTCTATACGATCCTGACTAACAAAGCAGCTAAAGGGGGTAAAGGAAGTATAGTCGCTATTGTGGCGGGTACCAAGGCCGAAATGGTGATTGACGTACTGAGACAACTGCCACAAAAACAGCGGAATAAAGTAACGGAGATCACGCTGGACATGGCTGGTAGTATGGGCTTAATTGTCAAACGATGCTTCCCCCGGGCCACTCAGGTGACCGACCGTTTTCATGTCCAGCAATTAGCCCTGGAGGCCGTCCAAAGCATGCGGGTTGCCTACCGCTGGCAGGCGCTGGATGCCGAAAACGAGGCTCTAGAACAGGCTAAGGCACAGCAACTCAGCTATGAACCACTCCTACTTTCGAATGGCGATACGCTCAAACAACTTTTGGCTCGCAGTCGCTATGTGCTCTATAAAAAGACAGTTGATTGGACCCCCACTCAACAAGAGCGCGCCAGTCTGCTGTTTGATCGGTATCCTGATCTGAAAAGTGCCTACGAGTTGAGCCAGTCGCTGAGTCATATTTTTGAGCACACCACCGATAAACTGTATGGCTTGGCTCGGTTGGCGAAATGGCATGAAAAAGTTCGACAGGCAGGTTTTAAAGCGTTTAATACGGTTGCTCGTTCCATCCAAAACCATTACGAAACTATCCTCAACTACTTTGACCACCGCAGTACCAACGCGTCAGCCGAGTCCTTCAATGCCAAGATCAAAGCCTTTCGGCGTCAATTCCGTGGGGTTCGGAATGTCGAGTTCTTTCTGTACCGGCTGACTCAGTTATATGCTTAAGCCAAGATGCTCCACAACTTTTGGATTTGATCCGGTCTACCCCCCCTCAACCTACAACAAAACAAAAAAACCCTCAGAAATCATTTCTGAGGGTTTTTTTGTTTTGTTGTAGGTTACTTTGTAAGTTGAAAATTATAAAGGTACTTACATAGTGAATTTGATTCAATTTTATGAAATCAGTTTATTCAGCGGATCAGCCTGTTTTAAAACAAGATCAAGATGTATTTCAGCGCTATGAATTTTCTAAAAGAATTGCTAAAACAATACTTAACGACAAAGGTGAAGAATGTAAAGTAATTGGTTTATATGGAGCATGGGGCGAAGGGAAAACTTCAGTATTAAATTTTATAGCTATAGAACTAAGTAATGATACTAATGTCAAAATAATAAGATTCAACCCTTGGAGATATAAAGGAGAAGAAGAGTTATTAGTAAGCTTTTTCAAAGTTATAACAAAAAATCTTGATAAAAATCTTTATACATCATTCGAAAATATATCAAAAAAAGCAGAAAAAAGTAAATTTGTTGGACCCATTATAAATACAATTATTAAATACTTTGCGGGACCAAGTAGTAAAATAGATGTCTCCGATTTATTTAAAATTCTATCTACAACAGACGTAGAATTACTTAAAGAGCGCGTTAATAATTATTTAAAAGAGTCTTCTCATACACTTGTTGTCATCATTGATGACATTGACAGATTAGACAAAAATGAGATACACGCGATAATGAAAATGGTAAAATTAACTGCAGATTTTTTGAAAACTACATATATACTTTCTTTTGATGATAAGATGGTTGCATCTGCAATTGGAGAAAAGTTTACAACAGGAGATTTAAAAGCTGGCTATAATTTTCTAGAAAAAATAATTCAAATTCCTATAAGATTACCCCAAATAAAGCTTTCAGCGTTAAGAAAGTATACTTTAAATAAAGTGTATGAGTGCCTAAGTAAAAATAAGATAAATATTACAGAAGATGAAACAAAAAGATTCGAAAGAATATTTGAACAAAGTATAATTCCTCGTCTCGCTAATCCAAGATTAGCTGTAAGATATGCAAATAGTTTATCTTTTTCCATACCAATATTGTATGGAGAAATAAATACAATAGACTTTATGCTAATTGAAGGTTTAAAAATATTTTACCCAGAGCATTACGAGTATGTAAAAAATAATTCTAATTCTTTTATTAATTACAGATACATAGATAATATATTAGCCAATAATCAAATTGATTTTCCCAAAGAGATATTAGAACTTAGCCCTAATACTGATAACAAAGCTAAAGATGCAATATTAGCTTTGTTAAAGCATTTATTTCCAGTAGTTGAAAAGTATTACGATAAAAATAATCACCTCGGTATTACTCATAAAAAAGAATGGTATACAGAAAAGCGAGTTGCATCTATGGAATATTTCCGTAGATATTTTACTTATTGCTTAGAAGACAATCAAATTGCTGATATTACTATTTCTGAGTTCTTTACATCTCTAAACAATAAAAGCAACAAACAAGTAATTGAAGAAATACAAGTATTAATTGCTGCAAGTTCGATAGATGAGTTTTTAATGAAAATGTCACATATGCCTAAATTATTAAACTTTAATAAAATAAGTAAATTAATTTTGTCAATGATAAGGGTACCTGAATTGTTCAATGAAACTAACGCAGGTTTAATTATTGAAAGTCCTTCATTAAGGAATAGGTTATCTGTCCTGATTTTTGACAAATTATTGGAAATTGATGATCTAACCATAAGGTATGAGATTGCACAAAATATAATGGTAGATTCTGACAGTTTTAGTTTGGCATATCATATTAATAATGAATTAAGAAGGGCTTTTAAGAATGACGAAAAGCTTTTCACTCCCGATGAGTATAATAATTTAGGTTTATTACTTAGAAATCGTGCTCTTAATGAAGCTGGTGACTTACCCCTCTTTCAAAGTATTCAAAAAGTAAGTCAAATACAGTATTTATTTCAAAATTGGAATATTACAGATGCATTAGAGCTTCAGAACTATGTATCAAATATCATTAATCAATATCCGGAAAAAATAAAATATCTGATTATGGCTTTTACCCCTGAAGCATCAAATTTATATGATGGCTCAACTAAGAAGGCTAATTTTGAGGATGGCTACTTTAATTTCTTGGATCATTTATTAAACACGGACGAAATATATAAATTGATATTACAATACAATGAAAGTGAAATAAAGTCGCAGAATAGTCAATATATAGATGAGTTTGGCAATGAACAACTTCAAACCTATGACAACGTACTAAGACAGTTTGTAGATTGTTATGAAAGAAAAAAAGCGGCAAACTTAACTAGTAAAATTACTTTATAATAGCCGTATATTCTATCGTAAATGGAAATCAAAAAATCGTAACAAATTTGATCATGAGATATCAATAATACTAATTCAAAATCATAAAGACGCATTCAGAATGTAGGGAAAGCAAGTCAACTCGATGACTGTCTGCCGACCCGTGAATAACGCTTCAAGAACAGCCCGCAAACGT
>NZ_VFIA01000044.1 GCF_014282275.1 Spirosoma utsteinense
CCAGCGCCAGCTCAGCCTGAGCTGGCAGGCCAACACCCCCTGGTCCAACCAGAACCAGACCCACGACCTCTACCGCAGCCGCTCGGGACCCAACGGGCCCTTTAACCTCATCGCCCGGGTGCCCGTCACCACCCCGGCCTCCTTCACCTACGTCGATACGGGCGAGGACCGCGTGCTGACCGACGGTAACACGAGTGGGGTGCTGTCGGCCGATTCGAGCTACTGCTACCGGGTGATGACCCGCGGTCAGTACCCCCCCACCGACCCCCGCCTGGCCAGCCTGGGCCTGCTCACCAACTACTCCCAGATCCAGTGCGCCACCCCCACCGACACCGCCCGGCCCTGCCCCCCCCAGCTCGGACTCGACAGCCTCGACTGTGCCAGTTTGAGCGCCGAGAGCCTCTGCAACCAGACCAGCTTCACCAACAACCTCCGCTGGACACCCACCGGCGGACCCACCTGTGACCCCAACGTGGTGGGTTACAACCTCTACTTTAGTCGCTACGCGGGCGACTCGCTGCGCCTGCTCACCC
Organism: Spirosoma utsteinense; assembly: GCF_014282275.1. Taxonomy (GTDB): domain Bacteria; phylum Bacteroidota; class Bacteroidia; order Cytophagales; family Spirosomataceae; genus Spirosoma; species Spirosoma utsteinense. The sequence goes on from NZ_VFIA01000044.1 coordinate 534, forward strand.
GGGTGCCCACCCCCACCACCAGCTTCGCCCACGCCAGCCTGACGACGGTGGCGGGCTGCTACTACGTGACGGCCCTCAGCGCCCGGGGCCTCGAGAGCCGCCCCTCCAACACGGTCTGCAACCAGGCCTGTCCCCAGTTTGCCCTGCCCAACGTGTTTACCCCCAACGGGGACGGCAAGAACGATCTCTTCACCCCCCTGCGGTGCCCGGCCTTCGTCGAGCAGGTGGAGTTCATCGTCTACAACCGGTGGGGGGCCAAGGTCTACCAGAGCACGGGGGCGAGTCTGGCCTGGGACGGGCGCAGCAGCGCGGGGGCGGAGCTACCCAGCGGCTTGTACTACTATCAGGCCAGTGTGCGCTTCGGGCTGCTCGAGCGCAACGCCCCGCCCCTGGTGGTCAAGGGCTGGGTCCAGATCCTGCGCGAAACCGTCAGCCAGCAGTAGCCTGTACCGGTGTTCTGTACGTAGCTGAATTACCGGTTATAGAAAACACGATAGCGGGGATAGGCCAATAGGGTCTGTCCCCGCTATTATGTTGAGCCTATCATGCAACTACCTCTTTCTCCAGTGTGACCAAAGCCGCTTTGGTGAATGGTACCCGATTAGAAGCAGGTAGGACTGGGTCAAGTAATACCGTCCATTTCGCTGAACGATCAGATTGCAGTCGAACGCAAGTTGGTTGAAATACTCATTTTTAGCCTGATACAATGTCTGCCACTGATCGGTAATATCAGCTTCGTGAGTCGATTCGGGCGGAGAGGAAAGTACCAGGCGCTTGTCGATCGTATAGCGATCAGGAATCCGGCGAACTGTCCGAGCGACGTTGAGCGCAAAAGCAACAATATTGGGGGTAAGTGTACCACCCTGATGCGTAAAGAGCTGATGCTGAAGCGACAGAATTTGCATGACCCGGGGGGTTGCGGTACGGGTCATAAAGGCATATTGCCGCATAAACCAAAGTGGTCCCAGCGCATGCCGTAAATAGCGCATCGTTAGTTTAAACCCAACCCGTCGTTGTGCCTGCGTTGTATGCTGGAACGCCAGCCCGCCATATAAAAACGAAATAGGCCGACGCGAGAAGGGGGTCTTCAACCGGTATTTATTGAACGACTGAAAACCAATGAGCTGGCCCATAGCTGTTCTGGCCATCAATACAGTCGGGTTGTGGCTAAAATGAGCTTCTTCCAGATAGCCATCATCCATCGGAAATCCCGTTGCTCTGACAAGAGCATAGAGTTCACGGATGGTATCGGGCGATAGCTCGCTGGCCTCTTGCAGTGTCAGACGAATAGCAGCCATTCGGGGACGGATTCTTACCATCGGTAAAAACAAAAAACGCCTGCCCGAAAGCAAGCGTTTTTTATTGGGCGTACTCTTTTTTACTTCATGTTGTGGTACACCATCTGCACGTCATCGTCTTCTTCGATGCGCTCGATCAGCTTCTCTACGTCGGCAACTTCCTCGTCGGTCAGTTCTTTATAATCATTGGGAATTCGTTCGAATTCGGCCTGTTTGATCTCGAATCCCTTTTCTTCAAGAAATTTCTGTACCGACCCAAAGGCCGTAAACTCGCCATAAATAATGTACTGATTGGCTTCGTCATCGAATTCAAGCTCGTCGCCCCCCACGTCGATCAGTTCCAGTTCAAGCTCGTCGGGGTCGACGCCTTCGGCCGGAATACGGAACACCGATTTACGGTCGAACATAAAGTCGAGCATCCCCTGTGTGCCAAGGCTACCGCCCAGCTTGTTGAGGTAACTGCGGACGTTGGCAACGGTTCGGTTGTGGTTATCGGTGGCGGTTTCGATGACGAGCGCTATACCATGCGGGGCGTAGGCTTCGTATACGATCTCTTTATAGTCCTCCTGCTCTTTGGACGACGCTTTTTTTATGGCCCGATCTACGTTTTCCTTCGGCATGTTGGCCGCTTTGGCGTTCTGGATGATAGCCCGCAGCCGACCGTTCGTGTCGGGGTCGGGACCACCGCCTTTAACCGCCATAACGATGTCTTTACCAATACGGGTAAAGGTTTTGGCCATCTGGCCCCACCGCTTCATTTTCCGCGCTTTCCGGTATTCAAACGCTCTTCCCATTGTGTACGAATTTAACGCAGCGATCAGGCAGGTCAGCAGAGGGGACAACCGTGTGGGTGCTCTCCGAAATGCCTTTTCTACCCTGCGTTTACAAGTTTAGTAGTTAGTTCTTCAAAATCAATAATCTCCTGACCGCGTAGCAGGTCGGCCAGCGTATCGCGCTGGCGAATCAGGTAGGCTGTCTCTTCATAAACCAGCACCTCGGCTGGTCGAAACCGGGCGTTGTACGTCGATGTCATGCTGAAGCCATAGGCACCGGCATTCTCGAACGAGAGCACATCATCGGGCCGAACTTCGGGCAGTGGCCGATCTGTAGCAAAGGTATCGGTCTCGCAAATGTAGCCGACAACGGTATAGGTATGCTCGGGCCCCTGCGGGTTCGAAATGTTTTTTATGTCGTGGTAGGCGTCATACATCATGGGCCGGATCAGGTGGTTCAATCCCGAATCGACGGCTACGAACGTACGCGACGGGTTTTCCTTGACGATGTTGGTTTTCACCAGCAAATGCCCGCACTCGCTGACCAGGAATTTACCCGGCTCGAACCACAGTTCAAGGTCGCGGCCATACTGGTGGCAAAACCGCTGAAAGGCATCAGACACCTTAGCGCCCAGGTCAACAATGTCAGTAACGTGATCACCGTCTTTGTAGGCCACTTTGAAGCCGCTGCCAAAGTCGATGAACCGGAGATTCGGGTAATCGGTCGCGAGATCGAACAGCACCTCTGCACCTTTCAGAAACGCATTGGCATTTTTGAAATCCGAACCCGTATGAATATGCAGACCAACGACCGGAATCTGGTAGCGCTCTGCCAGCGCCCGGATAGCGGACCGTTGCAGAATCGAGATACCGAATTTGGAATCGGCATGACCGGTCGAAATTTTGATGTTGCCCCCCTCGGCGATGTGCGGATTGATCCGGATGCTGACCGACACCGAGCTGCCGTACGTCTGCCCGACCCATTCGAGCAATGGCAGACTATCGACGTTCAGTTGCAGGCCCAGATCGACGGCCTCACGAATTTCATCGAACGATACGCCACTGGGGGTGAACATGATCTGCTCGGGTTCGAACCCGGCCAGCATACCCATACGGGCTTCGTTGACCGATACTGAATCCATCTCTACCCCCTGCTGCCGCATAAGCTTGAGGATAGACACATTGGTCAGCGCTTTGGCTGCGTATTTGATTTTCAGGTTGACACCCGAAAATGAAGAGCGGAGCAAGCCGATTTTTTCGATAATTTTGTCGGCATCGTATACGTACAGCGGCAGGCCGAACTGATCGGCAATAGCGAGGACGTCGACACCCTGAATGCGGTAACCCTGGTCTGACAGTTGCATAACTCGGAAAAACGAACCGCAAAATTACGCCATCTTTCCCCCATGACCAAAATTCACCCGGTTCTCTTGTGGCTACTGATCGCCAGCCCGTTTTTTTGTTCCGGTCAGACACCCAAATCGCCCAAACCACCTGCCTCTTCCCTTCAGTCTGGTCCTATGGTAGGGTATTCGGACATGCGGGAGGTCATGCTCTGGGCGCAGACCAACCGACCCGCCCGCGTGCAAATCCGGTACCGGGATCAGGCCAACCCGACAAAGGCACATCTGACCAACGAGGTGCTGACAGATCGGAAAGCGGCTTTTACGGCCCACCTGCTCGCCGATCAGGTGGAACCCGGAAAAAAGTACACGTACGAACTGTTGCTAGAGGGCCGTCCGGTGAGCCTGCCCTACCCGACACAGTTCCAAACCCAAAGCCTGTGGCAGTTCCGAACCGATCCCCCGGCGTTTCGGTTCGGCGTCGGAAGCTGCACCTACGTGGGCGAGGCTGAATACGACCGGCCCGGCAAACCGTACGGAGCCGGTTACGAAATTTTTACGGCCCTGGCGGCTCAGAAGCCTGATTTTATGCTCTGGACAGGTGACAATACTTACACCCGGGAAGCCGACTGGAACAGCCGGACGGGCGTACTGAAACGGTATACCCACACGCGTTCACTACCCGAAATGCAGCCACTGCTGGCCAACGCTCATAACTATGCCATCTGGGACGACCACGACTACGGGCCCGACGACTCCGACCGCAGCTACTGGCTCAAAAGCACAACCCTCGATGCGTTCAAGCTATTCTGGGCCAATCCGAATTTCATCTTCGACGAAGGTTGTACCGGAACATTTACCTGGAACGACTGCCAGTTTTTCCTGATGGACGACCGGACCTTCCGGGCACCCGACAACATGCCCGATGGCCCCGGAAAAACGTACTATGGAGAGAAGCAGATGCAATGGCTGATGGACGCCCTAACGACAAGCAAGGCAACGTTCAAATTCATTATTACGGGTGGACAGATCGTCAACCCGGCCAAGGTAGTCGAAAATTACTCGATTTATGGCACCGAACGCGACCGCCTGTTCAACGCCCTCGCCGAAGCTAAAATACCCGGTTTGCTATTCATCACCGGCGACCGCCACCACACAATTTTCCATAAGCTCGACCGCGCCGGAACGTATCCCCTTCATGACCTGACCATTTCGCCCCTTACCTCGGGGCCTGCCAAACCACTCGCCGAAGAGCTTGCCCAACCTACCTACGTAGATGGTACGCTTGTCACAGACCGAAACTTCGGTATACTCAGCGTGAGCGGCCCCCTGACCGACCGCGTCTTATCCATTCAGTTTTACGACCAGAAAGGAGTCGAGCGCTGGAGTAGGCAACTGAAAGCGAGCGAATTGAAGTAAGTAGCCAAACCCTGCCAGTGGGCGCAAACCCTGCCAGTGGCCGAAGGCCCTGGTAGTGGTTGAGCCAAAAAAATCAACCACCCTAATTCATAATCAACCACTACCAGGGCCTTCGGCCACTGGCAGGGTTTTAAACCAACGCGATGACCATTCAAACCTTCCCCGATTACGACGAGTTGTCGCAACACACCGCCGGGCATATGGCGGCCCTTATCAATCAGAAGCCGGATGCGCTGTTGTGTCTGGCCTCCGGCGATACGCCCACCGGAGCTTTCCACCGGTTTGTGGCACTGGTCAAGGCGGGTCAAGTCGATGTAAGCCGCTGTACGTTCGTTGGGCTGGACGAGTGGGTCGGGTTTGGGCCGGACGATGCGGGCAGTTGTTCCAACTACGTTTATCGCGACTTATTCCGGCCCCTTGGTCTCCGCGATGATCAGGTTCACACCTTCGATGCCAAAGCCAATGACCTTACCGCCGAGTGTGCCCGTATGGATGCGCTGATCGACGGCCGGGGCGGGCTGGATTTGCTCCTTGTGGGCATGGGTATGAACGGTCATGTTGCCCTCAATGAACCCGGCACACCCTTTACCAACGGCTGTCATGTGGTCGAACTGGCTGAAAGCACCATAACCGTCGGCCAAAAATACTTCGACAAAGAAACCGTCCTCACCCAGGGCATCACACTCGGCCTGCGCCATCTGACCGGGGCAAAAGACGTTATTCTGCTCGTTAGCGGGGCAAAAAAAGCCGCCACACTTCATAGCGCCCTGAAAGGTCCTGTTACAGAGCAGGTACCTGCCAGCATCGTTCAGACGCGGCCCAACGTGCGGGTCTGGATCGATGCCGACGCAGGTAATTTACTCTAGAATTGCTTAGTTAGGGATCGACAACGCTGGCAAGTTGAACGAACGTTGCCAGCGTCAACCGTTTACCTGCGCCATCTACATGACCCAAACCCCTACCCTGCCCACCCGCCATACTGAGATTCTCGCGGGTATCTCCACCTTTCTGGCAACGATGTACATCATCATTGTCAACCCGGCCATTCTTAGCCAGGCGGGATTACCTTTTAGCGGTGTGCTGACGGCCACGATTCTGCTATCATTTTTTTGCAGCCTGATGATGGGGCTCTATGCCCGCAACCCGATTGTGGTGGCACCGGGCATGGGCCTGAACGCTTTTTTTACGTTCACGGCCGTCAAAGGAATGGGTATTCAGCCCGAGGTGGCCCTGGGCGCGGTTTTCTGGGCGGGCATACTGTTCCTGCTGCTTTCGCTGCTCAACGTCCGGTCGGCCATTGTCCGGATCATTCCGCTGCCCTTGCGGTACGCCGTTTCGGCCGGTATTGGACTGTTTATTACCCTTATTGGCTTTGAGAACGCGAAGTTTATCGTGGCCAATCCCGCTACCCTGGTTAGCATTGCTCCCTTCAGCGACCCCATTGTTCTGACGTTTGTCTTTGGCCTGCTGCTTACGGCGGTACTGGTCGTGCGCAACGTGCCGGGGGCCATTATCATTGGCATCGTACTGACGACACTGGCAGCCTGGCCCATTGGCCGGTACTGGGGCGATGCCTCGGTCGTGAACTTCGGGCAGAAGACGCTGGTAAACTTTCAGGGTATTCTGGCGGCTCCGGATTTCAGTTTGATCGGTAAGCTGGACCTCATGGGTTCGCTGAAATGGGCCTTATGGCCGGTCATTTTCGCCTTTGCCTTTACCGACCTCTTCGACAGCCTGTCGACGTTCGTGGGGGTAGCCGAAGCGGGCGGCCTGCAAACGCCCGATGGTGAACCTCGCAATCTAAAGCAGTCGCTACTGACCGATGCCGTGGCTACCACACTGGCTGGTCTCCTTGGCACCAGTCCGGGCACCGCCTATATCGAGTCGGCGGTGGGGATTGCGCAGGGAGGGCGAACGGGTCTGACCGCCATTGTGGCGGGCTGCTGTTTTTTGCCGTTCTTGTTTCTGTCGCCCCTGCTGTCGATCATTCCGGCGATTGCAACAGCCCCCGCGCTGGTGCTGGTGGGCGCGTTCATGATGAAGCCCATTACGCGCATCGACTGGGGGCAGTTAGACGACGCGCTACCCGCTTTTCTGGCCCTCGTGCTGATTCCCTTCAGCTATTCGATTACGCAGGGACTGATCTGGGGATTTCTGTCCTGGACCGTGATTAAAGTAGCGGTGGGCAAAGGCCGTGAGGTACCTCTGGGCCTGTGGATCGTCGACATTTTTTGTCTGCTGGCCCTGTTTGCCGGACACTGACTCGGGTTCGTTGGACAATCCCAAGCCATTTCTTCACCCTGCCCTGCCTCCACCGCCTAATCGCTCAGAAAGTTCTATTATTGTTGCATGAAATACGTCGTCTTCCTGCTGCTCATTGCTCAGTCTACCTTCGCCCAACGTTACAAAGCCCAACCCATCACCGGTTTGTTGGGCGCGTTCGGGGCTGAAGTAGCGCTGGTTAAGCAGTCCCTTCAAAAACCAAAAACCGTACTTGTCGACGGTGTTACCTTCACAACCGGCCGCATCGGCAAACAGCGGGTCGTGGTGGCCGAAACCGGCATTGGGAAAGTGAACGCAGCCATGACCACCGCCCTGATGCTCGATCATTTTCGGCCCCGGCGGATTCTGTTCACGGGCATTGCCGGCGGTACCAACCCCGATCTTCAGCCGGGCGATATCGTCATTGCCCGTCAAACGATTCACCACGATTATCAGTCCATCACCTTTGATCAGAAGCCAACGATTCAAACGCGGAATGGCGTTACCGGGCAGATGAACCCGGCCTATTTCCCAGCCGATTCGCTCATGCTGATTCAGGCTCAAACCGTAGCCCGTACTGTGGCTTTTGAGCCAATCCCCATCACCACCCGCCCGCCAACGGTGGTAACGGGCACGGTCGTAACGGGTGACCAGTTTATCTCTTCGTCGCAGAAAGTGGCCCAGCTACGGAAGGACTTCAACGCTGATGCGACCGAAATGGAGGGCGCAGCAGTAGCGCAGGTTTGCCACCAGATTCAGGTTCCACTCCTCGTCATCCGGAGCCTGAGCGACCGGGCCGACGACAATGCCCGTCGCGATATGCTATCATTTTACGAAACAGCGGCCCGAAATTCAGCCAAGCTAGTGATTGCCCTTGTGCAAAGCTTTTAGGTATTTTTCGGATTCTCCGGGTGCCTGACCAACTGGGCACCTCCCCCTTTACTCGGAAAAGAGTTCATTTTCTGACAAACGGCCGATTTTTTTTGTTCACAAAAGGCTACCACACGATTAGCCCGCTGGCTTACTCCTGCATGCTCAATACGACGAACAATACTCATCTCTCTTCTTCAAATCCTTTCCATTCCTTCTGGTGGGCTGGTTTTGAATGCACTGACCAACTGAACTGCTTTGGGAACCGGGTCGATTTTTTACCCCTGACCGGTCACCTCGCTCTATTGAAAGAGGATTATGAACACCTTGGCCCCTTCAACATCCGCACCGTACGGGAAGGTATTCGCTGGAGCCAGGTCGAAACAAGAGCTTATCAGTACGATTGGCGCGTGGTCGAGACGATGATGACAGAAGGGCACCGGCAGGGTATTCAGCAGGTGTGGGATTTGTGCCATTTCGGCTATCCCGACGATCTGACGCCTTTGCACCCTATGTTTGCCCGTCGGTTTGCGGCTCTGTGTCGGGCATTTGTTCACTTCTACCGCGACCAGTATCCCAACGATACCCTCATCGTCACGCCTATCAATGAGGTCAGCTTTATGTCGTGGCTGGGTGGCGATGCCTGCGGTACGTCGCCTTACTGCACGAAACAGGGCTGGGAAGTGAAAGTCGGACTGATGCGTGCTTATATCGAGGGCGTAGCGGCCATGCGTGAAATCGACCCTACGATCCGGATTCTGACGACCGAACCACTGATACAGATCGTCCCTCCGCTGGATGCCACTGAACGGCAGATTATCGATGCCGCCATTGCCGACGAAAATCAGTTCCAGTCGGTCGATATGCTGGCGGGCTATCTATCGCCGGAACTGGGCGGCTCACCGGATTTTCTCGACATCCTCGGCTTCAACTATTATTATAACAACCAGTGGGCACTAGGCAATCATATCTTCCTACCCTGGAACGACCCCGTACCTGACCCTCGCTGGGTACCTTTTCGGCAGTTGCTCACAAAAGCTTACCGGCGCTACAACCGGCCCATTGCCCTGACCGAAACCAGTCACCCCGGCATCGACCGGCCACAATGGATCGACATGATCGGGCGCGAGTGTGCGGCCGTTGTCGCATCGGGGGTCCCCTTATGGGGCGTTTGCCTGTACCCGATCGTAGACCGTCCTGACTGGGACCACACCGATTACTGGCATCATTCCGGCCTGTGGGATGCCGACCTGACGGTCAACCCACCCGGTCGTGTCCTGTACCAGCCCTACGCCGATTCGCTGCTACGGGCGCAGCAGGCGGTTGCTCAGGCGATACCCGAACTGGTTTACCCTTAAGTACGGCCCGAAGTCCCCATTGGCGGGCTTCGGGCTTTTTCTTATTGCGGGTACAACGGTCAGAACGCGGTTGGGGTCAGCCTAAAAACGATCGTTGTATGAAACAAGCAGTTACTATCTGTCTTCTTCTGCTTTTGTTGCAAACCAGCTGCCAGGACAACAACCCCGTAGCCAATCACATACTGGACTTCAAGGCATTTCAGATTGAAGCTCCGGATACGTGGCGGATTATTCCCAGCGTGGGTTACGATTCGCAGGTAGGTTCTCTTACCGACGGAAGAGATGCCCTGTCATACGACTACGGCTGGTATTCGTATACGCTCAAGGACGAAACATCGGCAACGCACCTGCGAACGATGACGACCATCGATGGACGACCGGCGCTGATTGTTCGCCCGAAGAAAAAGGGGCAGGGTGTTATTGGTCTGTATATTACGGATGACCAGAACCGTCTGAGCCTGATAGGCCATGACATCCGGGATGAGACAACCATACTTAAGCTGTTCAACTCGGTCAAGTTTCGCTAACGAAAACGTCAGTTAGGCCCCTATAGGTACAGCGGTGCCATCTTTTGCCAGTCGTCGGCCTGGTGAGCCCGGCCGTTCCAGACATGAAGCTCATGCGCTACGTTTTTGGCCTGTAAAGCATCGCTCAGGGCCCGGTTGCTATCCAGAAAGGGATCTTCGGCACCAATCGTCATCACAATCTGCAGTCGGCGGAGTTGGCTTAGCGTGTCCTCGTCGTTGAGGTTGGGCAGGAAGTGGTTGGGATTGTTGAAGTAGATATCGTCATCGTAATAATCATCGAACAACCCCCGAAACTCGGCAACGGGTGCCGAAAGATCATATCGACCGCTGAAGGCAACCACTTTGCCAAACCACTGCGGGTGCCGGAAGGCAATGTTGAGCGCGTGGTAAGCGCCAAGACTACAGCCGTGGGAGATCATAAACGGCTGCGGATTTTTCATTCGCGAAAGCGGCAGCACTTCGTTGAGAATATACTGCTCATACTGGCCATGTCGCCGGATGCGGTCGCAGGGAGGAACGGCCCGGTTGTAAATGCTTTCCTGATCGACACTATCCACGCAGAACAGCTGTAGCCATCCCTGCTCGATCTGATCGGCCAGGGCGGCCACCAGTCCCAGCTCTTCGTACTCATAAAACCGGCCACGTCGGGTTGGAAAAACCAACACCCGGGCACCGGCATGGCCGAAGATGAGCATTTCCATATCGCGGTCCAGGTTGAGGCTAAACCATTTGTGATACTCACGGTGCATAACAGTAGCGGAAAACACCGGCGAAATTGCAGCCTTTATTGTTACTGCCTTCGCTTAGCTGATGAACAAATCATTAAAATATAGCAGGGTGCTGCTGTAAAGTCTGCTTCCACACCCCATACCCCGCTGGACGTAGATGAAGTCCATCGTTTTCGAAGAACTCCTGACGTGGCCGACCGGTGGCATCGAGCAACGGGTTTGTTACATCGATAACCTGATAACCTGGCAACCGGCTAATTTCATGCGCAATAAGCTCGTTTGTCTGCCTGATCTTCGGGGCAATTTCCCAGCGGGCCGGACTGATTTTTATACTCAGAAATGAAAGGGGCACACCCGGGAGATGCTGCTGCATCTTTTGGGTAAAGGTGTTGAAAAACAGGCATACTTCTTCCGGATGCCGACCGTCGCCGAGGTCATTATCACCGGCATAAAAAATCACCGATTTTGGCGCTGTCGGTACAACGATCCGTTCAAAAAACCAGGCACAGGCTGCCAGCGTTGACCCGCCAAAACCCAGATTAAGCGAATTTACAGCGGGAAAATCAGTTTCCAGTGTCGTCCAGAGCCGGATGGATGAACTACCATAGAATACGACCTTCCCTAGAGTGGGCCGTCCTAGATTGGGCTGATCAGCCAGTATGCCATTCGGTGAGGCATTTAACGTTTTGAGTTTGGTTTCAAGTTGATGAATATCGTCTTCGTACCAGAGCATTCCAGTTATTACTTTGTTTATACAAATTGGGCCGCGTTGCCGACCTATAAGACAACAGAACCCGGTCCAATGATTCAGGAATCGACTTTTTTTTCGTTATATCTTATTGAACAGCCGGTTGCTGAAGCGCCAGACCGATATGGGCGAGGTGATGACGGGCGTGCCAGACACCAATGGACAAAGCCTGCTCCAGCGATAGATCTCGCTGCCGTACGGGATGGTAATACACACGCTTCCAGTCGGCTTCATCCAGGGTTTCACAGAGGTGGGCCCATCGCTGGTGAATGCCTTCCAGGATCAGGAGCGAGCCATGGACCGGCGCGGTCTGGTATTCTGCCATGGCAGCCCAGGCGTTCACGTTCCCGAAAACGCCCACTGTTTTCTCCGTTTCTGCCAGTGTTTGTTTGACGCGGAAGAAATGCCAGTGGTGGGTATCCGCTATATGATGGACCAGCTGCCGAACCGTCCAGCTACCCGGTCGGTATGACCGCGCTAACGGCTCGTCGGTCAGTGATTCGGTCGCTTGACGATACAGGGCGGGCAACGCCCGCAGCTGATTGATGAGGGTATAGCGTTCACCGGGGGTATAGGTATCCTGGCCCGCCCAGAGACCAATCGGGTACTGCCGGGCATCGGTAAGTGCAGGGGTAGTCATGGCAAGAAACAGCTTATTACGATCGTGACCGGGTATATCTATTGACTTAGCGATTACTGCTGGCTGGCTCTGTCTTCGTTGCCTGCTCCGTCGCGCGACTCGCCATCCACTTTCGAATGATCCCCGCCAGTGGCCTGAACTCGATCAAAAACCCATCATGGCCATACAACGAGTCGATCTCTTCGTACGCGGCATCTGAAATATGACGGGCCAGAAACTGCTGCTCAGTGGGCGGAAACAGCAGATCGGAGCGGATACCGACAACCAGCGTCCTGGCTTTGATCCGACCGAGGGCATTCGGGATGCTACCCCGGTTACGACCGACATTATGCGAGTCCATCACTTTCGATAACACCCAGTATGTGAAGGCATTAAACCGTTCGGCTAGTTTCTCTCCCTGATAGCGCTGATAGCCAGCGGCTTTGAAATCATTGGTTTGCTCGTTATTGTCCAGCGCCTGCGTGAAACCATAGGTATCATAGTTACGGTAGGAGATCATGGCCATAGCACGGGCGGCTTTCATACCAGCCACACCGGCATCATCGCTTTTATTGCGCCAGGTCGGGTCGGCTTCGATGGCCATCCGCTGGGCTTCGTTGAAGGCAATGCACCAGGGTGAGGCTACGGCGCTGGCCGCGATCACGATAAGATGTTGAATCAGATCGGGCTGCAAAATAGCCCATTCTACAGCCTGCTCCCCGCCAACCGACCCACCAATGCAGGTATGAATGGATTCGATACCCAACTCCTGCCGCAGCAGATCGAGGGCTGCCACCATATCCCGGATCGTGACCGCCGGAAAATCGTGGTAAAATGGTTCGCCGGTTGCCGGATTGACCGATAGCGGCCCCGTAGAGCCATAGCAGGAGCCGATTACATTGGCGCAGACGATAAAGTTTTGTTCGGGGCTATCCGCTCCCGAATCGAAGTATTTACCCGGCCCTACCATACCGCCCCACCAGTCGCCGACGTCGGCATTACCGGTCAGGGCATGGCATATCCACACAACCCTCGACTGTTCGTTCAGGGTGCCATAGGTGGTATAAGCAAGCCGGAAGCCTGCCAGATTCTCGCCCGACTCAAGCGGAAACGAGTATTTATAATCGAAGTACTGAAGGTTCAAACCTGGGTACATTTTAAGCGTCTGGCAGGCTACGCTGAATTGGCTCAGCCTGCCAGACACCTATACACTTAAACACTAAACAGCAACCGGCGTATCGATCTGACTCGGTTCGGCAATCTGGGCGAAGGCCTGTTCAAAGTCAGCTTTGATATCATCGAGGTATTCAATCCCGGCCGAAATACGCAACAGCCCCGGCTCTACACCGGCGCTGGCCTGGTCCAGTTCGCTAAGCTGCTGGTGGGTTGTTGAAGCCGGGTGAATGATGAGCGTTTTCGAGTCACCAACATTGGCCAGGTGGCTTACCAGCTTCAGGCTGTTCACAAACCGGTCGGCGGCCTCTTTACCTCCTTTCACTTTGAACGTGAATACGCCACCAAAACCGCGTTTGAGGTATTTCTTTGCCAGCTCATGGTAGCGGCTGCTTGCCAGGCCGGGGTAGTTCACAAGCTCCACCTGCTCGTGAGATTCGAGCCACTGCGCCAGGGCGAGGGCGTTCTGAACGGTACGGTCTACCCGCAGCGACAGTGTTTCCAGGCCCTGTAACAGCAGGAACGAGTTGAACGGACTGATAGCTGGTCCCCAGTCACGCAGCCCCTCCACCCGGGCCCGTATGATAAACTGAATATTGCCGAGGGGGCTGTCTACGCCGAATACATCGCTGAACACCATACCCTGGTACCCTTCCGATGGCTCGCTGAACTGCGGGTATTTGCCATTGCCCCAGTTGTAGTTACCACCGTCGACGATGACACCGCCAATGCTGGTGCCATGACCGCCAATCCATTTCGTTGCCGACTCAACCACCACAGCCGCTCCATGTTCGAGCGGCCGGAACAGGTAACCACCCGCCCCGAAAGTATTGTCGACGATGAGCGGCAGATCGTGTTGTTTTGCAACGGCTGCGATAGCCTCGAAATCAGGCACATTAAAACCGGGATTGCCGATCGTTTCCAGATAGATAGCCTTTGTCTTCCCGTCGATCAGTTTCCCGAAGGATTCCGCATCGTCGCCATTGGCAAAGCGCGCTTCGATACCCAGCCGCCTGAACGACACCTTGAACTGATTGTAGGTGCCACCGTAGAGGAACGAGGTGGTCACGAAATTATCGCCCGCGCTCAGAATATTGGTGAGGGCGATAAACTGAGCGGCCTGCCCCGAGGCCACCGCCAGAGCCGCTACCCCCCCTTCCAGAGCCGCCACGCGCTTTTCAAACACGTCGGAGGTGGGGTTCATGATGCGGCTATAAATATTGCCGAAAGCCTTCAGGGCGAACAGATCTGCCCCATGGGCCGAGTCGTTGAAAACGAACGAAGTTGTTTGATAGATAGGGACGGCCCTCGCGTTGGTGGTGGGGTCAACCTCCTGACCAGCGTGCAGTTGCAGCGTGTCGAAATGATGTTGGTTAGCCATAGTTTGTACTGGTTTATGCAAAGGTTTAGGAACAGCAGGACCGGGTATCAGTCAGTAGCGTAGCCGCCAGCGGTAAGCGGCAGGACTACCGTAGACCGGGCGAATTTTCTGGAGCGCACGACAAAACCACTCCCGGTTTCGGTGCAGTAGGTGAGTGGTGCTTAGCAGGCCCGTACGGGCATACAGCGTCTTTTGTAGAGCATGTTCGTTACCGATTTATAGTCCCTAATTACCCGCTAACGCGGTTACTATAGGCAGGAGTTAGCACCTTGCCGAGTGGTAGGTTGCCAGCGGTTTATAGAGCCTGATCTCTCCCCGCTTCTTTATAAATCAATCTGCGCCGGTAAGTAGAAATGGGGCGCGTACCAATTGACTTGATGGTGCAAGTATATAGCCCAAATGACGGGAAACCAAACCCAGTCGATTTTTTATGGCCGTTCGCTTATTTTAATAGCTTCTTTTTCGGACTGTGTGCGATAAGTCCCAAGCTTGTTTACTTTTGCAACAAGACACTGTTGCCCCATGAATCAGACCTACCGATACAATCGCGAACAAGCCACCCGAGTAGCCGGGGTGACCTCCCTCAAAGACGCCATCGGAAAGCTGTTAAAGCACTACCAGCTACAGAGCCGTTTCAACGAAACCTACCTCGAAGCATTCTGGGGACGCATGATGGGGAATGCCATTGCCTCCCGCACCAACCGGATCTACGTCCGCGACCGTAAGCTTCATATCGAGATCACATCGGCTCCGCTTCGCAACGAACTTGTCAATGCCAAGCAGAAGCTCATTCATGTTGTCAATAAAGACATGGGGACCGAGGTGATCGACGACGTTATTTTCATTTAACCTCCCGACGCCGTTCAGAACTGAATCAGCAGGTTCCGGCGCTCCTGTTGCATCGTTAGCGGCTCCGTTACAAAGCGGGCATTCAGCCCCAGCCGTTTACACATTCCCATCCAGACCGCTTCGGGTATAATCAGGAACCCGTTCTTTTTGCGTACCTCGTAGTAGGACGAGAACCGCAGGCGGAACAACAGCTTCAGCATGGACAGGAGTTGTCCCTGCCGTAATGACCGCCCCATAATACTGAGTATGTCTTTCAGCATACTTTCCTCCACGATCAGATCACAGATCAGCGCTTTGGCACCGGGGGCGGCTACTTTTTTGATTGCGGCCAGTAACGTTTCAACTTCGGCCGCATTACGGTAGTACTGTACCACGCTCATGACGACAATGATATCGAACTGTTGTCCGGCCACCGGGCTGAAGTTCAAATAATCGTCGGCAGACAGGGTGTGGAAATGAACGTTCGGATGGTGTGCGTGCTTGGCCCGGGCTATGGCGTTGTATCGTTCGGAGATGTCCAGACCGTGGATTTCGGCTACCCGGTTGTGCCAGGCATCTTCCAGATTACCCGGCCCCGAACCAATATCGAGTACGGTACGGGCCATCGATAAGGGGATAAACTGTTCAACCCGGGCCAGAAAATAAGCGTAGTTGGCTGACATCGAGTCGTCGAATTCATTTTCTTTCTGCCAGAAGTCGAGCCAGGTCGCTGTCATAAGGTATTGTGTAAGTGAATGGGAAGTTGATTTGTTTGGTCAGTTGCTTCACAGGCTGACAACTGCCTGCGGCTGGGGTTTGTCAACGGGGTTCGTCGTGTGCATCAGTACCAGTATACGGAACCAGATCAGTACGCAGGGCAGTGCTTTCAAGGCATAAGGCCGGGTAAGCTGATCGCGCAGAAAAGCCGGAAAAAAATCGCTTGGCGATAAAACGGTCAGGACAAAACAACTTACCAGCAGTACGCGGTCAAGGGTAGTCTGGGGACAGTAGAACCACCAGCATAGCACGCCTGTAACGGCCGTAATATAGGTCGCCGATTCAGAGACCGGATTGAAGATCACCTGAAATATCAGCACCGACGCCAGCATCAGCATTCGGAACGACCGTTCGCCAAACTTCCTGATATGGATATACACCGTGCAGAACAGCACGATACCGGCACCAACAATGAGGCTGGTCGGGATATCGGGCGAGATAGACAGGTGAATCAGTTTATGGATGGATGTATTGGCCCATTTATCATGGTCCGATTTAATGAGCAACTGCCGGATCCACATTTCATACTGCCAGTACAGTCGGGCGGGGGGCGTAAACAGCAGCGGCAGCAGCCCCAGCACTACGCCCCAGAAAAGCGTGTACGCTAAAAACCGGACCTTTTGCGGGTATAACAGAAATAAGGCCCCCGCAACGATGCTGTAAATTTTGATATCGAACCCTACCACAATGAAGAAAGCGGCCCACAACGGCTGACGCTTTTCGAAACTGATAAAGGCAAACAGGGGAATGGCCGCAATGAGCGGATTTGTCTGGCTATTGGTCAGGGCCGTCAACATCTCCTGCAACCCAAACCAGTAGAAGAACACCTTTTGCCGATGCGTCAGCGGCATTTTATAAACCGCTAACACCCACAGGCCCGCAAACAGAAAATGCCATAGAAACAGGCCTACCGAATAAGGCAGCGCGAAAACAGGGGCAAACAAAGCCGCGAAAGTGGGCGCATAGTGATAATGATCACTGTATTGGGCTGGATAAACGTCATACAGGCTGACACCGGCAATCAGGTGCTTCAGCGAGTAATAGAATATACTGTAGTTGTTGGAACCGAATACAAAAACGGTTTTGATACTGGCAATGAGAGCAATGAGACCATAAAGGCCAACAATAAGCCGATAATCGCTGAACAGCGGTTTTCTAAAAAATGATACCATCAGAGTAGGACATGTAGCGATCAGGAAGGACGATTGAGGCTGGATTAGCCGACAGGCAGTTGTTGAACGAACTCATCCATGGTGCCAAATTCACCCTGTGGCTTTAAATACCGGAGCAACGCTTCTACCCGGTCGAGCAGCTGGTCGCGGGAGTGTCGGCGAACATAAGCGGGGATGCCGGTATAGGAAGATAGATCGGTGAACTCCCACGGATGGACGTAAAGATTCAGGAACCCATCGGCCTGCAGGGTTTGCCGGCATAGCTGTTTGTAGTAGCTGAAGGGAAAGTTTTTCAGGCTAAGCCAGAACAGCGGCAACCGCAGCGTGGGCGTTACCGACGCGGGCACCTGCCAAACGCCTGACTCGCGAAAAGGGTGCCGGGGCTCACCCCAATGGTTGTAGCGACCGGGTAGCCAGGTTGGATGCAACGACGAATTATATTGATAACCGGCCTGCTGAACATCGACCGGGTCAACAAAACCCATTCGCGCCCGCCGGAAACCGGTCACAGGTTTGCCAAGGAGTTTTTCGAGTGCCAGCCGGGAAGACAGTAAATCGGCCGGCTCGAACGTTGTATGGTAAAAGCCGTGCGACGCTATTTCGTGATGGCGAGCCAGATCCCGAATAAGGTCCGGCTCATGGAGCGCGTAATTTGCCGTGGTAAAAAGCGTCGTTCGGGCACCAACTACGTCGAAGCGCTCAGCCAGCAGGCGCAGGCCGCGGGTTGAGACGGCAATTTGCTCGCTCAGTGAAATAGCGTGTCCAAATTCGACTGCGGTGTCGAATTCCTCTACGTCAACGGTGAATAAAATAGTTCTTTTTCGGTCGGGGCTTGCCATGTTGTTACGGTCTCCTCAATCTCACTCGTGTCGCCAATAATGTAGGCGGGTCGGCCTTTTACTTCGACAAATGTTTTACCCAGATACACACCAATGATGCCGATCATAATGAACTGTACCCCGCCGATAAGCGCCATAAGCACAACCAACGTTGTCCATCCCGATACGGTAGCATTGGTAAAAAAATACTCGTACAACACTTCTGCCCCGAACAGCGTAGCGAACAGCGACATACAAAAGCCGAGCAATACAGACAGGTACAGGGGGCGGGTAGAAAATGACGTGATGCCCATGGCAGCCAGTTTCAGCATTTTCTGAAACGAATATTTCGAATGGCCCGCATAACGTGCGGCAGGCTTATACAGCATACGGCACTGCCGGAAGCCAACCCACGAGATAGCCCCACGCAGGAACAGGTCGTTTTCCTTAAATTGATTGATGGTATCGACCACCTTACGGTCGAGCAGGCGAAAATCAGCTGCTCCATCTTCAATATCCAGGTTCGAAACAGAGCGCAGCAGGCTGTAGAACGTCTTCGACGTAGTACGCTTGAACCACGACAGGGACGGATCAGCTTGTCGAATGGTGTAAACAACTTCAAACCCGTCTCGCCATTTCTGGATCAGCGTCGGAATCAGTTCGGGCGGATGCTGAAGGTCGGCATCGAGGCAGATAACCGCATCGCCACGGGCATTGTCGTAACCCGCCCGCAACGCCATCTGGTGGCCAAAATTACGGGAGAACGACAAAAAGCGGACAACAGGATAAGCCACGCTCAACTGCCTCAGCACATACCGGGATTGGTCGGTGCTGCCATCGTCGATGATCAGAATCTCATAGTTACCGAAAGGCTGCATAATGGCCATCAATCGATGAACCAGAACGGGCAGATTCTCCTCTTCGTTGAAAGCGGGCACAATCAAACTGATCATACCCTGGTGCGACTTCATACGATCTATAGGGACAACGGAGCGTTACGGGCGACTCCCAAATTTTCGGCTAAATTAAGTATATCTACTTAAGCGCGCATTCACCATTGAATTAAAGTTGCCTTAAACTTGTCCTGTACTGAATGACAACCCGTACGCCCGTGAAAGCAAAACCACTTCATGCTACCCGTGTTCCTCTACCGGATAAGTTGAAAAACAGCGATAGTGAACTCGTACATCAGGAAGAGTTACGGCAGGATGTGGGCTTCGGCACCCGGTTTACTGATCCCTACAGCCGGCTTATCAATAAAGACGGCAGTTTCAACATCAACCGCGTTAACGAGTCGTTCTGGGATCGGCTGAACCTGTATAACCGGCTTATTACCATGAACTGGGTTTATTTTCTGGGCTGGATACTGTTGTTCTACCTGGCCGAGAATATCCTTTTCGCTACTATATACGTTCTGGCCGGGGCCGAGAACCTGGTCGGCACCAACGATGCCATGTTTCACGGTGCTTTCTGGAAAGCCTTTTTCTTCAGCGCCCAAACCCTCACCACCGTGGGGTATGGTCATATTGTACCCAATAGTTTTCTGACCAGTGCCATCGCAGCCTTCGAATCGATGCTGGGCTTACTCGCTTTTGCGCTCTCGACGGGTTTACTGTACGGTCGGTTCTCGCGACCGGTTGCCCACATACGTTTTTCCAAACAGGCAGTCGTTGCGCCTTATCTGGATGTCAATGGCTGGATGTTCCGGATCATCAACGAGCGCAGCAATCAGTTAATTGACGTTCAGGTGGAAGTGTCGCTGTCGCGGCTCGAAACCAAGCCCGACGGAACGCCCTATCGCCGGTACTATGGGCTGAACCTGGAGCGTACCCAGGTTACCTTCTTTCCCAACAACTGGACGCTGGTTCATCCAATTACCAGCGAGAGCCCGCTCTACGGTTGTACGGCCGGGGACCTGTCCAGGTCCGACGCCGAGTTTCTGATTCTGGTGCGAGCGACAGACGATACCTTTGCGCAGGTGGTTCATTGCCGGTATTCGTACCGGTACGACGAGATACAGTGGAACCGTAAATTCGGAATTATGACCAATGAAAATCAGGCCGGTAACATATCGGTCGATCTGAATAAACTGGATAATACGGAGCCCGCAACGCTCAATTGACCAGCAACCAATCACTGAATAATGGGCCTGTCGTTGTACATTGGCCGTTTATTAGGATATTTCAGCTGTCTATTCGTCGTCTGTTCAATGACTTTTCCTCCTTTTCTGAAACCCGGTGATACAGTAGGCGTCGTGTCGCCAGCCAGTTGGTTTCCCTATGACGAACTGACCGAAGGCCTGCGTATCCTGCGCAACGACTGGCACCTAAACGTCATCGAAGGCGATAGTGTGCGGGCCGTAGATGGACCTTTTGCCGGTTCCGACGACCTGCGCCGGGCCGATCTGCAACGGTTGTTCGATGATCCGGCCGTACGGGCGGTGTTTACGACACGCGGAGGCTACGGCTGCTACCGTATTGCGGACGACCTCGACCTGACGGGCCTGATCGCCAACCCAAAATGGCTGATCGGGTTCAGCGACGTAACCATGCTTCTCAGCCTGCTTTATGTCAACGATGTGGGTAGTCTCCACGGGCTTATGCTTCGCCAGTTTGGCCAGCCGAACCGGGCCGAATCACAGGAATCAGTCCGGCAATGGCTATTTGGCGAAATCCCGGACCGGTATACTGTAGCGGCCCACCCCTGCAATCGCCCGGGCCAGGCCACAGGACCACTTATAGGCGGTAACCTGACTCTGCTGATCAACTCCATTGGTACCTCTACCGATGTCGATTTCTCCGGGGCTGTTCTGTTTATCGAGGATATTGACGAAACACTTTTTTCTCTCGACCGGATGATGACGCAGTTACGCCGATCCGGCCGACTGGCCCAACTGGCGGGACTGGTTGTCGGCCAGTTCACTGATATGCGCAGCAATCCATCATTACCTTTTGGGAAAGATGCGGCTGGTATAATCGCCGATGCCGTAGCGGCCTACTCGTATCCAGTGCTTTTTGATTTTCCGGCTGGCCATGTCGAGTATAACCTGGCCCTGCCCATTGGCAGGCGCGTTGGCATTTCGGTTGGGAAGGAATTCGGAGAAATGCAGTTCGCTACTGATGGGTAACGTCACCGTTTGCCGGCACGGAACGGTGGTACGGCTCTGCCAATGCGTTTGATGAAGGATTGGCCCTTTACGCCTGTATGTCCGGGCTTGATGCCTGCCGCAAATGGGCTGTTGTGTTGGGGGAGCAGTCTGGTCTGCACACCAGCCGGGTTTCAATTCTGGTTAGGGAAACGGTGCGTTTACCCGTTAGAGCTTGGCCAATTCTTTTTGCTGGCGCTCTCGTATGAACTCTCGCCTTAATTGATAGAGGTTTATCACCTCATCAATTTCCCGCTCCTGACTAACCAGTGTAGCCATTCGTTCAGCAATAGTCAGGTGATCTGCCTGGGTGAGGAAGGTCTGATGCTCAACTTCTAATTTCTCGATTGCCTGACTTTCCTGCTTATAATGCTCTTTCCATTCCTGGACATGGCTTCGAAGCAGGTAGAGCCAGTTCGATTCTTCCTCCGTAGGAGTCGTACCGACTGGTTCAGCACGATCGTTACTTTCTATGTGTGTTGCTAACAGATTCATTGAGTCGTTGTTATTCCAACTTCACATTATGAAAACCCTTTTTTTGAAAGCTTACTATAACCGCATATTAAAGGCCTTTCACATGATAGGACTATCAATAAACAAAGAAGTCACAAATAAGCGCCAGTATTTGCCGAAAACACCCATCATCTCGAAGGTATATTAATTTTACGGTACCTATTTATGAATTACTAAACTTATATACGAAATAGCGATATATACGTACTTAAATATTATTACTTTTTTATATTAATTTTTCAGGATTTCCCCTGACTTTATATTCAACTGCTTTTTTTGGTAGACGCAGTCCGGGCCCTGCTCAATACGGCCTTCAGGCAAGCAACAACAGGACGAGGGCAACAATAGCCGGAATGGCCTGCTTTAGAAAAATCGACTTATCGACGGTTACGCCACCATAGACGCCGGCAACGATAACGCATCCCAGGAAGAAACCAGCCACGTTCACCTGCCAGACAGCGTCAGTAATCAGCAGCGACCAGATTAGCCCGGCGGCCAGAAAACCGTTGTAAAGCCCCTGGTTAGCCGCCATAGCTTTCGTTGGCTCGAACAAATCGGCGCGCAGTGACCGGAACGTCTGCCGCCCTTTCGTTGTCCAGGCAAACATTTCGAGCCATAAAATATACAGGTGTTCGATGGCCACCAGTGCGATAAAAATCAATGCCAGCAGATGCATAGGAGATTGGGTGTTAAGAAGATAGCCGCACTAATGTACACAGCGGTACCGGCCAAACCTATCCATCCGTACCGAAACGATACTCGATTATAAACGTACCATTCACTGAAGACAGCTATGACAATGGTCGATTAGCTATGGGCCACTGCATTGATAAACTAGTGAATAGTTTGCTTTTTTTTATTTTTTTAATCTTTGTAGACAGTTAATAATCTTATGCGATTACTTACGCCCCCCTGATCGCCCACTAAGTAAGACTGACAACCCCGTCAGATTCTTCGCGCGACTTCTCCTATTTCCGCCGGATCAGATCGTCGGTGCCGGATTCGCTGCTGGTGTTCGTTACCATGCTTGCGCTGATCCCCACCCTGTTTCTCATCCTGATGGCCTTCAAGAATGGGCATACATATGGGATTACTCAGCGGTATTCGGGCTTTTCATTTCCGTACTCAGTGATTATTGTCGCTATGATGTTGCATCAGTTGCTCCGGACGCCCGTAGCCATCCGGGCCATTCTACTGGCAGTTCTCTTGATCCAATCATATTTTGTGGCCCGGCTGCTTCATCACATCTATGAAGACCGGGATGTGAAGTACACCTATTTCTCAACCCCTCGCCTACCGAATCCGCACCAGTTTGCGGCCGAACGTATCATGGAAAACTACACGCCGGGCGATACGGTGCTGTATCCGTCGGTACGACTTTTTGCGCACGACGAGGTTGAAAAAACGTTCTCGCCTTATTCTATTCAGGAGGCTCAGCTAACAAATCTGTACCTCCCGAAAGACGCCGACTATATCCAGCGCATGGATACGACAGAAGTCAATAAAATCAGGCTGGTTAAAGGAAAATCCGGGCAGACGATTACACTATTCGATTTTAAAGGAAAGACGTATCGGTACTAGTCTACTGTGCATAGGGTCCATGAAATGCAGTCATGGCTGCGATACCTGACTAACACCCTGACGAAATCCACTACGCTAAGCGTTGTACTTTTCCGATATGCAGGTTACAACCTTATTGCTCTTTTTGCTACCTTTGTTAAACAATGGCGGTGCCCGATGCAAGGCCATTGTTTATTTCAATAGCTTCCTGGTGCAGTTTGGTCCCCCCTGATTCTCCTTCCTGACACATCGCGTGTCGTCCCTGTCACAAGTACCTCGTGGCAGCCTTACTTGTCTGTTTCCTATTTTACACTTATTCAGCGGCACCCCTGGTCACGTTTCGTGCGTGCTACCTGGGTGCGCATCCTGGCATATGCCGTCTCTGTATCATGACGTTTCGAATAAACTTATTTGATTTCAAACAGCGAGTCAACTATCGGACCGAGATCCTCTCGGGCCTTACCGTAGCGTTGGCGCTGGTCCCCGAAGCAGTTGCATTTTCGATGATTGCGGGTCTTTCACCCCTTACCGGCTTGTATGCTGCGTTTACAATGGGATTTGTTACCTCCATTCTGGGTGGTCGTCCCGGCATGATCTCCGGCGCAACAGGTGCCATTGCCGTAGTGGTGGTAGCCCTGGCGAAATCGCACGGGATCGAGTACGTCTTCGCAGCGGTCGTATTATCCGGTCTGCTTCAGGTGCTGGCGGGCGTGTTCAAACTAGGCAAGTTTATCCGGCTGGTACCGCATCCGGTCATGTTTGGCTTCGTCAACGGGCTCGCAATCATCATTTTCATCTCGCAACTGGATCAGTTCAAGGCAATTGACAGCACTGGAACGGCTCAGTGGATGACGGGCACCCCGTTACTGATTATGCTGGGGCTTGTAGGGCTAACCATGCTCATCATCTGGGGATTACCCAAACTAACCCAGGTGTTCCCGTCATCGCTGGCGGCCATTCTGGTGATTTTTGCACTGGTCGTTGTTTTCAACATCGACACCCGGACGGTTGGCGACATTGCCTCCATCCAGGGTGGGTTTCCGCCCTTCCATATCCCTGCCGTACCGGTTAGTCTGGCTACGCTTCAGGTAATTTTTCCTTACGCACTGATCATGGCCAGTGTGGGCCTCATCGAGAGTTTGCTGACGCTGAACCTGCTCGATGAACTCACCGAAAGCCGGGGCCGGGGCAATAAGGAATGTGTGGCGCAGGGAACGGCGAATATCGTAACGGGACTGTTTTCGGGCATGGGCGGTTGCGCTATGATCGGACAAAGCCTGATTAATACCTCATCAGGCGCGCGGGCGCGGCTGTCAGGCATTGTGGCATCGGTCATGTTGCTGATATTCATCATGTTTGGCGCCAGCCTGATCGAGAGGCTACCCATGGCAGCGCTGACGGGAGTAATGATTATGGTGTCCATCGGTACCTTCGAGTGGGCCAGCTTCAAGATGATCGGTAAAATGCCGAAGTCAGACGTGCTCGTTGGTATGCTGGTAGCGGCCATTACCATTTTGCTTCATAACCTGGCGCTGGCGGTGCTGGCGGGTGTTATCATTTCAGCGCTTGTATTCGCCTGGGAGAGTGCCAAGCGCATCAGAGCCCGAAAATTCGTGGACCAGGCGGGCGTGAAACACTACGAGATCTTCGGCCCCCTGTTTTTTGGCTCCGTAACGGCATTCAATGAAAAATTTGACGTGCCGGGTGATCCTGACCAGGTCGTGATTGATTTTTCGGAAAGCCGGGTTACAGACATGTCGGGCCTCGATGCGCTGCACAAAATCACAGAGCGGTATGAACGGGTTGGCAAAACGGTACACCTGACACATTTAAGCCCCGACTGCCGTCAGCTCCTGGCCAATGCCCATGCCGTGATTGAGGTTAACATCCTCGAAGATCCCGATTACCGGGTAGCCGTAGATAACTAATATATTCCGTGGTGCTTAAGAAGCTGTTTGAGTTAGCGATTGGAGCCGAACAAGTAACGCAGCACAAGGCTAAAAGCCGCGCTTTGTGGCCTAAGCGATGGACTCAAACAGCTTCTAAGACAGTACCAACGATTACTGCGCCACAACAGCTTTAATCGGCGATACCCTGACGTTACTGAATTCGGCACTGCCGCCTTCGGCAAAGATCTCAATGCTACCCGACGGCTCACCCGGAAAGATCAGGTCGGTAATAACACGCTCGCCCTCGTTGGCAAATACTTCGACAATGGACTTATCGACAAAAACGCGAAGCGTAAATACGCCATTCTGTAAATTCAGCGGGGCCTCCTCCACGCTCGGGAAACGGTCGCTGAACGAAACATTTCCCGACTTGCGCCGGTCGAGTTGCAGCTTGCCATTTGTATACTGGATAATGGTTTCTTCGGCTCCGTTCTTCGCCAGCCTCACCCCTACCGTTTTGGCACTTCCGGGCTTGATATCGACCCTGAACTCGTAGGAATTGGGCACGCTCTTCTCCACGACCCGGCTTTGGTCCGATACCTTCACTAACGCCTGCGGTGCTATATCACTCCGCAGGCTGGCCACGGTTGCAATGGGTTGCTGCATCAGTTGGAGCCCCGCCGACGTGCGTTTCAGCGTAATCTGACGAGGTAGTGACATAGCCCCTTTGAACGGCGTCGTGGGCAGTTTATTCCCATAAGCCCAGTTATTGAGCCAGCCGACCATAACGGGTCCGGTTTGTTTGGCGGGCAGGTCGTTAAACTGAATGGCGGCATAATAGTCTTTGCCATAGTCGACCACGTTGCTCACCGCAGGGGCTATCGGTTTGGGATTGGCGGGGTCCAGGCTGAACGTCTTCCCGTCGAAATCGCCCACGAAGTATTGCATACCTACGTAATCTTTCTGCGGGTGGCCCGCCGAGATGAACAGCACCCATTTTGTTTTTCCCGGCTCGTTCTGAATGGGAACGGGCATCAGCGCCGGACATTCCCACACCTTTGTTGTATCGCCCTGCAGACCGAAATGGCTTAGTAACGTCCATTTCGTGAGGTCCTTGGATTCAAAGAACGCCACGCGGTGCTCCGTCGCTTTCACGGCCGACATGATCCATTTCTTTTGGGGCGCATACCAGAACACGTTCGGATCGCGAAACTCCTTGCTTTTCAGGTCCAGCACCGGGTTCTTATCGTACTGCTTCCAGGTTCGCCCCTTATCACTACTATAAGCCACGTTCTGATACTGTGCCGTTTGGGTTTCGCCCTCCGTCACGTTGCCGGTGTAAATGGCAACCATGCAGTCTTTGGTACCGGCCGGACACAGGCCGCTGGTATTGCCTTTGTCGATCACCGCACTACCCGAGAAGATAGCCGTTTTGGTTTTACCATCGGAATGCGTGAACTCGGGAATAGCCACCGGCAGGTGTTCCCAGCGGAGCAGGTCTTTGCTTACGGCATGGCCCCAGCTCATATGGCCCCACTCGTTACCAAAGGGGTTATGCTGGTAAAACAGGTGGTATTCGCCCTCGTAATAAAGCAGTCCGTTGGGATCATTGATCCAGTTTTTCGGGGGCGAAAAGTGATATTGAGGCCGGTAGGATTCCGGTTTCGTTGACGCCTGATCTGCCTGTCCGGCCGAGAAATGGCTTACGCCACTCAATAAGGCAATAGTTACAAATATCTTTTTCATACGTAGTCCCTCTGTTAATGCTCGTTGACCGTAAGAATAGTAAGGTATAGCGGGGGATCGTTCTACCGATAAACGTCCCCCACCATACACTGCCTTCTTACCTAATTAAAATTAAAAACCTGGATTCTGCTTGTACAGCCCCTTCGTGAAATTGATCTCACGCTGCGGAATGGGAAGGTACTCATCCCGGCCTGCCGTAAACTTAGCTCCGCTCAGGTACGACCGCCGGGTTTTTTCCTTTGTCAGATACGCGTTCAGCGTGGGCTCGGCAATACCCCAGCGAACGAGGTCGAAGAAGCGCGGGCTCTCGGTAGCGAACTCCAGCCGACGCTCAAACTGTAGCGCTTTCCGGGCGTAGTCCTGGGTCCAGTTAGTCGCCGAATACGGTCTGATCAGGTAGTTGGACGGGTTGGTCCCATCGGCCTTTTTCGTGCGCCCGGTACTGGCTGCGGCCCTGGCCCGTATTTTATTGATGAGCGGCAACGCCAGGGCTGGCTGACCCAGTTCAATGTACGCTTCAGCCTGAAAGAGCAACACATCGGCATACCGGATGATGTCGATGTTCTTCGACGTTCCAATAAACGGGCCCTGCTTCTTATAGGTCGAGCTGGTTGCCAGCTGTTGTTCCTTCATCGACTGGAAAAAGCCGTAAACGCCCGGATCACGCACCCAGCTGTTGCTGAAAGGCAGGGCTGCGTTATACTTGTAGGGGTGTCCATCGATGCCAATCGTGTGGTCGACGCGCGGATCGACGGTGGCGGTTTTGAAATCGATCACGGCATCGTTGAACGTATCCAGCTTTGGCAGGCCATTGGCATCCGTCCCGAACGCATTGGCCAGGTTCTGGCTGGGCTGATGGAAACCGCAGCAGCCGTACTGGGGAGCGCCATGCGGGTAGTTCAGCCCGGTTTCGAAATTGAGCCGACCGACGGTTGTACCATCGTTGATCGAATATTGAACGGAAAAGACCGACTCGATACCATTATCGAATTCAGGCAGAAAATTCTCGGCAAAATCGGGTTGCAGGTCGTATTTACCCGAACTGATCACCAGCTGGGTCAGGTTAACGACCTCCTGAAGTTTCGCTCGGTTGATACCCGTAACCTTATTATTATCGTCCTGTTCATACGCCTGATATAGCCGAAGTTTGGCCAGATAGGCAGCGGCCGACAGCTTGTTTGCCCGGCCCACCTGCGTTTGCGTTACGGGCAGATTATCCACGGCATACTGAAAATCGGTCGCGATCTTGTCCCATAACTGGTCGTTGGTCAGCGCCCGGTTCGAGACCGTCAGAATCTCGTCGTTCGAGAGAGCTTCATCGACATACGGCACGTACTTGAACAGCATCTTCAGCATAAAATGGGCATGGGCCCGCAAAAAGCGAAGTTCGGCCAGCCGGGTCTTTTTCAGTGGGAAGTCGGCATCGGTGAGGTCATTGATCGATCGCAGTCCGACGTTGGCGCGTGAAATCGCTTTGTAATAGTTCTCCCAAGTATAAGGGTGATAAAACCCACCGCCCTGCTGGGGCTGCGTGAGGTTGTGCTGCTCGTAGAAGTTAATGTCTTCCAGGTCGGCCACGCCACCACCACCTTTATAGGCATCGTCGGACCGAACGCTGCCGTAAACCCACATACTGGCGATAGGGCCAATCATTTCGCCGTTGCCTACCGACGCGTAAGCAGCCGTTACCAGTGCATCGGCGTTGCTGGCACTTTTTATGTTGTCGGACGAGAGGGTTCCCTGCGGCTGGTATTCCAGAAAGTCGCTACAGGACGAGAATAAACTGGCCCCGGCCACCAGCAGCGTCGAAAATAGAATCTTATTTTTCATGATCGTATAGCTTTGGGCTTAGAAGGATACGTTTAGACCGAACGTGAAGGTGCGGGGTACGGGAATAGCATTGACATCGACCCGCTCCGGATCGGGACCCAGGAAACTCTTGCTCTTCACCCAGAATACGTTCTCTACCATGCCGTAGAGCCGCAGGCTCGACAGGCCGATGACGCCGATGGTTTCTTTGGGAAAGGTGTAGCCCAATTGTACATTTCTAATTTTGAAGTAGGAGGTGTTCACATTGAAATAGTTCGATGTGCGCGTCTCGTTATTGCCATCCGACAGGGTCAGCGACGGGATGCGGGAGGCCGTATTTTGTGGTGTCCAGGCATCGAATACGCCCGGTCCTACGTTTTCGCGACCCCGGATAAAGTTGTTGTAGAACGTGTAGGAGTCAAATCCCGTCCGGCCCGCAATACCGGAACCGAAGAGGGAGAAATCGAAATTCTTGTAGCCCAGATCGAAGCGGGTACCGTATTCGAGGCCAAGCAGCGTAGTGCCGAAGAACTCTTGGTCCAGCGCGTCGATCCGGTTATCGCCGTTGAGGTCGCGGTACCGGATACGGCCCGGTGCGGCCCCTACCTGCTGGGCGTGGTTCGTCACTTCTTCCTGATTCTGGAAGATACCGTCGGCCCGGTAGCCAAACAGGTCCAGCTGCGAATGGCCGATAATCGTCGTCACGGCGTTGCCCGCAAAGGCCGAGCGTACCTCTTCGGGCAGCACCGTTATTTTGTCGCGGAAGCGGGCAAAGTTTGTCGAGATGCTGTAGGTAAAGTCGCCAATGGGCTTGCCGAAATACGCCAGCGACAGTTCGAAACCCTTGTTGGTTTTGGTCGCTCCGTTCACGAATTTCAGCTGCCCCTCGCCCACCGCCGATGCGACGGGTGGCTTGATGAGGATGTCTTTGGTTTGGCGGGTGAAGTAGTCGAACGAACCGGCCAGACTACCGTTCAGAAACGCGAAATCCAGCCCGACATTCAGTTCATTGGTCGTCTCCCACTTGAGCGCCGTATTCTCACCCTGCGTCTGCACGAATCCGGATGGCAGCGTTCCCGTTCCGGCACCGTTCAGGTCGTAGGCGGTGCCCACATTCCAGTACTGATCGAAAAAGCCGTTATGTCCGTTCGGCACCTGCGACGCCAACGTGCCGTAGCGCGGCTCGAACAAGCCAAACCGGGCCAGATCGCCAATATCCTGGTTACCAATGCGACCCACACCCGCCCGCAACTTCAGGTTGCTGATGGCTTTTACGCCACTCATGAACGCTTCTTTGTCGATGCGCCAGCCCACCGAAGCGGCCGGAAAGAAACCGTACCGGCTGTCGGTACCGAAGCGTGACGAACCATCCCGACGTAGCGTCAGTGCCGCCAGATACCGGTCGGAGAAACCGTAGTCGATACGGGCAAACTGCGACAGGAGCCGGCTGCCAGTCGACGAACCGTTACTACTGGCATTTCCGGAAGCGGCACTCAGCACGAAGAAATCTTCGGTCTGCACCGCAAAGTTCTCCCGGTACGAGGTTACGTCGTCCAGGTTATCGCGGATGGCCTCAACCCCGGCCAGCAACTTGAACTGGTGGTCGCCCACTCCGAAGTTATACCGCAGCGTGTTGGTCCAGGCCAGGCTCAGAAACTTATTGGTGTTTAGCGTCAGGCTATTGAGCGACCGGGCGATAAACCCGTTCTGGAACGACTGCTCGATGTTTTTGTTGCTATACCCGGCATTGTCCATACCCAGCGACGACCGGAAGATCAGCCCGCGGATTGGCTCGATTTCGGTGAAGACGTTACCGAACACAAACGTCCGGTCGATTTTATCCCAGCGGTTGATGTACTGCATGAACAGCGGGTTATTCCGGTCGGAGTAGCCCGAGCCGATCGGACCGGCATAATCGCCCGTTGCGGTGTAAACGGGTATGGTAGGGACCAGCGTAACGGCCAGGCCAGGCGTTGGTGCTCCACCCAGATCAGAGGCTACCGGGGTTTCGCGCGAAGTGGTCATCTGTACGTTCGCGCCAAACTTAAAACGACCGTCGAACTTGCTGGTCAGGCCATTGATACGGCCCGTCAGTCGGTTATAACCCGTATACCGCAGCATACCCGAGTTGTTCAGGTAGCTCACGTTGACCAGCAGCGACGAGCTTTTGGTACCGCCCGAAATGGTCAGGTCGTTATTGGTAACATAACCCGTTTTGTAGACTTCATTCTGCCAGTCGGTATTGCCAACGGGCACGTTCTGATCGCCCCCCACGAACGGCTTTACGGTAACCCCGTTCAGCACCGGGTTCCTAAAGTCCTTATTCCAGTCGAAGCCGTAGATATCACCGTAGCCGGATGCCGGATCGACCCCATCGTTGACCGAAGCCTGCCAGAGCGCCCGCCCCCGGTCGACGGCGTTCAGCATCGTGAACCGCTGCGATTTCTCGGACTGCGCCGAAATGCTGGAGTTGAACTGCACATTCAGCCGGCCATCGGTACTGGCTCCATTTTTAGTCGTCACGATGATGACACCATTGGAAGCTCTTGCCCCATACATCGAAGCCGAAGACGCATCTTTCAGCACCTGTATCGACTGAATAGCCGTTGGGTTAAGGCTCTGAAATACCTGCGACCGTTTGGTGGGCATTCCATCGATGATATAAAGCGGATCGTTGTTTCCCAGCGTATTAGCACCCCGGATCAGGATACGGCTGGCATCGCCGGAGGGCGTCCCCGACTTCTCGATGTAAAGTCCCGGCACCCGGCCCTGCAACGCCTGCATGGGGTTACCCGAGCTGGTAATTTTGGTAGCCGCCACATCGACTACCGCTACGGCCCCGGTCAGATCCTCCCGGCGAGACGTGGTGTAACCCAGTACAACCACTTCGGACAGCTGACCGCCTTCGACCAGCGAAATAGTCAGATTGGTTTCATTCCGGACCGGTATCTCCTGGCTCGTATACCCAATGAACGACGCCGTAACACTACTGGCGCTCTCCGGGAGCGTCAGCGAAAACTTCCCTTTCGTGTCCGATACCGTGCCGGTAATGGTCCCGGTAATGACAATGTTTGCGCCAATGAGCGGTTCGCCGGTTTTGGCGTCCAGCACACTGCCTGTAATGGGGCGTTGCGCGAGTGCCAGCTGCACGGTTACCAGCAGGGCGGCCAGTGTAAGCAGGTAGTTTTTCATGCTCATAAAAAATTAAGTGTACAAATTGATGGTAGATAAAAGACAGACAAAAGCTATTGGAGCAGGGCGGGCAGCAGGATCGTATGACTGATCGATTCGGCTGAAAAAGCAGGAGTAGCACCCCGTTGCGTAGCTACGTAAGCACCCGTAGCGCAGGCAAACTCCAGGATTCTTTGAGCCGATTCACCCTGGAGCGTTTTGTAGAGAAAACCAGCCAGAAAAGCGTCGCCACTGCCAATCGTATCGGCCACTTCGACCGGGAAACCTGTTTGGCTGTGTAACCCCGTTTCATCCAGCAGTACAGCCCCATGCTCGCCCAGCGTTACACACAGCACGTCGAGCGTGTAGCGTTCACGCAGCTGGTTCATAGCCGCATACAGGTCCGATCCCTCCCCGTACCAGCCCGCCAGTTCGACCAACTCATGCTCGTTCAGTTTGGCGATATGGGCCTCGTGCAGCAGTTCTTCGACAAGGGGCCGGTTATAGTGTGGTGCCCGCAGGTTGACATCGAACACCTTCCGGGGAGCCACGGCCAGCAGTGCCAGCAAGGTTTCGTGGGTTTGCTGACTACGGGCGGCCAGGCTGCCGTAGACGAAGAAATCGCTTAGCCGGACAGCCTCGATCATCCTGGTTTCCAGATGAATATAATCCCAGGCTACCGGCTGAACGATCTTGTAGGTCACCTCATTGGCGTCGGAGATATTGGCCTTGGCCACACCCGTCAGGTGCGTTTGCCCAACCTGGATCAGATCGAGCGGCAGGCCTTTATGGGCAATAAAATCCAGCAGTTCGGTACCCAGTTCGTCGCTGCCCACCCGGCTGATCATCTGGGCGTTGATACCGAAGTTGCGGAGATCGGCGGCCACGTTCATGGGGGCGCCACCGGGTTGTTTGCTGGTCGGCAGTACGTCCCAGAGCGTTTCGCCAAAGCAGGTGATGATTGCGTTCATGGTCATTATGGATTAATGAAGGACAACTATTTTCTCGATACCTTCCAGACTGGTCCCTTTTGTTTCGGGCATGAGCCGGATTACGAACAGGAGTTGCAGTACCATCATGATGGTGAAGAACAGGAAGGTGTTTCCCCCGCCAATATGCTCGGCCAGGTACGGGAAGGTGAAGGTGATGATAGCCGCCATGAGCCAGTGGGTGAAGCTCCCCAGCGCCTGCCCGCTCGACCGCACTTCGTTCGGAAATATTTCGGAAATAAACACCCAGATGACCGCGCCCTGCGAGAAGCCGAAGAAGGCGATATAGCCGAACAGCAGGAGCGGTACGGTCAGGCCACTAAAGTCTTCCACGTAGAAAGCCCGTGCCACCAGCGCCAGCGTCACGATCAGGCCGACGGAGCCGATCTTCATGAGCGTCCGGCGACCAAAGCGATCGATGAGGTTCATGGAGATCATCGTGAAGATAAGGTTGACCAGACCGATACCCGCCGACGACAGCAGGGCCGAACTCTTGCCCAGACCGGTCATTTCAAAGATTCGCGGGGCATAATAGATAATGGCGTTGATACCCGATACCTGGTTGAAAACGGCAAACAATACCGCCAGCATAACGGGTGTGCTGTACTGGGACGAAAACAACCGGGCGGCTTTTTGCTGACCTCTGGCGTGTTGCTGCAGGGCCAGCAGCGTTTCCTCGGCCGTGTCGGGGTCGATCATGTTCAGCACCGTACTGGCTTCGGCGACCTGCCCTTTCACCAGTAGCAGCCAGCGGGGGCTTTCGGGAATGTTGAGAACGGCGATCAGGAACAGCAGCGAAGGAAACGCCTGAACGCCCAGCATCCAGCGCCACGAATCGGCCGACACACCTTGCAGAAGGTAATTGGAGAGATAAGCGATCAGGATGCCCAGCACCACATTGAACTGGAACAGACCCACCAGCCGACCGCGCGACTTGGCGGGCGAGATTTCGGTGATGTACATGGGAGCCGCCACCGACGAAGCACCCACGCCGAGGCCACCCAGAAACCGGAACACGAGGAACAACTCCCAGTTCGTAGCCAGCGCCGAACCGACCGACGCGACCAGGTATAGAACGGCAATCCAGAACAGGGTTATCTTACGGCCCAGTTTCTCGGCCGGGATGCCGCCCAGCATGGAACCAAGCACCGTGCCGATGAGCGCAATGGATACGGTTAGGCCATGCTCCCAGGCGTTCAGATTCCATAACGACTGTAGCGATTGCTCGACGCCGGAGATAACGGCCGTATCGAAACCGAAGAGAAACCCACCCAGGGCCGCCGTAATCGACCAGAAGAAAATACGTTGATGCTGACTCATGTTTGACTGACATGAACTGGGTTGTCTGGCAGTTCATGAGTCAAACCTAGCCGGATCTATCGGGGAGGGGCTTGCTGAAATCGCTCAAATAAATACAGAAATCGTATTTTACACAACTAACTGATTTACAGAGATATATTGAAAAGAAAGCAACGGCCACTTTCAGTTTTGATACAACGGATTTCGGTTTTGTTTCAACGCCTTGGGGGCTGGGCGGTCCTACGCGCTTACCGGTGACTTGCGGTACTCGGAGGGGGTTCGTTTCGTGTGCTGTTTGAAGAAGGTTGTGAAATAGGCGGGCGAGTTGAAGCCGGTTTCCTCAGCAATCTCGGCAATGGGTTTGTTGGTTTCCCGCAACAGGTACTTCGACTTTTTCAACCGGATCTCGGTGAGGTAATCCATGACGTTCATATCCAGCAGGGCCTGCACTTTCCGGTAGAGCTGCACCCGCGAGAGCCCCATTTCGCGGCTCAGCATTTCGACCCCGAACGAGGGGTCGCCCAAATGCCGCTCAATGAGCGCCGTCAGTTCGTTCAGGAACTTCTTCTCATTCCGGTTGCCCAGTTGCGGCAGCAGATCCGAAGCGAAACGCTGTTGCAGTTTCTGGCGGTTGGCCAATGTTGTACGGAGCGTTTCCAGCAGATAAGTGGTGTTGAACGGCTTGGTGATATAGGCATCGGCACCGGCGCGGGTGCCTTCGATGCGCTGCTCTATCTGCCCTTTTGCCGTCAGGAGAATAACCGGAATGTGGGAGGTGCGCAGATCGGCCTTGATGCGCTGGGTAAGCTGTAGCCCGTCCATCGTTGGCAGCATGATATCGCTGATGACGAGGTCAGGAATCGTCTCCAGGGCACGCTCCCACCCTTTTTGCCCGTCTTTTTCAGCAACAATGTCGAATTCCGTACCCAGCCGGTTAGTCAGGAATAGGCGCAGGTCGTCATTGTCTTCAATAACCAGCAATGTACCGGCCTCCTTACCAGGTTGTGACAGAAATGGCACCACTTCTTCCTCGTCATCAGTTTCTACCAATGTCCGGTGGCGGGTGGCCGTACTGACCCGTTCGGTCTCGTCGAGGTGGTCGCTGCCCAGGGGCAGTGAAATGGTAAACGTGGTACCCCGCCCTTTCTCGGACTGCACGCCAATAGCACCCCGGTGCAGTTCAATAAATTCCATCGACAGCGCCAGCCCTAGTCCTTTGGCGAGGTTATACGGCTGGGTTCCGCTGAAGAACAGGTCGAAGGCATGGTCCTTCTCTTCGGGCGTCATTCCCTCACCGTTATCGTCTACCTGAATACGCACCTGCTGATCGACCTGATCGAGCCGAACGTGGATATAGCCCCCTTTAGGCGTGTACTTGAACGCATTCGACAGCAGGTTGAACAGCACCTTGTCTAATTTCTCGGCATCGAACCAGACAGGCTGTACCGATCGGTCGGTTATCAACTGGAGGTCGATACGCTGTTTTTCGGCTTTCCGCTGAAAGTCGGAAATGATGTCCCGTACGAAAGCGGCCAGGTCCTGCTCCGATGCCCGCAGCCGGAGTTTACCGGCATCGGTCTTCCGCAGATCGAGCATTTGATCGACCAGCCGGAGCAGCCGGTAAGCATTTTTCTGTACCAGGAGCAGGCTGCTTTTCAGGTCGTAAGGGCTCACGTTTTTCTTGGCCAGCAAGTCCTCGGTAGGCGTCAGGATCAGGCTGAGGGGCGTATTGAACTCGTGGGAGATGTACGAGTAGAAGCGCAGTTTTTCTTCCGTAGCCAGCCGGGCCTGCTGCGATACCACCTCGATCTGATCTTTCTGTTTCAGAATTTCTTCGTTCTGCTTTTCCAGCGTCTGGTAGGCATTCTGTTTGGTGCGGAATAAGTAAAGGCCCCAGATAGCCAGCAAAATAGCTACGATCAAACTGCCGAGTGTGATGTAAAGCGTATTCTTCTGCGAAGCGTAGGTACGGGTGAGGTCATTGATCCGCTGGCTTTGTTTTTCGATGTCGGCCTGCTGCTCAATGACTTTTTCGTTCTGGAGCTTCATAATCCGCACGTTCGACGAATCGATGAGGGTGATGGGGAGCCGGTTTTCCCGCCGGAAGGGTTGTTTTTGCAAAATAGCCAGCGCCGTTCGAACGGCTTCCTTGCCCCCGGTCGGGTAAAGCACGGTGGCATCCAGAATGCCCCGATTCACCAGATCGATACCTTCGTTCGCACCCGGTAGCCCATCGACACCGATAATCTTCACCCGGCCTTCGAGCCCGAGCTGCTTGCATACGGCATGAGCTTTTAAGGCGGTGCGGTCGTTCTGGGCAAAAATGAGCTGTATGGCCGGTGTCGTCGTTAACAGGCGGGTCAACTCAGCCGCAAACGAGCGCTTGTCCCAGTCACCTTCCAGTTTTTTCACCAGCCGAATGCCGGGAAACGGCCGGATCGCATCAACAAAGCCCCGATGCCGGTCGTTGTCGGCCGACGAACCCGGCGACTCCCCAATTTCGACCACATTACCGGCGCTCTTCAGCAAAGCCCTGGCGTACACACCCGCCGTACGTCCTACCTCCACGTTGTTGGCTCCTACATAGGCCGTATATTGATCGGAAGCGGTACGCCGGTCGACAACGATAACCGGAATGCCCTGCTGGTACACTTTTTCTACGATGGGGGTAATAGGCTGGGCCGCGTTGGGCGACACGATCAGCAGGTCTATCTCCTGATCGATCAGCTCCTGAATCTGTTGAACCTGCTTGTTGCTTTGCCCCTGGGCATCCTTGACGATGAACTCTACGTCGGGAGAGAAAGACAGTTCACGGTTCATGCTCTCCAGCATGGTCTTGCGCCAGGTGTCGGCCTGGGTGCGCTGCGAAAACCCGATCCGAAACGTTTTTTTCTGCGTCGTCAGCTGGCAGCCGCCCATCAGCAGCCATACCATAACCAGCAGAAGCAACGGTACTTTTCTGCCCACAATAGCCGGATCGCTTCGCCAGCGAGAGCGGCCGGGCATCAATCGGTTTGTGGAAAAGTTCATACAAGGAGGAAAGAGTCTACGACGGGTGCCGAAACCAATATATAACTTATTGCCCATAAAGTTGAGCAAATTTAAGCGTTTCGCTCACGTCCTATCGAGGAGATAGTTATAACTAATGTTATGCAACCCTTATTATATCCCTTCAGGGCTGAGCAGGATGCTGTATTCAGCCCCGGGGGGCGTAAGCTTTGTAGAAACCTGGACAAGCACGGATTTTTAGCCCCATCGGTACGTAATCTAAACCTGGTGCGTACCATCAGTGACTATTGCAAAAGTCGACTAGGCGCTTGACCGAACGGTTTTGACAATAAACTTAGGTAAGTTTTTCAAAATGGAATCGGGCACAGTAATAGTCTCGCTACCTACCAACACTTTTTCTAGAGGAGCGGCAATATTACTGTTTTGAGCTGTGTCACTTTGAGGAAAGATGGACCAGGTGAATTGGCTCCTATCTGGAGCACTGGTCTGGCCAGATGCAACTAAAGTAAGTCCACAATTCGGGTCATAGCAGGTACTTTGAGGGGTTATTGTTTCAACGGGCTTGCAAGGTACTGAGTCGTCATCCTGTTTACAGCTGGCTAACCAACTGACTCGCAGTTGACAACTTAATCTACGAGTAACCGATTATTTTAAGATTCACCCCCGCCAGGAGTAGTGTGGGCGGGCGAGCTTGTACATTGGGAAGAGAAAAAACTACCTACCCTTGAATAAAAAGAGCGTACTGGGAAATGAAGAGAAGAGTACCTTGGAGCCACTTATCTAACTAGGCAAGCCATCCTCGTTTTTACTATGAAAAAGCTACTAGTAGCCCTAACCGCACTGTTGGGCCTGGCATCTCACTCAATAATTGCCCAACAGACGAACCAAAATTCTACTCAGGAACTCATCAAATCCGTTATTAGCAACTATGAACAAGCTTGGAACCGTCATGATGCGAGAGCCTTAGCGGAGCAATACCATACCGATGCTACGTGGGTCAACTGGTTTGGAGCCTATTACAAAGGCCGCGCAGAAATTGAGAAGCATTATCTAACTACCCATAGTACCTATTTTAAAGCGACTCATTTTACTACCCGTTCTATTGAAGATATCACGTTGGTCAAGCCCGATATGGCCCTGGTTCATGTTCGAACGGATCTCAGTGGCGATGAGCGCTATCCTGGGCAAACCTTCCGATTTCGCCGAACGATTCTATTAACTAACAAGGAGGGTGGTTGGCGAATTTTAGCGGGCCAAAATGCGAAGCTCAATGAAGGAATTGACTAAGTTGTGCTGAAAAAACTGGAATGTATTAGTTCATCTACTTTACGTAATTGCACTTATATAACAACACTATTTCAACTTTACTGGTACTAACTGAAAGATTACATAATCGAATTTATGAGACTGCTCACTGCCTTTTTCTCGCTACTCTTTATTCTGAAATTTGCTACTTTTTCTGGAGCACAAAACAGAATCGATAAGTACTGCTTGCTAATTAATGAAACTGCTAACAAACCAATCGAGGCAAAAGCCAGAATCAGACTTTCCATTGGAATCGAAAAATCATTATTTGACTTTAAAGATAGTACCATAGTGATGCAGCTGGCAGAGGTGGATCAACGAACTACGTTAATTGATGCCTTTAACTACTTAGCTCAATTAGGTTGGGAATATGTTGGCCTGAGTGCTACCATGAATCCTAGCGACCCACTTAGATATGAGAGCATCGGCCAGCAATATTTATTTAAGCGCACGTTTGACCGGTCAGAGTTAAAATGAAGCGGCTTTTAGGACTATTTGTATGGATGACTTTAGAAAAAATTATTCGCTTTATGTTTATATTCCATTTACATACTTTGAGTTATAGAACGCTACTATGGAAAGTACAACTGTTTTTCATCTAGTCTATGGTAAATAATACTAAATCAGATTGATGATGACGTATTTTTGATGTACGGAAAACAACTTAACGCGATGACTTTGCCTGAATCAGCAAATAAGTCTTCTACAATCGCTTGAATTCGAGCT
>NZ_VFIA01000045.1 GCF_014282275.1 Spirosoma utsteinense
TGGAGTTTCACGGTGGCTACGGCTGAAGATAAACTCAAACGATGGTATGAGCAGGTCAATCCTATGAATAAATCAGATTATTCTAATAATTAAATTGGACAAGTACTAGTAATTTATTTTTACACTGAACAGCAGCGACTTGGTGTTGGGACTGTTGAAGTAATCCTGTCCCCGTGAGTTACCCGTTCCGTTCAAACCGGTTTCCGGGTCGATGCCCACGACCTTGGTCCACAGCACCGGGTTCCGGCCGGTGACGGTAAAATCGACCGACTGGAGTTTTGTCCGCTGCCGGAATTTGGGCGAGTTCAGGGAGTAACCAAACGAAACTTCCCGCAGGCGGGTCCAGCTGCCATCGGTGATAAACTGCTCAACCAATGTGCTGAAGCCGCCCCCGATTGATGTATAATAGGTTTCGTCGAGCAGGACCGGACCGGCACCGAAATCCTGAACCTTACCCCGTACCGTACTGCCAGCAGCAATTACCTTCCCGGCATAGTTTTTCAGGTCCTGCGTCAGGGTTACGTCATTTCCCACATCGCTGTGCGTACCGAAGTGGTACATCACCCCCCGGGTACCATTGTAGAAATCACCCCCCTGCGAGGTTTCGAAGAGCACATTCATGGAGACACCTTTGTAGGACAGATTAGTGCCAAAACCACCACGCCAGTCCGGATTGGGGTTGCCCAGAACACCGAACGACGGGGCAATCTGCGGAAAACCATTGGCGTTGAGTACCATAGCGCCTGTTTCATTCCGCTGATAAACACCCCCGTAGAGGGACGACATGGCGTATCCCACTTTGGCGACGGTACTGGCGGTACTGCTAAACCCACCAAGGGTTATGTTATCCGTTCCGGCCAGGTTGAGGACTTTATTGACGTTCCGGCTCAGGTTGGCCATAACGTTCCAGCGGAAGGTGTTCCGGCTCAGGATGTTATAGTTAAGGTCCAGTTCGAGCCCTTTGTTCTGCATACTCCCCGCGTTGGTATATTTCTGGGTAAATCCCGTAGAACCCGCCGTGGCAACATCAAGCAGCAGGTCGACAATCTTGTTCTGGTAGTAGGTGAATCCCACCGACAGGCGGTCGTTCATGAACCGCAGATCGGTACCCAGTTCCCACTCGGTCTTCCGTTCAGGACGCAGGTTGGGATCGCCCTGCCGGTTGCTGCTGACGAACGCTCCATTTCCGTAGCCGGTGCCGCTAACCGGCCCGCCCCAGCTGCCGAACGATGCGTTCACAAAAGTGGTCGTGTTCCGGTAGGCATCGGGCTGAACCCCGACGGTACCGTAAGAGGCCCGCACCTTGCCGAATGAGATAATTTTATTTCCCGACAGCAGGGGCGACTTGGTAAACTGCCAGGCCACATCGGCTGAAGGGTAATAAAACAATGACTGCGACTGGCTCCCGAAGGTAGAACCGGCCTCACCCGCCAGCGAAAAGTTCAGGAACACCTGGTCGAGAAACCCGAGGTTCAGCGACGAGTACAGACGGGCCGTCCGGCGGTGGGTCGATTGGTTGTACGGAATCCGGTTGGAGGCCAGTCCGTTCGAGAAGTTAGCCGGTGCATCGGGGATGATAAACGTATTGAGCGTACCACCCAGGTTATAATATTTCCGGTCGTTGACGTTGAAGCCCACGATCAGCGAGGTAGTGATGTCTTTGCCGATATCCTTGAAAACCCGACCGATCACATCCAGATTCATCTCCGTTTCTTTCAGCATCTGCTGCTCGAAGAAGCCCAGCCCGCTGTTGACAGCCGACGACACCGGCGAGTCGGTATCGCGCAGGTCGGTGTAGCTATCCAGACCACCCCGGGCGGTCAGATCGAACCACTTGACGGGCGTCAGCATAATTTCTGAACTCAGGATAAACCGATCAACCTCGGTGGTGTTGACCATTTCGTTGATTGCCCATAACGGATCGTTATAAACAGGGTTCGGCGACGCGCCCAGGTAGTTCCGGAAAGAGCGCTGGCGGTTCGGAATCGGGCTGGCCGTCGGCGAGGCATAATAGTTTCCTTTGTAACCCCGGTTGTCGTAATCGGGCGGTGTCCGAAGCATACCGATATACAGGCCCGCTACGCTGTTACTCCGTTGCACGCGGTTCGATGTCGTGCGGGCGTAGGTAGCGTTGGTCGTTGCCTTGAGTATGTCATTGAAGCGCCGTTCGGTATTGAACCGGACGGTTGTCCGTTTGTAATCGCTCTGTCCGTTCAGAATACCCTGCTGACGTAGATCACCGATGCTCAGGTAGAAATTTCCTTTCTCATTCCCACCGCTCATATTGACGTTGTTATCGATATAGGTTCCAGTCCTGAACACCTGATCCCGGCGAATATCGTTGAACGTTTCTTTCGAGTTCTTCTTGATGATCGGGTAAAAAATCTGGCCGTTATCGGCTTCGAAGCGTTGCCCGGTCATGTTCACGTCGTCGGCTGCCCCCGACCGGTCGGCAATGCGGTCGCCCCAGGTGAACGAGCCCGTTGAACTAAAAACCCCACCGGACCCCTGCCCGTAGGTGCTCTGCATGGGGTGAAGGCGGTTGGCCCGGTCGAACGAAACCGTCGAGCTGAGCGATACGTTGACCTTATTGCTGTTGGACCCCTTTTTCGTCGTAATAACAATAACTCCGTTGGCGGCTCTCGACCCCCATAAGGCGGCAGCCGATGCGCCTTTCAGTACCTGCATGGTGGCAATGTCGTTGGGGTTGATGTCGTTGAGACGGGACTGTTGCGAAACGCCCGCCACACCGTCGCCCAGGGTCGAGTTACTGACGGGAATGCCGTCGACGATGACCAGCGGCTGGGTAGAGCCGGTAATGGTATTCTGCCCACGGATCTGAATGTAGGAGCCTGCTCCCGGATCGCCGGATGAGCGCGTAACCTGCACCCCGGCCGCTTTACCCGACATACTGTTGATGAGGCCCGTTTCGCCGGAACGAACAATGTCTTTCGAATCGATCTTCGAGGCCGTAGACCCGAGCTTATCGGCATTTTCCTTGAACCCCAGCGCACTCACGACCACTTCAGCCAATGCCGTCTCTCCCGGAACGAGCGCCACCGAAATGGTGCTTTGATTACCAATGGCTACCTCGGTAGATTTCATACCAATGAAGGAGAACACCAGTGTTCCGGAGGCATTTTCGGCGGGAATCGACAGCGTGTAATCACCACTAGCATTCGACGATGCGCCGATGGATGTGCCCTTTATGGCTACGTTGACGCCCGGTATAGCCAAACCGTCTTCCGACGACGTAATTCGGCCCTTGACGGTCCGGCCCTGGGCCAGCACATACCCTGAGGAGCCGATCATAAATAAAAACAGCACGAGCAAGTAGTCTTTTCTCATCATTGTAGGGGGTTGATTGAATTCATTTTGTAATAGACTGCTGTTCAGACCGGGCATAGACCCTCCGCCCAACCCAAATTGGTTGGTGTCGATAATCAGATGAAAGAGAAAATAAAGCATGCATAGCCCTGACCAAACCAGATCAGGCTATCGTGAATCAGGACGTGCGTCTGCTGCGTGCCGGCTTACCTGCGCTTCTCCCGGGAGGAGACGACAAGGCGGGTTGGCATATACAAACGAACAGGCGGCCGTTACCGCCGTACAGGAAAATGGTTATAGATGGCGACTACTGTCTACCGGTTCACGTCGAGTGCGGCCAGATGTGAACATTTAAAAAGCGAACGCTATGTGGGTTAGCGTTTGTTGTTGCTCTATGTCAAAACTAATAGTCCCAACAGAGAGGAACAAGCTTTTCCAAATATAATTTTGGCAATTATCAATAGTTACTAATTTTATTCAATAAATAATAGAAATATTAAAATTAAATCTAAGTATTTATAACAATATCAAAATTATATAAAAGTGTTTATTGCATTTAATCTGTTTTTAATTTCACTTCTGGTAGATAGCTGGGAACCTGTTGAGAATTACTGGCAGGAGGGTGTCGGTTGTAGCCTGGACGGCCACGTCCGGGTGGGTAAGCGTATTCCCAGTTCACTCCCGTTGCGGGTGTATCACATACAACTCCGGCACTAACGTACGGGTAAG
This sequence comes from Spirosoma utsteinense, assembly GCF_014282275.1. Lineage (GTDB taxonomy): Bacteria > Bacteroidota > Bacteroidia > Cytophagales > Spirosomataceae > Spirosoma > Spirosoma utsteinense. The sequence goes on from NZ_VFIA01000045.1 coordinate 4,057, forward strand.
CGTATTCCCAGTTCACTCCCGGACGTAGCCGTCCAGGCTACAACCGACACCCTGGCTGAATGAAACACGGGCCAACGTGATAATTCTGAACAGGTTCTGGCTATACGTCAGTCAAGACGAAGCATGAGCTTACCAATGTGGTTTCCGGCTGCCATCAAGGTCTGGGCCTGAGCCGCTTCAACTAACGGAAGCGTCTGGTAAACGACCGGTTTCAATTGGCCAGTTGCCACGAGCGGCCAGACCTGCTCTTCGACCTCTGCAGTCAGGGCGGCTTTAAAGTCAGCATCACGTGGCTTAAGCATGCTGCCACTTACCGTTATCCGCTTCTGCATGAGCGTTGGAATATGAAATGGGCTATCGGCTCCCTGCATGGCGTTGATAAACATAAGCCGTCCGTCGGTTGCCAGCAAGCGGAGGTTTTTGTTGGTATAGTCGCCCCCAACCATATCCAGGATGACATGTATACCTACGTCAGCCAGTACTTTTTCAAAATCCTCGGTTTTGTAGTTAATGCATTGGACAGCGCCCAGTTGCTCGCAGGCGGCACATTTTTCGTCACTACCCGCCGTCGCATAGGCCCTGGCTCCCAAGGCCTTAGTCAGTTGAATGGCCGTTACGCCAATCCCGCTGCTGCCCCCGTGAACCAGAAAATTCTGGCCCGCCGACAGCTGACCCCATTGAAAGACCGTCGACCAGACAGTAAGCACCGTTTCGGGCAGGGAAGCCGCTTCCACGAAGGACAGACTGGCAGGAACGGGCAAGCAGTGCCGGGCATCGACAGCCACATACTCGGCGTAGCCGCCACCATTGATCAGCGCACATACCGCATCACCAATCTGCCAACGGCTGACGTCAGCACCACATTCTACCACGGTACCCGCCACTTCCAGGCCTGGAATCTGACCTGCCGGATCGGTTCCGTAGCCGCCCTGACGCTGGTGAATATCGCTTCGGTTGACACCGGCAGCCCGCACCTGAATCAGCACTTGTCCAGTCAGCGGAGTTGGGGTTGGCCGATCCTGTAACTCCAGAACAGATTCGTCGCCGGGGCGGGTTATGATAATCGCTTTCATAGACCTACAACCACAAATAGAGACTTTTGTCAGTCGGGTTTGACGGAGTTTCCTGCCTGACCACACGTTTCACCGGTTTTCAGTGGCCTGGGGTTGGCGACTATGATAGCACCTCATCCCATCAGAACACAACCCCTGTTCGAACAGATTGCCGGGAAAATGGTAGTTAAGCTAGCACCCTTTGTCCAGCAGCCATGAGCCAACCCTCTGCCCCTGATACTACGTTGCGAGAGCAACTTGTTGCGTTACTAACCGACAGTAACGCCCACCAGTCCTTCGATGAAGCCATCCATGATTTGCCCGCCGGGCTGCGGGGCGTGAAACAAGACAAACTGCCCTACAGCATCTGGCAGCTTGTCGATCATATCCGGATTGCCCAATCGGATATTCTCGAATTCACGCGCGACCCCTCCTACCAGTCGCCACCATGGCCAGCGGGATACTGGTCGCCGGACGCAGCCCCCGCCGATGAGGCTTCCTGGCAGCAGGCAGTGGACCAGATTCGTCAGGACCGCGACGCATTTGTGGCCCTGCTCAACGACCGGGACCAGGACCTGTATACGCCTTTCGCGCATGGTGACGGGCAGAACCTGCTTCGGGAGGCCCTGCTCATTGCCGACCATAACGCCTATCACGTTGGCGAGATCATCATTATACGGCGCTTGCTCGATGCCTGGAAATAACACAGGCCATCAACGCGGAATCGTTGATAGCCTGTGTTACTAATGGAAGACGGTCAGCATTAGTACAACGAGTTGGAGAATGACGTATTTCAGGGAGAATCAATCAGGTTGTGTATGCATGCATCAATAGACCGACCGGGGCCGGTCGGCTGGACGAACACCCCAGGTAGGGCTGGGTGCCTTTCCCATTTCGATGAGGAGTTCCCCCCCGTCAAGAATCGTCTGGTGTAGCAGGTACGCGGGCAAATAGGGCTTCCCGTTCAGGGTCACGCGCTGGATATAGCGATTAGCAGCGCTGTTATTCACCGTTTTCAACCGGAATGATTTGCCATTTTCAAGCCGAAGGGTAGCCTCGTCGAAAACGGGACTGCCAAAGACATACGCTCCATTGGCCGGGTTGACCGGATAGAATCCCAGCGACGACAACACATACCAGGCCGACATCTGGCCGACATCTTCGTTGCCGCTCAACCCATCAGGGCGGGTGGTGTACAGACTATCAAGAATGTAGCGAACATGGTCGGCCGTTTTCCAGGGCTGGCCCACGTAGCCATACAGGTACGTAATATGATGGCTCGGTTCGTTGCCGTGGGCATACTGACCAATCAGGCCCGTAATATCGCTGGAGGCTTCGCTGCCCATGTCGCCCTTGATCACAAACAGGGAATCAAGCTTTTGCGTAAAGGCTTTTTCGCCCTTGAAAAGAGCAATAAGCCCGTCTACATCCTGCGGCACCAGCCAGGTGTACTGCCAGGCATTACCCTCGGCGAAATCATCTTTCATGTGCCGCGAAACCAGCGGGCTGAAGGGAGTTCGCCGTTCGCTGTCCGATACCCGCCCCCGCATGAACCGGGTCTGAGGATCGAAGTACGACTGATAGGCTTTGGCCCGCTTGCTGAAGTAAGCATAGTCGTCGGATCTGCCCAGTTTCCGGGCCACCTGCGCAATGGCCCAGTCGTCGATGGCGTATTCTAGTCCGCGGGCCACACTCTCCACCATACTATCGGCGGGTATATAGCCGAGCGTTTTGACGAATTTCAGCCCCCGCTCGTCGAGCATAGCGCTCTTCTTCATTGCTTCGAATGTCCGATTGATGTCGACGCCGGGAATACCCTTCAAACAGGCATCGGCAACAACGGGCATGGCGCTGTTGCCGGGCATGGTATTGGTCTCATTACCAACCAGATGCCATACGGGCAATTTCCCCTGCTGATCAAAAATAGCCAGCATCGAATTCACCATGTCGCCAACGCGCCGGGGCTGGGTGATGGTAAACAAGGGGTTGGCAGCCCGATAGGTATCCCAAAGCGAGAACGTGGTCATGTTGGCAAAAGGGGCTTTGGTATACACCTTTTTGTCGGTGCCGCGGTAATCGCCGTTGTGGTCGTTGAATAGCGAGGGCGCAACCTGCGTGTGGAACAAAGCCGTGTAAAAGATTTTGAGCCGGTTCTGGTCTTTCGTCTTCACGACGACCTTCCCTAACTCCCGGTTCCAGGCGGCATCGGCGTCGGCCGTTACGCGGGGGAAGTTCCAGTGGGGCAGTTCCGCCCGGATGTTAGCCAGGGCGTTGGCACTACTTACCGGCGAAATGCCTACTTTCACCAGGACTTTTTCATTGGCCTGCGTGGCAAAACTCACTACGCCCTTCACCCGAACCCCTTTGGCCGACAGGCCCGAAATCGGGGTTTGATCGGAGTAGACATCCAGCTTTTGAATTGGTTTCGCAAAGACGATGGCAAAATACAGACGCTGGTCGGGTGCCCATCCCTTCGAGAACCGGTACCCCACCAGTGTTGAGTCGTTGCTTTTTTCCAGGTAGGTTTCCGTGGGTCTGTCTCCCACGCCCTCGCCCAGGTCGATGACAATATGGGCATCACTGGCTTTGGGGTAGGTATATTGATGCAGACCCACCCGCTCGGTTGCCGTTAGCGCCACGTCGATATTGTACCGTTGCAGCTTTACGGCATAGTAGCCCGGCCGGGCGATTTCGTCCGTATGGGCGAACCGGGAAGCATACCCGCTCCGGCTGTCTTTACTGGTTCCCCGGCTGAGTTTGACAGGGCCTGTAGTTGGCATCAGCAGCACATCGCCCAGATCGCCGATGCCCGTGCCGTTCAGGTGCGTGTGCGCGAAGCCGACGATGAGCGAATCGGAATAATGGTAACCCGAACACCAGTCCCAGCCCTGCGACATCTGCGTGGGGCCCAGCTGAACGGCACCGAAGGGTACGTTGGCTCCCATGAAAACGTGTCCATGAAAGCCAGTGCCGATGAAAGGATCGACGTAGCGGGTTAGCTGAACGGGCGGGCGAACCTGAGCAACCGTGGCAATGGCAGGCAGCAACAGGGCAACCACCTGAAACAGAACGGTACGTTGACGAAATAAGCGGGCAGAAAAGAAACGCATATCGGTAAGTTGTTGAGATACCGTCAGCCTTAGTGGCCAACGGTTAATGAGGCATTGTCGACCGGGAAAAGAGCAGCAGTCGTTTTCCCGTCAGCACCCGGAAGAGGTAGGTCCTGCTTTTCATCCGGTGTCTGGCAATTGGACCAATTCGGGTAGGGTCCATTGGTTTTCGACATTAACTTGGTGGTGGAGACGGCCCCCGTGCCGCGAGGGGGTTAGGGGTTGGCTCCGGGGTTCCTCACGGGCTGGGCAGCGCTTTCTGTCCGGGCGTGACCAGAGACACCAGCAGCAGTTGCTGTGGCCAGAATGAACAGAAAACCCGCATAACTAGCTTAGCTTAAATACCCAGGCAGGTTGGCCAGCCAGTTGCTGCCGAACTTTGTCGGGGACGGTGACGGTCATTGTAGCCCCTGATTTTTGCCACTTTAGCGGCTGTTTGCTTCCCAGCAGCGTCAGCGTTTTGGTGGGCATAAGGGGCAGCGTAACCTGCGCGGGCAACTGCGTTTCCGATTCGGCGGGGAGATACGACGCATAGGTGACGTTGCCATTACGGGTGAACGCCCACTTATTCTGCCGGTAAGGAGCCAGTGGCTTGGTCCCGTAGATGGATTCACCGTTCACCTGAAGCCAGCTACCAATCTGAGCCAGCCGCTGGTAGGCTTCTTCGTGCCATTCCCCATCCGGACCGGGCGCTATGTTCAGCAGCATATTGCCGTTCTTCGCCACCACATCGACCAGCGTCTGGACCAGCTTACGGGCCGATTTGAAGTTTTCTTTGGGGATATACGACCAGCTGTCGCCCATGGTCAGGCAGGTTTCCCAGGGAATAGGCATGTAGTGGTCCGGGATCTGTTGTTCGGGCGTTACGTAATTTTCGAACTCCCCCGTTACCGTGCGGTCAACGACCAGCAGACCCGGTTGTTTCTGGCGCGCCATACCGGCAATGCGCGCCATATCGATGTCCTGATTGAAGGGAATCGTTCGCTGCCAGCTGATGGTTGAATCGATCGTGCTGAACGGACGAACCCAGCCGCCATCCAGCCAGAGAATGTCGACTTTGCCGTAGTCCGTCATCAGCTCCTGAATCTGGTTGTAGGTGAAATCTTTGAACTTCGTCCACTCGGCGGGGTACTTCTTTGGATCGTAGTTCACATTCCGGTCTTTGGGCGGGAAGTACGGTTTCCAGTAGTGTTCGTTATGCCAGTCGGGTTTCGAAAAGTAGGTGCCTACCATGAAGTTCTGCCCCCGGAAAGCCTGAAGGATCTCTTTGGTAACGTTGCTGCGCGGGTTTGTGGAGAACGGTGTTTTCGAACTGGTAATCTTGTAATCGGTTTCCCGGGTGTCGAACATACAGAACCCGTCATGGTGCTTGGTGGTGAAGATAACGTATTTCATTCCCGCCTTCTGAGCGGCATCGGCCCAGCGGTCGGGATTGAATTTTACGGGATTGAAGGTTGTCTGCAACGCTTCATACCCCTTCTTGTACTCATACCAGTTGTCGGCAGTTGGGCCTTTTCGTTCACACCAGCCCTCGTCTTCGGGGCAGAGCGACCAGGACTCTACAATACCCCGTTCGCTGTAGGTGCCCCAGTGCATGAGCAATCCAAATTTCACCGACTGCCACTGGTCGAGCTTTTGTTTGACCAGCGCATCGGTAGGCCAAACGTACTTGGTATGGTTTTGCTCGGCATGCTGCTGGCTGTAGCCGGGCAACGAAAGTAGCAGAGCGGTGAATAAGGTGAGGTAGGTAGATTTCATAACAACAGCTAACGGAATAAAGCAAACAGTAATGCACAGACATCAGCCCACCGGATGGGTTGACTATCACTGGTAATTGATCAGGCAGCCTACGGGCGTTACCCGGGCCACGGGCACAGGCTGGCCGTGTAGGGTGGCTTCCAGCGCATCACGCAGGTACTGCACCGTGGGAGATGGCCGGTATTTTCCCAGTTTGTAAAACTGATCATCCACACTACCCCGGTACAAAATCCGGTCTCTGGCATCCAGCAAAATAACCTCAGGTGTGGTGGTCGCTTTATAGCGCTTCACCAGCCGATGGCGTGGGTCCAGGCGACGGGGCACCCGAAAGGAGTAGGCTTTCTCGAACGCTTCGACCTCCCCGACCGTAACTGTTTCGGTAGGATAAATCGCTTCGAACATCACTCGATCCGCATACGTATCAGCCAGCGCCTGAAAACGGCTGGTGGTCTTCTGGGAGATGGGACACTCGGTCTCCAGAAAAATAAGCACCCGCAGGGAGGGTTGAGGGCGCATTGCCAGTAGTCCCAGCAATCCACCCATCAGGATAAGACAGGAAACAAACCGGGCGTTCATGACAGGTTTAATAAGAAGCCAGCACTTTCTCCATTACATACGCATGCGTTCCCAACCATTTGGCGGCTCCATCCAGCTTGGTCACCTCTACAATGAGATCCCGCCGGAATCCACTCAGACAATGTTTGTTGATGGCCTGCCTGATCGGGTTGGTGATAAACATCGATCCCTGGGCCAGTACCCCGTCGATGATGATGACTTCCGGATTGAACAGGTTGACCGCAATAGACAGCCCCTTGCCCAGCTGGTAGCCCGTTTCGTGGAGCAGATCGATCGCGAAGGAATCCCCTTCGTGGGCTGCTTCAATGATATGGGTGATGTTGATCTGATTCAGATCGTGCCGAAAGGCAGCGAGTCGGGTCTGCTGACCAGCCTCAACGGCCCGCTGCATATGGCGGACCAGCGACGAAGCGGAGGTTATCGTATCGAGACAGCCTACCTTCCCGCAATGACATAATTCACCGTTGGGGTCTACCTGAATATGTCCCAGCTCACCCGCAAAACCGGAAGCCCCCTGAAAGACCTCTCCGTTGATGATGATACCTAAACCAAGCCCCCAGTCGATGTTAATGGACAGGACGTGATTTTTACCCTGACCGCCCCCAAACCGGTTTTCGCCCAGGGCCGTTGCTTTCGTATCGTTGATGAGAAATACGGGCCAGCCCACCTGCTGCTCCAGCCAGTCGGTAAATGGCTGGTCGGTCAAATTCAGATTGGGATACGTCAGGTTGACGCCCCGGCGGGTATCGATGAGGCCTGGCAGGGTTAAACCAACGGCCATAATCTGATCGTGTGATAAGCCTGATTCGGCCAGCGACTCGGTAACGAACGTGGCCAGAAACGTCAGGAACTGAGCGCTGTTTTCCAGATGGGTATCTACTACGCGCTGAAAAATAACTTCCCGCCGTGGGTTGACAATCATCAGGCGGGTATCATGGGTAGTGCTGTCGAGGATCAGCACGTAATGTTCACCTGCGTTGAGGCTAAAGAGCACCGGCCGACGGCCGTTATTACCGGAGGCTGTACCCACGGCATTGACCCATCCCTGTTCAAGAAGCTCTTCAACCAGACCCGTGATAGAAGGGATACTGGTATGCAGCGTTTCAGCCAGTTGTGCCAGTGTACGGGAGCCTTGCTGGTACAGGTGCCCCAGAATGGCCCGCGCTTTCTGGTTCTTCTTGTAATCGACAACCGACTGCTTTGTCAAAAGCAGGTCGTCTTCTGATGAGGGTGTAGGGAGCATACGTACTAGATCTTTTTCATACAAGCCGGTGGTATACACATTTTACTAAAAAAGTTGACCAAAAGGTCACAGCGCTCTTTTTAAAATTTTTTACAAACTTAAGGGCGATTCCCTAAAAAAACAGAATTATTCAAAAAAGACCTAATTATTTTATGCCATTTTAACGGCTTTGCCAAATGATTATCGGTTCAGTATCCATTCGGCCTTAATCGCTCGTAAGAATACCGCATCTGATCAATCCTGAAATGCCGCCCGATCCATTTGCTGTATCTTGTCATCACCGGCTGAAACTGATAACGAACGAATTTAATGAATTGATAACCACAGGTATATCAGTGAGCGAACGGTCCTCCGGGGAGCCGTTCGCTATTTTTTTAAACAGCCGCTGCTCGCTGTAGTAACACATTCATTCACTAACTCACAGGTTGGCAGCAGGTTACGACAAGATGATCCATTTTTCCTTAGAAGCGTTCGCAACAAGCCTAGCCCGGGGAAGTTCCCAATACTGTTGCTGACTGGCTTGCTGGTAAACAGTTGGTTCGACCAAAGAACCAGCCAAAAGGTGACACAAACGCTCAACGTTTACCCAATCAAAACACATGAAAAACGTATTTCGACCAGCGGTCTTAGCGAGCCTGGCGTTGCTGGCTTTTCTAACGGCCTGCGACAAGGATGATGTAGTCGATCCTCAGATTCCCGAAACCAACCAACAGCCAACCTCTTCCCAGATCGAAGGCAATGTATTTGAGCCCGCGCTGGTAGCAGCAACCGATCAGCGCGTTGCCCAGCTTCGGGTACCCGCTGGTTTTGCTATTGCCAAATACGCTGACCAGCTCGGCAAGCCCCGGATGCTGGCCGTCAGTCAGTCGGGTAATGTGTATGTGACAAGCCGGGAGGCCGGAACCGTAACGCTGTTGCGCGATACGAATAGCGATGGAAAATCCGACCAGAGTCAGGTCGTGGCCACGATCAAGAGTGTGCATGGCATTACGATCTATGCAGGCAAAATGTATCTGGCCTCGATCAAAGAGGTGTACAGAGCCGACATCAATGCCGACGGGACGCTTGGCCAGCCTCAGGCACTCATCACAAATTTGCCCGATGCCGGACAGCATCCCAACCGTACGCTGGCTTTCGGACCTGATGGCCTGATGTACATTACGGTGGGAAGTACCTGCAACGCCTGCGCCGAACCCAACCCCGAACATGCCACCATGCTCCGGGCCAACCCGGACGGTACAGGACGGATTATCTTTGCCAGTGGCCTTCGCAACACCATCGGTTTTGGCTGGCACCCCGAAACGAAGGAACTGTACGGCTTCGATCACGGCATCGACTGGCTCGGTGATGAACAGCAGAAAGAAGAACTGAATGTGATCAAACAGGGCGCTTTTTACGGATGGCCCTATATCTACGGTGATGGTAATTACAACCCCCACCCCCGGCCGATGGGCGATACGACCTACGCGCAGATACTGGCAAAAACGACCCTTCCCAGCCTGTCTTACGACGCGCATGCTGCCCCGCTGGGTATGGTGTTCTACAGCAGCGCTACCGGAGCAGCAGGCGGCTTTCCGGCCGAGTACCAGAATGATGCATTCGTAACGATGCGGGGATCGTGGAACCGCACGAAACCGTCAGGATACAACGTGGTGCGGGTGCATTTCGAAGGCGGGAAACCTGCCCGTATCGACAATTTCGTAACCGGGTTCCTCGTCGATGATAACCAGGCCCAGTTTGGTCGCCCGGTAGGTATCGCCACCATGCCCGACGGGTCACTTCTCTTTACGGATGACAACAACGGCGTCATTTACCGCGTAAGCCGTACGCAGTAAGTCAGGTTTCGTAAAAAACGGGAAGCCCCTCTGTCGGTTAGTAGTCGACAGAGGGGCTTCCCGTTTTTTTGAACATAGATCCGTCAGGTCCGGGTTGCCGACTGGGCATCCTGAATCAGACTATTTTCGTCCCATCCCTCGTCAATGCGCAAGTCGGGCGAACTGCGGTCGGCCTGAATGACGCGTTCGAGTTCTTCCATCGTTTCGCGGGCCGCACTGACGTATTCGTCTTCATTGCGGATGGCGGATAACCGTTTCAGGGTTCGCTCATCATGGACGAAGAATGTTTTGGCCGCCCGCGTCGCTTCGTGCGCCCGGTATCCCAGCAGCGTCAGTGCATCGACTCCCACCCGCAGGCTCGTATCGAGGGTTTCGCGGTAGATGTGCAGCATCCCGGCGTTCATCAGATCGTAGGCATCGTAGCGGTTCGTTGACCGGACAAGGATATGCAGGTCAGGAAAATGCTTTTTAACCGTTTCGACCAGTTCAAGTCGTTTTTGCTCGTCACTGATGGCGATTACAATGATCTTGGCTTTGCCGGCCCCGGCAATTTCCAGCAGATCGTGGCGACTGGCATCGCCGTAATATACGTTGAACCCCATCCGCCGGAGCCAGTCGACATTATCGCTGTCCACGTCCAGAACCGTGGTTCCTACGTTATTGGCCTGCAAAAACCGACCGACCGTATTACCAAAGTGACCATATCCCGCGATGATGACCGGATTTTCTTCGGCTACGATATCGCTTTCTCTTTCGTCTTTATTGACCACGCCGAGCCGGGTCAGCAGCAACTTTTCGTTCAGCAGCATCGCCAGGGGTGTAAGCGCCATCGTAATGGCGACAACGGCGGTCATGACATCGGTCAGTTGTTTATCCAGTACGCCCTCCTGCGCCGTAAAACTGAAGAGGACAAAGGCAAACTCGCCTATCTGACACAACCCGAAACCAAAGATCAGGTTTTGATCTGTCGATAGCTTGAAGGTCTTACCAATAATGAGCAGCACAATCAGTTTGCATGCCATCAGGCCAAGGACGAGACCGAATATCAACGCCGGATTGGCGAGAATCAGCTGAAAATCGATGGAAGCGCCTACGGCCATGAAAAACAGACCCAGCAGCAGCCCTTTGAACGGATCAATATCGCTTTCCAACTCGTGACGGTACTCGCTGTTGGCCAGCACGACACCCCCCAGAAACGTGCCCAGGGCCGGGCTCAGCCCCACCGTTGTCATCAGCACCGCAATACCCACCACCAGCAACAGCGCCGTAGCCGTGAAAAGCTCCCGCATGTTGGTTTTGGCCACGATCCGGAACAGGTGGGGTGTAAGATACCGACCGGTAAGGATAATGGCAGCCACCGAGCCCAGCACGGCAATCGGCTGTAGCCAGACCGGCAACGATTCGATAGGCGTTACGCTGGCATGTGCCCCCGCCTGACTGACGGGCGTAGCGCTGGCCAGCAGTGGAAACAGCGCCAGCATGGGAATTACGGCAATATCCTGAAACAGCAGCACCGCAAAAGAAGACTGTCCGGCCGCTGTTTGCATCAGGCCTTTCTCGTTGAGCGACTGTAGGACGATGGCTGTCGACGACATCGATATGATCATACCCAGCACCAGGGCCTGTTTCCAGTCGATCCCGAAGAGCAGCGCCAGCCCGGCTACCACCACCGTGGTAATACCGATCTGCATCCCTCCCATGCCCAGGATGGTTTTACGGAGTCGCCACAGGCGTGACGGCTCCAGCTCAAGGCCAATGACAAACAGCATCATGACCACGCCGAATTCGGCAAAATGCATAATGTCGGTCCCTTCCTGGCCAATAAATTTAAGGCAGGCGGGTCCGATCAGAACGCCGGCCAGCAAATAGCCTAACACGGAGCCCAGTCCCAGCCGCTTGGCAACCGGTACCATAATGACGGCTGCGGCCAGGTAAACCATGGCCTGAAAGAAAAAAGATTCCTGCATGATGAGTCGTATAACGGAGTAAAAAACTAGACCGGCTGGTTGGCCAGCGATGCCACCAGGTCATTCATATAGTCGAGGGGCTCGACATGCTGGAAATCGATCCGTTCGGCTGCCAGCGCAGCCAGCAGTGTTCTGAACTGGGTACCGTAATCGATCAACTGATCGGGCGTAAGGCGGTGGGTAGCGTGGATGACGAAGGGCGGCAGGTAGGTCATTTTACACAGCCGGGCCGTTTGCTCGAAGGGAAGCAGAAACTGGTTGATCGGGTAGCGATTGGTACCCGTGGGGCCATACGCTTCCCGGCTACCCCCACACGAAATAACATTGAACATCTTCTTGCCAACCAGCGCGTTGCCTTTGGAACCATATGCCCAGTTATGTTCCAGCACTAGATCGAACCACTGCTTGATAATGGCCGGGCTGCTGTACCAGTAAAAAGGGTGCTGGAAAACAATGATATCATGTGCCCGGAGTAAGGCCTGCTCCCGATCGACATCGATGTACATGTCGGGGTAACGCTCGTAGAGGTCATTGATCGTTACATCGTTTAGATTGGCGCAGGACTGTATGAGCGCTTTATGCACCCTCGATTTGCTTAAAATCGGGTGCGCAAACTGAATTAAAACCTTTGCCATTCGATTGTCTTTTATCCGAGAGGACTACGCTGGTTGAATGTGTTACACACAGAAATAATTCCGGCAAACGCGTTGCCTTCCCGCTAATCGAGGTCTAAACTACTTAATTTAGTCGTTACAAGGGCGTTAAACGCAGGACTAGGAGCGTCATGACAAAGCACCTCTACGCCCGAATGCCCACCAGACACGATCAAATCTTTACCTTTGGGTATGTCCATCCGTTCCCGAACCGGCTATTCCCTGCCGGTTATTGTTTTTGCCCAGTTTGCCGGTACGTCCCTCTGGTTTGTGGGCAATGCCATTCTGCCCGAACTGCAACCCTTACTACGGGCTCCTGAACTCACCAGCTGGATCACTTCAGCCGTTCAGATAGGCTTCATCACCGGTACGCTCCTGTACGCCATACTCGGTATTCCCGATCGGTTTCGGTCTACCTATATCTTCTTCGTGTCTGTTTTGCTGGCGGCTATCGCAAACATAAGCTGGCTGTTTTTTCCCGTCAAGGCAGAATCCGTTTTGGTCAGCCGGTTTCTCACCGGCTTCTTTCTGGCCGGTGTGTATCCTGTCGGGATGAAGATCGCAGCCGACCGGTTCAAGACCGGGTTGGGTCAGGTGATGGGTTTTCTGGTGGGCGCGCTGGTGCTGGGCACCGCTTTCCCGCACTTCGTCCGGGGCATAGGCGGTCAGCTTCCGTATCGGACACTCCTGCTGCTGGTTAGCCTGCTGGCTGTTGGCGGGGGCGTTTTACTCACGGCGCTGGTACCTGCCACCGATCCACCCCCCCGCGCCCGTAGGTTTCGCGTTCAGGCGCTGGTAACCTTATGGAAACCCTCCCCCTTCCGGCCGGCGATGCTTGGCTATTTCGGGCATATGTGGGAGCTATACACCCTGTGGGCCTTTCTGCCACTCCTGATCACTTATGTCCGGCAGCAACATCCGGTCGGGGGTCTTACCGATCCGCTATGGGCGTTTGGTGCCATTGCGGCCGGAGCCCTGGGCTGCGTCGGGGGGGGCTACTGGTCCTCCCGAATCGGCAGCACCCGGGTAGCCCGGTATTTGCTGACCACATCCGGTTTGTGTATTCTGCTTACACCCCTGCTCATCCGGTCGCCACCGCTTGTCTTCGGCCTTTTTCTGGTGATCTGGGGGGCTACGGCCGCTGGCGACTCCCCCCAGTTTTCGACCCTCGTAGCCAGGCATGCTCCGCTGGAGGATCGGGGTAGTATTCTGACCCTCGTAACCTGTTTCGGCTTTTTACTGACGGTGGTATCCATTCAGTTTATGGGCTGGCTGGTCGCCCGGACGGGCATTTCGGGCTGGCTGTTTTATAGTCTCCTTCCCGGACCACTGGTAGGAATTCTGGCCCTGCGCCGGGCAGCGCGCAGCGATGGATAGTAGTGCTGGCTACGGGTAATCCCTACAGGAATGGGACTAGGCCCTTACCCTCACTCTGCGAAACATTGAAGCAGAACTAGAGTTCTGGCTGGTATTAGAACGCATTAAACCGAGATGTGCTTATGCTAGCCATGAATTATAGGGGACCTTTCCGGGTCCGCGCCGACCACAAGCCCTACCCTGAACTACTCCACCCAAGTGACGCCATCGTACGCGTAACCCGCTCCTGTATCTGCGGGTCCGATCTACACCTCTACCACGGCCTTGTACCCGACACCCGGGTAGGTATGACCTTCGGTCACGAGTTTATCGGGGTGGTCGAAGAAATCGGTTCCTCTGTTGAAAAACTGAAAGTGGGTGATAACGTCATCGTTCCTTTTAATGTAGCCTGTGGCAACTGTACGTTTTGTAAACAGGGGCTCTTTGGTAACTGTCATGAGTCGAACCCGCAAGCGACGGCCGTTGGCGGTATATTTGGTTACTCCCATACCGCTGGTGGATACGATGGCGGACAGGCCGAATTCGTTCGCGTACCTTATGCCGATGTTGGGCCAACCGTTATTCCGGACTGGATGGACCATGACGACGCGGTCCTCCTGACCGACGTAGTTCCAACGGGCTATCAGGCGGCTGAGATGGGCGGGATAAAAAAAGGAGATACCGTCGTTGTGTTCGGTGCCGGACCGGTTGGTATTCTGGCGGCTAAATGCGCCTGGCTTTTTGGTGCCGGCCGTGTCATTGTCATCGACCACCTGGAATACCGGCTCGACTTCGTCCGCAACTACGCCCAGTGTGAAGCGTATAACTTCCGGTCGATGGAGGACCCCGTTTTGTTTATCAAGAAAACAACCGACTGGTTTGGCGCTGATGTCTGCATCGATGCCGTGGGCGGAGATGCCGCCGGTAGTGCCTTGCAAACCATTACCGGTCGTAAACTTATGCTTCAGGCGGGGTCGGCAACAGCCTTGCACTGGGCGATCAATTCGGTAAAAAAAGGTGGTATCGTATCGATCGTTGGCGTATATGGCCCCACCGACAACCTGGTACCCATTGGCAACGTCGTCAACAAAGGCATTACCATCCGTGCCAACCAGGCATCGGTAAAGCGGTTGCTACCCCGTTTAATTGACCATATTCAGGCCGGGAGGCTGAACCCCAAGGGCATTATCACACACCGGGTACCGCTGGAAGAAGTTTCTGACGCCTACCATATCTTTTCGGCCAAACGCGATAACTGCATCAAGCCTGTTCTTATTCCACCTTCAGCCAGAAAATAAACAGAATACTCATGGAGACGACACCGAACGAATACGCGCATATTATTGGCTGGGGAGTGGATGCCGATCCGCAGAATGAACCCACCTACCCCATGAAAAACTACACCGGTGATGACCACCAGCGGCTGAACTATGATCGCCCGGCTCAGCAACCGACCACCGTAGAAATTCTCAAATCCAACGAGCGGCCCAACCTGACTGCGGTCTTCGGCACATCGTCGCCCCCATCGGGATTGAGCGGTGCCATCCGCCGGTACGCCTTCCGCTCCAGTGAGTCAGAGTATGGTCACTGGCTGCCCTTACTGCTGGCCGACCGGGTCAATGTTGTCGAAGGGATCATCGATGACCTCAGCCGTGGTCATATACCCAATATTTTTGCCGAGAAAGGCTGGAAGGCCGAGTGGAAACACAATCCCAAAGGCCTGACCCAGAAAGTGTTGATCGGGGCTGCTGTAACAACGGCTATCGTTGCGCTGCTGTACCGGAAAAATTCTACCAAAAAGTCCGGTCGTCTGGCCCTTTTGTCAAAAAAACTACGCCATCGCTAAGTCGGCAATAACGTAGTTACTTCATCCGAACCCTGGATACCCCGCCCCGGGATATCCAGGGTTTTTGGTTGTACATCCGACCGCTGGACCGGAGCCTGCCTTAAACACTTAAAGCCAGGCTTCGTTAGCCTTCAAACGCTAACTTTTCACGCCGTGCAATTCATCAGCCAGCTGCTCGAACATCCTGCCCTCTTTGCCTACTTCGCCGGGGCCAACAACTATACCTGGCTCCAGTTTCGAAATGGCGAACGGCGACTGCTTGCCAAACCCATTACTTATTTCGAGGAACGGCTTCCTGCCTTCGTTCGGGTTCATAAAACGGCCCTGATCAACCCTGCCTGCGTACAGAGTATTCACCGGCCGGCGCGCGCTAAAATGCCGGGCACGATACGGATGCACGACGGTACCGAGCTGCCCGTTGCCCGCCGACGCTGGAACGATGTTGTCCAGTTGCTGGAAACCAGCATGCCTCAACCCAGCCCGCCGACGAATAACCACCCCGGCACCGCCCCTCTGGCCGCGTTGCACCCTTCGGATACGGGAATACCTACTCAACATGCGCCCTATGTGGCCCCTCCGCTATTGGTGATTGCCGTCATGCAGGGCGATGCGCTGCTGCTGACCCGCGAATGCATCGACTCACTGGGACTGCCGTGCCTGCTGCATCGGCTCGACTTTGGCGCTGAACTGGCTTCTTCTTTACTAATGAGTGCGCTGGAAGAACAGCCCGCCCTCATCATTCTCGATGCCCGCACCAACCGCACCGACCGCATGCTGACTTTACGGGCCCTGAAAAGCCATCCACGTCTGCGGGCCATCCCCGTCGTTTGGCTCGCTGCTCCCGGCGACAATACCATGCAGGCTTACACGCTGGATGCTAACTCGGTGGTGGTGGTTTCTCAGGAGCCTGCTGCTTATACGCGCATCATTGAACAACTGTGTCGGTACTGGCTCACGGTCGTGCAGCTTCCTCCACAACCCGGACCAGGCAAGCCCGCCTAGGTGGGCCGTTACCTCACTCTTCAGTAATTTTCCAGTAGAGCAACGCCGTTCCCTTAGCCTGTTGGCACAGACTATAACCCAGTCTTTTTATAAGCCAGAAATGAATACCCCGGCCACCGTCTTTAGGTGGTGGCCGGGGTATTCATTTCTGGCTTATTGCGAATATTAATTCTTCTTACCTGCTTTCTCAATCTGTTCGGTCTGAGCATAGCCTTCGGGTTTCGGTGGGGCCAGCATGGGCTCATCGCCGTAAGGCTGGGCTTTGGCTTCCCGGAATTCGCTGCGTCCATCGTAGGATGGCCCACTTGTCCACCGTCGATTCGTACCAACCGATGGCTCATCGGGGTCGATATTGGTATTTACGAAGGTATAGCTGAATTCCTGATGCTCCTTGCTTTGTGGAAAGCTGTTCGGAATCGGCAGCACACCCAGCATATTGCCGTGTCCCAGTTCTTCCAGTACAGCCAGCCACTGCTGCTGGTGCATGGTGTCACGGGCAATCAGAAAAGCCAGCATATCTTTCATACCAGCATCGTCGGTCAGCTCATACAAGCGAGCGGCCAGGGTACGCCCCGTAGCCTCGGCGGTTACATTGGAAAACATGTCGGCAGCAATATTGCCCGAACTAACGATCCAGGAGCCATTGAAGGGAACACCATTGGCATCGGAAGCCAGGGCACCAAGGCCCCCTGACAGGAAATGACGGGGATCACCACCGCCGACGATCTTCTCCATGAGTGGGTCATTTCCGACAATAGTTTCGATGACACTGCTCGAGGAGCCCTCCAGATTGAGACATACAGCCGTTGCCAGCATTTCGATATGGGCTATTTCTTCGGTTCCGGTATCGAGAAGCATGTCCCGGTAGCGTACCGGACCACGCGAATTCCATGCCTGAAACAAGTACTGTAAACATACGCGGATCTCACCTTCTATGCCGCCGATGGCTTGCTGAAGAGCCCGGGCAAACTGTGGATCTGGCTTATCGACCCGCACTTTATACTGGAGTTTTTTATCGTGATAGAACATACGTATATATAGGGTTATTGGTTGCTGTTGTTTCCTGTTGACTTACCCGCACCTGTACCACCCCGGCTACTTCCGTTGATGGTGCCACTGCTTTTGCTGGATTTGGCTTTTAAAGCCGCTTTATTACTTCTACCGGCTACACCTTGTCCCGGCGTGGTGCCGCCTGTTCCGCTGCTCCTGCCCCCGGTGACGGATGAGCTTCCCTGTTTGGCGTTGCTGCCGGTCGACGAACCGGTATGTCTACTGCCGGATCCGGTCTCACCCGGTACTTGGGTGGACGTGCTTCCCGTTCCTGAGCCATTTGCCTGAGCCCGGACTTGTCCAACAGCCGCTGCAACCAGCAGGGCTACGGTTAGGATGGTCGTTTTCATAGATTTGTAGTTAGGCACTGGTTAATCGTTTTTGTAATAGGAAGGTTTGGATCGGGTGAGCAGACCCGCTCCCGTTTCCAGTAGGCCAAAAGCAACATGCGGCCAGGTGATCCGGTTGGCAAACCCCAGCAGCCAGGGCGAAGCAGCAACCAGCACTCCGGTTAAGGTATCGACAGTCAGGTGGGTGGACATCGGCAACCGTTTTGTAAGGCCCGCTTCATAGTCAGTCTGTGTCGATAAGCCTAGTACGGCTGCACCTACACCCACAGCTACCCAACGGGCGGTTTTATCGTCGGAAAAGCCAAGCAGCCAGGGTGAGGCCGCAAAAAGGGCCCCTGTCGTATAATCCAGTAATCCGTGGACTTTTGTTGGAATCGGTTTCATAAGTACTATCTGCTTTTTTGGGTAGAACACGTCTTTTCTCTGTGAGCAAACACCCTCCTTTAACCCCGCCGTTTTGCACCGGGTACCGAATTAAATGAGCTAAATAAGGGAATGGTCCGAAGACCGGTAAGACGAACCATTCCCTTATTTCAGGGGTGGCAGACTACGCTCAACGTTAGCCTGAAGAGTTGACAGTCGGAAAGTGAACGGCTAACTAAATCGACAAAGCTATGATCAATCGGCCCCTAATTCAGCGGTCACCCGAAAGCGGGCAGGAGGACACACCCTCGAAATACGACCCGGAGTTTAGTGAAAGTCTGAAGCAGACAAAGAAGAACAACAGCCCAATAACAAGCAGTCCGGACCAAACACCTTATGTTGGTAGCCATGCCGATAACTATGCCCCCGATCAGGAGCCAGAGCACGACGGACCCAGTGGCGAAAACACGAAGAATGGGGGTGAGCAGGGTGGCGGGCTATGGACTAGTGGCGGCAAAGTTACCACCGGCACTCCCTACCATGATGAAGACGATGAAACCGATTAAAAACGTAGTTCTTAACAAACTGCAAGCAATAATTCTGTTTAACTAAACCACTTTATTAATTATGAAATCGATGCGAACAACTGCCTGGGTACTGGCACTAAGTACCTGTCTCATCGGCGCAACGCCGGCTTTCAGTCAGACAGAAAAAGGATATGATGGCGACCAGTCTGTAAAGTCTGGCCAGCGTGACAACGAGGATCGGGAGACGAATTTCGACTGGATTGGTCTTTTCGGTTTACTGGGCCTGACCGGTCTGATTGGTCCCCGGCAGCGACAGGAACGGCCTGTCAGCGTGGTCAGAAAGACGCTTATCGCGACAACGATTATAGCCACTGCGGGGCTATTGTCGATGGCAGAACCAGCTATGAGCAGAGCCCTTCAGGAGTCTGATGGCGATAACTCATCCGTTGCCAGCGATAACGACGATGGCCATACCAATTTCGGCTGGGTAGGCTTGCTGGGATTGGCCGGTTTGCTGGGTCTCCGCAAGAGACGGTCGAGCGATAACACCCTAACCCGGTAAATGCATACGTATATAAACTAAACTCCACTGACAAAACGAGATTCCGGTTTGTCAGTGGAGTTTAACTGGTTTAAACGTAAACGTTTAGCGCCTAAGATCCATCGTCGGGCTGGGTCAGCTTCGCGCCCAGGTATTCCCGGTTTAACCGCGCAATGCTATCGACCGAAATAGAGGCCGGACATTCGATGGAGCAGGCCCCAATGAACGAACAGGCACCGAACCCTTCGGAATCCATCTGAGCAACCATTCGTTCAGCCCGGGTCTTGCGTTCCAGCTGCCCCTGGGGTAGTAGCGCAAAGCGGGATACCATGGCCCCCACGAACAGCATCGCCGACGCATTTTTGCAGGCGGCTACGCAAGCCCCACACGCAATACAGGCAGCGGCATCCATCGCCGACTCCTGGACCTCCCGCGAGATAGGGATCTCGTTGGCATCAGGTGCAGAGCCCGTGTTGACCGAGATATACCCGCCAGCCTGCACGATACGGTCGAAGGCGGTGCGGTCGGTAACCAGGTCTTTGATAACCGGAAAACCCCGCGCCCGCCAGGGTTCAATAACAATCGTGTCCCCATCGTTGAAGCTCCGCATGTGTAAAATACAGGTGGCTCCCCCCGTCTGCGGACCGTGGGGCCGACCATTTATGAACATGGCACAGGACCCGCAGATTCCTTCGCGGCAGTCGTGATCGAAAGCGATGATCTCCTCACCCCGCTTGGTAAGTTCACCGTTCAGTACATCGACCATTTCCAGAAACGATTGACTTGGCGAAATACCGGACAGCTTATACTCGACCAGCTTCCCCCGAGAACCGGCGTTCTTCTGCCGCCAGACTTTCAAGGTAAAATCCATATGAATTGCGCTTTTTTTACCGCCTTTATACTTTCCCTTTGTAGTCCCAATGGTCTTTTACAACAACACCATTGGCATCCTTCAGCAACCGTCGGGAAAACTGATCGCCTTTAATGATTCCTCGCTCATCGGCCTGGCCAATAAAAAGCAGGA
This sequence comes from Spirosoma utsteinense, assembly GCF_014282275.1. Classification (GTDB taxonomy): domain Bacteria; phylum Bacteroidota; class Bacteroidia; order Cytophagales; family Spirosomataceae; genus Spirosoma; species Spirosoma utsteinense. The sequence continues at coordinate 24,310 of NZ_VFIA01000045.1, forward strand.
TGGGATTTCCGTCTTCGTCGGTCTTGGTCGCTACATCATACCGACCAAACCGGAACGCCACCATGTGTGAGGGTGCGTATTTTTTGTTCAGCTGCTTGAGCAGCCGTTCGCCTACTTTGGTTGTACTCGTCATCGGTTATGCTGTTTAATAGCCTGTTTACCGGCAAAGCAGTTTCCGTATAAGGCAAGGGGTACAGCTTGAAAACAGGAAGTCGGGTAGCCCAATTTATTTTTCAGACCACCCGACCCGGTCAATTAAGACTGTGCCGCTTTCTGATTCACCTCACTGGTAGCAATTGTCGTCAGCTTTTGGTCGGCTGCTTTCTCTTCCTTCAACGTTTGTTGGAGCAAATCAGCGGCCTGTGTCTGACCAGCCTGCTGGGCCAGCGTACGGGCTGTTCCGTACGCTGCAATTTCATAATGCTCCATTTTCTGGGCTGCCCCAATAATGGCCGCATCGGCGAGTTGGCCGGGCTCCAGTTCTGACAGGAGGCTTTGTGCTTCCTCAATCAGTCCCTGCATTGCCAGACAGGTTTCGCCGTTAGGATTAATGCCCAGGTGTTTGGCAATTTGTTCCAGCCGGATAACCTGCTGCTCGGTTTCGCGCTGATGTACTGCAAAAGCCTGACGTACGTGATCGTTCTGTACCAACTCAATAAGTACGGGCATTGCTTCCAGGGCCTGCTGCTCGGCAGAGTACAAATCCTGAATAGTATGCGCCATAAACTCGTCCATTGTTTTCATAACTGCGTTGATTTAATTGCCTATTGGGTTAATTGAGTTGCTAATGAAAGGGGCAGCGAACAGCTCCTGCTCTTATCGCCTTACCAGTTGCCTTTCGGGTGGCGTATGGTAAGGCGATTGAGAAGCCGTTTCTGAATAACTTAGATCGTAGGAGAACCACCGGTCACCTGTACGGTGCTACCCGTCATGTAGCTCGAATCGTCAGAGGCAAGCAAGACATAAATGGGCGCCAGTTCGGCAGGCTGACCGGCACGCTTCAGCGGAACATCCTGGCCGAAGGTTTCTACTTTTTCAGCTGGCATGGTCGACGGAATGAGTGGCGTCCAGACCGGACCCGGCGCTACGCAGTTTACCCGAATGCCTTTATCGGCCCATACCTGGGCGAGGTTGGCGCTGAAGTTTTGTATAGCGGCTTTGGTAGCTGCGTAAGCCAGCAGTTGTGCGTTGGGCTTGTAAGCGTTTACCGATGTGGTGTTAACGATCGTACTCCCCGGCTTCAGGTGTTCTTCAGCCGCTTTACACAGGTGAAACATCGAAAAGATATTGGTCCGGAACGTCCGGTCGAGTTCCTCGGCGCTGATATCCTGCAACGATTCATGAGCCATCTGAAAAGCCGCATTATTAACCAGAATGTCAATACCACCCAACTCGTCGACTGCCTGCTGGATAAGCTGTTTGCAGTGGGCTTCGTCCTGGATGTCGCCCGGTGCCAGAACAGCTTTCCGACCGGCCTCTTCCACGAGACGGGCCGTGTCCTGAGCGTCTTCGTCTTCGTTCAGGTACGAAATAAGCACGTCGGCTCCCTCGCGGGCAAAGGCTATGGCTACAGCACGGCCAATTCCTGAGTCACCGCCGGTAATGAGCGCCTTCCGGCCTGTCAGTTTGCCCGAACCTTTGTACGACGTTTCACCATGGTCGGCGAGCGGCTGCATATCCACTTCCACACCCGGTGTATTCTGTTTCTGATCCGAGTACGGTGGCTGAGGGTACTTGGTTTGAGGGTTGATCAATTGTGTCATAGTATTTCGTTGTTTAACAGGATACTTGAATCAGTTTTACAGCGAAAAGGCCAATTCAGTTAGGACAGGTGCCGAAAAAATGAGGCTACGGGGCGCACAAAAACGGCGACCGCATGTGGAAAGATGCTTAATCATCGGTATCGAACAGACGACCAACGATTACTTTAGCCAGCGCAATAGAACCCTCCCGGAGCTTTTTATCGTCGCCTTTCATCTGTGCCCGTACGTGCAGAATGTGGTTGAGATGCAGTACGTGCAGTGTTTTCTTGCCCGGCTCCCATATGGCTTTGTCACCAACACCCGTTACAGCAATTCCCGTGGCGGTGTTCACTGCTGGTTCGACAAGACGGGTAGCGGCTGACGTTTCGTTGGGCGTTGGCTGATTCGAGGAGTCGTTATTAGCCGAGGCATCCATACCACCTTCCCCACCCGCCGGTACGCCTTCTGCGGGCCGTTCGGCACCGGTCCCCTGCGATTGCGGACCGTGATATGTGCTTCCTTTCAGACCAGCCGTCTGTACCTGTTCACCAACCAACTGGGCCGCCGAGTCACGCTGGGGTACCCGCTGGGGCTGAAAAAACTTGTCGAACACGTATTCCGACTGAAATGTCGACTCAAACGGCGAGGACTCCTGGAAATAGAAACCTACTTTCTGCCCATCCCAACTAACTTCACAGCCATTTGGCAGATCGGATTTGGCCAGCTCCACCGATTCGTTCAGTTTGAACAGGGTCCGGATGTATTCGACGGGCAGGTAATTACAGCGTTGATCGTAGTTGTAGTCGGTGCTCAGTAGCCACACACCCGCGACTTCCCGTGCAAGGTCTTTATCTCCGGTACCGGCGGCATCGTTGGCCGCATCGGTCGTTGTGGCATGGTCTCCCTGAAAACAGGCGGTCAGGCCCAGTAGTGATAGCAGGGCAATAGATGTACTTAGCTTTACTGTAGTCATTGCGTTATAGAATTAATGAATAGACCGGCAGGATTTATACTTCGTGTGTAAGGGACGACGGCTGCTGGTAACCGGGACTAGTGGCCTCCTCGTCCCGACGCGGGTTCATTACCACGCGGCCTTCGTCGGTCAGTGAGGGCTGCATGTCCTGTAACCGGATCGTTGTTTTGCGCTTCCGCTTTCGTTTCGACGGAACCGGAGCAAACTGGGATGGCTGTGTCGACCAGGTCAGTAACGCTGACGCAATCAGCATGCCTATCATCCCGATAATAAGTTTCATTTCTTCGTCCATAGCGGGGTCGATGATCGCGTTTTATAACCTACAGATGAGCATAACAACCCGACCATTTCGACGGCACGAACGGGTTGTTTACCAGTGAGGCAATGGTCCCTGTAGCAGTCTCCCAGCCGGGTTGGCACGTAGTTACTCTGTTCCCGCCGTGGGTCATGAACAGAGCAGCGTTTTTACACGAGCTTATCGTTTCGATCAGACGCGAAAACCTGACCAGTGGCGGGCCTTTATGCGGAGTGATAAGGCCAGGGCCACCCCCGCCCTGAATGCCGGAGGGTTACGTTCAGGTCAAAGCCGGGCCATTGTTTCGTAGTCACCCGTCAGCTGGAGGTATAGCAGATGACTCATGACGCCATGCAGGTTACTAACCAGTTTGTGCGCTTCGGGGATAGTAACGATTTGCAGCTGGGTGTGCTCATTTTCCTCCTCTTCCCCGGTCGACGTATCGTTCATGGCCTGAATGTCGGCCAGCGGCATCCGCCGTTCGAGGTAAAAAAAGTGAAGGGCTTCGTCGGTGGTAGAAGTTGCCGAAAACAACGGTTTGTCAAACAGGGGCTTCAGCTCGGATGGGTCGACAGTAAGCTGCGCTTCTTCGCCAAGTTCACGGGCAGCCACCTCAATAGGCGATGGATCGTCTTCATCGATCATGCCAGCCGGATGTTCGTGGGTGATAGAGCCATCGCAGACGCGCCGTTGTCTCACCAGCAGTACGTATTTTTCGTTTGTCTCCTCCGCAATCAGTATGACAAGCATCGAAACCGCATCCCCTTTCAGGAAGCAGATGGGATTAAGCTTGGTACCCTCCGCCGTATCGGCATCCAGTTTCAATAGGGCATATAACATACTGCCATCTTTATCGGCCTGATGGACATACAGCGGCTCAACCTGGCTGACCGTAATTTGATTGTTGGCTAGCGCCCGGCGCCAGGCCCGGTATTTAGGTGCCTGTTCGAGTTGTTCGTGTTCGTTCATGATAGGTTGGGCTATTAAGGTTGCTGGCTTAGCATGATTTTAACCGAATCCGACTTCAGCATATACCCCTCATCCTGTTTACGAACCGCATACGGTTCACCATCGATACGCAGGCTATCGCCTTCTAATTTCCAGGTGAAGGGGATATCTTTTGACAACATCCCCATTTGAATGTGATTTGTGCCTTTCCCGTCCTTGCTGAAACTATAAATGGCTTTCGAACCTGTGAGACTCGTTAAGCTCGTGCTGTCGATACCCAATGTAGAATCGACGTTGAACGTTGCCGTAAACTGTTTGCTCTCGAAATCAAGGTCCCGGATGCCGACCTCACAAGCCACCAGCGACGCCAGCAAACCGAGCGAAACAGTCCATAAACTCCGGGACCGGGCAGTATTGGTTTGGTTTGTTTTCATACGTTGAGTAGGCGGTATGCACGTAAAGGAATGGGTCAGATCATCTGTACCAGCTGTGGCTTGAGCAAAGTAGGCAGTACATGCTGGCCAAAATCCTGGATGAAGGACTCATGTTCCAGATTGACATTATGCAGGAACAGTTGCTCAAACCCCAGTGCAATGTCCTCCTGAAGCCAGGCCAGATGCTCACGCGGATCCGCTGAAATTCTGACCATTTTATCGACCTCAGCCAGGTTTACGAGGTCGCCGGCCATATCGAACTGTTCGGGTCGGCGCAGGTCGGTAAGCATACCATTCGGGAAAATATTACCCCGCCACTGGTCATAGGCCCCCTGCTGCGCGATTTCGTGGGTTCGGGCATACGAGAGCTGCACTTTCAGGTGCATAGGCTTGCCTGCTCCGCCCCCCCGACGAAATGCATCGACCACCTCTTTCAGTTGTTCCTGCGGCTGCGAAATGGTTAGCAACCCATCCGCCCAGCCGCCAACCCATTCCGCTGTTTTAGGAGTAACGGCCGCTCCAAACAGAAGCGGCTTTATTTGCGGACGCGTGTATAACGTAGCTTCCTCGACCGTAACCAGACCTTTGTGGGTAACGGTTTCGCCATCCCACAAGGCCCGGATAACATCCACACATTCTTTCAGGCGGGCATTACGGTCGGCCTTGGAAAGCCACTTATCGCCGGTAATTTGTTCATTCAGGGCCTGACCCGTGCCCACAGCCATCCAGAACCGCTCTGGAAACATGTCGGCCAGGGTAGCCGCTGCCTGAGCTATTATGGCCGGGTGGTAGCGCTGGCCGGGGGCATTGACCACACCGAACGAGAGTTTCGTTCCCTGGAGAGCAGCCCCGAGCCACGACCAGGCGAAACCACTCTCGCCCTGCCGGTTGCTCCATGGATGAAAATGGTCGGACGACGACGCGGCCGTAAAGCCAGCCTGTTCAGCCAGTTGCACATAGGTCAGTAAGGTGCTGGGCTTGAACTGTTCATGGGATGCGTGATACCCTATTTTTAACATAACGTTGATGTATTACTAGTTAATTTTATTGACCGTCTATCGGTCATACAGGTTTGTCCATTCCCTCAGCTGCTCCTCACTAGCGGCAGTCAACTGGTTGGGCATTACCCGCCACGACCAGTTATTACTGGTTGAGGCCGGTGTATTGAGCCGGGCCGACTCGTCCAGGCCGAGCACGTCCTGCATGGGAAGAATAGCGATTTTAGCCACCGACGCGTACGTCATCCGGCCCAGCACAGTATGGACGTTCTCTTCAGAAACCGCCTGTCCTGTGTATACCTTCAGCTGTTCCCGCTGTTCCTTCTGCGCATCCTTCCGGTACCAACCCCGACTGGTGTTGTTATCGTGGGTGCCGGTATAGGCTACCGAGTTAAGCCGGTGGTGGTGAAGGCTGTTGACAGACTGCGGCATTTCATCGCCGAACGCAAACTGAAGGACGTTCATGCCCGGCAGGTCGAACGCATCGCGCAGTTCATAGACCGCTTCGTTGATTTCCCCCAGGTCTTCGGCCACGAACGGCAGTTCACCCAGCTCGCGTTTAACCACCTTGAAAAAGTCGGCTCCCGGTCCCGGTTTCCATTCGCCCTTGATGGCCGTTCCTTCCCCGGCCGGCACTTCCCAGTAGTCGGCAAAGGCCCGAAAATGATCCAGCCGCAGCAGGTCGTAGCGTTCCATATTTTTACGGAGCCGCTCTATCCACCAGGCGTAATCCTGTTTTTTTAGCTCATCCCACCGAAAAACAGGCATGCCCCAAAGCTGTCCATCGGCGTTGAAATAATCGGGGGGCACGCCAGCGATAGCGGTCATTTTACCTTCTTTGTCGAGGCTGAACAAGTTTGGATTCGCCCATACATCGACGGAATCATAGCTGATATAGAACGGAAGGTCACCAAATAACCGAACGCCCAGGCTATTACAGTACGTTTTCAGCGTATCCCATTGCCGGGCAAACAGAAACTGGAACCACTTTGCTTTGTCGATGGCCTCCGCCTGTTCTTCCCTGAATTTTACCAGCGCATCGGGTTTGCGAAGCCGGAAGGCTTTAGGCCACTGGTGCCAGGGTTCATTCGAGTGGGCTTCTTTCAGCACCGCATAGAGTGCATAATCGTCGAGCCATGGGGCTTCCTGCTGGCAGTACCGGCGAAAGGCCCGCTGATCGACCGCCGTTCCTGTTTGCTGAAACCGCTGCCAGGCTTTGTCCAACAGCGCCTGCTTTACGCGACTGGCCGCTTTGAAATCGACCTGATCGGTTTGGGGCAGAAGTTGTCCCGCCAGATCAGCTTCGGTGAGAAGCCCCTCCTGAATAAGTATGTCGGGGCTGATGAACAGCGGACTGCCAGCCATGCTGGAGTTGGCACTATAGGGCGAATGACCCTCACCGGAATCAACCGGATTCAGGGGCAGAACCTGCCAGTAGGTCTGATGGCTGCGGCTTAGAAAGTCGGCGAAAGCGGTTGCTTCCGGCCCGAAGTCCCCAATTCCGTAAGCTGAAGGCAGGGACGTAACAGGCAGTAGAATGCCGGCACTGCGCTCGGTGGGGGCAAATTCCAGCCGGAGCACGGCCAGCGGCAGGTCGCTGAACAACTCCCCAACGCTGAGGAACTTGTCTGCCTTGCCTTTGGCCGCCGACAACCGGTGCTGCCAGTTTTTTGGCGCTTCGGGCGGCAACATGATCCGTGTGGTCTGCCAGTCCAGCGCCAGCACATCGGCCTCCTGGCTGTTGCTTAACTGAGCGATACCCAGCGGCACGGCAATGACATACCAGCAGCGTTCATACCGCCGGGCAAAGGCAAGCACGTGTTTTTTGTAGCGGCCCTCAACTTCCAGCGGGATATAATGGCCGTTGGCAAACAGGTCGGGCTCCTCGTTACGCTCCTTCAGGAGCGTATGTACCAGCCACTGTTTGATACGGGCATCGTAGCGATTTTCCCATAACTCCGGCCAGAGCGTTTCGTCATTTCGGTTTTCAAGGTCGTCCAGGGAGCGCTGTCGCAGATCGAAGTCGACCGGCCGTCGGTTATCCGGATCGACCATGCTGAAATCCCAGCCCTCACAACCCTGGTACACGTCCGGAACGCCGGGACATGTGCATTTAAGCACGACCTGCGCCAGTGAGTTGACGATACCAAAGTCGGCGATGCGCCGGTGAAAGGCCTGAAAGCTTTTCCAGAAAGGTTTTTTGCGGTCGAGCAATTTCAGCGCATAGGCTTTTGTCGCGTCTTCGTAGGCCTGGTTCGGTTCGCTGTAGTTCGTGTTTCGTTTGCCCTCCCGCATGGCCTTCTGGAGGTATTCTGTCAGCCGGTTCGGGAAATCGTCCTCATCCTGGTCCGGCATCGGATAGGCTCCAACCAGTGTCTGGTAGATGAAATATTCATCGTTCGCATCCGGGGCCAGTCCGTCCGATAAACTGTCGTCGTCGATTTCTACTTTCAGGCTTTGGGTTATCTCCTGCCACGACTTAACGGTATTGATCCATTCGTCGGTCAGATCGGTCAACACGTTCAGGCGGCTCCGGACATCTTCACCCCGCTTGGTGTCATGTGTCGAGGTGGCGCTCAGGGCCAGTGGCCATTGCAGTTGCCGGTCTACCATTTTCTGGTGGAAAGCGTTGACAGTCAGGCCGAAGTATTCGGGGGAGTCGCCCACCTCGTCGTGTCCGATGAACCGGTTGTAGGTATACATCAGTGTATCCTCCACACCCTTAGCCGTCAGCGGCCCGGTGAACTGCATACACCGCTGGTAGAAACGCAGGACGCGGTCGTTGTAGTCGGTCTTGCCTTCGCGGGGTTTTTCCAGAAAAACGATCTCCAGCTGGTCGACGGCGGGTGTCAGTTTCGGTTTTTTAGTCCGGATGCGGCCGAAGATACCCCTTACTGCCTCCGTTTCTTCCTCACTCAGGGGCATCTGGTTGCCATAATAGCGATAGACGGGGCATTGAATCAAAAACTCGGCAATGGCCGACCGCAGCAAGTCCGGAGTTACCTCGTCCAAAGTGTTGCGATCGAGTAGGTGAAGCGATTCGAAGCGGGCATACAGGTTGTCCAGTTCACCGTTCATGTGTTCGGTGAGGATGTATGCTTTCTTGTCGTACAACTCCTGCCGGATCGCCATTTTTTCGCCCAGCAACTGGTGGTAAAACCGGGTAAAGCTGGTTTCGCTGCCCGTTCGGGTGAACAGGTTGTTGACCATCGACAGGTAGGCATAGCCCGTTGCACCCTGTACGGGCCAGTAGGCCGGGAACTCCTCGTCGTTTTGCAGGATTTTTTCCACCACAATATATACGTCCTCGCCCGCCATCTCCCGCAGTCGCTCCAGGTAACGCGTCGGGTCGCTGAGTCCGTCGATATGGTCGATACGCAGGCCGTGGAATACACCCGCTTCGATCAACGCTTTCGGTAATTTATGTACCTCGTCGAAAACTGCCGGGTCCTGAATATTCAGACAGATCAGGCCATTGACGGTGAAAAAGCGCCGGTAGTTGATCTGGCGATCCGTTTCTGCATGGTAACACAACCGATAAGCCTGTTCGTCGGCAATCTGCTGCATGGTTGCGGGAGTCGAGCTGACCGCTTTCAGGCATTTCTTCAGAAACGAAAGGAAGGCAGTGTCCTTCTCCAGTTCGGCCAGCCGTGACTGGATACGCACCGAATGGGCTGAATACTCATCCGATTCGGTGATAGCCAGAGCCGCATCGATATCGTCGAGCAGTGGCTTGACGAGCTTGTCAGGACCGCCGGTTACCGCCTGAAAAATGGTGGCATACGAGCGCAGGTGGACCGGGTAAGCAGTGTCGTAGTAGGCCAGCATCAATCTGTCGGTTTCAAACGCCACCGCTAGCTCCCCTTTCTCTATGGTTTCGTCCAGCGACGATCCCAGAAAAGGAACCATAAGCCGACCGGCATGTACGGGACTTGTCCAGTCGATATCGAAGAAGGAAGCATAAGGCGATAACTGGCCTTTTTCCAGCACATCCATCAGCCAGCGATTGTTGGGATGGAAGGCCATGTGGTTGGGTACTATATCCTGCACCCACTTCATGCCCCGCCGGGTAAGCTCCTCGCTGATTGCCCTAAGCTGTGCTTCGGTACCGATTTCGGGGTTTATCCGCTGTGGATTGACAGAATCGTATCCGTGATCACTGCCCGGCGTTGCTTCGAAAATGGGCGAGGCATACACCGTCCGGACACCTAATTTGTCGAGGTACGGAATGATACGCTCGAAATCAGGAAAGGTAAAGTTCTGGTGAAATTGGATCCGGTAAGTTGAAACTGGATTGATCATAACGGTTGGCATAGATAATGAATGATTCGGGTTGTAACGTGATCGAGTCAGTGCCTGAAACCACGTCAGGTGCTGAACTGGTGCCGGACCTCGGTTGCCATTGCGGATCAGCGGAATCGACTATTTTCTGCCAGCCATCCGCGTCGATGGGCAAGCTGACAGACTGGGACTGGCTGGCAAAGTTCATCAGGCAAAGCACGGCCTGGTCTTCGTGCCAACGGTGGAGAAGCAGTGTTTGTTTGTCGGGGTCAGGAAAAACCGCCAGCTGCTTCCGTTCCAGCCGGTGAAGCGCTGGCAACTGCCGGCGCAGGGCAATCAGGGTCTGGTAGTAGCGCAGCAGCGTCTGGTGTGACTCCTCCTGGAGATGTTCCCATTTGAGTTTCGTTTTCTCGAATGTTTCGTTGCTCTGGGGATCGGGCACGTCGCCATCCGAATGGAAACTGGCGAACTCCTTCTTCCGGCCTTCCCGTACGGCTTCCACCAGCTCAGGCTCCGTATGGCTGACGAAGTAATAAAATGGGCTGGTTTCTCCCCATTCTTCGCCCATGAACAGCATCGGTACATACGGACTGACCATAACCGCCCCGGCCAGGAGCCTGAGCATGTCGTAGCTAAACAACTGACTTGTCCGTTCCCCACCCTTGCGGTTTCCGACCTGATCGTGATTCTGCGAAAAGACGATAAACTGGCGACCGGGGTTGTTCTCGGCTTTCTGCCCGAAAATCTTATGGCGCTCGGCCGAGAATTGTCCATCATACACATACGCATCGGTATATGCCTTGGCCAGATCGGTGATGGGTTCAAAATCGGTGTAGTAGCCTTGCTTTTCCTCTCCGGCCGTCACCCGCAGGGCGTGGTGAAACTCATCTGTCCACTGCGCATCCATGCCATACCCCTGCTCGGTCAGCGGATTGATAAAGCGGGGATCGTTGAGGTCGTTCTCCACGATCAGGTGATAGGACCGACCGGTCGAATCCATAAGCTGGTCGACCTGTTGCCTGATCTCCTGTAAAATATGGACCGGGCTAAAGTCTTTGATAGCATGAACGGCGTCGAGTCGCAGGGCGTCGACGTGAAAATCCCGGAACCACATCAACGCATTTTCCACTACGTAACGACGCACACCATCACACCAGGCATCGTCAAAATTAACGGCCTGCCCCCAGGGTGTACAGTATTTACCAGTCAGGTAGGGGCCAAACTCAGGCAGGTAATTTCCTTCCGGCCCGAAGTGGTTATAGACAATGTCGAGCACCACTGCAATGCCTTTGGCATGACAGCTATCGATGAGATGCTGTAGCCCACTGGCTCCCCCGTAGGTATTTTGAACAGCATACGGATAAACGCCATCATATCCCCAGTTACGCGAGTCCGAAAACTGGGCTACCGGCATGAGCTCAATGGCATTTACACCCAGGCTTTTCAGGTAGTCGAGTTTAGTCTCGATGCCTTCGAACGTACCTTCGGGGGTGAATGTGCCGGTATGGATTTCATACATCAGGTAGGCGTCGAGGGCCGGGTTTACCCAACCCTCATCGGTCCAGGAAAACGAGCGGATGTCTATAGCCTGAGACGGGCCATGAACACCCTGAGGCTGACACAACGAGGCCGGGTCCGGAAAATCGTTATCGCCATCGAGAACAAACGTATATAGATCCTGGGGCTGCAACTGACTGGTTTTTAGACACCAATGACCCAGTTCATCCCGTTTCAGGGGAATGGCCGACGACTGTCCGTACACTTTAACAGATACATGCGTGGCCAGCGGTGCCCACAGCACGATGCTTGCCTCCTGTGGATCTGAAAAGGTAACGCCTATACCACGCTGATCGGTTTGTATTAGGTTTTGCATAGCTATAGAGAATAAAGACGACGACTTGGTAGATAGTTGGCTGACAGCCCTCCGTATTATTGTTTAACCGGTCGATGGGAAAGGGGTTTAGCGCGTTGGTTGCGGATTGAGGAAACGGGATAACAAACCTCACCCCCCTTCTGTCGATCGTCAGAGAAGCGCCAGCATCAGGCCATTGAGTTGACCGACCAGACTATCGAAGCCTGTTTGCCTCGGCAATACCAGCTCATACCCTGTCTGGCGGCACTGGTCCTCGTCGACCGGCCGATCGGGTGCCGACAGAATAACTACTGGAATAGTTTGCCATGCCGGATTCCGACCCAAGGCAGCCAGCGCAGCATACCCTTCCCGCGCTACCATATGCCAATCCATAAGTAGCAGGGAAGGACGTGGATAAACCTCGCCCTGTAACGCATCGATCAGATCGGCCCGGTTTAAGAAAAAATAGAGTACAGCCCGAGGGTTGGCTTTACCGAAAGCCTGCCGGTATATATATGGATCATCTAACTGGTCGTTGGCTATAAAAATTATTGGTGTTCTGATCAACTGACGCGCTGTTTCCATCCCGTTTAGCAGCTTAGGTATTCGCTAAAAAGCTACTAGTGAATCGACCAGATCGGGCATCAAAACAGGCATGTGGCTCTCGGCCTGCCACCATCCGCGTCCCGGAGGTACCAGCGTTTCGATCGGCTCACCCGCTGCCAGGCGTTGAATCATCGGGACCAGATCGGTTGGTTCCGGACAGCCACTACTGACATTGTAAACGCCGGGTTCATGACGGTTTTCCACCCGAGTCAGCAGACAATGCCAGTCATACAGGCCCAGCAACGCCCAGACCGACACGGCCTGTACGTCAACACCAAGCGTCCGGGCTTGCTGCGCCTGTTGCCAGATCTCACCCAGCCACCGCATCTGCTCCTCCACCCGATCACCCAGATGGGCTTCCGTAACGACGATTGGCAGGCCGTAGCGCTGCCAGGCTTCGAGCATCAAAGCACCAAGTCCCGCCCGCTTTTCCGGTGCTGCCCGTACTATCTCTGTATCGACATAGCGGTGCCGGCCGTTCCCGCCCCGCATATGGTCCGGGTAATTTTTCACGTTGTGATCCAGATAGCGCTCACTGGTAACGTAGTGGTTGACGCCAATGATGGAGGGCGGGCAGGGATTATCGACCATGAACCACAGATCACGCTCACTGGCCCCTGACCAGCGCAGGTATTCCCACAAGGCATGGGTGGGGGTTACCACACCACACAGCAGATCCCAGGTTAACCACCGGCGTTCGTTCTCCAGATCAGCCTGATAGCTCAGTCGCGGGGTGCTATGTATTTTACCCAGATCGTCGGTTTGTATCAACTGCGCATCGGGACGCACTTTCCTGATTTCGGCCATGGCCCGCACCGTGGCCCGACATTCGCGGAGCAGAATATCGACAAACACCTTACCGGATTTCCCGTGTGGATACCAATGGCCGTAAAGTCCGCCAAACCGGGCCGTCGTCAATGGCTCGTTAATGGGCGTATACCCGTCGATCCACGGGTAGCGCTCGGCTACCTGCCGGGCATAGCGGGCTAGTCCATACTCAAAATCCGGCGTGTCGTAGGTAGCATAGCGGGGCCCGCACCCATGGTGGACCAGCCCCGCAATAGGGCGGACACCCAGCTCCCGCAGCCGCCCCAGCCGCTCATCGTTCCAGGTCCAGTCGAGTTCATCGGGGTGATTGGGTGCTGTCCTTTCCCAGAGGACGGGATACCGAAGGGTATTGATACCGAGGTTGGCTATGAGGTCTATATCGCCGGGCCGGTCGTGATGGCCACTTCGTTTAACCTGATCCTGGTAGACATCACCAACCCGATTTACCGTGCATTCCAGGCCGCCCCACAAGGCAAGTTCCGTTTCTAAAGAAGTGCTTCCATTCGATTGCGTTCTTTTTCGGTTACTCATCATCGTTTTTGTTCGGCCTTGGTTGACAACCCAGGTCCTCCCATTGATACGATGAATCAACACGGGTCTATTTAGCTACGGCTGACTCCATTCATGGCGAGTGAGGGAACGGCCCATGCCCTACTAGGTGGTATGTATTGATCTGAGCATCTATAAAACCGCTATTGCTCAGCTTCAATGCAGCCTTTTAACCCGGCAGCAGGACCGTTTGCTCACTAGTCGATAAACTATCTTCTATACAGACTGAAGAGCCGAGAGAATTGATCGAAAGCCATAATAATGACCTCCCGAAGGCAATCGTTGAGGGGGCCTTCGGTGACGCATCACCTGTAGACGTAGCCTACGAACAGGATGTCTCTATGAAACCGTCGAAATAGTGACCTGCTTGTTCAACGACAACCAGTAGTAGCAGGTAGATACCAGCAATTGCCTGAGGGGTTCAAACCCGATAGGTTTCTGTAAAAATGAATTGGCACCCATCCGATAGCATTCCTCCATCTCCTCTTCGGAGGCATCGCTACTGACCATAACGACGGGAACGGTTTGCCAAAAAGGATGCTGTTTGAGCAACTGCAAAACCTGAGCCCCATCCTGACCGGGCATGTGCCGATCCAGCAGAATCAAGCCCGGACGCTCCTGTGTTCGCAGAGCATGGTGTCTTAAATCGTTTCCACTTTCGAAAAAACGCAGCGTGTAGTCGGGTAGGAAACGCTTGAAAACGATTTGTACGAGCAACCGATAATCAGGCGAATCATCCACAATATATAACAAAGGGGTCTTTTCCATGACCTGTCAAATACGTTAGTAGATATTGTAAAACAATTGACTACTACTACCGGACTTATTTTCATAATCACCATTGAGCTAATGGCCTGATCGACGTATATAGTTCAATAAGTACTGGGTAATGGGGTCAAGACACCAGCCAATTTACTCGAGAATGTACTTCTTTAATGCGAGCTATGGGATTTTTAGGCCGCCTAGCGACGGTCGGCCGTTGCCGTCAGCTAGTTGTAGTGACCTTTGAAGCTAATTGGCATGCCGCAGGTAGGCAACCTTTAGCACTCGTTGCGTACCTACGGCAATTGATTGGCTCACTGACTATGAGCCAATCACATAGTTCGCATTGCTTTAAAACTTGACTAATAGTCATCTCAGCCAGGATAGCTTCACCCGGTTAGCTAGATCAGATTGCTAACCGGGTGAAGCTATCCAGCCATCAGATTCCTACAGCGAGTAATGGGTAGTAGGCAGGGTAACTGTTTCCAGCCAGTAAAACCGTAAATCGTTGAAAAGGGTGATCCATCCTTGAAAATCGGTAGGTTTCAGGGCGTAAGAGGACACACCCAACTGGTAAGCTTCGGTAATGTCGGCATGGATACTGGACGAACTCAGCATAACGATGGGTATGCGGTTGCAGGTAACGGGCATGGACTTGAAACGCCGTACAAAGCTTAGACCGTCTTTATTATCTGGCAAATACAGGTCCTGCAAAATAAGTTTTGGCATCTCCCATTCCTCCAGCAGCCAATCCTCAAGAAGCATCAGAGCCTCATCAGCGGAGGCAACACGTACAGGTACTGCTTCGGTAAACGAATTTGCCATTGCTTTTTCCATCAATGTCCAATGATCGTCATTATCTTCAATGACGAGCACTTTTACTTTCTTCCGTTGAGATCTGTTCGTGTTCATGGTTAAACGTTATACTAATTCAAAATCATAAAGACGCATTCAGAATGTAGGGAAAGCAAGTCAACTCGATGACTGTCTGCCGACCCGTGAATAACGCTTCAAGAACAGCCCGCAAACGTTGC
>NZ_VFIA01000046.1 GCF_014282275.1 Spirosoma utsteinense
CTGCCCACTGGTAGTCGGTCAGTGGTTGCCACTGTTTGGTCATTACTTTGTTTCTTGGTCGATACAAAGTTGACTCGGCTACCAGTCCTTATCAATTCCCCAACAAGCTCTTAAGAAATTCCGAGAGCAAGGACTGACAGCCTTGCAGGAAGGTAAACGAACAGGAGCACCAACTCGTTTATCGGCAGAACAGCTTAGCCAACTGGTAACTGAACTCCATAAAGGAGCCGAACATCATGGTTTTAGCGGGGCCGTCTGGACGCGCCCTCGTGTCAATGAAGTGGTTAAAGAGCTCTTTGGTATCAGTTATGATCCTTCCCAAATAGGTCGTATTTTAAAGAAGGTAGGATGGAGTCGACAGAAACCACAGCGGAAAGCCAGCCAGCAAAACCTTCAGGCCGTTGCTCAATGGCGAGAAGAGCGCTTGCCCGCACTCAAAAAAAGCTAACGATGAAGGACGAGTCATTTTATACTTGGACGAGTCAGCGTGCTATTTACTGCCTTTACTAGGGCATACGTGGGCACATTGTGGACAGACCCCGGTACTAGTCGAGCAAGCAGGCCGTGCTCATTTGAGCGGCCCGCCGCAGCGGTTTGATTGCCGCCATTGCTCCTAACGGCCGGATTTATGTAGCGGGCCAAGATCAGTCCTTCACCAGTGAAGACATCGTGTGGTTCCTTAAAAAACTGTGCGGGCGTTATCGGAAACGGGATATGATTGTCATTTGGGATGGAGCAGCGATCCATCGCAGTGAAGTGGTAAAAGCTTTTTTGAAAGAGCGTCCCGGACGGATTCACTTGGAACGTTTACCAGCCTATAGCCCCCAACTCAATCCAGTGGAGTTGGTCTGGAGCCAGTTGAAGCGTAGTTTAAAGAACCAAGTTTTTGCCGATCTGGAAGACCTTACGATAGCGGTAATGGATCGAGTCAAATGCTTGGAAAGAGATCCAAAGCTAGTCCAAGCCTTCTTCAGCAAAAAAGAAATTGCCTTCATGACGGACTAATGCACGGGTCAATAAAGAAAGTTTAAACCTCGTATACAGCTTAGGGAAAAGTCTCTAACAAGATGTGAGATTTGTAATTTGTGGGTTTATGGTCTTAGGTCGGCTGACACTCCAAACTAGTGTGTTCTAAGTACATTCAAAAAAGACTTGTCGGATATCAGATTGACTTATCTTTGAGTATGCGAGCACTCCGAATAGACAACCTACCCCCGTCGGCTCATCAGGAGTTAGTGGAGTTGTATCAAGCCACTAAACTCCCACGTATCCGTACTCGAGCCCAAATGATTTTGCTTTCAGCCGAGCAAGCCTTAAAAGCCCCCCAGATCGCACTCATTGTTCGCGAAAGTGAACGCACTATCCAACGCTGGCTCAAACGCTATCAAGCCGAAGGCATCAATGGCCTTCAGGATGCGCCCAAATCGGGCAAGCCTTCCAAAGTTAGCCTCTCTTATCGCCAACAACTACTCAGTAGTGTACGCCAACGACCTCGTAATTTAGGCCTGGAGTTTTCGCTGTGGACCCTGGCTCGCCTGGCTGATTACTTAGCCGAGCAAACGGGTGTACGCCTATCCCAGGAAGGTGTTCGTCTTCAACTTAAAGCGATGGAGATTGTCCTATCCCGGCCTCAACACAAGATCAGTAGTCCCGACCCGGACTACTTGGTAAAAAAAAGGAGGTTGAAAACAAGAGAGACCAGTTAGAGGCCGATGCGGCCTTTTACTACGCCGATGAGTTTAATGTGAGTTGGCAACCCACCCTGAAAGCCATGTGGAGTCCCGTGGGTCAGCAAGTAATGATTCCCACACCGGGACAAACCAATAAACGCTTTGGTATCGGGGCGGTCAATTATCATACGGGGGAAACGGTGGTGATCCTTCGCAAACGCAAACGACGCGAGCAAATCGCGGAGCTACTCACTCAATTACTGGTGAAGCATCCGACTCAGACGGTGTACGTGGCTTGGGACAATGCGGATACCCATAGTGGTGGAGAAGTAGAGGCTATAATGCGAGCAGCTGCTGGTCGATTAGTCCTACTCTACTTACCGACCTACAGTCCCTGGCTTAATCCTATTGAGATGTTGTGGCGCCACTGGCGACGAGAAGTGACACATTGTGAACTCTTCGAATTCATCAAAAACCTAATAGAAGCGACTAACAACTTCTTTACCCGCTATAATCAAGTACCCGAAAAAGTGCTGTCAATCATTGGAGCGACCCGGCAAGTCTTTTTTGAATGTACTTAGTTAGAATTCTTCTTTATTATGGCATGAATGACACAAAGTCCGGCCAATATTTACATACCAGAGTATAGCACAACTAACGGCCTCTCTCAGAGAGGTAATTACATTCTGACGGATCAGGGTAGACAAACTGGCGATATGGTCTGCCTCAATAACTCGCTTCCGCCTCTTTCTGGGCCCGCAGTGCTGACAGTTGAACAACTCTTTCACAAAAACGGCCCGTTTCCAGCTCAGAGCCGTGATATTGATAGCCGGATTTCGTAGACGTTTGACCGCAATCTAGTCTAACTATATACGTAGCTAAGCTACTATTGGAGGGGGAATAAGGACGGTCATTTTAAGACGGAATGATCAATCAGCCAATTGTGAACGCCCCTAAGCGCTACGAACTCACCTTATTCAACTGTAAGCCGTCAACACGTTTACATCACCCTCAATTACAAATATTAGCTCCCCGTCGGCGATTACGCCAGAGAATTGGAAAACTTGCTTAACACCCAATACAATTTACATGGCCAGATTACCCGAATCCGATTCAATATAATCTTTATCAACACGCAGCAGATCACACGGAAGCGTCCCGCCTAGAACCACCGGATTGATAATTATCTAGCCACTTCTCCCCGCTAGGCGGCCTAAGTTCTTGAAAAACATCAACACACCCGGCAGTAGCCAGATCTTACCAATGTGCGTTGGCCTTAAACTGCCTGGTTGAGCGTGCACCAAGACCGGCATCAACGCTGCCGCTACCGGTGCTTCTGATTAACGCTGATAACCCTTGAATAAGCCGACGAGGGCGGGGGGCGGTCCGAATTATCTGGCTTTCACACGCCACCGAAGTGCGGGAAGGGTTCTGCACAGCAAGCCAACCTGGTAAGCAACAACAGCAGGCGCCTGTGGGTAGACCACCAGTGCCTTGCTTTTAACTAGGGTCAACCGGTCTCACTGGCCTGCCTAGGTGGCTGGGGTACTTGGGTGTTTTTAATGACATGCGTTGCTCAAAAGGGTATCATAGGGGCCGGAAACGGCCCCTATCCCATTGCCTCCTTTTTTTGTTTTATACTTACCGTAGCTTCTAGCCTCTGCCTAGTACACCCAGTTATTTATGCTGGGACAGGGGTTGGTAAGAGCCTCGTAAGTAAGTCAACGCCACCAGGGCCTGGCTACCCCATGTCGAGCGCCCCTAGTTGGTTAAAACACTTCGAAAATAAGCCCAAGCGGGGGTGGTAAGTGGGTATGTATACAGGGTGCTTGTCGCTTACTGGCTACCGACGTACACTTGGGCGTTTATTTAAGCTGTTTTTCGTAACTATTACGCTCCATAAACGGATTCGGTAGGTAGGTAGTAAGTACCTGGTTTATCAAGTTAAAAAAGCCTTATGGACTTGCAACACTATACTGGAGATTTTTTCAAGCAGCCATTGGAGTAGTGTAAAAATAAGATTCCTGTTGAGCAGGAGTTCGGTAATTCAAGCTTGAATGTTTCCGCCGACGATTGTACCAGCCCTCAATATACTCGAAGGTGGCCAACCGGGCTGCGGCCCGCGTCGGAAAGTTAGCATGGTTAACCAATTCGCTTTTGAATGTTTTGAAAAAGCTCTCAGCTACTGCATTATCCCAGCAGTTGCCTTTACGGCTCATGCTCTGTACGACGGGCAAGGCCTTTAGATGCCCCCGAAATTCAGTGCAGGCATACTGGACACCACGATCTGAATGAAATAGAAGTTCACCCTCTATACGCCTGTTTTTGAGAGCCATACGCCAAGCGGCTACGCTCGTATCCGCAGCTTTCAGGCCATCGCTCAATGCCCAGCCGATTACTTTTCGGTCTGCCAAATCCAGCACGGTTGTCAGGTATAACCAACCCTCACCGGTCGGAATGTAAGTAATATCGGACACCCACTTCTGACCTGGCTTATCGGCTGTGAACTCTCTGTTTAACAGGTTTTTAGCTACCGGATAATCATGAGATGAGTCGGTCGTCTGAACACGATACTTCTTGTACATGATGCTGCGGATGGCCGCATTGTGCATCAATCGGGCCACCCGATTACGTGATGTTTTCACGCCCCGCTCCCGCAATTCATCAGCGATCCGGGGACTACCTTACCGCGACTCGCTCTGGGCATGTACCTGTCGAATATCGTCCAGCAACTGAGCTTGTTTTAGTTGCCTGATGCCAACCGGATGCTTGCGCCAATAATAGTACCCACTGCTGCTCACCTTCAGCACCTTACACATCTTCTCAACGGGAAACTGATTGGCATGTTCCGCTATAAATCGGAATATTTCCCACGGTCCGCCGCGCGGTCTCCCCTGGAGAAGATGCCGACTGCCTTTTTTAGTATATCGCGCTCAAGCTGAGCGTCTTTCAGCTCTTTCTGGAGTCGTTTGATCAGCTTCTGATCCTCGCTCAGCTCGGGGGGCGCAGTTGGAGATCGATCAGGGTTTTTGTGGCTTTGTCGCCATTTGGTGATCCGGCTCGAATCAATACCGAGTTCACGGGCGGCTTCCTGCACGGAGCCTTTGGCGTGGGATAACTCAACGGCCATTCGTTTGAATGCCTGGTCAAATACACACGGTCCGCCGCGCGGTCTTTTCTTCATGAGTACTTTTGGGTTTGTTCCCAAATGTGCCTAAAATCCGTCTCCAGTCAAATGTAGCAAGTCCACAGGGTAACTGCCCAGGGCCGTGCGTAGGCCCAGTCAAAGCGTTTTAATTCCTCGTTGGTGCATACGCTCGGGTATATCAACGCCAGCCTAAAAAGGCACGTGGCCGATTCGCCAATCGGCACCAGTTGATTCAACTCGAAGCTATAATGGCCTAATCAGGCCCTGCGGGGCCCACACGATAAAACCGGCTACGATAGCCCAAATTAAGGCCCCATGTTTGGGCAGGATTTAGGGCCGCCCCTCCACCAAGTTTACTCGTCGGCCAATACACAGCCTAGCCTCGAACCTCTATGCACAGTCTCGTTCATCAACAAGCACCGCCTTAAGGGCACCCCCTGCCCCTAAGCCTTGGGAAAGCTGATCACTCCCCCTGGCTTTTAACAGCTCACCAGCGACCTGCTCCGGGGGACAGTACCCCTGTGCCCGGGCCCCGGAGCAGGGATTTTTTTGCCCCACCCCCTGTACTGTTGGCTTCTAAAGTGACTATTTTTTAAACGCTGTTCAAATGTTCACCCTTAGTACATTGTACCCATGTATACCTGTACAGGTGAGGGGCCATTCTCAAAGCGATTCATTGACCAAATGCCCAACCCAACTAATCATGACCAAACCCCACGACCCCCAGTCGATCGGCCAGCTAAGCCAGCCCCTTGCCGCTCACGCTCAACGCGCTGGCCAGACGCCACCTGCCCAATCAGCTTACGCAGACAACTATGGTAAATTCGTCCGACAGGGTGCCACCTACACCCACGTCATTCGCTTCGCCCACACCCCTAAGACAACCCTCATTGGCTACAGCCGGCCCCGGGGCGGGCGGGAAAAAGAGGATAAGGTAGTTTTGTTGCAGGACATCATTCGCCGCCTGCTGGCCAGCCCCAAAGCCTACCTCTCAGCGGGGGGCTGCATCGAGTTTTACAACAACCTCTCGGATGATGACCGCGAGTCGATCTGGATCTTTACCCTGCACCAGAGCCGGGCTGAACCCAGCCACTATGCCAGCCAGCTACCCTGGCTGATGACCTACCTGGAGGGCCTTTACAAACCCCGACAGGACACCTACGTGCAGGGCCTCTTTACGCCCGCTGCCGGAGGCCAGTCCGTCTACGCCCCACCGAGTGGGCTAAGCCCGACCGACCCAGCGACCCCGGTGGATGTGCGCGCCCCGAACCTGCCCCTGGGGGCTAACCATAAATCGCCCGGCGTCGCGAATCAACTGTCCGAAACCAGGCGCTTCAAGGACCGCCTGGATCTGGATGATTACCTGAAGCCATTTTTGATGGCCGCTATCATCCCCCCCGGGGAAATTGAAGGCTACCGCTGGAAAGTCATCCGCAACCAGCACTTGCCCGATTCCTACATCCGCCACTGAGTGAAGGCATGCATCGATGCCGGGCCTCCGGTAGAGCCGGTCCCGGAAAAAAAGGATTTTTTCTCCGGGACCGGCTCTACCGGAGGCCGCATTCCGCCGGGTCGGTCCCCACCCTCCCTGGCCGCTGGAGCACCGCTGTTGTTAAACCAGCCCCTGCCCGGTTGCTTCCGCCCCTAGGGGTTAGCTTACTGCCCGATGAAGGGGTTGGGAAGGCCCCGTTGAGGAGGTAGCTGGATCGGTTGAAACACGCCAACCAACCGATCCAGCTACTTCGTTAATACGACTTATTGGGTGCTATGCTAGGAGCCCTAGTCCATCGGTAGACAGGTGCCAGCTTGACTCGATGATTAGAGGAAGAACAGGCAGGTTGGTAGTTAGATTCCGATGACGTATATTGCCTACCGTTAGTATAGTTGTTTTGTTACTTATCCTTTAAACTTATACTCATTAACCAGCCTGTGAATTGGACCTTTAGTGACCAGCCCGGCTCATAGTCCGGCTCACGTAGGCACACGCCTGGTTTATGCATCTTCCCCGGTTACCCGTTGTCAGACCTGGTCCTAAGGAAGCGGACTCGCTATCGATACATCGGGAAGGTTAGTGAGTAGAGACCGTTTACCGAGTACGTAACGGCCGACAGGGAGCCGACGATATAGCTAAAACAGGCTCCAGGCGCTGAAAATCGCCGTTTTGACCGTTGCCAACGGTGGAAACGTTGCTGACTGTTGGCGACCGTTCGCAACGTTCCCACCGTTGGCAACGGTCAAAACGGCGGTGTAGGGGTACTAGTTATTCCAAAGGCATTTCAATGGGATAGACCCTGTGTTCTCCCGTGGTATAGTATGAATGTAGAATCAACTTATAAACAGTCATCAACCGATGAAGAATAATAATTTTCCTACCAAGAAGACTTGCCCCGCGTGTGGCGAAGAGTTTGAGACCCTCAACAAAAGGCAATTGTATTGCATCGGTGACAAATGCAAAAATGCCTATCACACCCGCAAGAACAAAGAGGAGAAAGAACGAGTGGCCCGGACGATGGACGAGCTAACCGCTGAATTGAACCAGCATAAGGCGCGCCCCCACACCCCGCCCCCACCACCGGGAACGATCACCAAACAATGGCAAATCCTGGATCAGCCCTACCAGACCCTATTGCTTGAATACGGGCAAAAAGAACAGGAAAAAGAAGAAATCGATCGCCAGATCCGGCAATTAACCGGGCCGGGACCGGGTTTACTATGGGGGGTGGGGATCGGTATTTTTCTGGCCCTGATCCCGATCAGCTTGTATTATGAGGCTCGCCGTCGCAAGGGGTTGGGGATGACGTTTTGGGTGATCTCCCTGGGGGGTTTAGGGCTGATGGGCGCTTCAGGCGGGGTCCTCGGCGGGTGGGTAAGAAACTCGCTGAGGACCGAAGCCGAGGAACAGCAATTAGCCGACCAGCTCGACAAGCAACAGGCCAAAAGGGCTGAAATAAGCCAGTGGCTCCAGTCGGCCGAACAACGGCTGGCTACCTTAGCCAGCGCACGGGATAAGGTAGCTAAATACGGTCCACCGAGTACTACCCCCCCGGATGAAGAAGCCTGGGCTAAGCCCTCATAAAACCCCATACTCCGTTTTATAACGGAGAAATAGGATGTTTCATAGGGGGTGTTTCCCTGCCCATCCCCAAGGGTGTATTGCGGAGATGCTGGCTCTGATTTAACACCGGTGATGAGGTGGTATTTTACCCCGGTTGAGCATGACGTTGACTCAACTTACGTCCAACCATTTTCAACGTATCAACTATCGCGCCGGCGAAACCGCTACCCAGATTGGTCTCATAGCCACGCAGGCCGTTAGTTATTGCCCAATCAGCCGAATGCCCGCTGACAAGGTCCATAGTTTCTACCAACGTATGCTACCCAGCATGCCCATTAACGAAAGACCCTGTACCTTCAGCGGCAAACGTTCTCCTGTCGCCGTGACGACGACCCCCGTAAACTTTTCGCCCGGAACACACCCGTCTGCTTCTGTTACTGTACCCGTCACTTAAATCGAGCCGGGCCATCGTTGCTGAGCATCGCCTTGCAACGATGGCTCGATCGGCGGCCCTACGGTGAAAGCTAATTGGCCAGTCTGTGATCCACTCAACCTGGTTGCGTATTAGCCGTAAAGCTCCTCTTCAGTATCAGGCCAGCTCCACTCGCCTGGGGTGGATGATTTTGCCCTTAGAAAGGGGAGACGATACGGCACCGCACTTGGCTAGACTGGCAAAGGCTCAGATGGTTAGCCGCTGCCATGGAAAATTGGCCGGGCCGCCCTTTAGGTTCGTGGGGAAGTGAGAGTTCAAGATTTGATGATTTACCCACCAGTATCGGGGAGAGCTTTCGTACGGGACCCCAGCGGTTTCACTCTATGCTCGGGACGGTCCGCTGTCGCGGTCAGATCCCGCCGGGTTTTCTTGCCCTAGTCCCAACGGGGTAGCCCGAGCCATGAAAATTCGGGCATCAAGACCCATTAGTAAGGGTTTGAGAAACTAGGTACGTTATAATCCCCAGGTCAAATTTCAACTCCGGGCGACTCCTACGCCTTATGGCCATTTACTTCTCCATTGGCATTGCTAAAGCTACGGCACCGGCCGGCCGATGCTGCCGTCTTCGATGGAGAAACCGGGGTGTTAACAGCCCAGTCTGACAACTCGGAAGTAAACATTAAGGCTATGCTTACACTCATTAACGCCTTACCTGGTTTCACCATTGCCCACACCATCGGTTATAAGAAGCAGACGAGAATCTATACCATTCACCGACCAAACCAGCTTTTCTCTGTGGCCAGAAAACAGTTTACGGATCAAAAAGCGGCAGGGCACCCTGTGGCGTGGTTTACAACGCGGTAAAACAGATGCTATTGATGCTATTCGTATTGCTTGGTACGCCCGCTACCTCATTTTGCTTTCGAAATAAGCTGTGCTGGTGGCTACCACCACGGCCCCTATTCTACCCCAGTCAGTGGTGGCCGAGATTAAATCAGAATCAGTCTATTTCGAGAAACCCCATACAGCCTGTAGGTATCAAAAAAGTTGGTAACCATCCCGCTGTCCGATGGTTTGATAATGCTCAATATTCTAAAAGTCACTTGGTATTCATTTTGTTGCTAGTACGAATAGTTCTGAATTTTCTTCTTTGTAGAATCAATAACAGTTGTTGCCTCCTGTACCGGAAACGTACCCCCGGCTGTATAAATACCATTTTTGGATCATACCCGTCCCTTGACTGAGGGTACGCCGTTCACCTATTTACTAAATTTCAGACGAGTTGCGAATGCAGATTAGAATTTCATAAGCGGTCGCTAAACCTCTGGCCATTAGCAATTTGGATGGATTGCCATGATAGTAACCAGATAGATATAATTCTCCGTACGCGGCATTGAGTAGCCCGTGTAATTGTTGATTATATTCGGCCACTCTTTTTCGGTAATCTTCGATGCTCTTCGGTCTTTTGACTATAGCGGTCTGTCTGGCTTTCAAATAGCTGTCAATGGCCACCAGTATTGCATTGAAAGCTATTCGGGCAGCCATCTTTACATATCTAACCCGAGCATACTCACCATCTTTTTCGCCTGCTTTTAGGAGAAGTATCTGTTGAGCCTGAATAAGGTGATAGGTTGCCCGTTGCTCATGTTGACTGATATCCAGACTCTTGTCGATAGTAGGGTGTTTCCTATTCATGGTGAATTGGCTGGTCATCAACTGTTGCCGTTTTTTTAACCATCTATCCTATGTTAGTCTAAGTTATACTATTAATCACAATACTTAAGCTGGTCACAGTCGAACGATGGTATTCGAAAAGAGGAAGGCTGGCCCTTATTGGACTACTACTGATTACAGTACTGCTATCACTGGGGGTTTTCGAACGGCTCAAACGATAAAGAACTTTACCCTCAATGCTGACTGTTGATAAAGTATCAATACGGGGTGGAAGCTTCGTAATGGTGTGGATAGATACCTAAAGCCCCGGCCAACTTGACCAGGGCTTTTATGTGTCTTACCTTGAAAAGTATCGGAGGTTTAATTGAACGATAGTAGTTTATGTGGGAACTGATTAGGAGCGGGCAGCAAGTACGTCTACCCCCTTACCTTGTCCGGGCAATTGGGGCGCTTCTAAACAAGTTGACTACCAAATTCAGTAGGTGTCATTTGGTAGTGCTCCCTATAGCAGTGACCAAAATAAGTTAAACTATCGAACCCTACTAGATAAGCCGTTTCGGTTACCGTTCGCCCGGCTCGCAATAACTCACCGGCCCTACGCAGACGATACAGGCGAATCAATAACTAGTACTCTTCCAATTTAATTCTTACATGGATTCAGCTTGTTATCTGGGTTAACCTGCTCATACCACCGTTTGAGTTTAGTTTCAGCCCTAGCCACTGTAAAACTCCAATGCACTCTCACTGCTTGTTCGTTACGGTTAATGGTCCATAACTCGACTTGGCGAGCCAGTTCATTTAAACTACCAATACGCCGATTTAAACTTTGGCGCGCCAAGGCCGAAAACTCGATCTCCGCCATATTTAGCCAAGAGCCGTGTTTGGGTGTAAAATGAAACGCCAGTTTACGGCTCAGTAACCGGGCTTGTGAAATAGGTAAATGCTCATAAAAAGAGCCGTATTTATGAGTGTTCAAATTATCCTGAATCAAATCAATCCGCTCAATATCAGCATAATGTGTTGATATCACTTCGTACATAAACTCGGCATAATCCGCTTTTGTACGCTGCTCACGCACCTGAGTAAAGCGTTGGCCTGTGTCTAAATCGTAAGCCAACAAGACTGCGCACATTCCTTTTCTGACATATTCATTGTCCTCTTTAGCCGGTTTGCCCGGTTTAGTAGGCAAGGCCGCTATTACATCATCAAGTAACTGACAAGGACGCTCATCGAAGCAGATACGGCCCCTGCCAACGATGGGTTGCTGGTTATAAACGGAGAGAACATTCTCCATTTTGGCTAAATACTCTCCATCTACCTGCCCGATGCACCATTGTTTTTTAAGCCAGGGCTTGAGCTTACTTTTTTTAAAGCTAACCGCACCGACTCGTCGTCAATGTGGATGTCAAGTTTGACTAACCGCTCATTAATCAGGGCCGCTGTCCAGCGAGTACGGCCATCAGGGGCCACACTACAAGCCAGTTGGGTGATCTGAGCTTCCACCTGCTGAGTAACCTTGCGGGGCTGACCCGGCCGGGCTTTCTCACTAATAGCCCGTTCCAGTCCATTTTCTCGGTAGCGTTTTCGTAGGTTATAAACCGTAGCAATGCTGATGCCCAATAAGTTACTAATCTGCTCGGGATGCTGGCCTTGATGTGAAAACTGCAAGGCTCTGACCCGGTTCAGCTTACGAACTGACTCTTTCCCTTTACTGACGAGATTGTTTAGTGTTGTCTGGTCGGCTTCCGACAGGACGAACGGGGTAGCGATTTGGCCCATGCCACAAAGCTAGCTAATTTACTCTAACCTCTATTTTGGAAGAGTACTAGTATGGAAGAGCACCCATTAGAAAGGTATGGCTGTTTTTATAGGTTATTATTTGGGGACAGTAGGTTCGACTTGAATAGCAGCCGGTACGCTGGTGCAGGCCAATCGTTCGCGACATCGGAGTTGAAGCTAGTGAATAGAAAGGTTAGATCCGTCCAGCCTTTGATAATACCACGTATGTGTCTGAATCGGAGGATTTTGTAAACGTCACTTATGAATGATCGAAGCCAACCACTTTATTTTTAAATTGTAGAGGGGTTCAAACATAAAAAGTGTTGACATTGAATGGAATAATACGGAGTATAGAAGAGATATCGTAACTGTTGAACTGTTTTAATAATTGGCAATGCCATAGCCGACGACCACGCCAATCCAATTTTTCGAAAGTCATCTGATAATGGATGGCTTCGGCTGGTTTCTTGCCTATCAAACTGCTTAAATCAATTAACTCAACCCAAGCTCAACTATGAATCATTTCTTTCAAACGCTTTCGTCTGGTAGAGCAATCGCTCTGCTCGTTTTACTGGTCCTGCTTCAACGGCAACTCGTTGGGGCGCAAACCTTCCCGGCCAATTTTGCCGGCGTCCAGGTAGCCACTGGCCTTGATCCAGTGGGTATAGCTATTGCCCCGGATGGTCGCGTCTTTCTGGCGGAGAAAAATGGTAAAGTGAGAATCGTTAAAAATGGTACGTTGCTGGCTGCGCCATTTTTAAGCATTCCCAATGTCGATAATTTCAACGAGCGGGGATTGCTGAAGGTGGTACTTGATCCTGATTTCGGTACCAATAACTTTCTCTACGCCTATTATACCTTCAAAGCAGCCGGCAGTTCGGTGAGTAACAACCGGGTAAGCCGTTTTACCGCTACGGGCGATGTCGCGCTGGGTGGTAGTGAGCGCGTGTTAATTGATATTGATCCATTAGGTACGGTTGGCTACCACAACGGTGGGGGCTTAGCCATTAAAGAGGGAAAGCTGTTTATCTCAGTCGGGGAAAATACGGTTGCCCAAAACGCACAATCATTCACGACGCTGAAAGGGAAAATCCTTCGCATTAATTTAGATGGCAGCATTCCGACCGATAATCCCTTCTATACAACGGCTACAGGCGTCAACCGGGCAATCTGGGCATTGGGACTCCGTAACCCATTTCGGATAGCCTTGCAACCCGGCTCGGGTAAACTGTTCATCAACGATGTAGGCAACAGCAGTTGGGAAGAAATCAATGAAGGTATGGCCGGAAAAAATTACGGCTGGCCGGGCATCGAAGGCGTGCGAACTACGCAAACGCCACCCACGAACTACCAGGACCCCTTCTATGCCTATGACCATAGCCAGGGTTGCTCCATCACGGCTGGCGCGTTTTACAATCCTACTACCGCCAAGTTTCCGAGTGCCTACGTTGGGAAATATTTCTTTGGTGATTATTGCAACGGCTGGATTAAGACGATTGATCCGTCTACGAAAGCGGTTACCAATTTTGCATCGGGTATTAATCGACCCTTGGATGTGGCCGTCAACGCGGAGGGAACGCTCTATTTTATTGCCAGGGGCGGTATTGCCGGGGGGTCCGATGCGGCCAACACGTCGAGTACCAATGGTGTTCTTTGGCGCGTTGATTACACGGGAAACGGGTTGCCGGCAATTGCGGTGCAGCCGACCAGCAAAACGGTCTCGGTGGGGCAGTCGGTTACCTTTACCACCGTTGCTTCTGGAAATCCGACGCCCACCTATCAATGGCAGCGAAATGGAGTTTCTATTTCAGGAGCCACTTCACCAACCTATACGCTATCCAGTCCAGCCTTGGCTGATAATGGGACTAAATACAAGGTGATTGTCAGTAATGCAGCCGGAAGTGCCACCAGTAGTGAAGCAACGCTACTGGTCATTACCAATCAATTACCGGTTGCCACGATTATTACGCCCGCAACGGGTGTGCGGTATGCAGGAGGCGATGTCATTTCGTTTTCCGGGACGGGTACCGACGGGGAGGACGGCAATTTGCCCGCCAGTGCTTTTACTTGGAAAGTTGATCTGTATCATTTTGATTCTCCGGCTCATGCACACCCTGCCATGGAACCCACGAGTGGCATTACCACGGGCCGTTTTACCATACCCACCCAGATGGAAACGTCGGCCAACGTCGTGTTCCGGCTATTTCTGACGGTAACGGATTCAAAAGGGGCTACCACTACCGTATCCCGGGATGTGGTTCCCATTACTTCGACTGTTACGTTAGCCACTAGCCCTGCTGGCTTAGTCCTGAAACTGGACGGTAGTTCACGAACAGCGCCCTACTCCTTTACGGGTGTGAGTCGTATCGTTCGAAGTGTGGAAGCGGTCTCTCCGCAAACCGTAGGCGGTGTTACCTACACATTTTCTTCCTGGTCAAACGGGGGTGGGCAAACTCAGAACCTGTCAACGCCCGGGGTCAATTCGACGCTGACCGCCAACTTTGTTCCCTCCCCGACTGGCGGCACCGGCATTGTAGCGGGTGGTGTTTATGAGCTTGAAGCTCAACATGTCCTGGGCCATCGACTGGATGTGCGGGGCCTGAGTACCGCCGATCAAGCGATTGTCGAACTCTACCGAAGCAACGGGGGACCTAATCAGCGATGGAAGTTCATCGCCAAAGGAAGCGGTCTTTATGAACTTGAGCCTCAGCATGCCCCAGGAAAACGCCTGGATGTAGCTGGCCGAAGTGCCAGTGATAATAGCAAAGTACAAACCTATACCAGTAATGGGGGCAGTAATCAGGTTTGGAAATTGATTGATCTGGGTAGCAACATCTATGGGTTAGAACCTCAGTGTGCTATTGGCAACCGCCTTGATATTGGCCTGGTAGACGGCGTGACTAGGGCCGTCAGTAAAATCGCTAGCGCGAGTGTTAGTCAGCGCTGGAAGTTAATTGCGATCTCGTCTCCCCGACTGGGAGCCGATGTCGTGTTAGAATCGGTTGAATTACTGTCGGCAGCTCCTAATCCGGTAACGAGCGAGACGACCATCCATTTTCAGCTACCCGCCAAAAGTCAGCAGGCAACTATCCAGCTTCATGACGTACAAGGACAACTGGTGCGCCTGATCGAGGTGTCGACGAACACCAAAGGAATCGTTTTGATTAATCGTAAGGGATTGGCAACTGGCTTATACCACTACAGTTTAGTGATTGATGGAGCCATCGTAGCCACAAAGCGGTTGGTCATAAATTAATAGGGGAGGGGTAATTTTGTTTTATAGAATAGTACCAGGACGCTAACGCAATACGTATCATTTAACTCTGGAGGATGCATATTGCGTTAGCGTTCTCTGTGAAGTGTAGTTGATAGCCTTTAAAATTTGCGTGTCTTGTCCTCAAAATATCCGGACGATATGGTGAACGCTTTTATTAACGCTTAACATCAACTCAACACATTCATTGATAGTAAATTACGAGTTCAATAAACGTCATTGACTGACATTTTACTGGACTAAATCGGCCGATAGAAGTAAGAGAGGAGTCCGAATGAATAAACATGCACAACCTATAATAAAAAACTTTACGTAACCTATACTAAAAGTCCTACGAGGGGTTTTGAGCTATTTCTTGTTTGAATCAAGTTGACCAGTACTGTGATATGAAAATCACTTCATTCTAAATAGTTGCACCACTATTCATTGCCCGTGCTGAACCGATTAGCGCAGGCGGAAAAAGCCTACTAGTTCCAACTCTGACTTAGCTTGCCTTACTAGGTGTCATCCCATACTTCATTTTGAAGGCTCGACCGAAATAATTCGGGTCGCCAAAACCTACTTCGAAAGCGGTCTCGGCTACACTCAATCCGCTCTCAAGCAGTTGACGGGCCAAGTTCAGCCGGTAGTCATTCAGGTACTCTTTAGTGCTAAGACCTGTGAGAGTTTTGAGTTTTGTATGGAGTTGCGACCTGCTACAATTCATTAAATGCGCCAGCGAGTCGGAAGTAATGTCCTTATTTTTATAATGATGATTTACCAACGTCGAAAATCGCATTATAAACTCCTGCTCTTTATTGCGCCGGGGCAGTTTAGTCAGAAGTGAGTCACCAAAACCGTCCGCTAACTTCTTTTTCAGGAGCGATACCGATGTCAATTGGTTGCCGATTATCAGGTCCAGTTCTTTAAGGTTGAACGGCTTACTAATGTAGCCGTCAGCCCCGCTGTAGAGACCCTCAATGATGGTTTTATCATCTTTATCATTCAGCAGCAAAATGACCGGAATTGACTCAGTAAGTGGATTACTTTTTAGGGCTAGGCATAAATTTTTGTCCTCTTTATCACGGATGTCGCCGTCGCAAAGAATGATTTCGGGAAGCATATTTTCTGCTTTCTTCAGGGCTTCGCTAAACGTGTAGGCAATTCTAATGTGGTAGGTATCGTGGTAATGACGTTTCAGAAACTGGACCAGGTCATTGCTTCGATCAATAATTAGAATGGTCGGTTTGCCCGTCAACGATGTCCCGTCCAATAACTCCTTAACTACTATGTTTTCAGGCAGCAAACCGTCCGGTTCCGCTAAAACATGCACTCGTAAAAGGTCAGTTTTGGGTAACACGGCTGGGGCTTTACTTACCGGACTCTTACAGATCGGGAACCGGAGGGAAAGTCCCTGTCGAGTGCCTTCGTCTATAAACGATACAGTTCCCGACAGTAACTTCAGTAGACTGAAGGTTAATAATATACCAACACTCGAAGAATTATCCTGGCGGAATAATTCTTCATCATCTTCTGCTATCTGATATGTAGCTTCGATGCTCTTGAACAGGTCCGGCCGCCCTTCCAGTGAAAAGATTATGCTAAGTTCGTAATCTAATAGCTTCTCAATCCGTACGTCAATGGCCAGCTCATCTCCTTCTGTTGCTTCATTGGTGAGGAAAAATAAGACGTTACCAACTATCATTTCCACCTTACCGGCATCGAACGAAGCCATTAGATACGGGGGCGAAAAGGTGAGCCGCCTTCGAATATGCTTTGACTGAATAAACGGGTCGAAGCCCTGCACCGTTTCTTTTATAAAAGCAATAATATCTAAATCTGTCAGGCGAATTTCCTGAACGTCACTGCCGGTTTTACGCAGTGCCGTAATTTGGTCAATCAGTACGTGTAACCGCCTCGCATTTTTTTTGATGACACTGTAGTTTATTGCTGAATCAGCCCGCCAAGCCTGGTTAGACTGAATCAGCTCGTCGACCTCCGCCATAATTAGGGTAATCGGCGTTTTGAACTCGTTGGAAAGAAACGTGAAAAAATTTAGCTTCTGTTGATTCAACTCCTCGCTCTTTTCCCTCTCAACCCGCTCTATCTGAACGGCTACCTTCTGGCGGTTCAGATACGTAATGACCCGCCTATAGAGCACCAGCAATCCAACACCGAACAGCGCGTAAAGCAAGTAAGCCCAGTTCGTTCGCCAAAATGGTGGGTTCACAATGATGTGAAGAATACGTTCGGTTGGCGACAAATCACCGTTTGATTGAAATGACTTAACGTGAAACGTATAATTTCCGGGCGATAAATTCGTGTAGGTCTGCGCGTTTACGGTGGTTTTCGGTCCCCAAGTTTTTTCAAACCCTTCGAGGTAATACGTATAGTAATTGGTCTGTTTCGAGAAATAATTGATGGCTACAAAATCGAACGTAATGACATTTTGCGCGTAATCGAAGCGTAGTTCGTTTGTTTCGTCAAGGCAGTTGGTCAACATGAGTTTGCTATCGGCTTTGACTTCTTTGCTGAATAATTTGAGGTCGGTAAAATAAACGGGCGGGTCAAAAACTCGTTTCGCAATGTTGTCGGGGTTGAAATAACAAAGCCCATCTACACTTCCAAAATACAGATAACCCCGCCGATCCTTTAAAGCAGATCGAAAATTGAACTGGGTAGCCTGAAGCCCGTTGCTTTCATCGAACACTCGATACGTGTTCTGCTTTGGACTGAATGAGAGCAGACCGTTATTAGTCGAAAACCAATAGGTTCCATAATTGTCTTCCAGTGTTTCGTAAACGGTCTGGTTAGCCAAGTGCGCCTGCGTCGGGTGCCAGATAAACTTTTTTTGCCGGTAATTCCACTGGTATACACCTCCGTTCAGGCTGCCAAACCACATGTTATGGCCCGAATCTTCGAATATACTCATAATCTGATTACTCCGCAAAACAGGCGTGTTACTGGCATCGTAATGGGTCAGTTTATCGAGTTCAGGATCGTATCGGTATACGCCCGAAGGGGACGTAGCAATCCAAATCTGCCCCGACGTATCACCTAGTATGTCAATGATAAAAGGTTCTCCAAGCTCCTGGGGTTTAAAGAGCCGGAAGGTGCCCGTTTTCTCATCAAGGATATTCAGACCTCGGGTTGTGCCTACCCAAAGCTGACCGGCCTGGTCGCGATAGAGGGCATTTACATAATTGCTCGCCAGCGACGCCGGATCGTCCGGATTGTGCAGAAACACCCGCTTTTCCCCCGTTACCGGATCAACTCGGTTTAGCCCCCCCAAAAATGTACCTACCCAGGCCGCTCCCGACTTATCAATCGAGATAGCGTGTACATTATTATCACTCAAACCATTCGACCGGTTATGGTACGTATACCGACCCGTAATCCGGTTCTGAACACTAATACCCCCATCTTCGGTGCCCACCCAAAGCCGTTCCTGCCCATCTATGGTAATTTCACTGATGGCCTTACCCGCAATGGTTTGCCCGTCGGTGGCCGGGAAAAGATGTTCAAAAGAAACACCGACTGGTTTGGTATAATTAACACCCCCAAAATAGGTACCCAGCCAAACCATCCCATCCCGGCTGACGTAACTCGAATAAACGGCCCGGTCAGTCAGGCCGTAGGGAGAGGCTGTAAAAGATTTGTCAAAGGCACGGGCGGTCTGTCGTTGGCTGTCAACCATAATCACGCCCGACTCACCGCCAATCCAGACGTTTCCAGCATGGTCTTCTGTAATCGTGCGTACAACCCGTATTCGGTCCTTCACCAGCCGCCCAAACCATTCTAACGACCTGAAAACCATTAAATTTTCGTCTAATTGGAGCAAATCTGTTTCTGTACTCATCCAAACAGCCCCCCGCCTACTCTTAAGAAGTTTGTGATTGCGGTGTACATGTGATTTTTCAGGGTTGCCCCCAATCATTGCGAGCGTAACGATGGTTTCACCGGCTGCATTGATGAGACAAGGCGTATTATTCTGTAGAATCAGAAAAGAGCCTTTACGAAATTCATGAATACCGTGCGTAAACCGCCCCGGCAGGATATGCCGTATGGCCCCCTCTCGTTTCGGCAAAATGTAGAGTCCATCCCGGCTACCAATCCACAACTCGCCCGTTGACACTCGCTGAATGATTAATACGTTGACCGGATTTTTTGCTAGATAAACTGGCACAAACTCATCTGTGTCGAAGACGTAGCGAAATAGTCCGGTGGCGGTACCTACCCACAGTTCATGCCCGACGCTATAAACGCAATTGACTCTTGCCGCTTCAGCATTGGGGCTATAGGCATTTAGGTAGTAATTCTTGATGCGCTGACTATCGTAGCGGCTGACACCATCCCGCGTACCAAACCACACGAACCCTTTATGGTCCTGCGTGATGCTGAATACGCTGTTATGCGACAATCCTTGCTCTGAAGTAAGTGCATTAAAATGGAATTGCTGAGCATTGGATATCCGACAGTCGAAAAATAATAACTTGATAATCAGGGCGATGCACTTTATTTGAAATTTGTACTTCATAACTCAATTTACATTTTCGCTAATTCATCTATGTGTGTTTTTGTTCGCATAAATCATCAATATGCCCTAATGTAGGTCAAAAATTGTACGTATGTCTTACTTTTTTGCACAATAATAATGATTTGTGAACATTCAACTTCTTAAAATTGCAAAATCATTTCTTTGAATTATATCAAAACAATTAAGTTGATTCTGTATACCAGTTAGCTTCCTGACAGGATTTGTATTAGACACGGCAGAACACGTGGCTGCCATACGTCAGCTTTATTACCATTTACTCACCCAAACCCTGATTACGTTTATGGACAGGAAAAACGTTTACAAGACACCATTCGTCAGGTTCATCTGGCTGCTTTCGCTACTGACTTTAACCGAAACAGCTGTGCTGGCTCAACAGCAAACGGTTAACGGAAAAATTTCGGGCGATAAAGGAGAGCCACTACCCGGCGCAACAGTAGTAATAAAGGGCACGACGCTTGGTACGACCACAAACGGCGATGGTAATTACACGTTAAACGTGCCCCAAAGCAACGCAGGCGGCACATTAGTTGCATCATTTATTGGCTATGTTTCCAAAGAGGTGACCATTGGCAATCAATCAATTATCAATATTGATATTGTGCCCGATGCCACGGGCCTGCAGGAGGTTATCGTTGTCGGTTATGGTACTCAAAAGAAGGAATCGCTGACGGGCGCCATTTCAGCCGTGACGGCCAAAGACATTGGGCGGGTCCATTCGGCTACCGTGTCGGGTTTGTTGGCCGGTAAGATTCCCGGCGTGCAGTTTCGCCAGCCCGACGGAAGACCAGGGGCAGCCGCTAACATTCAGATTCGCAACATGGGCGGCAATCCTCTGTTCATTATCGATGGCGTACCCAAAGACAAGTCGCAGTTTGACAATATATCGCCCAACGACGTCGAGACGATCACCGTACTCAAAGATGCGTCGGCCTCGATTTATGGGTCACGAGCGGCCAACGGCGTTATCATCGTTACGACCAAACGGGGAACCGTTGGCCAAAAAAGTACGATCAATCTGGACGCCTACTACGGGTTTCAAAACTGGACCCGGTTCCCCAAAGTCATTAATGCCTACGAATGGAACCTCGGCAAGGCCGAAGCGGAAATCAATCGGAACGGCACAACCGGGTACACGCAGGCGGAACTCGATAAATACAAAGCCGGAACCGAATTTGGCTACCAGAATTTCGATTGGTACAACTTCATTGTCAAGCCTAATTCCCCCCAGTCGAACATCAATCTAAGCGCCAGTGGTGGTTCGGACCGAATCAATTATTATATCTCGGCCACCCGGCTCGATCAAAACTCTGTGCTGGGTCGTGATTTTCTCTTTAACCGCTCCAACATTCAATCAAACATTGATGTCCGGATATCGGAAAAAATCAAGGTCGGTCTTACGATCAGCGGGCGGCAGGAAACCCGCAAAAACCCCGGTGTGCCGGGCGGTGACGATTACGAGGCCCCCAAATTCGCCATACTACGCAACCGCCCTGGTGAGCGGCCCTACGCCAACGATAATCCCGCCTACATCAACACCATCAGCAACCCAGCCTCGAACTGGGGCTATCTGAATTACCAGCGGTCCGGTTATCTTACGGAAGTCTATAGCTCCATTACGCCCCAGTTTACGGGTGAATATCAGACACCCATTAAAGGATTGCTAGTTAAGGGACTGTATTCGTATATGCTGCGGGATGCCCAGCGTGAAGTATTTGAGTACACATATGACACGTATACATATAACCCGACGACACAGGCATATAACCGGACGGGCGGCAGCCAGAACCCTTACCGCCAACGGGTCAATAACAAAATCGACGAAACTGTCGGGCAGATTCAGCTTGCCTATACAAATACGTTTGGCAAGCATACTATCAATGCCCTCGCTCTGCGGGAGCAGCTTGAACGGCGGGAACGTAACGTTGAGGCCCGATCCGTGCCGAAGACCAATTCCCTGCCCGTGCAGCAGTTTGCCGATTTCGTAGCCTACAACGATATCGATTTTACCCAGGCGCGGGTTGGCTACGTAGGCCGGGTCAATTATGGATACGCCGATAAATACTTTATTGAAGTAGCGGCCCGCCGGGATGCTTCCTGGAAATTTGCTCCCAGCAAGCGGTGGGGAACATTTCCGTCGGCCTCGGCCGCCTGGCGCATTTCGGAAGAACCCTTTTTTAAATCGTTTACAGGTGATGGTCGGATGTTAAGCGATCTCAAAATCCGGGCTTCGTATGGTGAGTTAGGGGACGACAATGTGCGGCCTAACAATGTTGACCTCGATCCGTTTGCCTACAATCCGGGCTATTCCTACAACTCGGGCACGGGCATCATGGGGGGGACGGCAACAACAGCGGCCCGAGACCGGGGTATTGCGTTTGACCGCATCTCCTGGCTAACGGCTAAAGTGATGGATATTGGGCTGGACTTCGCGCTCCTGAACAACAAACTCACAGGTACATTAGATTATTTCCGTCGCAATCGGGACGGGCTGCCGACGGTAAAGAGCGACGTGTTCGTGCCGAGTGAGTTAGGCTATGCGCTTCCCCAGGAAAATCTGGAACGCGACGCCGTGATCGGTGGTGAAGGCTCGTTGGTCTATAACGGCAATGTTCGGGGTGTGCGGTTCACGATCGGCGGCAATATCTCTTACGCCCGCAATAAGTTTATCCGCCCTTATAATCCGCGCTATGGCAATTCATTACTGCAATACCGGGAGTCGCGTGAGAACCGCTGGAGCAATATCTTCTGGGGCTACGAGGTGGCTGGTCAGTTTCAGTCACAGGATGAAATCAATGCCTACTCAGTTAACAACGACGGCCAGGGCAACCGGACAATGCTACCCGGCGACCTGATTTACAAAGATGCCAACGGTGACGGTATCATTAACGACCGGGACGAACGGCCCATTGGCTACGGTATCAGCTCTACACCCGTCTTGTCGGGCGGAATAAATATTACGATGGCTTACAAAGGCTTCGACTTTGCGACCGATTTTTCGGCGGGATCGATGCTGGCTATTAACCGGCGTTTTGAGCAGCGTAATGCCTTCCAGAATACGGGTAATGTGCCGCGTTTCCTGTTTGACGACCGCTGGCACCGCGCCGATCCGCTCAACGCCGACAGCCCCTGGATAGCGGGCACTAACATCCCTCTGCGTTATAACGATGGCGGCCACAGCAATTTGAACCGGGATTCAAGCTGGTGGATGCTCAACATCAAATTCCTCCGCAACCGTACAATGGAGTTGGGCTATACGCTCCCTAATGCCCTGACAACGCGATTTAAGGTTCAGAAGCTACGGGTGTTCGTCAATACCTACAATCTGTTCTCGATCGACAACGCCCGCCCCTACGGAATTGACCCCGAAGTGCAGGACGAGAACGGGCTGCAATACCCGCAGACGAAGCTGCTGAATTTTGGACTGAACTTGAGCTTCTAACAGTAACCCAGACATGAAAAAAACTATTTTATCACTCATAACGGTCCTCTTTTTCACAGCGGGTTGTAACGACGAGAAGTTTTTAGAC
Organism: Spirosoma utsteinense; assembly: GCF_014282275.1. GTDB lineage: Bacteria > Bacteroidota > Bacteroidia > Cytophagales > Spirosomataceae > Spirosoma > Spirosoma utsteinense. Next base: position 23,098 of record NZ_VFIA01000046.1, read on the forward strand.
GTAAAATCGACCAATATTCTGCTGCTGAATGAGGTCTACAGCGATCCCCGTTTGGTGCTATCGGTTGTTACAGACCTGTATAACCGGATTCCTGACCTGGTCGAACCCGCCAACTTTGGTATCTACGCCAGCTTCGACGAAGCATTTGCCTCCGGTGATTACGGCCGGCATCAGAACCGCGAATACGACTATGTATTCCCCGGTACAGGTACCCCCGAAACAACGTATTGGGATTACGGCTATATCCGGGAAATTAACCTCTTCATTGAGCGTGTGAATGCTGCTACTGTATTAACGCCGGCCGACAAAGCTCTTTTTGCGGCTGAAGGCCGGTACCTCCGGGCTAACGTGTACTTCGAACTGGTAAAGCGGGTAGGTGGGGTGCCGCTCATCACCGAATCGCTCGCGTACGATTACAGTGGCGACGCAAGCTACCTCCGCAAGCCCCGTGCGAAAGAGTCCGAGGTGTATGACTTCGTCATCAGCGAACTGGAGGCTATCAAGGCCATTCTGCCCAAAACGCCCGTCGAAAAATCACGCGCAACCTATGGTCTGGCAGTAGCCACCAAAGCAAGAGCCGCGCTGTATGCCGGATCTATTGCCAAATACGGCGCTACCACACCGACCGTATCCCTGCCCAACGGCGAAATTGGCATCCCCGCAGCCAGAGCTACTGAATACTACCAGACGGCTTTAGCGGCCGCTCAGGAGTTGATCAGCTCCGGGCAATATTCGCTCTATCAGAAAAGTGCCGATCTGTCGACCAACTTCGCCAACATTTTCCTGGACAAGGGTAACAATACAGAGGTCATTTTTGTAGAAGACTACAAGCTGAGAAGTGCTAAAATACACGGATTTGCCTTGGATAATCAGCCCCGCGCCATTACGGAAGAGGGCGAGCGCGGAGGGCGGTTGAACCCATCGCTGAACCTCGTACAGTCGTTCGAGAAGTTAGACAACACGTTTGCGCCGTTAGCCATTAACACGGGAACAGCCACGAACTACATCTATTACGAGAAGCCCGAAGATTTGTTTGCCGGTCGTGATGCCCGGCTACGGGGTACGGTGTTAGTGCCGGGTGCCACGTTTAAAGACCGACCCATCGACATCTGGGCCGGGCTGTTGCTGAGTAACGGCAGCACGCTGTCGGGCGATCAGTTGGGTCAACTGAAGACCGTCAACGGTGCTTCCGTGCAGGCAGTTGGCCTGTCGGGACCCATTGAAGGGTACGACGGGTCGGCCCAGAGTGGTTTTTACATGCGCAAGTACAACGATCCGGTACCCGGGTCGGGCCAAATCGGGACGCAGAGCGAAGTTTGGAACGTGCGCTACCGCTACGCAGAAGTCCTGCTCAATGCCGCCGAAGCTGCTTTCGAGTTAGGCCAAACCGCAATAGCGGCTACGCTCATGAACCAGGTGCGGAGCCGGGCCGGGCTGATTGTGCCCTTGACGGCCGGCCAAATTACCTTCGACAGGATCGTGCATGAACGAAAAGTAGAATTGTCGTTCGAGAATCACCTGCTCTGGGATATGAAGCGGTGGCGGCTGGCCCACGTCGTTTGGGATGGAAGCAGTTCCGACCTGACCACACAACCCGGAAAAGCAACCGAACCCAGTACGCGGGTGTATAGCCTGTGGCCTTACAAAGTTTACAATCCGGGTGGGGCCAACGACGGCAAGTGGGTGTTCCGCAAGGTGCTGTCGAGCCGGGTAACGCAGAGCCATTTGTTCCGGCTGGGCAACTATTACTCCCGCATCAGCGACGCCATTATCAATAACAACCCGCTGATTACCAGAAATCCCAACCAATAATCAGGCGGTTCACCACCAAAGACCTTACGGTAATGAAGTATTCATATTTAGTAGCAATCGCATTCGTAGCCGGATTGACTTCCTGCGAGAAAGATAATTTTGACGCGCCCAAATCGGTGTTCGAAGGCCGGATGGTGTATAAAGGAGAGCCGCTGCTGGTTCAGAGTGCCAACACGGGCAGCAACTCGGACTTTCCGGTGTTTTTTGAACTTTGGCAGCAAGCCTACGACAACCGTAGTTCGATCCGGGTGCCCATAAAACAGGATGGTTCATTCAAGGCCCTGCTCTTCGACGGGGAGTATAAGTTGACGGTTCCCAATGGCCAGGGCCCGTTCCTATGGAAGAAAACCGCTGCCGGTGCGCCGGATAGTCTGGCCGTTACAATACGGGGGAGTCAGATGCTGGATCTGGAAGTGACGCCTTATTACATGGTCAGAACCCCTCAGTTCACCGTAGCGGGCCGGAAAGTGTCGGGCAGTATAACGCTCGAAAAAGTGATCACCGACGCTGTCAACGGCAAGACGGTGGAGCGCGTGTCGCTGTACGTGAACAAAACACAGTTTGTCGATGCGGGCAATGCCATCACTACCGCTAATTTGGCTGGACCGGCCATTACAGACCTCAACAGCGTCAGTTTAACAACGGCTGACATTGGGACTATCACGCCATCGCAGGGCTATGTGTTCGTGCGGATCGGCCTGAAAATAACGGGCGTCGAAGACATGATTTACACACCCATTCAGAAGGTCAGTTTGTGATCAACGATAAGTAAGCCCACCTATGAGAAAAGGAATTATTCTGCTGTTGCTGACCACCGCAACCGCCTATGCACAGATTCCCATCGATTTGTCCAAATACCCCAAAAACAGCCCAACGACGGTAGTGAAACGGGGTAATGACGTGGTCTTAAGCTGGCCAACGACGAATAAAGAAACGGGTCGCCTGGTGGTTAACCTGGAAACTGGCAAGCCCCTGTTCAGCCACATTCAACTTTCCAAAGGTGGGCGCTTCAGCGAAATCGCCACCGACGTGGACCCCGCGTTTGTGCTGACGGTGGGCAAACGGGATCTGATTTCGCAGAATGGCTGGAACATCTTTTTTGATAAAACCAACAAACTGCCTTCCAAAGCCTACGCGGTTGCATTGACCAAGCGACAAGCCAGCGTCAGCACTGTCGGCACCCGAACCGTGCTCCGCATTGGCGGCGTGCAGGCCGCTTCGTTCCGGGGTGCCATCGAAATTACGGTGTATCAGGGTAGTCCGCTGTTCAACGTAGCCGCTGTGGTAGCCACCGACATCGACTCTACCGCCATTTTGTATGATGCGGGTTTAGTGGGTAAGAGGCCGGGTTGGACCACCCTGTCCTGGTCAGATACCGACAACCGGATGCAGCAGATACCAACGGATCTGAAGCAGCCCAACAAGGCGCAGGCCGTGAAATACCGGGCCATTATCGGTAGTAACGCCAACGGGAGTTTAGCACTGTTTCCGGCTCCCCACCAGTATTTTTACCCGTTAGATGAAGCGTATAACCTTGACTTTACCTGGTATGGAACGGGCTACCGAAGTTTAGTGCCCGATTTCGGCATCGGCATCCGGCAGGATCTGATGGGCGACAAACGCTGGGTACCGTGGGTAAACGCGCCCCCCGGAACGCAGCAACGGCTTAATTTTTTCTGCCTGCTCAGTACTGGATCTCCGGCCGATGCGCTGACGGACGTCAAGAAATTCACCCACGGCGATTCGTATAAGCCGGTGGCGGGTTACAAAACCATGTCGAGTCATTTTCACAATGAATTTACGACGAAAGTCGTGCTGGCGGGTAAGCCCGTACCGGAAAATCCCAATTTTGTCAAGGTGTTCAAAGACCATGGGGTCAATATTGTTCACCTGGCTGAGTTCCACGGCCCCGGCCACCCCAAAGGACCCGACAGCCTGCGACTGCTGGAATTGAAAACCTTATCGGACCAGTGTAAGCGGCTCTCCAACGCGGATTTTCTTCTTCTGCCGGGCGAGGAGCCGAACAACTTCTTCGGTGGGCACTGGCTCAGCTTTTTTCCGAAACCCGTGAACTGGATTATGTCGCGCAAGCCGGGTATGCCGTTCGTGACCGACGATCCCAAATACGGGAAAGTGTATCGAATCGCGAATAAGGATGAAATGTTGAAGCTGCTGGAAACCGAAAACGGCTTAGCCTGGACCGCCCACGCCCGCACCAAAGGATCGACTGGTTTCCCCGATCAGTACAAGGAAGAAGCCTTTTACAAATCCGATCATTTCTTCGGAGCCGCCTGGAAAAACATTCCGGCTGATTTGTCGGAACCCCGGCTAAGCCGACGCGTACTCGATCTGATGGACGATATGGCGAACTGGGGGCACAAAAAGCACGTCATCGCCGAGGCCGACATTTTTACGATGGAGCCGGAAAACGAAACTTACGCCCACCTGAACGTCAACTACCTTCAAATGGACATACTGCCCGATTATAGTGCAGGCTGGCAACCCGTTCTGGACGCCATGCAGCAGGGAAAATTCTTCGTCTCGACCGGGGAAGTGCTGTTACCGGCCTTCACCGTCAACGGAAAAGGCGCGGGCGAGACCCTGACGCTGCCCGCCGATGGGAAAGCGATGGTTGCCCTCAACATCGATTGGACGTTCCCCCTTACGTTTGCCGAGATCATCTCCGGCGACGGCACTCAGGTATTTCGGGAGCGCATCGACCTTACGAACACATTGCCTTTTGGAACGAAGCAGTACCGCTTTGCTACGAATCTCAAGAATAGAAAATGGGTGCGGGTTGAGGTTTGGGATGCCGCTGTCAATGGAGCGTTCACTCAGCAGGTCTGGCTGGAGCCGTAGCTGACCAATCACTTGTAAATCAACTTTACTAATTGCTCAATCCACCTATGAGAGTGTTTATTGTTTTAATGGTGCTGACCATTGGGTTGTTTCAGCGTTGCAGCCGCCCCGTCCGGACAACCCAGCGCGGAGCCAATCAGGATCGTTCACCGGCGTCAACTGCCCGGCGCGGGGAGGTGCTTTTCCTGGGCAACAAAGGCAAACACCACGATTCCGGAAAATACGCTCCCTGGCTGGCTATTTCGCTTTTCAAAAAGGGCGTCAACCTGACGTACACCGTCGATCTCAATGACTTGGATGCAGGAAACTTGGCCAAATACGACGGTCTGGTTATCTACGCCAATCACGACAGCCTGTCGCCTGCACAGGAGCAAGCCATGAAGGGATTTGTGGAAGGCGGAAAAGGCCTGATTCCGCTGCATTCAGCGTCCGGCTGTTTCAAAAACTCGGCCTGGTACATCAAAACGATTGGCGGACAATTCAAGGCGCACGGAACGGGACCCATCAAAGCGACTATCGTGAACAAAAAGCACCCGATTACGCAGGGGCTGCCAGCGTTTACCACGTCGTGGGATGAGACCTACGTGCATCAGAACCTTAATCCCGACATGACGGTGCTGACAACACGTGCGGAAGGCAACCGGCAGGAACCCTATACTTGGGTGCGAAATGAGGGGAAAGGCCGGGTTTTTTATACCGCTTACGGTCATAACGACAGCACCTGGACGAACCCTGGGTTTCGGGATTTGGTCAATAACGGCGTACTATGGGCACTCGGCGAGCCGGTAAAGCAGCAGATCGCCCGGCTGGCGATACCGAACGTAGACATTTACGAGTCGTCGGGGATCGCCATTGCCGACTACAGCAAACGCTACACGGTTCCTAAGATGCAGGAATCTCTCATACCGGCAGAATCGAAGAAGCTAATGCAGGTACCGGTCGATTTCGATGTTCAGTTGTTTGCCGCCGAACCCGACATTACCAACCCTATCGCTATGTCGTGGGACGAACGGGGCCGGTTATGGATTGTCGAATCGGTCGATTATCCGAACACGTTTCTCGAAACGGACGGAGCCGCTAATGACCGCATCAAAATTTGCGAAGACACCAACGGCGACGGGAAAGCCGATAAATTCATTGTTTTCGCCGATAAGCTGAATATCCCAACCAGCATGGTCTTCGCGAATGGTGGTGTCGTGGTGGCAATGGCCCCACACTTAGTTTTCCTGAAAGACACCAACGGCGACGACAAAGCCGACGTGCGCGAGAATATCATGACCGGCTGGGACAAGAATGATACCCACTTCGGCCCGTCGAACCTGCAATACGGATTCAACAACAAAATCTGGGGCGTGGTCGGCTCCGGCTTCAACGGCACCACTAAAGACGGAAAGGCCATGAATTTTCGGACGGGCGTATACAACCTCAACCCCGACGGAACGGATGTCGATTTTCTGGCTAATACCAGCAACAACACCTGGGGGCTGGGCCTGACCGAAGACAATAATGTGTTCATTTCTACGGCCAACAATACCCACAGCGCCTTCTATTCGATGCCCGCCCGATTTATGCAACGGAATCTGCCTGGCTCCACCGTGCAGTCCGTTCAGAAGATAGACGGTCATTACGATTCGCACACGCTGACGCCCAACATGCGGCAGGTCGACGTGGTAGGTGGATTTACGTCGGCAGCGGGACACCATTTCTACACCGCCCGGAGTTTCCCAAAGTCCTACTGGAACCGGGTCGCTTTCGTATGCGAGCCTACCGTGCGGGTGGTTCACAGTGCGGTCGTTGAACCAAGCGGAGCGGGGTTTTCCGAGAACGATGGCTGGAATTTGTTAGCCAGTTCTGACGAATGGTTCGGGCCGGTTCACGCCGAAGTCGGGCCGGATGGTGCGTTGTGGGTGGCCGATTGGTATAACTTCATCATTCAGCATAACGTGTTCGTGGAGCGGCAGGCTCCGTCCGAGAAGGTGCTGCCCTTTAAAGATCAGCCGCGTGGTCAGGGAAACGCCTTCTCCAGCCCCCTGCGCGACGTGAATCATGGCCGTGTGTACCGGATTGTCTATAAAAAAGCGAAACCGTATCAGCCCGTCACACTCGCCAAAAATGACCCTGCCGGACTCATTGCGGGATTGCAGAGCGACAATATGTTCTGGCGTATGACGGCACAACGGCTGCTGGTTGAGTCGAAAAACCTTGCCGCCTTACCCGACCTGTACAAGCTTATTGCCAAATCAGATGTAGACGAAATTGGACTGAATAGTCCGGCGGTTCATGCCATCTGGACGCTGCATGGGCTGGGTGCGCTGACAGGTTCCAATGCTGAAGCCCTTCAGGTAGTAAGCGCGGCTTTAACCCATCCGGCGGCTGGAGTCCGGAAAGCGGCTATTGAAACCCTGCCATCAACCGGCCAGACACGGGAGCAGATAGAGAAAGTCGGCCTGCTCAACGACCCCAGCCTGAACGTTCGCCTGGCCGCTGTACTGGCCACGGTGATGATGCCCCCTTCCGAAACTACCGGGGCAGCGCTCTACCGGGCTTCGCTGCAATCCGATAACGAAGCGGATGAATGGTTGACGCGGGCCTTGTTTGCCGCTGCTGCTACTCACCGCGATGGGTTTATGGCCGAAGCCGCCAGGAATCCACCACCGGCCAGTGAAAAAAGCCTGAGCCGTCGGTTGCTAGCGGGCCTAGATAAAGAAATTTATGCGCTGCAACGGCGGGCCGTCATTGCCTTCCCCCCGGACGTGACGGGCAAAGAAATTATTGTGAAAGGCAGCGTGGCGAAAGGAAACCGCGATCTTGAGGGGTTCATTGTGGGCCAGGGGGGGCAGAACGATGGGTACGGTTTGTACATCAAGGATAATCACCTGACAATGGTTGTGAAGCAACATGGCCAGGTCTATACCGCTGTCACTACGGAATCGTTACCGGAGAAATTTAATTTTGAAGGGCGCTTTGCCAACAATGGTGAGATGCTACTGTTTGTCGACGGGAACCAAGCCGCAAAAAGCAAAGCCCCGTCTCTCTTCACAAAACCCCTCACCGATGTGGTACGGGTACAGCGAGATTTGGTCAACGAGAATTCCATCGGTAGTTATTCCGGCGCGTATGCCAGTACCAACAGCTTCGATTTTGTAGGCAACGTGCAGAACGCAACCCTCGAAGTCAGAAAGCCAACCGGCGACAGTCAGGCGCCCTCGGGTACCGTTCCTTTATCAGATAAAGCAACGGTGCTGACCATCAGGGTAGTAGAGGAGCAGATGAAGTACGACACGAAGGTTATCCGGGTTAAAGCCGGACTGCCTGTTGTGCTGACGCTGGAGAACCCCGACGGCATGCAGCATAACTTAGTCATCTGCAAAATGGGCACGGTCAACAAAGTGGGGAAGGCCGCTGATCTGATGGCTCAGGACCCGAAATCAGTGGAGAAAAATTACGTTCCGCAAATGCCGGAGGTGCTGGTTGCTACGAAGTTAGTTAATCCGGGTGAAGCGTATACGATGGAGTTTACCGCCCCTGCGCAACCTGGCGATTATCCGTTTATTTGTACCTTTCCCGGACACTGGCGGATTATGCAGGGAATCATGCGGGTTGAGAAACCAAAGAGTACGACCATTAGCCGTTAACCCAAAAAAATCATGACTTCACTCTCGTTCATACCTCTCGCCCGTACCATTTCCCATGCCACCAGGCTGGTTAACACCTTCTTTATACTGATGGGCTTCGCGGGATGGCTCACCAGTTGCCAAACAAGTTCAACGGGCTTAACCAAAACTACGGGGACTACTGGCCAGCCCATCCGGGTGCTGATAGTAGGTGGTGGCACATCGCACAACTTTGACATGTGGTACAAAACCGTCGATGTGCAAACCCTGAGCCGTAACGGCTTCGCAACGGTAAACTACATAGGCGACCCAGACTCTATTTTGACGTATTTAAACCAAGCCGATGTCTTGTACCTGAGTAATAATCGGGCCATCACCAATCCGGCGGTGCGTCAGGCGATTATGGCCCATGTCGATGCGGGGAAAGGCTTGCTGATTGCCCATGCTGCCCTGTGGTACAACTGGAAAGACTGGCCGGAATACAACCAAACCATCGTTAGTGGCGGTTCGCGCGGGCACGACAAGTACGGTGCCTTCGAGGTGACGGTTACGCAACCGCAGCACCCGGTCATGAAAGGCGTTGAACCAAAATTTACGCTGAAAGACGAACGCTACTACTACAAGGCCGACTCCACCGGGCCGGGCATTTCGGTGCTGGCGAGTTCAAGCCTGTCCGCCGGTGCAGTGGCGGGTTCCGACAACGTATTCCCATCTGTTTTTGTGGTGAAGCACCCAAAATGCCGTATTGTAGGATTAGCGCTGGGCCACGATGCCGAATCACATAACATCGCTAATTATCAGGTAATGCTACGAAATTCCGTCCAGTGGGTTGCCCGCAAATAGAAAGACACTGTCCAACAAACCAACTACCTCCGTTATGAGTGATCAGAAAAGTACCGTTGTCATCGTTGGCATGGGCTTCGGCAAAGAGTTTATCCCTATTTATCAAAGCCACCCTAGTATCAAAGCGGTGGGCATCTGCACCCGCAATCAGAAAACCAGGGACGAACTGATGGCCAAGTTCAACCTCGATCCCAACCTGTGCTTCGAGCACTTCGACGATATACCGGGCCGGGCCGATGTCGATGCCATTCATGTGGTGACGCCCGTGCCCGAACACGCCAGAATGACGCTGGCTTCGCTGAATGCGGGTAAACATACTGCCTGTACCATTCCGATGGCCATGACCGTAGACGATTGTAAAGCCATAGTGGAAGCCAAAAAACGGTCGGGGAAGGTGTACATGATGATGGAAACAGCGCTCTACACCCGCGAATTTCTGTATGGCCTTCACTTAGCCGAGAGTGGTCAGCTGGGCCGGATTCAATTCGTTCGCGGATCACACATTCAGGACATGAGCATGGATGGCTGGGGCGAATACTGGAAAGGGTATCCACCCATGCTGAACGGTACCCACGCCATTTCGCCCCTGCTGCGGATTAACAACACCAAAGCGGAAACGGTCGTTTGTCATGGCTCCGGTCGGTTGAGCGACGATTTAACAAGCCGCTACGGATCCCCCTTTGCCGTTGAAACGGCGACGTTCACGCTTAAAGATTCCGACGTGATTGCCGAGGCCACCCGGTCGCTGTTCGATATCGTGCGGCAGTATCGGGAAAGCTACGACGTGTACGGCACCAAAATGTCGTTCGAGTGGGAGCAGCTACAGGATGAAGAACACATCATCTTCGACGGGGGTGAGAACGCCCGGCGCATCAACGTGCCCGATACAGACGCCATGCTGATCGAAGAATTAGCGCACTTTACGAAACGCGAGAAAATCGACGATCCCAACCACGTTTCCTTCTTGCAGGGAGCAGGTCACGGCGGATCACACCCGCACCTGGTGCAGGAATTTGTGGCCGCCATTGTAGAAGGCCGCGACTCGGCCGTCGATGCTGAACTGGCCGCCAACTACACCTGCGCGGGCATCTGTGCCCACGAGTCAGCGATGAATGGCGGTAAACGAATCACCATTCCCGATTTTAAAGTATAGGTTAATAGTGCCGGTTCTGGTGAGGGCCGCTGCCTTCACCAGACTTCCATTCATTGGTATACATCGTTTAAGCACATGATTCAATTCGGGATCAGTACGTTTGTCTGGGTGTCGCCGTTCGCATCGAACGATTTCAGCCTGCTGTATAAAGTGGCCGACATGGGCTACGACATCATTGAGGTGGCTGTTGAAAACAAAAACCTCATTGACTGGCAGCGACTCGATCAGGTCGCACGCGAAACGGGTCTCCGGATCACCATCAGCGGGGCCTTCGGGCCAGACCGCGACATTTCCAGCGATGACGCTCCCATCCGGAAAAACGGTCTTGACTATATCGTGGATTGTCTTCAGATTGCCGGGAACATGGGTAGCCCGATCTTCACGGGACCGGTGTATTCGGCGGTGGGCAAAACCCGGATTGTCTCGGCCGACCGCAAGCGGCAGGAGCGGAACTGGTGCCTCGACAACCTGCGCGAAGCAGGCGAAATTGCCCGGCAATGTGGCGTTGTCATCGGCATAGAACCGCTGAACCGTTTCGAGACCGACATGATTAATACGGCGGAACAGGCCCTGTCTCTTGTCCACGAAGCTGACCATCCATTTCTTAAAATTTCGCTCGATACGTTCCACAATAACATCGAAGAAAAAAGCATCCCGGCTGCGATTCGCGCCATTGGCCGGGACTTGCTGTGCCACGTGCAGGGCAACGAAAGCGACCGGGGTACACCCGGCACCGGCAATGTGGACTGGATCGACATCAAAGCCGCCCTAACCGACATCGGGTACGACGGGGCGGTGGTAATCGAAACGTTTGGGACACCGTCTGAAGAACTTGCTAAAGCCGCGTCCATCTGGCGACCCTTAGCCAACAGCCCCGACGAATTAGCCATTGAAGGACTCGCTTTTTACAAAACGCTGTTTCGCTGACCTATGTCCGAATTCATTGTCATTATCGGCTGTTTTGATACGAAAGGCGCGGCATTTTCCTTTCTGCGGGACTGCTTGCTGGCGCGGGGTGAATCCGTCCTGACGATTAATACGGGGGTCATGGACACGGCAGTCAACTTTCCTATAGATTACACCGCTGAGCGCGTGGCCGAGGCCGCCAATAGTTCACTGACTGCTCTGCGAATTGGTAATGACCGGGGCCGGGCCATTGATATAATGGGCGTTGGGGCGGCAACTATCGTGGGGCAATTGGTCAATTCAGGTCGAGTCAGGGGAGCCATAGGAATGGGCGGTGGAGGGGGCACGTTTGTCGCTCTTTCTGCCATGCAACCCATTCCGTTTGGTATTCCAAAACTATGCCTGTCCACGATGGCGGCTAAGGACCTGACCCGGCAGGTTGGCACGAAAGACATTATCCTGATGGCGTCGGTGGTTGACGTGGCGGGGCTAAATGATATGCTGATCCACTTGATCGAGCAGGGGGCTGCCGCTGTTTGTGCGATGGCGGCTGTTAAGCTCAGACCCAACCCCACATTGGCGGGTCGGATTGCAATCAGTATGTTTGGTAACACAACGGTGTGCGCAGAGCAGTGTACCAAACTTCTGGAGAAACGGGGCTATGAAGCAGTGGCTTTTCATGCCAATGGAATCGGGGGCCGAACGATGGAGGATCTGATCGCAGCCGGTTATTTTACGGCCGTACTGGACATCACCACAACGGAGCTGGCCGATGAACTATGCGGAGGCAGTTGCAGTGCCGGTCCTGACCGGTTGCTCGGCGCAGGCCGAATGGGGATTCCGCAGGTGGTAGTGCCCGGCTGTTTAGATATGGTTAATTTTGGGCATCCCGACACGGTGCCTGACAAGTATAAACACCGTCATTTGTATAGTTGGGCACCAAACGTAACGCTCATGCGGACCGACGCGTTTGAGAATGCCCTGTTGGGCAAACAGTTCGCTCACAACGTAAATCAGTCAAAGGGCCCCGTAACGGTGGTGCTGCCCCGCAAGGGCATTTCCCAGATCGACGCCGAGGGCCAGGTGTTTCACGAGCCAGCCCTCAATACGGTACTTTTTGACGCCATACGGACTAACTTATCGGGCAACGTACAACTGATTGAGTCACCAGCCCACATCAACGACCGGGCGTTTTCGGAATTATTGACGGCGAGTCTACTCGCCTTACTTGACCAAAAATAAAGCAAACGTATGCCGAATATATGGACAGGGAAAGGAAATCCCTACACAAGAGCCGAGGTCAGAGACCGCCTGCAGGCCACCTTAGATCAGAAAAAGCCCATCATTGCCGCTGGGGCAGGAACCGGTATCAGTGCTAAATTCATTGAGAAGGGCGGGGCTGATCTGATTATTATCTATAACTCCGGGCGATTCAGAATGGCCGGCCACGGCTCTACTGCGGGACTGATGGCTTATGGCGATGCCAATGCCATTGCAATGGAAATCGGTGAATTCGAGGTACTGCCCGTCGTGGAGGAAATTCCGGTCATCTGCGGAGTACACGGGTCCGACCCCCGCCGACGGATGTGGCACCATTTGCTGAAAGTAAAAGAAATGGGCTTCTCCGGCATCAATAACTTCCCCACTCACTGCATCGTCGACGGTCACTTCCGCCGAGTGCTGGAAGAAACGGGCATGGGTTTTGACAAAGAAATTGAGATGGTGCGCTTAGCGAGCAAGATGGAGTTATTTTCCATCGTGTATGTAGCCACACCGGAGGAGGCTCAACAAATGGCCGAAGCCGGAGCCGACGCTATCATTGCCCACGTGGGCACCACTGTTGGTGGCTCAGTTGGCGTTACTGGGGCTTCGTGCTCGATGGCCGAAGCGGTGGAGCGAACCCAGCAAATTATCGACGCGGGTAAAGCCATCAATCCAGCCATCTTTTTCCTGGCGCATGGCGGGCCGATCAACACGCCGGAGGATGTGCGGCAAGTGCTGGAACGAACAAACGTGCAGGGATTTGTGGGGGCGTCATCGCTGGAGCGCATGGGTGTTGAAGAATCATTAACCGAACTGACCCGGACATTTAAAGCACTTAATTTTTAAAGTAGTCTCTATCAAGTTTGTTTTCTGTCAATTAGTTGGGTGAGTTTCGATATGCGGTAAATAACCTAAAAAAGCTATGCTTCAATTTAACTAGGGCAGATTCTTTGCTAAGTTTTTCTTTCGGTATGATCAGTTGTAAAGGGAGTTAAATAAACTACTTTTCACTTTCACATCTTGGTTGGCCCCGGCCAGAATCGGACGTTTAACTGAACGGTGATCGGCTAGGAGGGAAGGGGCTGGAAACGACATTTTTTGCGTCCAAAAAACCCGTTCAGTTTAATCGTTCAGCGTTTTGAACCGCTACATCCTTTAGTTGGATGGTTTTAGGGAGATTAATAAGGACTTAGCTACACCTATTGGTCAATCTGCACCTGTCAGTAAAGCCATAAGTTTGGCTCCTGTTTCAGCTAAGGAGAAATCATTATTGAGCACATGCAGGTGAGGATGCTCTACCGGTGCAAGTTGTTGGTTGTGGGCGATGCGAGCGTCAATTTCTTCAGCCGTTTCTCGACCTCGTTCCACTAAGCGTTGGCGGATAACATCCGAATTTACTTCCAGTAAAATGACCCGCATGTGCGGATACCGCTGACTGGCTTGAGATAAGTATTCCCGTGAGCCGTTGATCACGACATGAGCCCCTGCTTGCATCCAGGCGTCAATTTCAAGCCCAATCCCATACGAATACTGATGACTTTGCCAACTCAGAGCGAACAAACCCAGTTGCTGCCGTTGGTCAAACTCAAGTTGCGTCAGGGCAATGTGATTTTCCCCTCCCACCTCGCTGGGTCGAGTAATATAACGATGACTAAATAAAACGTTTTCTGAACCTCTTAAGTGCTCACGAGCATACACCAGCAACGCATCCTTGCCCGCTCCAGAGGGGCCAATCAGATAAAACAGCGTGGCTTGACTCATTGAAAGGTCGTAGGGAAGTTATTTAGTCTGCTCAACGGCCTGCATAATCGCTAACTCGACGCGCCAACTCTGGGGGAGATCTCGCCGAACGATAGCCGACATGTATAAGCGTTGCTCAGCATAATGAAAGTCAAACTTGTCAAAGCCTTTTTGATGTCTGGAGAACCATTGGCCAAACAAGCGACTTCTGACGCGCTCCTGACCGTTTTCCGTACTACATACGTATAAGAGGATCGCCTTTGGATCAGCGTCAAAGAATACGTGTAGCGTCTGAACGATCGTTGGCTCGATACGAGGATCTTTTTGGTCAATCGAGCCAGCTATTGGAAGGATGGAGAATGAATAAACCGAATCCGCAAACGGTGTCTCAGGCAGATAATCTGAATCGGAGGTAAAGTCTACGTGGTAGACAGCCCCTCGTTCTGTCGTAGAGGCAAAGCCTGTTTCAGTCTCGCTTAACGGGTAAGGCGAAAGGTTTGACGAACTTAATGCCGACTGGTTTTCTAGACTCATCGCCACTTTGGTAATAGTTCGCTAACTGCTTTTTGTCCTGCATTAGCTTCTGAGCCAAATCCACAAGACGTTTTGTTTTCGTTGCCATAGCGATTTTCAGGTTTTACGTTGTCTATGAGCACTTCAAATTCTTTCTAATGACTCTTTCGTATCGTAACGACCCAGCAAAGAAACGCAAATTTTGTGTCTTTAGTTGATCTGATGGTTAGACGCTTTAGACTGTTTAAACAACTGCCTTGTATAACCCATATGTTAGCCCCCTATTAGCTGGACAGATTTTCTGAAAAGGTTGTGTCGTAAATTACCTGCGCTTCTTCCCATTTTTGCTGAGGTGTTACGAAGCCAATCGAACGGTGTAGCCGTTGCTGGTTGTAATGGGAAAAATAACGCCCTAACATTCCTTTGGCCTCATAATAGCTATCAAATACATTGCGCTCAATGACATCATGCTCTAAAATGCTGTGGAAAGCTTCAATATACGAGTTCTCTTCAGGGGTGGCCACATGAGTGAATTCCTGTTTGATTTCGGAGCTTTTCAAAAAGTTACGCACCGAATGAGCGATGAATTGACTGCCATTGTCATTGCGCAAAATGACCCCTTTAAGTTCATGACTTCGGTTTATTCGTCGAAAAAGATTGATTAAGTCGATTTGACGAACACTGCTCTGAAACAGCCAGTCCAGAATTTTGCGGCTATACACATCAATGACACTCAACAGATAATAATTCCGCCGTTCCCCTTGCACCCAGACATATTTGATGTCCCAACATAAGCAGGGCTTTCTCATAAAAGCCTTTTCACTCTCATGAAGTCGAATAATTCAGTTATTCTGTCGCTAAAGCGGTCCATTTGATGGGTCATGCTGGTGCTCAAACGGTCTAG
>NZ_VFIA01000047.1 GCF_014282275.1 Spirosoma utsteinense
TCCGAGACGTAGACAAAACCATAGAAAGTTCGGAGGCTATGCTACGAATTGGCTTTATTTCAATCCTGCTCAATAGGCTGGCCAAATAATAGTCCCAAACATACTCTAAGATCATTGAATGCCGAACTGGGCACCACGCCTGGTCAGTACGACTGGATTGTCAACTCGTTTAAACTGGCCCGAAAATACTTCCCCTGCGAAACCAAACTGATGATTAACGATTACGCCATTGAAAACACGACAACTTTGGCGACTGCTTACCGGGACATCATCAATCTGTTGAAGGCCGATAATCTGATTGATATCATTGGTATGCAGGGCCATTCCTTCTCGACGCGCAAGTATAATGCCAGCCAAAGTTTCGAAGACCATACGGCATTTCTCCGGAGCAATTTGGAGATCATTGCCTCAACAGGTCTTCCGATTCAGATTACGGAGCTGGATGTTGACGGGAATACAGACAACACCTATACGGAAACAACCGACGTGGCTGTGAAGCAGGCGTTCCAGAAATCGGAATACGAACGCATTTTCGGGTTGTACTGGAATCACCCCTCGGTGATGGGTATCACGCTGTGGGGCTTTCTGACGGGCCACTGGCGCACGGCGCAGGAAGCGTTTCTGGTAGATGCCTGCACGGGACAGGAAAAACCGGCCCTGCGCGACTACCTCAACAATACGCTCAACAATACCCCAACCAGCATCCGCGCATCGGGAAATCCTACCTTCGGTTCGAGTTTTGTCCCACAGATTTGTGGCATTCCGGCAGCGGCTCAGTATGCATGTGCCACTGAGGTACCCGTGTCCAGTACGGCGGCTATAACGGCATCGGCAGTCAACTGCCCCGGGCCAGTCAGCGTTACCGTGAAGGACGTAACCACGCCAGCGACCCCAACGGCGGGTACGTCTTTCACTATTACCCGAACCTGGACCGTTACCGATGCCTGCGGCAATGTGGGAACTGCGTCCCAGAAAATCATAGTTTCGGGCAGTTGTACCCCCGTTATTACGGCCTGTGGCAGCCCAACGGCCACGCTGGGGCAGCCCCTCAGCCTGGTAGAACCAACCTACAACTGTGAAACGAGGGCGTTTACGTTCAAGACCGTAGGGGGTAACGGCTCCCCCATCAGTTACTCGGCCGTTGGTATCTCATCGCCAACAGAGAGCTGCACGGCCATGGTCGATGCGGGTATCGCGCAGGACATTCGGGAGCAGAAGCCCAGCGTAGAGCCCTTCAGGCTGTCGGCAACACAGAACGGCGTTACCGTGGAATATTCATGGAATGCCCTGACGGCCTGTAGTTCGGTAACGGTTACGCCACCGAATGGACTGGCGCTGATTGCCCCTACCTACAACTGCCAGTCGGGCGCGTTCACCTTTAACACCCGTGGCGGCAACGGCTCAACCATCGAGTACATGGCCATCGGCATCACCGGCTGGACAACCAACCCCAACCAGTTTGTCGATACCGAAATCCGCACGGCCGGCGACGCGCAGCCGATTACGCTCAAAGCACGCCAGAACGGCACCGAAGTGACCTACGTCTGGAATATTCGGGCCCAGTGCCCGGTGGGTTCGAATAACCCGCCATTCTACAACGGTGGTCTATCGAACCAGACGACTCAGCAAAACAGCCCGTTCAGCTACGTCCTGCCCGCCGGCACCTTCACCGACCCCGAAGGCCAGCCACTCACCTTCGTAGCTTCCGGATTACCCACGGGCATTACCCTGGCCGGGACAACGCTGAGTGGTACGCCCACGCAATCGGGTAGCTACCCGGTTAAAATTACCGCTACAGACCCCGGTGGACTGGCAACCGAGGGGATGTTCACCCTGACGGTTGTGCCAATGGGTGGTGGTTCATTTCAGCTCGTAGCCCCCACCTACAACTGCCAGTCGGGCGCATTCACCTTTAACACCAGTGGTGGCAACGGCTCCCCTATCGAGTACAGGGCCATCGGCATCACCGGCTGGACAACCAACCCCAACCAGTTTGTCGATACCGAACTCCGCACGGCTGGCGACGCTCAGCCGATTACGCTCAAAGCGCGCCAGAACGGCACCGAAGTGACCTACGTCTGGGACATACGCGCCCAATGCCCGGTGGGCGCTCGCCTGGCCACTTCGGCAGCGATAGAGCCGTTTGCCGAACTAAAAGCGAGCGTTTACCCCAATCCGGTCAATGATGAGTTTGTGCTGAGCCTCGACGGAGTAGCGAACCAGCCGGTTCAACTGCTGCTGACCGACATCGTGAGCCAGCCCATCCTGGACCGGACGGAACACGTGCTCACCAACCATCACGAAGTACGGCTGCGGCTGGGTAACCGGCCTACCGGGGTGTATATCCTGACGATAATCAGCTCCCAGCGGGTGTTGAGCCTGCGCCTACTGAAACGCTAAGTAATGGGCATGGGGCGGTTTCGGCCAGTTGGACCGAGCCGCCCCACCTGCTTCTTTGGCGATTTCAGCAAATGGACTGTCCTGACAAGTCGGGATGAATAAGGGGACGTCCATCCATAATTCACGTTACGTTAGAACACAACACAAAGGGGATGCTCGATTGAGCATCCCTTTTGTGTTGTATCACTCATCGGATTTACCCGGCTTTTCAACCGAAAACTGAACCGTGGTTATTTTAAAAAGACGTCCTTTCTAAAAAGGATTTGCCAGACGTGCCTTTTTAACATGGGTCAAACGCAATTTGCTGCAACCGGAGATGACTGAGCATAGCGTTTCAGGTTTTTTACCGGTATAAGATCACATGGCCTGTAAACAGATTTTTGGTATCCCTAAACCAATTTGTTTTTGGGGATGATCGAAAGAGGATACAACGCGTTGCGGGCGTCGAGAGCGGGTTAGCCCCAATGCAGGAGCAGATTATCTGGCCTTTAGCTGGCTGTTGCCTCCGCTTCATCTCTGCCCACAGGCTACCCAGAAACGCCCCTCCAAATAAGAGCAGATAGCTCAGTGGCAGCCACTGGTAGAAGGGGCCCCGCTCTTTCGACAGGTTGGTGGGATAGGTTGCCATAGTCGTTTAGAATCGTTTGGTTCGATTCCAGCGTGAAGCTGGATCAAACAGTTGGTAACAGGTGAGTAGAATGAATAAATTACAAGGCCTTTAGTTTTGAGTGAGCGATCTGGGTAGTTGAGGTTATTGATTTTACATTTACTTTAACACATCCTAATCCGATTCACCTCATGACGCCCCCATCCAACACTCGTTCGTCGGTACGCTCCGTTCTCTTGATAGTCAGCTGCCTGGGATTGATTCTGACCAGTATTTTCCTGAATCGTCGCAGTATGAACGACATTCAGCAGGCATCCGCATCGATTTATAAAGACCGGCTGGTACCAATGGGCATGCTGGTCGATCTGACAGCAACGGTCTACCGCAAACGACTGTTGCTGGAAACCTTCGTTCTGGCGACCCATAAACCGGACACAGGCCCGATGGCGTCAACGCTCGACCGGCTCAACCGGCAAACCGACTCACTGCTGACCGAATTTGAAAAAACCAGCTTAACGGTCAGGGAAGCCAGCCAGTTACAGAGTCTAAAGCAGCAGTTGACCGTTTACAACCAGCTGGAAGGCGAACTAACGACCAAGCTGAATGATCATCCAACGGCACAGCAGGCACTGTTTGCGGGCGGCAGCAGCACGGCTTTTGGTCAGGTGGCGCATACCCTTAACGACCTGGTTTCTCTACAGCTAACCGTCGGTGAGGAACTCCTGGGCGAGTCGAGAGGCCAAACCGACTACATTTATGTGCTGACGGCGTTGCAGATAGGTTTGGTACTGATGATTGGACTGAGCTTATTTTGGCACCGTTTCCGGTAGCAATGAATGCTCCCGCTTCCGGGAAACGACTAATCAATCAGCCCAGGCTTAGACCGGTTGACAAGTCGTTCAGGCAGGCGGCTTCATTTTGGTTTATCCTGCCGGAGACGACGGAACCGACCGTGCAGGCGGCCACACCTTTTACGTTACCTGGTTAGTCCGGCCTCTGTCGAATGAGCGTATCGCAACGAGCCTGGACTCGTTGCAAATCCGATCGGAACCGTCGGATAAACGCTCGCTCTTCCCCCGATACGCCTTCATACGCCATAGCTACTCGCCACAGGATGTTGACAAACCATTTTTCTGTCTGTACATCGAGTTTGACCCGGTCGTGTGCCATCCGGCGCAGGCCAAATGCGTAAGCCTTTTCGCTTGTTTCGCCCACGTTTTCCTGTAGAAATAAAGCGCTAATCGCCAAATCACTGTAAGGGCTTCCGGCTAGTAGCCGGCGCATTACGTTTATTTCCTCCGGCTGGAGTTGGCCGTCTACTTTTGAGAGGGCATAAACGAGGCTGCCCAGGCCTACTGCTACATCAGGTGAATACATAGATCCTATATAAAGTTGCTCGTTGTGAACTGGATATCCGCAAAATCTTAACTTACGGAGTAGCTATGACCTCCACAGGCTCCAGCCGATAGACGGCATCGATTGCGTCGGGGTTATCGGCTGACATTTGAAGATCGTTAAGCAGGCCCGTTTTCAAATCATACACCAAACCATGAATTTGAAGCGGATTACCCAGGTTCCAGGCATTTTGAACGATGGAGGTGCTGGCCAGACTGTATACCTGCTCCTGGATGTTTAACTCCACTAAACGGCTAAGCCTTTGGGCTGGGTCACTAAGGGAGTCCAGTTCATCCTGGTAAAGTCGGTACACATCCTTGATATGGCGTAACCAGTTATCGATTAAACCAACCTGCTTACTGCCCATGGCTGCCGCTACGCCCCCACAGCCATAATGACCACAAACGATGATGTGTTGCACGCCCAGCACATTGACCGCATAGTCCAGTACGCTGAGCATACTCATATCGGTATGAATTACCATGTTCGCAATGTTGCGGTGTACGAACATATCCCCTGGGTTGGTGCCGGTCAATTGCTCGGCAGACACGCGGCTATCGGAACAGCCAATCCACAGAAAATTGGGTTGTTGACCAGCGGCCAGCTGATGGAAAAAGTAAGGGGTATGCTTCGTTTTTTCGAGTACCCACTTTTTATTATTGGCAAACAGTTTTTGATACGAACGGATCATTGAAAGAAAAGTGACGTTGAAGATAGTACTGTTATTTTGGCCATTCATTTCCTGTCCTTATTCGACGGTTTGTGAAGTCGGCTGGCTGGACACCGGCTCAGCTACCTCGGTAGCTGGTTTCGTCGTTGACGTCGGCATTCCAAGCCGTTGAATCTTGTAATTTCGCAGGGTTACGTCCGTCTCCGGCGTGTGCGGCATCACCACGCCACCCGCTGGCACGGCCCCTGGTACGGGATGTTTGTAATTAGCTACGGGACCCTGGCTGAAACCCGGTGCGCGAACCGCAGCGCCCGATTTGTTTTCCCACTGCCGGGCCGCGGCTGCTTTGTTTGGGTGCTTGTAATTATGGGTTGAATAGGTATGATCTTTTCGTATTTTCTGATCATCTTGGGCGGAGGCCGTTATGAACGACAGGCCGCTGAAGGCGGCTATTAGCAGGATTCGTTTCATGATTCGTTGAGTAATTTACGCCATTGACCAAGCTGCTGGGCGATCGACCGATCACACCTGCTGGTTGACTTCACAAAGGTCACACCCCGGCGTTAGGCTCGTATTAGAGCCAGGTTAGAACGAGATTAGAAATGAGATTGGCCCGCCACAGACGCCCGTATACCGTGGTTCGCCGGTATGACACACCCGGCGAAATCAGCCTGAACAGCTGCCGCAGCGTCAAAAAAGTGACACTGGAAGCGGGGTAAATTTTTCATGGTTAAACTGTTCGGATGTAGGGTCGGTTGGCAAGCGGAGAGAAAGGCCAGGGAATCGCCAGAAAGATGATTACCAACGCTATTGAAAACCAGATAAGCATTGTCCGGAATTTGGCCCTGTCGGCGGGTTGACGCTTCGCCATTGCCGAGCCGACGGTGATCAGGACGACAGCCAGAAGCATGATCGTGATGTGGATAACCCCGAAGAAAACCAACGGCCCTCCGGCCCGGTTGCCCTGCTGCCGGAATGCCTCAACAACCGGGCTGATGAAGTACAGCGTAAAGCCAAGGATCAACTGAACATGCGAAATGGTGGCCGTCCAGTGGCGTACCGAATTATCAGAGGCCGTAAAGGCCAGCCGGGCGGTGTACCCCCGGTAGGCCCGGAAGATGGCGATCAGTAAACTAGCCAGTACCAACCAGCGAAACAGCGAATGCAGACTAAGTAATGTTGAATACATAAGTAGAGAACGAGCTAGCAAGAAAACATACTATTTGGTATGTTTTTCATCAAAAAAATTAGGTTAACTGGTTAAGATACCGCTTCAACTCATTGAGGTAAGTCTGGTAACAAGCTGCTCCGAAAAGCTTACCCATGTTACGGGTGCCGCTGTAGCCAATCATAATAAAATTAGCCACCTGAGCCCCATCGACATCATCCCGAATCTGGCCCAATGCCTGCCCCCGCTGTATACTGCTGCTCACCGCCTGCAAACACTGACTCATGACGGCGTACAGGGCCTGGTGAAGTGAATCGTTGGAAGCTGCCACTTCATTGACCAGGTTAACGGCCGGACAGCCATATTCTGCCTGGAAGAAGGGAGCTGTCTGTAGCAAGTGTTTCATCATGAGGTAGATGTCATCAGCCGGCTGGTCCGAATTGATCAGCGGCCTGATAAAGCTTTCCTCCATCGTAGGTTTGATCACTTCGTTAATCAGAGCCAGACCCATTTCTTCTTTATTCCTGAAATGATAAAAAAAGGCTCCCTTAGTCACCTGCGTGGTGGCAATGATGGTGTCAATACTGGTCGCCTGAAAACCATTTCGGTAGATAAGTTCGAACGCCTTATGCAAAATAGTATGGCGGGTTTCAGCGGCTTTGGACATCAAATAATAGAGTTGGCCCACAAACATACCAAGTAGTATGTTTAGAAACAAGAGAGTTATTGACTTCCTGAATTTCAACGCTAACTCGTCAGCTAGAACGTTGATTATCACCCAATTACCTTTATGCCGAACGAAGTAATACTGATTGGGTTTGCCCAAAGCAAGGACACTTGTGCCACAGCTTGCCCGGTTCTCTCAAGAAAATCTGTTAAAATCTCAATCCTTACCGACGCTTGACCGGTGTGGACCTGGCTTAGCTTTGACTCCCTCCACTAATGGATCGAAACTGTTTAATAAGCCATGGACTATCAACCGCTGCTCCGTCAACTTTACCAGGATTTCAATGCGCGTCAGATTGATGCGGTTTTAGCTCATCTGCATACCGATGTAGCCTGGCCAAACGGCTGGGAAGGTGGTTATGTGGCTGGCGTCGATGAAGTGCGTGCTTACTGGCTACGCCAATGGCAACAAATCGATCCGACTGTCGAGCCGCTTTCTTTTGCGATACGATCAGACGACCAGATTGCGGTTAAAGTTCATCAAGTCATTAAAGACCTGGATGGCCACGTATTGAGTGATGAACAACTTCATCATATCTACGGCTTCGAGCATGGAAAGGTACTTTTCATGACAATTGAAAAGTAGCAAGTTGCTTTGTTGATAGCGAACCTGTCCAGATTTCACGTTGGCCCGTGTTTCATTCAGGGGGTCGGTAGTAGCCTGGACGGCTACGTCCGGGTGTGAAACGGGAATACGCCTACCCGGACGTTAGTAACGGAGTTATTTGCAATGCCCTCACAACGGGAGTGAAATGGGAATGAGCTTACCCGGACGTGGCCGTCCAGGCTACTAAAGACCATCTGATCGCTTACGCGAATGGCTGTTCGGCAGGAGGAAAACACCAAATTGTGTTTGCCACCTCTATACGCCACTGCAACCGTCGACTAATACAACCTTTTATCCCCTACCATTCGGCTTCCTGCTTGTCGTGCCAGAACTTACCCGTTTCGGTTTGCGGGACGTCGGCTGCCAGCCAGACGATGGTTTCGGCTCCTTTCTCGACCGGGCGGCTGGCGGTGGCTCCTCCCATATCGGTACGCACCCAGCCGGGGTCGACACAGTTGACCGCCACATTTTCATTCCTGAGCGCCCCTGCAAACTGCCTCGTTACAGCGTTCAGGGCGGTCTTGGAAATACTGTAAGCAGGGGCATACGTACTCATACGGCTCAGCGACCCTGCTCCGCTCGATACATTGATGATACGCCCACCGTTCGGAGCCTTTCTTAAGTAAGGCAAAAAATCCTGTATGACCAGTACCGGACCGTTCACATTGGCTTTGATGGTGCGGTCGAGCATTTCGGCGTTGAGCTTCAGAATATCTTCGCCATGGTCTTCCAGAACAGCCGCGTTATTGACCAGCACATCGAGGTGATCAGCTTTCTGGGAGAAGGTACCAGTGGCATTCTTGATGCTAACCGGATCGGTCACATCGAGTTGAATAAAAGTAGCTTCATACCCTGCGGCACATAACTCCTCAGCCGCTGCCCGGCCTTTGGCCATATCGCGCGCGCCAATGAACACGGCGAAACCACGCTGGGCTAACTGACGGGCTATTTCCTTACCGATACCTTTATTGGCTCCCGTGATAAAAGCCGTTTGCTTATGTTCTGTAATCATGCTGAAGGAAAGAAAAGATCGTGTGTAACGACATATCACCAACCGAGCGGCTCCGCTAAATGTTTGCCGTATGCTCAACCGCAATAACCGCTTCCTCATTCATGTTACGCTATTTAGTACCTTTCCGACTAATCTTATACCACCAATTACTTCCTATTTACCCTATGAAATCACTTCTTATACTGCTGGTTGTCAATACGTTTATCATGAGTGTGGCCCAATCGCAAACCCGTCCGGCAACCAGGTCTGCCACAAAGCCAACCGGTCGAGTAACTACAACCGCTCCTGTCCAGTCGCCGGGGCAACCAGCCGTTACCCGAACCACCTCGACTTCAGCCGCGCCAAACCGCCAGCAGGAATTGTACGACCAGTATCACAGCGTCACTAAAAAGCCCGCAACGACTATCACCAACGCGCCGGTTGCTCAATCGACTATCCCTGCCAAACAACCCACTTTGTCAGATGGCCGTACGGCCCGGGTACGAATTGGCGTTCGGGGGGGTGTCAGCTATCTGGTCTTCCTGGAGAATGAATTTAACGCTGACCCCACAGTAGGCTTTGTGGGCGGGTTCGTTGCCACTATTGGCCAGGGTACACTCTCGTTTCAACCAGAATTCAACTATGCACGCTACGCCTTTACCGTTGAAACACCCGTCCTGAACTCAACCAATACCGTGGCACTTAATCGATTTGAGCTGCCGCTATTGCTGAAAATTTCGTCCGGTTCGGCAAACAGCACTCGCTTTTTCCTGAACGTTGGTCCTTATGGGGCTTATTCATCCAGCAGTAGCATAAACGGCCAGAACGTGTCGCTCGATGGTACTGCCAACCGGTTTAGTTACGGTGCGGCTACCGGTGTTGGAGTGGCCGTGAAGGCAGGACCCGGTCACTTGACCCTTGAGCTTCGGGGTCTGTATCAGCTCGGCGATACAGACTCAGGTTTCAATACCGATTCCCGGACAATAAACACGCAGGCTACAGTGGGCTATATGATCCCACTGGGCAGGCGGTAATCAACAGAAATTTCTCATAGAGTGGGTTTTAGAATGGCGGTGGCCTCCTGGCTACCGCCATTTTTGTTGCGCTACAAAGCATACGACCGGTTAACTATTTATTGATTGAACGGCCTTGGTGCGCTATTGTCAGGCAGTTAGCATCCCTGTAGTTTTGTGTATACCCATATACACCTTATTCTATAGGCGCAATGACACGTACAGCTACGGTAATCGCCTTGTTGCTTGGCTTTATCTCCTCCACTGGCTATACCCAGAACATGGCCGGCTTCTGGCTCGGCGTCACTTACCCCAGCAGCCCTGATCAGGAAATTTTCAACTATACAATGACCCTCGACCAAAAGGGCACTACGCTCAGTGGGACGGCACAAACGGCCAATCCCAATGTGCCGTTCGGGGGTTCAGCCTCTATTTCAGGACAGGTAGCAGGTACGTCGGTCACCTTTAACGAAGCCGACCAGACGGGAAACACTGCCGTGAAAGGACTTTGCTTCTGGAAAGGAAAACTTACCTATAACCCCGCCGACGAAAGTCTGACAGGTACGTACGAGAGCATTACCAACGGTACCACCTGCACTATACCGGCCGGTGGCACAGTCGAACTATACCGGATTGTGCTTAAATCCGGCACTAGCTACTGTAAAGGGAGCACCATGAACCTGACGGTGACAGGTAAAAATATTCGCTGGTATTCGTCGGAAAACAAGACAACGCTGCTGGCTACCGGAAATACGTTCAACCCACAGTTGAGTCAGAAAACTACGTTTTACATTACGCAGACACTCTACAAAAACGAAAGCCCGGCCGTACCCATTACGATCGATGTTACCAGCCCGACGATAAGTGATCTTAAAACGGTGTCTCCCCGTTGCGGCACTCCTACCGGCGAAGTAAGCCTGACCGCTACGGGTGGAAGCGGTCCACTGACCTACTCCCTTGATGGTACAACGTTTCAGCGTGACCCGCTTTTTCGTAATCTGCCGGGTGGTGACTACAGCGTCCGGGTCCGGGACCAAACCGGTTGCGAAGTAACGCGGGCGGTATCGCTCCCGGCATCCTTTTCGGTAGGTATCGCCAGCGTTAAAGCGACGGCGGCTGCCTGCGGCAAACCCGGTAGCCTGACTGTAACCACAACCGGCGGTAGTGGGGCTATCGAATCCAGTATCGACGGGCAACGCTTCCAGACGGGCACCGTCATTGCAGGTCTGCAAGGGGGTGCTTACACGGTCCGGATACGCGATGGGGCAGGTTGCGGAGCTACGGCAGCGGTCAACATCGCGGGCAGTAGCGGGCCTGTCATGGATAGCGTGCAAACGACCGCCCCCAAATGCTTAACAGCCAACGGCGCACTGACGGCATTGGCAACGGGTGGTGAGGGGGCGCTTACCTACTCCATCGATGGAGCCGTGTACCAACAAAGCCCTCAGTTCACTAATTTAATCGGGGGAAAATACACCATCCGGGTGCGCGATGCCAGCGGTTGCGAAGTAAGCAAAACGGAGACTCTGCCCCCCTCAAACCCATTGCTTATTGTTAGTACAACTATTGTTCCCACTACCTGCGGCCTTACAAACGGGGAGGCATCCCTGGCAGTTTCGGGTGGTTCGGGACCTGTCCTGTTCAGTACCGACGGGCGTAGAGCCCAAACGAAAAGTACTTTCGACAGCCTGAAAGCAGGCACCTACACCCTATTTGCGCAGGACAGCAGCGGCTGCACCGCCGGCCAGTCGGTTACGATCGATGCCAGCACCATCCCGACTATCGCCGATATACAGATTACGCCAGAGGGTTGCAGCCAGAAAAACGCGTCTGTTACGGTTATCTCCGCCGACCCGGCCAGTCAGTATACATTTTCTATCGACGGCAAAAATTTCCAGTCCGACAATGTATTTACGGGCCTGGGCAGCGGGACTTATACGGTATCGATGGCCGATCAAAACGCATGTCTGACCACTCGCGCCGTTAATCTGGTCTCCGACTGCGCCAATGCCGTTTACATACCCTCGGCTTTTTCGCCCAACGCTGATAGTCGGAACGATGCGCTGACTTCCTTCTTCAGCTTTCCGTCTCTGGATGTTGTCCGGTTCGTCGTTTACGACCGCTGGGGAAGCGTCGTCTACAGCCGGACCGATTTTGCGCTGACCAATGGCGAAGCTATATGGAACGGAGAAGTATCCAGTGGGAATACCGCTCCGGCGGGCATTTATCCCTGTACCCTCCATTGCCGCTTCCCGGACGGTACCCAAACGACTTACCGGCAGTCGGTGGCGGTGTTGAAATAGTTGGACTCCGGCCCCGCCCCAACGACGGGCAATCCATAGGTAAGAAGGCTTGCGCGCTATACAAACGGCATTGTCTTCTCCCAAAGCCAGGCTGCTTTCTCGTCGTTAATATCCCGATTATGCGTGTTTTTGGGAGCGCTATCGGCAAAATAGCCGCCGTTATTGCGCTCGCCAATGGACTTCATTGGAGCCGACGCCAGGAAAACGGAGGTTTGCGCGCCTTTTTCGGGGGTTCGCATCAGCGGCCCGGCCAATGAAAAGACCTTACCCAGAAAACCGGGTGTATCGGCCCCAAATCGTGTTCGAACGGCACCCGGATGTACTGAATACGACACGACGCCCTGCCCGGCTGTCTGGCGGGCCAGCTCGCGGGCAAATAACAGGTTCGCCAGTTTATCGTCGCAGTAAGCGAAGGTAGGCGACAGGTCGTCGATCTTACGGAAGAACCGGGCAGCGCGCCCTCCCAGATAAGCCGCCGACGACAGGCTAATGACCCGCGCGGGTCCGTTGGCCCCGGCACCGGCCGCTTTGAGCGAACCGAGCAGGTGGTTTGTGAGCACAAAGTGTCCGATATGGCTGGCGTAAAATGATTTCTCAATGCCATCCACAAACTCAAGACGCGCCGGGGTGTAGCCTGCGTTGTTGATGAGCACATCGAGTTGCGGGTACTTGGCCGTGATCTGACCGGCGGCCTCACGCACTGAATCGAGATCGGCCAGATCGGCAATAAAATAGTCTACCGTAACTGCCGGGTTGGCTTTCTGTACGTCAGCCTGCGCTTCACGTCCTTTCTGATCACTTCGGCAGAGTAAAACCAGATCGAACGAACGCTGTGCCAATGCTTTGGCGGTGGCCAATCCCAGCCCTGAATTGGCCCCTGTAATCAGGGCAGTTTTTGTTCCCATGAGTTGAATGGAGGGTACGGCTCCGTGTAACGTCCGCACCTCACCAATCCAACGCCTGATTGAAGCCTTTGGTTTACCGTTGTTTGCGAATCCGGGAGAGTCCGGTTGCTGCCTCAGCGGTTACCGTTGGGTTGCCCCCATAGGTTATCGTACTAACGCCATCGGCCGAGGCTGCTATTGTCCCGGTTACCACGATGCTGGCATTGCTGGCTCCTTCGACATTGATCGTTGCTTTTTCAATGGTCAACCGTTTAGCTTCCAGCTTACCCGCGTCCGACAGCCGGATGGTAGCCTCGCCGGTTTTTCCTTCCAGGGTGGCCTTCGAGCCTTCTTTTACAGTCAGGTTCAATTTTTTCGACGATACAGGTGACGTTAAGTTGCTGCCTGTTTCAACCAGCAGCGTCAGATTTTCGGCCTGGATGGGTATATCCGACGTAACTGAGCAACCCGTGCTGATTGCTACCCGATCGAGTTTCGACACGTGGATGGTTACGGTCACGGCTTTGGTTTGATTATAGCTTTTACCCTGATCCAGCATTACCGTCAGTTCACCATTTTTTACGTTGGTGATCACGTGTTCGAGGATGTTGCTTTCGCCTTCCAGTTCAGCACTACCGGCGTTTCCGGTGGTGATCTGTACACGCATGCCGACACGTACGTTTACTTTATCGAACGTACCTATCGTACGTTGCTGCTTTACTATCTGTCCATTTCCGGTAAGCGATTGCTGGGCAAACAGCGGGGTGCTGAGCCAGGTAATCAGCAAGAGAAAAACAAGGGCGTTTTTCATAGTTGACCCAAGGGGTTTAGAGGTTTCTTGTTTTTCAATGATGCAGAAACGCTTGCCTGGGTTGCACGCCCAACAAAAACCGGCCATAAAAAAAGACACCCGATTGAGTGTCTTGTGGAGCATTACGCACATAAAGGCTTTATGCGTTGAAAGCAGGCGCAAATTCGTTCCGGGCAAAATCCTCCAGTTTGATTGTACCAAACACTGGTTTGTTCTCCATAAAATCGGACTGCATGCGGCCGTCCCGCATGGCCTGCCCCATTTTCGTGTATTCTTCGGCCATCTCTTCGTTCATACCGGCTTGTAACAACCCGTTCTTATTCTGTTCATCCGGGAAGACGACCCAGGGCGTTTCGGGTTTGCCAACGGCCGCCCCCAGCACCTGAGCAATTTCGGCACCTGTGCGTTCGTCACTGGCAATGTAGCGAATCCGAAAACCGGTGAAGGCGAGGTTTGCCAGCTCCTGAAGGGCCACCTCGGCAATATCTTGGGTGTGGGACAGGGCAATGGCGCTATCGCCAAAATTACTACCCATGCTATTCATGCCTTTCACCATCCCGATCATCCCGAACAGGTTATACATGAAGTAGGATGGCCGAAGTGCTATCGTGTTCAGGCCCGGCACGGCGTTCAATTTCTGTTCGGCATCATAGAGACCGTCGACGGGCCCGGCTCCGTTGCCCATGTGGGCACCCACACTGCTGAGCAATACAGCAAACCGAATATCGTTGGCCCGTATCGCGTCGATATAGTTATCGATCACGCTGTTATGAAACGCCCGCCATCCCGTAACGCCCCATTTTCCAGGAATGAGCAGATAAACGGCATCGGCTTCTGCAAAAGCCTGTTTTATAAAGTCGGCGTCTTCAACGCTACCTACTGCCGCCTGCGCACCCAGGGCTTCAATAGCCGCAACATTGGCCGGTTTGCTGGTGACTACCGTAACGGTATGACCTGCCTGAATGAGTCCCTGCGCGATGGGTTTTCCGGTATGACCAATAGAGCCAGTAATGACGTAATGCATGGTGATAATAGATTGAGGGGTGAATCAGTCGCGATAGCTACTAAACGGTATGTTGTTCGTAAACCGTTAGAACAGCAATTTCCAGTTATTGAAAAACAAATCCTGACCCGGTTTGCCAGACCAGTTCGAACCAATTGTTTCAGGCTCATTTCCCTCCTGTTTCACAATAGTCGTCACACATTCGCTGCCGGGGGTTTGGCAATTGCTCCGTGTCGTTGTGTCGTTTTTGGCGACCAGCAGGCCGATCGATTCGTCTAGTGTTTTCATGGTTATGAGTTGTTGTATGTGCAACCAATTATTTTTAACAAATTTTTTAACACTCCTCTCCCAGGGCCTGGGCTGCTTTGAAGACGTGCTGTGTCAGGCCTTTTATATTGTCCTCGCCGATTGCCTGGGTGTAGCGCGCCCCAGCCCGTTGCCAGGCTTCAGCAATGGCGGGCTGTAACGCTTCGCCCTGAGCAGTTGGGAATATCAGCGTCTTTTTCCCTTCCGACTCGCGCCGTACCAATTGTTTTTGTTCCAGTTTTTCTACCAGACGCGTAATAGTCGAAGGCGTTAGATACAACGTCTGACTCAATTGGGAAGGCATTATGCCCGGCTGATCAACTACTTCACACAACAGGTAAGCGTGCGAATAGGACAAGCCAAACCGACCAAACTCTTCGTCGCCAATGGTCGTAATGGCCCGAGCTAACGCGTTTGCCGAAAAAAGCAGACAGGCACTAAACCGGGTCTCTTTCTTTTCGTCGACAATCTGTACTCCTTCGTTACTATCCATGACCTCTTTCATATTGGTACAACAAAGGTACGGCATTATAGTTGTATGTGCAAGCAACATATAAAAAAAATAGTGCTGATCGTCGATTGGCCAAAACTAATCAGTGCCTGTTCTGTAGCAACTAGAACAGGCACTGTTGTATTGTGGTCCTGGACAAGACGGGATATTTGCGGGGTATCAGACGCGAAGGGTTATTTTGCGGGTATCAGACGCGAAGGGTCGCGTCTCTACTTGAGGGGCAAATGAACTTCGGCCATCATGCAGCGGGCCGAGCCGCCACCGTTCCCTTCAATAGTCGACAGGTCGAAGTGGAACAACGTGACGTAATCGTCGAGCAAATCGATCTGCTTGGGCGTCAGCGACTCGAACGCCTGCGTCGACATAATCAGCAGCTTCTGCCCTTTCTGGCTCAGTACCTGGAGCATATTGCCGGCGAAGGCAGCCATTTGCTCCATCGAAATGTCGATGATCCGTTTGTTGAGTCCTTCCAGCTCCTGCCGCACCATCAGGCGCTCGTCCGGGTCGGTGATGGCCGACAAACAAACGATGGCGAACGTTTCGGCCATGCACATCAGCACATTCGTATGGTAAACCGCTTTACCGGCGGTATCTGCTGCGTGAAAAGCAACCGTCCGGTAACCGGTCTGGCGGCTAAACTCGGCCAGCACGTCGGGATGCGTACGGGGTGAGAGGCAGGCGAAAGCGACTTTATGCATCCGATCCAGCACCAGGCTACCCGTTCCTTCAAGGTATTTCCCTTCCTGTTCAAAGTGGGTCAGGTCAACGACTTTAGCTACGTGAAAATGTTCAGCCAGGTCATTGATAATATCGGGCCGCCGTTCGAGCCGGCGGTTTTCGGCCTGCATGGGATAGAGCACTACGGTACCGCTGGCGTGGAGCGACACCCAGTTATTAGGAAAAATCGAGTCAGGCGTATAGGGGTCGGCGGTATCCTCGTAGACCATTATCTCAACGCCCAGAGCCCGCAGCTGCTGCACCATTTCGTCGAACTCCCGCAGGGCGTTTTCCTGCGCTACCCCCATGGGCTGGGCAGCTAGTGCCGCATCCTGAAACGCGTTCGACCCGGCCGTCTGTTCGTTGAATCCGAACCGAACCGGGCGGATCATGAGAATGCGGGAAGTAGCTTGTGATTGCATAAAAGATAGTCTAAAAGTCGTAAGTCGTAACAGTCGTAGCGGTCATCCGCGAGGCTTTCGGCTATGAAAGTTGCTAGCATTCAACATGGCTTAATAATTGGCAAATTAGTGTTCATGGCTCACTTTGACAATGATTTTCGTAAAGCGAGCGTCATCCGTGAGACTTCTTCAGTAGTTCCGATGAATAAATCTTTCGTGTGCTGATCGATATAACCCAATCTGTAGGCTAGGTAAGTCATTGATTTCACTTCATTTGATGAGGTACGGGCTATCGTCAGGAAGCGTGCGAAATCCGGATCACTTTCCCGATCGAAGCCTTCAGCAATGTTATTCGATACAAATACCGACGCCCGACAAATCTGGTCTTTGAAACTCCAATCCCGGTTATCCCGGTAGGTATCGTATGTCAATACAGCCAAATCCTGACCCTTTTGCCACACGAACAAATCTTCAAATCGCTTCACTTTCATTGCTTGTTACGGTTATAATAAACAAATGGTAAAACACGCTCACGCCCCACAGCCCCCACCCCTCTCCCCTTACAACTATTACGCCATACGACTATTACGACTATTACGACTATTACGACTTCTACGACTTACGACTATTACGACTTCTACGACTTACGACTATTACCGACTCCCTTTCACAACTCCTCCCGCAACAACGGCAGGCTCATGCAGTGGCTACCGCCCCGCGCCCGGCTCAGCTCGGCTGAGGGCAGCATGATAAAGGTGTTTTCGATCGTTTCCGGCGACGACTCGCCCCGCTCGAAGCGATCCAGCAGGTCGGCGGCCCGGACTACGTCGAAACCGGCAGCCTGGAACGCATCGGTCGTTTTCTGGTTGCGGTCATACCCAACGACAACCCCATCTTTCAGGGCCAGCAGGTTGCAGGAATCAGTCCACTGCTCGCGGGCACCAAACGGAAATTCGTTGTTGCCCGAATAAATGAACTGCACAGGTTCGGTCACGCCCAGATCATCTTTGCTGATACCCACTAGCAAGTCTTCCAGGTTTTCAATTTCTATGGGCTTTTGCTCACTTCCTTTTTTGAACTGGAGAATCTTAAGGTCTTCCGATACATCTTTTGGCGCGAAGAAGTGAATGACATCGCGCTTTTTGGCTTCGTCACCTGTTCGGGCCAGCGAGCCGAGCAATACCCATACATTGCGTTTGGCCTGCGTGAAGACCGTGTCGATGTGCATGTAGTCGCGCTTCTTGGGAATCTTGACGATGGTAACCGTATCGACCAGACTTTTAGCGAACACGAGCCGCATGACCTGCTGGGCCGCGTAGAGCGTGGTACGTTCGCTGACCCCCACGATCAAATGACGTTTGGCAATCATCATCACATCGCCCCCTTCCAGCGTAGACCGGGTAACGTCGCTGTTGGCGTCGGCATCGGGCAGCAGAAACGCGTGCTCATTATCGGGAATCTCGATGATCTTGTCCTGATAGTCGGCAAAGAGCGGATGGTTGAAAAAGATGTACTGCATCAGCAGAGCCTCGCGGGTACGGGCCAGCTTGGCGGGCTTGTTCAGCAGGATATGATCGTTTATGACGATACCGATGTCGCGCGTAAAAATGAAGTTGGGCAGGGGCGCAAACAACATCGCCTGGTCGGGCAGCGACCCTGAGATCATGATCTTGGCCAGTTCTACGGGGTCGAACTCATTGAGCTTCTGCTGGGTACGGAACGATGTCCGCTCGATGCCGCAGATGGCCGCAATCAGGCGGGTACGGATTACCTCATCGGCCAGGATTTCGGATAACAGGCTTTGCACATCAACGACCTTACTCGACCGGAAGTATTCGTTGTGATCTGGCTTGAAAAAGTTACGGTCGGAATCAGGGCCAAGACTGGCGATCTTACCCCGCACTTTATCAGGATCGAGAAAATAGAGCAGGATTTTGACGTAGTAGTCATACTCGTCCCGGCGCATCATATTGAGGTGAACAATGTCCTCAAACAGCCAGTCCTGCGCTTTGGAGGGTACCACTTTGCCCAAACCCCGGTCGGGGCTGTGGATCAGCATACGCCGGAGCGTACCGATTTCGGACGAGACATTGATGCGAGCAGACCGGGTAGCGGTGGGTTGGGCAGCCTGTTTTTCGGTTGGCTGCCCAGCGGTTTCGACGGGTTGAATTCCGGTTTTCATACGAACAAAGAAACCTGCATTTAGGGCAGGTCTCGGTTCGCAAGGTACGATTTTGGGGTAGGAAAAGAAATGGCAGAGGGGCCGTAGTTAGGCGTATACCTCCCGGGTAACGGGCTTCATCCGGCTTACCAGATTTTTCCGATAGGCACGGCCCAGCGGTATTATCTCTTTGTCGATCAGTAGGGTCGTGGTTGCCATAGATTTAAGATAATCGGTATTAATAACGTAGCTGTTATGGACCCGGACAAAGCGGCTGTCCAATTCTTCCATCAGTTTACTGAGCGACCGTTTAAGGGTAAAGCGGCTCTCCCGGGTTCGGATGAATATGTAGTTCCGCTCGGAATAGATATACAGAATATCGCTGAATTCGATGCGCATCCGCTGGTTTTGCGCGCCCCGAATAAACAGGCAGGGCAGTTTGACGACCGGTGCCGGGGGTAGCTCCCGCAGGGCCTGGTCCATGATCGACCGGAGCGTGAGCGGATGAAAGGGTTTGACCAGATGGCCCCCTACCCCCATCGCCCGGGTTTGTTCATACAGCGAATACTCATCTGAATGGGTGACCATAATGAACTGCCTCCCCCGGTCGGCAAATTGTTGCAGCAGCGATAAGCCTTTGGGCTTACTATCCAGGAAAAGATCGCAGATGATGAGCCGGGGCTGCTGCTGCACAATAAGCTGTTGGGCCATATCAGTCGTGTGTGTCAGGAGGGGTGACTGAAAACCCATCATTTCAACGGCCTGCTTGAGCCAGAATGCATCGGCTAAATTATCTTCAACAATCAGGATCGGGTCTGTTGACGCAAGGTTCATGTAATACGGTTAACTGGTTTGTGGCCGCCGGTGTCGCAGCTGGATGACGCAGCCCGGCGGGATGGAGGGGGTAGCAGGAAAGTCTGTATGCAAAATTGACGCCGTACTCATAACCGGAACCGTAATTAAACAAATCGACGCGACGGTTTATACACACCGTCGTTTGTCCCCCTTTTTAAGTTGATTGTCCCCTATTTTTCCAGGTGAGCGTAACGCTAGCATACCATTTGATGAACCATAGTCCTTTTGCCCACCTGTTCGTAAAAGACCCGTTTACTTAACCTGATGGTAGTTGATTGTGCGCTGCGGCCTGGTAAATCCACCGATACGTCTGCCGGTGCTGTCGGTTCGTCAACGAGTAACTGACGCATTGGGGTAGGACCTTTCACAACTGTAGCATCTTTCTGATTTGTCACCCCCCTACTGACTGTTCTTGCCTACGCTATCGGCAGTGGCGGGCCATAGCACGATCAGTCAACGATCAGGCTATAACAGGCAACCGGACGCTACGCGGCCAAAAAATCGCCGGGTTCGCGTTGGTTTAGGTACTGCTGACTGAGTTCTGCGCTGGAAGTTACGAGCTGGTCTGGTTTTTGCGACAGGGGGTTAACAGCAACCCATAGTGCCTTTGCTGAGTGCTTATGAATCAGTATGGGCGAATTGATTCATAAACTGGTTATATCCACCCGAATGATTATTCTAATTCTTGACGCTGATCCCGTCTGGCAACTGAAGCTTCAACAGATGGCAGAGGAGTTTACCGATGCAACGATTGCCTTAGTGTCTACCAGTAAGGAAGCCACCGAATTTCTTACTCATTCTACGCCGGATGCCGTCATAGCTGATATTGTCGTTGACGGGCAGCTATCATTTCATCTTTTTACTGCCGCTTCCCGTACGTATCCAGTCATTTTTATTACAGGTCAGCCAGAAGATGACCACCTGCGGCAATCGCTGTCGTTTACCAATTCGGCGTTTTTAGTTAAGCCATTCCATCTTTATTCGCTGGTATCGGCGCTGGCTACCCGGTTGAACCAATACAGGACCCATACGTGCGGAAACCTGCCAGCAGGAACATTCCCGGTCATGGGCAAACACCGCCAGCCCCTGCAACTTCCCCTCTCGAAGGTCATTTACATTGAATCAGAAGGGAACTACGCTGTCATTTACCTGGAAACGGGTAAGCACACGGTTAAACGGGCACTTCATACCATCATACCAGAACTGGATATGAACTTTGGCAGGGTACACAAATCCTACATTATTAATTTCCGGTTCGTAAACCGCGTTAACCTGACGGAAAAGTATGTGGTCCTCAATGGACAGCAAATACCAATTGGCCGAAAATACCGGCAGGAGGTCCTGAGCCGCATTTAATCCCTGCCGGGTGTACCATTGGCATAATTGGCCGGGCTTTTGTAAGCATCCGCAAACAGCTAAAACTACCGCGCCGGCCACACCCATAACTTGTCGTTCACATACCTGTCAAGTCGTTTGTCATCAACAGGTTTAAACAGCCCTATATGTCGCATAGTGATTGCTGTGCCATTACTCACCGATTCGTTTACATCCACACAGCAGGGATATGAATGAACCGCCCGTGCAACAGAAACAGGATGAACGTAGCGTAGACGTAAAAACTGCTACGGCCTCTTGTACATCCGTTTCGTTCTACCCCGCTACGTATTGTCAACATTAATTTTCACGAACAACAACATGAAGTTTCCCGCTAATTTCTACAAGGGTTTACGAAGAAATCCGCTTAAACCGGCGTTCCTGTTTGGGCTTATGCTGGTAGTAATAAGCAATCTACAGGCTCAAACGTGTACTGTGACTGATTATTTGTATTTAAATGATCCCAATACATCAGTGACAAACGGAGGATGTGTCCATAAGTTCAGGCTCAATCCAAACAATACGGCGACTGAAATAAAGCAACCGTCGGGTTCTTCCTGGGTTCCAACGGGCGCAGGTTTACCTAAACCCCACGGACTTGGTCAGGATCTGAACGGCAACCTGTACGTAGGGCAAACGGAAAATGGTCCTATTGCGAAGATTAGATGTGATGGCACGATCGTCAACCCCAATTTCATAAACGACGGGGGGTTCAACTTCGTCTCGAAAGATGGCCATGTCTATGTAAATACAAGCGGGGCAAACGGAGACAGAATTAATCGGTATGCACTTTGCGATGGTTCGTTTCAGGGGTATATCACGCTGGGAGGGGGCATATCAACGGATCCTTACGTTTATGACACGGAGAAAATGGTAGACTGGGGACTGGAAATAGACCCGGATGGTACATTTTACGTGAGTGCAGGCTTTAACGTAGTGCGTACTGATAAAGACACACATTTGTACCGATTCAGGCCGCAAGACAGTGATTTCATCAATCACACTAATTACAACCCCAATAAAAGTACTGGTGTAGGTAGAACGTTCGTAGAGGGTCCAGGAACAAGCGGGATCAGTAACCGGGTTGATGTGTGGGGGATAACGCATGATCGATCGGGCAACATCTATCTGGTATTGCATGATGTGGAACCAGGTGTCGATGTTGAAACATGGGTACTAAAATTTGACACAAATTTTAATTTAGTTGGCTCGGTAATGGAGCCGAATGGTTCACCCACCGGAGGTTTTGAAGGAGCAAGAGGTATTGTCTATTATCCGGGATGGAATCGATTACTGCTAGCCGGTGGCCCGGATGGTGACTGTATAGCCATGATTGACCCAACTACTATGTCCTATGCCGGGGCATTGCAAGGTAACATGCCTGGTCAGGACCCTAAAACGCTGCGTATTGCCAGTGAAGCCTGTCCGGTTGAGCTTAATACCAACGCAGAAACCACGCTGTGTGGCGTAAGAGCGGGCGATAGAGTCTTTCTACAAAATATCGTTGGTAGCTGTCAAGCCCCCATCTGTGGGGGTACCTGGACGGCAGATCCGGGTAATATTGGCATCGATTTTCAGGAATGTGATCTCAGCTTTACGGTGAGAAATGTGGCTACCGGTTGCGGCCGATTCACGCTTACCCACATGGGAGGCACGGGTGCCAGTTGTGGTCCCTTTTCCGTTATAGTCAATGTTGATTTTGCTTTTGTTGAGAGACCCGTTATAACCGGCACTCAAAGCGTGTGTGACAGCCGAACCCCAACCCCGCTTACCATATCATCGCCTGTTACTGGTAGTAATACCGTAAGGTATCAATGGCAGAAAAGTACGACGGCAGGTAGCGGCTATACAGATATTGCCGGAGCAACGTCTAGCTCTTATACACCTGCCGTAACTGCTCAGACTACCTATTACCAGTTAGTTGCCAGTGTGGAAGGTGGCTGTACCAACCTTACCGGCAGATGCTCACAAACCAGTGATTTCGTGACGGTTACTCCGGAAGCCTGTTGCCCGGCTGTTAATTGCTTCCCTACTCAGGTCAACAGGAACTAAACGAATCGCCGGCAGTTGCCTGAACTAGAGCGCCCCCCAGGCAACTGCTCATCCACAACAGACGGAAAAATCAGGAATAGATTTTATACAGACGATCCGCCCGATATTCCTGAACAGGAATATCGGGCGGATCGTCTGTATAGCCTGGTTACTAGCTTCGGCAAAATAGCATCAATCCCTGATGACCTCTTTGCATTAATCCCGCTGCCGCCTTTACCCAAAGCCAGACGGGGCCGGATCCTTTTTTCGATCCTAACTTCTTCACTATTAAAATCGTACCATTACAACACCTGTTGCGGTTCTGTAAAAATCACCGATAGCCAGGCCGCCAGTAGTAGCTGCCGTATTGTCGGCATATACAGGCAGGCCTACAACTGCCAATTTGCTAGTTGGTGTTGTTGTTCCAATACCAACATTACCATTGCCTTGTACAGTCATAACCGTTACATCGGTAGTACTGACAGCCCCATTGGTCATTTTAATGTTTAATTGGGTATTGGCATTGACCCCGGCAGCATACTTACCAATTTCAAGATCAACCCGTTGATTGGACGATTGGCCTGATATACCTGTTCTCGAAATAGTAGCTACAGGTACAGAAGCGGCAATTGTGTTTGTCGTTCCAGTGGTATTATTGATACTCACTGGAACAGAGCCGTTAAAGGTTAATGTGTTAGCGCCCGTTGTTACTATTCTGTTGCCGGTTAAAGTACCATCGGCCGTATAAATAGT
The DNA here is from genome assembly GCF_014282275.1 of Spirosoma utsteinense. Lineage (GTDB taxonomy): Bacteria > Bacteroidota > Bacteroidia > Cytophagales > Spirosomataceae > Spirosoma > Spirosoma utsteinense. The sequence goes on from NZ_VFIA01000047.1 coordinate 23,688, forward strand.
ATTCCCATCATTCATTGATAGCCAGGCAGTGCCAGTCCAAAAAGCTGGTCCTGCGGGCAAGCCAGCCGCAGCATTCGTATTATACAGCACCTGACCTGTAGCTATACCTGCTGGCGCGCTGGCCGAGGTGAGCGCTGTGCCGGGAAACACAATTTGCCCACCTGTGCCCGATGCAGCCAGCCGTAACCAGCGCGTGCCATCGTTGTAATAAAAACCGGGGGTTACATCACCGACTGTTGCGGAGTTGTAAACGGCCATACCCAAAACGTGAGCTGAAAGTGGGGCCACATTGCTGGTACCGGTAAGTGACACACGGGGCAGGAGCATACCCCGGTTTATGCTCTCGATTTCAAAAACGGCATTGGTATTGATCGTGTTGGTGTTGTTGCCCACTTTCACCTGCGCCTGAACGGAAAAACCCCCTGCAAGGAGCAGGGATAACGAAGCTAGCTTGTGAAGATTTCTCATAATTACCATTAGAAGTTAGATTGGTTGTGACTATTTAGGTAGCGCAAGTGAGGCTACCCCTTAAGATGCTGGTCAATTGATCAACTACAGTCAGTTGATTCTTTTTCAGGATAGAGCGGAGCCATAAAGCAGGCACCAGCCCGATTCAGGTTCTGGCAGGATCTAACGGATTATTGTCAAGGCACCTCGGTAGATAAAATAAGGCGTTTCAATGCTATACGCATACGCATCACTTTTCAGGTTTACGCCAGCACCCGTTGTTCCATCCCAGCCGACAGCATCGGTATCAGACTCATATACGATCTCTCCCCAGCGGTTCCAGACTTTTATTTTATATTTTTTATAGTGCTCCAGGTTGATTAGTTTCCACGTATCGTTTTGGCCATCCCCATTGGGACTGAATGCGGATGGAATATAAATCCGGGGAATAACATAGACCGTTACAGAGGATGTTGCCGTACAACCTTCCCTATCTTCCACCAACACAGTGTAGGTAGTTGTTGACCCGGGAGCAGCAATTACATTGGCCAGCTGATCGTTGCTTAGCCCTTCACCTGGCTGCCATTTATAGGTAACTTCAGCATTACTCGTTGCCAGTAAAGTTACCTTTTCACCTTCGAGGATTTGCGGTGAATCCGGCGTAATGGCCACTGTTGTCTGCCTGGAGGCAAGCGACCCCTTTATTCTACTTTCGGCTTTTGCAGATCGGCACCCTTCCAGATTAAGCCTGACAGCATAAAGCCCACTGCGTTCTACAACCAGCTCCCTTTCCTTTTGCTCCGTTAGTAACGAATCATTTCGATACCACTCATAGCCCGCACCTGTCAGCCTGTTCGCCGTGATTGAAACGGGCAGTAAAAGGCAGGCATTCCCGATCGTTGACAGCTCAGCAACAGGTTTAAGCTTCAGCGTTATTACTTTTATTGCGGATGTTTCGTAGCGTCTACATCCATCACCACTGGTTAAAAATAGTTTAGCGCGTATGCTTTTATCGCCCGGAAGTTCATCCGTGAATGTATGCAGAAATGTAGCAGACTTCTGTGGGTTGCCGGTAGGTTGTTCATCCACAAAAAATTGATATAAATAATCAGCACCCTGTACCGATGGACTGGCAACAAAAGTGATACTTTCTTTCTGACAAATAGAAGTCGAAGACAAACTCAATGATACGCCCGGCAAAGCGTCGTAATTTCCAGTATACGCATTTCCCCGTGCGCCAACAAGCGAGATACTGTTATTGATATTTAAAGTGGGGGGCTGATAAGGATCATGTTTACTATCGTAAAGTACGGCCATACCTAAACACTCACTTTTACGCACGAACGTAAAAAGTACGATTTCCTCATTGGCCAGAATATTAAACTGAATCGTTGGGTTTGTATTGTTTATGAAACTAAAAAATAAATAATCTTTTGAAGGATTGGCTGACGGTGCATTTACCCGGCCATTCTGAACCCAGTTCATAGTCAGCCCGGACTTTAATCCCTCTATCAGAAATTGCTTGTCATTTATACCGTGCGGAACCACTAGTGTTACCTGACTACTGGCAATCAGTGCATTCGTTCCGGTATAGGAACTGGCAGATTTCATTAGTAATGCATAGGTTTTATTATCTGCCGATACGTCTAATTTCAGGGAAACCTGACTCCAGACATTCGGTATGATAAGCATAGTAAATATGATCAATAAGGCTCTCCAACAGGCAATTTGCAAATGTTTTACAGGTACCATTCAATTAAACTAATTTCGGGGATATGTCGGGGAAATATGGGTTGCCATTAACGTCAAGCCGTATAATCAGTTTCAATCCTACGAACCGATTCTGGATTTACGGACAGTAATAGGGATACATAGGGAAGGGTCACAACAGGTACTAGCCTGTGTGACAATAGTTGGGCAAACTAATGGTTCGCGCGAACCACTTATCGGGTTTACTTTGTAATAGTAGACACCAGGCGTGCTGATAAGTAACTCTTTAGCGGTAATGCCAAGTGGTGTATTATCCTTTATCCATTCGCCGGGCAACGTAGCAGCATTCACTGATACCCGAATGTACTCTCCCTGACATATGGTTAAGGGAACAGAAACACAAAGCGTTGAATAATCATCTTCATCGACCGCTCGATTAGCAGGGGCTGAATCCGGATCCGGCTGACTTGATGCTATCACTTCTGCCTCTATCGTTTTGGGGCCATCTGCCCGAACGCTCAACGCCAGCGAAAGCACCGGTACAGCTGTTGTCGAGACAATCCCTGCCAGGCTCCAGATCGATGTGCGTATGTCAAAGCTACCCTGAGTAACGGTCGTACTAAGCAGGGATATCCCTTCCGGTAAAGTTACCTTCACTTGTACCCCTGTTGCACTTGACGGGCCGGCATTTGACAGCCTGAGCGTATAAACAGGCGTTGTACCCGCCTGGGGAGCCGCATTCGAGATAGTTGCATTAATTGACAGGTCGGCTTGTCTGGCTCCATCACATAGGTTCAGTACTGTCTGTACCGTGTTAGTCTTTGCTGAATTAGTCGACGTTGCTGTCAATGTACTCACGCCCGTAACGGCTTGCAGCAACGTTACCGATAGCGGGGTTGACGCTGTCTGTCCGTTAATCCCCACCGTATAGGTGCAACTCACTACCGTATTTGTCCCCACGGGTACCGGACTGGCACAAACCCAGTTGCTGCCGGATGCCTGCCTGTAACTGACGGTGGGTGGCAAGTAGATAGCTAGTTTAGTGGCTGTCAGTGACGGATAGGTACTTGTATTGTCGAGCGTGTAGTTCCCAACCACCAGCGACCCTGCGCTCCCCGCACAGGAGAAACTGCCTTTGGGTGTAATCTCAACTACAGCTGGATTTGAGACTATGGTAACCTGTTTCGAGAAGCTGTTATTCGTGGCAGGCTCATTTATTCCAATGACATTACCACTGATTAAAGTTGTCGTTGGCGGGCCGGATGAACCAACTGACAATAATAGCGGGGAGGAGTAGCCGCCCGGCACCACGGGGGTGGTATTAACGCAGTGAAGCCTGTACCCGTTGCTTTCTGACACGGTAGCGCATTGCCAACCTGATCCATTGATCGTGTTTACGGTAAAGACCTCAGGCACTCCTACTGATACAGTCAGTGAATTACCGGAGGTAAGGTTACCAATATTCTGAACAAGCATCGTATAGGATGCTGCCATACCGACCGTCAGGGTAGAAGGACCGCTGATGGTCGCTACCAGATCCGGATTTTGTACTGCGCAGGAAGCGTTCCCGCCATAGTTACCCGTGTAGGTATCGCCCCGTTTCCCAAATATGGTTATTTGATTTCCAGGGTTCGTACTCTGTGAATTGGGTACTCGGAATGGGTCCGAATTATTATCAAATAACTGTACAACACCCAGGCACGGACCGGTTCTTTTGAACGAAAAAAGCGCTAGTTCCTGATTGGCCGGAATATCGAATAGTACCGGGCTGCTACTGTTATTAAAGCCAAATGATAAGTAATCGGTATTGCTATTTTCGGTTGGTGCATTGACTCGTGCATTCAATTGCCACCCCATCCGTTGACTTCCAACCATCCTACCCTCCAAATCACTTACCTGAAACTGATTGGGTCCTGTTCCGTGAGGGACTAACAGCGTTACCTGAGCCGTTGAGATTCGGGCATTTGTTCCAATATATGATGTTGTGGAAGTCATATATACCCGGTATGTCTGCCGATCAGTATCTATTGACACCCGATACGACACTTGCCCCCAGCAATAACTCGCAATCAGGAGCATAAAAACTGTTTGGCTTATTACCAGTAAGGCTCTCAAAGGGTGCATTTTAATTTTATTGAATCGTTGAAAATACAGCAATAGATGTACTGGGTGGCAATTGACCCCTACAGGCTGTTAACAGGCTGCCAGACAGTCGTTTAGGCCAGATACAGCCAGGCTCCAGGTGTAACTGCCGGGTCGCTTAATGAGCAACCAGTAGTTTAATAGCTTTTCCTGAACGTATGCCATCAACCTGTAAATCAATGAAGTATACGCCGGGTAACTGATCGCCAAAACTCAGTTCCCTGCTCTGCTCGCCAATCTCATTGGTGACGGCCTGCATAGATAAATCGCGCCCTGTTGCAGCATTGGTTACGACCAGTACTATTTCCTGCCTGTTTGTTTGAAGCAGATTCTGCCAGCTCACAATTGCCTTATCCGTAGTTGGATTTGGAAAAACTTTAGTGACGCGTAAATGACTTGTGTACTCTTGTGATGACACGGCCATACTGTTACCCGTGTAAGCGTTTATGCCGCCATACCCAAATACACTAATGTGATTACCAACATTATATTTATTTCGGCTAAATTTCACTAATGGGTCTTTATTATTATCAATAAGCTGAATGTTGACATCAGACGTACTGGCTGCATTCCGAAATGTAAAAAGTTTAACCTCTTTGCCTGCCTCAAATGATATATCACGAGTTCCCATACTCTTGAGTGCAATGGAGATATAGTCATGGTCACTTGCGCCGTCCGGGTTTCGAACAATAGTTCCTTTATCCCACTCAACAGTTTCAATGGAGGTCCTTAAATCACTTAGAATAAATCCGGCTGACGAAGGCGCTTTTACAGTGACTTGCATAGTGCCTATCATGGCCTTATTTGCCTGGAGCGTTTTTTCGGGAATAATACTCATCACATACGAGTTGAGCTCATTACCACGGGTTACTTTAAATTTTACCTGAGCTTGTGCAGCCAAACTACACAGCGCTATGATCAACGTGACGCCTGTTTTTTTCATAATATAAAAATTAAAAAAACCATTTTTCGGGTTTGATTTAAGATACGCAGGAGGTCAACTTCCATTGACCTCCTGCGTATTTACTAGGGTAAATGTTGACGAATAAGGAAATTAGCTAATTGGCCTATGTTCTCCGGATGCATTGACACATTGAAAAAGATCGAGTCTACTTCATTAGTTGGCCCTTGAAAAATAACTCTGCCATCATGATTCACATCCGTACTTAAATAACCGGTCTTGATATAGTTGGCCAATTCGCCTGTATTTCCGGAATCGGTACTGACATCAAAAAAGATTTCATCCACATCGTTATTTGGCCCCTGGAAAATTACATAGTTATCGCCCTGCGTATTCCCGGCCCATAACATGGCTAACCCGTTGTTATCCACAAATTCCGGGTAATTACCTGCACCAGGCAATTTGTACACATTGTTCATGTTAGTGAAATCGAAGATTGTCGAGCCTGTAGTCAAGGAAACAGGCGTGTTTGACATGGCCCCCAAGTGATTTCGGTGGCGAATAACTACATGAAATTGCCCGGGCGACAGGTTGAACGTTAACGGTGATACGCCATCAGCCGGGCTGACAACATCGCCATCCCGCTGAATCAGCGCTGGTTTAGTAGCCAGTATAAGACTACGATTCACCGGATCTCTTAATTCGACCATCACCCAATCCTCAATTGCATTGACTCCGGTAGCTGTCAGTACTGCCGGATTCAATGCCTCTGTGGCACCATTTCCAAAAAATACATACCCTGGAGTAGCCTGGAGAATTGAATAGGGCTGTACTCCCGGAATCAGGCCCTGCTCACGTAGATGATCATTCATCAGGCCAGTTACCGGATTAAATGGCCCCTGGAGTAATGCTTTGAGCGCTAACGAAACAACTCCGTTTTGAACAGTACCAACATAATTGATGGTAGCGGTGTTGTTCGAAAAAACTAACTCACCGGCTGCCGGGCTAATAACAATCTGGAAACCGGGGTTTATTAAGCCAACCGCACCCGGTAACGGTAAAACAGGAACCGTCAACGTTGTCTGTGCATTGGCACTGAAATTGGCAGGAGTTGTACAGACAACCTCTCTACCCGTCGTACTGCATGTCCAGCCGCTGGTGGTGAACCCTGATACCGCCGTTGAGAAACCCGACGGCATCGTAAACGTCAGCGACAATGGCCCCAAAGCCGTTGCTCCCGAACTGGCATTCAATGCAGAAAACGTAAGATTGCTGGTCTGTCCACTAATCAAGGTGAAAGACTGCACGGGAACACTTACCGCCAGATCGGGCGCAATCACATTCCCGGCGTAATTAATCGTATCGGTATTGTTGTTAAGCACGGTTTCTCCTGCTGCCGGCGCTACAGTGACCTGGAAAACTGGATTCAATTGCCCTGCATTCTGGGCGGTTGGACGAACGGCTACCGTTAGCGAACTAACGCCAGAAACTGGCAGATTAGTAGACGAGGTACAGCCAATTTGGTTGCTTACGCCGGTACAACTCCAGCCTCCGGTCGTAAAGGTTGATTGTCCCGCCTGGAAACCCACGGGCATGCTGAAAGTCAGAGACAACGGGGCGCTTGCAGTCAAAGTCCCCACATTCATTATATCGAACCGAATGGCAGACACTTGATTTACACCCAGTACTATCGACTGTGCCGGTATCTGAACGCTCAGATCAGGGACCGGAGCAGGAGTTACCGGCAGGTTGGTCGTCATACTGCCCGTGTTGTTGGCCGTATTGGTCTCCCCGCTGGTCGCACTCACCGCCAGGCCCACCGTCACCACGCTGTTGGCCAGACTACCGGCGGCTACCACCGGAATATTCACCGTCAGGCTGCTGGTCCCGCTCACCAGCGCACTGCTGTTGCGAAAGGTTACCAGCGTACCACTTCCGGTGGGAACCGATGAACTGATCTGCCAGCCCGTCGGCAGGCTGCCACCCACACTCATACCCACAGGCAGATTTAACTGAAAGATCAGCGGAGCCGTCGAGGGTAGATTGCCCAGGTTGCCAATCACCACCGGTAACTGACTCACCTGACCCACCACCAGCGCCGGACCGGGCTGACCCGCACTGATCACCAGATCAGGACCGCCTACCAGCGCCGTTACACTCGCCCTGTTGTTGGCCAGCATACTTTCGCCCGGCTGGCTACCCAGCACACCGCTGAAACTTACCAGGCCGCTCACCCCACTGCCTGCCACCACCGGCAGATTGAAGCTCAGGGTGCTGCCTGAAGACAGACCGCTGCTGTTGGCTACCGACAGGGTATAGATCCCCGTACTCCCGCTACCGGCCTGCACACTGATCAGACTTACACCCGACGGAAGTGAACCCGTGTTCAGGGTTACCCCCGACGGCGTAATAAACGTTATTGATAAGGCCTCTGAAACATTAACCTGACCGGGGTTGCTGATGCTCACCGGCACCGGCCCGCTTTGGTTCGGTATCAGCGTCGGCACCGAACCCAGTGATAAGGCCAGGTCCACACTTCGCACTATTGAGGAGGTGAGTGTATCAGTGTTGTTGGTCGTATTGATTTCACCGGCGACCGGGCTGATGAAAGCCGTTATCAGCAGGCTGCTGCCGGTGACGGCCTCCGTCGGTGTAAAGCCGATGGAGGCTGTTAGGGACGAACCCGGCAGCAGGCCCGATACGTTGGTACAACTGACGGTCTGCCCGCTTACCGAACAGCCCCAGCCGTTGCCCCCGTTAAAATTACCCGTGGCCAGACTTACGCCCGCAGGCATACTCACGCTCAGGCTCAGTGGTCCCTCAGCAGGGCCGCTACCCACGTTTTCGACAACCACCGCCAGCCTCCCCGGCACGCCTGCCACCGGTTCAGAAGGCATGTTCAGTGTTACTGTCAGATCGACCGGTAACGGCTGCACCGCCACGTTGGTGGTCATGCTGGCCCCGTTGTTGGCCGTATTACTTTCGCCGGAAGCCGGGGTCACAAAGGCCGTCAGCGTTGGCGTCGTGTTGGCCAGGCTGCCGGCTGCTACCACCGGTAAGTTCACCGATACACTAGCGCCCGGAGCCACACTCGCCGTTGCGTTTGCCAGCGTTACGGTTCTGCTGCCATTGGCGTTCACAACGCTCGACTGCAGAACCCAGCCTGCCGGCAAACCGCTGCCCAGGGTCAGCCCGGCGGGCAGGCTGAACTGCACCCTCAGAGGGGCAGCCGAGGACAGGCTGCCGACATTGCTGATGGTGACCGGAAGCTGGCTTGTCTGACTTACCACCAGATTAGGGCTGGGCTGACCAAGGCTGATCGTTAAATCAGGGACTGAACACACAACAGGACAGGTATAGTTACATTGCCACGCGTTTGACGTACCGTTACCCAGAATAGTCATCTGGTTGCCTGGATTCGTATTTCTGGATACACCCTGAAAGGGGTCCGTGGCTGACCAAAGCTGGATAGGGCCGGTGCAATTCCCATTTAACCGAAAACTAAACAGGGGAATCTCAACATTTGCCTGTATGGCAAAGGCAGCTTCGGCTGAACTTTGACTATAACCGAATGAAAGGTAGTCGGCAGACGTATTTTCGGAGGGTTGATTCACCCGTGTATTCAGTGCCCAGTTGGTGGATGGCTGGATACTAAGCTGGTTGGTCAATACGGTTCCGGTCGGTACCTGGAGGGTAACCTGCGCCGTGGCAATTCTTGCTGTTATTCCTGAATAGGCTGTTTCCGATTTCATGTAAACCGTGTACGTCACATTATCAGCATTCAGGCGGATACCATACCGTACTCCCGTTCCACAATCGGTGACGTTGCAACTGGCCCCATTTAAAGTCGCCTGTACCGGAACGTTTGGAGAGACTGCGGGCGCACTATTATTGGACGTAGCGGTTTCGCCGGAAACCGGGCTGACCGTGCCCGTAAATACCGGAGTTGTCCCTACCGCAGCAGTCGATGGCGTAATTGGCACAGAAAACGTAGTGATAGTACCAGCCCCCAGACTGCCTGCATTCGTACATGTCACTACCTGATTTGTGGTTGAACACCCCCATCCATTAGCGGCCGTAAACGAAGCCGGCGCAATAATATTCTGGGGTAGTGTCGTTGTAAAAACCAATGGGCCATTCGCCGGTAAGGTGCCAACATTTGAGATCCTTACCGGCAATGACGTTTGGCTGTTGGCTGTTAATCCAGGAACGGGGCCCATCGTCGTTGTCAGGTCAGGGGCACCTGGAGTGCAGGTTGCGGCAGTGCCATACACCCTGTCGTAAGCACTTCCCGGCCCATTACCCAATATCGTGATTTGGTTACCCGGCCCGGTACCCGTTGAAGCCCCCTGGAATAGATCGGTGGCAGTCCATAAATTGACCGTGCCGGGGCAGGCCGTTGCGTTAAATGAAAACAATAAAATCTCAACACCTGCCTGAATGTCGAACACAGTTGGAGATGCTGACTGACTAAACCCAAACGACAAATAATCCCGGCCCGGGTTCTCCGCCGGTGCATTGACACGTGTTGTAACGGCCCATACCATCCCGTTATATCCGGTCACTGCCGGCAGACCGGCACTTTGAGTGAGGGTTGCAAACGCAGTTGTCGGAACGGATACGGTAATTTGAGCAGATCCTATCCGGCCATCATTTCCCGTATAGGACGTTGCTGAGGTCATGTATACCCGGTATACCCCACTTCCATCCCGATTTATTCTAAAACTGACAGGCTGTGCGATCAGGCTTGTAAACGTGCCAAGTAGTGTTATAAACAGTAGTGCTGCCTGTCTGGTGTATTTGATTTTCATGTGATAGAGGAGGAAACCTGAATTTTCTTTTAGTCGAACCTGGCCCCGGCGACCGGGACTAGGGTAATTGCTGCCTGATGATAAAGTTGACAAACTGACTGGTGTTCTCCGGATGAGTAAACACCTCGAAAAAGATCAGGTCAGGTTCGTTAGCAGGCCCCTGAAAGATTACCGAGGCATTCATGTCTACATCAAACAGGGAGTAAACATTACTTCGGATAAAGTTCGAAAAACTCGCCGGGTTGGAGGAGTCTCCCAGTACGTCGAACAGAACGCCATCCAGTTCATTGTTTGGTCCCTGATAGATCACGGAGGCATCTTTATTCGTGTTACCGGACCAAAGCATTTGATAGTTGTTACCCCGGTACATTGGCGCTGCACTAAATCGTGGATCCGATGTAGGAAACGTATAGGCAACCGTTGTTAAACTCGTGAAATCAATTACCGCACTGCTGGTAGATGATATCGGTACAGATGTCATAACCCCCAGGTGGTTTCGGTGGCAGACGGCCACATAAAATGCCCCCCCTGTTAGGGCGGTAAAGGTTACAGGTGAGGTTCCGTCCGGTTTTACAATATCACCGTCGCGCTGAATCAGGGCGGGCTAGGAAGCGACTACAGCGGTTGGATTTGCCGGGTTTCTTAGTTCAAGAATGACCCAGTCTACTATAGAATTAACGCCCCTGTCGCCAAATACCGTACTGTATGGGGCGGCTATACTGGTTGCCACAGGACCGCCTACATACGTATAACCCATGGCGGTATACGGTTCAACAGCAGGTAGTACGCCCGCCGTACGAAGATTATCTCTCATCAACCCGTTATTGTCCACGATGGCTGGCCCTGACAAAAGGGCTCGTGCCTGAACAACCATCCCTGAACTCGCCTGTACACTGTTTATTACAATTGCCGATGAACTGTTGTTGGTCGTATTACTGGCCATTTCTCCCGGTGTACTGACCGTAGCCGGACTGATTGTCAGCGACGTTCCGGCCTGACTGGTAGCCGGTATGAAGGGAACAACAAACGCACTGCTGCCTCCCGGACTGATGGATGCAGCCAGCGTACAGGAGGCCACCCGGCCCGATAAGGCACAGGTCCAGCCATTATTGTTTACAGGAAACGTCCCGAAGCTTGTACCAACCGGAATTGTTATTACCGCCACTACCGTGGGTGAGGCTGGCGAACCGCCACTATTTGTAACAAGTACCGGAATGTTACTGCTCTGCCCTGCTGTAGGTGCCGGCGCTGGATACCCCATGCTGATCAGTACATCCACTGAAGACTGTACCGGCGTTGCCGCCGTAACGGTACCACTGCTGTTGTTTGCCGTAATGCTCTCTCCCGGCGTAGCCACCGTAGCCGAGAACACCGGTGTGCTGCCAATGGCTGCTACAGTTGGGGTGATGGGCAGGCCCGCCGTCAGGCTACTGCCCGCCGTGATAGTTGAAGACGTTGTACAGCTAACCTGGCTGCCGACGGTGCTGCACGAGAAGCTGCCCGTCGTGAACTGGGAAGCCACCGTCAGGTTGGCAGGCAGGCTCAGGGTGAAGCTGGTCACCCCCGTGGTGGGGCTATTGCCAATGTTACTCACCACAACAGGCATCGTGCTGCTTAGCCCGGCCACCAAAGCAGGGGAAGGCTGGCCAACACTCACTACCAGATCAGGGCTGGGAGGGGCCTGGCAAGCCGCACTCATGCTATACGGTGCCGAGAAGTGATTGGTCCCTAAACCACCTGCGTAACCCCGTACGCTATAGTACGAACCAACAACATATTGACCCCCGTTTTCATCCTCTGCCAGTTGGGTTCCGGAGGGTAAAATAGAAAAGCCCGATCCCGGACACGTACCCACCACATCAAAGTTGAACAATTCCACCTCTGTGCCCGCACTGTAAAGTATAGAACTGAAATTAGCGGTTGGGTAAAAGCTGAAAAAGTCTGTATTGGCCGGGGCACCACTGGCTGCTACGCCGTTATTTCGTTGCGTCTGAGCTAAATCCCATATCCCCGCAGGATTGACAGAGGTTACCGTACCAATTGATAAACTCCCGGCTATCGTTGTAATGGTAATCAACGAGCTTCCATCGGTGAGATACCGATTAGTCACCGAAGGTGTAGGATCAACCGTTGGCCGGGCATACATATGGTACTTGCTGTCTGACGCCTGATACCGTAGCGATAACTCGACCTGCGCCCAGCCGGAGGTACAGCAGAGTAAACATAGTACTACTATTCTCACCCATACCTTTTGAGTAAAAAGTTCTTTCATCTTTTGGTCAGGATTATGACATTGCCCTTCTCCTCGGGTATTAGGGTAGTTGTTGAGTAACACTGTAGGTAACAAGGCCTGTCCCATTACCAGGATGGGACAGGACTATATTTAAAATAAATGTATTGTCAGCACCAAGGCCCTGCGCTACATTCTGACCATTCATATTTACGTCAGAGGCTGAGTATCCCGGTAACACATAGGTTATCAAACCATTCGTATTTCCACTGGCATTTGTCACCAGACTGGACACGGTGCTTCGGTCGTTCCCGAGCCCCTGGGCAAGCACGGTATTCCTACCCCCCCCAACTCCATCACCTCCATTGGCATTGCCCCCCCAGAGATACCGCCTGCCGTTGATGATTGCCTGGGCATTTGTAGCATTAGCGGCATTTGTACCGTAATTAGCCGTTGATGAACTGGAGAAATCAAGCGCAGCCGGCGATTCGGAAAGCGACAGGGCAGTGGCTGTCATTACCCCTAAGTGATTGCGATGCCGCACGGAAACAAAATAATTTCCCGCCGGCACGTTAATCTTTACCGGTGATACCCCGTCACTGGCTACAATATCTCCGTCGCGTTGAAGTAAGGCTGGTACGCGTTGCAGAACCACTGATGTGCTGGCAGGATCGCGAACTTCGACCAGCACCCAGTCAACAATGGCACTGGTGCCTGTTACTGAAAAGACAGCAGGAACAACGGCTGGTACCGATGTTACGCTACCATAGCCCAGATTGGTGTAGGGTTCTGTAACGGGTAATAGCGACCGCAACTGATCCCGCATCAGTCCGTCGGCGGTGGCCATAGCCGGGTTTGTCGCCAGTGTTCCTGCCCCCTGCAAATAGGCTTTCAACGACAGCTGTACAAAATAGCTTACTGACGCTAATGCATATACGTTATAGAGATTGGGGACAATAGCGGCATTGGTCGTTATAGAACCTGCCGAAAGCGAACTGGGGCTTCCCAGGATCGACGTGGCATCGGCCGTTGAGCTGAGGGCCACCCATTGAGATCCTGTCCAACCAACTATGGTCAGCCGCGAAACATCCCCCCCGGTGAGGGCTGATACGTCGGAGTTGGTATCCCACGTCAGTGTAATTCGGGCTGGGTCTGTACCATCAACATCCCAGTATTCTTTGTTGCTTACGGTCTGCACCTGCGTCGTTGAAAACGCAGATGTCGTAAAGGAAGCATAATAGGTGGCTACCCCACTGGTACTCTGAGGCAATGTAGTGCTGTAGTTAACCCCCGTTCCATACCGGGGAACGATCGCTACGTTAGGGTCTACGCCAAAATACGCGGCCGTCACACTCGCCGAACCCGATGGCGTTACGGCTACGGGGCGGTAACGACCATGGCTACCAACGGGAAACACAAAGGAAGCAGACCCCACCTTTGTGACATACCCATCGACGTGTGCCGTATTGGCAACACCGGCCACGCTAGCCCCCGGCTGTAGCAGAAAACGGCCGTACTGCCCGGTGCCCGGATCACGCTCGGTACCAATTATCCCGCCAGGTGAGACAAACGTATGGGTACCAAAAAATGACATGGCGCCATCCTTGCCAACATATACATTCCCAAAACTGGTCGATGAAGGCTGGCCCAGGGCGGATAACCATAAGCAGCATAGCATTCCTATCCAGCCATAGGAATGCCATTTACAGGTAGATGATTTGAGCATAATGCCGGTTTAAGTTCTAATAAGGTGCCGGAAATCTCCGCTTTCGACGCGCTCCTACCTAGCTTTTCTTGACAACACCGGCTTTAGCCGGAGATCTCAGTTTCTGTTGAAGCGCCTGTGCCATGGTAAAATCAGGCTTGGCTGTCAACGCCTTCTCCAACGCCAGGACTGTTTTGCCATTTTCTTTTTGAGAATCGTATACAAGTGCCTGCACATAATACGCCAGGGCGTTTATAGGTACACACTGAACCGTTTGCCCATCGGCATTTGGAACGGTTACCTGCATCTCTTTCTCTTTAGGATCAGTACTAGACTTGTTGCAATGGCATAATTTTGCTTTATGAATCTCTCAATTAAGGCTTTAAAAACTGACCGCCAATGGCGGTCGGCCACCGGTTTAGACCATCAACGCTTCGCTAA
>NZ_VFIA01000048.1 GCF_014282275.1 Spirosoma utsteinense
CGACATTAGTCTGCTGTTTTTCAAGCTGTTGCAGTTCGTCAACGGTCTGGCTGATTTTAGTAGCGTAATCCATAACCAAAGATACGACTTATTGAATTTGATTTAGTATAAGAAGTTAAAAATGGGTGTTCAACTGGTTTACCAGGGGTGTCTTTAAAGGAATGGGGTTGTCTATTTTCATATTTTACTATATATATTTAAAAAAAGAGGCAAAAAATTAAAAAAACAATCTTTTACCTTCGTCAAGTAATCTATTAATACGATCTACAAATTAGTTCGACACTTAACACCCACCGGTTACCCCTTAAAATACATATGAATTTATACACTACAGGATTTTCTGTTACGGCAGTAACGACACAACTGATCAAGCAGGCAAGTTGGGAGTCGGAGGTTCAGGAGATGTACAGTAATTATCAGCTTATCAGTTTATTATTAAGTCAGTCGACGTCGATTACTGTCGAGCACAGACAACATTGTTGCTATCTGAAGCAGGAGCTGACCCATACCCTGGAAAATTTTATGAGTGAGCTGGACGAAACAGGCTCGAACTCGGAGATGATAAAACAAGCTATTTTCAGCAAGCACGTAGAAACAATGAAAAAGCTGAATCAATCCGTAGGTATTCTGATCAGCCAGCAGAGCCATTCGTAAACGTATATCCGTCACCGGCTACGAACCGTATGGAGTAGTAGTTGGGAGGTATCGATTGAACCTAATGAATTTACAGTACCTGTTATCCCGTTCACGAATTCAGATTCTGGCGGGCTTTCAATCGAAATGAAAGTGGCGAAGTCTGCGTAGCTTTCTTGAAACATACGGAGAAGTAAGATAAACTGCTAAAACCACATCGGTCGGCAATCCATTGTATGCTTTGATCTGACTGGACCAGGTAGGTCGTTGCCTTTTGCAATCTGTATTCTTTAACGATTTCGCTGAAATTCTTCCCGAAAAACGTAACAAGGCTCCGTTGAAAAGCCGAACGGCTCATGTTCAACGCTTCAGCCATCTTTTCGGCAGTCAGTGAGGCATTGCCAAACTGCTGGCTCAACTGGGTGTTAAACTGGGTGATGAACTGAAAGCCAGACTCCTCTTTTACCTCCCGTGGCTGATAGCGGCTTCTGTCGGCTTGCTGTCGTGTAATGTTGTTAACTTTCAATATCAATTCTCTGCGTAAAAACGGTTTGAACAGGTAATCGAACGCCCCTTCTTCGAGACCATTGATCATGTCCTGCTGTGTAGCTTTTGCGGTCAAAAAAATGAAGGGTATCGATCGATAGTCGAGGCTATTCTTCAGAACCCGGATGAATTCGATCCCGTCCATTTCGGGCATTACGACATCGCAAACAATCAAGTCCGGGACAAAAGACGGCAATAACTCCAACGCCTGACGTCCATTGGCGGCTGCCCTGACTTCATGCGTGTCAAGCTCCAGTTGTTCCTGTATATTTTCCCTGAGTTGAACGTCGTCTTCAACCACTAAAATTCTGGCCATAGGCAGTTTGGTCAGTGATACGTAATCTATATACCTATTGCATTTACCGTACACATAAGGTTGTACTATAGGAATGGTCTGACCAATTTGAATTAATTACAATTTCCTTATCCCCGGTATAATAACAATAAAGTTTCTCTTGAATGGTCAAAAATTTTGGATTGAAGTAGTGGCTACTCCTGATTAACCCTTACCTGCTTTTTTGCAATCGATCCAGCAGGTGCTCCAATCCATTTAACTTGATCTCATACATGGTTTGCAGCAGCATACCCAACTTTCCGGCGGGCATCCCTTTTTGAACAAACCACTCGAGATAGGCCATTGGCAGGGTTCGGATGAGACACCCTTTATGCTTGCCAAAGGGCATGGTGTAATGGATCAGCTCTTTCAGCAGATCCGGGTTTCCCGCCTGGAGTTCTTCGGCCATAGGATAGGCAATTGGTGAAAAGACGGGCGATCGGTAGCCAGAGCCAGTCTGGAAAGCAACTACTGGCAGTCGACCAGATTCCAGTCCACTTTTAGTTTATTGACCATGTTGCACAACGAGATTATGTCAATAGGTTTGACCAGATATTCGTTGGCACCCATACGCTGCGCTTTCTGGATATCACGCTCGCTGCTTGAGGTTGAAAAGACAATGATAGGCGTCGACTGATAGGTTTTTGACGCGCGAAGTATTTTAAGGGAGTCGAACCCGTTCAGGCGAGGCATGTTCAGGTCGAGGATAATTAGGCAGGCATGCGAGGGCGACTGCTCCAGCGCTGACAATAAGTCCAATCCATCGACGGCAAATTCAATCTTCGCTTCAGGACAGCACTTGTCAAAAGCAATTTTCATCAGAAACCGGTCATCGTCGTCGTCATCGGCAACGAAAACAGAGTAGGTAGAATCTTTTTCCATTGGGCTGTTACGGTAAAGTAATAAATTCCTATAGTAAAATTATAAACCATAGGACAAGAGGATTTTTCTAAGAAAGCAAATCTACAAAATATGATCTTTATTTTTATTTTTTAGGGACGCAACATAAAATTATTTACACAAGCTTACCGGTAACCTGTTCTATTAAATTTCTGAAAACCATCGATTTAGATACGACCAAGCCTATCCTACCGATAAGTCAATTTATTGGTTTCTGAGATGAGGTTTTCGCCGGTATTTTTAACCGGGCGCAATTGGAATAAATAAATTAAGAACCCGTTAGAACTCGCCTTCACCGGGTTCTTTCATTTTCTTTTTAGCCTGATGGAGCCGGTAATTAAATGTCAGGTTGATCTGTCGCAACCGTCCCTGGGAATTTGTCTCGGTATAGAAATTACTACCCTCCGTGATGGACCGGTACCGTCGGGAGTTGAACACGTCGATGACGTTGAGCACCAGCGTGCCGTTATTTCGGAGTACATCTTTGCTGAGCGAGAGGTCGAGGGTAGCAATGGCTTTCCGGGTGCCCTGGGGTGTTTTCTGAGCGGCTTCGTAATTACCCCGCCATTGAAAATCGGTGCTTTTGAAGATTGTAAAGCGGGAAGTCAGCCGGGTAAACCAGCTGTAAGTATCGCTCTGGTAGGTTGCATCGAGGTTACCGCCATTGGTGATAGCCCGGAAGAAATTTACGCTGCCGTCGAGTTTCCACCATTTATAAAGAGCATACGACCCTGTAAACTCGGCCCCGTAGGAGTCTTCGGTTGCTAGGTTCTCGGGCCGTGTCGTTGAGTTGCCGGCTTCATCGACCTGGCGTATTCGAAGAATTTTGCCCGTTGTATGCCGGTAGTAAAGCGATGAACTCATCGACCCTTTTTCCACATATTTGATATGACCTACTTCAAAGGCATTGGTAAATTCCGGATTCAGATCGGGGTTGCCGCTGAAAAAGTTACGGTTATCACTAAACGTCATGAAGGGACTCAGGTCATTATACTGCGGTCGGCGAACCCGGCGGCTATAGCTGAGCTGTAGCGCATGCTGACGGGGCAGGTCGTAGGTGGCGTGAACACTCGGGAACAGGTTGGCATAACTACGGGGGTTGACATCATTGGTCTGTTTCAGGGTTGTCGTTACCTGGGTCCACTCGGCCCGCAACCCCAGCTGGTAGGAGAACTTACGAACTTTGTTCCCTACGATACCATATACTGCATTGATCTTTTCGACATACAGGAAATCATTGGTCAGGCCCGGCAGGGGTGTCCAGCTATTGTCGGTATTCTGCTGGGTAACCGAGTAGTCATTGGTCATGTCGCGGGCGCTTAGCCGCAGACCGCTTTCCAGTTTGCCATCCTTAGCAAAGGGGCGGACGTAATCGAGTTGAAACAGCAACTGCTTTTCGGTTTCATCGTTGAGTGCCCGTTGCAGGACGTTGGGAATGCCGGACGAGTTGCCATCAGATAGAAACGTTTGCTGGGTGAACAGCTGGTCTGACTTTTCCCAGTTGTCCAGATACCGAACGTCGGCGGTAAGTTCATGGCCCTGTCGGGCAAACGTTTTCCGATAGCTTACTACATACTCGGAGTTGGGCTCGGTTTCGGTTTCGTCCTGGGTCCGATTGGTGATGCTTTGGAGTACATTGGTCGTATTGGGTCTGTAGTCCAGATACTGAATATCCGAGAATCGTTTTCCCTTGCTGATCCGCCAGGTATAGGCGGCCGTCAGGATACTGGTGGGGCTGAAAAAATAGTCGATACCGGCCCGGGCATTATTATTCTGCCCCTTCAGGGTGCTTGTCGAGTTTTGCCGGTATACGAACGTTGTATCATTGGTATACACCTCCTGGTACAACGCGTTACGGCCGGGCGTATTCCGGAAAGAAGCGGTGTAATTGACGAAGAAGTTCAGGTTTTTGCGTCGGTAATTGACATTGGCAGCTGCTCCAAAATTGCTGGGATACCCGGTGATGATATCGAAGGAGCCGTTAAAGCCTTCTTTCCGTTCTTTTTTTAAGACGATATTGATAACCCCGCCCATGCCTTCGGCTTCGTAACGCGCAGAGGGGTTGGTGATCACCTCAACGCGTTCTATCATGCTGCCCTGTAATTGCTGAAGGCCGCTTCCACCTTTGAAACTGACCAGTCCCGAGGGCTTTCCGTCGATTAATATCCGAACGCTGTTGCTACCCCGAAGGCTAACATTGCCGTCGCCGTCAACGGCAACCGACGGAATATTTTTCAGAATATCGGAAGCTGTACCGCCCGCATTGGCTAAATCCTTGCCCACATTGAAAATTCGTTTGTCAAGGGCTAGTTCCATCTGGCTCTTTTCACCCATGACAATGACTTCATCCAGTCGTTTAGCGCTGGCTACCAGCATCAGACTCCCCAACTGCCTGTCTTGAGCGCCCATATTTATTGCCGGAATTATTTTCTCCCGGTAGGACACCGCGCTGAGTTTAAGAAAATACTGACCCGGTTTTGCCTGTAAACCGAATACCCCCGCTTCGTCGGCAACGACGCCGGTTACCAGCGCAGAATCGGTGGTACGGTGGAGGGTGACGGTCGTAAACGGAATCGCTACTTTTTTCTCGTCGACTAGTGTCCCCCGGATCCAGGCTGTCGATGTCGATTGGGCCAGCGAGCCCAGTGGTAATAGAAGCAGGCAAAAAAAGAGCCGATTGGTAACGGTCTGGAACATAGTTGAGTAAATATCGCCGGGACTGGGGGTCACTGAAGGTTGAATGCGTATTCAGCACGTAAAGGCAGTGCGGCTGTGCATCTACCACCGGTTTCGCGCCTTTCGTCCAGTAAGGTGCGAAAAAAACACCCGATCCTATATACGCGGCCTAGGTTTGGGCTCGTCGCCATCGCTACAATCGAAACAAAAAAGAGAGCTACGGTGTACATACGGCAGCCAGGGATCGGGTATGGGTAAAGACCGGCGACGGACCCGTAGTTCGATTCGTCTCAAAAATGGCCGATTTATCTACTGAACTAACGACGCCTATATGCTCAACAAAAGCCTCCTCCTGCTATTCGTGCTTTGTAGTACCGCCCCAGCCAGCCTTTTTGCACAGGCGTTGCCTGACCTACGCCAGATCCGGTGGGGTATGCCCCGCCCGCAGGTTAGAGAAGCTGAGCCACAAAAGCCCACGTCCGTGCGGAGGGATAAACTGGTCTATAGCCGCATACCGCTGAACGATCGAACCGTTGGGCTTGAGTATGACTTCAATGGTGATTCACTGCTGTCGGCGACCTACTATTACTACGCCACTGTATCGGTGACGAAAGCGGATGTGTTGGCCGCTTTCAGTGAGTTTGAGGGACAACTGACCGAGAAATATGGCCCCGGTAAACCCATTAAAACGGGAGATGGTCGGCAAATCAACTGGTTAACGCCCCGAACACAGATTACGCTGGCGGTGGGTAATGTCGATCGGGGCTGGTCGACGGAGATTGTCTACCTGTGCCGGGTTTGTGGGGGTGGTCCTCCCGCTGTTACCTCCTGGAAAGCTCGAAAAGAGATCAGGGATTTTTAAATTTAGTACAGCAGCCGACGCAGCCAGACCGGCCAGCCAGGTTGGCTCGCCGTGGCATCCAGCCGCTTTTGGTACTCGACCCACTGGGCCCCGAAGATGGCGCTAACTAAGCCCAGGGCTATACCAATTGGCCGCGCATCGTGGCCTGCCCAGTTGATAAAATCCGTTGCGATGTGGAGAATCAGCGCGAGTAGGCCGCAGGACAGGGTAAGCAGTTTACATAAATTTCTCTTTTTCATGTAGTGACGTATCCGCAAGGCAATGCGGGTGTGGGCAGCCCCGGTTGGTTATGACTGTAAAATTGACAACTGGATCCGGTAAAAGCTGTTAACTAGTGTATGAGCGGTACCAACTTATTCGTCACCTGCCTACCCGCTGTAATGCTGGTAAGCAAGTGACGAATAACAAATATGGCTGATTGATCGTACCGTCTAAATCCGGTTGCCGGGTTGGCCTTACTTGATAGCGACCAGACGACCGGCAGGCTGATCGACGGGCTGCGTAGCCAGCGTCAGTTTATGGGTGGCCGTTTCAACGCCGTTGGTAATTTCTACCTCATAAAGGCCATCCTGAAGCTGGCTGACGTCCAGACGGATACGCGAGGATGTCTCGTTTTTCCCAATGTGTTGCGCAAACAGTACATCTCCCTTGCTGCTTTTTAGCCGGATGTCGACGGCCCCACCCGTTTCTTTATCCAGCGCAATATTGAGCTTACCCGCAGCGGTGGAGTAGATTCCGGTTTTGTAGGCCGCAGCGCCAGGGCGACGATCACCGGGTTTCACTGTTGCGAAGGAAGACGACAGGGTGATTAGGCTTACTGTGAGAGCGAGGAAAAGGGGTTTGATGAGCGATTTCATGATTTCTATGTGTTTATAATCTGGTTATCTGCTAGTCGGGTTATTCCCGATTGGTGAAACAAAGATAAGGGCAGACTATGGTACTATGTATTGCAAACTACCGGAGCGGTCGATCGTCTGGATGAGTGGTTCAAATCCAGCATCGACTGATGGAACGGTATATCGTCAGAAACAGTCTGTACCCGTCAAAAGCGGTCAATAGGTAGCACGCCCGCCTGAAAGGTCGAATATAAACCCGGTGGTGAAACTCGACTCGCCAGACACGATCCAGGCAGCAAGGGACGCTACTTCATCAATCGTCCCCAGGCGCTTCATAGGTATTTTGGCCGTCATGTAGGCCAGTTGTTCGGGTGCGGTATGTTCATTCATAGCTGTTTTAATGACTGCCGGAGCCAGCCCGTTTACGGTAATCCCCGCTTCGGCGTATTCTTTGGCAACCCCTTTTACCAGGCCGATCAAACCGGCTTTCATGGACGAGTAGCCAGCCATGAAAGGATTGCCTTCTTTGCCCGCGATGGATGCGATGTGCAGGATTCGCCCGTATCGATTGGCTTCCATGGCTTTGACAGCCCATTTGGTCATCAGAAACGCACCCCGCAGGTTGACGGTATAGACCGAATCGAAATCGGTGACGCTGTAGTCGGTAATCTTCGTGTTGGTTGGCCCGACTATACCCGCCGAATTGACCATAATGTCGAGCCGCCCGGTTGTTTCCAGCACGGCCTGTATGGCTGCCTCGACCGATGCCTCCACGCCTATGTCGACAACCTGCCCCGTTACCGCATACCCCCGGGCGCTGCATTCGGCAACGGTACGTTCGAGCAGAACACGGTTGATGTCGAACAGGATAACCCGGGCTCCTTCGGCGGCCAGCCTGGTGCCAATGCCCTTCCCGATACCGTCTGCCCCTCCGGTAACGATAGCCACCTGGCTGGCAAACCTATTTGTGTTTCTATGGCCGTGTGCATCAAGTTGTTCCATACACCTGTTTTTAGGGTCTTAAAGAGAATCGGGTGGTGGAATCTCCTACTGTCACTGTAAAATTTGTAGAACTTATAGGAGTATCTGGTAAACATAAGTGGCTTTTCTTCACCGAAGTGAAAGGCACTTCTCCCCGTCGTATGGTCAAACCTGCTTATTCTGTCTGTTTACTCTGTGCAGGCCTTCTGGGTCTGGCAAGCTTCACGATCAATCTGCCTGGCTCTGTCTTCGACGGACCTTCACCGGCCCGGACTCCGGCAGAAGAACAGGCTATGTTTCAGGTTGAGCCCGGTTTGACGGTGCAACTGGTTGCTTCGGAGCCCATGGTTCAGGACCCCGTGGTCATCACCTTCGATAAGGAGGGTCGGCTTTGGGTCGTTGAGATGAGGGGCTTTATGCCAACGATCGACGGGGCGGGAGAGAACAAGCCCGTTGGGCGCGTTTCAGTACTGGAAGATACCAACGGCGATGGCCAGATGGACGTCAGTACCGTTTATATAGATAGTCTGATCATGCCGAGGGCGCTGGCCCTGGTTCCGGGGGGTGCCCTCATCGCCGAAAACGGGGCACTCTGGCTGACTCAGGACCGGAACAATGACCTGATCGCCGATTCTAAAACCCTTATCGACAAAGACTACGCCGGCAGCGCCCTGCCCGAACATGCCGGTAACGGGTTGTGGCGGGGTCTCGACAACTGGTACTACAACGCCAAATCCCGGTTTCGCTATCAGCTGGTCAAAGGAAGCTGGCAACGCGACAGCACCGAGTTTCGGGGACAGTGGGGGATAAGCCACGACGATAAGGGGCGGCTTTATTACAATTACAACTGGTCGCAACTGCACGGCGACCTGGTTCCGCCCAACTACCTGTCCCGCAACAAACACCATACCGCTACTACCGGCATCGATCAGGGGTTTACGATCGATCGGCGGGTTTATCCTGTCCGGTCCAATCCGGCCGTGAACCGGGGTTATATTCCCGGCACGCTGGATAAAGAGGGCCGCCTGCTGGAATTTACGGCCGCCTGCTCGCCACTCGTTTACCGGGGAACGGCCCTGCCCGCCGACTATGCGGGCAATGTGTTCGTGTGTGAACCGGCGGGTAACCTCATCAAGCGGAATGTGATGAGTGAAAACGGCGCACTGGTGACGGCGCGTGATCCGCATCCGGGCCGGGAGTTTCTGGCGTCGACGGATGAACGGTTCCGGCCGGTACACCTGACGACGGGACCCGACGGGGCGCTCTACGTGGCCGACATGTATCGGGGCCTGATTCAGCATAGTGCCTACATCACACCCTACCTGAAGGAACAGACACTAACCCGTGATCTGGTCCAGCCAGTCAACCGGGGGCGCATCTGGCGTGTGGTGCCCCAGAACTGGAAACGGACACAACCAAAAAAACTCGGGTCGGCATCGTCGCAGGAACTGATCGGCTACCTCTCAAGCCCGGACGGCTGGTATCGGGATATGGCGCAGGGGCTTCTGATCGATCGGAACGAGGCCGACACGCGCCAGGCATTAACCGACCTGGCCGTGAAAGGAAAGAATCAACTGGCGCGATTCCATGCGTTATGGACCCTGAACGGCATGCAGCGTAATCAGTCAGCCGTGCTGCTCAGCTTAGTCGCCGACCCCAACCCCCTTATTCAGTCTACGGCGATCCGGATGCTGGAGCCCTTTGCCAAAGCCGACAAAACCGTTCGGGTAGCCCTGGGTCAGGCGCTGCTGAACCAGGAAAAGAACGCGGCCAGCGCTCAGGCCCTGCAAATGGCTTTGTCAGCCCAGGTGCTTGACACGCCGACAGCACACCAGCTGTTAGCGAATCTCATTAGCCGGTATGCCAGCACCCCGCTGATGCGGGACGCTGTGTTGAGCAGTCTTCAGGATAGTGAGTTTACTTTTTTACAGCGGCTCTGGCGGGCACCGGGCTGGCAGATGCAGGAGCCAGCGAAAGAAATACTGCTGGAGATGCTGACAACGGCCCTGGTGCGGAAACGCAATCCTGGCGAACTGACGGCTTTGTTAACCATGCTGGAAGATAACACGGGCAAACTCAGCTGGCAGCAGCAGGCCGTGGTCGCGGGTTTGTCTACCGGGGCCAACTCAGACAAAAAACAGCCGGTAGTGCTGACCAAAGCCCCCCGGATACTGACCCAGTCGGCCAGTTTGATCGAGCCGTCCCGACTGGTGAAGGTGGCTTCCCTTTTCGAGTGGCCGGGCCATACCGTCGATCGGCAACTGGTGACCACCGTCAATCCGCTCAACGCCGAGGAACAGAAGTTGTTTGCCTCGGGTCGGCAGCTCTACCTGAGCACCTGCTCGGGTTGCCACGGTACCGACGGGAAAGGCATGGCCCGATTTGCCCCGCCCCTGATAGGCTCACACTGGGTGCTGGGCGACGGAAAGCGGTTGGCGCTGATTCTGCTGCATGGAATGGAAGGGCCGGTGGATGTCGCCGGAAAAGTTTACAATTCTCCCGATATTCTGCCGGTCATGCCCGCCCACTCAACCATGGACGATGCCTCGATCACGGCTATTCTCATGTACATCCGGAACGAATGGGGCAATCAGGCCGGGCCGATCGGGAAACGCGTGGTGGGGGCCACGCGTGTGACTTCGCAGGGGCGGGTTGTCCCCTGGACGGCCAAAGAACTGAACACTTATGTTAGCCAGACCAGCGAAGAAGCTGGCAAATAAATCGAAGCAACGTATGAAAGCGTATCAACCGATCAGCAGACGGGCGTTTATTGAGCGGTCGACGGCCGGGGCCCTGGTGCTTGCCCTGCCAGAAATACCGGCCGCTGGCTCGGTAAGTCGAATGGGTGTGGTCGTTCACTCGTATGGAAACCGGTGGAACTCCAAAGTGGGCAGCCAAACCTATCCCGGCTTTACATCGGCCCTCGACCTGCTTGACCACTGCCACAAGATCGGGGCGGGGGGTATTCAGGTGGTGATCAAAGACTGGACCGACGACTTTGCCCGCAGCGTTCGAACCCGGAGCGAGACGTATGCTATGTACGTGGAGGGGTCGATTGGCCTGCCAAAAAAAGCCGACGAGGTAGCAGCCTTCGACCAGGAGATCAGTCGGGCAAAAGCCGCGGGCATGAACATCGTCCGAACCGTATGCTCGGGTGGTCGGCGCTATGAGATTCTTCATTCGGCCGACGCCTTCGCGGAACTGAGGAAAAACGCCCTGGCTTCCCTGCAACTCGCAGAGCCCATTCTCCGCAAACATAAAATCAAACTGGCGGTTGAAAACCACAAAGACTGGCGGGCACCGGAACTGGTTGCCTTGTTGAAACAGCTCGATAGCGAATGGATCGGTGCGACGCTGGATTTCGGGAACAACATCGCCCTGGTCGAAGACCCCATGGACGTTGTGCAGGCATTGGCACCGTATACGTTCAGCACCCACGTGAAGGACATGGCCGTGGAAGAGTACGCCAATGGCTTCCTGCTGTCGGAGGTGCCGCTTGGCAAAGGAATGCTGGACATTCCCAAAATGGTGGCTATCTGCCGGCAGAAAAACCCCTCGGTTACCTTCAACCTGGAAATGATCACCCGAGACCCGCTGGAAATTCCATGCCTGACGACCGACTACTGGGCAACATTTGCCTCGGTACCCGCTGCCGACCTGGCCCGAGCGCTGCGGGTAGCCCGCCAAAACAAGGCCGCAGCCCCGCTACCCAGAATGTCGCCGTTAAGTGCTGAAGACCGGCTGGCTGCCGAAGAGCGAAACATTATCGATTGCCTGTCGTATAGTAAGGACCGGTTAGCGCTCAAGTGACTGGTACAACCTTATCCATCAATTTAAGTAGAGATTATGTCGCAGGAATTATTGCCAGGTATCAAACAGTTCGATCTGAGCGGGAAAGCCGCCATTATTACAGGAGGGTCAAAGGGGCTGGGTTTTGCGATGGCCGCCGGGCTGGCGTCGGCGGGTGCCCGGCTGATGCTGGTGAACCGAAATGCGGACGAAGGGGCAGCCGCTGCCGCTGAACTGGCCCGCGATTATGGGGCGGACGCTATTTCTTTTCCGGCCGATATCACCCAGGCCGCCCAAACTGAAGCCATGGCCAAAGCGGCTATGGAAGCATTCGGACAAATCGATATCCTCATCAACAGCGCCGGCATCAACATTCGGGGTGCTATCGATGAGGTGACGACCGAAGACTTCGCGAAAGTGATGGACGTGAATGTAACGGGTACCTGGCTTAGCTGCCGGGCCGTAACGCCCTATATGAAACAGGCTGGGCGGGGCAAAATCATCAACCTCGCCAGTACACTTGGTCTGGTGGGCCTGGCAAACCGAACCCCCTATACGGCCAGTAAAGGGGCCGTTGTGCAGATGACGCGCGCGCTGGGACTGGAGTTGGCGGCCTTTAATGTCAACGTCAACGCCATCTGTCCGGGTCCGTTCCTGACCGAGATGAACCTTCCCATTGCCGATACCGAGGAATCGAAGACCTTCATCGTTGGGGCCACGGCCCTGGGACGCTGGGCTGAGCTTCGTGAAATTCAGGGAGCCGCCATTTTTCTGGCCAGTGATGCGAGTAGCTTTATGGTCGGCTCCATGCTTACCGTGGATGGTGGCTGGACGGCCAGATAAACCTATACCCCTTTCCTAAACCGAGTTATTGACCATGGAAAAGCTGAGCGGAAGCGCCAAACCAACCCGGATTCGCTACCGAATGCTGGCACTCGTATTTGTCAACGTGGTTATCAACTACCTGGACCGGGCCAATCTGTCGGTCGCAGCGTCGGCCCTTGGCAAAGACCTGACATTATCGTCGGCGGAGCTGGGCTGGATATTTTCCGCATTCGGGTGGACCTATGCGCTTCTGCAAATACCCGGTGGACTCATTGCCGACCGCTTTGGTCCCCGGGTTTTATATGCCTTTTGTCTGATTACCTGGTCGATATCAACCGTATGTCAGGGTTTTGCGCGGGGGTTTGCCTCGTTATTTTCCCTGCGGCTGGCCACTGGTGCCTTCGAAGCGCCTTCGTATCCCATCAATAATCGTATTGTCACGAGCTGGTTTCCCGATAATGAGCGGGCCTCGTCCATTGCCCTCTATGTCTCCGGCCAGTTCATTGGTCTGGCTTTCCTGACGCCCGTGCTGACCGCCATTCAATACTATGCCGGGTGGAAAGGGTTATTTGTAACAACCGGACTGGTTGGTTTGATCTGGGGCGTTGTCTGGTACCTGTTCTACCGCGACCCCCTGGACCATCCGGGGGTGAATGCCGCCGAACTGGATCATATTGAACAGGGCGGTGGGCTGTTTCGGCAGAAAGAAAAGAATGCCGGGCAGGGGCAGGTGTGGCAATGGAGGAATCTGAAACAGGTATTTTCCAGCCGGACGTTATGGGGGGTTTATATCGGGCAGTTTTCGGTCAATGCAACACTCTGGTTTTTTCTGACCTGGTTTCCAACCTATCTCGTCAAGTACCGGGGCCTCGACTTCATCAAATCCGGCTACCTGGCGTCGGTACCTTTCCTGGCCGCCTGTGCGGGGTTACTGTTATCCGGATTCATTTCCGACAATCTGGTGAAAAAGGGATGGTCGGTCGGCACGGCCCGGAAAGCGCCCATTATCGCGGGACTGCTGTTATCGGTGAGTATCATCGGGGCCAACTACACGAACGATACCGCGCTGATCATCTTTTTTCTGGCACTGGCCTTTTTTGGTTCAGGTATGGCCCTGATTTCCTGGGTGTTCGTCTCCATCTTATCACCTAAACATTTAATTGGTCTGACCGGGGGCGTCTTCAATTTTATGGGTAATCTGGCTTCGATCGTTGTGCCTATCGTCATTGGCTACCTGGCCAAAGAGGGGGACTTCAAGCCAGCGCTGGTATTTATCGGGGCGCTGGGATTGGTGGGTGCCAGTTCATATATTTTCCTGGTGGGGAAAATTGAACGCGTCGTCACGCGGGACAGCCAGCCCACCCTTATTCGGGAATAAATTCCGGGGGGTAGTGTCAGGAATGACAAGGATCGGTTCGACCAGATCTGTCTGAAATGGGGGCGATAAGTTCATTCGCTGTGTGTACCCGTATATTCTACGCAAAACAAACCGGCATCAAAACGGCTTAATCGTAGAAATAGCACCTGAACAATCAACGAAACGGGGTCGGGTCGTCGTTTAAGGTGGTGGAACACCTCCTCAATACCTACACACATGTCAAATCAGTCAGGCGGCTGGCTCGGTAAGCTGGGAAACCTGCTTGTACCCCCCAGCCAGCAACCACCTGCTCAGGCAGCGGCCGTTACCAACAAACGTATTCTGGACGAACTGGTTGCCTCGTTTGAGGATTCGATCGGCCGTGAATCGGTTGGGTCGAGTATGCTCTTTAACGCCCATTTTCTCATCATCCTGCATCCCGAAACGTATGAGGCCCGCCAGAATGCGTTTCCGGTGATTGTCAACGAAGCCGTCGACGCGTTCAAACAGTGCATCGATCAGCAGAAGGAGCCATACGAGCGCATATCGCCGGTGGCGTCGAGCTGGTTTTTCAAGTTCGGCGCGGGTCGGGAATTTGGTGGAGAACCGGTTGATCCTGCCGACGTTAAAGTCGTTGGCGCGCTGACCGGCATACTACCCGGCAACGTACAGGGCCAATCGGCAGAGAAGTTGAACGTGACGCGTCGGGTGAAGCAAACGAACCGCTACGAAAAAGTGGATGTCGACCTGCATACTTTCCAGCATATCGATTTTCGGGAACCGGGGGCGTTTGTCGTAAAATTCAATTTTCAATCACCCGCCCCGGCCTCCCAGCGGGTTCCCGTCGTGGGGGCCACGGCAAGCGGCTCACCGGCACTGCCGCGCAGCCTGAGTGCGGGCCTGGCGGAGATCAATTATTACATCGCGGAGTTGAACAAAGAGGCTACCTACCTGATGCGCGACCGGGAGATCGTGGTGGCCCGCAAAGAGCCCGACAACCAGCATTTTCCCAACTACCTGCTGGTCGAGTCGGCCTATGTATCGAACCCCCATGCCCGAATCCGCTACAATGACGCTACCAGCTCGTTCGAACTGGCGTCGTTCAGCCGAAACGAAACCCGGGTGAACGAGCAGTTGATCCCCCGCTCTGAGCCAGCCAGTCCGCAGTGGTACAGTCTGCCCGATAAAGCGCAGATACTGCTCAATAGCATGGTCACGTTAAACTTCCAGCGGAACGCCTGAGCTATGATCGATTTTCTGCTTGTCGTTATGCTGCTCCTGTTCGTTCTGTTTCTGGTGGTCAGGCACTTTCAGGATTTACCCCGCTAGCCGGGCGTTACAGAAGTAGGCTTACGCTCGGATTTGTGCGGAGCTGTCTATCATTCACGTTTACTTTGCTGCATGGATGCATTAGTAATTGCCGGTCAGACCGACGTAGGCCAGCGCCGGACTGATAACCAGGATACGTTCGTCTGCACGCCGATCTGGTCGGAAACCACGGCGCTGCTGGCCGCTATCGATGGGGTTGGCGGCTATGCCGGGGGCGATCGGGCGGCTGCCATTGCCAAAGAGTCTCTCGAACAATACATGACCAAACCCAACGGTGACCCGCTGTCGATGTTACGGGAGGCCGTAGTTTTTGCCAATAACCAGATTAACCAGGCCCGTGAGCAAAACCCCGGTCTGGCGCAGATGTGCTGTGTCTTGACGACAGCGCTCGTCGATGTCAGCCTGGGCAAGCTGGTATTTGTTCATGTCGGCGACTCCCGCCTGTACCGGTACCGGCAGGGGGTGCTCGAAAAGCTCACCCATGACCACTCGATGGTGGGCATACGGGAAGATGCCAACGAACTCACCGAGGCCGAAGCCATGCATCACCCGCGCCGGAACGAGATCCTGCGGGAGGTAGGATCGACGCCCCACCGGGTCGATGATCCTGAGTTTCTGGAATCGGGAGAGGCAGATTTTCTGCCGGGCGACCAGCTGTTGCTGTGCAGCGACGGCCTGACCGACATGATCACTCGGGCGCAGATCGTAGGGGTTCTCACCCAGTCTATTTCGCTGGACGAACAGACTATAGCGCTGATCCGGCTGGCTAACGAACAGGGCGGCAATGACAACATAACAGTGGTGCTGGCCCGAAACAACCTAAACACCTCGTCTGCGGCAGTTACCTCGCCCATACCGACCACCGCCGAACCAACGAAACCGCTGAACGTGCCCATCGTGACGGTACCGGCGGCTGAATCGAAAGCACCGGCGGTACCTGCCAGACGGAGTATGGGCGGTGTGTGGACCCTGCTGGTGCTGTTGCTCGCGGTTATCGTTGCCGGGATCGTCTGGTGGCAATATCAGCCGGCCGGTGATTTCGATCTGGTGGCCGATAGCCTGACGACCCGGCAGCCAGCTACCGATTCGCCGGGCCTTGTTTCCCCGGTATTCCCCGTGGACTCGTTCGTGCAAATCGCCTATCGGAGTGCCGATCACCGACTGGTTTTGCCCACGGATACCGTCCGGCTGGATAAGCCACTTCTGATCAACGATTCGCTACAGAGCATCGTAGGGGGAGATCGGTTTACCGTCATCGTACCGGCCGATACGGGGCGGGCGCAACTGGCGATGCGTATAACCCGCCGGGGGCTGGTGAACCTGGAAAACATTGTGATCAGCGGATTTAAAACGGGTATCGAAATGACCGGCGAGGGAAAGCTGTCCCTGACGAAGGTGTACTTCAGGGGGGTGGACATGCCCGTCAGCGCGGGCATTCACCAGGACTCCAGCGACCATTCAATCCTGACGGTCTCTGTACAGAATCTGCCGGTTTTACCTCAAACGCCCCGACCGTAATGGCGACGATTCGATTCAACACGCAGTTTCCCGGTTACGAAATACTGAGCGAACTAGGGCGTAGCAACGCCCGCATTCTTAAGGCACGTCACCTGGCTACGGGCGATCTGGTGGCCATCAAACACTTTGCCCTCAATACCGATGCCGAAACGCTTCGCCGGTTTCAGCGGGAGTCGGCCATAATGACCAGCATTGCCCATCCCAACATTGTCAAAGTGCGGGAAGTGCAGCTGGAGGCCGAATTGCCGTTTATCGTCATGGAACTGATCGAAGGCGGCAACCTGCATCACCTGATCCGGCAGCAACATCAGCTGGATGTGCCAACGACAATCCGGATAGGGCTGCAAATGGCCAGCGCGTTCAAGGCTATTCATCCACAGGGTATCGTTCACCGGGATATCAAGCCGGAGAATATTCTGTATCGGCCCCTGCCAAGCGGTGAGCTGCATTTTCTGCTGACCGACTTCGGGGTGGCCCGTCTCCAGGAGCAATCGACCACGATGACGGGTCAGTCGCTGATGACCTATGAATATGCCTCGCCCGAACAGTTCAACGACCCCAAAGGCGTAGGCGTAGCCACGGATTACTATTCACTGGGCGTCGTGTTGTATGAATGTCTGAATGGTCATGTACCCTTTGCGCTGGATGATCATTCGGGAATTGTCACGTTCATGAACAAAGTGCTCAGTGAAGCCCCGCCCGCTTTGCTGGTCACGACCAGCGATCAACCCATGCACCCGTTCGTCGACCTGCTGAACGCGCTGTTGCAGAAAAAAGCGGCCGACCGGCTGAGCGATGCCGATGAGCTAACCTGGCGGCTCAAGCAGGCCGAGCTGAACTACCTGCAGGCCACCCGCATCAGTCAACCCCCGATTGCCCGACATACGACCGCTGCGACCATCGCGCCGACCCCGACCCCGCCCGAACCCACTAAGCCCAGGACGCCCGCATCCAACGAGCCCCCAACCATCCTGGCACCGATCGAGGACCCGGCGAAACGGAAAAAAAAGGCCGGTATCGGATTGAAACTGATCGTCCTCGTCCTCATCGTCTCGCTGGCGGGCGTTGGCTATTACTTGACCTTCCTTAAACCCGGCGGGTCGGTAGTGAATAACCCGTTTACGGGAAACCCAATCGAAGCCAATGACTCTTCGGCCACTGGCGATACCGAAAGCGCACAGCCCGAAGACACACAGCTTCAGCAGGAGGCCGAAGAACGGTTACGGCGGGAGCAGCTGAAGAAAGACGCGCTGCTGGCGGCAAAAGAACTGAGTGTCGAGCCGTTCGGGTACCGGGTGGGCCTGTTTGGCGGTATCAAAAATATTCAGGTGAAGCTGGATAACCCCAGTCCCTTCACCTTCGCGCTGGTGGCTGTCCGGGTCGATTACCACAAAGAGAAGGGGCCGCTGTATAAATCGGAGAAGGTTTGGTTCGGCAATGTTGGCCCCAATGCATCGTTAACCCGGAAAGCCCCCGATAGTGATCGGGGCACACGAATCACCGCAAAAGTTGTGGGGTATGAATTCAGCAAGGAGCTGGATTCGCTGCTGACATCGACCCCGACCGACTCGTTAAATTAACTGGCCAATGCCAACTGTAAGTATCAATACGCATTTTCCAGGCTACGAAATCATAGGCGAAATTGGCCGCTCCAATGCCCGTGTGCTGAAGGCACGGCACCTGGACACGGGCGATCTGGTAGCCATCAAACACTTTGCCCTCAATACCGACGCCGAGACACTCCGGCGCTTCAGGCTCGAATCACAACTAATGACCGATATCCGCCACCCGAATGTGGTGCGGGTTCGGGAGGTGCAGCTGGATATGGCCATGCCGTTCATCGTCATGGAATGGATCGAGGGGGGGAGCCTACGGGTGCTTCTTGCCGAGGGCGGCCACCTGGACGTGCCGACAACGATTCGGCTGGGGCTGCAAATGGCCGAAGCGTTCAAAGCCATTCATCCACGCGGGATCATCCACCGCGACATCAAGCCGGAGAATATTCTGTATCGGCCCCTGCCAAGCGGTGAGCTGCACTTTCTGCTGACCGACTTCGGGGTGGCCCGCCTGCGCGAACAGCAGACCCAGACCATGACGGGGCAGTCGCTGATGACCTACGAATATGCCTCGCCCGAACAGTTCGACAATCCAAGGGGAGTCGATGTTGCCACCGACTATTATGCGCTGGGCGTAGTTCTGTACGAGTGTCTGGCGGGTAGGGTGCCGTTTTCCATGGCCGACAGCGCGGGTATCGCTACGTTCATGAACCAGGTTCTGCGAACCCCGCCCCCTCCTGTAGCTATGCCGCAGCCGGGTCAGTATGTGCCGCCAAGTCTGAACACACTCCTGAGCTGGATGCTGGCCAAAGACCCCGCCGAACGCCTGAGTGAGGTAAATGAGCTGGCGCTGTTACTAGGGCAGGCTAATGTGGAGCAGTTGCAGGCGGGGCGGTCGGAAAATCGTCGCCCACCCGTTTCGTCCCGAACGATGGCCGCCCCGGCTGGCGTACCCCAACCTGCCCCTGACCCCTACGAGTATGAGTCCGAAGCCCAGACAAACTGGTGGGGGATTATGGCGGGCGTGCTGATCATTGGTGGCCTGGTCGGGCTGATTTTTTTCTACACGCAGCGGCAGAAAACGCCCGTCTCCAAAATTATGCAGGATACAACGGTGGTGGTAGCTGACTCGTCCGATATGAATGTGATGGATGTCGATTCGGCAACGACCCAGTCTGACGACCAACCCGAAGAAACAGCTACCGACTCTACGGCTACGGACGCCGGTACGACCGTCCCCACCGTGCCCGCTACGGGCAGCGATGCGGTTGCCATTCCCGATTCGGCGGCAACACCCGTCGATTCTACCCAAACCGAATAGGGCCACAACCCGCCTGACCCCTACTGAATGAAATCAAATCCTGTTCCGTCCGGACGCCTATACCTGCTTGGTGCATCGATTGTATTGCTGGTGCTGTTTGCGCGGCTGTTCATTAACCTCCTTCCCGGTCTGGGTACGGCCAACGAGGCCCTGTTTGCCAGACAGGCGCTTACGCTCCGGGATGGCCTGAAATCGGCATCAATTCTGTCCCTCTTAACGACCGGTAACTACTATGCCGACCAAAAGGATGGTCGTCTCGTTGCCGATTCGCTGGCCGCCAAGCTAAGCCAACAGGGCTCACTCGACAACCTGGGAGCCATCAATAAACGGCAGTTTTCCATACTCGCACCAGTATCCTGGCGTAGCCGCATTGGTGGGCCCGACTTTCAGAGCCGACTGGCGCTGTCCCGCCAACAAATGGGCTTCGACTCGGTGCTGTATGTCAGGGAGTTGAACAATCCCAAACCGTACGGAGCCACCATGCAGGCAGGGGTCGGCAGCGCTTCGATTGCGGGTCAGGTCCTGCGCGAGGAGCAGCCGGTAGCCGGGGTGCTGGTTCAGCTGAAACAACACCCGGCAACGGCCCAGCCCGATACGTTGCCTAACCGTTTCGTATATGCCCGAACGGATACTGACGGTCGGTTTCGGTTCTCTGGCCTTGCCGATGGGTCGGGCTACAGTGTTGTTCCGCTAAAACCCGGTTTCGAATTTGGCAGTCGCCGGGGAGCGAGCCGGTTGACCAGCGATCAGGAATACACTTTTTCAGCGCGTCCGCACCACATCCGACTGATCGGCTCGGTCGTATATGGACAGCTCAAAGCCGATCATGCCCTTGGGGTACGAACACCCAACGCCTACATGGGGCAGTTCTGGGCCATTGTCTTTCTATTTTTTGGCCTGTTCTGGCTCATACAGGGCTTCTGGGCCACGCGACGCTTTCATCCCGACCCCCTGCTACTGCCAATCCTGATGCTGCTGACGGGTATTTCGGTACTTACCCTGCTGGCCATTCAGGACCCATTGCAGGACACCTTATACGCCTGGCAAACGGTACAGGGCGTTGGGGCCGGTCTTGTGGGTATGGCGATCGTATCTCAGCTAAACATTGGCCGGTTCTACGCCGACTGGCGGTTCGACTGGCTGTTTGCGTTCCGTAACCGGAATACAGTTCGGCTGTCGGGCTGGACGTGGCTGGTGCTGGCCGTGGGTTTGGCGGCCCTGACGCTGTTTGTCGGAAGCGGGCCGGAAGGTAGTGGTGTCAGGGTGAACCTGTCGGTGCTGGGGTTGACCATCCAGCCCAGCGAGATTACCAAGTTTCTGTTGCTGCTGTTCTTCGCGGGATTCTTTGCGGCCAATGAGCAGCAGATTCGCCAGTTACCCGACTTGCGGTGGCGGTTTGCGGTGAGTGCCGGTGCGCTGGCCGGGGCGGGCCTGCTGATGTTGCTTTACCTGCTGCTGGGGGATATGGGTCCGGCACTGGTCGTCTGTTTCACTTTTCTGTTGTTCTACAGCATCGCCCGCGGCAACCTACCGCTGACGCTGGCAACGGGCGTGGCCTACGGGTTCGCCCTTTGGCTACTGCCCGGCTGGCTGGCTACCCTTATCTGCTTGGGTGGGGTCGTTGGCTACCTGTTCTGGCGGGGTGAGGCCCGCTCGACAACCGGGCTGGGCTGGGCCGCCTTACTCACCGAAGCGCCAATACTGCTGTTACTGGTGATGGCTATGTTTGCGTTCGGCGATTTGTTGCCGTTTGTGGGTGACCGGCTGGCCGATCGAAAGGCGATGTGGCTGAGTCCCTGGAACAACGATGTGTATGGGGGCGATCACCTGGCCCATGCCATGTGGACTCTCGCTTCGGGGGGGTGGTCGGGTCAGGGGTTGGGGAAAGGATTCGCCAACGCCATGCCCGCAGCCCATACCGACATGATCCTGCCCAGTGTGGGTGAAGAGCTGGGGGGGCTGGGGGTCATTGCTGTGTTCCTGTTGTTTGGGGTACTGCTCCACCGCATTTTCCTGCATGCCCGCCAGGCGGGTCAACCGTTTGCGTTCTTTCTGGTGGCCGGTATCGCTATATCGACGGGGGTGCAGTTTCTGATCATTGCCGGGGGTTCCATCGGGCTTTTGCCGCTAACGGGTATCAGCGTGCCCTTTCTGAGCTATGGAAAAATTTCTCTCATCATCAACCTGATGGCCATGGGGGTGGTGTTCAGCGTGGCCAGTCGGCCGGGGCAAACCACGCAGCGCGAATACCTCTCAACCCACTACGATGTGGTTTTAATGGCCGGTATTGCTGGTTTTTTGCTGGGCGTTGTCATCCTGATCGGGCGGTTGTTGCCCATTATCGGCTGGCGCGGAAACGAGTACATCGTGCGGCCTGCCCGCGTCATAACCCGAAACGGCGACCCAGTCTACAGCTACAATCCCCGAATCGAACGGCTTACCCGGGCCCTGGCATCGGGCACGATCTACGACCGAAACGGCCTCGTGCTGGCAACAAGCACGCCCGAACAAGTTACCCAGCAGGCATCGAAACTACGCAAAAGCGGGCTGCGGGCCGATCAGCTTCAGGCCCTTAGCCAAAAAAGGCTGCAACGTTATTACCCATTCGGTGATCAACTGTTCTTTTGGGTCGGCGACCTGAATACCCAGTTATTCTGGGGCCAGAGCAACGGCTATTATGCCGAGGCTACCCACTTTAGTGAGTTGCGTGGTTTCAACAGCCGTCCCCGAAAAACCGAACTCGTCACCACCGACTACCGGGCCGACCGCTTCAGCCCATCGGTGGAGCAGACCCGGACACTGTCGGTATACGACTATCGGGAACTGGCACCTGCGCTGCGGGCGGGTATCGACAGCCGCGAAGTTGACCGGCGAAAGGCCCGCAACCGCGACCTGCATCTGAGCGTCAACGCCGAGCTTCAGGTCGCCTTGCAAAACGCCCTGGCCCAGTCCGAATACCGGGACAAACGCCTGTCGGTGGTGGTGCTGGATGCCGCTTCGGGCGATGTATTGTCATCAGCCATGCACCCACTACCCAACCTGAAAACGCCCGAAACCATGCTGCTGGCCGATCGGGACCGGCTGGCGTTGCCTTACCTGGTAACCGAACGCGATCTGGGCATGACCTTTCCGACAGCTCCCGGCTCTACGGCCAAAATCCTGACCGCTATGGCTGCCTTTACCAAGCTGGGCTCATCGGCGTCAGCTGTCAGCTACCCCATCAGCTGTCAGGAAATCATCCGGCGGGGGGCGCGTGAGTCGGAGCCCTGCAATCAATCCGTCGACATGCGGAAGGCCATCGTTCGGTCGAGCAACGTGTATTTTATTCGGACAGCCAACGACAACAAGCTGGACAACGAAATGGCTTCCCTGTACCTGGCAACGGGTATGAACGTGGATATGGTTGGCGGCTATTCGTTCTCCGATACCCATACCGATCCCGAACGGAAAAAAATCATGCAGCACTGGCGCGACTCGTCGTTTGTCGTGCGCCGAAATTTGTACCAGAGTAATAGGTACCCCCGGCGGTATCGCGGTGAATTTTCGGGCCTGGCCTGGGGGCAGGGGCAGCTAACGGCAACGCCCGTATCGCTGGCCCGGATGGCGGGCGCTATTGCCAACAAAGGCTTGATGCAGCCCTCCCGCTATGTGCTGGATCAGGCCGGTAAAGCGCAGCCTGTTCCGGCGGGACGGTCGATTGGCCGACCCGCCTACGCCGATCAGTTGCAGGCGTTTATGATCGAACAGTCGAATCCGGGTGCTGGTCGCAGTAAGATCAGCGCGGTCCGGGTGGCTGGTAAAACCGGTACGCCCGAGCGGATCGTGCAGGGAATACAGCGCAATGATGGCTGGTACGTATTTTTTGCGCCTACTCCCGACGGTCGGTCGAAAACGGTGGTCAGCGTCCGAATTGAGCTGGGCGAATCATCCGCTGACGCGGTCAATCTGGCCAATACCATTGTTGCGCCAATCTTGCAGGAGCGCGGTTATTTAGGTAGCTTTTAAGTCAAGAATCACAACCCGTGCTATGAACCTACTGGAAAACGTTAAGAAACTGTTCGGATTTACGCCCGCTCAACCCGCCCACGCCACTGAGCCCGAGCCAGCGGCACCCGTGCCGACTGTAGAGCCAACGCCAGCGGTCCCGAAGGTGGCCCCGTCAGGACCTCCCCCCGCGTCGAAACGAAGGGAGCAGCTGCTGCGGTTTATAGTCGGCAAACTGAGAGCCTACCAAAATGAACCAGACAACGCGCCCATTGGTATCCGGCTGTGTATCGTTTGTGCCGATCCGGAAGAAGAGGAACTGCATCGGGTGGCGCTCTGGGCTACTCAGCCGGGTAAGTTCCAGCAGGAGCTGAACCGGCTGCTGTCCGATAATTACATCACCCTGCTGCCGAACTGGCGATTCGACTACGCTTTTTTTGCTGACGCTCTGCCGCCCGACTGCACCTACCGGGAGGAGACTATCGGTCTGGTCGTGCTGGATAAGTCGAGGCCCGATGGTCCTCCGCTACTGGCCAGGGTTGTCGCGCTGGTGGGCCAGACGGAGCAGCCGGCGTATGTGCTCGATCCGGCTCAGAAAACTACATTCTGCATTGGTCGGGGGCATATGACCCAGACCACATCGGGCCGCGTCCGGACGAATGATATTGTATTTCTCAACGATGATGATGCCGGGTTTGATGCCTTGACCGGCAAAGGCAATGGGGCCGTAAGCCGGGCGCACGCAAGCATACGGTATGACGTGGCACAGAAGCGATACGCCCTGCTCGTCGATCCGGGGGGCTTGCCGGGGAGTGGCAACAAAACGAAACTGATGCACCCCGACGATACGATCGAACGCGCCGATATCGGCGGAATGAACTACCCCCTTCAGGATGGCGACCAGATCGAGTTAGGCGGTGAGGTTACGTTGCTGTTCGAACTGATAAACTGAACCGAAATAGAGGAATAGCATTGGATACCTTTGTACTCAGGCAATGGGCGATCATGAAAAAGCGGGCAGGCAGTTGAATGAGAAATCAAATCAACGGCCTGACCGCTTTCAGTAACGGTTGTTCGTTTACTCAGCTATCACCGTTTTATGAGCGGGAATCAGCCGATCGGCCTGCATCTGTTCAAACAGATCGAAGAAAGATTCATCGGTCCGTTGATAGACCGAGAAACCCAGTTTGCGGCTTTTCGACATATCGGTCATTACTTCGATGGGCCGCCCAAGATCGAGGTCGGTATGCCAGGCTGATGCCACCCGGTTCAGGTTGGATTCTGCCAGCCCATACCGACTGGCGATCTCCTGCCATAGCGGCCCGTCACCGGCAATTTGTTCTTCCAACGGGTGGATAGTCCCGTCAAACCCAACCGCTTCGAGGCCGAACCAGTCGGCCAGCTGTTTCCACAACCAGCTCCACCGGAAGACATCGCCATTGGCCACGTTGAACGCTTCGTTGTGAGCGGCTTCGGTTGTTGCAGCCCAGACGAGGTGTTTGGCCAGTACCCGGGCGTCGGTCACGTCGGAGAGACCTTCCCACTGGGCTTTGGAGCCCGGCCAGCGGAAGGGTCGCCCGCTGGCTTGACAGATGGTTGCGTAGGCGGCTAAAGTGCTGCCCAGATTCATCATGTTGCCTACCGCTTTGCCAATAACGGTATGCGGGCGATGGATGCTCCAGGTGAAGCCATCCCGAGCTGCTGCTGCGTAGACCTCATCTTCCTGCGCGTAATAAAAATTCTCTATTTCCAGGCGTGGGTGTTCCTCCCGCACAGGCGTCAGGGGCAGAAATCCCTCTTTGGCGTAGGCATCGAACGGCCCCAGATAGTGCTTCAATCCCGTTACCAGCGCAACATGTTGTACCGATTTTTTAGGGGCCAGCGCGTCCAGCAGATTACGAACCATAGCCCCGTTGACCCGGATATTTTCGGCCTCGGTCGCATTACGCATCCAGCTCGTAAAAAAAACGTGTGTAGGATCAATGGTGGCCAAGGCTGCCTGCATGCTATCCGGATCGAGCAGATCCGCTGCAACCGGTTGTAGATTGGCTATTGTCTGATTGGGGTTCCGGGCTAAGCCGTAGGTGAGCCACCCCTGTTCAATAAGTTCGTGGGCAAGGTTGCTGCCGGTGATTCCACTGGCACCAACTACCAAGGCGACTTGCTTCATGTGAAAGGATCAAAATAACGTTGTACGATGACTAACTAAACAGCCACAATGTTCGCCATTCTTCGCGGGGCGGGAAAGGACTTATATCACTTAAATGTTGTGAGGTAGATCACATCAATGGGCCGACATCCGGCTTAATGTTTCCCGGCTGATGCCCAGATAAGAGGCTATGAGTGCTTTAGGTACCCGTTGTAATAGCGTGGGATACAGCTGGATAAACTGGTTGAACCGTTCTTCGGCTTTCTGACTCATGAGCGACAATATCCTTCGCTGAAGGGCAATGTAACCCGCTGTTGTTTTCTTCATGAAGAAGTATTCCATCTTTTGCAGCTCTACGCAAAGCTTTTCCCGGTTATCGATGGAAATGAAAAAAAGCTGTGTGTCTTCCAGGCAATCGATATGTAAGGTGGCATTTACTTTGTTGTGATACGCCTGAGGATCAGAAATCCACCAGTCTTCCATCGCAAACTGTAAAATATGGGTTTTGCCAAGATCATCCGTGTAGAACGACTTCAATAACCCCTTGACCACGAAATGGTCATTGGGCGCTGGATCACCCGCCTGAACGACATACTGATGTTTCTTGACCGTTCTGGCCGTAAAGTGAGTCAGGACAAACCGAAACTCTTCATCGGTCAGGGTAACGATTTTCTCTATTTGTCGGCGTAAGACTTCTTCCATGTTCAACCAGTGTCATTCCCTGGATTACAACCCGCGCGCACCCCAAACGGCTAAAAAACGAATCGTGCGGCTTACCCGTTCAGATCGCTCAGTGACAGACAACGGAACCCGCTGTGGGCCTGAGTACTGCGTTGAAGCCTGATCATAACCATTCCCACGCGCTTTGGTAAGCGTCCAGTTGCTGCGCGTAGTCGATGAAGTCGGCATAGAAAGGATGGCTGGCCAGCGTGGCGCTGTCGCCCACGATGATCAGCTTTTTCCGGGCGCGCGTCATGGCCACATTCATGCGTCGGATATCCGATAAAAACCCGATCTCGCCCTGGTCGTTACTACGGGTCATGGAAATATAGACGATATCACGTTCCTGTCCCTGAAAGCTATCGATGGTGTTCACCGCCAGTTTAGCCCGGTAAGGTTGTAACGCCGGCGCATGCTGGAGCAAGTCGTTGAGCACGTTCAACTGTTGCTTGTAGGGGGAAATGATGGCTACCGATGGGAAATCCAGTGGTGTATAGAACGGGCTCAAGGTTGCCACTACGTCGGTCAGGTGCTTGATCAGCAAGGCGGCTTCCTCGGGATTGGTCGAGCTTGTTCCTTCCAGTTTCTCATCGAATCCACAGCCGGCGGTATCGATAAACCCCAGTGGACTGTCGCCGGCAAAGAGCGAGTGGGTAGCCACGGAAGCATGCGCCCGCAGCCGGTTCTGGTAAAACACGCGGGAGGAGTAGCCCATGATTCGTTCGTGCATGCGGTATTGCTCTTCGAGCAGCGTAACGGCTTCGGGATGCAGGGCAACGCATTTCTCCAGCAACGTGGTGCTCAACCCTTTCCGGGCTGCTTCCATCGATTTTACCGTGGGCGATAGCTGGCAGTGATCCCCCGCCAGTATTACCTTTTGGGCTTTCAGAATGGGTATCCAGCAGGCTGGTTCCAGGGCCTGGCCGGCTTCATCGATGACCACGGTGTGGAAGGTCAGGTTCCGGATCATGTACTGGTTAGACCCAACCAGCGTGGCTGTTATCACCTGCGCTTTGGCTACCAGATCATCGATGATATACTGCTCCGAATTATCTACCTCTTTCATGATCCGGTGCGCTTCGTCGAAGAGGGCCTTACGCTGGTCACGCTCGGCTTTACCGAACTGGCGCTTGTACTTATGCGCCATATTCTTGAATTCGTTCGCCTGCTTTTTCAGCTTTTTGGCTTCCCTCATCAGCGGATGGTCAGCCATTTTATGGTCCAGCGTCAGGGCCATCAACCGGTCAGACACCCGGGCCGGATTCCCGACGCGCAGCACGTTCAGGCCCTGTTCATGAAGCTTTTCACTCAGGAGATCGACGGCCGTATTGCTGGGGGCCACGACCAGTATTTTCTGGTGGTCCTGCCTGATCAGCGCGTTTATCGCCTGTACCAGCGTCGTGGTTTTGCCGGAGCCCGGCGGGCCGTGGACAATGGCCAGTTCATTGGCTGCCAGGATATGCTGCACCGCCTGGCGCTGACTATCGTTAAGTCGTGGAATAACGGGTAGCGGGATATCGGTTCGTGCGGTAGGGGAGGCCTGCCCCGTCAGTATATTGACTAATCTGTTTTTAGGGTTTTCGCTGCGCATGTTAGCCTCCTTAAGCGCGTCCTGCATC
The DNA here is from genome assembly GCF_014282275.1 of Spirosoma utsteinense. GTDB lineage: Bacteria > Bacteroidota > Bacteroidia > Cytophagales > Spirosomataceae > Spirosoma > Spirosoma utsteinense. The sequence goes on from NZ_VFIA01000048.1 coordinate 27,936, forward strand.
TCATCATAGCTCTTGTCGTCGAAAAGCATTTCTACGCCCAGCTTGCCATCGCGGGACCAGTCGGGCAGTTCATCGGTGAGCAGGGTTATCTTCAGCCGGTTCCCGCTCAGGTAGGCGATGGTACCTTCTACCCGGTCTTTCCGGGGATCGTGGTTGCTGAAAAAAAGAGCGGGCATGCCCGACCGCAGCTGGTGCGATACATCGTGGTGGTTGGTGCGTTCGAGTTCGACCGTCACATAATCCCCCCGGCTCATTTCAGACCCTCGGATGGCGATGGGATACCAGGTCAGGCCGTTGGCCCGGCGGTCGGCAATGGAGGTAGTTTCGGTAAGTTTCCGGTACTGGTTGCGGTCCTCTTCTCGTTCAGCCTTTAGTAAATCAAGAAGCTGTTTAAAATAATCCATAGACAAAGGTAGCCCATAATTGGCCGGAGCCCGACGGTACGGTATACTCATTCCTTCCTGTCGTTTGCCATACAAAGTAGTTTACAGCCCGTTTTGACTTACCGTTTGAAAACCGGCACAAATCAGAATACTTATTCCTAAACCCTTTAGCCGTGCCTCATTTTGGGGCATCGGCTCAACCTGTTCATACTATGATCTCTTTTTTATCCTCGTCGAAGTCCTGGCTTCGTCTGCTCACCGCAGCCGGGGCCACGGTTGGTTTGTATGCCTGTTTAACTACCCAGAAGGTTTCAACGCAGGCGGTAACGGCCAGCGCGCCGGAAGTGGTCAGCCCGCCTGCGCCCCGGCGGGTCCTTGTTTTTTCGAAGACCAAAGGGTGGAAGCATACCTCCATTCCGTTTGGCATTGCCGCTATTCAAAAGCTGGGTCAGGAGAATAACTTCCGGGTCGACACGACGAAGAACGCCGACTACTTCAACGACGACAGCCTGCGGCATTATCAGGCTGTTGTTTTCATGAGTACCACCGGCAACGTGTTGAACCCTGTTCAGCAGGCTGCTTTCGAGCGTTATATTCAGGCCGGTGGCGGGTATATGGGTGTTCATGCCGCTGCCGACACCGAGTATGACTGGCCCTGGTATAACAAACTGGTGGGGGCTTATTTTTCCAGCCACCCCAATAATTCCAATGTGCGCAAAGCTACCGTCGACGTGACGGATAAAAGCCACGTGTCGACGGCCCACCTGCCCGACCGCTGGGAGCGCACCGACGAATGGTACAACTACCGATCCTTTTATTCGGATCTGAACGTGCTGGCGAACCTGGACGAGAACACCTACGATGGCGGAACGAATGGCAGTAACCACCCTATCGCCTGGTATCATGAATTCGATGGTGGACGGGCATTCTACACGGGGGGCGGGCACGAGGATGCCAGCTTTAGCGAGCCCCTGTTTGTGAAGCATTTGCTGGGTGGCCTGACCTACACGATGGGTAAAGGGCAACCGCTAAATTACACCAGGTCCTACGCCGTTGTTATGCCCGAGGAAAATCGGTTCACCAAAACGGTACTGGTCAATGACCTGAATGAGCCAATGGAGCTGGCTGTCGTGGACGATGGCCGGGTATTCTTTACGGAGCGCAGTGGCAACGTGTCGGTGTATGACACCCGCACCAGCCAGGGGAAGGTGATGCATAAATTCGCCGTCAGTACGAAACAGGGGTTTGGGGTGCAGGGAATCACCACCGATCCCAACTTTGCTACGAATCATTTCCTGTACCTGTACTACAGTCCTGCCGTTGAGAAAGATCCTGTTTATCAGCTATCGCGGTTTGTTGTAAACGAGGATAACACACTGGATCTGGCTTCGGAAAAGGTGGTGCTGAAAATTCCGCACGAGTTTGAGGCCAGCGCCCACCACGGTGGTTCTTTTGCCTGGGATAAGGAAGGCAACCTGTATCTCTCCACCGGGGACAATACCAATCCCTTCCCGTCCAACGGCTACAATCCCATTGACGAACGGCCGGATCACCTCACCCTCGACGCCCAGCGTTCGGCCGCGAATACCAACGATTTGCGGGGTAAAATACTGCGTATTCGTCCCCAGGCCGATGGTAGCTATACCGTTCCCGATGGCAACCTTTTTGCGAAAGGAACGGCCCAGACCAGGCCGGAGATCTATACGATGGGATTACGCAATCCGTATCGTATCGCCGTAAACCCCAAAACGTCGGTGCTGTACTGGGGCGAGATCGGGCCGGATGCCGGGAAGGACAGTACCATCGGCCCGCGGGGATACGATGAGTTCAACCAGGCAAAAACACCCGGTAACCACGGCTGGCCGCTGTTCATTGGCGACAGCAAGCCTTATCCGGATCTGGACTTCGCTACCAATGTGGCGGGGCCGCTTTTCGATCCCAAAGCCCCTGTGAATGGGTCGCCCAATAACACGGGCTTAAAAAACCTGCCAGCCACCAGACCTGCCATGATCTGGTATCCCTATGCCGCGTCGAAGGAATTTCCGGAACTGGGGCAGGGCGGGCGTAGTGCCATGGCCGGTGCGTTCTACAGCTACGATTCGGGTTCAGGCGCGAAGAACAAGTTTCCCGCGTATTACGACGGGATGTTGTTCATCTTCGACTGGATGCGGAACTGGGTCGTTGCCGCCCGTTTCGACAAGGATGAGAATTACCTCCGTACAGAACCGTTCATGGTTGGAAACGGCGACTTCCGGCGTCCAATCGACCTCACTTTCGGGAAGGATGGCGTGATGTATATGCTCGAGTACGGGTCCGTGTACGGGGCCGATAACGATGATGCGCGGCTCGTGAAAATTGAATACAACATGGGTAACCGCGCCCCCATCGCCAAAGCCAACGTCGTCGACTCCCTGGAAGCCGCCCAGGCCAATGCCCGCTCTTTTCTTACTTCCGACAACCGGTTTGGTCCGGTTATCCGGGAGGCTGTCGGGCAGGCACCGCTTCGGGTAAAGTTCAGCGCCCGGGGTACAGACCTTGATCAGGATGATGTGCTGACTTATCAGTGGATGTTCGATGGGAAAACGGTTGGGGATACCCGGCCGAATGCTACCTACACCTATACGCAGCCCGGCGTCTATAACGCCATCGTGAAAGTAACGGATCAGACCGGGCTATCCGGCATGGATACGATTGTGGTGAAGGTTGGGAATGCCAGGCCCGAGGTGGCCATCACCACGGCGGGTAACAAATCCTTCTTCTGGCCCGACAAACCGTTCACCTATGCCGTGAAGGTTGCCGATAAGGAAGATACCAGGATCGATCCTAAGCGGGTTAAGGTGTATTACGCCTACAGTGCCCAGCCGGGCGGGACACCAGCCGCTGTTCCGCAGCAGGGGCACCAGGATCTGGCGTCGGTGGGCAATGGCTCACTGGGCAAGAACCTGATCGCCAACAGCGATTGTAAAGCCTGCCATACGATTGACAAGCCGTCGGTGGGGCCTACGTTCCTGGCGGTTGCCAGCCGGTATAAGGGGCAGGCGGGCATAACGGAACGGCTGGCGAAGAAAATCATCGAAGGCGGTGGGGGCAACTGGAGTAAGGACCACCTGATGAGCGCTCACCCCCAGATTCCCGCTCAGGATGCCCAGGAAATGGTTAAATACATTTTCTCACTCACCGACAAGCAGAATCAATCCACGGTTCCGCCACAGGGAACACTGGCCCTGAAAGAACATAAAGCGGAAGAACCCCGCGGTCAGTATACGCTGGTAGCCACCTACACAGATAACGGCGGCAAGGGCGTAGGACCGCTTACGAGCACCGACGTGGTAACCCTGCGGAATGCGAAACTCAGAGCCATCGATGCTGATTCGTACGTTGGATTCCCGCGCTGGGGCAGCCGGCTTTCGGCAGGCGGACATAAGGCCTACCTGTTGTACAAAGGCGTCGATATGACCGGTATACAGTCGCTCACCTATGACTACTCTTCGTTGAACAAAGACGGCGAAATCGAAGTACGGCTGGATTCTTACGCCGGGCCGGTAGTGAGCCGGGCACCGTATAAAGTCACGGGAGACTGGAAAACGATGAATCAGGTAACGGGGACATTCGACAAACCGATTACGGGGAAACACGATGTTTATATCATTGCGGTTAAACGGGACAAGCCAACGAACGAGATCATTCAGCTTAGCAGCGTTCAGTTTAACCCCTACTAGGCTTTCATTTCTTTCTATCGGGCTGGGGTGGTATCAGGTTTTGCGCCTGATACCACCCCAGTCACCCGAAAACCCTAGTCAGTAATCAGTTCGGTCGTGTTTGGCTTTGTTGCTGCCGGTCTTCTGTGGGCAAGTGGATGGAGAACGTGGTGCCCTTTTTTTCTACACTCTGCACATCGAGATGCCCCTGGTGAAGTTCAATAAACTGCCGGGCAATAACCAGTCCAAGGCCCGTTCCCGGAATTCCCGCGGTATTACTGGCCCGAAAAAATGCCTGAAACAGGGCCGATAGTTCGCTTGCCGGTATACCAATACCGGTGTCGACCACCTGTAACATAAGGCTGTTCTTCCTGAAAACGATACGCAGCCGGGGCGAGGTGTCGGTTGAAAACTTGAACGCATTCGACAGCAGATTGACCAGCACATGTCCCATCAGCTTGTCATCGATAAAAACGGGGTGGGGTGTCCCTTCGATCCGCAACTGAACCGTACGGTTATCCAGTCGTTTGCTGAAGTGAGTAGCAATCAGGCTCCGGCAAAGTGAGGTAACATCCGTTGGGCGGGGTGTGAACGTTATTTTACCCGCTTCGATCTTGCCGATCGTCAACATGTCGGTCAGGAGATTACTAAATTTTTCGATTTCTTTCTGGATAACGTCCAGGTGATTCTGAATGGACTGGCGGGCACTTACGGCGGGCATTTCCAGATATAGCCGGATGAGGTCAACGCTGGATTGAATGGTAGTCAGGGGCGTTCTGAACTCATGAGAGGCCGTAGAGACAAACTGGGACTTGAGCTGGTTGAGTTCCTGCTCGCGAAACAGCGATTGCCGAAGAACAAACTCTTTTTCTTTCTGGCTCGTCACGTCGTTTCCAATGGCGATATGGCGTACGATCTGACCCGATTCATCCCGGATGATAAACGTACGGATCGATAACCAGCGCACAGCCCCGTCGGGACGTTTGAGCTGACAGTCCAGGTGTCCTTCCTGACCAGCCCGGTACTTGCTCAGGAACGTAAGGACAGCGCGCTTGTCCTTGTCGACAATCGCTTCTATAAAGGAGCGCGGGCGGCTGTATAACTGCGCAGACGTGGCGTTGAACAACCGCTCGTAAGCGGGGTTGACGTAGAGCAGCTGGAACGGTTCTGGCGAATGAATCCAGAACACCTCATCGACATTTTCGGCAATTTCCCGGAACCGCAGTTCACTTTCACGCAGGGTATCGTCAGCCAGTTTCCGGCTCGTCATGTCCCAGGCTACGCCGATAAGGCGCTGGGGGCGTTGCTTTTCATCCCTGATAATACGCCCACTGGTTTCTATATACCTGATCGTACCTTCCGGCCGTATGATGCGGTATACATGGGAGATACTGGTGTCCGTCCCGGCTAGCTCCTGCGTACTCTTTTTCAGAAAAGCAGACCTGTCTTCGGGATGAATCGTTTTGATGAATTCCTCGAAAGTCCAGTTCCCGGTATTCGGTTCCATTCCGTTTATTTCCCACAGGCGTTTATCCCAGAAAACCCGGTTTTTCCGCAGATCGATCTCCCAGATGCCCTGCCCGGCGGCTTCGGTGGCTAACTGTAGCCGCTGGTTCAGGTTACGCAGTTCCGTTTCGGTCTCCTGCCGGCCGGTAATGTCGCGGGCCGATCCATATATTACCTGATCGATAGCGATAGCATTCCACTCGATCGTTCGGTAGGTGCCATCTTTTCGCTGCATCCGGTTGATCTGGTTGCGCACCGGTTGCTGGATAATTTTCGATAACAGTTCTCTATTAACCGATTTCTGCTCATCGGGATGAATCAGGCTTAAAAAAGGAATTGCCGTGAGTTCTTCGGCCGTATAGCCTAGTGTGCTCTGGGAGGACCTATTGACCGTCAATATGGTACCCTGGCTGTCGGAGATACAATGCATATCCAGCGCTCCGTCGAAGAAGGTATTTAGCTCCCGGTTCTTTTGTTTCAACCCGGCTTCGGCACTTTTGAGCGCAGAAATATCCGAAGCTATGCCCATGTAGCCGATCGTTTCGCCCTCTTCGTTCTGTAGCACACTGGAGGCCAGTAAAACCGGTACCAGCCGACCACTTTTATGGACGGCTACACATTCCAGATTAACAAAATCCCGCCCTTCAAGCGCACGCTTGAGGAAGGGTACATAAGCGTCACCAGGTCGGTAGTCATGAAACGAAGCGACCGGAAGGCTGTTTTCGCCAACGCCAGGGTTCAGCTGGCTGGTCATGCCAACCAGTTCGAGTGGCAGATACCCTACCAGCTTTTCACAGGCTTGATTCGCGGTTTGAATAATGCCGTGAACATCCGTCGATACAATTGCCTGACCGGCATATTTAAGGATAGCGTTCTGTAGTGTCGACAGATTTTGAATTTGTCTGGTCCGGGCGAGTATTCGTTTTCTTAATTTAGCGTTCTGTTCATTCAGTAAGAACTTTGCTTTTTTAAGCGCTGAAATATCGATTACTGTAAATAGCACGTTGTTGCCCACCCGGGAGATGGTAAACTGGCCCCATACTGAAAAATCGTCATTTTTGACATGTTTTTGATACTGCTGGGGTGTACCTGTTAAAGCCACGTCAATCATCCGGTCCAGTAAACCCAGGCTGATAGCGCCCGGGAACAGGGTTGTCAGGGAGTGGGCAACTAGTTTTTCAATGCTATATCCGGTAATTGTCGCGTTCACGGCATTGGTCACCAGGCAAACGAAATCCTTGATCTGACCATTCTCCCAGACTGGCTTGAACAGAGAAAGTCCCGTAGGCGCATTGGACAGGATTGCTTCCAGCAATTGAGTTGTTGCATAGGGGGTAGCCGATGAGTGATCAAAAGCAGGCTCGGTTGATTCATCTTCCTGAATCTCCAGCAGGTATCCAGGCTGGAGAGGGGTGATTTGTACGGTTCCCGGCTTCCCGGATGCTGGCTGGTAAGCCACGCGGCAACCTCTGCCTTGTTGCAGCGTTTTCCATATGGACTCCAGCGTATTCCCCGGCTCGGGAGTTATCCACGCCGACAGGTAAAAGCGTTCTCCCCTGACCGCTGGCAAACCTGTGGTATGTATTTCTAAATCAATGAGCTGACCCTGTTCCGTAAAAACAGGATGGCAGAAAAACTGGGTGCGGTCATTGGGCTCAAACTCGGTAATACCCGTTGACACCACATTCCCTGATAGAGTCGTCATATAAAGAAAGCCAGTTTTCCGAGGTCTTATGTCTATTCTGACAAACGCACCAATACCCTGTGCAACCGCTTCGTACATGGATGAACATAGTCAGGTGATGCCGTATTGGTATACGTCGTCTGGTAAAACCTGTTCGTTTGTGATGGAAAATAGACTAGTAGGACGCCAACAAATATATTCTCAATTTCTGAGTATGTATATAAAGCAGGTTATTTCTATGTATCGACATGACTATAATTAAACACACTTAGTTCGCAATTATGGCCGTTCGGGCTTGCCTAAACAGCCCTGATACCCATGCAGACTGAAATAGGCATTAGCTGGCGGCTTGAAGCCCGATCCATAAGCGGACAACGTGCCAGCCGCTTACTATATCGTTACAGGGTGGTATTGGGTGGGTGCGCAGCCACTTCATCTATAGGGAATTGAGCCAATACGTTGACCGTTTTTGAGGGGCGGTGTCTAAACAGAAACCTATTAGACTTGTTGTGATGGTGACTATGAGCTAGTTAACTAAATAGAAGTTCCATAAACCCGCGCAGATTCCTATCGCTGATTCGTACAATGTGACCTTGTGGGTTCGTAA
>NZ_VFIA01000049.1 GCF_014282275.1 Spirosoma utsteinense
CATTAGTCTGCTGTTTTTCAAGCTGTTGCAGTTCGTCAACGGTCTGGCTGATTTTAGTAGCGTAATCCATAACCAAAGATACGACTTATTGAATTTGATTTAGTATTAGTTTGACATTTTTGACACTTGGATTTCTCTTACTTCATTATGAATTAATTGGATATGGTGTATCATTTTTTGTGTTTCTTCCTTTTATATTAGGTTATATTTTGGCAAAAGGCACAGTGAAAAAATTTGGACTTTATGGATTTATATTTTCGTTAGCAACTTTTTTTATTTTACTTTTTGCAGGAGGTCTTGAAGGAATGGTTTGTATTCTTATGGCGTTACCATTAGTAATAATTGCATTTATTCTTGGTTATGGAATTAAAAGGCTAATTGAAAATGGTAAATCTAAAACAGACAAGGACAATATTGTTAAAAGTTCAATTTTGCCGCTATTCCTTTTTTTAGGATTTGGATTTTTAGAAAAGGAATTGACAAAAAATGACAAAGAAATCATTTCTGTAAAAACTGAAATGATAATTCCATACTCAACAACAGAAGTTTACGAAACAATAAAATCAGTAGATACTTTAATTGCGGACAAGCCTTTTTTAATGAAACTTGATTTGCCTATTCCGAACAAATGTATTTTAGAAAAAGAAGAAGTTGGCGGACTTCGGACTTGCTATTTCAGCGGTGGGACAATTACCGAAAGAATTACAGAACTTAAAAAGGCGAAAGTGTTAAGAATGGACGTAATAGATTATAAACTAACAGGCAGAAAATGGTTAGGCTTTAAAGAAGCAATTTATTACTTTGACAAAGTTGGTCAAGATAGTTCTAAAATTACAAGAATTACAACATATACTTCCGTTTTGACACCAAGATTTTATTGGCAGCCATTAGAAAAAATTGGAATTAGCCAAGAACACGATTATGTATTTGACAACTTAAAAAACGACTTAAAGAAAAAATACGGCAGGTAACAAGGGTTTGGCAAAATGGGGGCAGAAGTGCTGAATTGAACATTTGTACTTCTATTTGGCATTTGTGCTAAATTGAGCATTTGTGCTTCTAATTCCCCCACTTCGCCAAGCCCCAAAACGTTAGCAGTAATTGTACCTACAGACCATGCAACCACTAACAGACTTAACGAAAGGACTTGAAGTTTTAGAGCCATTTCTGACACAGTGTGGCTTCAGGTTTGACAATTTCGAAAATGGCAGCGGTTCCGGCGGACAGTTTACAGTTGCGACTTACATAAACGTACACAAAAAATTTATTATTGGCTATCGTTATTCAATCGGGGAACTTGATTACCAGTTTGACAAATTTAAAGTTGGACACACATTTTATCTTGACCATCTTGGATGTGCTGACAAAAAGCAATTTCCAGATTTCCAATCGGACGATAAACTTATCGCTTTCAAACATATTTTGCACGACCTTTATTTTTTAGTCGACGATTTTTTTGTTGGTAATTGCTCTGAATTAATTGAAGCATCTAAGCGACAACACAAATTCATAAAAGAGCATAACGAGAAGGCTCAAGAAGAATGCAACAATCAAAGTGACAAAATAATCATTGACCGAGCACGACAAAAATTTAAAGACAAGGATTATAAAAAGACTTTAGAGCTTTATTTAACTGTTGAACACAAAAAATTATTAAGTGAAGTTGACAAAAAAACAATTGCATACTGTGAAAGACAAATTTGACAACCGAACACAACTACTGCCGACAAAAGTATTGCTGCAATTGGGGCTGGACGGAAGAACAATCAGCAGCAGTGCATATCCAAGCTTTGGTTTCGGCGGACGGGATTCTGTTGGTCATTTAGTTCTTAACATCAATATTTAATTATAAATTTAGCTTCAGTTCCGGGCGGACGGTTGGTCAATTCCCCAACTGCAGCAATACCTGTCCGTTAGCAGCAATTTTATGACGACCCAAGAACACATAAACAATTTTAGTTTGACGCTTACTAAAATATTAAACCAAGAACTTGAACTTGGAAACAAAATTATTGAAACATCAAAAGGTTGGCCAGACAACGACACAATAATTATTTTTCTTGGCGAACCATTCAAAATCACACATAACATTAACAATATTTGTTATCGAAATATTGAAGACCCACATTATTGGAAAGAAGAATATTTTGATACTTCAACAAAACACGTTTTAGCTTGTAAATTTTGAATACACAACAAGACATAATTGACATTTTTTCAATACTTCACGACGGAACAATCGAAAGTTGGACAGGTAATAAGGAAAAATTATTACTAAAAGTCGGCTGCTTGTATTTAGCCGAACTTATAGACAAAGACTTTGAATGCTTTTACGTTGAAGTTGAGCAAATAAAGAAAATCGAGTTTTTTGCTTGGATGAACCCAATTGACCAAGAACAAAAGATATTCACAGAATTAGAAGAAATTTTCAAGACAGAACTTGAAATTTTATCAGCAGAAAAAAGCGAAGATGATATATTAATTGTTTGCAATCAACACGATACAGCTTTTGAATATTGTGGTGGAAAATTGACTATAAATTGTGAAAGTATTAAAATTTTTGACGAGAGACATAACATTTTGAAAATTGACGAATTTGATAAAATTTGCAAACAATATTGGGACAAGTGTGGAAGGAATTAAAGACGAAAAAGAAAAGCTACTACCAACAAGGGTTTAGCACTTCGGCAACACTCGACCGTTATCTGCAACACTTGCGGCTACTTACATTCAACGACTCTTCCCCAATTCTATGAAAACATATACCTGGGAAAGAAAAGCGTCGGACCACCCTCCCCAAAACAGGCAGGACGGTCCGACGTTTCGGTTGGGGGGCGTAAGCCCTACTTCTTGAAATTCACGACCTGCGCATGTTTCTGCGCTTTTAGCGCCAGCTCCATCGCCATGAAGCAATGCTCCTGCGGCATGGCGGTTTCGGTGCGGTTGATCACGTCGTTCACCAGTTGTTCGCCATAGGGTAGTGGCTCTTTGCTACAGTCGATGTAACGGGTTTCTTTATTATCCGTGATGAACAGGTGATTGCCGCCCTCGCGCCCGCCGGGGTCGATGTTCTTGCGAATCTCGATGAAGCCGTCGGTGCCGAGAATCGTCAGTCGGCCGTCGCCCCAGCTTTTGAGTCCGTCGGGCGTGAACCAGTCGACGCGGATGTAGCCCATACCGCCATCGCCCCGGAGCATGACATCGCCGAAATCTTCAAACTTCGGGTATTGCGGGAAGTGGACGTTACCCACCTGGGAGGCTACAATATCGGCTTTTTTGGAGCCGGTGAAGAACAGGAACTGGTCGAACTGGTGCGAAGCAATGTCGCAGATAATGCCGCCAAACTTCTTCTTATCGAAGAACCAGTCCGGTCGGGTTTTGGGGTTCATGCGGTGAGGCCCCAGGCCGATGGTCTGAATGACGTTGCCAATGGCCCCGGCTTTCACCAGTTCGCCCGCTTTTACGGTCGCCCGGTTTTCGAGCCGCTCGCTGTACATGATCGAGTAAATGCGCTTGGTGGCCTTTTGTACGTTGCGCACCTCAGCGAGTTGTTCCAGCGTGGTGATACCGGGTTTGTCGGTCATAAAATCCTTCCCCGACTTCATCACGCGAATACCCAGCGGTGCCCGATCTTCGGGAATACCGGAGGTGAGCACGAGCTGAATGGATTTATCATCCAGAATCTCGCTGTCTGATTTCACCTGTTTGGCCTGTGTATATCGCTTGGCGAAAGGAGCCGACAGATCCGGTTCTTTGGCGTAGAACGAAACGAATTCGCCCCCGCCCCGGATCATGGCGTCGACCTGGCTATTGATGTGCCCGTGGTTAATGCCAATCACGGCAAAGCGAATCCGCGCTGCGCCAGCGGGCATCCGGTCGCTACCCAGCGAACCGGTCCGCAGTAGGGCAGGTGCGCCAATGGTTTCAATGGGCAGTGATGGCAATACGACCAGACCAGCGGCCGTAGCGATGGTTTCTTTAATAAAGTTGCGCCGATTCGCGCCCTGTGGTGCGTTCATAGTTGAATGAGAGATTGATTGAGTGATAGAATTTTGACTGAGTGAATGATAGAATGAGTGAATGGACAATAGCCCTTATCCATTCACTCATTCTATCATTCACTCAGTCAAAATTATTTTTTCGCCAGCTCCAGTGCCTGGGTAGTGGTGTAATATTTCGCGATCATGTTCGGTACTTCCCAGGCAGGCATGGCACCCGCTTTCAGGTAGGACAGGTATTTTTCCATTACCCGGCCGAAGTGAGCCTCGTGGCCTTCCTTGTATTTTTCCGGAACGATCACTTCCCACCCCGCACTCGTCTGCTTCACGGCAATACCGGGAAACTCGTTCTGAATAGCGGGCAGGACGGTTTTGATCGACGCTGCCAGTGCCCCACTACCCGCAACGGGTTCTATATAAAGCGTGGGTTTATAGCGCTGGTCGGCCCCCTGCCGGATAATCAGATTGGCTTTGGTGCCGCGCAGGATGGAGTAGTGGGTGTCGCCCGCGCCATCCGGGGCTTTGTAGGCCCACGTGACCGACACCCGGGCATGAACCCCGCGAAGCTGGTAGTTGATCTCGCCGTTGCTGTATACCCGCAGCACGCTGTCGCTGACCACGTCTTTCTTCAGATAATCCGGAAAGGTGGCCTGTTTCGTGATGGCCGTAAACTGACTCCGCGTCATGTCGGTGGTCCATCGGCGGGCCGATGTCAGCCGGACGTCTTTCTGATAGTCGATCACCTGTTCCGGAAAACATTCCCACTGGACGAGGTCAACCAGGTGGGTCGTCACATCGACAATCCCTTCGCCCTGCTGGGCTACATCCATAAACCAGGCGGGCCGGGTGAGGATACTGCCCGATACGTTTTTGTAAAAGTGGTGAACGCTCTCTTTCGTGACGGCGGGGTTCGATGGCGTCCCTTTCTCCAGGGTTCCGAACAGGGCCGGTTGCCGAGAAAAGGCCCGTTGCAGCATGGTCGTGATTTCATACCGCTCGGTCATGATGTCGTAGAGCAGCACCTTGTTCTTCTCGGCCGTGGCAAACGCGTCTTTCAGCTTGTCGAAGTTCGCGCTGCTGATGACCATCGGCTTATCGGCCAGCACGTTGAATCCCGCGCTAACCGCCTGGCCGATGTAGTCGGTTTTTTGCCGGTTGTTGCCCGCCATCACGACGACATCACCGCGACCTGCCGTAGCGACGGACCGTTTGCTGGCCAGCAGCTTAGCCATAAAATCAGGACCCGTATATACGTCTTCTTTCCACTGTGTGGGATTGTCGGGGCGGGTGTTGTAGCCCTCGATCTTGTCCAGGTGCAGTTGTAGATCCGGGCCGGTCGGAGCATACACGCGAACGGTCGAATCGACGCCTTCGTACATGGATTTCTGGACCAGAGCGGCATGGAAGTGGCCGGGGTCGAGCGTGATCAGGCGTATCGTGTTCGTATCGTTTTGGGTTTCATCCGCTGACTGACAGGCAGTGAGCAGAGCAGCTATAAACAGGCCGCTGACAGCGGGGGCTAACTTCATGTACGTTGTTTTAGATTTATTGAGGGTGTCTTTTTGTTTTCTGTCGTTCCGCTTTTTGTCATCCCGAGGAACGAGGGATCTTCGGAAATAAAGAAATTTGTCTATTTCCGAAGATCCCTCGTTCCTCGGGATGACAAAAAGCGGAACGACAGAAAACGGAACGACAAAAAACAGGATGACAAAAAAACAGGCTGGCAAAAAACAGGATGACAGATACAACGTCTTATTTTGCCGATGCCATCGCTTTGATGGCGTAGGGAGAGCGTTGCGGGCGGGAAAGCATTTTGTTGGCTTCGGGGTCGTTCTTGAACTGCTCTTTCTTCGGGTCCCAATACAGCCGCCGGTTTAGCTTCATGGCGGCCTGATGCAGCAGGCAGGCCGAACAGGACCGATGCCCTATCTCGGCGGGAGCGATGGGCTCCTTGCGACTGACGATGCTCTCCAGCCAGTTTCCGTGGTGTTCTTTGCTGACAGTCAGGTGGGTTTCTTTAGGCCCGATTACCGATGTCAGGAGTTTAGGGTCGCTGGCGTCGAGTTTTTTTGCTGCGTTCTGCTTCGCTACCGGGTCGCTCGCCGTAACGGCACCATCTCCGCGCGAGACGAACACCCAGCCTTCGGTACCTTCAAACCGGATTCCGTTGGGTATTTCGTTGCTCACGATCATGTGAACGCCGTTTTCATACATGGCTTCGGTCCGGAAGATGCCGTGAACGTCCCACAGGCCACTCTTCGGAAAATCGGCCTTTCCCCATATTTCAATCGGGCCGGTATGTTCGGTATCCATGGCCCAGTGCGCACAGTCGATGTGGTGTGACCCCCAGCCGGTGATCATGCCGGCACCAAACTGTTCGCAGCGGAGCCAGCCGGGCCGGTCGTACCCTTCCTGGGGGTGTACCCGCTTTTCGGTGTAGTACACGTCGGGCGTTGTACCCAGCCACATATCGTAATTCAGGTTCCTGGGGACCGGCATCTGGGGTTCTTCGTTACCGGCGGGGTCGCCGGGTAAACCAACATACACCGTTTTTAACGTGCCGATCCGACCGTTACGCACCAGTTCGGCCGCATACCGGAACTGCTCGGTAGACCGCTGCTGGCTTCCCACCTGTACGATCCGGCCCGACTGTTTAACGGCGTCGGCCATCATCCGTCCTTCAGAAATTGTCAGAGAAGCCGGTTTCTGCATGTATACGTCCTTTTGCGCCCGTACGGCGTCGATCACAATGGGGGCGTGCCAGTGGTCGGGAGTGCTGACCAGCACCGCATCGATGTCTTTATTGGCCAGTAACTCCCGGTAGTCGGTATATACCCGGACGCCATCGTAATCTTTCCCTGTCTTCTTGGCGTACACCCCGTTGACGAGGGTTTTGGCTTCGTCGGCCCGCTTGCTGTCGACATCGCAGACAGCCATGATCAGGGCGTTGTCATACTGCCAGACCCCCGGCATGTCGTGACCGCGCGAGATTCGCCCGGTGCCGATAGCGCCGATGTTGATCCGGTTACTCGGTGCATTCTTGCCAAAGACCGAAGCGGGTACTATCGTGGGAAAGCCGCTGAGAACGGCAGTCGAAAGGGCACCCTGTGCCGTTGTTTTCAGAAAAGTCCGTCTCGACAACGGGTTACTGGTTGATTTATCCATGATTCTGATCGGTTAGGGGTTTAGGAGTTGAGACAGCTGAAAGAAAGTAACACGTACTGAATTCGTAACCGGATGATCATCAGCGCAGCAGGTAAATGTTCACTAGTTGTTGTACCTCCTCCAGATTCCGGTCGGGCTTTTTGAACGGAGCCGGGATGGGTTCTTTGGCGAAGGTCTGCAAATACAGCACCCAGGCGTCGCGCCACCAGATCGCTTCCTTGTGTTGGGTAGCCAGCCGGGCCGAGACGTCGGCGTGAATAGCCGGGTCAACGGCGGGTTTTACCAGCGCCCATTCCTGCTGCATCCACCGTACCGAATCGGCCCCGGTGTAAAAACGCGTGCAGAGTTCAGTCCAGAGGGTCTTGCCTGAAGAAAGTTTCTGAGTCCAGGGAACATGGTGAAACCAGAGCAGATACGGCAGAGGGCAGGTTTTTGGGTCTTCCCATTGCCGGCGAACGTCAGGACGATACTGCGCCAGCGCGTTGCTGCCCGAAGCGGTCCGGTCGAAACCAAGGCCGAGGGAATCGGCCCGGTGGTAGTATACGGCGGTCCAGTCGGGGCGGGAGCTTCGATTTTGCCAGGGCTCCGGCGCAAAGTGAACCCCCGACCAGGGCCGCGAAAGCCCGATCGGCGTGTTGTAATCGACGTAGATATCCCGCGATTTCATCATCAGGTTGGCGATGCGGCTGGTTGCCTGCCGATCCTGCGTCAGCGTCATGGCTATCCATTCGCGGGCAATCGCTTCCGACGAGAGGGTATGGTCCCACGCCAGCCGCCCGAAGGCATACCAGTTGGCCTGCGCCATGGGGTGGCCGGTCCAGTTTCGGGCGGAGCCTGCGTTGGCCACACCAGCCATCAGGGTTTTTGAATACCGGTGCAGACTTCCATCGACAATCGACGCCACCGTGGAGCCTTTCCCGTTCACGTAGGTGTCGGCCTCCAGGCATTCCTTGAACAGGGGTGCTTCATACACCATGTGGGTAGCAAACCCAAGGTATTCCTGGGTTATCTGAAACTCGATACCCAGGGGCGTTTTGGGCATGTTGCCGAACAAAGGCGAAAAAGGCTCCCGCGGCTGAAAGTCGATGGGGCCGTTTTTTACCTGAACGATCACCTTTTTGTCGAACTGGCCGTCCAGGGGCGTAAACTCTTCGTGAGCGGCCTTGAACCGGTCGGCTGTCGGACGGTCCGACGTATCGGCGGCTTTGTAAACGAAGGCCCGCCAGATGATGACACCATCATACGGTTTCATGGCCTCGGCCAGCATGTTAGCCCCGTCGGCGTGTGTACGGCCGTAATCCTGCGGGCCGGGTTCGCCTTCCGAATTGGCTTTCACCAGCAGTCCCCCGAAATCAGGAATGGTCTGGTAAATTTCCTTCACTTTGTCGGCCCACCATTTTCGCACCTGCGGGTCGAGCGGGTCGGAAGTTTTAAGTCCCCCTAACGTTTTAGGAGCCGCGAAATAGACAGAGAGGTACACCTTGATCCCGTAAGGCCGGAACACATCGGCCAGGGCGGCTACTTTTTGCAGGTATTCGGCAGTCATGAACCGGGCACTGGCGTTAACGTTGTTTACGACCGTACCGTTGATGCCAAGCGACGCGTTGGCGCGGGCGTAGTCCCTATAGCGTGGGTCTACCCGTTCCGGCAACTCGTACCATTTCCAGAGTGACATGCCCGCATAACCCCGTTCGACGCTCCCGTCTACGTTGTCCCAGTGGTTAAGCATCCGGAATTGTACTTTTGGGCTGCTGGTCAGCGAAATGGCTTCGAGTGGCTGCTGCGTCTGTAGCTGCCGCAACAGCGCAAAGGCACCGTATAGTACCCCCGCGCTGGTTTTGCCCGAAATCGTGATCGTCCTGTTGTTCGCCGAAATCCGGTACCCTTCCGGAGCGAGCGACTGGCTGTCGGTGCCTGTGGTCACGGTCAGGACGATGCCGCCCGTTCGGTTACCGGCGCTGGTGAGTACGGGTATTGCCTTGCCCAGCAATCCCTGCAAACCAAGCTGTAGTTCACGGGTCGCCGTCTTAAGTATTGGGTCGGTACCGGAAGACGCAATAAATTGCGCCGACCGGGCATATGCCTGTCGTTTGGCTACATCCCCGATGAGGTCATACTTCAGCCACAATCGGTATCCATCTTCCACCGGACTTGTCTGGGCAAACGCGTTCGTCAGCAGTAACAGGCAGAGGGCGATAAAACCACCAGCTAGTTTATAGTTCATCAGGCTGGGCGTTTAAAAGCGGAACTTGGGCGTTTTCCAGTTCGGCCAGACTGCGTACGATACCCAGCTCCAGCCCCCGTAGCTCGGCCAGCCCCCGGAGTCGGCCGATAGCTGAGTAGCCGGGGTACGTCTTTTTGTGCAGGTCATCGAGCATCTGGTGGCCGTGGTCGGGACGCATGGGAATAGCCGTGTCGGTCATACCCATCCGGGCACGACGCTGCTCTTCGAGAACAATGGCTTTTACAACAGCGTACATGTCTACGTCCCCCTCCAGGTGATCGGCTTCGTGGAAATTGCGCGGATCGGCCTCCCGTTTGGTCGTGCGTAAATGAATAAAGTGAATCCGGTCGCCAAGCCGGTGAATCATCCCCGGCAGGTCGTTGTCTGGGCGGATACCCAGGGAGCCGGTACAGAACGTGATCCCGTTGGCCCGCACCTGGCTGGCGGCCATAAGCTGGGCCAGATCAGCTTCGGTGCTGACAACGCGGGGAAGGCCCAGCAGCGGTCTCGGCGGATCGTCGGGGTGGATGCATAGCTGCACACCGGCTTCCTGGGCTACGGGTGCTACTTCCCGGATAAACTGATAGAGATTTGTGCGCAGTTCAGCGTCCCCAATGTGGGCATATTCGTTCAGCAGGCCCTGAAATGTTTCCAGCGTAAAGGCTTCCTCCGAACCGGGCAGACCCAGCAGCACGATGGACGATAGTTCGAGCACCCGCTCCGGCGATAGGTTCGTAAATCGTTCCCGGGCCGACCGGGCAACGTCCGGCTCGTAATCGGCTTCGGCACCCGGCCGTTTCAGGATACACAGGTCAAACAGCGCAAAATCTTCCCAGACGAACCGTAGGGCGCGCGACCCATCAGGCATTTCGTAGCTAAGGTTCGTACGCGACCAGTCCAGGACGGGCATGAAATTGTAGCAAACGGTCCGGATGCCGCAGGCCGCCAGATTCCGAATCGACTGTTTATAGTTGTCAATGTAGCCCGTCCGCGAGTCGAGCCCTTTCTTTATGGCTTCGTGTACGGGTAAACTTTCGACCACGGCCCAGTGCAGGGGAGAATACCGATCGTTATCGGCTTCGATAAGCCGTTGGCGCTGGGTGATTGCTTCTATGGACCAGACCTCACCAACCGGAATCTGGTGCAGGGCCGAGACTACCCCTGAACAACCGGCCTGTCGGATATCCATCAAGGAAACCGGGTCGTTTGGCCCAAACCAACGCATCGTTTGTAACATGCTCATAATCGCTACGTACCCTGGACGGCCACGTCCGGGCGGGTTAAGTAATCGAATCAATCCGGACGTGGCCGTCCGGTAGGGGTGGCATACAGAACCCGCCACTACCCCTGTACCACACCACCGCACTTTACGATCAAGGCGCATGGCTTGTCAAACGGAGATCAGCTAACCCGGCTTTTCTGCCGGAAAACGAACAGGTACAACAGCCCCCAGGCACCGAGATAGGCCAGCCCGGCGATGTAAAAAATCACATAATACCCTTCAGACAGTTGCCCCAGTAGCTTGTAATGATCCAGAATCCGGCCGACAAGCAGGGGGAAAGCGGCACCGCCAAGCGTTCCGGCCATCGTTCCAAAACCAACGACCCGGCTTAGCACATGCTTGGGAAACTGATCGGCGGCTACCGTGAAAATATTGGCCGACCAGGCCTGATGGGCAGCAACGGCCAGGGATAAAATGGCAATCACGGGCCACATGCTGTTCATCTGGCTGATGGCCATGACCGGCGTGACGCAGAGTGCAAACAAAGCCATCGAATACTGCCGGGCCCGGGTTGGCCGCCAGCCCATCTGGATCAGTTTGGACGACAGCCAGCCCCCACCCACGCTGCCTATGGTGGCTGCGAGGTAAATGATGATCAGCGGAGCACCCAGTTTCTTCAGGTCGAGGTGGTAGATGCTGGCCAGGTAGGAGGGTAGCCAGAAGAGAAAGAACCACCAGATAGGGTCGGTCAGGAGTTTACCCCCCATGAAGCCCCAGATGGCCCTATTCTTGAAAATGGGATAGCGCCCCGTTGGCGTGTCGCTGACGAGATCCGTTGCCGCTGCGTCGCCCGCCATCATCGGCTGAACCGGCTCGGCGGTGATAAACGCGAGTTCGGCGGGGCTTACCCGCTTGTGCCGGGCCGGAACCTCGTAGTAAAACCACCAGGCTACAATCCAGATGAAACCCAGCGCTCCGGTCACGATGAAGGCCGTTTGCCAGCCGGCCACCAGCGCCAGCCAGGGCACGACAGCGGGTGCCGCCACCGCTCCGATGTTGGCACCGGCGTTAAAAATGCCTACGGCCAGGGCCCGCTCTTTCTGAGGGAACCATTCGGCTACGGTCTTGATCGACGCCGGAAAGTTTCCCGCTTCGCCAATGCCCAGAAAGGCCCGGGCAATCATAAAGCCGAAGGTGCCTCCCGCCAGCGCATGTCCCATTGCGGCCAGACTCCAGACCAGAATCGCCCCGATGTACCCCAGTTTGGTGCCCACCCGGTCAATCAGGTATCCCGCCAGGAGCGTGCTGGCCCCATAGAAGAAGGTGAAGACCGTCACAATATTGCCGTAATCGGACTCGGTCCAGCTGAATTCTTTCTCCAGGATGGGTTTCAGCAGACTGATAACCTGCCGATCGAGGTAGTTGATCGTGGTGGCGAAAAAGAGCAGGCCAACAATTACCCACCGGTAATTGGTCTGCTCGTTTGGCGCAAAATGGGTGGTAGTGCGGCTGTTTGCCGTTCCTGCCGGGGCGGTTGTCAGGTTGCCCGGTGTTGGGTTGGGTTTGCCAGTCAAAATAAAGGATCGGTTTAGGTGAGTAAGCGTTCTGGTCAGCTATTTCGTTTTTCAGAGGTCTATACCCAAAAGCCTCTTTCTAGCTTACTTACCGGTTCGGGGGCGTAAAATCTGATGGAGGGCCTTTTTGTGTACCCTAAAAAGCAGGGAGAAAATGATTGATCAGGTAGGCGCTATTCATTCGTTTACAGAACGGACGTTACACCTGTCACCTGCTTCAGGCCGGATTGCAGGTTGGTCAGCGCACGAATCACCCCGGATAATCTGCCGAACTGGCCACCAACCGGAAGAGCAAGGGTAAAGGAGCCCTTGCTCTTCCGGTTGGCGACGTAATCGTCGGGATCGATAACCATTGCTGCGCCCGTACAGGCAAGTGCCGTTATAAGCAGCAAACCTCTTTTACGCAGCATGAACCCGGTTTCGATCATCTCACTTAGCAATTAACGGGTTGTTGCACACACAGTGGCAGCGGCATTCACGCTTGTTTACACGAAGAAAGGCACGTCTTTTGGTGAGTATTTGCGCATGCCTTCTTCATTTATTTCGACACCGATACCGGGTTTTTCCGACAGGGGGATGAACCCGTTTTTTACCATCGGCCCATCGAACGTGACGATATCCTTGAACATCGGCTCTTCGTGGAAGTAGATCTGCCATTCCAGGATCAGGAAATTTGGTACCGAGGCACACACGTGACTCGATGCCATCGCTCCCAGGTAAGACGCCACCATATGGGGCGCAAACGGCACATAGTACAGGTTGGAAAGGTTGGCAATTCGCTGCCCTTCGCCCAGACCACCCGCTTTTTGCAGATCGGGCATGATGATGTCGACGGCCCCTATCTCAAGCAGCTTCCGGAAACCGTGGGCCAGGTAATGGTTTTCCCCCGCACAAATGGGTGTGTTCGACGCTTCCCGGATTTGCTTGTAGGCTTCGGGGTTTTCGGCCGGGATAGGCTCTTCCAGAAACAGCAGGTTCAGCGGCTCCATCAGCTTCGCCACCCGCCGGCCCGTGGTCACGTCGTACCGCCCGTGCATGTCCACGCATATATCGATCTTAGAACCAACGGCCTTCCGGACACCGGCAATCTGGTTGTACATGCGTTCCAGCTCTCCCTGGCTGGCGGTCCAGTTGTAGGCGTCGTATTTGTTGGGGTCGTTTCGTTCGTCGATGTCGTATTTGACCGCCGTGAACCCCATGTCGACGGCTTTTTTGGCACTTTTGCCGAATGCATCCGGGCTGGTGTCGGTTTCGCGGTAAGCGCCTGTATCGCAGTAGACCCGGATTTTGTCGCGGAATTTTCCACCCATCAGTTGGTAAACGGGCATGCCGAGGGCCTTGCCGACGAGGTCCCAGAGTGCCGTTTCTACGGCCGACAGCACGGAAATGTACATGCCCGCCTGTGCGCCTTCGAAGAAGCCCGATTTGCGGACATCTTCAAAAAGCCGGTTTACGTTGAGCGGGCTTTTACCTTTCAGGCGTTCACCCATCAGTTTAACCAGGTGGTAGGTGCCAACCGACGCATCGACAGCTTCCCCACAGCCCCAGACTCCCTGGTTGGTATGGACTTTGACGAACAGGCTGTGCCCGTTGCGGGTGTAGCCGCATTTGATATCGGTAATTTTAAGGTCGGAGGGAGCCGAGGAAAGGGGTGCGCGGTGAACGGCCGTTTCCAGCCCTTCGCCATAGGTTGATACGGAGGTAGCGGCCAGTGCGCTGGCAATGGCGCTTTTGGTCAGAAAAGAACGCCTGGATGTAGTATGTTTCATCAGTTGTGACGGGGTTAGGCGTTCAGTTTACCAGGTGCGGGTTTTCAAATAATCCTGAATCTGTTCCTTGGGGACGGGCAACTCGCTCACGTGGGCATTGAGCCATTGAGAGAAGTCTTTTTCGATATCGTCCGACCAGCGGGAGTCGATCTGGCCGGGAGTGTATTTCTGCTCCCGCAGGCGCAGGTGGCCGAACATATCCCGTAAGCGAATGATCTCCGACGTTTTTACCACTTTTTCGGCCAGGTGCGGAGGAATGAAACAAACGCCCCCGTCGCGGCCCAGCACCACATCGCCGGGCATCACCATCACCTTCCCGATGCGGGTGGGGCGGTTGATGCCGACCAGTGTGGTGTTCAGGTTGCCCTCCGGATTGTGGTGCGACGGGTGGTAGCTGCGGAAGTAGGAGGTGAAGCCGCCAATCTCTTTGAGGCCGGCCACATCCCGAACGGCTCCTTCGTAGACGATGCCGTTACCGGTTTTGGCGTAGATGGAGTTGCCGAGGTTGTCGCCAATGGTTGGTCCGTCTTCATGCATGCCGAACTGATCGACCACATACACATCACCCTTGACGAGCATGTCGATTGGCCAGGCGTTCTGCGATTTTACCCGGCCATCTTTGGTGTGGCCTTTGTCGTCGGTAACCTTGTGAACGTCGGGTCGGCCGGGCATAAATGTAGCCGTCAGGGCACGGCCAACCAATACACTATCGGGGTTGATGGTTTGCCACTCGCCGGTGAACTGGTACTTGTAATTTTCGCCTTTCAGGACCGACCAGGCTTCTTCCTGCGTGACGCGTTTCATGCGTTTCAGAATAGCGTCGGGTACTTTCGGACGCCCGTCGGCGAAACGTTCTCCTTTCCATTCGGGGGTCAGAAACAGGAGTTCTTCGCGGGAGATCTGCTGCCCCAGCGACACCGTTGCCTGCCCCATCAGGCATAGCAAAGCGGCTGTAATGACTATCAGCTTCATGAATAATAAGATGGTTTTAACAGGTTTGGAATACACCGCTACAAGGGATATGGAACGGTGATTCTACCCACTTCAACCGATTGAATTCTGGGTTGCACGCATGATCTGATCGGGATGGGCAGGCTTTGTTGCGTGGTTTACCCAACCCCTCTGTCGAACAAGAGGAAAGCGATTGAGTAAACTACGGGTGGTACATTCAGCCTGATCAATAACCAGGGTTCTGCGGGAACCGGGGACCCGTGGTTACGAGGTCGATTTGCGACTGTGGAATCGGACGGAGCACCTGAAAATCCTTGAAACCGGGCGTTGGGTTATATCTGGCCAACCGGGTTTTCAGTGTTTGTGTCCGAACCAGATCCTGCCAGCGGGTATATTCGCCATATAACTCACGCGTGCGCTCATCGAGCAAAAAGTCGATGGTCGCCTGTGCGGGCGTTATGGTCACGGCAGTTACCGCAGCTGTATTCTGGGCGGCTGTGTTGGTCGACCGAAAGGCCGCCCGCTGTCGAACCGCGTTGATCATCGCTGCGGCTTCCGTTGGCTTGTTATCTTTAATGTACGCTTCGGCGGCCAGGAGGTAGGTATCGGCCAGACGGAACAAAATATAGGGACGGTAGGACGATTCATTCACCGTCAGGCGATTGACGGCAACATACTTCGTCATCGTCGGGTGCAGGTCGGCGGTATACTGCGAGGGTGTCCAGATAACCCCTTTGAAAGCCCGGCGCTGCGCAACGGTAACCTCTACACCCGGCATCCAGAGGGCGGTATCCTGACCCGTTACCAGCGTGCCGCGGGAGGTCGATACGGGCGTGGGCCGGTTGAAGATCCAGGCCGACTGGAAGGTTTTAAAATAGCGTGAATCGTTGACCCGCTCACCGAAGGCCGTATTCAGGGTGTAGTTGGTTGGGCGGAACCGACGAAATGGACGGCCATTCCGGGTATCCCGGTCCATGACCGCCACGGTGTTGGTAGGCGCACCCGGTATGCCCGCATTCACGTTGATTGCCTGGGTATAGAGGGCTACCCAGAAGAAA
Organism: Spirosoma utsteinense; assembly: GCF_014282275.1. GTDB lineage: Bacteria > Bacteroidota > Bacteroidia > Cytophagales > Spirosomataceae > Spirosoma > Spirosoma utsteinense. Next base: position 15,962 of record NZ_VFIA01000049.1, read on the forward strand.
TTAGTGCGGTTTTCCTTGTTCCCGCTGGCGATTTGCGGGGAGTTGTTGAACTGGCTCTCGGCGTAGCTTGGGTCGGTATTCCGGTCGACGGTAAACAGGACCTCTTTGCCGTATTCGTTACCTTCCCGGTGAACATTGGCGAAGTCCTGCTCCAGACCAAGGCTGTAGGTCGCCTGGTTGTCGATCAGTGATTTGGCTGTAGCAGCGGCCATCTGGAAATCGGTTGGCTGGGCGGCTGTCGACCAGCCGCGGGTGAGGTAGGCTTTTGCCAGCAAATGCAGGGCCGCCGGTTTGGTTGCCCGCCCTTTCGACTGGTTCGACGTGTTGGGCAACTCCTGCGACGCTTCGGTCAGATCCTTGATGATGGCCGCATATACATCGGCAATGGGTTGCCGGGTGGCCGATGTCGTGGGTACTTCGATAAACTCCAGGTTCAGGGGAATATCCCCGAATGTCTTGACGAGTTCGAAGTAGAAAAAGCCGCGCAGGAATTTGGCCTCGGCGAGCAGGGCTGTCCGGCGGGCAGGGTCGACGTTTGCCGTAGGGCCAAACTTCAGTACGCCATTCAGGTTATTGATGGCCTGATAGCAGTTGTTCCAGATACCCGACACCGACCCTTCGGAAGGTAGAATATTGGTATACTGGAAATAGGTCGTATTCCCGTCACTGGCACCCAGCATCGACTCATCGGTACCGGCATTGGCCGTATAGGTGAAGCCTTCCGATCCCCAGAAGAAGCGCATGATCGAATACGAAGCGGTTATGCCCCCTTCCAGCCCACCCGCCGTCGCGAAAAACTCGGGCCCTAACTCCGACCTGAATTCCTGCTCAAGAACATTCTGGCAGCTGGTTGAGAGCATGGCCGTCAGGGCCAGACTCAAGCCACCTATTTTTAAATATTTATTGATTTTCATGGGATTATACCTGTCGTTTTCTGAAATGAAACCGTTGATTAAAATCTGAGATTGATACCGACCAGTAGCTGACGGGTAGGCGGGGTTGTAAGGCCGACGGTAATGGCCCGGTTGTTATTGACACCCGTGCCGGCCGCAGCTCCCTGCGTTGGTACAGCCCCGCCCACGCCCGTTCCTTCCGGGTCTATACCCAGCCCATCCCGAACGAAGGGTGAATAGATCAGAAATGGATTGCGCGAAGAGAGGTAGATACGTGCCGACGCGAATCCGGCCTTTTTCAGCACGTTGCCGGGGAGGGTATACCCCAGGTTGATGCTCTGCATGCGAATGAACGAGCCGTCATAATAACCCAGGGTCGACGAGTAGTTGATACGGTCGCCGGGTGCGGGTTGCGGGAACGCATTGGTTGGGTTGGCAGGTGTCCAGTAATCGAACCGGGGCTGGTTTACCCGACCGTTGTTGAGGAAGGCATAGCCCGTCCCTGTTCCATCCGACTGATAGTAGGTGGCGACCAGCGTATTGCCGATCCGGGCGTTTATCGACGCGGTCAAATCCCAGTTTTTATAGCTGAACCGGTTCGTCATCCCGCCAATCCATTTGGGCTGGAACGATCCCACAATCGAGCGGTCGGCGTCGGTGATGGCTCCGTCGCCGTTAAGGTCCTGAAGTTTGATCTGGCCGGGGAGGGCATTGAATCCGGCTGCCACGTCGGTTTCATTCGTCTGCCAGATACCGATCTTGTTGTAGTCATAAATGACGTTGATGGGTTGTCCCACAAACCAGCCGTTACCGATGTCCTGCGTTTTGCTGGGGTCTTCCAGCGCCAGAATCTTCTCGCGGTTGATGGCAAAATTCAGGTCAGTGGTCCATTTGAAGCCCGAACTGGTATTGACGTTCACCGTGTTCAGGGCCACTTCTATACCCTTACCCTGGGTTTTGGCGGCATTGGTCCAGTAGCTGTTGGCCCCATTGCTCAGCGGCAGGTTCTTCTGCACGAGCAGCTTGTCGGTGGTTTGCTGGTAGAGATCGATCGATCCACTCACCCGGTTACCGAACAGGCCAAAATCAACCCCAACGTTTACGTTGCTCGTCGATTCCCACTGCAACTGACCATTTCCCAGTGAGCTGACAAAATAACCCAGTGCGTTTACCGTGCCGAAGTTGTAGCGGTTGGTTGACAGGCTGCCGCGTGTGGCACCCGCCGGAATTCCCTGATTTCCTGTTATACCGTAGCCTGCCCGCAGCTTCAGGTTAGACACCCAGGTGGCACTCTTCATGAATTCTTCATTGCTGATATTCCAGCCCACCGCAAAGGCGGGGTAGTTGAGCCAGGTGCCACCGGGGAAAACCGACGAACCATCCCGGCGGAAGGTAGCCGTGAGCAAATACCGGTCAGAAAATACGTAGTTGACCCGGGCCATCATCGAAACCAGACCACTGCGACTAAAGCTGTTGTTGCCGCCCGCCGGTACGACCGGAGTGCCACTGGCCAGGTTCAGGTTGTAATACTGGATATAGTCGGCGGGTAAGCCGGTAGCCTCGACCCGGTTGGTGAAGCCCCGGTCCTGCTGAACACCATACAATCCCGTAAACGTCAGGTGATGTTTTTCGGCCAGCATTTTGTCATACGTCACGATATTGTCGACCGTGTACCGGTAGGATTCGCCATTTTGAACGGCTGCGCTGTTCTGGGTTGGCAGGGTCGAGCCGGGGTTGATGATGGTGTTGGGGCCGATGTACTGACCAAAGTTCTCCTGCCGGAAGTCGAGCCCAACGTTAAGCCGGTATTTAAGGCCGTCGATGATCTGTACTTCGCCGTACAGACTGTTGAAGGTCGTAATCCGGCGTCGGCGCTGGACGATGGCGTTGGCATCGTTCAGGGTAACCGGGTTCATCGACGACAGTTCATCCACCGTGCCACGCAGGGGGCGCAGGTTTGGCGTACCATCGTCGTTGACAGGCGAAGTCAGTGGGCTAAGCCTCAGTGTGTTGTAAATGGGGTTTATTCCTTCGCCCTTCGTATAGTTGAGGTTGCTCAGGTTAGTTAATCCTACCTTAACTCGGTTGCCGATTTTGGTATCGATAGACGTGCGCAGGGAGAAGCGCTCGAACGACTGGCCTGTAATGACCCCCGTTTCTTTAAAATAACCGCCGGAAACCCCGTACTGTGTGTTTTCTGTGCCGCCCGATACGCTCAGTTCATTGCTGGTCACGAAGCCTTTTTTATACAACAGGTCTTGCCAGTTCGTTGATGTACCGGCTGCAATACCCGCCGTCTCGTCGGGCGAGTATCCGGCGCTGTACTGTGCCAGGTCACGCATAGCCTTGAATTCCGATCCATTCAGCATGTCATACTGCCCCAGGATGGTGTTCTGGCCGGCGTAGGCATTGTAGCTGATGACGGGTTTGCCGACGCGCCCGCGTTTGGTGGTGATGATAAGCACCCCGTTGGAGCCACGCGAGCCGTAGATGGCCGTTGCCGAGGCATCTTTCAGGATGTCCATTGTTGCGATGTCGTCGGTGTTGAGGTCGTTCAGGTTACCGCCGTACGGTACGCCATCGACCACGATCAGCGCATCGTTCGAGCCGCTCAGCGAGCGGTTACCCCGAATCCGGAGTTGTGCGCCGGCACCCGGTGCAGTACCGGTTCGGGCCAGGTCAACCCCGGCGGCCCGGCCAGCCAAGGCCTGTAATACGTTGGCTGCCGGAATTTCCTTGAGCGCTCTGGAGTCGAGCGACACGACCGAACCGGTCAGGTCAGACCGGCGCTGGGTACCATACCCCACGACGACGACTTCGCTGAGCTGGCTGTCGGAGGGAGTCAGCTGCACCCGCAGTTCGGCGGTAGCGCTGGAGACGGTCACTTCTTTGCGTTCGTAGCCCACCAGCGACAGGACCAGTACATTGCCGGGTTCGGCAGCCAGCGTAAAACGGCCTTCGGCGTCGGCCGCTGTACCCCGCTGGGTGTTCTTGATCAGAATACTGACGCCGGGCAGCGGCTGTTCATTTTCGTCAAGGACGAGCCCTCTCAACTGGGGCGTTTGCGCCCACGCGACTGACCAGGCGTTACCGGTTAGTAGTAACAGAAGAAGGCTTACGGACAGCCATCGATGCAAGATTGTACGGTTTGTCGATGAAGGGGGCAATAGAGGTAATTGTGTCGATGCCATAAACGAAGAGGGATTTGATGTAAGTCAATTATGATTTTGCGTAGGGTAGGCAGGCCCAATAGTACATATAAAGTTACAATGCTCTGATTTTCAGTATATTGTATCAATAGTTGGTAGACTGTATTCAGATTGCGCAAAGCCATTGACAACTTTCGGGTATAAACTTCCGGTTAATTTTTTATTAAAGCAATCGGTTGCATAACAATTTTTTATGAGAAAAATTTAATAGTTGTCTCAGAGAATGGTAGTAGTAAATATGAATTAAATGAGGTAGTTATTACATAATACCCTTAAAGTTCACGACCTTAATTAGATTTTTGCCTGAAAGTAGGGTTTACCCTAAGTTCTTTGAATGGAATTATCAACCGATTGCAAGCGTGTTCCGTTTATTAAGTTGTAATTTGCCACACCGTACTACACACAGCAACTATCAGGAAAAATGGAGAAGGACGTTACGATCTATGATATCGCTAAACTGCTGCAACTATCACCGGCCACCGTCAGCAGAGCCTTAAATGATCATCCAGCCATAAATAGTAATACGAAAGTTATCATTGCCAGCAAAGCCAAGGAGATGGGCTACCGCTCCAACATGTTTGCCAGCAACCTGCGACGCCAGCGAACCAGCACGATCGGGGTCATTGTACCCCGGCTGGATAGTGCGTTTATGTCGACCGTGCTGGCCGGCATGGAGAAGGTAGCTAACGAGGCTAACTATAACCTGATCATTAGCCAGTCACTCGAATCGTTCAAAAAAGAGGTAGCCAACACAAAAACCATGTTCGACAGCCGGGTCGACGGGCTGCTGGTATCGTTGGCCTCGGATACCGAAAATCTGGATCACTTCAATACGTTTTTCCGGAAGGGCATTCCCATGATTCTTTTCGACCGGGTTATAGAGCAAAAAAACTGTACCAACATCGTGATCGATAATGTGAAGGCGGGCTATGAAGCTACGGCGCATCTGATCGACCAGGGCTGTCGGCGAATCATGCACATCACCGGCAGCATCAAACGAAATGTTTACGCCGATCGGCTCAAGGGATACCGGCTTGCGCTGATGGATCACGGCCTGGAAGGCGCAGATGAGCTGGTGAAGATCACCAACCTGACTCGTGAAGATGGCGTACAGGCCGCAGCAGACATCCAGCAAATGAATTCGCCACCAGACGGGCTGTTCGTCGCCAGTGACTTCTGCGCCGTAAGTTGCATGGGTGCCCTGATGCAGGCCGGGGTTTCTATCCCCGACGATATGGCGGTGGTGGGTTTCAACGACGATCCCGTAGCCCAGGTAATTCAGCCCAGTCTGACCACCATTCACTACCCTGGCCAGGAGATGGGCGAAATTGCCGCGCAAAGTCTGATCAATCACTTAAATGGCCTGTTACGTATCAATACCACCAATACCATTCTGCTGAACTACGAACTGATCGTTCGCAAATCGTCCCAGCGGCATCTGTAAGCTTACATTTATCCTGATCAAATAACCCTGTACATGACTGTTTCTGCTAAAACCGCCCTGGGCGCTCTGGCCCTGCTCGCTTCCGGCTTCACCGCGGCCGTATGTCAACCCGCCAAACCGAATCCGGCCAAACCTAAACCGCTGGTCAGCCATATCTACACGGCCGACCCGTCGGCTCACGTGTTCAATGGCAAACTATACATTTACCCCTCCCATGACGTGGAAGGCAACGTGGCCGAAGATGATGAGGGGGCTCATTTTAATATGCGGGATTACCATATTTTGTCGATGGATAACATCGGCGGAAAAGTGACCGACCACGGCGTTGCCCTCGATCTGAAAGATATTCCCTGGGCAGGCCGCCAGCTGTGGGCGCCGGATGCTGCCTACAAGAATGGTACCTATTACCTGTACTTTCCCGTCAAGGACAAACAGGATGTGTTCCGGATGGGGGTGGCAACCAGCAAATCGCCGACCGGCCCCTTCAAAGCCGAGCCGAAACCGATTCCGGGGAGCTACAGCATCGATCCGGCAGTTTTTACGGATACCGATGGAAAGTCGTACATGTACCTAGGTGGAATCTGGGGTGGGCAGCTCCAGCGCTGGCATACGGGAACGTATGAAGCGAATGGCTCCAAAACGGATTTGAAGAAAGACAATGAGCCAGCCCTGAGCGCTAAAGTGGCCCGCCTGAGCAACGATATGCTCACGTTCGATGAGCCGTTGAAAGACATACAGATTCTGGACAAAGAAGGAAAACCCCTGCTGGGTGGCGATCATGACCGGCGCTTTTTCGAAGGCGGCTGGATGCACAAATACAAAGACAAATATTACTTCTCGTACTCGACCGGCGACACGCATTTTCTGGCCTATGCCACCGGCGATTCTCCCTACGGACCGTTCACCTACCAGGGTGTGCTGATGAACCCCGTAACCGGCTGGACGACCCACCACTCGATCGTTGAGTTCAAAGGCAAATGGTATATTTTCTACCACGACGTTGAACTGACGGGTAAAACGCACCTGCGCAACGTTAAAGTGCGGGAAATCACCCGGAAGCCCGACGGCACGTTCGTTACCATCACCCCTTAACAGCTACCCGGAAATCGTTGCTTTATGGCGTCATCTTTTCCGATATTCCCTTAAAAAAAGCTGTCTTCCGTGATATATGTCACGGAAGACAGCTTCACGAACGGGTAGATTTGGTGCAGAAACTAAACGCTGCACAAGTCGATGAAGAACCTTCTCAACTCAATTTTTGGCCGATCGGAAGACACCACTATCACCGATGTTTTAACACAGGGAGCCGTGTTGATCGACGTTCGCTCGGCGGGCGAGTTTGCCGGTGGGCACGCAGCCGGGGCGATCAATATTCCCCTGGATGAGCTTGACCGTAAATCAGGGCAGATAAAAAGTTACCAGAAACCCATTGTTCTTTGTTGTGCCTCCGGTATGCGGAGCGCCCGAGCCAAAGCATTACTGACCGGGAAAGGTATTCCTGATCTTTACGATGCCGGAAGCTGGCGTAACCTGAAGTAGACTTTTCTAACCTGACTTAACCCAGCGTCACCGAGGATTCGTTCTTTGGTGACGCTGTCTGTTTATGGTTCCCCTGGGCTATATCTCTGGCCAGTCAAACCAGTGAACCAGACCCAGGCCCGTGGCCTGCCTGACAGCACCCCGGCGAGTAACGGGTCATAGCGCTTGACTACGCTGTATTGCTTACTTTTGGCCGTATGAAATCTTCTTTTTTCCTTCTCTTAGCCGGCCTTGGGCTCATGGCCTGCCGCGTAAACAAAGTTTCGACGGCACCACCCCCGACCGTTTTTGCCGCCGATAATCCGCTGATTCAATACATGGGCCGCATTGATTTCAGCGACAAAAAGAAGCCAACCTTCTGGGCGTCGGGCGTTACGGTCAAAGCCAGATTTACCGGTCCTTCCTGCGCTCTTATACTGGGCGATGAGGTGCCCGGCGGTACCAGCCATAATTACATAGAAGTCGTTATCGATGATCAGAAACCGGTTCGGCTCCAGCTAAAGACAAAAATTGATACGCTTACCGTGGCCAGTGGCTTGTCGGCGGGTGTGCATACGGTCATGCTCTGTAAAAACACCGAATCGGGCATTGGCTACCTGCAATTCAGGGGCATTCGCTGTCAGCAACTGCTGGCATTACCTCCTGAACCAGGCCGGAAAATCGAGTTTATCGGCAACTCCATTACCTGCGGAACGGGTATGGATCTGTCGGAAGTGCCTTGTGGTACTGGAAAATGGCAGGACCAGCACAACGCCTACATGGCCTACGGTCCGCGACTGGCCCGGCAGCTGAATGCACAGTATCAGCTGACCGCTGTTTCGGGTATCGGCTTGATCCACAGTTGCTGTAACCTCGATATCACTATGCCTGATGTATTCAATAAAGTAAACCAGCGGGCAAATGCGGTTCCCTGGGATTTCAGTCGCTACACCCCCGATGTTGTTACGGTATGCCTGGGGCAAAATGATGGTATTCAGGATTCAACAGCTTTTTGTCGTGCTTACGTGCAGTTCATCGGGACCATCCGCAGTCATTACCCACTAGCCCGGATCATCTGCCTGACGAGCCCGATGGCCGATGCGAACCTGGTAACGGTCATGAAACGGTACCTGACCGGAATCGTCGCGCACCTGCATACCCAGGGCGACGCGAAAGTCAGCTCGTTTTTCTTCGCCCGCAGCTATAACAGCGGTTGTGACAAACACCCCGACATGGCCGAACATGCAATGATTGCCAATGAACTTGAGCCTTACCTGAAACAGGAAATGAACTGGTAACCGGTACACCTATAACCTTTTCAACCGCATGAACGCTTCCCAGCTGTTAGTGAGTGTCTGTTGCCTGATGGTCGGTTTGAGCCCGGTCGGCATGGCCCAGAAAGTAGGGGCTGACAAAGCCCGAATTGCGACCGAAATGGAAAAATCGGTTAAGACCGAGATGCTCAACAAGTGGTATCCGCTGGCGGTGGACACCGAGTATGGCGGGTTCCTGAGCGCGTTCACCTACGATTTCAAGCCAACAGGCACCCAGGATAAAATGATCGTGACTCAGGCCCGCCACGTCTGGACGACCGCGAAAGCCGCTGAGCGGTATCCGGCCGTCGCGCACTATAAACGAAACGCCCGACACGGGTTTCAATTTCTGCGCGATGTGATGTGGGATAAAGAACAGGGTGGTTTTTACACGTTGATCGACCGGAAAGGGACCGTAAAAGGATCGGGGATCAAGGAAGCCTATGGTAACGCCTTTGGCCTTTATGCCCTGAGTGCCTACTATCACATGTCGAGCGATACGGCCGCGCTGAATCTGGCGAAAAAGACGTTTTACTGGCTGGAGCAGCACAGCCATGACCCGGTTCATAAAGGGTATTTTCAGCATCTGGGTCGGGACGGGACACCCATAAAGCGGGATGCCGCAGTCCCGTCTACTTCCGACCTCGGCTATAAAGATCAGAACAGTTCCATCCACCTGCTGGAAGCCCTCACCGAGCTTTACACCGTGTGGCCCGATCCGCTGGTGCGGGAACGGTTAACCGAGATGTTGTTGCTGGTGCGGGATACCATCACGACACCAAAAGGGAATCTGGTGTTGTTTTTCCAGCCGGACTGGACACCTGTTTCATTTCGGGATTCATCCGAAGCGGTGGTGTTGAAACACCGTAATCTCGACCATGTTTCGTTTGGCCATGATGTCGAAACGGCTTACCTGATGCTGGAAGCATCGCACGTGCTGGGGCTGAAAAACGATACGAAGACTTTGCAGGTGGGTAAACGAATGGTCGATCACGCGCTGACAACCGGCTGGGACAAAGCGGTAGGGGGTTTTTACGACCAGGGGTATTATTTCAGCGATAAACCCGGCATGTCGATCATTAACGAGAGCAAAAACTGGTGGTCGCAGGCGGAGGGGCTAAACACGCTGCTACTCATGGCCAACAGGTACCCGAACGATCCCATGCATTATTTCGACCACTACAAACAGCTTTGGAACTACTGCCAGACCTACCTGATCGACCATGAACACGGCGACTGGTATGAAGAGGGGCTGGACAAAGATCCCCAGCGCCGGACCGGTTTGAAAGGGCATATATGGAAAGCGGCCTACCACACCTACCGGGCGCTGACGAGTTGTGTCGATCAGTCGCGGGTGGGTTCGGCGGGCCATTGATCACCTGAAAATGGCAGGGTAAGGAAGGCTGTGAACAGGCAGCTAAATGGTTGATAATGACATATGTTGTGTGACTGAAGTGAGTACTAATACAGACAGATAGAACGAATTTGTCTGGTTGTGGGCCATACGATAAAAGTTGGCAGGAGAAAGCGCTACGCTAAAGAGGTGTTTGGCTAGTTTTAGCTGTCTTCCTATCTATTCAATAGCTTTTACTACAGCTATGCTCGATCGCTACGCACCCTTATTTCTCCGTCAATGCACGCTGTGGGCCTCCCTGTTTCTAGGGACCTTTTTATTAAGCTGGCCACTACAGGCCAGTATCCCTCCCGGCTATCAATGCACACATGCTGCGAGTGGCAGGGCGGGTAACGTCAGGGCATTTGGTTTGCCCAAAGCCTTTGCCGGTCACGTTAAGCCAAGTGACGACCCCATCTATCTCAACTGGACACAACGGGCTCCCGCACTTCGGGAGCGGGCCGAAGGGCAGAGTATTGTTTATGCTAATAAAGTTTATGTGTTCGGCGGGTTTGCTCCGGCGTTGAAAATCAGCAACTCGAACGAAGTGTACGATCCAGCCACAAACCAGTGGACCTTACTGGCACCAATGCCTTCCGACCCTCAGGGAAAGCCCTATGCGGTTACCCATAATGGCATAGCGCTGGTCGACAATACGATCTGGATAGTGGGGGGCAGGGTTGGCAATAATCCCGGCCCGGTCACCGACAAAGTCTGGATTTACAGCATAGTCTCCAATTCGTGGACGGAGGGCCCCCGGTTGCCTGCCCCGCGGGCGGGGGGCGGTCTGGTAAGGCTGGGACGTCGGCTGTACCTGTTCGGCGGGTTTGGAACGCTTGTCTGCAACAATGACTATGGCGACCAGTTTGTTTACGACCTGGATAACCCCTCTGCTGGCTGGCAAACGGGCCTGGCTCCGATGCCCAACCCGCGTAATCACTTTGGAACGACCACCGTGGGCGGCAAAATTTACGCCATTGGCGGTCAGTACGGCCATGACTGCGGAGGTGGACAGGACGTGAAACTGGTTCATGAGTATGATCCGGCGACCAACATATGGACCCGGAAAATGGATTTGCCGTATGCCACGTCTCACATTGAACCCGGTACGTTTGCGCTCGACGGAAAAATTTGGGTGACGGGCGGGCAGTTTCAGGGCACAAACGTCCTGCAATATGATCCAGCCGGCAATGCCTGGCAGTTGATCGACCAGCTGCCCAACTTCCTGGTGGCGGCTTCGGGAAAAGTGATCAATAACGACTTTATCGTTTCGCATGGTGGCATCCGATCTACCCAATACCCGGAGAGCAAAACCTGGTTGAAAACCGTTACACGCACTCGAAGCTACGCCCTCAACTTCTGGCCGAATCAACTTTCGCTGTCAGCCGTGACGGGGGGCGGCCCTGTAACGGCAACGGTGCTGTTAGGGACGATATCCGGCAACGCCACGTTTACAGTCAACACCGCGGGCTTGCCGGGCTGGCTCAGTATAAATGAGTTAGCGGGCAGCACCGATGAATCCGGCGCATCCGTCCGGCTAACGCTCAACCCGGCTGGTTTGGCAAGCGGTACGTACACCTATCCGTTGACCGCTTCGGCTCCCGGCTATACGAATGCTACCCTTACTATTTCCTTTACGGTGAGTGGGGGTAGTTCTACGCAAGTTCTGGCGCGGATCAACGCGGGCGGGCCAGCGGTTACGACGAATGGAATTAGCTGGAGTGCCAGCCAATATTTTTCGGGAGGGGTGCCTTTTGCCAATTCGAACGTGACGGCCGTTGCCGGTACGGATGCCGATGTTCTCTACCAGACAGAATACAGCAGCGCCAGCAACCTGGGAGGATTCACGTTTGCCATGCCGGTCCCCCGAAGCGGTATGTATACGGTTAAGCTGCACTTCGCCGAAATCTATTGGGGAGCGACCGGTGGAAGGGCGGGAGGAGCCGGGCAGCGCGTGTTCACGGTAAACCTGGAAGGTGGCACCCCCGAACTGGTAAATTATGACATCAATGCCGAGGTTGGAACCATGACGGCACAGGTGAAAACAGTTGACGTTTTCGTGGGGGATGGTACACTCTCCATTGATTTTGCCGCTACGGTTAATCGCCCCAAAATTTCAGCGATCGAAGTGCTGGGTAACGCTGATGTAGCTAACAGTCCGCCCGTGCTGGCTGCTATTGGCTCAAAGACCGTCGTTGCGGGAAACACACTCACCCTACTCCTGACGGCCACTGACCCCGATGGGGACGCGGTAACGTTTACCGCCACTAACCTGCCATCATTTGCGTCGCTGACGGCCGCTACCCTTACGGTATCTCCCGGGGTCCAGGCAGCAGGTACCTACCCCATCACGGTCAACGCCACCGATAGTAAAGGGGCTACCGATCAGGAAACGTTTACGCTTATCGTCAGTAACGTAGCTGCACCTGCCCTGGCTGTGACAAATTTTACCCTGATCAATGCCGATACCGAGCAGGACATACGGGTGCTGACGAACCAGGAGGTGATCAACCTGGCCAACCTGCCAACAACCAACCTGAATATACGTGCCAATACCAACCCCGGAACAGTAGGTAGTGTCGTTATGACCCTGAGCGGTCCGCAAAATAGAGCCGTAACGGAGACTGATGCTCCCTATGCCTTATACGGCGACAGCAAGGGCAACTATAACGCCTGGAAACCCGCGACGGGAACCTACACGCTGACAGCCACACCCTTTTCCGAAGCCAGGGGTAGCGGTACGGCCGGGGCTGCCAGTACCCTCGTTTTCACCGTAGTCAACAACGCGTCGGGCCGGATACCGTTTTGGGGTGACCCTATTGCTGTTCCGGAAAGTAGCTGGCGGTTTTATCCGAATCCTGTTTCGGGTCAGTTAAGCATCGACGTTGGCGCCGATCATGTACCCCCCCTGACGATTCACATAACGAACACGCTGGGGCAAACCATGGTGAACGTACGCAAGCAGGATCGTCAACCGGAGAACTGGAGTGTAAACGACTGGCCAGCCGGGTTGTACTTTATCTCGGTACAGTCAGAAGCCGGCATCCAGACCCGAAAGCTGGTCAAGCAGTGAACCAGCTTTCGGGCTGACCTGGACCAATCGCCAAGGGGATACGCTATGGTTTTGCCTCTTGATAGGCTAACAGCTCGGCTTCTGTAGAAAAAAGCTTCGTGTCGCTGTCCGATGTAGCGCCACACTCTACCATAAAAGCCGACTGATGGCTTGGGTGCGAGGGAACAACGGTGTAAACGACTTTTTCAACGGTCAATTCCTTATTGTCGATCGATTCGGTAATGGTGCAACTGTTCGTGGGACCGAGGGCAAACATCAGCTTAACAGACGATATGGTTCCCTTAAAACTGGGGTAGGAGGCTGGTCCACCAACAAACTCTCCATTACCAGCGGGGTAGGACGTAAAGACTTCATCGCCCACTTGAAAAGGGACAGTGTAATCGAGCGAAACATGAATCGGCATAGTTAAGATTGATGTTTGAGGATTTAACAGGTGTCAATCCTGATATAAACTCTTTAGTAGGCCGGTAGTCTGAAAATTCGCCAATAAATGAGTGTGTGGTCTTACATTCCAGGTGCATTTCCAACAAAGTCGGCTCTGGTTTCCTGCTATGTGGCAGGAAACCAGAGCCGACTTTGTTGGAAACGCGTAAATTAGCCTGATGAGCAGGCTGCATTAAGCCGATGCGAGGGATTTCTCTTTTTGTTTATCGATAGCTTCCAGCAGCTTCTCATAGGGCTTGTTAAACTTTTCAATGCCCTCATCTTCCAGTTGCTGGCTAACAGCATCCAGATCGATGCCAACTTCCGCCAGTTTATCCAGCAGCTGGTTTACACCCTCCATGTTTGACTCAAGCCGGGAGTCCGGCTGTCCGTGGTCGCGGAACGCTTCCAGTGTTTCCATGGGTACCGTGTTTACCGTTTTCGGTCCAATAAGCGCTTCAACGTACTTGACATCGGAGAACGCCGGATTTTTGCTGCTCGTGCTGGCCCATAAAAGTCGCTGGGGCTTAGCTCCCTGCTCTTCCAGTTTCTTAAACCGGTCGCTGCCAAAAACAGTCTTGTAGATAGCATAGGACTGCTTGGCCAGCGCAATGGCCACTTCACCCTTCTGATCGCCCAGACCTTTCTCGTCGAGCATCGGGTCGACCAGTACGTCGATTCGGCTAAGGAAGAAACTGGCCACCGACGCGATCGAGTCAATGGGATGACCCGCTTTAACCCGGTCTTCCAGGCCCGAGATATAGGCTTCGGCAACCGCTTCGTAGCGGGCTAACCCGAACAACAGCGTGACATTGATGTTCATGCCTTCGCTGATACACTGTCTGATGGCAGCCAGTCCCTCTGCCGTTCCCGGGATTTTGATCATGACGTTCCGGCGATCGACCGCTTTCCAGAGAACCCTCGCCTGTTCGATGGTACCCTGCGTATCACGGGCCAGAAAGGGAGACACTTCCAGGCTTACATACCCATCTGCCCCCCGTACCTCTTCGTCATAAACAGACAGAAACAGATCGGCCGCCCGCTGAATGTCGGCTACCGCGACACCATAAAATATATCTTCGTTGCTTTTTCCTTCCAGCGCCAGCTTTTTGATGTCCTCATCGTAATCAGTACCGCTGCTGATGGCTTTTTCAAAAATGGCCGGGTTTGAGGTAAGGCCCCGTACGCCATCTACATCGATCAGCTTCTGCATGTCGCCGGTATCCATGATCTTACGGTCGATGAAGTCCAGCCATATACTTTGTTCGAAATCGTGAATTTTCTTTACCAGATTTTCTGCTGCCATGATTCAAATGGTTAAAATTACTAGGTTGAGATTGTTGTCGTAAGGGGCTACCTGCCGGTAAGCTCCTTACGAAAGGACTTCTTTCTTTTCGATACCCGCCGGCTTCCCTTCCAGGACGGCAATTGCCGAAGAGACAACGTTTTCAAGGGTAAAGCCAAAATAGGCCAAAACCTCTTCATAGGGACCGGATAAACCAAATCGGTTCATGCTGATCGTGGTGCCCTCATCGGTCACGTACTTATGCCAGCCAATAGGCGAGCCTGCTTCAACGGCCAGCCGCTTTTTGATGGTAGGGGGCAATACCTCGTGATGGTACGCCTGATCCTGCTGCTCGAATAACTCCCACGAAGGCATACTGACGACGCGTGCCTGAATGCCCTGCTTTTTTAGCTCGGCCTGTGCTTTAAGAACCAGCGACAGCTCCGACCCCGTCCCGATCAAAATCAGCTGGGGGGTACCCTCCGCTTCGCTCAGGATATACGCGCCCCGTTCAACGCCCTGCCGGGCCGAACCATATTTGGCCTGATCGAGCACGGGCAACTTCTGCCGCGATAAAATTAGGACAACCGGCGTTTTGGGCTGGGTCATGGCTACGCGCCAGGCTTCTACCGTTTCGTTGCCGTCGCCGGGACGGATAACGATGATGTTGGGTACGGTTCGTAAAGACACTACCTGTTCGACGGGCTGGTGGGTAGGTCCATCTTCGCCCAATCCAATACTGTCGTGGGTGAAAACAAACGTTGCTTTCGACTCAGCCAGGGCGGTAAGGCGAATCGCTCCGCGCATATAGTCGGAAAAATTCAGGAACGTTCCGCCGTAGGGATGTACCCCACCGTGCTGCGACATTCCGTTGAGGGCCGCTCCCATGGCGTGTTCACGAACGCCGAACCAGATGTTGGATAGCTCGTAGTGACCGGGCTGGAAACTTAACTCGCCCTTGGTTGGCATTTCGTTGGACGAAGCCAGATCGGCTGAACCCCCAAACAAAAAAGGTACCTGCTCTTTCAGGGCACCCAGTGCTTTGCCCGAAGCCTGGCGGGTTGCCATGTCTTTATCATCGGGCGTAAACAGGGGCAGCTTACTATCCCAGCCCTCCGGTAGTTTTCCCGCAAACGACAGCGTAAACTGCTGACTCTCGGCTGGAAACTCCTGAGAATAAGCCTCGAACCGTTGTTTCCAGTCGGATTGCAGGTCGGCACCCCGTTTCCCGGCTTCACCCACGTGTTCCCGTACCCAATCGGGGACAACGAAGGATTGGTCGGGATCAAATCCAAAAAACTCTTTTACCTTCCGGACATTCTCTTCGCCCAATGGGCTGCCATGCACTTTGCTGGTGCCTTCCATGGGGCTGCCATACCCGATTACGGTTTGCACCGAAATAATGGAAGGGCGTTCTGTATCGGCCTGAGCTGCCCGGATGGCTGCTTCGATAGCATCGAGATCATTGCCATCGGCTACGTGCTGCGTGTGCCAGCCATAGGCATCGAAGCGCTTCATGCGGTCTTCTGTAAAGGCAAGGCTGGTAGGTCCATCGAGTGAAATGTGGTTGTCGTCGTAGAGGTATATCATCTTGCCGAGCTTGAGGTGCCCGGCCAGTGAAGCCGCTTCAGAGGCAATACCTTCCATCAGATCGCCGTCGCTAACGATAGAGTAGGTGTAATGGTCAACGACCGTGTGGCCCTCCCGGTTGTAGGTAGCAGCCAGAAAAGCCTCCGCCATAGCCATACCAAGCCCGTTGGCAAACCCCTGTCCAAGCGGTCCCGTAGTCACCTCCACACCGGCCGTTAAATTCGATTCGGGGTGGCCGGGTGTTTTCGAGTGCATTTGTCTGAACTGTTTCAGGTCGTCGAGTGAGAGGTCGTACCCGTACAAATGGAGCATACTGTACAGCAGCGCCGAACCATGACCCGCTGAAAGCACAAACCGGTCGCGGTCGGGCCAGTGCGGATCGTTGGGGTTGAACCGCAGGAAACGCGACCAGAGTACATACGCCATAGGAGCCGCTCCCAGGGGTAAGCCGGGATGGCCAGAGTTTGCCTTCTGCACGGCATCGACGGACAAAAGCCGAATGGTATCGATGCTGAGCTGGTCAAGTTGAACTGTTGTGTTGGTCATATGAAATGGACTTTACGTCAAACTACTAAATGGCTGCCCGACAACCGTAAGACGTGTGCCGGGTACTAATAGAATAACTCATATAAACCCTGTAGGGTAGTAAATTTTATTGAATATCTGAGCAAATGCTGTTTATCAGTTAGTTATATACTCTTGTTGGTACACGAAATTCATTTACGTACCCATTGATTTAGTTAATGCCAGCATCTGCAGCTGTTTACTAAATTGGTATAATACTAATTCAAAATCATAAAGACGCATTCAGAATGTAGGGAAAGCAAGTCAACTCGATGACTGTCTGCCGACCCGTGAATAACGCTTCAAGAACAGCCCGCAAACG
>NZ_VFIA01000050.1 GCF_014282275.1 Spirosoma utsteinense
AGCGTTGATGGTCTAAACCGGTGGCCGACCGCCATTGGCGGTCAGTTTTTAAAGCCTTAATTGAGAGATTCATAAAGCAAAATTATGCCATTGCAACAAGTCTAGTACTGACAATCTACTTGTTAAGCAGAAATCAAGTTCGCTTATACTGGTATGCTATTAGGCTGGGGCCTCTGCTCACAAACGTTTTGAGGATACAGCGTAATGACAGTACCGGCATTTCGGGCGGTAGAAAGGTTAATTAATGATGTTGAGTCGCAGGCAGAGCAATCAGGTATCTTTTGGCTGACGGATTCTTCAACGGTATTTCGTGCTCTGGAAAAGTATGGTCATAATTAAGGGATAAAACGCATTTAAGGCTAATTCAATCATATTTACCTCGTATAGCAGTAGGCTTATACGAAATCCGCACGTATTACGCAAAAGCCAATCTATTATCTGATCGATATAAATAAGGATACGTATTGAGGCTGATAGCTACTCCATTAGGATACCACTTCTGATTGTTTGGCTATCGGCTTGGCGGCTAACTTCTCCTCATTTTTCATTTCTTGAATTTTAAGATACATCTGGGTTAGATAGCCCATCTTAAGAATAGCGAACGTAAATCCACGTGTGCCGTCCCGAAAACCACCCATCAGAAAAAAACTACCAAAAAAGTAAGCTACTCCAATAAAAGGTGTTCCCATCAGGCCATACTTTATACGCTGCATCCATGTCCAAGAGCTTTTTGTATTATCAGATGCCTTCAAAAAACGAGCCGCTTCCCAGCTCGAATACTCGTTATGTTTGCTCACGTAATAGGAAATACCCCGCAAGTCCTGATGGTCAATTTTACTTCGGATAGTACCTACTTTACCATCGAGAACAGGATGTTCGTGAACTTCCATATCGCAATTGCTCCAACGGTCTTCATCTATTCGTTCATACTCACCAGCCGTAACCTGAAAAAGTGCCAGCTTGTGAAGGAAATAACCACCCCGTAGTTCTTTCCCCATAAAATAAATACTATATCGAAGCCAGTAACCTACTTTGTCTTCGTTCGCGTTAAGTGTATTTCGCAATTCGGCTTTAAAGTCTTCCGTCAGCGATTCGTCTGCATCAAGAAACAAGACCCATTTGGTTTTGGGTCGGTGGTTTCTTAGAAACCAGTTTCGCTTTTTTGGAAATTGGCCGTTCCAGTCAAAATCTATTACATCAGCGCCCCAATTAGTTGCAATTTCACGGGTTCTGTCCGTACTACCGGAGTCTATGACAACAATATGTTGAGCCAGGTCATGACCAATTGCCGTAAGACAATTCAGTAAATTTTTTTCTTCATTTCGAACGGGAATGGCAATCGTTAAGTCCAGCGTCATCCTAATAGTTGTTTGCAAGATGATTAATATAAATAATTCAAGTTGTATATATTAGAAACTGTCAGTTCATTTTTTTAGCCTGACTAACCGCTTATTCCAAGCTAATTTAAATGATATTTAGCAGGTAAGCGATTGATTTTTTTATCCGGGATACCTGCTTTGTTGCACCAGTTACTTCAGCTGTTGGTAGTGAGTAGCCAGTACTATGGCCCCTTATTTATGCAAATGTCGAAACGTGGCGTGTACTTATCACGCGTGCAGGGTTCCCGACGGCAACTTTAAAGGGAGCAACATCTTTCGTTACAATACTACAGGAGCCAATAACCGCATAATCGCCAATGGTAACGCCCGGCATAATAAATGCTCGGGCACCAACGAACACATAGGCACCAATGGAAATTGGCGCGGTGAGTAAATTCATTTCAGGCCGGTCGAAAGCATGGGTTCCCGTGCAGATATAAGCCTCCTGAGCAATGGTGGCGTGCGCATGAATCTCAATTAATCCCAACGAATAGGCATTGGCCCGGTCGCCGAGGCAAGCGCGGTCATGCAGGGTTAAATTCCAGGGAATCTGAATACGGGCACGTTGATGAACAAAAGGTTTCCCATATATTTTGGCACCGAACAACCGTAGCCAGGCTACGCGCCAGGCATTGGCTGGTTTAGGAGTCCACGAGCATAGTAAAAGCCACGCATACTCCCACAGAACCATTTTTATACGCTGATTAGCAGTCCAGGGGCTTACATAAGGGCTGGCCTGAGCATGAACATTTACATTCATAAAACGATAGGTTTATTCAGGTTTCGTTTACTCACAACATGGTCAAACGCATCGATGAACTGCGATGCGATGTACGAGACGGAGTGACTTTGACGAACGTTGAGCGCCTGTTCGGCCAATTTGTGCCGCAGGTTGGCATTTGTTTGTAGCTCGTCGATTGCTTTCCTGAGCTGCGCAACGGCATCGTTACTACGGTGATCGAACACTAATCCGTTGGTTCCATGATGGATGAAATCACGGAAACAGGCCAGGTCGGACACCACCGGTACGCATCCCCAGGCCATGGCTTCCAGCGGAGCGAGTCCAAAGGTTTCGCCTTGTTCGGCAACAGAGGGATACACAAATATGGACGCTTCAGCATAATACTCGTTCAATAGGTTCATGTCGAAGACCGGACCGGTAAATTCTACATTAGCGTCGCCGGCCAGTTGTTTGAGCGACTCCAGGTAAGATGGCCCTCCCCCACCAGTACTTACGTCCGATGGCCCAACGATGCGGAGATTCCAGCTCGAATTCAGGGTTTTGAATGCTTTTATCAGTAGTTCCAGTCCTTTTTCGGGATGAAGCCGGCCAACATAAAGCAACACCCGCTTTTTCTCATGGATATGAACCGGGGGTAACCCCTGGAATGGGAGCGGGTTGGGAATAATTACCATGCGCCGGTGCTGATTAAGAGGCAGTTCCCGCCGGATCGCATCGGCAACCGGGCCGGAGTTTACCCGTAGGAGCGGTGCTTGTTTATACAGCCACATCTGGCCCTTGGGGAGCCGCTCAACACTCACGCATACTTTTTTGCGAAGCGGTCCACTCACAAAAAGTGGCGACCAGAATGTGTTGGTAATCACAATGTCAGTGTCTTCCGGTATCTCTTTTACCGCCCGAACAGAATAAAGCAGATCCCGCCATTTCAATCTGACAATGGAAGAGGGAGTATCGTAGCCGGTAATACGCACATAGCTGACACCATGTGATTTCTCTTTGTTCGGTAAATCGGGGTGAGAGCACCCAATATGCACGACCTCGTGACCCAGGGCTGCAAACTCCTGCCCCAGTTTATACCAGATTTTTTCGACGGCTCCTCCCAGAACCGGAGGAACCGGCAAAAAGGCGCCCTGTATGATTGAGATTTTCACCGATTCTATTTTCTAAATATTGGTAAAGAGGTGTACCTCTACAGTCACTTATGCTATGGCAAGTAAAAGGTTTTTTGTCGCTGGTTCAACGGCGAAATACGTTCGGTAGGCTTTCCGGGTTTGCTGTTCGATTGCTCGCTTCTGCTCATCCGACAATCGCAACCAGCCTTCCAGCATTTGTTCCGTTCCTTCCGGCGAGTCGGCTGCAACAAGGCCACCCCCCGCTGTTCCAATTTCCCGCCAGATATTGACCTGATCCGAAATTAGTACGGGTTTGCCGCAGGACAGCGCTTCTACTACTGCAATGCCAAAATTCTCTTGGTGGCTCGGCAATATGAAAGCCTCGCATCCATAAAACGCCCCCCATTTTGCATCGTCGGTGAGCATGCCGGGGAACGAGATAAGCGCTGCCAGATCCTGCTGCTGCGCAACCTGCTGCTGCATTTTCTGGCCATAGGGCGTTTCCAGGCCGGGGCCCGCAATAACCAGCTTTGGCAAATTCATTTTTTCAGGGCCAACTGTACCACTTTCTCCGGCATACACTTCAGACTCCAGTGCTGAATAACTTTTGAGTAGCTGGCTGTAGGTATCAATCAGGAGATCGACGCCCTTTTTTTCATGAATGCGGCTGAGGAACAGAACGTAAGGCGCATCGGTCACATCCGGGCACTTTTTCAGGAACGATTCCCGCATAGCAGGCGTGTAAACCGGAGGCTCGTCGACACCGAGTCCAACTACGGCCTCATTTTTCGGTTTATACGGGCGAAACGGTTCGCGGGCAAGCAGTTGTTCGGCTTCGCAGGTGAACAGCAATCCATCGGCATCGGCAATGATATTACGTTCGATCAGCTTCCAATAGGCCCAGTTGCGTAATGCTTTTATTTTCCGGGTCGACGCTTTTTGAAACCACGGATCGAGCATACCGTGGGGCATTACGAAGAACTTTGGCTGTTTTCCTTTGCTTTGTTTGTTTCTGACAATTTTCATAGCCCGGCGAAGGGCGTAGCCCGGATAAAGCCACAATCCGTGGAGAATGATGACGTCGAAACGAGCGGCATTGTCAACGAGCCACGAAATGAGTTTGCTGTTATAGCCCCACTGGCCATTTCTTGGTCCGAGGGCATGAATGGTAAACGGATCTGTCTTGATAAAGGGCGCGTCAGGCGCGTCTACACTGACCACCTCGTTATGAACTCCTTCGTTAGTTAACCCATTTATCATTGTTCGTACCGCCTGAGACACACCACCCGTTTCAGGGTCAATTTCAGCAGCTACGTGTAGAATTCGCATAGATTTCGTTTTTATTCTCCCAGAAATAGTTGCTTACATACTGGAATCTTTCTAATAATTAAAGTTAACGCTGCTGCCAACAGAAAAATCA
The DNA here is from genome assembly GCF_014282275.1 of Spirosoma utsteinense. Lineage (GTDB taxonomy): Bacteria > Bacteroidota > Bacteroidia > Cytophagales > Spirosomataceae > Spirosoma > Spirosoma utsteinense. Next base: position 4,654 of record NZ_VFIA01000050.1, read on the forward strand.
ACGTGACTTCCAGTAGTTTCACCACAAAGTTGTATTCGAGATTAGCGTTATGTGTCACTTTTAAAATAAATTCAAAGGCTTCTAAAAAAAGTATATGACTTAAATAGATTCCAAATGAAGTTGATGCAAGAATGGATAACCAGTTTGGCAAAGTATAGGTAGTAGTGCAAAGCGTTAAAAGCAATAGTCCGATGCCACCAATAGGCAGAATTAACGGGTAATTTAATACAGAAAGAGTGTGTCCACAATAATTCAGGTAAACTGCTGACACAATCAGCACGATTCCCGTGATTATGTATTCTGGTCGAAATGTAAGGGTATGTATTCTCGGTGAAAGCCAGAAGGCTGAACCAATGAAAGCGGCTATTCCAATAACTTGACCTGTGGCAGAAACGCCAAAGCAGTCATTGTAATCGCCCCAGGCTAAATATCCCAGCGCTACGATAAGGATTATTGTACCCAATGTCCGTTTCGTAGAATTGGGAGTAACGATCAGATAAATTGCGAGTGTTATTGATTGCAACAGGATTAAAGTTGGTAAGAAATATAATTGTACTGCACTTTCACCGTAAAATAGGACTCGCCAAAAGATAATTCCAGAGTCTCCTCCCAATAGTAGTCTTTTAGCTAAAAGCAGGCCTACATAAACTACAGTCCAGGCAAGATATGGTAGTAAAATTCTTCGCCATGTTTTTGCAATAATATCAGGTATTGATGCTTGCTTAAGGCCGGAAACGAAATAGGTTAGTGATATCGCATAAAAGAAGGGAACACACAAAGGCCAAAACAAAATATTAAAACCCTCAGCCGCAGAAGTGCTGAAAGGGACATGTAAAGCAATAACCCCATAAGCAGCAAAAAGCCGGGCTAAGTCTACTGTGACATTTCTTTTACCAACACTTGAAACTTTCTCTTTTTCGATGGAGAAGGCAGCGTTTATTGGTACGTCTCGATAGCTATTGAACGGTATTAAGGCCATCTTCTTTTGCAATTTTTTGGTATAACTGTTCAAATCGATCCAGTGTCTTTTCGGGATTAAATCGTTCAGAATTTTCAAGCCCACACGCAACGACCATTTTATGCTTTTCCGGTGAAAGGTTGAGTATCGTTTTTACAACCCGTGCCGCTTCATTGGCCCAGTCGTTAACGCTGGCGGGGTTGTTTGGCCGACGTGGAATCAGGAAGCCAGCCTTACCGGCCACTTCGGTCATAGGCGCTTCGTTCGTTGTAATAACCGGGCATCCAGACGCCATCGCTTCGGCAATGGGCCAGCCAAAACCTTCGGCCAGGGACGGGAACAGAAAAACAGAAGCGCCAACGTAGGCCAAACGAACGTACTCGTCGTCGACACCGCTTAAAAAGTGGATGTCTGCTTTGAAAGTTGATGCGGCCTGCTTCGTTAGTAATGGTGCGTCCGGTGCTTCACCGATCATTAAAAGGGGTAGATTCTGTTGATCGGTTGATCGCCAGGCTTCATATATTTCCAGCACACCCAGCCGATTTTTATACCATATATTACCCCCCACGTGCAGCAGATAGCCCGCCGACAGGTCAATGCCAAACTTCTTGCTCAGTACCGTTCGGGCCGCGCCGGGATCGGAGGGGGTAAACGGCTGGTTCAGACCATTATACACAACCTCCCACGTGAGTGGAGGAGCGGGAAGCATTCGGGAAAGATCATCTTTCGTCTTCTGGGAGATAGGAATAAACCGCTTTCCCTTCGAATAGCCCCGGCGAATATAGGCCTGATAATTTCGGCCTGTCCAACTGGTTGGGTTCTCCGGAATTTCGCCCAGTGCCGAGCGTTGCGCCAGAAAATCGTGGCAATGGATGACGTGCGGTCGGTTGGCTACAATGGGTAGATAGGGCCCCAATGCATTGTCTGTAAGCACAAAAAGGGTATCCGACGAGCAATTTTTTAACCGGGCCCGCACCTCGCAGGGAAACACGATGTATTGATCGATGTAGGCCAGCCATTTCCGCATCACCGGCAGAGAAGGAAGTTGCAGCACCCGGGCCTGCGGAGACCAGAGTTCTACGGTATGCCCGCGCTGCTTCATCCCCTCGGTCAGCATCCGCGCAAAGCGTTGCATGCTTTGCTGGTTCAGAAAAGTTGGATGAGCGAAAAATACAATGTTCATACGCTGCTGATTAGTAGTCGATCACGACGCTGCTTTTCAGCACTTCGTCAAGAATTTTGCGGCATATATCCTCGTTGCCCACGCGCAGAGACTCTACCTTCTGTTTGCCAGCCAAACGAATGCCCTCGCGGACTGAGTCGTTGGACAGCAACTCTTTGCAGACTTCGGCGCATTCCTGCGCGTTCGACCAGAAAACGGCTTCAACTCCTTCTTCATAGAGTTCCTGATGCTCGGATGTACGTTCGGCACACAACAGGCCCCCGGCAAAAGGGACTTCGAGCGACCGCTGGGTGTGCAAATCCCGGTTTCCTTTCGACAAAAAGCCGAGACAAACCTTAGCGCCCTGAATAGCGGCCACATAGTCACGCCCTCCTAAAGCACCCCCACGATACACTGACTGCAAACTTTTCCAGTGCGGGGATTTTGCCCAGCGGTCGCCCCAAATACTGACCGGCAAACCCTGGTTGATAAGCTCCAGAATAAACTCGTCCCGGCGTTCGTGGCGCATCCAGGTGCCAATGAACGCCACATCCGACTTGAACGAGGCAGGAATAGCAGCGTCAGTTTCGAACGGATAGTGCGCTACTTCGTCGTAGCTGCGGAATACCTGCATGACTTGTTTGGCCCCTAGCTTACGGCATTCTTCTTCCGTTTCTCTTCGGACCACAACCACCAGATCGTAGAGGGAAATGGCATTGACCAGCGAATCGAACCGGCGTCCATCTCTTTTTCCGGTTGGGTCGTCGACGTTGTATAACAGTACCGGGCAGCCCAGACTTTTCAGGTATTTTATGCAGGCGGGACCGAACAACTCGCCACTATCTACCCAAACGAGGTCTGGCTTAGGTTGGGCAGCACTAATTTTTTTCACCCAACGAATCACCTGATTTTGCAACAGCCGGTAGCCCGTCCGGTAGTGAAGCGCCTGAAACCATTTGGACTCCAACTGTCCGGCAGCTGCATGCGAAGGATTGTGACTGGAAACAGCATGGCCAAGTCGAGCGAGTGCGTTTGCACGGTGGGTTGAAGTAGAGCCTGGACTGTTGTCACCGAAATAGAGTATATTAACCATTGGGGTGATTGATTTAGTAGTGAGATTCACCTTGTTTGATCCAAGCGGGTGAGCGGAGCTTTTTGTAGTCTCACAGAGGTTAAAATGGTTACGATAGCGCTTATTGGTCGGGTAAGATGATAGATGAACGCATAAAGGAAAATTTTCTGAACCCAGCCCCGCAGTAAAAAGGCCGCTATTCCTTCTACACTTTCCATGGGGAAAAATTGAAATATGGATGTGAGGCTAAGGAGTCCGCAAAAACTAAATTGTAGTATCAAATCACTATTCCCGTTTTTATCGAGAGTCGTCTTTTTTACGAATAAAATATCGTATAACATATAAATAGGCAGCATGCCGAGACCCAATATAAGCAGGTACCACCAGCCAAAAGCGGCCATACCCGTACCCGCAAAATGGCCGGTCCGGAAAACGCCGAGAGACCACGGGTCGGCACTTACTTTATAATACAGGTAATCACCAAACGATACCGTGTTTACTGACTCCTTGTCAACATTTACGTTCAGAAAGTCCAGGACAGGAACAGGTAGAGAGGATAAGAAATGGTCTATAGTAAATTTATATATATCCGCGTTCTCACTGCCGAGTTGGGAAGCTAGAAGAAGGCTGGCATCGTTGTATTTTAAATTACAGAATCTAGCCAGAAAGATATTGTCCATATACTCTTCGTCCCAGTGCTCACCTTTACTGTTGTTATCCAACTGAAACGCTTTAAGTGCATCCTTCTGAGTATATGCGTCCAGTGTTAATGCAATTAATTCCATCCTTGGCGTATCGGAACGAAAGCTGCGAACCATCACCATAGCGGTACCTATATCGGCAATAGGCCCGATAAATAACCACACAGTTAAAAAGCCGATCACGATATTTTTAAATGTAAACAAACGTGTTTTTAGTGTCTCCAGCAAGAGGCCTAGACCAAAGGCAAATCCTACGGAAGTAAATCCTAGCATAAAGGCGCCACGGCTATTGGTGCCCATGCTTACCACGAAAAGAAGAATAGTAAAGGCAATTAGCTGTAGTGATAACTTTGCTTTTGGAGGATCGCTTTTACCGTACAACTTACCAAAAGGAATAAAAAATGGAGCATACGTAAATGGTATCAGCGCTTCGACAAGCTTATCTCCTCCACCCGATACTTTGTGGCCTACAGACGGTGAGTAAAAGTGAACATAAAACATGGCTACCAATCCAATAAAGCCCATTAGCCATACTTGCAAGTCAGTAGGCACATTAAATATTCCCGCACTGCTTAATAGTTTGGATGGCTTCAATGATAGCCCTATTTGTTTAGCGAAGGTCCAGTATGTAGTATGAGTTATTATCAGGACCAGAAGAGCCAGTATTGAGTGAAGAAAAACTTCTTCGGGCAATTGTAAATTATAGATAAGCGCCTTTCCCTCAAGGAGAGTAAAAACCAGTGGGAAGTAAAACTGAGTAAATACAAACCCAATAATTAAAAAAGTGGAAAGCGGAAAGTTTTTTAACAGTAACGGGCGAAGAAGAATGGTTGTGGTTAATACCCACGCGGCTATGACACAGCCTACTGCAATAAGGTTGTTAAAGCTGTAAAATAAAATGCTCTGTAGCAGAGCGGCAACAACAAGTATGACCCAGGACCAGAATACAAATTGAGAAAGAAATCCGGTATCCGGTCGTTTAAAAAGCCTGGTTGTTTCAAGATGAGCAGGGCCTAATTGTATATTCATTTCATCAGGATAGTTAATTCTTATATACTATGATTTGCATAAACACTTTAGCTCCAATTTTTTGCCTGATAGATCAATTACGATCAAGTAAGAAATAGCATATAAATTAGAGCATAGTTGTCAGCACATTTGCAAATGTATTTCCATAGGTATCCCAGCCTTTCAGGGCTGCTACTCTGCTGATGGCCGCTTCTGATAGCTGACTTTGCAAAACAGGGTCGTCAGCCAATTGCTGAAGGCGTTCACAAATATGTTTGGGTGATCGAATGGGTACGATAAAGCCTTCAACCCCATCCGTAAATAGATCTTCAGCGCCCGTATTGCTGCTTGCAATTACCGGACAGCCACAGGCGAGTGCTTCACCCTGTACCATGCCAAACCCGTCTTCAATACTTGGAAGCACGAATACGTGCGCTGTGCTGTAAATACGGGGCAGGTCCTGATTGGGAACTGAACCCATGAAAGTGATTCCTGTCAAATCCTTCGAGGATATCAATGATTTCATTTCCACTTCTACCTCTCCAACCACAATCAGTTCTTTTTGTGGATGTTTGAGCGCCCGAAAAGCTTCGTATAAATCGAGGAATCCTTTTCGTATTCCTACCGAGCCTACCCAGAGCACGGTGAACTTATCTTTAGGTTGATCAGCCACTTTATGAAAGCGATCTAACCGGGCCCCATATACTACTTTAGACAGTTTGTGGGCGGGTACACCCATCTCAATAAACGATTTTCTGACAAACTCTGAAGGAACTGTAATTAGATCGGCCTGTTCATATTCCGCTTCTTCCTTTGCTATAATACGCGGGTCTATACCCTCAAAGACAAGGCCCCAGCGTTTGTATTCTTCCCGAAGAAGCTGATCTTGAAACCGTATATGGGACGACCCGCGATCACACACATACCGGCCACCATTACGCTGGGCTGACATGCCGGCATGCAGACCGGTTCCTGAAAGGGCTATCAGCGTGGTTGGATGCTTGAGATGAGAGGCTACATAACGATCTAATGTTTCCTGAGCCCACCAACGCCATTCCCGGTTTAGCCACATCCAGTGGGCCATTCCATACCGGCCACGGGCCATATAAGGAGAATGCAACCATGGAAATGTACAGATTTTATCCGCTGGAATTCCCTGCTCATCACGCAATTTATAGCGCAAATAACCTGTCCATATACAATCCAACAGATTATGCTTTTCCATTTGCCGAGCAAGGTGAAAATGGTGAAATCGACCAATAGAAATTTGGGTAACGGTCATAGAATTAGTAGAACACGTAAAGTCCTTTGTTTAAGCTGGAAATAGTTTGTTCACACCTGGCAAATGGCTTAACACTTTTCTGGCCTGCTGAGTGGCCAGCAAGGGTAATAGCTTCCAGTAGTGCCAGGCATTCCAAATAAACAATAACATCGATACCGCCAATACGATCCATCTTAGATTGGGTAAAAGAATCATTACTGCCATAATTGCTCCTGAAACAATAACAGAGGTGACCACGATCAAGAATGACCGCATTGGCCAGACCAAACCGTTCTGTTGCAACCATCGTTTGGCAACAATTACGTAGCCTACAGTTGTAAAAATCTCCGCAGTCAATAAGGAAACTCCACCACCCAATATGCCAATGTGGGGTACCAAAATATAGATACAAACAACCACCGTAGTAGCGCCCACTAGAGAAATAAATAATTGAGGCTTAAGCAAATTATTGCCGATCACAACGGTTGTTGCTGGCTGTACTACAGCATAAACAAGCACACTTAGCGACAGGGTGGCAAATAACCAGGGATCGAAGGGGACTTTTCCTCGTGTCCAAGCAATATAAAACGGCTCGACAAATGCTTGGAGCACGACTACCGCGGGAGCCATTATAGCAACAATAATAATCCAGACCGTTCCAAATGCAGATTCACTTCGTGCCTGGTCGCGCTGATGTAGAAAACGCATCAAATCTGGCATTAAGGGATTGGTAATTGAATTCAATCCCTGTAAAGCAACGTTCGCACCCGTCCGCATTGTGGTAAAGGCAACTAGGCCGACAACGCCAGTCAATGGGGCTAGTACAAGACGTACGCCTTGTTGCCGTAAACTTTCAAGTATTATCTTTCCAAACACGGCTAGAGAACGACCAAAATTTTTAATTCCTATTTGCCATGAAGGTGTACTAAACTCAATTTCTTCTCGGCGAAGCAGGCGGAATAGGTCAATGTACAAGGGAATATACAAGACAATTGAAATAATGTTTGATATGATACCGGTCATAAGCAAGTCTGTGCCAAAAACGACTAAGACAGCGGGAATTAGGGCGTTTGTAAACGCGTATCCACAGTTCCACCATGCCATTCGCGGGTAATACCCAAAGGGGGCTAACGCCCTGAATAGCAAGCCGGTGATACTCGTACAAATGAGCCAGCCAACTCCTTGCAATAATAATACAATACTAACGTCATGTATTGATTTTGAATCCAGTGAATCTGCTTTTCCAAGGACCAGAGGCACAACGTTCGTTAGAATAAACACAATGATCAGCGCAATTTGCAGCAGGCTTATACCCATACCAATACTGATGCCAGACCAGAGATACTTGCTTAATTTTGAGCGGTCTTCTCGACCAATGCGCATAAATTCGTAGCCTAAAAACTCCTGGTGTCCAGTATCCAACGTAAACAGAATCCCCACCAAAGCCTGAATAGCAATCCATAATCCATACGTTTCAATGCTCCAATGGGTAAGATACAAGGGTACTAAAATAACCTGAGAGACTACGTTTACACCGATGCGCACCCAAGAAGCTGCACTCCCAGAAATCAATCGCGATGCTGTCGACATACTACTTCTTTAAATTTTGTAGCCATTCTCCGGAGCGTTACCTATTATTAGAACGATCTGGGAATCTCTTATTATGAGTAAAATGTTGACTTATTGCCGAACTGAATATCAATTAAAAGTTAAGTACCGTTGGACAAAAATAGGATTTCCGGTATGTGTAGACGATTAAGAACTTTTTTCTTAAACCCTCTTGACTATAAATTTTCCGACGGGTAGATAAAATCTATTTTCTACTTGAATTTAATTTTTTTTATCTAAAAAAACAGGGCCAAACCAAGTACATGTATTATTCATCTTTAGTTTATACAAAAAAATTCATCTTTGTTGATTTTAACTTTCTAAGACTCCAAATACATACTTGATTCAGAGCAACTGACCAACTCATGATATATCTGAAAGATTACTGATAATGATCTTTCAGGTATATCGTGAACGTATTTATATTGGTCTTTTACCACTGAACAGCCATTTTTTTCTGCTTTCCTGGCTGCCATAGGCATATTCTTTATTGTATCCGCTATAGTGATATGAGTCAGTGCCGTCAACTGCGTTCAGTATAATATTTAACCGGGGAAAACGCTGCTCCTGGTAAAGTTTATCAATCATTTTGAGGTGATTTTTAGGCGTCAAATCATGACGAACCATGAAGAAAGTAGCGTCCGTTAAAGGTGCAATTAATCGAGCGTCTGATACAAGTCCAACTGGAGGAGTATCGATTATAATATAATCGAACCGCTCGCGTAGCTCCTCAATCAATTGCTTCAATTTGGGGCTGCTCAATAGCTCAGATGGATTTTTTGGTAACGATCCACTTGGTATTACGTAATAATTGGGGGCACCTGGAATGGGTGTCAATACCTCATCGACAGTGGCCTCTCCCTGCAAATATTCGCTGACCCCGTTCGTATTTTCGAGATTAAATATTTTGTGCAGCTTAGGCATCCGCAAATCCATGTCTATGATAACCGTTGGTTTATCTACATAAGCCAGACTCATGCCTAAATTAGTCGATACGAATGACTTACCTTCTCCGCTAATACTGGAGGTGAATAAGATGACCTGACCTTCTGTTCCTTCGTTACGTAGTAATGGCAGGCAAGCCCGCAGTGTCCGGATCTGTTCCGCAATGACAGATTGGTTGTTAGGCGATATGACGAGTGGTCCTGGATGCCGTTTTTTCACCAGTTCACCCAAGATTGGTATGTGCGTAACTTGTTCTACATCAACCCGACGTGTCACCCGATTATTCAAGGCATCGCTGCCAGCTATCGCAGCAACAGGTAATACCAACCCTAGCAGACCGAATAGCGCGTAGATAATCGTTTTTGCCGGTCTGATTGGTTTGTCATCACTCAGGGCAAAATCAATTGTTCTGGTATTGCCAATGGCTGAAGCGAAAGCCACTGCCGTTTCTTCACGTTTTTGAAGAAGATAAGTGTACAAACTGTTTTTGATTGCCTGCTGCCGAGTGATATCCATCAGCATCCGCTCTTTCAGGGGTATCGAACGAATAGCTCCCTCTACTTCGCCGTTCTTGGCAGTATATTGTTGCCGAGTACTGAGCAGCATATTCTTCATTGTCAGAATATTGCCCGCCATATTGTTTTCAGCCGTTTCGATCTGACTGTTGATAGTCTCTAGCATCGGGTTTTGCTCCGAGGTGGTTCGGGCCAATTGATCTCGTTGCTGTTCCAGCGTGGTTAGGTTAGTGATAAGACCGAGAAGAACAGGATCGTTCAAGCCAACAACAGCCGGTGGTGTGTTACCTCGTTTTTCCGATTTGTTTTCAACGTATTTCTGTAGGTCATTGAGCGCGGCCAGTTGAACATTCACCTGAATCAGCGATGCATCGTTTTGTTGCACTGTTTCTAAAAACGACTGCGCCTGAACGCTTAGATCTGTAATGCCCTCGTGAGATTTGTATGACTGGACTTTTCTTTCCACCGACGATAGTTCACCAGAAACAATGTTGAGCCGATCTTCTATAAATTTGAGTGTGTTGGCGGCAACTTTGTTTTTGTCCATGATGGCTGCCTGATCATACTCCTTAATAAGTTGATTTATAACAGCTTCGCCTTTTGAAGGAACGCCATCTTCAAGTGAGATAAGAATAACCGTTGATCCTTTTCCAGTAGGGATCACATGCAGATTGCTCAAGTAGCTTTTGGCAGCAGAGGTCTGTTTCGACGCCTGTACTATCATTTTTTTGATCCCAGTAGCTGCTTTGCTTCTGCTTACGATTTTAAGGCGGCCATAGGGAGTATCGATACTTTGATCGATCGGATAAACGTGTTCGTTAATAATTACAGTATTATCGCCGGGTAAATCAATTTCCAGTGGGTTCTTATACAGAGCCGATATTGGCTGCTCAACGACTAGTTCAATTGGAGAATCTTCATAAAGCTCCCGTTTAGTAAATGTAGTGGTTTCGTAGTAGCGCACATTTAAATGGAGCTTTTCAACCACGCGGTTCATTAAGGTGAACGATCGTAAAATTTCTATCTCATTTTCAACCACCTGTTTAGGCGTGAATACCCCTAATTCTTTAAGCGCACTATTCTGTTCGCTCCCTTTTTGTTGATCCTGAACCAACAAACTGGCCTGAATTTGATAAATAGGCTGTTTATCAAGTAAATAAATAAAAGCACCTGCCAGCATGAAGCCTACGGAAACTATAAACCACGGCCACCTCTTTATATACCTTGACATTAAGTTACGAAGATTTAAGCCCTCCGATTCAACTACCTGGTGTGTTGTATAGGAGTAATTTGATTCATTAGTCATGTCAAATAGAGTTAAATTTGAAATGTCAGTATCTGACAAAGCGTTGATTAAAAAAGAATTTTATCGTTAAAAATGAGTCATTAACAATTAGGTCAGACTCCTCCTCAATGTAGTTGAGTAACTAATTGTACAAATTGTAGCATTCGTAACGACTAAATTCAACCGGTCATCCTAATTAGACTGTTATAATCAACAAATGCCTACTGATAAATAAAACCAATATACATGCCTTTACAGGGGCAAAGTTATTGGTGTTATACTGATCATATGTTAAATATGACTACCAATTTTGAATAAAACTGTAAATGGCATATGAACTACAACAAACCCGTTGTAAAATTACAATAATTGCTTTCCATCCTAAACCAATACTGAGTTTTCACAGTATACTGACTTATAAAAGTCGGGTTACACACCAGAATAACTTTAGAAAGGTGCGAAGCATTTTGAGATTATACAATTTACATGCATACTAGATAATGTATATGCAAAGAACTAACACGTTATTTTTGCGAGAAAATGGTAAACTATTTTATACATAGGTTAATGCTTTTGGACGTAAGTAAATATGACACTTGAAATAATGTAATGAACAATATAATTATACTCATTAAAGTCCGATTGATAAATTATTATATAAACTTGCTAATAGGGTGTAGGGAGATTTTATTTGTCACCAAAAATACTATCGTGTTTATAAAGCATCGTGGGTCGGTAAGCGTGTTTTTTTTGTAATTGAAATTGATTTATACTGGAGAAACTTCAAACAAACGTGTTATTGATCCGTGAGTAAGTCTGTCATGTAAGCTGCTTTTTCGGCTATGGCAACCTACAAGCAATCCGATTACGAAGCGCTAAGACGACGCTGTGTTGAACTGAGCCAGGCCGGTTGGCAGCAGTTAGCGATCGCTCAGGCGTTTGGATTAACCCAACCCTGGGTGAGCCGAACCCTAAAGAAATACCGTGAGCAAGGTGCAACGGCCCTGCAGGAAGGTAAACGAACAGGAGCCCCAACCCGTTTATCGGTCGAACAGCTCAGCCAACTCGTGATCGAACTCAAAAAGGGTGCTGAGTATCATGGTTTTAGCGGAGCTGTCTGGACTCGTCCCCGGGTCAATGAAGTGGTTAAAAAGATCTTTGGCGTCAGTTATGATCCTTCCCAAATAGGTCGAATCCTAAAGAAGGTCGGCTGGAACCGACAGAATCGGAGCGATTTCTATGATTCAAGCAACTACGGGGAAATAAAAATCTTTATACTTTTCTTTCCTCTGTACGCAGTCAAACACGCGATGAATCAACTTGTTACAGACGTTATTGATGACTAACCGCATCGGCGGTCCGAATCTGATTCTTACCTTCACCCGTCTTACGAACATAATAGGCTTTTATCTCCTGAGAATGCTGAATAGCTGACATAGCTCCAGTATGCAGAAGAGCTTTCAAGTCCTTGTTGGCTTTATTGCTGGTTCTGGCTTTACCCTTGTACTGACCTGACGAATACGTAAAGGGCACGACCCCGGCATGGCAAGCCAATTTTTTCGGGTCACTGATGCTCTTAAACTCATTAGTAACGATTAGCAGTTCGGTAGCGATAGCTGGCCCAATGCCTTTGACGGATTGCACATACCCATACAGCTCCTTTAAATAAGGGTCTTTTTCTATGGTATCAGTAATGTCTGCCTAGATCTGTTTGATGTCTTTGGTAAGGGCATCCAACGTCTTTTGACAAGATTTTTTAGCTTCGTTATGCACTTTCCTAGAGATGAACCCGTCTGAATCTGTCAAAGGGGATTGAAGCATTTTACGAACTTTGACCAGGCGACTGCGAGTGCTTGTCAACCGATCCAATGGTTGAATGACCTCTCGCTTGGGTGTCCATAGCCGAACTTCGTCGCGATTTTTGTAGGCGTACAAAGCAATTCGTTGAGCATCAACCTTGTCATTCTTGCCACGAATCATGCCCAGGCTTTCTTTAATGTGGATAGGGTGCTCTACCCAAATGCTAGCTTTATTTATTTGCAACAAACTGAGGATGTGGTTGTTATATATTCCAGTATGCTCCATACAATACAGGTTATTATCAAAATTAGCCTCTGGGCATTGTTGCCTTAAGCGTTTAACAAAGCTTTCGATGCCTTTCTTATCATTCGACGATTGGTAATGAAATAACAACTTATTAGCGACGACAACGGCCCAGTCCAGGCCGGGCGGCCGGTGCCGTGGCTTTGGAGATGTCAATACAGACGAAAAACGTGAAATTTTCCATACTTATGAATACATTGATGGTAGTATTTAAGCCAGTATCCTGTCGTACACTCAATACCTTGCTCATGGGTCATTAGCCCGAATTTCTATGGCTCGGGCCACCCCGTTGAGTCTTGTACTTCAGTAAGCCAGTGGGGTCCTAAATCGCTCCATGAGTCACTAACTCAGCCGAAGACGGTAGGGCAACCCCACTGGAACTGGTTTACCCTCATTTTGAGAGCTTTCCAAGGTAGAATATTCTTGGAATATTTACAGGGGACAAATCTAAAGGCCGAAGCGACCACAGCGGAAAGCCAGTCAGCAAAACCCTCAGGCTGTAGCTCAATGGGGGGAAGAACGCTTGCCCGAACTCAAAAAAAGCCCAAGTTGAAGGGCGAATCATTTTGTACGTGGATGAGTCAGCTTGTTATTTACTGCCTTTACTAGCGCACACGTGGGTTCCTAGTAGCCAGACTCCGGTGTTAGTTGAGCAAGCAGGGCGCGCTCACTTGAGCCTGATTGCCGCCATTGCGCCGAACGGCCGGATCTATGTAGCGGGTCAAGATCAGTCCTTCACCAGTGAGGACATTGTATGGTTTTTAACTAAGTTGTGTAGTCGCTATCGCAAACAGAATATGCTTGTCATCTGGGATGGGGCGGCCATCCACCGCAGTGAGGTAGTAAAAGCCTTTTTGAAACAGCGCCCAAGACGGATTCATCTGGAACGCTTACCGGCATATAGCCCCCAGCTTAATCCAGTCGAACTAGTTTGGAGCCAGTTGAAGCGATGTTTAAAGAACCAGCAGGGCCGCCCTTTAGGTTTGTAACGTGGTAAGATTCTAAGATTTAGTCTAGCTTACCAACAGTAAACAGGGTGGGCTACCCTATAGGGCCGCAGAGTGTCAGCTCTATGCTCAGATTCAGGACCCACCCTGTTTTATGCTTAAGGCTCGAATGGAAATTAGGGCAACTAGGCGGCATCGGCCGTCCGACCACTAGCAAGGGTTTGAGCACCGAAGCAAGAACTTTTTAAACCGGCACCGGCCGCCTGGCCCAAATTACGATCTCTCATGACTATTCGCCATTTCATTGGTATTGACGTTTCGAAAGCTACGGCACCGGCCGCCCGGGCTCGACTGGGCCGTCTTTGATGGCAAAACCATAGTCTTGCAAACTCAATCGGCTAACTCACCAGCAGCGATTAGAGCAACCGTCAAATTAATGAAGGCATTGCCTGGATTTACCGTGACTGAATCGGTCTGTTGCCTGGAGCATACGGGTATATACAGTGCTCATGCTTTATCTTCCCGCGCGGCGGCCGCCTTTACAAATTGAAACTACCAATCTGGCTGGAAAGTAGTCTTCAAATTAAGAAGGCGGGTGGCCTTCAGCGGGGTAAGAACGACGCCATTGACGCTCGGCGCATCGCCGAGTATGCCCGCTCGGGCGGCCCCGTTTCGTTTTCAAGACCAAATGTGCCTGTGGCAGCCGCCACGGCTTGTTTTACAAAAACTGGCGACTCTCAGTGCCCTTCGTCAACGGCTTCTTCGAGTTCGCCAGCAACTTCAACAACCCGTTAACGAACAGCAGGGCTTCGTGGAGAAGTCGTTGCAAAAACAACTGGCCAAAAATTGCCAGGCTTCATTAAAAGCCATCAACGCCGACCTGGAAAATGCAGAGAAACAAATCAATGTGCTCATTCAGGGCGACGATCGGTTAAGAGAGCTTTTCGGCTGGATCACCTCTGTTCCAGGCGTAGGTGATGCCATTGCGGCTGAAGTGCTGGTAGCTACCAACGAATTTAAGGCCATCAACGATCCCAAAAAACTCGCCTGTCACGCTGGCGTAGCTCCCTTTGACGGGGGCGCCCGTGCGCTACCGATCGGGTAGTAGTGTGCGTGGAAAAACGCGCGTGAGCCAACATGCTCGTTTACGGCTAAAATCACTCTTTCACTTAGCAGGGCGGCCTGTGCCGGGCTATGTCAGCGATCCGAATGAAAGGTGAGTTACAAGCTTACTACCAACGCAAGGTCACTGAAGGCAAAAACAAGATGCTCGTTCTGAATGCAGTTCGCAACAAACTCATTCATCGCGTTTGCTCCGTAGTTCACCGTGGCCAAAAATATGACAAAAACTATATGCCCGCGCTTGCATAAACCATGGAAATCTGAGCGGTTTTTACTGATCTGGAAGACCTAACGGTAGCAGTTCTTGATTAAGTCAAATACTTGGAAAGCAATCCAAAGCTAGTGCAGGCCTTCTTCAACAAAAAGGAGATTGCCTTCATTACAGACTAATGCACGTATCAATAAAAGCACTTATTATACCTAAAAATGACTTTTACCTGGAAGTAAGGTGGAGTGTGTTATAACTGTACTTGTTGATTCATTGACCACGGAGAATTATAGATACGTGAATTAACCGTAAAGCAACTTCACTTCTATGTCGTTACGAGACTTGACAAATGCACATTCAATCATTCTTGGATCTACAGACTTACTCATGGGTCAATTTGTCTAGTATTTTTCACGTTGTTAACCTACAGCTTAATCACTCTTCGAGAGAATTTGTACTTTTTGTATAACTTTGAGCAATAATTTCTCTATTGTAATATTTGAGGTAATTGGGACGCCCCAAAAATTCTTTACTACAGATCGATTTACACATTAAAAGGTAGGTAGTAAAAGACAACCGATATAATTTTGAAATTAAATTGTTTTTGATTCCGAGTTGACAATTAATTAAACTGTTGCTATCAGGATTGCTTGTTCAGTCGTTCATTAATTTGGTACTTCTTAAACCTATTTTTCAGAACGTGCTAGAGAATTGAAAAAGGCTAATAATAGCGTCACCTTCGTGGTCACTAAACTACAAAACGGTGACCGCATGGGCGGCCCCGCAAACAGTTCACCAAATTGACGACGCAAGCCACCCTGTGACTATCAATGGGTAGCAATGTTGCCTTTTCTACCTTTCAGACGCAAGCGAAAGCTCGATTTATGTGACGTAACGAATGCAATTTTTTAGGTGCTTCGCACCGGTTGCCACTGGCGAGATCTGCCCAATCAATATCCATATTGGCAAGCGGTCTACTGTTATGGCTCCGGCCACCCGGTTTGACCAGTATAAAACCGACGTTATACCTGAATGAATCAACCGAGCATTGAACTAACTAGATCAAAGAGAAGAAAGACAAGAAGCATTCTCATCTGACTTTTGTGTTGATAACCAGAGTATTAGAGTTGTCTCTATAATTTATGCACTAACTCTTACAAAAAAGTGAATGGGCGCAAGCGCGATTTACTAGACGATACGAGTGGCAGCTTGTGGGCGACTCATGTACACGCGGCCCGATGCTGATGGAACTGCCTTATTAGTCTTGGTGAGTGACGTTTTGTAATACTGTGAACGGCTTGGAAAGGTATTTGGCGATAGCTTATAGGGCGGTGTTTTGCAAAAGTTTTGGTTACTTTGGGCGGGCTGCCCGTCTCAAATTGGTTCAGGTCTTTGTGTCCCTTGCTAAGCCGGTCCGCCGATGCGGGTGGGTTGTGAAGCACACAATTGGCTGGACTAAGCGCACAGGCACCCCCGTTCTTTCTGCAAATTATCAAAGATTACGAGTACACACTATCTACTTCGGTAGGCTGGATACTTTCAGCCCACATCCAACTTGTGTTACAACGTATTAAGCCCAAGGCACAAATCTAATTTCCTAACACACTTTAAATACAGGCAGCAAAAAAAGGCAAGTAAAATACTGGTCTCAATAATGACCTTTGTAATAGCCTTGTTGCAAGGGTGTAAATTTACCTTGTGACTCTCTCTGTTACAATTTTAAAGACCGACCGACAATGGGCTTTGCCACGGGTTTGGACAAAAAACGATCCGCTAAACGATTAGTTTGGTTCGAGCAAGCCCACGAGCAGATTCACAAACATACCATTCAACAACGACAAGCCGAATGCCCACAAGAACCTGCGTTAAGCATTCATACTGACCTGCTTTTGTCTAACCTGTTTTCTTATAAATTAAGACTTTCTTATGATCTATTGGGCTTTACAACCAGTATAGACGGATCGACGGCTAAACGAAATCAAGACATCGGTCAGATAGTACTTGAGTGGGCTTTAGTTCCGTCCGGACATGCCCCTAAACGTTCTTTTTTCAGCGTCGAAGAATTCAACGCCTACTTTTACAAGACAACCATTATCCTGATTGATGCTACCGAACAACGTACTCAACGACCCGACGATTCAGTCGAACAAAAACAGTTGTAAAGGGACAAAAAAAAGCCTATATCGTTAAGACACTGATTCTGGCTACAACCGACTGGTATATTCATTTTTTTAGCAAATACTGGGAAGAGGCATGATTAAACATAGTTGAAGATAGAATTCCTAGTTGAACAGGCTTTGTTCACGGAATCCACTATAGGCGTTGATTTAGAGTATCAGGGTATAAGTAAAGATTGTGATTGTCAGCAGGTTAATGTGCCTATAAGGAAACCTAAAGGGGATAACTTGACCGATGCGCAACGAGCTGAGAACCGGGCTAAATCCTCAGAGCGGATTTAAGTCGAACACGCCATTAGTGTTATGAAACGATATCGTTACCTGAGAGATCGTTTAGGCATCCATAAGGTAAATTTGTGCGAATCAGCCATTAATATAAATGCTGGTTTATGGAATTTTATTTAACTAACTAATTGACAATCAACGTTAGAGTATGCCTAATTTGCACTATACATCTTACCTGCACTCAAAAATCAGAACGTTTTTTGTCTGAGATCATATCAAAAGGATGAACGATCGAACTGAAACCTACCTGTAAATAGTCTTATCTATTATAGCTGATTAACGAAGTTTTAAAAAAATTTAGCTCATGAATTACTTATTACAATCAATTATATGCACTCTGCTACTTGTTCGCGGTATTTGTACATCAGAGGTTGTAGCCCAAACGGTAATTTTTAATATAAACCCATCCGCTAAACCAGGTGAGGCAATTAGTCTTCAAGGAAACTTCGAAAGTGATGCAAAAATATACCTGACACAAGGTACAGCTACTACGCCAATACCACTGCACGTATTGGTGCAAAGTACAGGCCAAGCAACCGTACAGATACCGGCCCGGTTGGATCTGGACCTGTATAAGATCTGGGTTGAGGAGAAGGGGCAACGTAGTCCGGGCGTATATGTCAACAAACCCTACTTTATGCATCTGGATTCGCCAGAAGTGACGCCTGGAGGAGACTTACGCATCTTTGGCCGTAATCTGCAACTCAGAAGTGGCTCATCCAATGTGCGTTTTGTGGACCAGAATGGGACAGACGTGCACGTAGGTGTTGTCGACACAGAGAGGAGCGATCAATACATCTTAAATGTGAAAGTACCGGCTTCACTCCAGCCAGGCACAAATTATAATCTGTTTGTCAGCAATGGGTTCGGTGGTGAAGTTGGGGAGACCAGGATGGAACAGACAGTATTGGCTATCAACACAGGCCTCGACTACTTTAAGTTAGGAGTGCCCTGGGCGGCCAAATTCGATTTTTATAAAAATGTATATAATGTAAAGACTGACCCCCGACTAAGCTTAAAAGCTGTTGGCGATGGCCAAACCAACGATCAGCCCGCTATCCAAGGAGCTATTAACCGGGCTAACGCCGATGGCGGTGGTATCGTTTATTTACCCGCCGGTACTTACAAACTTTTGGCCCGTAACTCCGCGGCCCTAACAATACGCAATCGGGTGGTCATACAGGGAGTCGACAAAGACCAAACTTTCATCAAATTCGGTTACGATATCAGTAATCCGCGCACCGGCGTTGTTTGGCCGCCTATTACGAACCAGTCGGGCCTGGCCGATTTATCATTGATCAATGTTGATAGTACGGCGCAGTGGACTGGTAACATGACAGGTCAGTGTACGGAGGTTTTTCTGCAGCGTGTCTTCATCGACCTGAGCCGGGGCGAATGGCTGATGTGGGCCAAGAGTAATAAGCTGGTGATAGCTAATTCCATCATTACACAGGGCCTGACCAGCAACTCTGGCTACCGTGGACCACTTCAGCTGAATGGGTGTGCCCATTTCGTTGTTAGCGGAAACACATTTACATATGCTGTAGATGGGTTAAATTTGAATGATGCGCATGATGGGGTTTTTGAAAATAATCGTGTCTACCGGGATGGAGCCGCCCGTTATCCCACTGGTGTCATTAATCACGTGCTCATTCTCAATTTTGCCGAAAATATTGCAGTATTGGCAAACGAATTCAAGGTCATCAATGGTCCCGCTCAAAATAGTAATGATGGAGAAACGATCATCGCAGAAGGTGGTGGCCCGGATCGGATCGACGAAGACGCCGGTATCATGAGCGACGCAACATCTGTTACCATAACAGACAAAACTAAAAACTGGGCCAATATCCGTCGAAGGCCGGTAGTTGCCATCGTTAACGGAAAAGGGATGGGCCAGTGGCGTACGATCACCAGTCGTACCGCTAACATGCTGACGATAGACCGGCCTTGGGATGTTGTTCCTGCCGCTGGCAGTCATTATGCCATATTTAATTGGGGAGCACGCAATTGGTTGTTGCAGGGAAATACAATGGAGGGTAACCGCCGGGGTATCACCCTGTACCACAATGCTACTAATCAGGTTGCTATCATTAATAATACGCTGGTCAACAACGGATCAATTGATTTGGCACCCATACAGCAGGAACGTGGTGGAACCAACCTGTCGCAACAGTTTATTCCTATGTATAACAATCAGATAATTGGTAATTTGGTATCGAATACGAATGGACAAAACGGAGTTTTTATTGGTGTGCACTCAGTACAGTTCATACAGGAAAAAACCTTTGGTACGTCCGTCATTGGTCTGGAAGTACGCAACAACACACTCACGGCTGGCCAACCCAATGTACCCGCTATTGTGGATGCCGGTTTCCCCGAAGGTTATCTGAATTACTTACAGTATCAGCCAGGGGCTGCTCGTTACGTTGAAGAGCAAATCCCAGCGATTTTGGGCAGTATATTTCAGAACAATACCGCGATCAACTGTGACCATGCACTGTACCTTAATTCAGGATCTTATAACACATTGGTGTGCAATTTAAAACTTAAAAATTCTACTATACTATTAAAAGATGACCGCCTAGATAGGGTTAGCCATGCTTCGATTCGAACGGCTTCATGTCTGACGGACATCAGTGCCGAACTACCCGAAGTTGTAACAATATATCCAAATCCGGCTACTACCGAGCTGCACATAGAAATGTCAGAAGCGGGCGCACATTTTAGAATATATTCTGTATTAGGTATTCTACTATTAGAGTCAGACACCGCTGAATCTGAGGCTGATATTGACGTACAGCGCTTACCTGTAGGCTCTTATCTTTTGGTAGTTCAATTTAAAAAAGGAAACCAAACGAGCCAGCGTTTTATAAAGCAAAGATTCTGATCAACCAGCAGTGGTAACGTTGAGGTAGTAGCTGAAAAATAGACATGTAATGATATATGCCTAATAGTTAGCACTGGTGCTATAGCTCAATAATGACCTTTGTAATAGCCTTGTTGCAAGGGTGTAAATTTACCTTGTGACTCTCTCTGTTACAATTTTAAAGACCGACCGACAATGGGCTTTGCCACGGGTTTGGACAAAAAACGATCCGCTAAACGATTAGTTTGGTTCGAGCAAGCCCACGAGCAGATTCACAAACATACCATTCAACAACGACAAGCCGAATGCCCACAAGAACCTGCGTTAAGCATTCATACTGACCTGCTTTTGTCTAACCTGTTTTCTTATAAATTAAGACTTTCTTATGATCTATTGGGCTTTACAACCAGTATAGACGGATCGACGGCTAAACGAAATCAAGACATCGGTCAGATAGTACTTGAGTGGGCTTTAGTTCCGTCCGGACATGCCCCTAAACGTTCTTTTTTCAGCGTCGAAGAATTCAACGCCTACTTTTACAAGACAACCATTATCCTGATTGATGCTACCGAACAACGTACTCAACGACCCGACGATTCAGTCGAACAAAAACAGTTGTAAAGGGACAAAAAAGCTCATTTGAAATCCCAAATATAATTCCCTAACACCTTTTAAATACTTATTCCGATTTTTTCGGAAGTGTTTAACACGCTACCAAGTGCAGAAAGATAGACGTGGGCGGCCTTAGCAATTAGGGGTCGTCGTTGGTTCAACTTCATATCTACTTCTTTAATAAAGCTTTTCCAGTTGGATGCATTCAGGCAGTCGAGCGCTACCGATATGGTAGCCGTCAACGAACGCGCCGTGTGCCACCAGCCACAAGGAATAAACAGAGTTTCACCGGGCCCGACGACAAACGAAACAGGAGTTGCTTTAGCAAACAAAGGGTACTTTTCTAGATCAGGATTTCTAACATCATTGACTTCGGATACCCATACGTTATTTGCTTTGGGGTAAACATAAGGAGTCTGGTCAGGAGGGAATACAGTGAATTCCTTTCGTCCATATATCTGAGTTATGTAAGCGTGCAATCACATATAATCATAGTGTATATAAGGTAATTGACCGCCCGGACTACCGAAGAAA
The DNA here is from genome assembly GCF_014282275.1 of Spirosoma utsteinense. Classification (GTDB taxonomy): domain Bacteria; phylum Bacteroidota; class Bacteroidia; order Cytophagales; family Spirosomataceae; genus Spirosoma; species Spirosoma utsteinense. Next base: position 26,023 of record NZ_VFIA01000050.1, read on the forward strand.
ATGTCAAGTGTATCGGTTCCACCTAGGAAACTATCAGGCAGGAGTTTGCTGGTAATACGGTCGGGTAGTGCATACATAAACCGGGGTGTTACATCCGATAACAGTTCGGGATAATCCCTGTCAATCTGTAGTTTGCAGGGATAAGGAGCCGGGTTATCCTCCGTAGTAACCATCATCAGGTCGATGTATTCACTTAGCGTATAGTTGTTGCCCTGTACAATCATCTTGCGTCCCCGTAGACTGTTTTAAAGTATTACGGAGTAATTTTTTCTTTGTTGACCAATCATTACAAGCGTCACCAATTACAACTGGGTAATTACCAAAAAGATGTTTTTCGCTAAATTCCTCATAAGTCATATCATATTTTCTCTCTACAACAATATCACCTAGTCGAGCCAGTTCAACAGTTTTAGTAGCCATTGGTATAATAGGGTTGATGGTCGTGCCTTAAAGGTGGACATTTAGCTTAAAAAAAGATGATTGATTAGTAAGCCAATCACCGTATCATGCATCAATTCAGATTTGGAAAAACAGATTGTTCGACGGGCTAACCACTTGATGCGGGTTCGTAAGTCCAAATGTTTGCGTTCAATGCTTTGCGTTTGGTCTTTACCTATCTGATGGATCTCGGCTGGTAGCAGATCATGATAAGCCCGCACGGGCGGCCCCGCACCAATAATCCGTAAACCAGCGACTCACCACTACTCCAGATTCAGCCAAAAGCTTCAGTAATCGCCTGAAACTGGCATTCGTCCGGCGTCCAAACAAGAACGCAACAATTTCGCCCGTGTCATGATCTTCGACCCACGGCAGCGGCCGACCGTCAAAGCCAGCGTGGATTCCGCTTCTTTTGTACGTAAGACCGCCCGGCGGCCCGGCATTGCTCATCCGCTTCTATGCGAATGCTTAGTGTCGCTTCCGTAGATTCAAAAGCTGGATTTACGGAGCGAATTTGATCAGCTTTTTTTTGAGCGTACTCATAACGGTGTTCATGTTTATTTTCAACACACGGTCGGACCGCCGATGCGGCTGTATCTCGAATGCCACTACCATTCAGGGCCAAATCAATGACTTGCTCTTTGATACCGGGTAGATAAGCTCGCTTGACGTAGTCGAGTTGAAAACTACGCTTGCAGGCTTCACCTTTGTAGCCGGTCCGCCGGTGCGGTTGATGTCCATTAGCCGTGACGCCTTTACGTCGGACAGCCTCCTGGTTATCGCAGGAGGGGCAAGAAACAGTGATAGTTACCATGAACTAAAGACTCAAAGTCCACTATTAAGTCACGACCGGGTTGATTAGTTACAGCAAGTAAGCCTCTCGGTATATAAATTTGCTGTTGATCTGGAGTATAACAATTGGTAACTCTTCGTTTCCTTCTAAACTACTTACAAGCTGTATGTCGTACAGAACTGGGTTCGGTGCACCACATTTGGCAATCAGGCTCAGCAACCCGAATTTAACATGGATGATATTGAATTCTACCGAAGCAATCATGGACCACGGCATCGTTTACTTTAGCCAATTAATAGCCAGTCTTCGAGAGGCAGAGATCGACGCAATTTTCTAACTGAAAGCCATCAGCGGAATGCGCAGGTCGATATAACGGGATACTAATCTATGTCCGGGGAGGTTTTATGCAGGTGCTGGAAGACTCGCCTGAAGTCGTCTGTACGCTGTGTGATCGAAATCGAAGCGGATCCCCGGCACACCAACCTGACGAGGATATTTGTCTGCCCGGTGATCCAGCGGCTGTTTAGCACTTGGAGTATAGACTACGAGACGACAACCGATCAACACTTGGATACCATCCAGATCTTGGTTGATCTGGATCAGGTAGACTCGCCGATCAGGCCAACTCATCAACTCATAATCCTGAAATTGATCTGGGCATTCTACCAAAGTGACCATTTCAACTAATTCAGTCAGAATTAACCTGAATAGTAGGGAAGAGGGCGCTATCACATTGCAAGCTTCAATCCACGATTCCAGGATCAATACTGCCTTCCCACAATAATGATAAATTATAACGCCGCTGCGCTAAGACACAGTTTTGACCAAACAGATGACCAGGCCATCTGGCTGCCCGGCCATCCGCATAAACAACGAATCAAGCTCTCCGAGGTTCTGTACATTGCGGGTTTTGGCAACTACGTAACCTTCCACTTGGTCGACAGAACTACGATCGTGGTTGCTTACACGCTGTCAAGCTATGCCTCCTTACCGGGCTTCCTACGTATTCATAAAAGCTCCTTTGTGAATATAAGGTACGTAGCCAGTATACGATCAAATGGACGCAACGATGGCAGGGCCCTTCTAAACAATGGCGTCGAACTTTCAATATCCCGCCGGCGTATTGAGGACGTGATGACTACAATAAGGAGTGATGTGGCGATTGGGACCTAAGTGGAAATCTGTCGACACACTCTATTCGTCCTTATTGTACTTTTTCGGTTTCCCGTCAAACTCACCAACCAACTAAGGCGGTTAGTGTCTCCCGTTGGGCTGAGGTCGGGCGGGGGATTTTGTGTAAACAAAAGCACATCTTGCTGACTAAGATCGAGTTGGGAAATTATATTTTGTGTGAGTATCAAATTCGCTGAAGCATGAGCGGTCCGCCGTCCATATCTTTGATTTCAGTTAATCATATCAGAAAAAGTACAATTTTTGAGTACGACTTGACAAGGCTAGCCAGTATCCTGAGCTCCGCCGATAGTACGTCCAACCGATACTGTACCGCTGGTTGCTCTGGCTAGCTTGTCTTTTCCCTGTAGCTCCAACAGTACTTATAGAAGTGGCCATTGGCCACAATCTGGCATGCATGTGCAAAGGCGGGAAAAGTCGGTCGATCAACCAATTCGTTTACCTTTAATCCCCTTTTATATGCAACTACTACGCTATTGTGTTGGTCTAGACATCAGTAAAAATTCATTACAGGTTTGCCTTTCGGTGTGCACACGCCAAACACGGTGGCTGGCATTAAACTAGCCCTTCGCCAACTGAAAACAGTACCGGGTTGGGATATGACTCAAGTCATATTTTGCATGGAGCACACGGGAATATATAATGCGCATCTATTGGAATTTCTTCACAAAGTGAAGCTACCGATTTGGCTGGAAAGTAGCCGCGTCGGCCTTTAGATTTGGACCGTTGTACGATTCTCAGATTAGTCGTGTAACTTGAACATACTCACAAACGGTGAGTGACCAACCCCGGCAGGGCTACCTTAACGCATCGGAAAGGCTCGTAACCTATGGACCGATTCAAGACCCTGCCGGGTTATTTTAGACGCTGACTTCAAATAGAAATGCGGGCTGGAGACCCATTAGCAAGGTATCGAAAGCGTCTAACCATTGGCCAACTCAGTTATTTTTACTCTGTAAAGTTATGCAATTTGACTACTTCATTGGTATTGATGTCTCTAAGGCCACCCTCGATTTTGCGGTGGCCAAAGCCAACCAGATTCTTTTTCATCAGCAGGTGAGTAATGACAAAAAAGGCATTACTGAGTTCCTAGAAGTACTGCGTCAGCAAACTAAAGTACCAATAGTCCAGTGTCTGTTCTGCCTGGAACATACCGGAATTTATAATAACCCTTTATTGAAAGCGCTTCATCAACTCTCGGCTAATATATGGGTGGAGCGGGCCGCCCATATCCAGGAGAGCATGGGTTTAACACGCGGCAAAACGGATCAAGTTGATGCTAAACGCATTGCGCTGTTTGCTTACAAAAACCGCGACGAGGCCCGCTTGTGGACCCCACCACGTTCCGTAATCGCCCAATTGGATCGATTGACAGCCCAAGGAGCCCGCCTGGTCAAAGTCATCAAACAATTACAGACGCCCTTGACTGATGCCAAAGGCTTCATTGACAAGGCGGAACGCAAAGCTGAACAACAAGCCTGTGCTGGCTCGTTAAAAGCCCTAAAGGCCGATCTGAAATCAGCCGATAAAGCCATCGTTGAACTGGCCCAGGCAGATCCTGAACTTAAGCGGCTTTTTGAACGAGTCACCTCCATCATTGGCATTAGCCAGACAACAGCGGCTGAAATTATCGTCACTACCAATGAATTCAAATCAATCACCGATCCCAAAAAGTTTGCCTGTTATGCTGGAGTTGCACCTTTTGAGCGGAGTTCAGGCCAGCGAAAAGGCCGTCCTCAAGTGAGTCATATAGCCAATAAAAAAGTTAAGTCGTTGCTCCACTTAGGTGCCATGTCGGCTATCTAGCATTGCACGCAACTCAAAGCCTACTACCAGCGAAAAGTTAAAGAAGGAAAGAACAAGATGCTGGTGCTGAATAATGTCCGTAATAAATTGGTACTGCGTATTTTCGCCTGCGTTCGGGAGGACCGAAATTATGACGAAAAATATACGCTCGCGCTTGTTTAGATCATAGAAATCGGTCCGACTGCAAATCAAGCAAGCGGGGGGTATGCAGCGGGGTAAAAACGACAACGTCGATGTCCAACGCATCGCCGAATATGCTTATCGTTTCCGTAATCAAATTCGCCTGTGGCAGCCTCCTCGCCCTGTTATTCAGCAGTTAGCGTTTCTAAGTGCCGCTCGTCAGCGTCTTATTCAAGCATATAATCTATTGGCTGATCCCCTAACTGAACAAGATTCATTTATCAATCCCCTTCTACAAAAGCAACTCCAGCCGGTCCGCCGGTGCGGCAGCTCCCGTAAGTCATTGATCGCCCTAAAGGACGAAAAAAAGGCCATTGAGCAGCAGATCAACGGACTTATTCAGAACAATGGTCGGCTCAAAGAACTCTTTGACTGGATTGTTTCAGTACCTGGCATCGGCTCGACAACCGCCACGGAAATCATTGTCGTGACAAACGAGATGACAACGATTACTGACCCCAAACAGATGGCTTGTGTCACGCAGGCGTGGTACCCTTTGAGTTCCGCTCAGGAACAAGTATCCGGGGCAAGACTAGAGTTAGTCATCAAGCTAGGAAGCGCTTGAAAGCGCTATTCCATTTAGGAGCTATGTCATGCATACGAAAGGAAGGCGAATTGCGAACTTATTACCAACGTGAAGTAGCCGAAGGTAATACTAAATCAGATTGATGATGACGTATTTTTGATGTACGGAAAACAACTTAACGCGATGACTTTGCCTGAATCAGCAAATAAGTCTTCTACAATCGCTTGAATTCGAG
>NZ_VFIA01000051.1 GCF_014282275.1 Spirosoma utsteinense
CGCGTCGCACCATCTGTTTTTCCAAGTCGGTTTTAATGCACGACACGGTGATTGGGTTGCTGATTAACCATCTCTTTTTCAAGCTTAATATCCACTTTTAAGGCACGACCCCCTGTTTTCATAATGTTAAGGTGTTGTATAAACCCTTTATAGTAAGTGACGAAACTTTGAAATGGCAAGGCCAGATTATAAAATCTGGCCTTGCCATTTCAAATAAAAGTACTTCTTATTCGAATCTGTAATTGACGCCAAGATTACCTTGCCATCGACTGTAATCGAGTGAGCTTCCTATATTGTTAGTTAAGGTACGTTCAGCCATCCCCTCGATAGACCATCGCTGATTCAAGCTAATATGTACACCCAAACCAGCATGACTCTGAAAAGCGTTAGAGCGATCTCGATACGTATCCCACGTAATGACAGTTCCCTGCGCGTCACGGATATAGTTGACACTTAAAAAGGTGCTTTGACCATATGTGGCGCCTAGTTGACCAAATAAAGCGAGCCGTCTGTCTCGGATAAAATAATACCGAGTTGATAAGCCTGCTCCTCGATACCGGAATTCAGGGCCTCTTATATTGGTATAACGTCCTTCCAAAGCAATTGACCAACCATCTTTCAAAAGGTATTGTAACCGAGGAGTTATCCGACCCTGGAAGTTGCCATATTCCCACCCCCCACCTACAATCAAACCTGCACTCAACTGCCCTTTTTCCAACAAAGCCTGTTGTTTATTATTTGTAGCTAGCTGAGCTGAAGCGTACAGGGGAAATAATAAACTGACTACCAATAAATAGTTTTTCATAGTTGTCGTCATGTTACTATTTTCAAACAGAACGTGCACACTTACAACTTGTTGTATAAGTGCAGTGGCTGTTGAAAAACTCCAACAGGGAGTTGCCGGGTAAGTCATATGCTCTACGTTCACCCTAAATTCGTTCCCCAAAAAACAGGTTTAGGGTACCAGTAAAGGCCTCCATTGACTTTTGCAATAGCCACCTTTGTTATTTACAAATGGGCTCAGCTAACTCACTTTGACAAATTCAAAGCCAGGCCCATCCGAAGCGACTCCTAAATCGAAAAACATTCGCTTTTTATTGATGTACAAACTAGGATTGCGGATATACCAATTGTCGGCTCGGGGCTGGGCATTGGTCGTAATTTTCAAGCCATTGTTGATACTAATTATTTCATAGCCGACTTGGTCAGTCCGGCTACCATCTTGTAGTAGCTCAATTTGGTGCTCGTCAACCAACAGTTCCACATTCGGTACAGTAGGGTTAGGCAACTGGACCGATACTCTGACGAGTTTCCACCGACCAAGGAGCCACTTCTTTGCTTGTTGTACATCTTGAGTATGTTCTTTGATAGGATTAACCTCTTGGTGGCAACCTGCTACAATAAAAAAGGCACCCGCTAGTACAACCAATACAATACTTTTCATGTCTCGACAGATCAGTTTATTCTTACCTATGATTCCAAATAAAGTAACAAGATTGGGTTTCACCGTTGTTGCATAAGTGCAATTATGCTAGTCGATTTGAATTAGTATTGGCTAAATTCATTCGGCTTTTCAAGCTTAGAAAAATCTTATTCTCTTCGTTTGATATCCGTCACTTCAAAAGGAAGGGGCGATAGGTTCATCACTTCCAATCCAGTGAAAGTAAGGAAGTAGCCGCTCACGGTGACTTTCAGACTATCTTTTGCATAACCAAGGGGTAGATTACAACTTCCCAAAGCCGCTGAAGTACCCCCTCGCATCATTTGATAGCTGACTGGCTGATTGGGAGATGGAACAGCGATTATGGTTGCTGGAACATCTTTAATAAATTCATTTGTACGCGTAAGCTTGATACCCGGGTAGGTACAAGAGGTAAATGAAGAATCAATTTTATTTTTATCGCAACTAGTCAGCAAATTGGCTAGAAGAAATAGAGTAAGTAAGTATTTCATAGCTCGCTCATTTTTGATGTAGACCCGAACCAGTAGCTATCAGTTGTAAAGACTTATCTTGTTGTATAAGCGTCGTAGCTGTTGCAAAAGTCGGTAGAGACCTTTACTGGCAACCTATAGAAAACCTACAAAAGTATCCGGTTGATTATCTTTCAAAAACAGCTAGAAGCCAAAATCTAATGATTTAGTTGTCACGGCTGGACCCGTATCAACACTACAGGAGAGGCTACTAAGAAAAACTGTTTTGCGATTGGACGTTGTATCCTAGCGTAGCATTGAGGGCTATATTTCGAGTGATGAAGTGCAAGCCCAGATTTGGTGTAATAACGTTTTTATGGCCTTTTACTGACGATTTAGCTCTTGTATTGGAGTACAGTAACGGAGGAACAATCACGGATCGACGGGCGGCCCAAATTCCCTTCTATCAAACGAATGCTTGCCTGGTCGAAATTCGGCAGGGCTCGTTGACGGCGGATGCGCACCGCTACTTTAAACTCCTTCAGGATCAGACACAGAACACGGGCGGACATCACCGATACGCCCCCGGCCATTGCCGGAGGAAATATCAACCTGTGCCTATTTTGAGCTAAATGGCCTACATGAACCCGGCTACACCTAAACCGCCTGACCCTTTCACGGATCAGGCGGTTTAGGTGTAGCCGGTCAATCTTTTCTTTCCAGCACCTACAGAAAAAGAAAATAATCGTAGATGGTTCGGGTAACTTCGGCGATGGTTCGTTCCCGCGTGGCACCGTCTTTTTTAGACGATTTCACGAAGACCGAAATCGCCACATGGCCCGCGTTTCCCGGCAGCGTAATAATGCCGACATCACTGGCGGTCAGGCCGATGGTGCCCGTTTTGTGCAGCACTTCCGTATCGGGGGGCAGGGCTCCTTTCAGGCGGGCCAAACCCGTTTCGCATCGTTTCATGATGTCGAGCAGCAGGGCCTGACTCGCGGTTTTGAGAACGGGCCGGGTGTAGAGTTTCGTTAACAGCAGCGTCATCGCTTCCGGAGTCGACGTATCCCGATTGTCGGTCTCGAAAGCCACATAACTGGCCTGTCGGGTTTCCGGCGTGCTGAATTTAGCCAGCGAGTCATACCGGGCAGGTGACCACGCCTGACTCATATCCATCGGGATACCCACGCAGTCGGCAATAAGCCAGGCCGTTGGCCGGTCGACGCGCAGTCCATCGATACCCAGCCGTTTCATACAGGCATTCACGGCCGCAGGACCGCCCGCCAGCCGCAGGCAAATGTCGGTAGCGCTGTTGTCGCTGATCAGGAGCATCAGTTCGAGTAAACTCCGCACCGACAGGGACAGGTCGGTAGTTGGCGAATGGGGCCAGTTGAAGCGCTCCGACAGCATCCCGCTGCCCGGATGGAAATCTGTTTTGAGGATGGGAACCAGCTGGTCGAGGGTTACGCGGCCACTATCGACGCGGGACAGCAGCTGGGTCGCAATGGCAACTTTATAGGAACTGGCCATAGGAAACGGCTCGCCCTTACGTTGCGTAATGGTCCTGCCACTCTCGATATGGGTGGCGCAGATACCCACAACCCCACCCGACAGATCCGATAACCGTTGTAGTTCCTGTTGCAGCCGAACCGGTACGGTAAAGGTCGATGCCGCTACCGTTTCGGTTGGTTTGGCTTTTTGTTTTTGGGCCAGCGCCCCCTGCGAATAGACGAGTGCAGTGAGAGCAAGCAGTTGGATAAATCGATTCATAGAGCCAGGTGAAGGGTTATTTTAAGCGGTACGTGCCGGGAGCCGGGTAAAAATAAACACGTTTACCGTATACCCATACGATTCTGTGTTTCCTTCATGTTTTGACCTGGAAAGTACTACGACCGGTGTGGCCCGGCAGGAATGAGCAAAAAAGCCGTTCGGGCGGGCGCATGGGTGCGCCCGCCCGAACGGCTCGATTCCCCCGTTTACTTACCGTCGTTCCAGGATGGCGCTGTAGGCATCGCCGAAGTCCAGCGCCGGCACGTAGTAACCCTGTACCGTCTGGAACCGGATGTTCTCTGCCTTCTCCGTTACCTTGGCCACAAAACGGCCATCCCAGTCCAGCTTTGCTTCCTCGTAGACGACCTGTGGCTTGTCCGGCTCATCGTCATTCCGGAAGATCAGCAGCACCTTTCCCCGGCTAACACCCGTCGGCTGTCGGCTGACGGTATCTTCCACAACCCGGCCACCAATTCGCCCGTCCAGGTAAAAATAGTCGAACCGGGTTTTCCGGCCTGTCACCACCTCCACCTGCGCCCCACTCAGTAACTCTACGGCATGAGGGGGCGTCTCGTTCGGGTCGTCGATGAAAGCGGCCAGCCCCACCCGGTTCGGGACAGACCGGAACTTCTTAATGAGCAGATCGGGGTTGACGCGGGGGTCCTGCCGCCGGTCTGTGGTATCGTAAGAGCTGGTCTTACCGAGCGATACAGGCGTTTTGAACAGGTTCGTGTGATCGTACTCGAACATCACTTTCACCTTACGGGTCTCGCCCGGCTCCAGCGTCAGGCTGGTGTGTTCCACATAGGTCCGGTACAGGGGGTTGCTTTGGCCCGGCCGCACAAACACCCGTGTGGGCTTGTCGTAGGGGTTCCCTACCTCCACAAACGTGATCTCACGACTGGCGGGCGACGCCGATGCCGAGATAAACCGGTCGTAATTGGACTGCGCTTGGTTATTGAACACCGACATTTCGATGACGGGTGGCGGGCCAGGAAGAAAGTAACCCGGTATCCGGACGATGAGGCAGTAGTGTCCGTTACCCGGCGGGTTCCAGGTGGTCTGAAAACTGACCGTCCCCCCGGCGGGAATCGTTTGCATGTCGGCAGTTAGCGGCGTTTCCGGCGCACCACCCACGTTGAAGTTCTTGACATAAAACTCGACCCGTACGTTTGGGGCGGCCAGATTGCCGTTGTTCTTGACGCGGGCGATCACCGTATTGGGATTGCCCGCCCAGGGCACGTTGAACCAGTTTGCCGGATCGGCCAGATTCCGGGCATTCTGCACCTCGATATCGGGACTTTGCCACTGACGATCGGGACTGGCGGGCCAGGGCCGGATAGCGGGGTCGGGGCGGCTGTTGACGCCATACTCTACCCGCACGTCAGCTTTGGTCCCGTTGATCCCACTGGTGCTCATCTTGAAATCGGTCGGAAAAGTAGGGTCCGTAGTGTCGGTTTCGCGGTAGTCGAGCCCGTTGACCAACACGCTCCCGTCCCCGTCGGAGTCGTTGGGAACGCGCAGGATGATGGGGCGGCTGATGGGCGCGTCCCCCGGCGACGAATCGACATCGGTCACCAGCACGGCATTGTTCGTGTCGAGGTTTCGGTCGCCAACATGGGTAGACTGCCCCGCCCGGTATTCGACGTAGTAGTTCCAGCCGTCGGCCAGCCGCACTTCGATCCCCGATTGCCGGCCCGTAGGCGGAGCCCCGGCTTCTATGGGGTGGAGCGTGATGGTTTCGCTGACGGGTGTTCCGCCGTTGGCGAAGTTATAGGTCTTCAGCCAGCCGGGCTGAACCCAGCCCAACATCATCCGGTGGGCCAGCGAGAAATGGGGTAGGTTGTCTTCGGTATTCATCGGGTCCCAGTTGCCCACGTTCCGACCGGCATCCGGCTTGTACTGGTCACCCAGGCCGAGGTTATGGCCCAGCTCATGAATGACCGTGGCCCGTACAGAACGGTCGGCCCGGAAGCCCGCTCCCCACTCGCGGGGCATCGAAATCAGCGCCAGCGACTTGTTTCCCTCGGCCGTTGTGAACGTGCCGCCCCAGCCATAGGGCCAGGCGTTCATGCTGCCGGTCGCCTGCTCCGAAACGAAGATGATGGTATCGTAATTGTTGTAATTGATGACGCTATCACCAGCGGTAATAGCCGCCTGCCCCAGCGCCGTCAGGGGCCAGCCTACTTTCCCCGCTGTCGTGTCGAAATACGTATTCCAGTTGTTGGGCAAGCTCACCGGACCGAAAATATCGGCCGACAGATCGAAATTACCGTACGACACCTCGCGGTAATACTGACGGGCACTCACCAGATTACCCCCTACCGATACGCCATTGATGGTCTCATCCATCCAGCGGGTCCGGATACCATCCAGCGTTGGCACATCGGCGGAGTACCGTCCGTCGGCGGTGTCGATGAGGAGAATGGCCAGCCGACGGGTACCAGTAGCGGGCAGCACGTTCACGTTCTGCGGCCCCGCCGGTCCGCCACCCCAGGCCGGGGCCGACACGAACGATTCGCTGATCCCGGTGAAGGACAGCGACGGACCAGCCTGCTCGTCCGACCAGTCGGTGGTTACCGTGAACTTCTGTTCGGCCATGACGATGTTCGTGCTGGTATCGACTACCTGAAACAGGTACGTTCCCGGCTCATAGCCAATACAAAGCATGACATCCGGGTTTTCGGGGTCGAAGTCGGCATCACGGCAGAAAGAGACGACGCCGGCTTTGGGGCCATCGGGAATGCGAAATTCCAGATCGTCCAGCGTCAGACCGCGTAGTTTCAGGAACACTTTGGTGTAAGCACCCACGAAAAACGTAGTATCCAGTTTAAGGCTGACGCGCTTACGGAGCAGAAACGGTGGCAGCTCTCGTCGGGGAACTCGCCGGGCAGGAATCGTTAACATAGTCGGACGGTTTAAAGGCTTGTTCGTCCTGAGTCGTCCGGAAGTAGCCGCCGGTAAACAGGCGGGCCGGGTCAATGAGTAAACGGTCATGGGTCGATGTATGGTCTCGACCGAGTGCCGGGTAAGTCCCTGATCACCAGTAAGGCTATGATTCAGCAAACGGTCGATTTTGCTATTACCCTGTAAAACCGCATAAAAACACCCTGTCTACGGCTCTGCGCGCTTAATTAAATCAGGAAAGCGTACTTTTGCCATAGGTTTATATGGTTCTCCCGATTCCTCTATGGTCAAATTCAGTTACCTGTCCCGTTGGTTACGCGTCTTTCTTTTTGTCGGAGTACTTAGTCCCGTCTGGCAGGGACCAGCCGCTGCCCAGCCAAGCGTTAAGGCGTCGTCTGCACCCGCGTTCGAACCCGTCGAAACCACCATCAGCGCTGTCCACCGGGCGTTTCGGAACGGGAGCCTGACGAGTGAACAGCTGGTCAACGCCTACCTCGAACGCATCCGGGCCTACGACCAGCCCACTAAGCTCAACTCGATCATACTGGTCAACCCCGACGCTATCGCCACGGCGCGGGCGCTCGATGCCGAGTTCAAAAAAACCGGCAAGCTCCGGCCCCTGCACGGGATTCCGGTGATTGTAAAGGATAACTTTAACACAAAGGGGCTGCAAACGACGGGCGGGTCGGTGGCGCTGAAAGGATTTATCCCCAGCGAGGATGCCTGGCAGGTCCGGAAACTGCGCGAAGCGGGAGCGATCGTGCTGGCCAAATCCAATATGGCCGAGTGGGCCTTTACGCCCATGCACTCACAAAGCTCTATGGCGGGCGAAACCCTGAACCCGTACAACCTGGCCTATGTACCCGCCGGATCGAGCGGGGGAACGGCAGCAGCTGTCGCAGCAAACCTGGGTACGGTTGGTCTGGGCTCCGACACGGGCAACTCCATCCGAGGGCCGTCGTCACACAATGCACTGGCCGGTTTCCGGACCTCGCTGGGACTGGTAAGTCGCTACGGCATCATTCCGCTCTATACCCGTAATGATGTAGGCGGGCCGATGTGCCGTACGGTCGACGATGCGGTACGGCTGCTGGAGGTCACGGCCGGGTACGACCCCAACGACCCCATCACCAAATACAGCCAGGGGAAAATTCCCAAGACATACACCCAGTTTTTACGAAAAGACGGGCTTAAAGGCGCGCGGATCGGGGTATTGCGTCAGTTGAGCGACAAGAATATCCACCCCGAAATAAAACAGCTGTTCGACCGGGCCATCACGGATATGACCCGGGCGGGTGCTCAGGTCGTTGATGTGACGATCCCCGATTTCGATTCCTTACGGGCCAACCAATGGTGTGCCGACTTCAGGGTCGACCTGGAGACGTACCTGAAGACGTTCGTCAGGCGCGATACGCTGAAAACGCTGGAAGACGTTATCCGGGTGGGTGGCTATTCCGACCTGGTACGCGACCGGTTAACGTACCAGCAAACGCATACGGGTCGGGCCAGCCACCCCGAAATTGCGTGTGGCGACGCCTTTACCGACCCCCTCCGCATTGCCTACCGCAACGCCATCGAGGCCGAAATGAACCGGCTGCATGTGGATGCGCTCATTTACCCCACCTGGAATTACCCGCCCGCGCTGGTGGGCGACGCCAAAGGGTACAAAGGCGATAACAGTCAACTGATTGCTCCCAGCACGGGCCAGCCCGCGTTCACGATTCCCATGGGTTACACGACCGGCGATCTGCCCGCCGGTCTTCAGTTTCTGGGACGCCTGTTCGACGAGCCAACCCTGATCCGGCTGGCGTACGGGTATGAGCAACAAACCCACCACCGGGTAGCGCCAAAAAAATTCGTTGCGCTGGGCCGGTAACGGCAACGCCTTGTCATTTCCACTCCTTACTTCCTATTTACGCGTTTTATGGTCACTCATTTCCATCGCCTGTCAATGGCCTTTTCCGTTCCATCTGTCTGTTTATGGGTCTGCCTGCTGACTGGCTGGCCTTTGTCCGGGGTACGGGCTCAGGCGTTCAGCAAAGCCGAGGTGGCCCGCTGGCAGCAACAGGCCAAACAGGTTACCATCACACGCGATACCTGGGGCGTACCCCACATCTACGGCAAAACTGATGCAGACGTCGTTTTCGGGTTGCTCTTCACCCAGTGCGAAGACGACTTTGACCGCGTCGAGGAAAACTACATCACGTCCATTGGCCGCCTGGCCGAAGTGGAAGGAGAATCGGCGCTGTATCAGGACCTGCGGGCGCGGCTGTTCCTGGACTCGACCCAGGCAATAGCCATCTACAAAAAAAGTCCGCTCTGGATGAAAAAACTCCTCGACGCCTTTGCCGACGGAACGAACTATTACCTCTATACGCACCCGAACGTTACCCCTAAACTGCTCCGACGGTTCCAGCCCTGGATGCCCCTGATGTTCAGCGAAGGCAGCATTGGCGGCAATATAAGCGTGGTGCCGACCGAACGGCTGAAAGCGTTCTACGAGCAGCGCCCTTCAACCTCGTCCACGACGCCTGTCGACCACTACGAACGCGAATCCATCGGCTCGAACGGCTTCGCCATCGCGCCCGCCAAAAGTGCTACCAAAAATGCGTTATTGCTCATCAACCCCCATACGTCGTTCTACTTCCGGTCGGAGGTGCATATGGTGAGTCAGGCCGGGCTGAACGCCTACGGAGCCGTTACCTGGGGACAGTTCTTTGTGTATCAGGGATTCAACGAGCATTGCGGCTGGATGCACACCACCAGTTACGCCGATTCGATGGACGAATACCTGGAAACCATCGAGAAAAAAGGCAACAGCCTGTATTACAAACAGGGGACTGAACTCAAGCCGGTCCGTTCCCAAAAAGTCCGCCTTCCCTACAAAACGGCCAGCGGTACCCAATTCAAGGAGTTCACGATGTATTTCACCCAGCACGGCCCCATTGCCGGCGAGCAGGGCGGAAAATGGATTGCCATCGATATGATGAATACGCCCCTCAACGCCCTGTCGCAGTCCTATCTGCGCACGAAAGCAACCGGCTATGCGAGTTTTCGGGAGGTCATGAAACTGAATGGCAATGCGTCCAACAACACGATCTTTGCCGACCGCGACGGCACCATCGCTTACTGGCACGGCAACTTCATGCCCCGCCGGGACCCCCGCTTTGACTGGAGTCAACCGGTCGACGGCAGCAACCCCGCTACCAACTGGAAAGGACTGCATTCGGCCGATGAGATCGTGCAGGTGCGTAACCCGGCCACCGGCTGGATACAGAACTGCAACGCAACGCCCTTTACGGTGTCGGGCAGCAGCAGCCCCGACAAAACCAAGTATCCGGCTTACATGGCCCCCGATCCCGAAAATTACCGCGGCATCAACGCCGTTCGCGTGCTGAGCCAGCGGTCGGTATTCACCCTCGATACGCTGATTGCTGCGGCCAACGATCCCCATCTGGCGGCCTTCGATGAGCTGTTGCCCGCCTTACTGAGCGCCTGGAAAACGGTATCTGCCGATTCGGCTAACCGATCGAAAGACCTGGCCGAGGCTATTCAGGTGCTGCAACGCTGGGACAAATCGTACGGAGCTTCCTCCATTGGTCAGACGCTGGCGATTCACTGGGGCGAAAAGATACAGCGGTTAGCCCGCAGCCGGGCCGCCGGTGATCAGCGGTTCGACAATCTGGGGCTCACCGCCTTCACCATCCTTACTACCTCCCCGCAGGAGAAAGTAACGGCCCTAGCCTCGGTGCTGACCGACCTGACGCGCGACTTCGGGACCTGGAAAACGCCCTGGGGCGATATTAACCGGTACCAGCGCCTGACCGGTAAGATCCAGGAAACCTACGACGATCAGAAGCCCAGTATTCCCGTTGGCTTTACTTCCTCGGCCTGGGGTTCTTTGGCGGCCTTTGCGGCCAAAACCTATCCCGGCACCAAAAAACGGTACGGCAGCGTTGGCAATAGTTTTGTGGCTGTAGTGGAGTTTGGCAAACGGGTGACAGCCCGCTCGGTCGTGACCGGTGGACAAAGCAGCCGGCCCGGCATGAAGCATTTCACGGATCAGGCTCCCCTGTACTGTGAGGGTAACTTCAAGGATGTGCTCTTCTACCCCGAAGATGTACAGAAGCATGTGGAAAAGACCTACCATCCGGGCGAATAGCCCATCCGGGTGTCTACAATCGGTGCCTGGATTCGGTCAGGGCACCGATTGTACGCCTATCTTTGCCTAATTCCTCAATGTTATCTCCTTCATGCTCAACGCACGTTACCAAACCGTCCGTCGTTTTCTGGCCAAAGAGCGCGTACAACTAGCCGCTTTCGTAGCCATCACCCTGATTGCCAGCATCCAGCGCTACCTGATTCCCAACCAGTTCGATGTAGCCAATCAGATAGCCTACACGAACTACAACAACTACGTCATCTTCAAAAACGCGTTCATCCACTTACTGAACGACAAAAATTTATACGCCCTGCATTTAACCGAGCAGCTGGACCTGTTCAAATACTCCCCCACGTTTGCCCTCTTCATGGGTTTGTTTGCTTACCTGCCCGACTGGCTGGGGCTCATCCTGTGGAATCTCCTCAATACCCTGACCGTATTTTACGGCATCACCCATTTACCGTATCTGAGCGCGGGGGTAAAGGGCAACATCCGCTGGTTTATGCTGCCCGAACTCCTGACCGCCACCCAAAACTCACAAAGCAACAGTCTGATTCTGGGGCTCTTCCTGTGGAGTTTTATCTATATGGAGCGCGGCAAACTGATATGGGCTAGCCTGCTGATGTTGCTCACGGTATTCATCAAACTGTTTGGGGTTGTGGGGTTCATGCTGTTTATGCTGTACCCCCGCAAGCCAGCGGCCATAGGCTATACCGTGGCGTGGGGCCTGCTGCTGCTCATTTTGCCGGTAGTGGCTGTATCGCTTCCGCAGTTGATCGGCCAGTACCAGAACTGGCTGGTCATGCTGGAACATGATCACTCCAGTTCCATTGGACTATCGGTCATGGGGTGGCTCTATACCTGGTTTTCGCTCGATCCACCCAAGGTCGTGGTCGTGGTCCTAGGGGCTATAGGGCTGCTGCTTCCACTGGCCCGTACATCGCAGTACGCTCACTACTCGTTCCGGTTGCTGGTATTGGCCTCTGTTCTGCTCTGGGTGATCATCTTCAATCATAAAGCCGAGTCTGCTACCTTCATCATTGCCATTGGCGGGGTAGCGCTCTGGTATTTCTCGCAGCCCGCCAGCCTCATCAACCGCGCACTGGTTATCCTGGCATTCGTCTTTACCTCTCTTTCACCCCTGGACATATTCCCGTCCATTTTGCGGGAAACACTGGTTTATCCCTACGTGCTGAAAGCCGTTTTCTGCATAGCCATTTGGGGAAAGATTATCGTTAGCCTGCTCACCGACGATTGGTCACTGGCCCCGCTGGCTTCCAGACAGCCAGCCGTTTCGCCCGTCGGCTAACGCGATCAGCTACTGCTGACGTATCGCCTAACCGTGCTTATTATACGTCAGGACTTGTCAGGCCGGGGCTACTGTAGCAACCGCCCTATCCACCAGACGAAGACCACGAATAGGGTAAACGCAATTAAAATCAGTAACGTCCACGGCCCGGGCAGGTATTTTTTAGTAAGCATCGTATGGAAGAAGCGGTCTGATTACCGGGGGTTCGGGCAGCAAGGAACTGAATAATTTCCAAAAAAAACTACTTTTTCCTCACCAGAAACATGAGTCATCCCGAATTTTAACGAATCGTTACACTTCGGGAAAACCTTACCCAAAAAGCTACCTGATTCCGGCACATCTGCGGGGGCGTGGCATTGGGTCAGGGGACGTATTGTCTGGGTAGATCTCCAGCCTTGGTCAGCTAGCCCCGTAAGGGCGACCTGTCACTAGTTGGTAGCGGTCCTATCCTCTCTAAAGCGCCGTAGGGGCGACCTAACTGAACTGGATTAGGTCGCACCTACGGCGCTTTACGGGCCTACCCCTTCTTTATTTCTATTGACATGTCGCCCCTACCGGGCTTTTCTGTAGGAAAAAAAAGAAGTGTATACCCGGTAGATCAAGGGACCTGACACCACGCCTAATACCCTTGTTTTCTAAAAAGATAGCGACTTTTAAAATTCGGGATGATTCATGTTTCCCGATCGGTTTCAGGCACGGCAAGAACCTGGTATACCTATTCGATGATTGACAAGTCGCGCTTTTTCGTACGGGTTCGTGGTGTCAGCACCACGTCGCGGAGTTCATACCGTATTCCCTGCATGGCCGCTGTCTCGCTGAAACTGGTGAGCATGGTATAGATATCGTGGTCAATAAAGGAGGCCTTACTCCCATCGATCAGCACCTCATCGCCGGGCTGTAAACTACCCAGCGCTTCCTTCAGCTGGGGTTTGCTCAGGAAGTAAAGGTCTTTGGTGAACTCGATCGTGACCTTATGCCCCTCACGAATGATCCGAAAGGTCGACTGGAAGTTGGTGTACAACACGTAGAGAATACCAACCACGGTTCCCAGCGCAATACCTTTCAGCAGATCGGTGAAGATGATGCCTGACACCGTAACGATGAACGGCACGAACTGACTCCAGCCTTCCCGGTATATGTTCTTGAAAATAGTGGGTTTAGCCAGCTTATAGCCAACCATGATCAGTACGGCCGCCAGGCACGAAAGCGGCACCAGATTCAGCAACGGCCCGCCCAGAAACACCGCCAGGAGCAGGAACACCCCGTGGATGATCGCCGATATACGGGTTTTAGCCCCGCCGTATACATTCGCCGAGGTCCGTACCACGACCGACGTTATGGGCAGGCCACCCACCAGTCCCGAAAACATATTGCCTATGCCCTGCGCAATCAGCTCCTGGTTGGTCGATGAGACGCGCTTACCGGGGTCGAGCCGGTCGGAAGCCTCCAGATTGAGCAGCGTTTCCAGACTGGCCACGACAGCAATGGTGGCGGCAATGGTATAGATAGGCAGTTGGCTAAGGATGGTGAAGTCAGGGAAGTCGAAGATCGAAAATAAGCTCTGGCCCGCTGTAATGGTCGGAATCTGAACCATGTGCTGATGGGCGGTATCACCCAGATACCAGGCCGGTACCGACACCCGAAAAAATTCGTTCAGCGCAATACCGACGAATACCACGACCAGCGCAGCCGGAAAGTTCTTGAAAAACATCCGGGTACTGCGGCCCGCCGTGCGCTCCCAGAAAATCAGAAATGCCAGTGACACACCGCTGATGACAACTGCTCCGGTACTGGCCGTTTCGATAGCCCGGTAGATCTCCGAAATCGTATTTTCGCCATCGGCCAGCTGCTGAAACTCGAATTCTCCTTCGTAGTCGTTGTCGCGGCCCAGCGCATGAGGAATCTGTTTGAGGATGATGACGAGCCCAATGGCCACCAGCATACCCTTGATCACGCTGTCAGGGAAGAAACTGCTGAACCGCCCGGCTTTGATCAGGCCCAGGACCAGCTGCATGGCCCCGGCCAGCACAACGGCTACCAGAAATGTCTCATAAGACCCTACTTTTGCAATGGCATCGGCGACAATGACGGCCAGCCCAGCCGCCGGGCCACTGACACTGATTTCGGAACCGGAAAACAACCCGACCACGATACCACCAATGACACCCGCCACCAGACCGGAGAACAAAGGCGCACCCGATGCCAGGGCAATACCCAGGCAGAGGGGCAACGCAACGAGAAAGACCGATAAACCGGCGGGAAGATCCTGACGGAGCCAGGCAGTGTTGTACGAGGTCAGGGTTCGTATCGGATTGACTCGTTGCATCGGTGCTTTGTGCTCAGTTAATGGCTGACTTACCACGCAAAGGTAACCGGATGCGTCGCTGAAATTAAAAAGCTATTAAATATAAATTATTACTCATCTATTGACGCCCCTCTCATCCACCGAAAAGCAATTTATTCGCGATCACCTTACGGACGATGTGCGGCAACTGGTGCTGCGTACGCACCCCGCCGGATTGGACATCCGAAAGCTGGCGGCTCAACTGGCAGCGCGGCAAAAAACCCGCGACAAATTGCCTTCCTGGTATGGAAACGAAGCAGTCCTCTACCCACCGGCTCTGTCGGTCGAACAGGCTTCGTCGGAGCAGACGGCCCGCTACAAAGCGTCACTGGTCGACGGCGACCGGCTGCTCGACCTGACCGGTGGTATGGGGGTCGATGCCTGGGCCTTTGCGCAGCGCTTACGGGAGGTCCTATACGTTGAGCGGCAACCCGAGCTGGTTTCACTGGCTGCTTATAACCTGCCGGCAATGGGCAGCACGAATATCGACGTGCAGGCGGGAGATGGCCTGGCGGTGGTCGAGGCACTCACCGAGTCGGCCGACTGGATCTACCTCGACCCACACCGGCGCGACGGGCAGGGCGGTAAGGTTGTTCGGCTGGCTGACTGCGAACCCGACGTTTCGCGGACCGACGTTCTGACCGCACTGCTGGCCAAAGCAACGCATGTCCTGCTGAAAACCTCCCCCATCATCGATATCGATGCCACCATCCGGCAGCTGGGCGGACCGCCGGACAACCTCCGATCGGCCCGTGTCGATGCGGTTCATGTAGTGGCCGTTCAGGGTGAAGTGAAAGAAGTCCTGTTTGTCGTCAGTTCCCAACAGACACCTTTAGCTCCCATTGAAGTTAACGCTGTTAACCTGTTAAACGATAGGATAGTTAGATTACAGTTCCTGCAACCGGAAGAACGGGAGGCCGGGGTTACGTTCAGCGACCCGCAGCACTATCTGTATGAACCCAATGCGGCTATTCTGAAGGCGGGGGCATTCCGGCTTTCGGCGGCCCGCTACGGACTGGCCAAGCTGGCTCCCAACAGCCATCTGTATACCAGCCAGCAACATAACCCCGACTTCCCCGGACGGGCTTTCGTGCTGGAGCGGGTTATCAAACCCGACCGGGGTACCCTTCAGTCCTGGCTACCGACGATGAAAGCCAACCTGACGGTGCGTAACTTTCCGCAGACGGTTGCGGAATTGCGAAAAAAACTGAACTTACAGGAAGGGGGCGACGTCTATATCTTTGCAACGACGCTGCTCAACGGCGACAAACGTCTGTTGATTACCCGCAAAGTCGCCTAGCTTGCGTTTACCCTGCCGAACCGGCACGTGCTTCTTGTTTTCGTTAAACCATACATACACTCCATGAAAATCGCAGCAAGTTTGATAGGCTTCATCGGCCTGCTGGCGCTGACAACCAGCGCCATCGCTCAAACCGTTTATGCCGGTGAGAGCACGATTGAAAAAACAAAGGCCTCGGGTCTGTATCTGACGGTTCAGGGCGACGGCCGACAGATTGAAAAAGACTGGGAGAACCAGCTCAAAACCTATGGCCGGGTAACTGCTTCGCGGGGTACCTACCGGGTGCCGAACGCCGATATTCAGGCGATATCACCGGAGCCGATCAACCTCATGAGTACGGTAAAATCGTCGCGTACATCGGCTACGATCTTTGCGGCCTTCGACCTGGGTAGCGGCACCTTCGTTACGCCGGGCAGTTCGGGCTACTCAGCCGCCGAGCAGTTGTTGAAGACGTTTGCGTCGGGTAGTCTCTTTGGCCAGGAAGTACGCACCGTAGAAGGCAGTTTCGATGAAGCCCAGAAGAACCACCAGAAAATGGCAAAAACGGGCGAACGGCTTCAGCGGGAAATCGAGCAGAATGCCAAAGAAAAAGAGCGTTTGCTGAAACGTATCGAGGATAATGCCAAAGAACTGGAGCAACTTCAGAAAGACATCGAAACCAATAAAACAGACCAGACAAACGCCCTGACCGAACTGGAAAACCGCAAGAAAAACGTCGAAGCGGTTAAAGCGAAGAAGCCTTAAAAGAGGGAGGAAAGGGAGGAGGGGGAGGAAAGGAGGAGGGAAGTAACGGGGGAATGCACCGCATCCCTCCTCCCTTTCCTCCCTTTCCTCCCTTCCTCCCTTCCTCCCTTTCCTCCCTTCCCTTCCCTAATTCCCCTCCTTCACAAACACCCGTTTTACGCGTTCGCTGACGCTGGTCAGGATTTCGTAGGGAATCGTGCCGATCCGGTCGGCGAGGGTAGTGATTGGAACGTCGCTGCCGAAGATGATTACTTCGTCGCCTTCAGCCGCCGATGCTGCCGTCACGTCGATCATGGTCATATCCATGCATATGCTGCCCACGGTAGGACAGAGCGTGCCATTCACCCAGACCGAGCCAACGCCGTTACTAAGGCGCCGGTCGTAGCCATCGGCATAGCCAATGGCCAGCGTAGCAATACAGGCGTCATGGTCGAGCAGGCCCCGGCGGCTGTAGCCTATCGTCTCGCCCGCCGGTACCCGCTTGATCTGACTGATGGTGGTCTTGAGCGTGCCAACGGGTTGCACAGCCGCTTTGTCGATCCGGCTCGGTTCTACGCCATACAGGCCAATGCCCAGGCGTACCATGTCCAGTTTATAGTCCGGAAACCGAACGATGCCCGCCGAATTGAGCAGGTGTCGCGTTGGCTGGTAACCCAGGCCCGCTTCCAGTGTGGCCGAACAGCGCACGAATAACTCGTACTGCTGCTGCGAAAAGGCGTTGAACTGCGACTCGTCGGCTCCAACCAGATGGCTGAACACGGTCGCTACCTGCAGGGTGGGCAGGCCGTTCAGGTAGGTGATCACGGCGGGCAGTTCGCTTTCAAGGAACCCGAGCCGGTGCATGCCGGTATCGATCTTCAAATGGATGAGCGTTTTAGGCAGGGCGGTCCCCAACGCATGAACCCCTGCATTTTCCCGCTCGACAAACTGGCCCCACTCGCGGAGAAGTTTCAGGCTGAACAGTTCCGGTTCGAGCCGGTACTCGCGCAGGGCAGCAAAGGTCTCGGGCGCGGGGTTCATCACCATGATAGGCAGCGTAATGCCGTTCTGCCGCAGCGAAACCCCTTCGTCGGCGTAGGCCACGGCGAGGTAGTCGACCCGGTGATACTGGAGCAACTGAGCCACTTCGGCACTGCCGCTGCCATAGGCAAATGCCTTCACCATCACCATAACTTTTGTCTGGGCCCCTACTTTTTCGCGGTAATAGTTCAGGTTACCCGTCAGGGCGTCGAGGTTGATTTCGAGGACCGTACCGTGGGCCTTCCGCTGCAACCGGCTTACGATCCGCTCGAACGAAAAAGGCCGCGCGCCCTTCACCAGCACAGCCGCATCACGCAGGCTGGCAAACGGGAAATCGGTCAGAAAGGCATTCGTGTCGGCGTAGAACTGGCTTCCGTCGGGAAAG
Source organism: Spirosoma utsteinense (assembly GCF_014282275.1). Lineage (GTDB taxonomy): Bacteria > Bacteroidota > Bacteroidia > Cytophagales > Spirosomataceae > Spirosoma > Spirosoma utsteinense. The sequence continues at coordinate 17,853 of NZ_VFIA01000051.1, forward strand.
AAACGGGCATTTTTATACACCACCGGCCCAATCCCTACGAACTGCGTAACGTTGCCCGCCCGCATCAGGTCGGCCACCTGCTCATACAGCGCATCGTCGCGCTGCCCCGACTGCAACACGTCGGACAGAATCACAACCGACTGTTGCCGGGTGTTTTGCTGATTCAGAAACCGGAGAGCAAGCTGTAGTCCTGCCACATCATTGTTGTATGAATCATCGATGAGGATACAGTTGTTGATCCCTTCCTTCAGTTCGAGCCGCATCGACACCGGCCGGAGCCGATTCAGGCGGTTTTGCAGCGAGTGGGGCCCGATCGTTGTCAGGGTTTTGACCGTTATCAGGCAATGGATCAGGTTCTCTACCGAAGCGGCATCGTCGAAAGGCAGCTGGTAGGACTCGGGTCCGGCGTTGTCCGACGCTTTCCCGATCAGCAGTTTACCGTCTTTCTGCTCAACCGAATAGGTAGCTTCCCGACCTGTCAATGACCAGGTGACCAGTTGAACATCGGCGTTGACGGCTTTAAGGAGCATGCGCACCTCCTCATCGATATCGGCATAGTCAACGCAATAGATCAGCGTGTCGGCATGGATAAAGAGCCGCAGTTTCTCGGCAATCTTCTGCTTGCGAGTGCGAAAGCCTTCGTCGTGGGCGGTGCCAATGTTCGTAAAAATGCCGATGGTTGGCCGGATGATGGCTTCCAGCGCGGCCATTTCCTGGGGCCGGGAAATACCGGCCTCGAAGATTCCCAGGGTATGCTGTGCGTCCAGTTCATGCACCGACAGCGGAACGCCCAGTTGTGAATTGTAACTCTTGGGGCTTCGGGCAATGACGAACTCGTCGGCCAGTAATTGGGCCAGCCACTCCTTAACGATGGTCTTGCCGTTGCTGCCCGTTATCCCGACAACCGGAATCCGAAACTGGTGCCGGTGTTCAGCCGCCCGGCGTTGCAGAATCGTCAGGCTACTGTCGACTTCAGTAAACTGCGCGTCGGCATAGGCAGCGAACTCATCGCGCCGGTCCGGGCTGAGCGCCGACCGTTCGACAACAAACTGGCGGACACCTTTTCGGTACAACTCCCCCACAAAGGCATGCCCGTCGTGGTGTTCGCCGTTGATGGCGAAAAATACGGTGTTGGCCGCCTGTTCCGGGTCGAGCGGCTGCCGGGAATCAGTCAGCCAGTGGGGATGAATAGAGGGGATGTTTTCAGTAATCATGGCACTAAGTCTCTAAGTCAGTCAGTCGTGAGTCATAAGTCTCTAAGTCAGTCAGTCGTGAGTCATAAGTCTCTAAGTCAGTCATAAGTCAGCAAGTCATAAGTCTCTAAGTCGTAAGTTGGTGAGTTGGTGAGTCGTAAGTCTCTAAGTTATGAGTTGGTGAGTTGCTGTGCGTCAGCCACTTAGAGACTTACGACTTATGACTTATGACTGACTTAGAGACTTGCCGACTTCCTCCCCTCACATCCATCCGCGTCGTTTGAAGTAAATAATTTCGCCGATGGCGATAGCGGCCATGATCCCCAATGCCCAGAAATAACCGGTTCGGGTGCGGAGTTCGGGCATATTGTCGAAGTTCATGCCGTAGATACCGGCAATAAACGTAAGGGGTATAAAAATGGCCGATACGATGGTGAGCGTTTTCATGACCGAGTTCATCCGGTTGCTGACGATCGAATAATACACGTCCATCAGTCCCGCAATAAGTTCGCGGTGGGAGTCGAGTGTTTCAATGATCTGGCTGACGTGGTCGGCCAAATCATGCAGGTAGGGCAGCGTCGATTTCCGGACGAGGTCGGACTCCTCGCGCAGCAGGGTTCCGACCACATCGCGCAGGGGGTAGACCGTTCGGCGGATGAGCGCCAGCTCCCGTTTCAGCACGTAGAGCGTGCTCAGGGTTTCCTGACTGGCCCGCTGCTGAACGATCTGGTCTTCCACTTCCTCCATCTTATCGCCGATGTGATCGGTAATGACGAAATAATGGTCGACGATCACGTCCATAAGCGCATACATCAGGTAGTCGGCCCCATTACGCCGGGTCTTGCCCGCCGACGCTTTGATGCGTTCGATGACCGGCTCGAAGATATCTTTGGTACGCTCTTCCTGGAACGAAATCAGGTAGTTTTTGCCCAGCACCAGGCTGATGTGTTCGATATCGATCTCCTGCCGCTGTCGGCTGTGGTGCAGCATCTTGAGGGTGACGAACATCACCGTGTCACTGACCATACCCTCGGCGGGCTGTCCGTCCGGAAGGGAATGACCATTGGCCGATGCATCGGGCAGGATGGGCGTGTCGTCGTAGAGGTCGATTTTGGGTTTCTGCTCGGTATTCATGACGTCTTCGAGCAGCAGCGGGTGCAGGCGGTATTGCTGCCCCAGCGCCGACACTACTTTCGGATCGTGGATACCGTCGACATTGAGCCAGTTGACATACGGGGTTTTATCGCTGGGCAGGCGGCAGGCGCTGAGTTTACTGCTGTCATCAACGCGGTAGTCGGTAGCGTTGTATTCAATGCGTTTGATCTTGATCGCGTGTTCAATTTCTTCACCGATGTAGGTGAGCGTTCCGGGCGAAGTACCGAAGTTTTTTTCAGCCGAACGAAAGCGTCGGTGTTTCGACATAGGGTGTCGTAAAAAAGAATTGGCCAAAGATAAACGTATTACCACGGCTGTTGTCTAACTGTTCAGAAAATCGTAGCTTATCGACGGTTAGGTGCCAGGGTAGCCAAACAACCCGAAACCCGGTATCGGCCATCCAGACTGGCTTTACCATGATCCGCCTGTTTCTTTTCTCCGGTATGATCGCCCTGCTGATGTCCGCCTGCAGCAGTGGCAAAACAGCCCTTCAGCGGGGCCAGTATGACGTGGCGGTCCGGAAAGCCGCCGAGCGGCTCAGGCAGGGGCCCGGCCTCTCCAGGCGCGGCCACGGATTAGCTTCGCTAGTGCTGGAGAAAGCCTTTGTTCGAGGCTACGAGCAGCACCAGACAAGGATCAGGCGGCTGTCGTCGTCCGAAAACCCCGAACCCTTCCGGTGGGAAGCCGTTCATGCCGAATACGAAGCCCTACAGGCCCTGACCGACAATGCGCTAAAATGCACCACCTGCGCCGACTGGCTTACCAGCTACCCAACGTCATATAGTGCCCGCCAGCTTGACACCCGCGAACTGGCGGCTGCGGATCGCTACCGGGTAGCCGAGGAGGCCTTCGCCTACCGCGAAACCGACCGGCGGGCGGCTAAAGAGGCCTACCTCAACTACCGGAAGGCCGCCGAGTGGGTACCCAATTACCGACAGACCCTCGCCAAATCGGAGGATGTCCTGCCCTTCGCCATCCTGCGTGTAGTCGTGGAACCCCTCGGGGCAACGAACCAGATCAGCCCGACAGACAACCTGCACCTGGAAGGCATGATACTGCGCGAGATCGGGCGCAATCCGGCCCCTTCAGCCTTCGTTCGCCTGTATGCACCCACCGAATATGCCGGCGATGGCTATGCCATTCACGAAGCCGTACAGATGCTCGTCACCGACTACGACGACTACAACGACAATACCTCATCGAGCAGCACGACGGTCTACAGCAACCAGACCTATAAAGTGGGCGAAAAGAAGATCAACGACTCCACGACGGTCGACATTATGGAAAAAGTGTCCGGCACCCTGACAACCTATCGCCGGGAGGTCAGTGCCGGACTGACCCTGCGGCTGCGCGCGGTCGACGCCGAAACTGGCCGTGAACTATGGAACGATGCGGTTTGGGAAACAGAGCGCTGGGCAACAGAGTGGCAAACTTTCTCGGGCGACGACCGGGCGCTGAATGGCAGCAGCTTGAAATCGGCGAACCTGTTCCCGCCCTCCCGCTGGTCCCTGTACGATGAACTTCGCGATGCATTGGTCAGCGACGTTGCGCGGTGCCTGCGCCGGAACTATGAACGCGACTAAAAGACCTGTTGCCGGTAACGAATGGACTACTTCCGGTGATATGAACTAACTTGCCGGAACCTGCTCACTTATTTATATCCATCCACAAAAAAATGTCATTAGAAAATAAACCGGCGATAAAGCCGGACGAAGACGAGGATGAACAATGGACAGAAGCTATTTCCATGGAGGAAGTAGCCGAATCGACAGATGGAAGTGATTACCAGAGAGACGCCTATGAGCAATGGCTGATGCTACAGCGCGACAAATCATCCGGCAAACCGCTTTGATCTGATTAGTCCCAATCAACTTCCTCCACTATGAAAACCTTCCTCTTGATCCTTTGTAGCGTGGCTCTCCTGACAGCCGCCTACGGCTACATTAGTTACTCCCATCTATCGCCCCGGGTACAGGCCAAGCGAAAGCAGCTGACAAACGCGCTGGTACAGGCCGGTTATAAACCAGACTACTGGATGATTTCGGGCTACCGTCCTCCGTGGCTGAACAGGCTGATGCCACTGTCTGCCCCTAAAAGTGACCACCAGCGCGGATTGGCGATTGACCTGTGGGTTGGCGACGTTGATAACGATGGTCGCTGGACCGATGCCGATGTGCAGATCGTTGCCAAAGCCATCAGCAAAGTGGACAGCCGCGACCCGGCCAATCAGGGGGGCATCGGTATGTATCATCAGTCGGCTCCCCGTATGGTTCATTTCGACGTATCGGGCAGGCGACGCCACTGGGATTATTGACCCAGCGGACTAAAGTCAGCGGTACGTACCGCTGACTTTAGTCCGCTGATAAACTCTCTGGATTATCTTTGTCCGATGCAACCGACCGACCCAGCCCTTCTCCATCTGGCCCAGGACCCCGTTATGGCCCGGCTCATCGCCGAAACGCCGAACCCCAAAGCCTTCACCGACTACGAAAACGACGTTTACCTGGCTTTGCTGGAAAGCATCGTTTCGCAGCAGATTTCAGTCAAGGCGGCCGATGCTATTTTCGGGCGGCTGTGTGCCCTGTTTCCCAATAACTACCCCAAAGCCGATGCACTGCTGGCTCTTTCGTTCGACGACCTGCGGGGCGCGGGCCTGTCGGGGCAGAAGGTGAAATACATCCAGAGCGTAGCCGACTTTTCGCTCACCAACCGGCTCGACCGCCCCTTCTTCGACCCCATGACCGATGAAGAGATCGTTCAATACCTGATTCCCATCAAAGGCATTGGCCGCTGGACCGTGGAGATGCTGCTCATGTTCGTGCTCGACCGGCCCGATATCTTTCCCATCGACGATCTCGTTATCCGCCAGCGTATGATCCTCGCCTATCCAGAACAGACGGAGGGGCTGACGGGCAAGGTACTCTACAAACGACTACAGGAAATCGCCGATGGCTGGCGACCCTACCGGACCACCGCCAGCCGCTACCTATGGCGCTGGAAACCGAATGCCGTGTAATTGGGGGAAGGGCCAACAGCGCCGGAACGGATGACCGGCTCAGAGCTGCTTCACGGCCAGATCGACTTTGGAAACCACTTTGATCAGGATCTCGATACCCTCCGGCCGGATAACGATGCGCTGCGGCACCAGCCGGAACCCGTCGACGTCGAGGGCGGTTTTCTGGCCGGCTTTCCCCCGCGCAAAAGCGGTTTCGATCTTCTCCGGTATCGATGCTACGTGATACCGCAGCGGCACCACGAGCACCGACTGGAGCGTATCGCGCAGGTTGTCGTGGAGGAGCCAGTCGGCCGTGGCGAACAGGCGCTCTTTGGTTACCACGTCGAAGTCGATGTCTTCGACGCGCAGCGTGTTATCGAGCGTGTCGTAGGCCGGATGACCCCGAAAATACAGGCTGCCGTTGACCGACCCGCCTACATTGGCTTTCAGGATCAGGGAGCGGCCGCCCCCGTAGATCGTTGCATTTTTGATGTTGATATGTCCGCCGGCCAGATTGAGTTTCTGCCGGTTCAGCGACTGGGCAAGCACCCGGTTCAGATCGCTGTACGGCACCCGGACCAGCACCTCTAGCCGGGCCGCTTCGGGCAGGTGGTTGCGCCGGAGGAGTCGCGGCAGGGGCTCCAGCCGATCGACGACCGGCTTCATGCCCAGCCGCGTGTCGACCCGAAACGCAATCTGGACGGGGAGTGTAATCTGTTTGGCGTTACCGCTTACGGGAGCCACGGCCACGCTGAAGGGCCGGGGAATGAGCCAGATCTCTTCGGGCTGGCGACTGATCCGCATGGGTTTCTGCATGTCGCCCCAAATCCGGCTTACCTCCCGGTCGAGCCGCAGTTCGTCGTGGACCGCCTTGTCGATACCCGCTTCAATCTCGGCCCGGCGTTTATCGAGCAGGCTCTCCGCCAGTTTCTTCACCCCAACTTTTACGCCGAGCAGGCGGACGCTGGGCTCCATAATCCAGTGGTAATTTTCCAGCCGGACCCGCGTGTTGAGCCGCCAGTTAGGGCCTACGCTCAATGGGCTGACAAAACTAACGGCCAGCGCGCAGAGCGGCCGGCTTCGTTTATCTTTACGCAAACCAATGGGATTACTGTACCAGACCTGCAAGGGAGCCGAAAACGACACGTGACGATTGGCATACTTAATCCGGACCGGCCCCGTTCGTTCTACCCGCAGCCGCCAGGCCTCGCCCTTCCGGCCTTCAAAGGTTTCTTCTTTTACCAGAACGGGGTTCAGCGCCTTGTTGATCTTCCGTTCGAGGTCCCGAATGTTGAAGGTGATGTCGGCTTTGACGAACGACACCGGATCGGCAATGGCAGGCTCGAAAAGCTGCGTTACGGGAAGCTCCGTATCGACACGCTTGCAACAGACAGCGCCGAACAGCGACGCGGCAAAAAATAAAAGTCCGATGGTTCGTTGAATGCTCACTGCATCATCAAACCATCATACGGACAAAATGTTAGTCTACTAAAATTGTAGTTTTTGCTTCATCGGGCGTTTTATGGCGTCAGAATCAGCCGCACAGCCACATCCTTTCCCGCAACCGGCTTCTTTTTTCGAGAAACTCCGGTATGCCCGCCGACCCAGGTAGCCCAGGGCCACGGCAAAAATCAGCACGATAATCAGTTCCTGCATGCCTGCGAAAAGTAAATGATGAATGAGAAACGAGGAATGAGCCATTCGTTTTTCATTCATCGTTTCTCATTCATAACGGCTTCCCCATCCGTTCCGTTCAGCCAGGCCGAAGATGTGCTGGTAGTGGTGTTCGCCATGCCAGGCGTAATGGGCGGCCTGCTCGGCCAGGGTAAACATACGGTCGCTGCCGGGGTGGTGGAAGGTGCGTTTCAGCCCGGCCAGATCGAGCGCGTCGAGCACCGCGACCCAGCGCTGGTGCAGAGATTCCAGAATGACCAGCGACGGCGCTACAGCCAGCCGGGAGTCGGGCAGGTCGGCCCAGGCCCCCTCGTCGTAAGGTTTTATGGTTGGATTTTCTTCGGTCAGGGCCAGCTTCGTGCGGACGTAGCCGTTCATGTGGCTGTCGGCCAGGTGATGCACCAGCTGCCGAACCGTCCAGCCTTCGGGCCGGTAAGGGGTGTCGAGCCGGTCGTCGCCCCATTCCCCAACCAGTTCGGTCAGTTTGGCAGGCAACGCGCCGATGGTGGCAATGTGTTGTTTCGACTCGGCCAGCGAAAAGGATTGACCAAAGTCGAAGTTGCCGAGTGGATAGCGAAGGTTTTCCAGATCCTGCATGGTTTAGGGAGTCTATAAGTCGGTAAGTCGGTAAGTTGGTGAGTCGGTAAGTCGGTGAGTCGGTAAGTCGGTGAGTCGGTAAGTCGGTAAGTCGGTTAGTTGGTAAGTTGGTGAGTCGGTAAGTCGGTGAGTCGGTGAGTCGGTAAGTCGGTAAGTGTGGCATATACCCGCGGTATACTGGCGTCAGCTACTTATCGACTTATAGACTTACCGACTTATAGACTCCCTAACATATAGACTTACCGACTCCCTAACTATATTTTCATTTTCCCCAGTACTGCCGGATTACACTGATCAGTTCCGGGTGGATACCACAGCTGGCAATGACGTCGCCCCGGAACAGAAACTCGTCGCCCCCGGCGAAGTCGGTGACGATGCCGCCCGCTTCGCGGACGAGCAGTACGCCAGCCGCCATATCCCACGAGTTGAGGTTATACTCGTAGAAGGCTTCGAACCGACCGGCAGCTACATAGGCCAGATCGATGGCCGCCGACCCCATCCGGCGCAGCCCATGCGTTTGCTGCATGAGCGACTCCAGAATCTGTAAATACGGCTGCATCTTTTCAAAGGTATAGTACGGAAAACCCGTGGCAATCAGGCTCTCGCCCAGCTGGGTGGCGGGCGAAACAGTGATACGCTCGTCATTGCAATAAGCCCCCCCACCCTGCCAGGCCGAGAAACATTCGTTGCGGTTCGGATCGAAGATCACCCCCGCGATGGGCGTACTCCCCTGCGCCAGCCCGATGCTGACCGAGAACACGGGCAGGTCGTGGATGAAATTAGCCGTGCCATCGAGTGGGTCGATGATCCAGTTGAGCGCCGACGGATCGGCGACCTGCCCCGTTGTCCCTTCTTCGGTGATGAACCCCGCTTCGGGCAGCAGCTGGCTCAACTGCTCGACCAGCTTTTTCTCGGTTTCCTTATCGACGTATGAGACCAGGTTGTTAAGGCCTTTGTATTCGATGGCGTCGCACTGAAACTTGCTGCGTTCCTGAAGCAGAAACGCCCCGGCCTCCCGGGCAATGGTATTGATGTTGCGCGTCAGCGCGGCTAGATCAGTTGTCATACAGTTGATAGACGAGCGGCCCTGCGTATCCTGGCCGGGCTGGCGAACCAGCGGCCAGGCTACGCAGGGCCGCTGGTCGGTTTTATGTGGTTGAACGCTTGTTCGTATTGGGTGCTGAACTACGCCCGTTACGCCATGATGGTACCCAGCGCATTGTCATACAGATTCTTCGCTTCGGCGAGGGTCAGGATGGGGGCGTCGTTGATCACGAACGGCGTCGTGGCACCCGCATCCGTTACGGTTCCCAACAGCATGAACGGCATGACGGTATCGTTCAGATAGCCTTCTACGATGTGCTGCTGTTCGGGCGAAACCGTGACCACGACGCGGCTCTGGCTCTCGCCGAAGAGGAACGCGTCCAGCCGGTGCCGGTCGTCGGTAACGACGCTGAACCCTTTGTCGCCCGTCATGGCCGACTCCGCCAGGGTAATGAACAGGCCACCGTCCGATACGTCGTGCGCCGACAGAAGCCAGCCCTTGCGGATCATGGTTTTGATGCCTTCCTGCACGTGCCACTCATCGTCGAACGTGAAGGCTGGCGCGGGCGAAGCCTTGATGTCGCGGTATGAGTAGAGGTACTCCGACGACGCAAGATCGTTCGTCGACTGGCCGATCAGGTAGATCAGGTCACCGGCTGCCTTAAAGTTCATCGTCATGCGGTGGTCCGGGTTTTCCATCAGCCCGAGCATCCCGATGGTTGGCGTCGGGAATACCGGGCCATCGTCGGAGCTCTGGTTGTAGAAACTCACGTTGCCGCCCGTTACGGGGGTGCTGAACCGTTTGCAGGCTTCGCCCATGCCCTGCACGGCTTCCACAAACTGCCAGTAGACTTCTGGTACGTAGGGATTGCCGAAGTTCAGGTTGTTGGTAACCGCAATCGGTTCGCCACCGGAGCAGACGATGTTGCGGCAGGCTTCGGCCACGGCAATCATCGCGCCCTGACGCGGGTTGGCGTTCACGTAGCGGCCGTTGCAGTCGACGGTGATCACGATAGATTTCTCGGTCGCTGGCATCCCGGCGGCTTTCACCCGCACGACAGCCGCGTCAGACGGGGCGTTGGTGCTGCGGTTGGCCGTACCCACCATCGAGTCGTATTGCTCATAGACCCACTTGCGCGAGCAGATGTTGGGGTGAGCCAGCAGGTGTTCGGCTACCTTCCGGATGTCGTCGGCGTCGAGGTCGTCGACATCGTCAACGTCGAATTTCGCGTATTCCTTAATATAGGCGGGTTCCTTGTACTCGCGGTGATACTGGGGAGCGCCCCCGCCCAGCACGAGGTCATAGGCGGGCACGTCGGCCACCAGCTGGCCGAAGCGGTAGAAATGCAGGCGGCCCAGGTCGTTCTCACCCTTCGGCGTCACCTCCCCGATCTGCGCGCAGTTCAGGTCCCACTTGTCGAAAATACCCTGAATGATGTGTTCTTTTCCTTTCTCGATCACGACCAGCATCCGCTCCTGCGACTCCGACAGCAGAATCTCGAACGGGGCCATGTTGGCCTGACGCGTCGGCACCTTGTCGAGGTCGATGATCATGCCGTGTTCCCCTTTGGCGCTCATCTCCGAGGTGGAGCAGATGATACCGGCTGCGCCCATGTCCTGAATCCCGATCACGTAGCCCGTAGCGATAATTTCGAGGGTGGCTTCGAGCAGCAGTTTCTCCATGAACGGGTCGCCCACCTGAACGGCCGGCAACTTGTCGGTCGACGCGGCCGAAATATCTTCCGACGCGAACGTAGCGCCGTGGATACCGTCCTTACCCGTTGCCGAGCCGACGATAAATACGGGGTTACCGACGCCGTAGCTGGTGGCTTTGGCTACTTTGCCCACTTCCACGATACCCGCCGAGAAGGCGTTCACGAGGGGGTTGGTGTTGTAGCTTTCATCGAAATACAGCTCCCCGCCTACGGTTGGAATACCGAAGGCATTGCCGTAGTCGCCGATCCCTTTGACCACCCCCCGCAGTAACCGGCGGGTCTTGGGCAGGTCGAGGCTACCGAACCGCAGCGAGTTAAGCTGGGCGATGGGCCGGGCCCCCATGGTAAAGATATCGCGGTTGATACCGCCGACGCCCGTTGCTGCACCCTGATACGGTTCCAGCGCCGAGGGGTGGTTGTGCGACTCGATCTTGAACGAGCAGGCCAGTCCGTCCCCGATATCGACCAGACCGGCATTTTCGTCACCGGCTTTGGCCAGCATGCGGTCGGAGTCGCGGGGCAGGGTTTTAAGCCAGACGATGGAATTTTTATAGGAGCAGTGTTCCGACCACATGACCGAAAAGATACTCAGTTCGGTGAAGTTGGGCTGGCGACCCAGAATCTCGGCGATTCGGTCAAACTCTTCGGGCAGCAGGCCCAGTTTACGGGCAGTTTCAAGCGTGGGGAGGGATTCGAGAGTATCCATTCAGAGCGAAAGATGAAAGCCGTTAACGAGCGAAGGATGAAGGCATTGCGCGGATTCACGCGATCGCACCTTCGCTCGTTAGCGCTTTAATTGTGGCACAAAACTACGGGTTTTGGCGGAAAATGGCCCGCGAAAGGTTGACAAATCTCCAAACGCTCGTATATTTGCACCAGAAAGAGAGATGGCAGAGTGGTCGATTGCGTCGGTCTTGAAAACCGAAGACTGTTACAGGTCCGGGGGTTCGAATCCCTCTCTCTCTGCAAAATCTCCTGATTACAAGAAGCCTCCAGTTGATGGGGGCTTTTTTTGTGGGTTACACCTCACAAAAACTGAGTGTTACTGGCTATCATTGATGTTTGCTAGTTGTAATATTGAAACACCAGTCTGTCAATATAGACGTTTACCAACTGGTGTTTCAATTCGCTTAACCTGACGACCGACGCCGTGAAGGTGCTACTCGGTAGGCTCAGCGATAAGGGAGTGGATGTGTACGGCTGACCCGACAAACGCCGTGTGATCAATGAATTGCGTGGTAACCAAGTCTATCAGGGCCGAATCAGGAAAGCATCATATTATTTGACACTTGCCATGTTTTCAAATAAATCCATAGAACTTTTAGATGTGATGTTCTTCCTTAACCAATTATCAAAAATATGCTTATACTCGTCCTCGAGTGCTAAATGCGCAGTAATTTGACTATTTATTAAATCTGACCTACTCTGCTCAGAGCTTGAATTACCATCAATCTTCTTCACCCTTGCAGCTATTTTTTTTGTATAATCAATAATTATTTCCTTCAAACACATTGGTCCCTTCGTAAGAAACTGCTGGTTTTCTACCAAGCAATTTAAGCTAATCATAACTAATGGAAACACCTTAAATAATGTACCATCGACAAATTCATCTTTTAGCTTTTTATCAAATCTCTTATTTAAATAACTATTAATTCCGGGTGCCGTGTAGAGAGAATGAGTATAAATGAGAACAGGGTAAACCTTAGCCTTTTTTAAAAAAGTGGTTTTATCAAAATAAACGTCGTCTCCAAAACAACCAGAATCAATTTTCTTTAAATTATTAATTATCTGACTGACACCCTTACTTTTACCATTTTTATTTTCAATATATTTTAGATCAATGTCTTTTTTAATGTCTTCAAAATCGTAAGAAGTCGATGCTTTTGAAGACATTAAAGCGTCTTTAAATTCAAATATATAAATATCATGACCATCTCTAACGTAAGCATCTGGAAAACCTATTTTATTTTTTTCATCAAATTCAATAACTATATGTTTTTTATTAAAATAATGTTTGATCACTTTTCTAAACAACAGTCTCTCCATTATTTCCTCACCGCACATTTTTTTGAATTTCTCAAATTCTTTATACACACTGCTTATGCCAGAATCTTTATAGAAATCAAAAAGATAGGTAAAATCAAAACGATTATTTATAAAACCGCAGCTCATTACACAATAGGTTTCATTGTCTAGCTTATACTAAATCAAATTCAATAAGTCGTATCTTTGGTTATGGATTACGCTACTAAAATCAGCCAGACCGTTGACGAACTGCAACAGCTTGAAAAACAGCAGACTAATGTC
>NZ_VFIA01000052.1 GCF_014282275.1 Spirosoma utsteinense
AACGTTTGCGGGCTGTTCTTGAAGCGTTATTCACGGGTCGGCAGACAGTCATCGAGTTGACTTGCTTTCCCTACATTCTGAATGCGTCTTTATGATTTTGAATTAGTATAATATCATTATTCCAGTTTCTTCCGTTATAGTCACGCGAGGGGTTCGGGTTTTTAAAATTTCGAAACGATTTCCCATCGTAACGGCTCAGACCATTCCCAGTGCCGAACCAAATAATGCCGGCTTTATCTTCATAAACAGACGTAACTCGATTATTGGCAAGTCCCTGGGTGGTAGTGAAATGTTGAATGGATTTCCCGTTGTCATAATAAACGCCTGAATCAGCAGAAGCGAACCAACTATTTCCTCGTCGATCTTCCAGGACATCCTGGAATCGGTGCTGACATAGTTTACTGGTAAGATTAGTGAACGATTTTCCGTCGTATCGAAACGCATCACCAAATGATGAGTTGTTGGGGCCAGCCATCAAAATGGTGCCATTTCTACCTTTTTTTATATGACGAACCATTAGGTTAGGCCCTATGTCGTTAATTTCGGACTTGATGGTATCGTTTGGTAGGGTTGTTTGGTTTTGCCCACAGGAAGGGCAAAAAGCAACCATCAGGAACAGAGCATAGACGCGTAAGTAGTTCATCATTTTTCTTTTTTACTAGCAAAGAATTTCGTTTATATCCGTTACAACACCTGGTACCCGGCCGGTTAGACAACCACGACTGATTAAACACCACCACGCTGCACCTTTTGCTGTAAACTATCTTGGGCTTGAGGGGAATAAATCGTTCCCCGATACCGAGCGAACATGAACCTGTTCTTGCGCATGTTCATCTCCAATCCGACTCAAACCTAGCGGGTGACTCTGTTAAAAGGGTCAACCGCTTGTAAAAAAGTGTTAACCAAATGTAAAACCTGGAATTTATCACCTGGTAAGGCCTATTTTTAGTCCATGAGATACCTGATTCTTACCGTGTTCTTCCTACTCGTCACCGGCCTGCCTGGCTATAGCGATGGGGAAAAGGTGTTGGTGACCATGCGCCAAATCGGTCATGAGCTCTTGCTGGCCTCGGGCGATTCCACCTCGTGGGTAGGCCCCATTGAAGAGGTTGATGAGCGCACGTTCCTGATTCGATTTCAACGGCCCTTCGCGTTTAAACCAGCCTCCTTAGTGGCGATCATTCACCGGCATTTGCAGCAAAATCAAGGGTCCTTGGATTACCTGGTGGAAGTCAGTCAAGAAAAGCGGAACACGGTGGCTTACAGCTATGAAGTCCATCAACCGCTGAATCCGAGGACGATTGCCTGTCTAACCAGAAGGCCTCCCCGGGGGGCCTACACGATCAAAATCCAGTTCGCCCAACCGCCGGTTCAGACGGCTTCAATCGGCAGTGTTGTGTACTTGGCCTGGCTTCTTCTACCAGTTCTATTAATCGGAATAGGTTGGCGTTTAGTCAACCGGAAAACGCTCCCCTCAGCCCCTGTCGAACCGGTAGTACCCCTTCATTTGGTTTACTTAGGTCCCCTTACGTTTTGCTTAGAAAAGCAGATTCTGCGGTTGGGGGCTAACCGCATTGAGCTATCGAGCAAAGAGTCCAAGTTGCTGAAGGTATTCGCTATTTCTCCCAATGTGGTGATTGATCGAAACCGGCTCATGGAACAGGTTTGGGGGGAGGAAGGCGTCTTTGTGGGACGCAGCCTAGATGTGTTTGTTTCTCGACTACGAAAAAAGCTACAGCCCGCCCCCACAGTACGCATTGTCAATAGTCATGGGAGAGGGTATAAGCTGGAAATCGACTCGCCCAAAGGGCCAGGGCAGGCTGGCTAAGCTTGTTGCTGGTTGGCCGCTCAGGGACAGGTGTAGCCACCGATAGATAGCTTGGGAAGTTGGCTACCTCGATTGAGTTAGGGTATACCTATGGTGCTCCCCAATCGTTGGACAGGATTTCAGCGTTTTCAGGCTTGTTGGATGAAGCCCGGAAATTGTACTTTTTCTGTCCCTTCTATTCCCTTTTCGTACCACACTGCTGGAGTTTGATACCCCAGTGACTGATGCTTACGCTCGTGGTTATAGAAGCGAAAATACTCTGTTAGGCCCTGATGCAGACTATGTCCATCCGCATAGGCCCGCAGATAAAGATGCTCGTATTTGATGGTTCGCCAAAACCGCTCAATAAAAATGTTATCCAGGGCGCGACCTTTAGAATCCATACTTATCTGTATCTCGTTGTTAAGCAATGGGTTAAGAAAACACTGACTCGTGAACTGGCTACCCTGATCGGTATTGAAAATCTGGGGTTTCCCCCACTGGCTCAAGGCTTCTTCCAAGGCATCGACACAGAAGTCAGCCAGTAAGGTGTTGCTCAATCGCCAGCTCAGAATGTAACGACTGTACCAGTCAATGATAGCACATAGGTACAAAAAACCGTTCGCCATCGGTACATACGTGATGTCGGTTGACCAGACACGATTAGGCCGATCAATGACCAGTCCCTTCAGTAAGTAGGGGTAGATCGTGTGGCCCTGTTGGGGCTTCGACAGGTTGGGTTTTGGCCCGACAGCCTCCAGCCCCATCAAGCGCATCAATCGCCGTATCCGCTTGATGTTAATCGGGTTACCCGACGTGCTTAGCTCGTGATACATACGTCGCACTCCCATCTCTGGACGGGCTGTAAACAGCTTATCGATGCGTTCCATCAAGGCTAGATTCTCGGCAGACTTGCCCACGGGCTGATAATAGTAGCTGGAGCGAGCCAGACCTAACAGGGCGCATTGTTGCGCGATAGAAAACTGCTCATCGGTGGGGTCGATCAGGATGCGCCGATCAACGCTCAACTCGTCCGCAATTTTTTTTTGAGCCAGTCATTTTCGACTTTTAGTTGCCCAATCTGCTGGAAGAGAGGGGCTTCGATCTGCTCGCGCTGCTGTTCGGACAGCGTTGGTTTGGCTGTTGTCGATTCGAACAACGAGCCAAAGTTGTCGAGGGCTTGCTTCTTCCAGTCGGTAATCTGTTGGGCATGAATGCCAAATTCGGTGCTTAATTGAGCCAATGTTTTGGCTCCTTTGAGGGCTTCGAGGACCACCTTGGTCTTGAAAGCAGTGTCGTGAACACGACGTGGAGACTTGGTCATAATTGGACATTTTGTAGCTGAACGCTTAAGTGTTCAAGTTATACTACCTGTCCAGTTTTTGGGGACCACTATATGCGGGGGTGGTCCCCTTCGAACAGAGCTCGGGCCGAAAACGAGGGAAGACTCAGGTAAGTCGGATTGCTAACAAAAAGGTAAAAGCGCTACTGCATCTGGCGGCCTTATCGGCCAGTCTTGGACCTGCTTGATCCGGCTTCCTGGACAAAATCACCCACACCCGTTTTCGCCAAATCAGAAGCGAACGGAGTTTTCGGACCCGGCCACAACTGCTTCACCCAATCACCTGACGGTACACAGAACTGGATTGTATATCACGCCAAAGTGGTGGCGAACCAAGAATGTAAAGCCCGCACACCCCGCGCACAGCCCTTTGGTTGGAACCCTGACGGGACGCCCAACTTTGGGCTGCCCGTAGCCGCCGACCAACCCCTACCTAAGCCCTCGCCCCTGGACCGATAGCGAATGCGTTTTCTCGCCATTCTTCTGATCGCCTGTCTGACTCACTTTAGACAAAAAACTAGTTCGTTCCAGATTCCGGCGGGAAAGTCAGACTTATGGAACAGCTTGTGCGTGCTATCTGACTTTATTGCCTAACCAGCTTACTCAGCGTGTAGGTATCCAAAAATGCGTCTGCCCTAATGACTTTTCCTTCAGCATCGAACTTAAGTTTCCAGGCGTATTCGTTGATGTACTGGCCTCCATCTTTGGCAGTGGCGATTCCCTTCCATTGCAACCAGACTATGTCTTCGGAAGCATTGATATCGATGAGTTCGGGCTTTATGCTCGTGCTTAAAAAGTCATTTATCGGGGTTACTGCTTTATCCATAAATTCCTGCTTTCCACGGTACACGCCCGAAAAAGGAGCCTTCCCCGTTACCTGCCACACTACATCATCAGCCAGCAGATCAAAAAAGCTGCCCTTGCCCGCAACCCAGTTGTTGAACGCATCGTCAACGATTTTTTGGTTTCTTTTCGCTGTTTCGCTGACCATTACGTTGTCATCGATTTGGTCTTTACTGGTTGAATGCAACGTCGCCATATTAGACTCCGATTTCTGGGATGTACCTGATTGACAGGCCGAAATGGCACAAGCACCTAACAGTAGGATGACCTTTGTTATAAGCGTCATAGGATTGATGTTATTGATCGCATTTGTGAAGAACTATACCACCGTAATACAGGATACCCTCCTAAAAATCACCATTAGCGGTGAAACCAGTACTGTCTTTGTACTCAATGTGATTGCCTTTAACCTAATATTGTCCTTAGCAGGCAATTTCCCTGTCACCACATGCCTCATCGTATCGACCATTGGGCAAGAGGTTGTAATGGACACTGTTATCCCCGGTAACCTACATGCCTACATATTTTTTGGTTTCTTCAACGGTCTCCTTCTCTATTTTTGTGCTCAGCCTGTCAGAATTCTTCATCTGACTATTGCCGTTTACGCACCAAGACTAACCGGAGAAGCAGTTCGAACATATTCATAGTTCTCACCACGTTTGCGTATGTTGTGGCTATGACTGGCAAATCCCTCCCCGAAAAACAGGCCCTGAAACTTCACCAGTCAATATGTTTTTCCTGTATTTTGACTTAGCTCAAACTGTATTATGATAGGTGTCGAAAGCGGAGACTGCTCTTACACCTACTGTCACTTCATCTATAACAGCCAACGAACCAACCTTGGGTTCGTTGGCTGTTCACGTTAAGGTGGCGATTACCGTCAAGCCGCTGTTTCTGCTACGGCAAAACCGGTGGACAGAGTCAGGCTTTTCCAAGTCTCTAAATCCTGCGCCATCGCCTTTATCTTTGCGTGGGCCATCGTGTACGCATCCTCGCCCAGGAATAAGTGCAGGGGCGGGTTTGGTTCATCGACAATCTGAATCATAACCTCGACCGCTTTTTGCGGATCACCGGGCTGGTTGCCGTTAATTTGCTCCTGGTGCATGGCTTCCGATTCGCGCACCGCTTCGTAGGCATCAATTTTCTGCTTGGGAACGCTGAGCGAACCGCCGGTTAGAAAATCCGTCCGAAAGTAACCCGGCTCAATCAGCGTCACCTTAATGCCGAACGGAGCCACTTCAGCCGCCAGTGATTCTGAGAAACCCTCGACCGCAAACTTAGTGGCACAATAGACGCCCCAGCCGGGAAAATCACCGCTGATCCCCGCCACGGAAGACAGATTCAGCACGTGCCCCGACTGCTGCTTCCGCAGGTGTGGCATGACGGCCCGGATCACGTTCAGGCTGCCAAATACATTGACATCAAAGTTGGTGCGGGCTTCTTTATCGGTAAGTTCTTCCAGGGTGCCCAGTTGCCCGTAGCCGGCATTGTTGACCACTACATCAATGCGGCCAAACTGATTAATAGTGGCCTGAATGGCATCATCAACGCTGCCCTCGCTGGTCAAATCTACAGCTAGGGGAAGGAAATCGTCGCTGTCGTTGTCAACGGCTTTGCGCAGATCGTCGATTGTGCGTGAGGTGGCCGCCACGCGATTGCCCTGCCGTAGTAACTGACTGACCAATAATAGGCCAAACCCTTTGGATGCGCCCGTAATGAACCAAATCTTTTTAGTATCCATAACTCTTTGCTTGTTTAACGTTGCTTTATCAACGGGGGCAAAGGTAGGCCTAGTGGCCGGGTGGGGCATAGCCCTATTCAAACCAATAGTTACCAAATTCAAACCTTGCGGTACGCCGATGGCGTCAGGCCGGTTTGCTTTTTAAAGAAGTAGTTGAAGTGAGCCGGTTCATCAAAACCAAGGCCGTAGCCAATTTCGGCGATGTTCCAGTCCGTGTGTTTAAGCAGCGCCTGCGCTTCGGCGGCTAATCGCCGGGCAATCTGGTCAGTGGTGGTTCTGCCGGTCGTGTCCCGAATGGCCCGGTTGAGGTAGTTGACGTGCACTGACAGGTGCCGGGCAAAATCGCCCGCCGAGCGGAGTTTAAACCGCTGCGTGGGCGATTCGATGGGAAACTGCCGCTCCAGCAATTCACTGAACACCGCCGTGATGCGCGATTTGGCGTCCGGGTGATCGTGCAGGGTTTCGGCGGGCTGTAGTTTAAGGGCGTAGTGGATCAGTTCTGACACGCGATTGCAAACCGAATCATAGCGAAATGGGTATTCGGAGTCTAAATCAGCCAGCATCTTTTCGAATAACTCACTGACTTCGTTATCCTGTTGCGCATTGAGGGGGTACGCCGGGTGATTGCTGGTAGCAAATACGGGCAGTTCGTTGAGGTTGCCCCGGATGCGCTCGGTGAAGAACGCTTCCCGGAAAATGCAGAAGAAGCCGGTTGTTTCCTCCGCCACCGACTCCCAGGTGTAGGGGACTTGCGGGTTGAAAAACATCAGCGTACTGCCGTTGATCTCGATGCTTTTATCGGCGTAATGATAAACGTACTGCCCCCGAATCAGACTGATTTTAAAGAAATCCCGGCGACTGTACTGCACCGGGACTTTGCCCAGCCCCACGCAGTCTTCCAGCCGAAACACGTTGACGTGACCAATGTCCTGCCGCAGGTTGTCGGGCAACCAGTCAAACTTATGCTGGTAAAATTCTTCGAGTGTCTCTGTTTTTGCCATCGGTTAAAGTTACAGAATTCAAGTCAATACACGTTTAGTAGAAACGGATAATCTCTCCTGTACCTTTGCCCGATAGCTAACAGAACCATTCGCACCCATGAAAACTCTCATCAAGGCTGAAGAAGTAGCTCAGTTTGCCCTCTCGATTGTCTTGTTCGCCAAACTTTCCTTTATCTGGTGGGTCTATCCCGCTTTGTTTCTCGTACCTGACCTGAGTATGCTTGGCTACGCGATCAGTAATAAAGTGGGGGCTTTCGTCTACAACCTGGCTCACCACAAAGGCGTAGCGATCGGTATTGGACTAATTGGCTTGTTTTTAGACAACAATTACTGGCTGTTGGCGGGTATCGTTTTGTTTGGTCACTCGGCCCTGGACCGGGCGTTTGGCTACGGACTAAAGTACAACCGGGGCTTTCAATTCACGCACCTGGGCGAGGTAGGCAATCAACAAAAACCAGGGCAGGCAGTCAGTAGTCTGGATGTCTGAGTACGCGCTCCGTTTATGCGATGTGATTTTTCGAGCAGGACTGAGCAGGATCGGGATCAATCTGTGTGGTCATAGCCATTCGCCCCACTGCATTCTTCCTCCAATTAACTCAATATCAAAATAGCTAAAAAATAAAACAAAACGTTTATTGGAACGGGCCGTGGCGACCTCTTTCTTTGGCTTATCATTGCACCGGTATGTATCAACCCGGTACACATCTGGTATCAGCCTACTCCATGACCACGTCTCAGACAGCCCCCTTTTCGCTTCACATGAACGGTACCCCGCCCGCAACGCCTGCGCTGAAGGTGGGCCTGTTCGGCATTGGCTTAGACGCCTACTGGCCGCAGTTTGCCGGGCTGGAAGACCGGTTGCTGGGATACGTACAGCAGGTAGCCGAGAAGTTGCAGCGTCCCTATGCGCAGGTCGTCAACATTGGCCTCGTCGATACGCCCGACAAAGCCGTGCAGGCGGGTCACTACTTTCGGCAGGCCGACGTCGATATTCTGTTTGTCTACGTGACTACCTACGCGCTCTCGGCAACGGTGCTGCCCGTGGTGCAACGCGCGAATGTGCCGGTCATTCTGCTCAACCTGGCACCCGATGCCGCCATCGACTACGACGCGTTCAATCAGCTCAACGACCGCACCCGCATGACGGGCGAGTGGCTGGCCTACTGCTCGGCCTGCCCCGTGCCGGAGATCGCCAACGTGTTCCGGCGGGCGGGCATTTCCTTCCATCAGGTCACCGGTATGCTCCACAATGACCCCGTCGGCTGGCGCGAAATCGACGAGTGGATCGAAGCCGCGCACGTGGCGCAGGTGATGGCCCACAACCGGTTGGGGCTGATGGGTAATTATTACGGCGGGATGCTCGACATTTATTCGGATCCTACGTTACAGCTTATTACGTTCGGTGGTCAGATGGTTGTTCTGGAGGTGGATGAACTCTCGGCCCTCAAAGAGGACGTTTCTCAGGAAGCTATCCAGGAACGGATAGACACGTTTTCTGATCTCTTTGACGTGCAGACCGACTGCGCCCCGGCGGAATTGTACCGGGCCGCCCGTACGTCGGTGGCCCTCGATCAGTTAGTCGAAAAATACCAGTTAGGCTCGCTGGCCTACTACCACAAAGGCACGGGCAACCCCACCAATGCCGACACCATGAGTTCGATTATCCTGGGTACGTCGCTGCTGACGGGGCGCGGGGTGCCGGTGGCCGGGGAATACGAAATCAAGAACGCGCAGGCCATGAAAATCATGGATACGTTTGGGGCGGGTGGCTCTTTTACCGAGTACTACGCCCTGGATTTTACCGATGATGTGGTGCTGATGGGACACGACGGACCGGGGCACGTGCAAATTACTGAGGGAAAGACCAAAGTAAAACCGTTGCAGGTTTACCACGGCAAAGTTGGGGCGGGACTCTCCATCGAGATGTCCATCAAGAACGGCCCCGTTACCCTATTATCGGTGGTTGAAGACGGACGGGGAAAGCTTCAGCTGCTGGTCGCTGAAGGCGAGTCGGTAGCGGGACCGATTCTGGAAATCGGGAATACCAACAGCCGGTACCGCTTCCCAATGGGTGCCCGTCAGTTCGTCAACGACTGGAACAGCCACGGGCCAGCGCACCACTGCGCCGTGGGCGTAGGTCATATCGCGTCGAAATTAGAAAAGCTGGGCCAGCTCCTTCGCATCGAGGTAATTCAGGTCGGCTAAGGGGCCGACAGATTTCCTGACCACGAACGCCCAAATCATCCATTACTGCCCATTTTTTCCAGGCTTACCAGCAACCGCTTAGCCCTGAACTCCGACGGAGACAGGGCCGTCTTCTTGCGGAAGATTCTCGAAAAGTAAAACAGGGATTCAAAGCCCGCTTCGTGGGCGATTTCGGAGATGGACAGGCTGGTTTCCCCGAGCATTTGAATGGCTTTGTCTATTTTCAGATTCAGGTGGTACTGCCCCGGTGCCACGCCCATAACTTCTTTGAACGCTTTTCTGAGCCACACGTAGCTGACGTTATTTTCTTCGGCCAGCTTCTGAAAGTCGATGGGTTGCGCCCATATCCCCTGGATTTTGTACCGGACCTGGTGCACGATCTGCTCCCGGCGGTTGCGACCGGTGTCGCTTAGCAGGGCCGACGTATAAACCAGTCCCAACAGCTGAATGACCTGACAGGTGGCGATTTGCTGGTGGGCCGTTCCTTCGTATTTGAGCGTGTCGATCAACCGGGTAAACACGTTCAGCAGCTCCGAGCGCAAGCCAATGGGAATCAGGGGCTGCTCAGGGTTGAAACACTCCTGCCGCATGAGATACTCCGCGAAATGCCCCCGGAAACCCACCCATAGCTCTTCCCAACCCGAGTCGTAGGACGGTTTAAACCGGTGCCACACGCCGGGGTACAACAGGAAAGCGGTGCCGCCCTCCACCAGGGTCGGCGGTGTGGCCTGCGACTCGAAAACCCCCTGTCCGTTGGCGATAAAGACCAGCTGAAACTCGTCGAGAACTCGTCCCTCGCTCCAGTCGAAATAGTATTGATTGGGGTGATTATGGTCGGGGTATGCCTTCCGGGCCGGGTGCAGATTATGGCCAATCGTCAGGATGTCGACGCCCCAACTCGGTGTCTGGGTCAACAGCCCCTGTACCTGCTGCTCGTTGACGTATTTTCGGTATTGATTCATATCAAAATAGCCAAACTTTTAAACAAAATGTCCATTGAAACAGGTAGGGGTAAAGCGTTAAGTTTGTGGCAAATATGCAATATATTCTGGGATAGGTGCCTTTACCAACCCACAATTGTCTGGTTCGTATAGCCCGGATATTAAACCAGTGCCGGTTCATTTGTCCTTTTCGATAGACCCGTTTGCGTTTTTGACGGTTCATTCAAACGCATTTTTCAGCACGGAATACCCGGTGTTTCAAGACCATTTTACCAAATAACCTTTGACGATCATGAAGAAAATCTATCTCTTAACGCTGCTCAGTTTGACGGCGGTCACCAGCCATACGCTGGCGCAGCCATCGCCTTCGCGCACGGGGGATGGGCCTACGACGGCCACCCAGCCCCGGCTACTCAGCTACGCCCCCCGGCCCGGAACTGAACTTCCTACCCGGGCCGTCGAGGTAACGGTATCGGGAAAAGTAGTCGATGAAAAAAGGGCTGAACTACCCGGCGTAACCGTGGCCATAAAGGGGGCCTCCCAGGGCACGACTACCGACGGTACGGGCAGTTTCCGCATCACCGTGCCCGACCCGTCAGCCGTGCTCGTGTTCAGTTTCGTCGGCTACGTCAGGCAGGAGATTGTCGTGGGGAATCAAACCGCGCTGACCGTTGCCCTGCTGCCGGACAACCAGACGCTGAATGAAGTCGTCGTCGTGGGCTACGGGTCGCAGCGCCGGCAGGATATTACTTCGGCAGTGTCGGTCATCAACATGCGTGATTTGGGGGAGCAGCCCGCCAACAACCCGAACCAGATTCTCCAGGGCCGAGCACCGGGTGTCGTCGTGAAGCAAACCAGTGGTACGCCGGGTGGCGAATTCCAGGTGCGGGTGCGGGGCATTGGTTCCCTGGGGGCGGGCAGCGATCCGCTCTACGTCATCGACGGGTTCGTGGTGGGCACGTCGGTGGGTCAGAATCTAAACCCAAACGATATTGAGAGCGTCTCGGTCCTGAAAGATGCCGCGTCTACCGCCATATACGGAGCCAGGGGGTCGAATGGCGTCGTGCTGATCACAACCAAGCAAGCAAAAGACGGCAAGGTGAACATCAATCTGTCTCTCGACTACGGCATTCAGAGTCTCCCCAGATCACGACGGATATCGATGATGAACGGCATCGAATTTGCCCAGTTCAAGAAAGAGATATTCATGGACCAAATTCGGATTATTCAGAAGCGGAAGCCAACCGAAGCGGAAGTGCCCGCCGGGATCCGGTTTCCTGAGCAGACCAAGTATTCGACCAACTGGTTTGATCTGATCATGCGCGATAACGCGCCGTATTCCGATGCAAACCTGACGATCTCGTCGGGTACGGGTCCCATCAAAGCCCTGATGTCGGCGGGCTACTACAAAGAAGACGGCGTCGTGAAGAACACCAATTACGACCGGTTTTCCCTGCGGACCAACCTGGGCGGACAGGTAAATAAATTCATCAACTTCGGCTTAAATATCAACGGCACGTACACCCGCCAGAAGCTGGCCGCCGTAAACGGACGGGGGGGCGTTGTGGGGAGTTCCCTGGTTATTGACCCCCGGCAAACGGCCTACAACCCGGATGGGTCGCTGGTCCCCTATATCAACGGGGTCGATGGCGTCTTTGGCTTTCCCAATCCGCTTTACGTGCTGGAGAACGTGGATAGACGCCGGAATATCTCCGACGTGCTGACGAATGGATTTATCGAACTCTCGTTCCTGAAGTCCTTTAAGTTCAAGACCTCCGCCAACATCAAGCTTAATAACAACACGACTAAAACGTATGTTCCTTCAACCATCGGTCTGGCCGTGGCCTCGGGCTCGTCGGGAGCACCCCCGCGAAATGCGTCAGAGACTGACCAGACGGAAGAGCTGATCAACTACTCGGTCGATCAGCTGCTTACCTTCAAGCCCCAGTTACCCGTCGATCATACCTTTGACGCCCTGGTGGGCTACACGGCGCAGCAGGAGCGGGTGCGGGGCATTATCGGCACAGGGAATACCTTTCCCGATGATCTGGTCCCTTACCTGGGATCGGCCTCCATTCGGTCGGCCAACTCCTATGAGTTCGGGTTCTCCCTGCTGGCGTTCCTGGGCCGGGTCAACTACTCCTATAAAGACAAGTACCTGTTCTCGGCCACGTACCGCCGGGAAGGCAGCTCGCGGTTTGGGGCCAACAGTAAGTATGGCGACTTCCCGGCAGCCTCGATTGGCTGGCGTCTGACCGAAGAATCGTTTATTCCCAAGACAGCGTGGCTGTCCGATCTGAAACTGCGTGCAAGTTGGGGAGTAACGGGTAACAATGATATCGGCAACTACCCCAGTCTGGCGTTCGTGGGGGCCAACAACTATATTCTGGGCAACACGTTCGTTCCCGGCAAGAACGTCAGCTCGTTTGCCAACCAGGAGTTGAGATGGGAAAAGTCGAACCAGGTAGATATTGGCATGGACCTGGCGCTGTTCAACAGCAAGCTGGTTTTCAACGTCGAATATTACAACAAGATCACCAACGACATGCTGTTGCCGGTTTCGATACCGTCGGTGTCCGGCTTCACGAGCAGTCTGGCGAACATCGGCAAGGTAAGCAATCACGGGGTTGAAGTAGGCGCCGATTATCGCACGAACATTGGTCAGTTCAACCTGCGCACCAATGCCAATATCAGCTTCAACCGCAACAAGATTCTGGCCATCCAGGGCGCGAATGACGCGCTGTACTACGGCGAATTCTACAGCGGGTACAGCGTCCAGAAAGTAGGACGTCCGATTGGCATGATCTACGGCTACGAGAAAATCGGCATCTTTAACACGCAGGCCGAGATCGATGCCGCGCCTAAACAGGACGGGGCCATTCCCGGCGCGATGAAGTTTGCCGATACCAACGGCGACGGCATCATCTCATACGATACGAAGGACATGGTCGAAATTGGTAATCCTAATCCGTCCTTCAACTGGGCCTGGACCCTGGCGGGTGATTACAAGCAGTTCGACTTCAATATCCTGTTCCTCGGTGCTCAGAACTTCGATATTTACCGCAACATCGAGTCGTCGACCATGAACATGGACGGTGTATTCAACGTGCAGACGAAAGCAAAGGATCGGTGGCGTTCCGCCGAAAATCCGGGACCAAACCCTTCTGATGTGCATTCGCAGGGGGGCACCAGCTACTTCAAATGGTCGCGGGAAAGCAGCAACCGCTACGTGTATGATGCCAGCTACACGTGGCTGAAAACCGTGACCATCGGCTATAATCTGCCCAAGTTCAAATCGGTGCTGAGCAGCGCCCGGATTTTTGTTACCGCCAACAATTTGTTTCTGTTCTCCAAGTACCCCGGTAGTAACCCCGACGTGAGTTCCCGCAGCACGACCGAACCCAACATTGACGACGAGGCCTATCCGGTTCCCCGGACAATTGCCACGGGCATCAAGCTTAACTTTTAATCGCCATGAACAAAAAACTTTTCTATATAGCCGCACTGCTTTGCGTGGGTCAGTCCTCGTGCAAAGAAGACTTCTTAGTGACGACGGATCCGACCCGGATTGGCACCGGTGTGTTTTATAAAAACGAAGCGCAGTTCCGTCAGGCCCTCAACGGGGTATATGGTCAGCTGCAGTCGATCACGGGTTCGGCCTACATCTTCGAAGAACTACCGTCTGACAACACCACCGTCGATCTTAACCCGTCTGACCGGGGGGATGCGGTGCGGTGGGAAGCCTTTGAATTCTCGACCGTCAACGCGGGCAATACGGAAATCGGGGGGTTGTGGAGCCGGTACTATTCCGCGCTGTATAACACAAACTACACCCTGGAGAAATTAGCCACCAGCAACCTTGAACCAACGGCGAGAGGGCCAATCGAAGGACAGTTGAAGTTTCTGCGGGCCTACTTTTACTTTCATCTGGTTCAGTATTTTGGCGACGTGGTGCTCGTTACCTCAACGGTAGACAATCCCAACCAGGCGTTTGATCTGGTGCGCTCACCGCAGGCTGAGGTCTGGGCGCAGATTGAAAAAGACTTGCAGGAAGCGGTTGCAGCCTTACCAGCCACCTACCCGGCGGCCCAGGTCGGGAGCGCGACAAAGGGCGCGGCCCTGGCGTTACTGGGCAAAACGTATCTGACGCAGAAGAAATACAGCGATGCCGTGGCCACCCTGAAGCAGGTAACCGGCTACGCGCTGAACCCGGTTTACGCGGATAATTTCAACCCGGCGAAGAAAAACGGTCCCGAATCCATCTTCGAAATTCAGTACCAAGGGGGGAACGATCTGGGCGAGTGGAGCAGTTTCGCGTACACGTTTGCGCCCCGGGCCTCGGCAGCCGCAATTACCGGCTTTGCCAGCACCTCGCCCGGCGGGCGCAACATACCAACCAATGATCTGATTGCCGCTTACGAACCCGGTGATGTCCGAAAGGATGCGTCGCTGAAAACAAGCTATACCCTGAACGGTAAGGTGGTCGATATTCCCTACATCATCAAGTACACGCATCCGCACACCATCAGTGGCCGGACCGATGACAACTGGCTGATACTTCGCTACGCCGACGTCTTGCTGATGCTGGCCGAAGCCATCAACGAGCAGTCGGGACCCACGGCGGAAGCCTACGGCTACCTGAACCAGGTGAGAACGCGGGCGGGGCTAAAGGACATAGCCGGTCTCGATAAAGCCACCTTCAAGACCGCTGTAATGAAGGAACGGCGCGTGGAGCTGGCCTTTGAAAACCAACGCTGGTTTGATCTGAGACGGACCATGACACCCGCCGAACTGACCGCGTTCATGAACGCGTACGGACTTAGAGAGCGGGCCAATCCAACGGTTTCCAGGGGAGGTATCTCGTTTACTGCCCAGGATTACGTATATAGCGATTATGAGTACTTTCTGCCGGTGCCCGCCCCAGAAATTCTCCTCAACAGTAAATTAACCCAGAACCCTGGCTATTGACTAGGGTTCAACCGTCCCGGCGGGCTGCTGGGACGGTGTTTTTGTCAAGTGTCTGAACAGTCAATCCGCCCGTGTCTGATAGGCACGGGCGGATCTTACATAAAACCCGTATAGTAATGACTACTTTAAGACGTACAATGAGCGCAGCGCTTTTGTTGACTGGCCTGCTTGGCCCGATTGGTCAGGCAGCTTTTGCGCAGGTGTCCCCCGCCAGGACCGGGAAGGCGGCCAAATCGAAGAACGGAGCCGTAACGCCCGACGTCCGGTTGCGGAATTTTACCAAAGACGGTAAACAAATAACCCGGTTCGATGCCGTGGGCGACGCCATCGACGCCCACGACGGGGAGATTGCCTACTTCGAGGGGACCTATTACCTGTACGGCACCAGCTACGACTGCGGCTTTGCCTGGCAGAACAAAAAAGCCCCTTTTTGCGGTTTCAAAGTGTATTCCTCCCCGGATCTGATGAACTGGACGGATCAGGGGCAACTATTCGACGCCACAACGCCCGTCTGGCAGACCCGCTGCAACGGCAATACCTACGGCTGTTTTCGCCCGCACGTAGTTTTCAACAAAAAGACGAATCAGTATGTGCTGTGGATCAACGTGTACGATAACCGGTCCGGCTTTCGGGTATTTACCAGTGCGGTCCCAACGGGTCCGTTCAAAGAGGTAGCGGAACCAACGCTGGCCGTGAACCGCGATGCGCCCGTGGCCGGGCTAAACAACGGCGACCACGATACGTTCGTCGATGAGGATGGCACGGCTTACTTAGCCTACACCGACTGGCGGACCAAAGGAATGATCGTCATTGAAGAATTAGCGCCGGATTACCTGACAGGAACCGGTCGGCACGTGAAATCGGTGACGCCGGAGAAAACCGAAGCCCCCGGCCTGTTCAAGCGCAAAGGAATTTATTACGTTACCTACTCCGATCCCAACTGCGGCTATTGCTCGGGTACCGGTTCCTCGTACCGTACCGCTTCGTCCCCGCTGGGTCCCTGGTCGGAGGGAAAGAAGATCAGTGATCAATCGTGTGGCGGGCAGCCTTCTTTCGTATCGACCATCAAGCTCGCCAACGATTCGCTATTTATCTACGGCAGTGACTTGTGGAACAACGGTGCCCGCAACGAAGCCCTGGCCAATTACTTCTGGTCTCCCCTAACCTTTGCCGCCGACGGCTCGATTCTGCCTATTGTCTGCCAGGAAACGCCCGCCCTGCCCATTCAGATTGGTCAGCCGGGCAACCGGGTACCTACCGCGCAAACGAAACGCCCCGTTGCAGAACCGTCCGCAACGGCGTACACCATCAGCACCGGCTGCGCTATTGCCAACAGTCGTGCGCAGAGCCAGACGTTCGTAGCTTCTCAGACCGGACTGATGTCTGCCCTTTCTGTGACGGCCTACAAGAAAGACAACCCCAACGCGGCCCTTGAATTGGCCATTCTCTCTGAAGCAGATGCGTCGAATGCAACGGCGCAGCCGCTGTACAGCGCATCCCTGCCGGCAGACTCCATCAGCTGGGCCGCCCGAAATCGATTCATCCAGCCCAACCTGCGGGTCTCGGCGGGACAGCGGTACGTACTCCGGGTAAGTTCAACGGCGACGGTTGGCTGCTACGGCCTGGCCTACGCTGCCGGGGAAACGTCAACTGGCCGCAGTATGCCAGGCCGCGGTAAAGACGACGCACCCGAACCGAATGACGCCAGGCGTACCCTGAAGTTTCAGACGTTCATCCAGGCGAAAAAATAAGTCGATGCCAGGTTTGAGTGCTGAACGGTTAGCGCTATACGCAAGCTGTATAAGAGGGGAAAGAGCGCTTCAAACGTTCGCCAATACGGTCACCATTAAACGGTTTATCATGCACGTTTAATGGTGACCGTAACTGGGGTGCTGGGGTGGACAAACCGCATTTTTGCATCTTCTTCTAACTGACCCCTTCTGTCCACGTATGCCGATTGACGCTACTCTTTCTTCCGCTTCAGTACGGATGGTGCTGCACGCCGTTACCCAGCGCGGGGGTGACGCAGAAGCCATGAAACAGGCTGTCACCATTGATACTACCCAACTGTGCCATCCCGATGGCCGGGTGTCAATCGCAACCATGCAACGGCTGTGGCCACTGGCAATGCAGGCCACCGCCGACCCCCACCTCGATCTGCACTTAACCGAGCATATTCACTTTAGTAGCCTTGGAGTGCTGGCTTATATTCTCCTGCACAGTGCCACGCTGGAAGAGGCCATTTGTAAGCTGTGCCGGTACCAGGATATTACGTGCAACGGCACTCGCACCAGCCTACGCCGGTCGGGCGATCATGCGGAACTGGTGGTCGAAATAACCAGCCCCGACATCGTGTATACCCCTTTCGTACTCAACTCAGAGCTATCGGTCTATCTGCACATGCTCCGGCTGCTCTGCGGCCAGCCCCTGGCCCTTGAAGCGGTTCTGCTGGCTTATCCCGCGCCGGTCGATGCGCGCGAACATAATCGCGTTTTTGCCCCCGCCCCGGTACAATCCGATGCCCCGTATTCAGCCCTGCGTTTGTCAGCGGCCGCACTGGCTCTACCCATCCCCACCGCCGATCCGCACCTGCTGGCGTTGCTTGAGCCGTACGCCACCGCCCAGCTGGCTCGTCTGTATCAGCCCCTCTCCCTGCCCGATTCCGTACGGCGGGAGTTGTTGCGCTTGCTGGCCCAGGCCGAACCCTCCCTGATCGCCGTAGCCGATGCCCTTTGCCTCAGCCCGCGTACGCTCCAACTGCGGCTGCGTCAGGCTAGTCACAGCTATCAGCAGTTGTTCGACGAGGTACGGCTCGAGCTGGCGGAGCACCACTTGCGCGACCAGCTACACAGCATCAGGGAGATTGCTTTTCTGCTGGGGTTCACCGATCCAAGCGCCTTCGTACGATCGTTCCAGCGCTGGACCGGCCAAACGCCGGGTGAATTTTGGCGGGTGGGATGATGTTCGCGCGGTTACCTTACTGCGTACGCATCGGTGCTCACCGCTTCCCGGTTCGCATCGGCCCAGTAAGCCAGGGCTACGGTTAGCCACAGTGCCTGACCGCCCCAGGCCAGGGCCGGTACGCTGGCGGGAGCCGGACCCAGCTCAGTGCCTAAGTACGAAACCACCAGAAAGGCCACCAGGCCCCACAAGACGAAACGTCCGGTGCGGTTGCGCGGGCGGGTGTTGCGCACGTACACCCACACCCCAAACGCTAGCAAACCAAATTCGACCACGAGCGTAACGGGCAGGCTGTGCCAGACGCCTAAGCCCACTTTAGTGGAGGAGCCGGGAAAGAACGGGAGGTCAGGGCGGTGCACTACCAAATCGAGTAGCCAGTGGCTGGGTACAAGCAGGCCCACCAGTAGTGCCCCCCGCCAGTTACGCCGTATCAGGCCGTAAGCCCCCCCAGCAACGTGCCCAACACGACCTGCGCCAACAAGCTGTGCGAGAAGGGGTAATAGATAAAGTCGAAGGGGGAAGCCTCTAGCAGACCAGGCGTGATTTTTACGCGCTCGACGTCGAGCAGCAGCAGCGTAGGCCAAAGCAGATCGGCCAGTTGTGCGGCCAGAAACAGGGTACCCAGTGATACGTGCGGTTGCAGGGGCTTTGCCGCCAGCCCAACGCCGAAATGACCTAAAAACATAATTTTGTGAAGGGGGATATGTGTGCCGCAAAGCTATCATACCCCGGGGTACGTTCCATTGACGAATAACGAAAATCAGATTGACTTTTTGCGCAACTTATTGACAATGTAATGTCTCTGAACATATTATAAACCATCTGCTACGCAATCAGGTAGGCTGAGATTGAACAAAAAGGAAATGATCTCGGTTAATAAAGTAGTCACGACTACTAAATTCACAATCACTAAACAGATCCCGTATGTCAGCTCCCACTCAACTCGGATTCGTCTCGCTCCAGGTCAGCGACCTGGACGTCTCCCGCCAATTCTATACCGACGTTCTGGACTTTCAACCTGCCGACCAGTCGCCCCCCGATGCCTGCGTCTTTGCTACCCAGGACGGGGCCATCTTCACCATTCGCAAACCTTTAGTTGACCTCAACGCGACGTCTCATCTGGGTTGGGGTGTGAGCCTTTGGTTTGCCATCACTGATCTGAATACCTTTCTCCAGCGCGTCGAGGGGAAAGCAACGCTGGTGCGGGGCGTCCAGCCATCCCCCTTTGGTAATACGGCCATCATTGCTGATCCTGACGGATACTGGCTAACCTTACAAGAAACCAAAGCCGCATGAGCCAGAACCGATATTGGGTTGTGGTCGCCAGCCGCGATCACGCCCTGCACGGCGTGGCGCAGGGTATCGTGCAGGCCAATCACGGTAAACCCGGCCCCCTCCGCCGGATGCAGCCCGGCGACGGAGTGATTATCTACGCCCCTAAGCTGATGTTTGGCCAGACCGAACCCTATCAGCGGTTCGTTGCCCTCGGTGAGGTAGCCAACGGGTCGGTGTTTCAGGCTGACGTCAGCCCCGATTTTCAGCCCTTCCGACGCCAGGCAAACTACCAGTCCGTCACCGAAACGCCGATTCAGCCCTTGCTGGAGCAGCTTACGTTTATCCGCAATAAGGCACGTTGGGGGTATAGCTTTCGATTCGGCTGCTTTGAGATACCAGCCGCTGACTTTGCCCTGATTCAATCCGCTATGACTAACGGCGCACCAAAAGATGAAACCTGATTAAGTCAACCCCGTATGACTAACTCGCCCATTTTTGCCTACGCGGAACCCGAGGAAAACAACGGCTACCTGCTTTGGCAGGTGAGTATGCGCTGGCAGTTGCTGATGAATCAGCGATTGCGGGACGTGGGCATCACCCTGACTCAATTCTCGCTGCTGGCCGGTCTGTACTGGCTCGACCGGCGGGGGGAAGTGGTCACCCAGCAACGCCTGGCCGACTACGCCAATACGGACAAAATGATGACCTCCAAAGTGGTGCAGACGCTGGAAGGGAAGGGGTTGTTATCGCGAATGGACAATCCGGAAGATGGCCGGGCGAAGCAACTGCGGCTGACACCGGCGGGCGAAACGGTACTGGGTCAGGCGAATACGTTGGTTGAGCAGGTCGACGCGGCCGTTTTCCAGGCCATTCAATCGGAAGCCAACGTCTTCAACCGCCTGATGCAGCAGTTAATGGCCAATATGCCCAAATGAAGTCGCTTTTGTGACCGCGTCTAATTTACCCCGGTTGCGGCTCTAATAATGATTGCCGGACCGGCTGAAGCACACCTGCCCCCGGGCTGACTCGCGCAGAAAACGCCGGGGACTCAGGCCCAGAAAATGCTGAAAATCCTTGATGAGGTGGCTCTGGTCGTGATACCCAAATTGATCCACGTAGGTCATCCAGTTTACGGGGTCGCCGGGCGACTGGCACAGCTGCCGCAGCAGTTTTTTGAACCGCAGGAACCGGGCCAGTTCCTTAGCCGAGTATCCCAGGTGCGCCCGAAAACGAAGCTGGATGCTGCGGGTGCTTACGCCCTGGTTTTCGGCCAGCACTTTGATTGGATCCCTTGCCGATTCAGCGAAGTAAGGAATACTTTCGAGCAGTGCATGGGTGGCCTCACCAATCGGGGCGGTGTTCAAAAGGATATAGTCGCTGATAAACGCCAGCCGATCTGCCGACGATAAGGAGACAATCTGCTCCCGTACGCTCTGAAATGCTTCACGAAGCCCTTCACTGGCCGCGTCGTCATTCGCGGCTGGATGGTCGGCCAGGAATTGCGTTTGCAGGCGGTGAAAACCGTCGAGGGTGAAGTTAACAACGATCAAATCAGCCCCGGGTGGCAGCTCGTAGTGCAGCATATGCTGCAACGGACCCAGTATGCCTACTAACTCAATAACGGACGGTTCCTGCCCATTACTTAGGGGAATGGGCGGACCAAAATTGACCACCAGCAGCCGCTCGTAGGTGGGCAGCAGCTTTTGCGGCACAGCCCGCGCATCCAACGGGTTTTGCACGCAGTAAAAATGACTGAATATCGTATCCAGCCGCGCATCGGCGGGTACCACCTGACTACGTATTGAAGAAGCCATGTTCGTTTTCTTACAAGTTTATATAAGCTACCCGCCGGACCTTTGCCAGACAAACAAAGCACAAACAACAGATGGACACCCAAACAGATGCTAAAGCTACCAATTTATCGCCCGCTGAGCAGGCCTCTCTACTCATTACGGGGGCTACCGGAACCATTGGTACGGAACTCGTGAACCTATTATCCCGGCAGGGCGTCGTCTTCCGCGCGATGGTGCGGTCTGCCCAGGATGCCGAAACCCTGAGCGCCCGGCCCGGTGTCGACGCCATCATTGGCGACTTCGATGATCCGGCCAGTCTGGAACGCGCCCTGAGCGGTGTAAAGCGGGCTTTTTTGCTAACGCCTTCTTCCGAGCGGGCCGAAGCGCAACAACTGGCGTTTGTAGACGCTGCCCGGCGGGCCGGGGTGCAGCATATGGTCAAACTATCCCAGCTGGCGGCTGATGCCGATTCCCCCGTACGATTTCTGCGCTACCATGCCGTTGTGGAGCAGGCCATTCGCGATTCAGGCATGGCGTACACGTTTCTGCGCCCCAATCTGTTTATGCAGGGGCTGCTCAGCTTCCGACAGACCATTGCGGAGCAAGGCAAACTCTTTGCCCCCATCGGCGACACGCCCATCAGTCTGATTGACATTCGTGACATTGCCGGGGTAGCCGCTACGGCAATGACCGGGCCGGGCCACGCGGGCAAAATCTACACGCTGACCGGGCCGGAAGCCTTGACCCACGCGCAACTGGCGGCTCAGCTGAGCACCAGCCTGGGCCATTCGGTTACCTTTGTGGATATTCCACCGGCCGTGCTGCGGGATGAGTTGACGAAAGCCGGTTTCCCGGACTGGCAGGCCGATGGGCTGGTGGAGGACTACGCCCACTATAAGCGGGGCGAAGCATCATTCGTGACCCAGACGGTGCAGGAGGTCACGGGTCAGCCATCCCGACACGTTGCTGATTTTGCCCAGGATTACCGGGCTGCGTTTTCTTAAAAACCGGGATCGAGCTACCGCCTGCCCGGCGGTTTGCTCTGATCTCTGTTGTGTAACTGGCGATACCCCATACGCTATTGCCGGATAACCGTTGATTTGTATTAGGCGGTTGACCTAAAGTATTCTATCGGAAACGGGCTGGTTAGACTCCTTTCGCTGCTTTCTGTGGGATTACCCGTTAAACAGTCTACTCAACTGGCTTCGTCTGGAAAACGGGAGTACCTTTGAGTCGGACAAGTTATGATTCCATGAACGCTACTTCGCTCGAAGACCTCTGCCATAGCTTATCGACCGGCTCGGCCACCGCGCTGCGTGCCTTGTTGCCCAGCGAAATCCGGGCCGAAGTAGGGCATTTCAACGTGTTTGAGCTGGATGATGTTGCGCCGACTGCCCGCTCCGCACCCGCCGCTTCGTTTCCCTGCCGGACCTATTACAAAATCAGTTTGCTGACCGGAAATAGTCGTGCCGAGTACCCCGATGAGGCTGTTGACATAAGCCGGCCCACGCTGCTGTTTTCTACGCCTAAAACACCGTCTTTCTGGTTGCCGCAGGGACCGCAAACCGCCCGATTCTGCGTCTTTACGGCCGAGTTTCTGCAACCCACCCGAAGCGGGGTCATGCTGGACGAACTGCCCATTTTTAAATCGGAGGGGTACCCGGTATTCGCGCTTTCGGACAAGGTACACACGCGCGTTCAGACTATTTTCGACCAAATGAAAGCCGAAATTGCTTCGGATTACGCCTACAAATACGATTTGTTACGCACCTACGCACTGGAGTTGATTCATCTGGGACAGAAACTACAGGTGGCCAAGACCCCACACCCTTCCCCCGGCGCGTCGGCCCGGCTAACCGCGCTGTTCGTTGAGTTGCTGGAACGGCAGTTTCCCCTCAAAACCCCGCACCAGCACCTGCGCCTGCGGAGTGCTAAAGAGTATGCCGACCAACTGTCGGTCCATGTCAACTACCTCAACAAAGTAGTCAAGGAAACCACCGGCCTGACCACTACCGAACTTATTGCCGGTCGCATCGTGCAGGAAGCCAAAGCACTGTTGACGCAAACCGACTGGACCATCGCCGAACTGTCCGACAGTCTCGGTTTTGCCGACGTAGCCCACTTCGCCAAGTTCTTCAAACGTGAAACCGCCTTCGCGCCGGGTGCTTTCCGGTCGCAGTCACATAGTTTGAATTATACATAAACTGGATTGGTCCGGATAAACACCCGGCCTGTCATCTGGCGGACCTTTGTGCTGAAGACAACACACAAAAGTACAAGCCAATGACAACTCCTAAAATTGCGTTAGTGACCGGTGGAAGCCGGGGTTTGGGCAAAAATATGGCCCTGAATTTAGCTCAGGAAGGCATCGACGTCCTGCTGACCTATCGCAGCAACGAGACCGAAGCCCGGGCAACGGTGCAGGAAATCGAACGTATAGGCCGGAAAGCCGCAGCCCTCCGGTTAGACACCGCCCATACCACCGGATTCGACACTTTTTTTGAGCAGGTAACCCACACCCTGCAAGTGGCATTTGGCACCGGCCGCTTCGATTTCCTCATCAACAACGCGGGTACGGGGGTTAACGCCCTGATTGCCGATACGACCGAAGAACAGTTCGATCAGATGGTGAACGTTCACCTCAAAGGGGTCTACTTTCTGACCCAGAAGGCCCTGCCCCTGCTGAATGACGGCGGACGGATCATAAACATATCGAGCGGGCTGACCCGCTATTCATTCGCGGGCCAGTCGGCGTACGCCAGCATGAAAAGCGCGGTGGAGACATTCACCCGCTATCTGGCGCTCGAAGTTGGTGCCAGGGGCATCGCGGCTAACGTAGTAGCTCCTGGTGGTGTCGTGACGGACTTCGACGGCGGGGTTATGCGCGATCCAAACGTACAGGCCTACGCCATCGGCGCGACGGCATTGGGCCGGGTTGGCCAGCCGGAGGACATTGGGGGTGTCGTGGCGTTCCTGTGCAGCGAAAAAGCCAACTGGATCAACGGGCAGCGCATTGAGGTAACGGGGGGCATGAATCTATGAGATTGGCTGACGTCTGCTCCCACCACCCCTCTTTAGGCAATAACACCCAGCCACGCTGGCGTTTATCGAGCGTCGATACGGGCGTGACTATGGTAATAGAGCAAGTAAGTAAGGCTACAGTGTAAATTTTGGAATTTTATGGAACACGGGGTGTTTCGGTTTAGTGTGCCTATAAACCTGCAATGACATCCGTTACCGAGCTTTTTGAGCAGCCCCCCTTAATCACTAGCGAAGCCTTAGCCTGGCGGGGTGTCCGGGTGGAGCAGTACCGACTGGACGCCGTAGAAATACCAGCTCATTACCATGCGCATCACCTGCTGATTGTTTATGAGGTGCCAACCCACATGATCGTGCGGCATCCGCGGGGGTCGCAGGTGCAGGAACGGGCATTTCGCACGGGTGATTTGGGGTTATATCCCGGCGGTGAGTACAACGCGGTAACCTGCAATGCGCCTTGTGATAATATCTATCTGACGGTAGACGACCAACACCTGAAACAGCTATCGCAGCAGTCGCGGGACCTGACAAAGTTCACCCTGCGCGACCGGTTCCACTTCAACGACCCCCTACTGCTGCAACTGGGGCGGCAGCTGATAGCTGCCGTGGGTAGCCAACACGCGCTGGGGCTGCTCTACGTCGAATCGCTGACGAACGCGCTGTGCCACCAGCTAATCGAACACCATGCCACCTGCGAGCACCGCGTCACCAACGGGCGGACGCTGCCAGCAACCGTACTAGCTCGCATCGACGCGTATCTGGAAGCTCACGCCGAACGGCCCGTCACCCTGGAAACACTGGCGGGTTTAGCTAACCTGAGCGTGTTTCACTTCTCGCATCTGTTCAAACAGGCAACCGGCGTACCGCCCTATCGGTACGTTTTAAACTGGAAAATCTGCCGTGCCCGGCGGTTGCTCAGGGCAGGCCATACGTCGGTGGCCGACATCAGCGACGCGCTGGGCTTTGCCTCGCCCGCTAACTTTTCGGTTGCGTTTAAGCGAATCGTGGGTTGTAGTCCGCTTGAATTTTCACGGGGTAAGTCGGTTTAAACAGCAGGAATTCAAAAGAAAACAACAAGAAATGCGGGCTACGGGCAAGCGGGACGGGCGACCTTTGCGGACGTTAGTCTATCAGTCAAGGATTCATAGCATTGGCGCCATGGACGCGGCTATACGTACGGCCATGGACAACTACCTACTGAACCGCGCAGCCACGCCACGATCCGGGAGTTTGCTGCTGCATCACGTTGACAAATATATCCCGTTCCTAATCTAATAAACTGCTATGTCCCAGGACTCACTAAATTTTGACACCGACGTAATCATCGTCGGTGCCGGCCCGATTGGTATGACCACCGCGTGTGCTTTGCAGCACCACGGCGTCCGCTGCCGGATTTTTGAGGAGAGAAAAGAGCCCAAAGAATATTCTAGGGCTAACAACGTCTGGGCCAGAACCCAGGAACTGCTGGCCAGCATTGGCCTGCGGGACGTACTGGCAGAACAAGCCTACCAAATCGAGAAGCAGACGGTATTCCTGGACGGCCAACCCCTCGATCAGGTCAAACTGGATGAGGTGGACAGTCCTTATCCCAAAGTACTCTACAGCGGACAGGACGTCATTGAAAAGACGCTGTCGGAGCAGATTGCCCGGCGGGGGGGTAGCGTGGAACGCGACCGGAAAGTGGTTAGCATCGAGCAGGATGACGAGGGGATTTACGTCACGGTCGTGACGGCATCGGACGAGCAGGCCAACGCTAAACCCCAGCGACTGCGGTGCCGGTACGTAGTGGGTGCCGATGGGTACGAGGGTACGATCCGCAAAGCCGTTGGTCTTGATTTCGAGACGGAAAAAATTTGAACACCGGGCCAACCGGCAGGTAGATGCTAAACTGCACTGGCCACGTTCCACCGAGCCGAACCAATTGTGGTTTTTCACGTATCACAACGAATTTTCCGGCGTAATGCCCGTTTGGGGTGGTTACCACCGGCTGTTTTTTCTGGAGGACGATGACCAGATGCCCGATCGCGACCCAACGCTGGCCGAAATTCAGACCAGGGCCAGGGAGGTAACGGAGGACGATACGCTGACGCTGACCGATCCAATCTGGTTCAGCCACAGCCGGTTCCAGTACGGCGTGGCGCCCGCTTACGTTAAAGACCGGGTCTTTTTGGTGGGCGACGCCGGGCACTACACCTTACCCATTGGCGGGCAGGGTATGAACGCCGGGTTCCACGACGCCGTAGGCATTTCCTGGCGCTTGGCCATGCGTCTCAAAGGGTACGCCAGCCCGGTTGTTCTGGATAGCTACAACGGAGAACGGCACACCGAACACAAAAACCTGAACGACAAGCAGGTCAGCGGATTTAAACGATTGATGTACCGGAGCAAACTGGAGGATACCCTGCTGGATGTAGCCGGAAAGGTCATTCCCGACCTGGGTTCGCAATTATTCGGCAGTGATGACCTCCAACAGATGCTGGTCAGCTACGCCAAAAGCCCCTGAGCGACGAGCACCTGAGTCTGCGTCAACTGCTGCGTACCGACGTGCCGCAGGCGGGCAATCGGGCACCGGACGCGGAGGTGACGGACTACGAAAGCAAGCCGATCCGTTTGTTCTCGACGCTGTACAATCCTGATGGCTGGACCTGGGGCTGGAGCCTGCTGGCCTTCGATGGGCGAAAATCCGACGCGGGTGCGCAGCTTCTGTCGGCAGTGGCCGGGGTTAGTCAGTGGGCGTTCATTCGTCCCCGGCTGGAACTGGCCGCACCAATGCCATCCGACGTCGAAGCCAGTTCCGTGACCCGCCTGTTCGACCGGGATGGTCAGGCCCATGCCGCCTACGGCCTGGAGGGTATTCCGGCACTCGTCCTGGTCCGGCCCGACGGACACATCGCCTTCCACGGTCCCGCCGACCGACCTGAGCTGCTCCAAACGTATTGTAGCCATGTGTTCGTGGCCAACGATAAATCGGCGGTTGCGGTGTAGCAATTTTATCTTTCTACGACAGGGCTTTACCCGGCCAGACAACGCCTTAGCAGAGCCATCTCACGAAACCGGCTCTATTGATAGTTTAACGAACATTACGAGTATGGACTTACAATTAACGGGCAAACGCGCTTTAGTTACCGGCAGTACCAGCGGGATTGGGGAAGCCATTGCCCTGACACTGGCCGCTGAAGGGACTTCCGTCATTATTCACGGCCGCAATGAAGCCGGGGCCGAACGCGTTGCGGAGGCTATTCGCACAAATGGGGGAACGGCTACCATTGTGCTGGGCGATCTATCGGACACCGCCACAGTCGGTTCGGTCGCTGACCGTGCGATGGCCGCGTTCGGAGGAAGTATCGATATCCTGGTCAATAATGCGGGGTCGCTGGAAAGCAAGCCCTGGTTTTACTCGACGCCAGCCGACTGGGTTGACAACTACGCCCGGACCATCGGGCCGATGGTCCAGCTCATTTTAGCCTGTGTACCGGGCATGAAACAAGCCGGATGGGGGCGCGTAATTGCCATCAGCAGTGGTCTGGCCAGCAGCCCTCAAACCGTAACGGCCGCCTACGCAGCGACCAAGGCGGCTGAACTGAACCTGTCGGTATCGCTGGCCAAGGAGCTGGCCCGAACGGGGGTCACCAGCAACGCGGTTAGCCCCGGCACCATCTGGACGAGCGGACTGGAACGGGATTTCCGGGCTATTGCCCTGCAGCTTGGCTGGCCCGACGACGCATCGCAATGGCCGGCCTTGTTTGGGGCAGAGGACGGTCCCTTTGCGGTGCCATCGGGCCGCGTGGGTTGGCCGGCAGACGTAGCTGATCTGGTCACCTTTCTGGCCAGCCCACGCTCGGGATACATCAACGGGGCCAATCTCCGGGTCGATGGGGGGTACGTGCCGACCGTAAATTAACCCGTCCGCGCAAACCAGGGGTGTTTACTCTCATAAATGTATTCACGGTTGATCCGGGAAACCAGAAATTTTCTTTGCCCCATTGCAAAGAATCACGCCGGGCGACGGCCGCTAAGCGTTTTTGACCGGCCTCGTCAATCTATTTGACTCAGGCCGTGGAACGAATACAAATCACATCGTAATGATTGGCTGTTTCGGCTAATACAAAGGGCATTCCGGCTAAATTGCTACGTTGGGGGATGCCGGCCTTTGTGCTTCGAATCAACCGATACGTTTAGCCATGAAAGCAGTGCGCATTCACTAGTTTGGCGGACCACAGGCCATGAACCTCGAAGAAATTGACCGGCCTGTTCCCGCACCCGATGAGATTTTAGTAAACGTGTACGCCAGTGGCGTGAACCCGGTAGACGTAGTGGTCCGGGAAGGCAAAGATGCCACGCTGCGGTATAATCTGACCCTGCCGATGACCCTGGGCTGGGATGTGGCCGGCACGGTAGAGGAATGGGGCGAGGAGGTGACCGGATTTCAGAAAGGTGATGCCGTGTATGGGGTCCCTAATTTTCCCGGCGATGGCAGTTACGCTGAATACTGCGCGGCTAAAGCCACTCGATTTGCCCATAAACCCAGGAGCCTGAGCTTTAATGAAGCCGCAGCCGTGCCGTTGGCAGCGCTCACGGCATGGACCGCTATCTTTGAATACGGCAAGCTACAGGCGGGCCAACGCATTTTAATTCAGGGAGCATCGGGTAACGTCGGGAGTTTTGCCCTCCAGTTCGCCAAAGCAAAAGGGGCCTACGTGATCGGGGTCGATTCAGGGAACAACATGGATTACCTCAGGCAACTCGGTGCGGATGAGTTGATTGACTATACGACTGGGCAAGTTGATGAGTTGGTGCGCAATGTGGACCTCGTCCTGGAAGCTTCATCAGTTCGGGACAACAAAGAGCGGTTGAAATCAGTAAACGTCTTAGAGTATGTTTGGGACTATTATTTGGCCAGCCTATTGAGCAGGATTGAAATAAAGCCAATTCGTAGCATAGCCTCCGAACTTTCTATGGTTTTGTCTACGTCTCGG
>NZ_VFIA01000053.1 GCF_014282275.1 Spirosoma utsteinense
ACTATGAGCATACCGTATCTTCTTCGGTCAGTTGGTTGTATCTGGCCAATAGCCAGATCATGTTACAACGAATCGAGACTTATTGCCAAAGATGATTTCCCAACATACTCTAAGGGTTCGACTCACCCAAGGCTGAGTTAGACCAAACGCCTGAGCAATGGCCAACTGTTGCCAACCGGCCTGACTCAGTTCAACGCAACGTCGTCTTAGCGCTTCGTAATCAGATTGTTTGTAGCTGGCCATAAAAGCAAAAGCACCTTATATGACGGACTTACTCACGTATCAATAAGAATAATGTTGCCAAACTGGCAACATTATTCTTAAAGAAAGTTTATGCACTTTTCAATCGCTTCGCTTCATTCGAAAGAGCAATTATTTTATCACAGGCTATTGCAAATTTTGGGGAGTTTAGGCTTAATTCCGCCGCCAGCTTGACGATTTTGTCTACTACATCCTGTAATTCTCTGTAATTCTGTGTTTGTTGCTTAATTTTAGCAGGGAGAGGCACTTCATTGAGTGCCAACAATTCTGGTAAAGTAAGGGGGGGCGTATTCGCTTCGTTGTTTTTCCCTATAGCGCGAATCACTTCTTTCGATACTTTCTGTTTCCCCTTTAATACGTCTTGTTTTAGACTAGGACTGAGCTTGTCAATTCCTTCGGAGTATTCCCGGTCCCGATGAATGGTTCGGGGAGAAACATTAAACTCTTTCGCTAGGCGGTCTTGCGTTCGCTGAGCTAATGAGTGCTCACCTTCTTCTCGTGCAGAGGAATC
Organism: Spirosoma utsteinense; assembly: GCF_014282275.1. Taxonomy (GTDB): domain Bacteria; phylum Bacteroidota; class Bacteroidia; order Cytophagales; family Spirosomataceae; genus Spirosoma; species Spirosoma utsteinense. The sequence goes on from NZ_VFIA01000053.1 coordinate 773, forward strand.
TCCATCAACAACGGGTCTACCGGTGGCTTGGCGTTCATTTCGATATTTAAGTCCCCGTAGGTAGGATGTCTGCTCGGGGGTTAAATTACGACGGCCTAATTGGTTGTCGATCATAAAGTCACGCACAGCTTGGAGACTGGAAAACTCCCTAAGCATGATCTTAAAGTCGATATTATTTTTTTGACATATGGCATAGCGGTTATGTCCATCTACCAATATATTCAGGGGAGAATCGTTACTGGATCCGTCAACTATTCCTTGGGTAGTTTGCCATATCAATAATGATTCCCGACACCCATCTTTCTGAATGTTAGCTTCTAACTGATCGTATTCAGACGCTTGCAGCGAGGGAATAAAAGATTTCAGTTCTAGTAAAACCGTAATATTGGCTTTTACTTCATCTAACATACTTTGCATTAAATTAGCCGTGTTTCTGTGTAGTACAGGTGGTATTCCAGCAGCCGTTGCAAATTTCTTCATAGGTAGGAAAGAGGATTAAGAGGGATGATAAGCGAATACTTCGTCGGCTAGGGATTGATAATCCGTTGCACCCATTGAATTGGGCTTGTAATCAAAAATAGTCTTGCCTACATACTGGGATTCAGCAATCGCTACGTTTTGCCGGATCTCTGTTTTAAAGAAGGGTTGCCCTTTTAAATCATCCCGAACCTTACCCATCAATTCACGGTGAAGCACTAACTGGGGGTTAACCTGCGCCATTACAATACCTTCAACTTTTAGTTTGGGGTTGAATGACTCCCTTATATCTTGGATGAGTTCTAATAGGTTGTACATACCTTTTACTGCAGAGGCTTCCGGCTCTAATACGACTAAAGCAGCTGAAGAAGCCACCAGAGCCGAATAGGTATAGATGTTTAAAGAGGGTGGGCAGTCAATAAGGATATAATCGTATTTTACCAGTAACGGTGCTAAGGCATTGCGAAACCGCAAAACCCCGCTGGGCGTTTTTATAAGTTGCGCTTCGGCTTTTGCTAATTCTAAATCGCTCGGTACCACATGATACCCCTCTGACAAAGAGACAACCGGTAGCGGAATACCTTGCGTTAGTGACTGCAATAATTGTTGCTCGGGATTATGAATACCTAGGCTTTGGGAAAGATTCCCTTGAGAATCCATATCAATCAAAAGAACTGACTGCTGGCGGTTGACTAATCCCTTCCCTAGATTGATGGTAGTGGTGGTTTTGCCGACACCACCTTTGTGGTTTACAACTGATAACACCGTAGCCCGTCTGTTACGGAAGTCATCAATGCCATACTGAAGAAGGATTGGCTCTAGGGCTTTTAAGTGAGATTCAGTTAGCTTTCGCTGCCCGTTCATGGCCTTAGCCAACGTGCCTGTAGGCAGACCCGATTCCTTAGTCAATCCGGAATGCGATAAGGTGGATTTCTTTTTTAAAAAGGTATATACCTCCTCATGCGTAAGCATAACAGTCGGGTTAAAGTTTGCCTTAAATTTATACCTAGAACAAGCATATTAACTAAAATAAGTATAATTTTTTACCAACTGGAGCTTATCAGCTGGCTAAACATACTTAAAAGGTATAATTTGCTATTGCCAACAGTTTCCTTAAGTGAGTTTGTTTTCTAAAGTGTATTATGTAACTTATTGAAAATCAGTAATTTATTAGCTAACTCCGTACAAAATAGTAGTGGTGATAGTACATCAGCATCTTAAAGTTATAGAAAATGTCAGTTATTCAAAGCAAATATAATTTGTAACTTCTTGATTTATAGAGCTTTATATCCTAAGTCCGTACAAAATAGTAGTCACGATTGGTTCAATACCGATTGATTTTTGTTTTTCCCCTTTCCAATTGTACTTTTCTTGTTTTCTTTTCTATTTTTTTATTTTCTAGCCTTAAAAGCCGAACCTATCAAACTATTTGTGATCAATTTTATTTTAATTCTTTTGATTATTTTAACTCGTGTATACTGTTCTGATTGTGAGACACTTACAAGGGGTGTCTTCGTACAAAATAGTAGTGAACCTCGTACAAAATAGTAGTGAACCTCGTACAAAATAATCGTAACATTTTGGCATAGGCCCGTACAAAATAGTAGTGACTAATTATCATCTCCGTACAAAATAGTAGTTAACTCCGTACATGTTAATTTTTCTGTTAGGTTTACTCCGTAAATGTGGATAACCATGAAGAAAAGAATTCCTGCTAACCAGCTATCTATTTTGGGAAAAGTTGACAATGCGGTGCGGATGCTTTTTCAAGCGAACGCGTTAACAGTGGCTAATTACGAAATGAGTGCCCTGCAAAAGAATATCTTTTACATGGTTCAATCGCAATTAGGGGCTGATGACTCTCCTAATAAAGAATACATTATTCGCATTAAAGACTTGGTTGATGTTACCAACGTGCTTAATCCTTACGCTAATCTACGGGTGGCTACTAAGACAATGATGCAAAAGATACTTGAAATTCCAATCGACGGAAACTTGCTACAGGTAGCTCCTTTCTCATCCGTATTCTATAATACCGATGAAGGGACAATTGCTATTTGCATTGATCCTAAACTTCGCCCGTTTTTATTTAATTTAGAAAACAGGTTTACAACCTATGGCTTTTACGAGGCCTTACTCGTATCGGGCAAATACACCAAACGGTTGTACGAAATGTTGTCTCAGTGGAAAAATTTAGGGTTAATGAAAGTATCGATCCAGGATCTGAAAACGCGCTTGCGGTTAATTCGTAATGATGAAGAGACCGGAGTAGACACTGAACAATACCCCGATTGGGATAATTTTAAACGGCGCGTCTTGGATCCAGCGGTGAAAGAAATTAATTCCAAAACCGATATTGAAGTAACCTACTACCCAGAACGGGAAAGCCGGAAAACGACGGGTCTGGTTTGGACTATTAAAGTTAAGAAGCCAGAGGTTCAGCTTCCGCCACCGTCTGAACTGCACCAAAGGCTTATTGAAAAATTTGGATTGCGCGCTGATCAGGCTCAGTACGTGATTAATAATTATGATTCGGTTTATATCATGCGGAAATTATACGAAATCGAAATCAAGAACACATCCCGCAAAATTCTCAACATGGGTGCTTATACGGCTAAAGTATTCGGTGTTGTCTAATAGTTTGATTACCAGCAAGCTCTTGATGATAGTAGGGGTAAGGTAGCCTTAGTAAAAGCGTCTCTTTTATTAGATGAAAAAAATGTTATACCACTTAAACCTTTTTTCTGTTTATAAATTAGTGTTTACCAATTAGTTACATATTCCATATTCCATTTTATCAATCTAACAGGATTTTTGATAAAATGGAATATGTTGCTTGGTGGAAAGGGGAAAGAAAAGTATTAAATAAGGAAGATATTTACTTTCAATGTAAATTAATTCACTATCTTCGCCTTACCATGGAAGAGCCCATTAAGAAAGTCATCAGCAAGCGAGAGGAGAGTGCCCCGCTCGAGGCAATCCGCATCCTGCTCAAGCAGCATACCGTTGCACTGCAACCTATTGTCAATCAGGTTAACGAACTGCCCGTCTATAAAGACCTCGAGTACTACTTTGTACCCATCCAGTTCATGGAGATCTACCGGCCCTATTACCGGCCCGGTAAGCCCTACAAGAACCTTAAACTCGTCAACTTCGACAAACCCGCTATTTCCCTCTCATTTACCTCCAAGCATAAATATACCATTGAGCGTAAGGTCATACACGGTGATGTAGTACTACACCTCAAAAACTACCGGGATGAGTTGCTTAACAAATCACTCATGCAGCAACTGAGTGCTAAACAGCTCGATGAGCTACAACAAGCCGATCAGCTCCTGCGCACCATTCGTGAGCAGCCCGACGCCTATCAGGCCTGCTTTTCCAACTACTACCATTACTATCGCTACTGGTACTGTTCCTTTCGCTTCTTTGATGATGTCGCCAAGACGAAAACCAGCACCCTCAATGAGCATTTACTCAAACACACCGAACGCATCCGGGGGCAGGTTCATGAGCGGCTCAATATCATCTTCATCGATCCCCAGTACATCAGTAAGCCCGTGCCTCACGATCATAAGCTCGTCGATCGCGAACTGGATACTTTTCCTATCGCCCTGCGCCAGGGAATCACTACAATGTATTTGCGAAAGCGGTAATCAACAATCGAGCCGAAGGGGAATGTTATGGCAGCAAACACATTCTGTTATTAGTATAATAAATACCGGAAGAAGTTGTAGTAAATACCGTTATGTCACTACCTTCATCTTTTCGCACTGAATCATCGTCCTAAACCGTTGGCCCCATCTAGTCGATTGGAGCAAGTCGCTTTTATGATCACACTACTACGGGTCTGTTCTTTCTTGCTTATCAGCGCGCTGATGGCCACACCGGCGCTGGCTCAACTTAATTACTCCCTGTCAGGTACTGTACGGGACTCGGCCAGCCGCCAGCCCCTGGGGCGCATGGCCGTGGTCATTGACTACGAAAAAGCCACCACCGGTACCTATACTGACGAGCAGGGGCGCTTCACGATCAGCCTGCCCTCGGGTCGCCATATCGTCGTGGTACGGGGCGTGGGTTACGTCCCCTTCCGCACCAGTCTCTACCTGCGCCAGCATACGACCCTCAACGTCGACCTGCCGGCGGTGTCGGCCCAGCTCGAAGAGGTCGTCGTCACCAGCAAAGGCTACGACCGCACCGTGCGGGAGCCCCTGCTGGGGGTAAGCCGCATCAGTATGAAAACGCTCGAACGGTTGCCGGCCGCCCTGGGGGAGGTCGATATCCTGCGGGGGCTGCAACTGCTGCCCGGAGTCACCAGCGTGGGTGAAGCCGCCAACGGGATCAACATCCGGGGCGGCACCACCGACCAGAACCTGATCCTGATGGACGATACCCCCATCTTCAACCCCACCCACATGTTTGGCCTGTTTTCGGTCTTCCCCCCCGACGCCGTCAACGGGCTGGACCTCTACAAGGGCAACGTCCCCGCCCGCTTTGGGGGACGGGCTGCGTCGGTGCTCGACATTTCCCTGAAGAACCCCAACCTCGAGCAGTTCCGCCTGACGGGGGGCATTAGTCTGGTTTCCAACAAGCTCACCGCCGATATGCCCCTCATCAAAGGAAAGCTGGGCCTGCTGGTTTCCGCCCGGGGGGCCTTCAACTCACCGCTCTTGCACCTGGCCTCCCCCCGCCTGAATGACATCAAAGCCGACTTCGGCGACGTGGTGGCCAAGCTCTTCTGGCGGGCGGGGGAGCGCAGCACGGTGACGGCCATGGGCTACTTCAGTAAAGACTTCTTCCAGACCAATCTGCTGGGCAGTCTGGCCAACATCAACGCCACCGGCACCCGGTACCGCCACCAGACCCTGAACGGCATGGTCCGCTGGTTCTCTACCCTGACGCCCCGGCTCAACGTCCAGACTACCGCCATCGTCGCGCAGTACGTCCCCGACATCATCTCTCTGGAAGCGGGTTCGGCCAACAAGGTCACCCTGCGGCAGGGGCTTTTGCAGCGCCAGATCAAGTCCAACCTGAACTACCAGACCGAACAGTCCAAAACCGAAGTGGGTATCAGTGCTACCCATTACCGGCTCAACCCGGGAGAACTCCTGCCCGGCCAGAGCCTGAGCGTAAACGGGCAAAAAACGCCCATCGAGAACGCGCTTGAAACGGCCCTCTACGCCGATCACGAGGTGAGTGTCTCCGACCGCCTGGCGATTTCGGCGGGCCTGCGCTACTCCTATTTTATGAACCTGGGCCCGTCGCTGGTGTACCGCTACGCCGAGGGGAGTGCCCCCGATGCGACCACCGTCGTGGATTCGACGCGCTACGGGGCCGGGGCCGTCAGCCAGACTTACGGCGGGTTCGAACCCCGCCTGGGCATTCGCTACGCCATTACCCCGACGGCTTCGGTCAAGCTGGGCTACAACCTGATGCGGCAGTATCTGCAGGTGATCACCAACACCACCACGCCCCTGCCCACCGCCCGCTGGAAAACGGCCGATGCCCACATCCGGCCCCAGGTGAGCCAGCTGCTGTCGGCGGGCTGGTTCCAGAATCTGGGTGACAACATCTACGAAGTGACGGCGGAGGTCTACTGGCGGACGACCCAACACGTGCTCGATTATAAGCCGGGGGCGAACTTTTTGTTGCAGGCCACGCCCGAAACGCAGCTGCTGGCGGGCCGCAGTAAAGCCTACGGGCTCGAACTGATGGCCAGTAAAAAGAAAGGCGAACTGACGGGCTGGGTCAACTACACCTACGCCCGCACGTTCAACCAGGTGGCCGCCGGGACCGAGTTCACCCAGCAGATCAACGGGGGTGACTGGTACCGGGCTAACTACGACCGGCCCCACAGTGTTAATGTGAGTTTGACCATCACCCAGACAAAGCACCACAGCTTCTCATTCAACGCGGTCTACAGCACGGGCCGCCCCTACACCCGGCCGGAAGGCTTCATCCGCTACCAGGACCGGACCTATCCCTTTTACAACGAGCGCAACCAGGGGCGGCTGCCGGCCTACCACCGGCTCGATTTCGCCTGGAACATCTACAATCCGAGTCGTAGAAACCAACGCTGGCAGGGCCACTGGACGTTTACGGTCTACAACCTCTACGGGCGTAAGAACGCCTACTCGATCTTTTACCGGACCGAGGGGCAGGCCACGAACCCCTACCGGCTGGCCATTTTTGCCGCTCCTATTCCCAGTCTGTCGTATAATTTCGAGTTTAAATGAGATCCATGCGTTTAGCTACTGTGGGAATTGGCTGCCTTACCGGAATTGCCTTCGGGTTAGTGGGATGCGTAGACGCCTACGAGCCGGATACCCTCAATACGGCCAACGTGGTGGTGGTCGATGGATGGCTGACGGACCAGGCCGAGCCGCAGGTAGTGACACTCAACCGATCGCGGGCCGAACCCTACACCGGCCGTTTCGGGACGCTGCCCATTACCGACGCGACAGCCGATGTCATTATTGATGCCGATCAAGTGGTCGGCCTGCGCCAAACGGCACCGGGCACTTACCAGCTGCCCGAGGGCTTCCGGGGCGAGATCGGTCGACGCTATCAATTGCGCGTTGCCCTGGCCGATGGCACCCGCTACGTCTCCTCAGCCGAGACGATGCAACCGGTGCCCGCTATCGGGCGGGTATCCCAGCGGTTCGTGCCATTGAGCATACCGGCTACCAATCCCGTTCGTCGGCTGCCCGCCAATGAGTTCTTTCTGAATACCGACGATCCCGCTGACCAAGCAAACTACTATCGCTGGGACTGGACCGTTTGGGAAAAGCAAGCCTGGTGCCGCTCCTGTTATCAGGGACGCTACACGATTTATGATAGCCAAAACAAGCTGATTGAAGACTGTGTAACCGATTATTCGGTACGGAATTACGCCGATTATTACTGCCGGACGCCCTGCTGGGAAATGCTGCACAGCACGAGCCTCAACCTGTTTGCCGACACGTTCACCAATGGAGGCTCCATTCAGGGCAGGCGGGTTGCTCAAATTCCTTACCTCCACTACGGTTCGTGCCTGGTCGAAATCCGCCAGTCTTCCCTGACCCTGGAAGCGTATCAGTATTTTCAACTGGTTGAGAACCAGACCCAGAACGTGGGGGGAATCGCCGACCTCCCCCCCGTGGCGCCCATCGGCAACGTGCGCAACCCGGCCAACGAGCGGGAAGCGGTGGTGGGGTATTTTGCCGTATCGTCCGTATCGCGGGTACGTTACTGGCTCAATCGAACCGCTACCAACACGGGACCTGCATTGGCCAACACCTTGTTTGAGGCCCTGAATGCCCGGTTGCCCGAAGAGGATGGTCGCGTGACGGCCGTGTGCGTACCCGGCCTTAACCGAACACCCATCAGACCCGAGGGTTGGCCCGATTGACGGGGGCCGTCTGTCGTGTCATGTCGAAAGCTCATGAGAAGTCCCGAACTGTATTTTTGTCAAACGATCCGACGCGTCGGGCTCTGGCTGCTGGTCACGGGCGGGCTGCTGGTGAGCTGCGTCGATCCCCTGGCGCTTTCCCCCGTTGGTAAACTAAACGTGATCGTCGTGGACGGGGCCCTGACGGATCGGGCGGAGCCCCAACAGATTCGCCTGAATCGATCGCTATCCGATCCCGTAACGGGTCTGCCGGGTTCTTTGCCCATTACCGGCGCGTTAATCGAGGTCGTCATCGATTCGGCCACGATCATTACGGCCCACGAAACCGGCGATGGCCAGTACCAGCTACCCAGTGACTTTCGGGGCCGGACGGGCCATGCCTATCAGTTGCGCTTCACCCTACGGGACGGCTCCCGCTACGAGTCGTCCCCGCAACTCATGCTCACCGTTCCGCCCATCCGGGCCGTACGGGCCCAATTTAGCCCAACCGCGCTGCCAGTCGGCCTGCTCGATAACTACACGGCGGGTCATGCGTTGTTTATTGACACCCAGGACCCACCCGGTGAACGTAATTACTACCGCTGGGACTGGAAGGAATACGAAAAACAGGTCTGGTGCCGCTCGTGTCAGCAGGGCGTGTACGCCGTTAATGCGATTCTGCCCGGCGTTTACAAGGATAATCTGTACTTTGTATCGGGCGACGCGCTCTACGAAGATTGTTTTATTCCGCCCCCCACCCCCGATAACGCGTCCGAATTCGGGAAACCACTGGTTCCCCGGGGGGTATGGGGCTATGATTACTATTGCCGGACGCAGTGCTGGGAAATCCTGACCAACTATGCCCTCAATGTGTTCGAAGATCGGCTCACCAACGGGGGACTTATCGCTAACCGCCAGGTGGCCCAGATACCGGTTTACACCCGCGAGCCGTGTTTGATCGAGATTCGCCAGTCCTCACTCAGCCCGGAGGCCTATCAGTATTTTAAGCGGCTCCAGGACCAGACCCAGAACACGGGCGGGGTGGCCGATACCCCCCCTACGGCCCTACCCGGAAATATCCGAAACGTGGCCAATGAGCGGGAGATCGTCGTGGGTTATTTCACGGCTTCGGCCGTCTCGTCGGTTCCCTACTGGCTGGATCGACGGGATGTGACGGGCTTACCGTACGGGTCCATCTTACCCTTTACCGGATCAACTGATCCGTTTACGCCCACAGTACAGGGCGACGAAGAACTTTTCTATGCGCTCAATCGGCGGCTGCCGACCCGGGAGCCACCGCCCCCCTACACCGGTCCCCGCCCGACGCCCAAACTATATATTTACGGGGGACCACCCCGCCCGCCCACCGCGGTGTGTGTGCTCAGTAACAGTCGTACCCCGTTCAAGCCGGCAGGCTGGCGGGACTGACCCGTTAATTGACTCTTTAACCCCTATTCCTATGCGCGCTTTCAGTTGGTGTATAGTCGTTTGCCTGTTCGTTTCCTGGGTGACTCTGGGCTGCGTCGATCCGATTGAGCAGACCCTGGCCGGTACCGTCGATGTCATCGTGGTGGATGGAACGCTGACCAACCGGGCCGAGCCTCAGCGCATCCTTCTCAACCGCTCCCGGGCCGACCCGATATCGGGTCGCTTCGGCGTGCTGCCCATTACCCAGGCTACGGTTGAAATCCTGGTCGATTCAGCCCAGGTCATCAGCTGCCTGGAATCGGTTGAGGGGATCTACCGGCTGCCCAGTGATTTTAAAGGCCGGGTTGGCCACGCCTATCAGCTCCGGTTCACGCTCCCCGACGGCACCCGCTACGCGTCCTCGACCCAGATCATGCCCGATGTACCGCCCATCGAACGGCTGTCGGTCGTCTTCAACGCTACCAGCTTACCACCGGGTCTTTACTCATCCGGCTTCCGGGCCGGTTATGATGTCCTGTTAAGTACCCGGGACCCGGCTACTCAGCGCAATTACTACCGCTGGGATTGGCGACTAACCGAAAAACAGCATTGGTGCAAGAGTTGCTACAAGAGCGTTTACCTGGATTCCTTACAGGAACAATATCTACAGAATGGCCAACTTGTTACCACGCGTAAGGCCGTTGAAGCCTGCGTTGAGTCTACCGTGAACGTTTTGGACCGGGACTACTACAACGATTACACCTGCCGGACGCCCTGCTGGGAAATCATTTCGAACTCGACGATCAATCTGTTCGATGACCAACTCACCAACGGTGGTTTCCTGATGAACCGGACTGTTGGGCAGGTGCCTTTGTTAACCCGTCAGCCGGCTTTACTGGAAGTCCGCCAGCTGTCGTTGACCCGGGATGCTTACCAGTTTTACCAACGGCTTCAGCAACAAACCCAGAATACGGGCGGGCTGGCCGATACGCCCCCGTCGGCTCCCGTGGGTAACCTGCACAATATGGCTAATCGGGAGGAGATCGTTGTGGGCTTTTTCACCGCGAGTGCGGTAGCCACGACGCGGCTGTGGCTGGACAAAAGAGATGCTACCCGCTTACCGTATGGTTCCTATGACGAATCGGGCCAGATTGTCAAGTTCGAGGACGAGTTATTTTATAGTCTGATTCGACGCGTACCCGTTTTAGGCGCAAGTGCTACTCCGTTCACACCCGGTGCACTACCCCGGTTAGTCACGGCTCCCTGCCTGGCCGGTACGAATCGCACCCCCATCAAACCCGAAGGCTGGCGTGATTGAGGACGCACGGTCCTACGGTTGAGTTTGAAACCAGCCCGATTAGTTCATTGATTCTGTTGCCGAATTGTGGTTCCCCTGACTTTGTTTGTATGCGCGCTTTATTACTACTGGTCGTTTGTGTAAGTACCCTGGTGTTGCCCCTCGGCTGCGTTGATTCGCTGGACCTCTCAGAGCGGGGGACAGTCGATGTTGTCGTCATTGATGGCACCATCACCAATCTGGCCGAAGACCAGATCATTCGCATCAATCGGTCCAAAGCGGATCGCCTGACGGGTCGATTTGGGTCGACGCCTATCACCCAAGCGACAGTGAGCGTTGTGGTGGACTCGGCTCAGATTATACCGATGACCGAAACGGATTCGGGTACCTATAAGGCACCAACGGGGTTTGTGGGCCAGATCGGTCATGCCTATCAGCTGCGCATCACCCTTCGGGAGGGAACCCGTTACGAATCGTCCACTGAGGTGATGCAGTCAGTCCCGCCCATGGGCAAGCTGTCAGCCCGTTTTAATCCGAACAGCTTACCCGCCGATCAACGACTCCAGAACTTTTACGCCGCTGCTCACGACTTTTACGTCACCCTTCAGGACCCGGCTAACCAGCACAACTACTACCGCTGGGGCTGGAAACTCTGGGAGAAACAGGAATGGTGCATTTCGTGTGCTAACGCCCTTTATTTTATCAACGATCCCGGAACGAACATCGGACTTTATGAAAAATGTTTCCCCGTCAACCCGCTACAACCCTTCGTTTACGATTATGTATGTCGTACCCAGTGCTGGGATATTTTCCAGGGGTATGAAGTAAACGTGTTTGATGATCAGTACAGTAATGGAGGAACGATCACGGATCGACGGGTGGCCCAAATTCCTTTTTACCAGACGAATCCCTGTCTGGTCGAAATTCGCCAGGGCTCGTTAACGGCGGATGCGCACCGCTACTTTAAACTCCTTCAGGATCAGACCCAGAACACGGGCGGTATCGCCGATACACCCCCTACCATTGCGGGTGGAAACATACAGAATGTAACGAATACCCGGGAAGCTGTCGTGGGTTATTTCAGTGCTTCCGCTATTTCCTCGGAGTTGTACTGGCTGGATCGTAAGGACGCTACAACGAGAGCTCCCGGTTTGTTTATGGCCCAAAACGATCGCGATCCGATTCCGGAATCACTAATTTTCGGTAACCTTCCTTTCATATTTGCGGGGGAGAGCCGTCCCCCAACGGCGGTGTGTCTGGAAAGTGATGGCCGTACCCCTAATACCCCCAAAGGATGGCGGAGTAACTAATCAGTTTCCCCGCTTAGTGAACCAGTGAATTTGTGCGGTTTTTGAAAAAGTAGGGCTAATGAATTGTTTTGATTGGTGCGTTATAAAGGAAAATGGGGTAGTAGCTGAACTGTGTTGATAGACAGTTTATAGTTAACAGATCGAACAAGTAACATATTGAATTTCCACAGTTTAGTGATCGTTATGTACTAGTTAGCCTTGTTTTGATCAACACACTCCAGCCACTACCCAATATTTCTTGATGGATGGCTGGTCAATCACTGTGGAGGGCCGTTCTACAAACGCGGCGAGTCTTGACCTACGCTATAGAGGGGTAGGATTATCAACCCGATATTATTTCATTCGCGATAGACGACTGGCTATGTTCGGCCAAGTAAGAGCAACCTACGGCCGAAATAATTTCTCTGTATATCAATACTCGCAAACCGTTCAGGAAAATCTTATATTAGAGAGGGTTACTCCGGTTCATTCTATCGCCTTGCAAGCGAACGGTGGTATTGGGGTACATTATGGCTTTACCAAACGGTGGTCAATCGAAGGATTTGTCGAGCGCCTGTTCACCAATGACCTGGAGACATCAATAGGGTATAGTGGTTATAATAACTGGCATAGAAATGTTGGTGTCAACTACCGCATCCGACAAATACAATTTCCCTACTAGTCCTTATTTAACTTAACTTGTTGATGTTTAGTTAGTTTCGCACAAAATAATAGCCGTGGCTGTTGCACGGGGTCATCACTTGATCCGGGCGCTCACGCTCGACCGGCAGTAGGAGCCAAAACAACCGAATCCTCCCTGAATATTGCCCGTAATCAGCGTGGGTTCGGCGAAAGGGTTACTGTTGGTATCCTGTTGCCGGTAAAGTGACTGGTGATATTGATAATAAGCTACATCAACACTGAGCAGGTACACATTAGCTGTCAGGGGGGGCGTGTTGATGCGCTGCCCGTTAATGTTGCTATAACTGAGCCGACCCTGAGGCGAGTCGAATACCTGACCGTCGCGATCCTGATCGGTGAGGGCAAAATTCTGTCCATAGGTTACTCCGTAATAGATGGACCCAACGGCCCGAAAGGGGTGATCAACGAACGTATTGCCTTGAAGCACCCGCTCAGTGCTACCGTATTCGTTGTCACCCGCCAAGTGGTAGTAATTGACCACATTGGCCGGATCCTGCCAGCTAAACTGAACGAAATAATCTATAGCCTGCTCAAAACGGGCCGTAGCCGAGTCGGATCGGAAACTAGTAATGGGTACTAGGACGGGTACAGTTGTGTTAGCCCTGGCCGTCAGCCCATCGGGCGTACTGACGGCCAAGGTATAGGTATGCCCTGCCTGGATCGGAAACTGAGCCGGATCGGCGCGGTAGAGGGATTGCCGGGCATCATACCGCAGGGCTACCGATCGAGGACCTTCCGACAGGGTAACCGTGGCGTTGGGGAGGGAATTGATCTCCGTCGTCGACGATTGATTGCCAGTGGAGGTACGCGACAGGCTGACAGCGGCGGTTAGCACCGTATCCTGCGGAGAAAGGTAACTATGAATAACCAGCTGCGGCGTAGCATTGGGTAGCAAACCGGGATTAACGTCCTGAACCAGGCTGTTGCAGCCCGCCAGCCCGTAGCCCAGCATCACAGCCCAGCCCAGCAAACGTCGGCACCCAATCTGTTTTGTTAATCGTCGTGAGGAAATTAGCATCAGGCCACGGGCTTAGAACGAGAAATTGTAACTAACTGAAGGAACGATGGGGAACACCGAGTACCGGCGCAACTTCGTTTCTGTCGTATAGGTGGTGCTCCCATTCGGTAAGCTTTGGGAGGAGGTGCGGCTGTCGAGTTGATAGAAGAATGGGTTTCGGCGATTGTAGAGATTATAAACGCTGAATTCCCATGTTCGCTCATGCCGTTTCTTCTGCTTGTGAAACTGAAGGCTGAGGTCAAACCGGTGGTAAGGCTCAGCCCGGAAGCTGTTTTTAGGTCCATAATCCTGCACTACACGGCCAAAGTCGAAGAAAGAGGAAGAAACGGGAAAAAAGGTGGAGTAAACGTTCGGTCGATTGGTCCGGTTTGGTAGGGCCGTGTAGTTGGCGCGGGGCAGGGTCAGGGCCTGCCCGGTGCCGTAGACCCACGTGCCCGACAGGGTGGTGCGTTTACGGAGCTCGTAGATACCCACCAGGGAGATGTCGTGCCGCCGGTCGTGACGGGGGAAGAAGGGCTGCCCACCGTTGAGTTCGGCGAACTGCCACTGGGTCCAGGAGAGTGTGTAGCCGGTCCAGCCCGAGAAGCGACCAACCTTCTTCTGGAGCAGGAACTCGGCCCCGTAGCTCTCCCCCCGGCCCGCCGTTACGTTGTCTTCCCAGCTGATCTTGCGATCGGTCGAGGGTTTGGGATTGAGCGGGTCATCGACGAGCAGGAAACTGGCCCCCTCGCGGTAGCTGATGATGTGGCGCAGCGTTTTGTAGTAGCCTTCGACCGTTAGCGTCAATCCCCGCGTAAAAGCCGTATTTCCCCCAAAATCATGGGCGATGCCCAGCGCCACCTGCTGCGACTGCTGGGGTCTAACCCGGTCGGTAGTGGGTACCCACAGGTCGGTTGGCAGACCGATGCCGGTGTTGGAGAGCAGGTGAACGTACTGGTTCATCAGGGCATACGACGCTTTGACCGACAGGCCGGGCCGCAGGGTATACGCCACCGACAGGCGGGGTTCGGGTCGCAGGTACTGCCGATTGCGGTGCACCAGGGAACTTAGCCGCAGCCCGCCGTTGAGACGCCAGCGGTCGGTGGGGCGCCAGGTATCTTCGGCGTAGAGCCCCGATTCCAGCACGTCGGTTTTATCCACCTCGTCCTCGAGCCGGTTGTTGCGCGGGTCGGTCAGCACCAGAGCGCTGGGGGTAAAGCGGTGATAGGTACTCTGAAAGCCGACCCGGACGGAATGGGCCGGGTTGGGATAAAAATCGATGTCGTACTTCAGGGCAAGATCGCGAATGCCGGAGGAGTATCGTAATGAATAGCGCTGGTCGAGTTGGCCCGCGCCGGTTGTTTCTTCATCGCTGCTAACGCCGAAACGGTAGTTACTGTAGGTCAGCGAGAGGTTGGCGAAGAGTTTGGGCGAGAACAGGTGATTCCACCGCAGGGTGCCCGTGGCGTTGCCCCAGTACAAGCCATTCTCTAGTTTGGTCGCCGCCAGCGCGTCGCGGGAGTAGAATCGATCCCGGCCAAAATAGCCACTCACGAAGAGCTTGTTATGGTCGTTCAGGTCGTAGTTGGCTTTGGCATTCAGGTCGTAGAAGTAGTACCCGCCGGATGAAGTGCCGCCTGAGCCGGCCCGGATGATTGGCGCCGTTATCACATCCAGATACGTACGACGAGCGGAAATCAGAAAGGAGGCTTTCTTGTTTTTAGTCAGGGGTCCTTCCAGCACCAAACGTGAGGCGATCAGCCCGATGCCCCCTTCCCCGTGCAGTTTCTCCTTGTTACCTTCCTTCATCGTCAACTCGATCACCGACGATAAGCGCCCGCCGTAGCGGGCGGGAAAACCACCTTTGGTCAGTTCCACGCTGCGCAGCGCATCGCCGTTGAAGACCGAAAAAAAGCCGAACAGGTGGTTGGCATTGTAAACGACGGCTTCATCGAGGATGATCAGGTTCTGGTCGGGCCCACCCCCGCGCACGTAAATACCGGTTTGCCCCTCAGAGCCCTTCTGCACACCGGGCATCAACTGAATGACTTTGAGGACATCTTTCTCCCCCAGAAAAGCAGGGATTTTCTTGATCTGGGTGATGGGGATGTCAATCCGGCTCATCTGGGGCGTTTCACTGATTTTCTCCTCCGTCCGACCCACTTTTATGTCCACTTCCGCCAGGGTTTGGCCGGGGGTGAGTGTCACCGCCAGGGTTTGATTTTTTCGCCCGCCCAGGTGGCGTAGCGTGGGTTGGTAACCAACGAGAGAAAACGCCAGGCGAAGGCTGTCCTGAGCGGGCAGTGTGAGCGAAAAGAAGCCGTAGGCATTAGTCGTGGTGCCGGTGGTGGTGCCGGGCAGGTAGACATTGACCCCGGTGAGGGCCTCCCCGCTGCCGGTTTCGCGCACGTAGCCGCTGAGGGTGAATCGGGATGGCGTAGGTTGGGCGATTAGCGTGGGGGCTTTCAGGAGTAGCCCATACAAAAGAGCGAATAAAACAGAGCGCATAAGCGGAAAAACAGATGACTACGGATAGAGCTGAAGAAGCGTGTACTAGTTTATTACTCACTAGGTTTGCCACCACTCGGCGTTGGTACGCGGTTATTTAGTCTAGAAACGCCCATTGCTTTGCGCTATTATCAATTGTTGACACGTCGTGAAAAACACATTTCCTCTAAAGTCAATAGTCAGATCCGGTTGCCAGTTGAGTAAAGCTGCCCTATTTCGAGCACAAAACGCAATCTGGTACAGATTGCGTAGCCATTAATTACAAAATGAGAACTTACCGGGCCCCGCGCCGTACGACTCTATTGAGAGACCTAAATGTAGAATTTCCAACGGTTGTGTTTGAGTAGGAATCTTTTCCGTACAACTACTATATGTATGCGTTGCCTGCTTTTAATAACGGCTTTACTGCTCGTGGAAAGCTGTCAACTCGTTGAACCCAACGAAGTAGCCGCTACCGTCTTCAACTACCGGTATTCAACCATGTGTACTTGTTGTGGTGGCCTAGAGGTTCAAGTGGGATCGGCTAAGTACCGGACAAGGGTTATACCCACACCTTTTATTACAGATACCTTACCCGTTAACAAAGACAGTTTAAATGTCTGGATTCCTTATAAAGGCGATGACAGTGAATGTGGCCGAATTCAGCCTACCCTGACTTTGTTATTGGCCAAAGAACAGTTGAAATCCAATCCCTGCTGAAAAAGTTTGAGCGTTAGATCGATAAGATCGTGGATTGGTTAAAGGGTCATAAATAGTATACTCTGATTTATCTCGTTGAATGTTGTAGCTCACCCCAGCGCTCAAAGCCGCATAACGACTCACGAAGTAAGCAACTCCAAGGGTAGGTGAAACCGATGAATAACGACCATCACTTTTAGACAACGTAGCACCGGCTGTCTTTTGGCTAGAATTAGTCAAACCGTATGTATAAGAAACGCCAAGATAAGGTTTGAGCTTAGCTGAACCAATGTAATACTGAATGAAGGGGGCTAATCCATATCCAATTGATCTACTTTCGACGGGTACAGGGGTTGTGCTAGTCGGCCCAATGTATTGATTCGATCTTGAGGTGGAAAAACTAAAGGGAATGCCAGCTCCAATCAATAGACCATTAGCGACAAAATAGCCCGCCGAGGGGGCCAGCTCACCTGAAAAAGCGTTTTGGTTATTTTGATCGGAATACGAAAAATCGCCAACTTGAGTCCCTACTGACCAACGACCTTTTTCCGTTTGGGCCTCAGAAGAGTAACCCATTACTAGTAGTATGATTGCAAATCCTAAAGTTTTCATAACGGGGATTAGACGATTGATTTCATCAACAAGACTACAGATATGATAAAATAGTTGCAAGTGGAGTTTGCTCGTTTAAGCATTCTTAACATCGCTGAAATACCTACATTTATAGTTGGATTAAAGGACGTAAAGTAGTCTATCAAGTGCTAAACAGCGCTTTAATTATAGATACGTGAATTAGTTCGTAAAGCAGGTTTATTGATGCCTCTTCACGGGGAACTGGATTAACATAGCCGTAATGGCAGTTGCACCGTCGGTATCGGCTAAAGATACCTTCAGAGAACTATACTCTTTCGCCTTTCGATGAGCAAACAGTGGCTCATTAATCAGACCGCCCGAATCCATTCCAGACTTTTGCGGCCGCTCGGCGGTGGTGCGGCATTACAACCGTAGCCAGGTTACGTATAAAATGACAATAATGACAGAACGAAAAGGCGGAGTTTTTACAATTTTAAGGTAGTTTGCCAGCTATTTAAATGCATCTTGCAGGGTAGTAACCTGAAAATCAGATGACCCGCTAACTAATGTCTGCTGTTCGTTGCCTAACTGTATTTTGGCTCTTTACTACGCTGTACTTACATGACTCCAAGGGGCAAGCCCAAAGTACGTACGCCCCCTTCAACACCGATTATTATCACCTGCTCGACCGCCTGGAAATCCGCAACCGATCCGGACTACCTGGCTTTCACAGTACCCAAAAGCCTTATTCACGCGCTAGTATTGCTGCCCTGCTTGATTCCCAACGGACGAACCCTCCTCGGCTTTCACCCACTGACCGGTTCAACATCGCTTATCTACGAGCCGATAACCGGGAAGGACCCAATGTTGGTAGGGACTCGCTGCCCGAAACGGGCGAACCGACTCAATCCGTTTCCGGAAGGTCTTTCCACCGACTGTCTACCGATGCGTTCGCCCGGCAGTGGCCCGGTTTCGCGTGGCATATCAATCCGGTGGTGGGTCTGGGAGTGGGTCAGCAGGCTGACACGACTCATTTGCTTACTACCGCCACCATTGGCCTGGAAACCCGGGGAAGCCTAACGAACCATATTGGCTTTTATAGCTTTTTTACGGTCAACCAGGCCCGCTACCCGCGCTATCTTCAGGAATACCGACAACGATATGAACTGGCTGGACGGGGGCTGGTTCCGGGCGAAGGAATGGCGCGGAGAAATCAGCCCGATCAAACCCAATTCTATGCTTGGCGTGGGTACCTAACCACCACGCTGCTAAAACAAGTGGGGGTCCAGCTGGGCCGGGACCGCCTGGTTTGGGGAAATGGCTACCGATCACTGCTCCTGTCCGAAACCAGCGCCCCCTACTGGTTTGTCAAACTTAATACCTGGTTAGGCCCGTTTACCTACACGAACCTCTACACCCTGTTGCGTAATACTCAATCGGCTCCACCGGGGTTGAGCCGCAATCCACCCAAATTTATGGTTATGCACCACATGAGCCTGAACCTGGGGCGGCATCTGAACGTGGGTGCCTTCGAAGCCATCGTGTTCAGCCGGGATCGGCTGGATTTGAATTACCTCAACCCCATCATCCTGTATCGATCGGTGGAGTCATCCCTTGGCAGCGTCGACAACGCCTTTATCGGGTTTGATGTGAAAGCAACCTGGGGAGGCCGTTGGCAGGCCTACAGCCAGGTGATGCTCGATGAATTTGTGTTGAGGGAATTACTTGCCCGGAAGGGATCCTGGACCAATAAATATGCCCTTCAAGTGGGCCTTAAGTACGTTGACGCTTTTGGATTGGCTAACGTCGATCTGCAGGGCGAGTTGAATTTGGCCCGCCCCTTTATGTATTCGCATCGCAGTGGTCAAACTAACTATGTTCATTACAACCAACCTTTAGCTCACCCCTTAGGCAGTAATTTTATCGAAGGACTGGGTATTGTTCGCTATCAACGCAAACGACTGCAAGGGGTGGGTACGTTCGGTCTGATGCTCACGGGTACCGATCCGCCCGGGTTAAACTACGGCGGAAGTATCCTGACGGATTATCGAACCCGTTTTCGCCCGGAAGGCAATTCTATTGGGGATCTTCGAAAAACGATTATCACTTACGCTGACCTGCGGGTGTCCTACCAGGTATGGCCTGCTGGTTTTCTGGACGTGCAGTACCTGTCGCGTTTACAAAGTAGTGAGTATGCCCCTAATTCCTACAGTAGCCGGTTGGTCAGTGTTGGTCTACGGTTAAATCTGGCCTACCGAAACTGGACCTTTTAACCCACAGCTAGTATCGCTCCTTGGAGTAGGTAAAACAACGTTGCTTTTGAGTTGCCACTAGAATCGAGAGAAGCACAAGTCATCACACTTGACTTTACAAACTTGCTCACGGGTCAATAAAACCCATGGTTGTGGGGCAAAAGGCAACGAAATAGGACCTTTTATGGCGCGTAATACACGTCTTCCAGACTTTTGCAACCGCAGCGGCGGACCCCAGCCACTGTGATTATTCAAGAAGAAAAAGGACCTGAAACCCAATTACGAACACATCTCCAACGGGGACTTTGGCGATCTAAGTTAGCTAGAAGTGGGAAAGGGGGTAAGACAGAATACATTCACTTTAGAGTTAAGCAACATTAAATGGGCAAATGTCTCAAATCCGATACAATCACACACCGACACCTGCGTAGCTTTGAGAAGCAAATTACCTTATCTTTTACTAACTAGCTGTTAGCTGTACAGACTCAATTCAACTCTATGAATAGGTTATCTTCTCAACTTCGTATTCTTACTTATCGCTTATGGGCTACTCTAGCTTCAGTTATTCTCTTACTTGTCGGATGTCAGAAATCACAGACATCTCTTCAACCCACTGAGCAATGTTCATTAACAAAAATTACCGAAGTGCTATCAGGTCCGAACGGATTTACCTCAACTTCATCTTTTGATTACAACCCTCAACATCAATTGATCTTACGAACAGTGGCTTTTATGGACGCGACTACTAGCACGGTGACGAGTAAGACGAATTACACGTATGATTACGATACTAATGGCTTCTTGACAGCTAAGCGTCAAACGGATCCACAACATCCTACTTCACTACTAAGTGAGTCTACTTATATCTACACTAATGGGCAGTTAACTCAAGCTTATTCAAAGGGATCGACATCTATTGAGTTCAAGTACAGGTACGATGCGCAAGGCCAGTTAACCGACTATTCGCAATACCTAGGAAGTGCTAATCGCGGGTATGGGACAGCGTTTCACTTTGATAAAGGAAAACTAGTAAGTGCTTCAGGAGGCCGCCATGTTGACCAAGGTCATTTGATTACCGACTACGCTGGAGACCTGTCCGGTCCAAATCCACCGACTTTATCGCAACGCTACACTTATGATCAACAAGACAGGCTTATCAAAAAAGAAACAATCGTCATTCGTACGGGAGTAACCCAATCGGCAACCACCTACTCTTATAACGATAACGGGGTATTCATTGACCCCTTAACTAGCTTGGAACACTTCAAAGGGACGCCTACTATTGAGCTTACGGGGAAGCCTGTTTTGCCCGTCAAGGCGACAGCTACTTTGGCTGATGGCAGCGTTTCTTTTGTTGTTTCATATGAGTACCAAACTAACACCAAAGGCTACCTGATCAAGAAGGTGGCTACCACTACCAACTATACAAACAATCTTCCAAGCTCAACTCAGACACAAACAACAGAGTATGCGTATGATTTGTGTCAATAGCAGACAAGCTGTTATATGAACAAGTGGACTGTATGCTACTAGAATAGGTTTACAGCCTTTACAACTGATAGATGGAAATTTGAATCATAGTAAAAAAGTGAGATATGAGATGTTTATTAAATGTACTTATTACATTAGGCATCCCGCTAGGCTCCAGTAGAGACAATGTAGCATAGAATTGGCCCGTTTTTCAATGTTTTTTCTTCGTCCCCTATTCGTTATTTTTCTCTGTCAGGTTACTGTTTATGCACAGCAAAGTTCTGCCCTTCACGGGTACGTGCAAGATGCGCAGACGGGCGAGAAATTGATTGGTGCTACTGTAAGATTGATGAACAAACCGGTAGGTACGTCAACAAATCGGTACGGCTTTTTCAGCCTGTCTGTAGCTGACATTGACTCGGTCGTTGTGTCTTATGTTGGCTATCAATCAGAACGTTTGAGCAGACAACCCACGCTGAAGGGGCCCCTAACGGTTCGGCTAAAACCAGACATAGCTATACTAAACGCCGTAACCGTTAAGCAGTCGACGGGCAAAGACACCTACGATGAGGCAACGATGGGACGATTTGTTGTACCGCTCGACATGGTTAAGAAGGCCCCGGCGCTGTTGGGTGAAAATGATATTCTTAAAACAATCCAACTGCTCCCGGGTGTGCAATCCGGCTCGGAGGGCACGGTTGGTCTCAATGTGCGGGGCGGCAGTCCAGATCAGAATTTGGTGCTCCTCGATGGCATTCCGCTCTACAACCTGAACCACCTGTTCGGTTTTTTCTCGGTCATCAACACCGATGCGGTAGCGCAGGCTGAATTTTTGAAGGGTAGTATTCCAGCCCGCTATGGGGGTCGGCTCTCCTCGGTACTCGATATCACCATGCGCGAAGGCGATCTGCAACATTGGAAGGGCAACTTTAGTCTAAGCCCCATTGCAGGACGGCTCACCGTGGAGGGGCCCATTAAAAAAGACGTTGGCTCGGTACTGGTATCGGCCCGACGTACCTGGCTCGACGCACTGTATTGGCTCGGCGACAAAGTGGCTGGAAACAGTAATAGCAGTGGCTATGGCTTCTACGACCTCAACGCCAAAGTGAACTACAAACTCGGTAGTAAAGACCGACTGTATCTGAGTTTCTACACGGGCAGTGATGCGTTTGGCACCAAAAACAGCCTGAGCAGTGCCAACTATTCCAACACCTTCGACTGGGGCAATCGCACGTTGGGCCTTCGCTGGAATCACGTCTATACCAACCGACTCTTTGGCAATGTCACGGCCAGTTCTACCAACTTTAAGTACAACCTGAGCGAGGAGTATCAGGCGGAAAACCGTTTCTATGTCAATCGGGTACGTTCCGGCATTCGTGACCTGTCCCTGCGGGCTGATTTTGATTACTTCGCTACGCCCAACCATACCATCAGATTTGGTGGTGGGTACGTTAACCACACATTCAACCCTGAAATCAGGCAGTTCCGGGCATCGACCGCCGATACAACGTATGCACCTACCCCACCCATCGTGACCAACGAGGTAAGTGCCTACGCCGAAGATGACTGGACCCTGTCCCGGCGGCTACGGGCCAATGTAGGCGTTCATTATGCCAATCAGCTCGTTGATGGGCGCACGTGGCATTCGGTGCAGCCCAGGTTGAGTGCTCGCTATCTGTTAGGGCAACAGTCGGCGCTTAAAGTGTCGTACAATCAGATGACGCAGTTTTTGCACCTACTGACCAACTCGTCGGTTGGCTTGCCCACCGATTTGTGGGTACCCGTAACGAACCGTATTCCGCCCGAACAGGCGGACTGGTGGTCGGTAGGCTACTCGAAGACGCTCAGGAAAGATTGGAATATATCGGTCGAAGCCTACTACAAACGGTTCAGAAACGTACTCGACTACAAGGAAGGCACTACCTTCTTAAACAATTTCAATACGGCCTGGTACGACCGGGTCAGTATCGGCAGGGGTACGTCTTACGGAGCTGAGTTCTATGCCGAAAAATCGGCGGGCCGCACAAAGGGGTGGGTAAGCTATACGCTGTCGTGGACCGACCGGCAGTTCGACGATATCAACGGCGGAAAACCGTTCCCCTTCAAATTTGACCGGCGGCATAACTTAGCCATTGTAGCCAGCCACGAGCTGAGCAAAAACAAGACGTTGTCGGCCAATTTTATTTTCAACACAGGTACGGCTTTAACCGTAACCGGCAATCGATATCCGGGGGCCATACCGGGAAGCGATCTGGTTTCCCAAGCCACTACGAACCCATTAGCGTGGCAGGCATCGGCGTTCTACGACAATCTACCCGATTTTAATGAACGAAATAATTTCCGAACCCCCGCTTATCACCGACTGGATGTCAGCTACCGCACTACGAAGCAGAAACGCCACGGGCAACGTAGTTGGATCATTTCATGCTACAACGTTTACAACCGTTTGAACCCCTTTTATCTCTACTACGATAAGGCACAGTTAAAACAGTTCACGTTGTTTCCGGCCATTCCATCGGTCGCCTATCAATATGATTTTTAGACTACTTACGGCATGGCTCACGCTTGGCTTATTCGTTAGCTGCGAACGAACACTGAGCATCGAAGGGCCGCCTTACCAACGAAAGGCGGTACTGACAGGGATACTCTTCCCGGATAGTGCCATCACGATTCGGCTTACCTACACGGCCCCCGCCAATACGACAACGGCGTATGAAGCGATCACCAACGCACAAGTGCAACTGGTTGATAATGGGCAACCGGCGGGCGTATTAGCCGATCGAGGGCAGGGGTTTTACCAAACGTCCGTTTTTCCCAAAGCAGGTCATACATACCGCGTGGTAGCCATCATTCCTGGTTATGGACGACTCCAGGCAGAAGACCAGATGCCTGCGCAGCCCGCTGGGCAACTGACCGTCGACAACCAGGCGCAGGACAACCCGAACAACAATCCCAACTTTCAATTGACATTTCAACCGGCTGATGCAAGTACGCCCTACTGGTTTAGCTTTTACGTGACGAAACAAGAGACAATCTTCTCGGAGGGGTGTAACACGTTCCCGGGCGATCCTCGGCCAAGGCCGTGTACCTCCCGGGATGTGTTGTACAGCCAACGGAATTACACGCTTACTAACTCAGGCTATCTGGATCGGTTCAACTCGGTTTATGACGGTTCATCGGGTGCTTACATTTACAGTGCGTTTGCCCGTTTTGATCCGGCCCTGGTGCTGGGCAAACCAGTAGACCTCGTTTTCACTACCTATAATCAGATAGCTAATCCGAAAGATCGGGTTAGCGGAGAGGTTAATGTCGTCGATCTAATCGCTACTGGTCCAAATTATGATCGGTTTCTGCGTTCGGTGTTACAGGCGCAGATGAATCAAGTCACCAGCAGCGATAACCTGTTAAATAACCCATTCGCTGAAGTTACGCCTGTTTACACCAACGTAGATGGCGGGCTTGGCGTTTTGGGTGCGGTTAGTCTAAAGCGGTTTTTCTATTAGTGTAATTACAGACTCAATCTATGGATATTTCATTAACATAATTCGTAGTAATGTAACCAGCCTCGAAATACTTCAATATCAGTAAGTTGACAAATTTATTCTGTGTTTTAGCAATATTAGTGGAATAAATCGGAGTCGCTCTTCTGCACTCACAGTTTCTAATTTCTTATATCTGTAGCTTTACGGTTGTATTCATCTGGTAACACATTATGACAAAATCTTTCGCTTTCTTTTGGGCTTTGGCCCTCCTCTTCTTAACAACGACAGTTAGTTATGCACAAAAGGCCGACCAACACAAATACTGGCTAGGCGTGGGTCTAGGAAAAAGCCAATATCATAGTGGCATGTTAGCCTTGGGGTACGAATTTGTTAACAAGCCTACTTTATTGATTGCCCGTTACACAGATAACCGTGAACTGAATTCCAAAAATGCCCCCAGCATTATAGCGCAAGAATTCGCTCTACTGTATGGCATTAAAACAGGTAAATTCCGTTTCTCAACCGGTGTCAGCAACGTTTGGGGCAGAAATCGGGGTAAATACCTATCGGTTATCGGCGAACCATTCCTCTATGGCGAACATTGGTACGAATCAGTTCGATACTCTACCGTTGGCCTACCCGCTGAGGTTCGATTTATTACTTCAACAAAGGATGTAGGGATTGGTCTAACGGCTTTTGGCAATCTGAACGCCAAGCGATCTTTCGTTGGCTTGAACCTGTCACTGTACTACGGTAAAATGAAGTAAGACAACCTGTCACGGTAAAATACAAAGCGGAATTGTTGTTGTAGAAAGTTCCGCTTTGTATTTTACCGTGATAGGTTGTATAACATGAAACTAAAGTAAGAAGCATTAAAGTCAGTTCTCTTAAACATCATAATGTTTATCATTCTATCGCATCCAAATTGGCGCTGCCGTTACACGAATCTGTGGAACATTGAAAGATGTTGTTATTGGGAGATTACAACTTGGTTTTGGTAACGCATTTTCGACATAAAAATCGAAAAAATACGGTTTAGTCGAGTCTAAACGGCTTACCAATGGGCTATAGGTCTTCACCACATGAGCGTAATATTTCCTGTTTACAGTTGCCTCTTTACCATAGTATACCCCTGACGTTATGCCGCTTGTCGTTGGCCCTAAATCAATAAGCCAGGCGTTCAGGCTACTGTCGGTGTTACAGGTTTCCCGGCCAATTACAGTAGCACTGGCTGTTTCGAAATCAATCTTCAATGGATATCTACCTTCACAGGCTGAACTGACAATCCATGTGGATAATAAATAGAAAAGGCCCCTTATCATATTGCTTTTTGACTAAACTCTGTTAGCGGAAATAAGGATATAATTCCTGTTGTATACGTGCTTTTGTGTTAACTATTTAATCACTACTTCTTTTTCAAGAAAAATTGAATCCTATAGTCTCTACCCGGTACTATTATGGGGTGTTGAATCTTGAAATAATCAATTAACTAGATGACTGTCAATAGGGCTAACAAAGACGCGGGCGCTCAGGATATGAGGCGAACGTTGCCAGGAGCCCTGACTATTGTGTCGGCAGAATGATTGGTAATTGTTCAGTGAATAGGTCAGCGTCGATGTGCTGAAGGCCGTACCCGCCTGGTAGCCCCGCCAATGCGTGTAGGGGACGACTTTCCCCTTGATCAGGGTCGTATCGGTGCGAACCTGCTCGGGATGAGCCAGCGCAAATTGTTGGTATTGGTCAGCCAATAACCGACGATCCCTAGCATCTAAAATCCATTCAAAAACAATAAAGAACTTGACTTCCGGGATGTGAATTCCGAATGAAGATAGGTCAGCTTCAAGCCAACCGCCCTGCTGGCGACGGGACGTCAGGATCACACTCTGATGAAGTAAGTCACGGCCCGGTAAACCTGTCAGGGAATCCCGGGTCAATAGACGTACCCGCAGTTTAAATTCAGCGAAGCTGTTGCTGTAAATTTGCACCGCGGCTTTCTCTATCCTGATGGGACCGCTCAATTTAGCCGACGATTGAGGAAACTTATTCTCGATCAACAGGGCCATGGCCGATCCCGCTTGCGCCGTATCGATCACGATGAAGGAGCTGTTAGCTAACTTGTTACCCAGGACGTAGCGTTTAGATTTCCGGCTGGATTTTCGGTGCGCTAGTACGTCAATGGCTGCCAGTTGAATAGGTTCGGGTTGGAGGGTAATCACCAGATTCGGTTTAATAGCCCGAACCGCAATAGACTGAGGGGTGTAACCCAGGTGAGAAATCAGCAGTGAGTCGGTTAGGTAATGAGCGGGTAACAGAAGCTGAAAGCTGCCATTCGCGTTTGATAAAGTACCGATGGGGCTGCCCACAATCCCGATATTGGCATAAGGGACCGGTTGATTGGACGCTTTATCCAGGACAAGACCACTTACCGTAGATTGAGCCAATAAGGGTGAGTACAAACCTACTAAAAGGCTTACCCAATAACCGGTGAGTTGACTACTAAATGCCCAGTTGAAGCTGCCTATCCTGAAACGCATACCGAATCTTTTTGCTGACGAGTCGACTATTAAATTCAATAAAAAACAAAGGTGTGGTACTTTCGCGGTCTACTACCAATTAAAACAGACACGTCTAATGAAAGAAAAATCAATTCGGTTCTTTACCCCCGAGGAAAACACCAATACCAAAACGCCCAAAGCCGCCACCAAAGCCACCCCATTAACGGGCTACATTTCGGCGGCGGGGAAACTGGTTTTTCCGGCTAAAACCCTGGACCAACTGGAATTGGAAGCCGACACGGTGCAGTTTCGCATTGGCACCCAGGCGGGTAAACGCAGCCTCAAATCACTCTATTTGGTACCGACTCACGACAACCAAGCAGACACCTTTGCCTTACAGAAAGCAGCCAAAAGTTATACGCTGGCCCTGGGCATAATTTTAGTAAAGGGCGGTGTTGATTACCATCAGACCAAGTATAGTTTTACCATCGAGCCGTTTGATTTCGAGGCTGGGGTAGTTGGCTATGAACTACGCCTGGCCGGCGCGTCTCCCGCGAATAAAATAGCCTACACGGGTAAGCCCCGCGGACGAAAGCCCAAGCAAGACCCAATTGCCGAGTAAACGTAAGTAGCCCTGACACACCACTTATTCAACAGAAAATTTTAGAATTTCCAACGGTTGCGCAAAAGCAGGAATTCCTTCCATATAACTACTGTGTATATGCGTTACCTACTTTTATTAAATGCTTTGCTGCTCGTGGAGGGCTGTCAACTCGTTGAACCTAACGAAGTCGCCGCTACCGTCTTCAACCACCGGTATTCAACCATGTGTACGTGTTGTGGTGGCCTGGAGGTTCAAGTGGGATCGGCTAAGTACCGGACAAGGGCTATACCCGCACCTTTTGTTACAGATACCTTGCCTGTTAACAAAGACAGTTTGAATGTCTGGATTCGCTACAAAGACGATGACAGTGATTGTGGACGAATTAAGAATGATCTAAGAGTATGTTTTGGATAGTCTAAAAATGAGAGTCCGTCTTATCTTGTAGTTACCAAGCTCCAAGATCATGAACGAATCGTTTCAAGCACTAACGGACTCTCAATGG
>NZ_VFIA01000054.1 GCF_014282275.1 Spirosoma utsteinense
AACGTTTGCGGGCTGTTCTTGAAGCGTTATTCACGGGTCGGCAGACAGTCATCGAGTTGACTTGCTTTCCCTACATTCTGAATGCGTCTTTATGATTTTGAATTAGTATAAGATCATGTATTTACTATTCCAGCCCTTTCATTTCTTGTGTTGAACCATATGCTGGCTATGATCATTTAAAAACGGTTATGCATAGACCTCACCACAAGTGGTTTTCAAGGTTACCAACCTATGAATTAGATGATAAACCTTTATGGATTCAGCTAATTCATGCTAAAAATATGGCAAATTAGATGCAAGGTCGTTTAGAATTAAAGGCTAATGTTTTAGATGGATTTATATTTGACTGTCATTTGAGCAATCCAAGTTATCCAATGAACACAATTATTGTTTCAAATTATGTAATGTATCCTTTTTACAGATTGAAGAAAATATTTAAAAAGGTGTATTTATACTTCGATGCTTGGCGGGAAAAAAAATCTTCATTTTGATAACTATTTTGCATGAATTATTTATCTGAGCAACCCACATCCCCAATCGTTTTATTTGCATACAAGCGTGTTGACACTTTAGCCAAAACTTTGAGACTGCTCGCTGAACTGTGTCAAGACTAAGGGGGAATAGAAGGGAAAAGAAAATTACCCTCTAATTTCACTTTACCATGACTGACTAATTCGATTACGAGGCCTTCAAACAGACGGCCATCAGAGGCCTCTACGAAGGCAAACCACTCACGGGGGAAAACGGTTTATTCGCTCCGATGCTCAAGCATTTCCTCGAAACCGCACTTGAAGGGGAGATGGATAGTCATCTGATCCAGACGCGTCAAACTGAGCAAAACCGCCGGAACGGCAAGAACACCAAGACGGTCAAAAGCAGTGCTGGCCTGCTCGAATTGACCACGCCACGCGACCGATCCGGTAGTTACCAGCCGCAGCTTGTTCCCAAGCGGCAGCTTGTGCTTACCGACCAGTTGGAAGCAAAGATTCTCTCGCTCTACGGCATGGGCAGCAGTTATGCCGATATCAGCCAGCATCTGGGCGAGATTTACGGTTATGCCCTATCAGATAGCGAGTTAACGGCCATTACGGACCGAGTTATCCCAGCTATGCGGGAGTGGCAGAACCGGCCTTTAGAGAGTCTGTACACGCTGGTTTGGCTCGATGGTATCTACTACAAGGTGCGGCAGGAAGGCAAGGTAGTTACGCGCGTGTTGTACAGCGTACTTGGCTTGACGCTGTCAGGCAAGAAACAGGTGTTAGGCATCTATACCGCCGAGAGTGAGTCGGCTCGTTTCTGGTTAACAGTGCTTAACGACTTAAAAAACAGGGGGGTGGACGATATGCTCATCACCTGCGTGGATGGTCTGAAAGGGTTCGACACGGCCATTGCCAATGTGTACCCAACCGCGACGGTACAGCTTTGTATCGTGCATCAGTTGCGTAATTCGTTTCGGTTCGTCCCCAATAAGCTCTTGGCCGACTTCGTCAAGGATATCAAAACGGTCTATCAGGCGGCTGATGGGGAACAGGGATGGGAGAATCTGCTACTGGTGCAGGAAAAGTGGGGCCGTCAGTACCCGCAGGCGGTGCAGCCCTGGGTAGAAAAGTGGGCGTTATTATCGCCTTTTTTCGACTATCCACCGGCTGTTCGCAAGGTGATGTACACGACTAACACGGTGGAGGGCTACCACCGTCAGTTACGCAAGGTAACGAAGACCAAAGGGGCGTTCAGTTCGGACGTAGCTCTGCAAAAATTGGTGTACCTGACGATCCAGAATCTGCAAATCAAGTGGGAGATGACGACCTACAACTGGAAGAGCGTCCTCAACGAGTTGAGTATTATCTTTGAGGAGCGCATCAAACCCCACCGCTTCGACTAACCCAAAGGCTGACACAGTTCAGCAAGCACTCCCAAAACTTTGGAAGCTTTACGGAGAAATCATTTAGCTGACGTTAGTAAGTTATATGTATTTGTTGATGGGCCAAAAGGAATAGCTGATGTTCAAAGAGTAGACCAAGTTAAACTGTTGATTGACAAGTTAAGCAATTTTCAGTCTATTGAAAGGCATTACAGTTCTATTAACCGTGGCTTGGCAACTTCTGTTATATCTGGTGTGACTCAGGTTCTTTCAAACCATCCGTCTGCAATCATTTTGGAAGATGACCTTATAACAGCCCCTTCTTTTTTGAAGTACATGAATGCATGTATTAATCTTTATGCAGATGAAAAAACTGTTGCTAGTGTGTCCGGCTATACTTTTCCCTTTCCAGTTTTGCAGAACTATGCTTACGATGCCTACTTTTTTCCTAGGTACAGTTCATGGGGATGGGCTACTTGGGCTGATCGCTGGCGGTTAGCTGACTGGCAAGTTTCCGATTTTGATCAATTTATGTTGGATAAACAAGCGCAACATGAGTTTTCAAAAGGTGGTACTGATTTAGTTGGCATGCTAAAAAAACAAATGAACGGGGAACTTGATTCATGGGCAATACGGTGGGGTTATAGTCAGTTTAAACAAAAGTCTTATACGGTTTACCCAACCCGTTCTAAGGTCAATAATATTGGTTTCGATGAAGATGCGACTCATACCACTAATGTATTTAATCGATACAAAACCGTCTTAGATGATCAATCAGATAAGGTATTTTCCTTGCCACCGGTAGGTTTAATTAGTGATTATTATTTGAATGTTTTTCGAAAAAAATATAGTAAATCTACTAGGATATTCAATCGAATGAAAACGTTGATTGGTATGCGTTAACTATAACATAAAGGGAGCCCCATTTTTTGTTTCGCTTATTCTATGTCATTTATAAGTAAGGGGTTTTGTTCTTGTTATAATAGCTTCCTTACCTGAGATTCAGCACTACAACTTTTTATCAGTAGAGGTACTCAACTATGCACGGTTTACGAACCGGCTTGTTCCTGCACTATTGCTTTTTCAAAAAATATGATAACCTGGTCATAGTTATTCGTCTTTATTTGAATTCATCTGTTACACACCAATCTGCCGTCTATCCATGTCCACACTGTATTCACCAGCTCGTCCGCTTAAACCGGAAACTATTCCCTTTAAACGAGCTTCTGTATTGAGTTTGTCCTTCACCCTGGGTTCGTATCGGGAAATTTAGGAGTCGATCATTGCCGCAGCCATACGCGGTGAATCCCGTACCGCCTGTTTGGGTAATGTACACATGACTGTTGAAGCGACGCAGGATGCCGATTTCGCCGAGGTGGTGAACGGGGCTGATTGGGTAGCTACCGATGGGGTGCCGATCACCTGGGCACTCAACATGCAGTATGGTATCGAGCAGGACCGGATTGCTGGCTTTGATATCATGTCGGACCTGATTCGTCGGGCCGCCGAAGAGCAGTTGCCCATCCTGTTTTACGGATCAACGCCCGACGTGCTCAACGTGGCTGTGGCAAATTGCCGCGAACTGCATCCTACCATCCGTATTGCCGGTACGTTTTCTCCTCCTTTTCGGCCCCTGACCGCTGCGGAGGAGGAAGCCATGATCAGTTTCATCAATCAATCTGGTGCCCGGCTGGTCTTTGTGGCGCTCGGCTGCCCGAAGCAGGAACGCTGGATGGCCCACATGCGCGGGAAGATACAGGCGGTTATGATTGGCATAG
Source organism: Spirosoma utsteinense (assembly GCF_014282275.1). Taxonomy (GTDB): domain Bacteria; phylum Bacteroidota; class Bacteroidia; order Cytophagales; family Spirosomataceae; genus Spirosoma; species Spirosoma utsteinense. The sequence continues at coordinate 3,640 of NZ_VFIA01000054.1, forward strand.
GCGGGGCCTTGCCCTTACTGGCGGGAACCCAGGGCCGTTCACCAGCCTGGATGCGGAATGCCGGTCTGGAATGGACCTACCGGCTGGCGATGGAACCCCGGCGTTTGTTCAAGCGGTATGCCATTACCAACTCGTTCTTTGTGTTTCGCCTGACAAAGGAACTGCTGGGCCGGTAAGGTTAATTCACCGGTTTTAGTGGGGGTGCTTTCAAACTGGCCGTTCGTGTCGATAGGCTTATACGGTAAACCCGGTGTAACTGCTCGCCCGGTTTTGTTTGTCACGTACAATAAATACGGTTACATTAGCCAGCTACTGTTACGAACGAATCCTGCACTACAACAATGGGCTTCAGCGTAGAAAAAGTTGTTTTTTGCCGGCTCGTTTGTGTCCTCGGGTTGCTGGTGGCGGTGCTGGCAGGCTGTTCGCCCCTGTCCATTCAGCAGCAGCCGCAAACCAATAGCAACAATTTCGATACCGATATGCAGGGCTGGGGGGTCAGCGAAGGGGGCATCGGGAGTTTTAGCGCCACCGGGGGGCATCCGGGCGGTTATCTGGCGGGGGAGGACCGAACAACCGGCGACTGGTATTACATCGCTTCGCCTGCATTTTTGGACGTGGTCAGGGGCGGGTATGGTAAAACGCTCCGCTTCGAATTAAAGCAATCGGCCATCGATTCGGTCTATAGCGTTCCCGATGATGTGATCCTGACGGATGGTACGACAACCCTCACGGTCGATAACGCTTACAGTCCGGCCAGGACCTGGACATACTACGCCGTCAGGCTGGACGAGTTGAGCGGGTGGAAGAAGGGTAAGTCGGCGGCTACCCGGGCCGAGATTCGGGCGGTGTTGCAAAACCTGACCGCGTTGTGGATACGGGGGGAGTTCCGGGGCGGGCCAGATCAGGGTGGTCTGGATAACGTCGCTGTTTATTAGATCGTCCGTTGCGGTCGCGTCTGTACGTACGTCTCCTGATTAATCAATACAAGTCAGCCACTACCAGGGTCCTGGGGGACCACTGGCAGGGCTTTGCTGTGTTGTTTTTACATTTTCTCCAGCAGGCGTTCCATGGAAACTTCCTGGCCGATGCGGGCTTTGAGTTCGGCGATGGGGACGCGGATCTGCTCGGTGGTGTCGCGGTACCGGATCGTGACGGTTTCGTCTTCGAGGGTCTGGTAATCGACCACGATGCAGAAGGGCGTACCGATGAGGTCCTGCCGGGTGTAGCGTTTGCCGATGGCGTCGCGCTCTTCCATGATGACCCGGAACTCGGAGCGCAGGGATTTCATGATCTCTTCGGCTTTTTCGGGCAGCCCGTCTTTCCGCACCAGCGGGAACACGGCGGCTTTGATGGGGGCCAGGGCGGGGTGCAGTTTCAGGTAGGTCCGTTCTTTCTGCTCGTCGCCGGACTGCACCGTTTCTTTGGTGAAGGCGTTGCAGAACACGGCCAGGAACAGCCGGTCGGCACCCACCGAGGTTTCAACCACGTAGGGCACGTAATTACCGTAGGGTTTGCCGGTAGCCGGGTCCACCTCATTATCGAAGTACTGCTGTTTTTTGCGGCTCAGCTCCTGGTGCGCTTTCAGGTCGAAGTCGGTGCGGGAGTGGATACCTTCCATTTCCCGGAAACCGAACGGAAACTTGTATTCGATGTCGACGGCAGCGTTGGCGTAGTGGGCCAGCTTCTCGTGGATATGGAATTTGAGCTTGTCGGCGGGCAGTCCCAGGGCCTGGTGGAACTTCATCCGGGCATCGCGCCAGGTTTCGTACCACTGCATTTCGGTGCCGGGGCGGACGAAGAACTGCATCTCCATCTGTTCGAACTCGCGCATCCGGAAGGTGAACTGCCGGGCTACGATCTCGTTCCGGAACGCCTTGCCGATCTGGGCAATCCCGAACGGCACTTTCATGCGGCCGGTCTTCTGGACGTTGAGGAAGTTGACGAAGATACCCTGCGCTGTTTCGGGGCGGAGGTAGATCAGGCTGGCGTCTTCGGCCAGCGAACCCACCTGGGTCGAGAACATCAGGTTGAACTGCCGCACTTCGGTCCAGTTGTCGGTACCCGACACGGGGTCTTTGATGCCTTCGGCGATGATGAGGTTACGCACCCCGTCGAGGTCGTTGTCGCCCAGCAGGCGGCCCATTTCCTGGAGGAGGGCTGAGCTGCGGGCTTCGTCGCCGGCGTTGGCGTATTCTTCGGCTTTTAGCTCAAGGAGCTGATCGGCGCGGTAGCGTTTTTTGGAATCGCGGTTGTCGATCATGGGGTCGTTGAACGAGTCGACGTGGCCCGATGCTTTCCAGGTGAGCGGGTGCATGAAGATCGACGCGTCGATACCCACCACGTTGTCGTGGAGTTGGGTCATGGCCTTCCACCACAGCGATTTGAGGTTATTTTTGAGTTCGACGCCATTTTGTCCATAGTCGTACACGGCTTGTAGACCATCGTAGATTTCGGAGGACGGGAACACGAAGCCATATTCTTTGGCGTGGGCGATAATGTCCTGGAGGGTAGCGGCTGGCGCTTGAGTAGTATTCATACGTAGGCGCAAAAATACAAAGTTTGGGTATAAAAAAGCCTGCCCGATCCGTTCGGGCAGGCTTTCTGCGTTCGGGGCGCTTATTCGCCGTCGCCGGGTTCGTTGCGGGGGGCGTTGCGGGGGGGCGTTGCGGTGGGGGCGTTGGGGGGGCGTTGCGGGGGCCGTTGCTACCGACGCTTCGCTGTTTGGGCCCTAAAGGGCCTGATCCACCATTCACGTTACCTGAGAGCGGGTAGGGGAATGACGGTTTTTTTTGTCATCCCGACGAAGGAGCGGTCCGCCGTTGCGGGATCTTCGGTAAGTTGGAGCACTTCGTCTTATCCGAAGGTCCCGCAACGGCGGACCGCTCCTTCGTCGGCATGACAAAAAACGCGGCATGACAAAAAACGCGGCATGACAAAAAACGCGGCATGACAGAAAACGCGGCATGACAGAAAACGCGGCATGACAGAAAACACGGCATGACAAAAAAAACGGCATGACAAAAAACGCGGCATGACAGAAAACGCGGCATGACAGAAAACACGGCATGACAAAAAAAACGGCATGACAGAAAAACGGCTGTGGCTATCGGGCGGGCGGTTGGGTTTTCGGGTGCCGGTTCCGCGTTACATCGCATGGGGGGCCTCGTCTAAGGGGGCATGTTCGCTCGATTTCAGTCCCTTATCCGCGATTACTTCGGCTTTTCCCAGAAGGAGAGCCGGGGGTTCGTCGTCCTCCTGCTCCTGACGGGCTTCTGCCTGCTCATCCCCTTCGTCTACCGCTTCCTGGCCGACCGTAACCCGGTCGACACCTCGGCTACCGATCAGCGGAAACTCGACAGCCTGGTGGCCCTGATGCGCACGGAAGCGGCCGCCCGGCCCGCCTATGCAGACCGCGCCGACAACGGGAAGACCACCGCCGAACGGTTCAGTGAGCCGAAGCTATTTGCCTTCGACCCCAACACGGTCAGCGTGGCGGGCTGGCAGCAGCTGGGGCTACCGCGCTGGATGGCCGAGCGTATCGAGAAGTACCGCAGCAAGGGCGGTCAGTTTCGCAAGAAAGAGGATTTGCTTCGTATCTACGATTTCCCGCCCGACCTCTACGACCAGCTCGAACCGTACATCACGCTCAAAGACGCCCCGTCCAGCAACCGGGTTAGCCCTGACCGCTACGGCCCGACAAAACCCTATGAGGCCAGCGCGCCCTACAGCAACCGGGAACGTCCTTCGTACCCCGAGCGCCCGGCGAAACCGGCGTTACAGCCGTTCGACATCAACACCGCCGACACATCGCAGCTGATTGCCCTAAAAGGAATCGGGTCTACGCTGGCGGGCCGGATCGTGAAGTACCGCGACGGGCTGGGCGGCTTCATCTCGGTCGAGCAGTTCCGCGACGTGTATGGGCTGGACTCCCTGGCGCTGGCGGAGTTGCAGACATTCGGCCAGATCCGGTCGGGGGTGCGTAAGATTCCGGTGAACACGGCCAGTGCCGAAGAACTGGACCGCCACCCGTTTTTGTCCCGGCGGCAGGCCCAGCTCATCGTCAGCTACCGCGAGCAGCACGGCGCTTACACCTCCGCCGAATCCCTGAAGCCCATCCGCATCCTCGACGCCCGAACCATCGAAAAGATCACGCCGTATCTGGAGTTTTAAATCAGTTGATCAGTTGGTGAGTTAGTCAGTTGGTGAGTGAGTGAGTGAGTGTACCCTGGACGGCCACGTCCGGGCGAACTGCTGGTTTTACTCGCCCGGACGTGGCCGTCCAGGGTACACTCACTCACCAACTGACTAACTCACCAACTGATCAACTCACTAACTCACCAACTGACCAATTCACCGTCTGACTAACACGACTACGTTCTCGACGTGGTGGGTGTGGGGGAACATGTCGACGGGTTGCACGTCGGTGAGTTGGTAGCCTTCGTCGAGGATACCCAGGTCGCGGGCCTGGGTGGCGGTGTTGCAGCTGACGTAGACGATGCGGTCGGGGGCCGCTTTGAGCAGCTGACGCGTAACCGCTTCGTCCATACCCGCCCGTGGGGGGTCGGTGATGACCACGTCGGGGCGGCCATGCTGATCGAAAAAGCCGTCGGTCAGGATGTCGCGCATGTCGCCCGCCACGAAGGTCGTGTTGGTGATGCCGTTGATCTCGGCGTTGACACGGGCATCGGCCACCGACGCTTCCACGTATTCGACACCCACCACATGCTGCGCCTGCCGCGCCACGAACAGGGCGATGGTTCCCGTGCCGGTATACAGATCATAGACCCGTTCATTGCCCGTCAGACCGGCCCAGTCGCGGGCGATCCGGTAGAGGTTGTGGGCTTGCTGCGCGTTGGTCTGGTAAAATGATTTGGGGCCGACCCGGAAAACGAGGGTATGTCCGTCGCCGGCATCCATCCGTTCTTCGATATACGGTTTCCCGGCCCAGTTGATGACCGCCTGATCCTGGTAGCTATCGTTCTTCTTGGTGTTAACGATGTAGTTGAGCGACGTAATTTCCGGAAAGGTCGTCTGGAGGTGGTTCATCAGGCCGTTCAGCTGGTCGGGGTCGTCCTGGGCTACCTGAACCGTCACCATCACCTGATCGGGGTAGGCCGTGCGGATGATCAGCGTACGCAGGTAGCCGGTATGCACTTTCAGGTTATACATGCTCATGTCGTTCCGAAAGGCGTAGTCGGCCACCGACAGCCGGATGGCATTGGACGGGTCGGGCTGGAGGTAGCAGTGACGGATAGGAAGCACCTTGTCGAAGCGGCCCGGCACGTGGAAGCCTACCGCCCGCGGGTCGATGGTCTGGCCGGTCCCCACCTCAGAGGGGGTCATCCAGCGCCCTTCGGCACAGGTAAACTCCAGTTTGTTGCGGTAGTACTGCGTGGGTGTGGCGGCCAAGATAGGCCGGATGGCGGGCAGGTCTATTTTGCCGATGCGCGTGAGGTGGTCGACCACCTGCTGATGCTTGAACCCAAGCTGTTCGTCATACCGGATGTGCTGCCATTTGCAGCCGCCACAGGTGCCGAAGTGTTCGCAGAACGGATCGACCCGCACCGGTGACCGCTCCAGCACGCGCTCGGCAACGGCTTCGCGGTATTGCTTTTTCTTGTTCGTAATCCGAAGGTCGACCAGGTCGCCGGGTGCCACGCCGGGCCCGCCGGTTGGATTCTCGACAAAGATGACGCCCTCGTCGGTACGTATGATACATTTCCCCTCAGCTGCAACGGCATCGACCCGAAGCGCGTACAACCGTTCGGGGGCTTTATGACTCTTTCTGCGCATAAGTGTCCCAAAAAACTGCTAATTTAAGCAGTCGTTTTCGGACGACCCCCACAACTGGCCAATTCTGACTATGATAAACCTGTACCGAAAGGAGTGGTTACTATATATTCTGACTGGTTTTCTGCTGATTGTCAGCGGGGTTTCCCAGGCTACCCATATCGTTGGCGGGGAGTTGGAACTGCAAAAGCTGCCTGCCGACCGGTCGTTCACCCACCGGATCAACATGAACCTGTATTTCGACGCTGTCAACGGCAGTCCGGATGCGGAAGACCGGACGGCTTTCGTCTATATTTTTCGCAAACGGGACAATGCTCTGGTGGGCAGTGTGGAGTTGCCCCGGCTCGGCACCCAGCTCGTCAACTACACGACACCCGCCTGCACCCGCTCTGACCTGCAGACCCGGCTGATCCGTTACGGCATCGACGTGACGTTTCCCCCATCGTTTAACGACGCGGGCGGCTATTATATGAGCTGGGAGCGCTGCTGCCGCAATGCCGCCATCAACAACATCATCGATCCGGGCGGGGCGGGGTCTACCTTTTACCTGGAATTTCCGGCTCCGTTCACCGGCTCCACCCCGTTTACGAACTCATCGCCGGTGTTCACCGTAGCCCGGGGCGATTACGCCTGCGTGGGTCGCCCGTTCACCTTCGATTTCAGTGCCAAAGACCCCGATGGCGACAGCCTCACCTATACGATGGTGACGCCTTATAACGGGTTCAGTACCAAGGATTTTCCCAATCCGGGTGCTCCCACGCCTGTCACCATCGGGATTGCCAATCCGGGGCCGTACCCGAGCATCGCCTGGATACAGGGCCTGTCGACGGCGAACGAAATTCCCGGCACCCAGCCCTTACAGGTAAATGCACGAACGGGTCTGCTGAGCGTTACCGCCGACCGACTGGGCCTGTTCGTTTTTTCGGTCGAGGTGGGGGAGTACCGCAACAGGAAGCTCATTGGCCGCGTCCGGCGCGACTTCCAGCTGAAAGTTGTCGACTGCCCTACGAACGACGCCCCCCAGCTGCTGCTCAAAACCGCCGGGCAGTCGGCGTTCTACAAGGAAGGGGCGGTGCTGACCATCGCGGAAAAAGACACCAACTGCCTGACGCTGTACATCACCGACATCAACCCCAACCAGCGTATCCGGCTGACGAACATGAGCGGGTCGCTGCCGGGCCTGTCCATCACCCCCGGCGAGCTGCTGACCCGTACCAGCACCGATACGTTACAGGCTCAATTCTGCTTTGGCCGCTGCGTAGGCAATGGCAAACCGTTTACGCTCCTCATTCGCGCCACCGACGAAGGGTGTCCGCAGGGCCTGAGCGATACGCTGAACATCCGGCTCAACGTGATTCCTTCCCCGAACAATAAACCCCTGGCCACTACGAACCTGACCAACAACCTGGCCCGCGTCACGGTGGGCGCGTCGCTGTCGTTCACGGCATTTGGTAACGATTCGGATAACGACAATATCTCGATCCAGGCGGTAGGGCGGGGGTTTACGCTGGCGCAGGCGGGCATGACGTTTGGTTCTGCCTCGGGCGTTGGCAAGGTGTCGAGCCCGTTCCTGTGGAAGCCGACCTGTACGCAGGCCAGGCGGGCCGGGTACATCGTGGATTTCATCGTGACCGATACGCGCTGTAACGGCAACCTGCGCGATACCGTCACGGTCAATCTGGCGGCTGTAGGGCTCTCGAGCCAGCCCCCCAACATCCGCACGACGCTGACCCAGCCGGTTGTCGACCTGCTGGTAAGCCCGAGTGATTCGGTGGGGCGGGTGACGTTCGACGTGCTGGGCAACGACCCCGACCGCGACACCCTCCAGCTGACGGGCACCGGCCGGGGCTTCGATGCTGCGGCTGCGGGCATGACGTTTGCCAACAAGTCCGGTTTGCCCACGCTTCAGTCGCCCTTCGCCTGGAAACCGACCTGCGAACTGATGGCTGGCCGGTCGGAGGCTACCTTCGTGGTGGACTTTGTGGTAGACGACCGATCCTGCCAGCCCGCCCATACCGATACGACGACGGTCACGTTTCGGGTAAAAGACCTGTCGGTGAGCCAGGAGATAACGGTGCCGAACGTTTTTACGCCCAACGGCGACGGGATCAATGATTACTTCACGGTACAGAACCTGCCCGAGAATGCCTGCGCAGAACAGTTCAAATCGGTCGACGTTTCAAACCGATGGGGGCAGCTGGTGTTCTCGTCCGCTGATCCCCGCTTTCGCTGGTCGGGCGCCAATTCGCCCATCGGCACCTATTATTACCTGATCCAAACCTCCACACGGACCTTCAAAGGGCCAGTCGCGCTGATTCGGTGAGGGGAGCGGGGCGGCTACCGCTTTCACGCCAACTCGCTTATCTTTGTGCCGCTTATTATGAAGGACACCGTATTACTCATCACCGGCGCATCGTCGGGAATTGGCCGGGCCATGGCGTTTGCCTTTGGCCGGGAAGGCGCTAAAATCGTTATCTGCGCCCGTAAGGCCGACGCGCTGGAACAGGTTCGTCAGGAACTACAGCAGGCCCACATCGAGGTACTGGCCCTGACAGCCGATGTCAGCGTGGAGGCCGATGTCAAGCGCCTGATCGAGCAGACCATCGCACATTTCGGGCAGCTGAACATCCTCATCAACAATGCGGGAATCAGCATGCGCTCCATGCTGATCGACACCGATCCGGCGGTGATCCAGAAGGTGATGGACGTAAACTTCATGGGAACGGTCTACGCTACGCGCTATGCCCTGCCCCATATCATGAAAACGAAGGGCTCCATCGTGGGTATCTCGTCGATCGCGGGTTTCCGGGGACTGCCGGTACGAAGCGGGTATTCGGCTTCTAAATTTGCCATGAACGGGTTTCTGGAAGCGCTCCGTACGGAACTGCTCCATTCGGGCGTCCATGTGCTGACGGCCTGTCCGGGCTTCACCGCGTCCAACATCCGGTTTGCTGCTCTGGGGGCCGACGGTCAGGTTGTGGGGGAGACCATGCGTGACGAGGGCAGCATGATGACCGCCGAGGAATGCGCCGATCATATTCTGCGCGCCGTAAAAAACCGCCGTCGCGACCTGATCCTGACCACCCAGGGGAAGTTCACCATCTGGCTGAACAAATGGGCCCCCGCCCTGATGGATAAGCTGGTTTACAACACCCTGGCCAAAGAAAAGAATTCGCCGTTGAAAAGGTCAGACAAGTAATAGTCATAAGTCGTAGAAGTCATAGAAGTCGTAGAAGTCGTTAAGAGAGTCGTAAGTCGTAGAAGTCGTAAGTCGTAGAAGTCGTAGAAGTCGTAAGGGGCTGACGCGAAAGCAACATACGCGCGTCAGCCCCTTACGACTTCTACGACTTCTACGACTTACGACTTCTACGCCTTACGACTTCTACGACTTACGACTCTCTTAACGACTTATGACTATTACGACTAATTAAATCACCCACACATTATCCCGGCGGATGTAATACAGTTCGTTGCGCCAGAGGACACGCAGGTAGATATCCTGGCTACCCAGTATGTTGACCTTGTGGCCCCGTCCGATGACTTCGCTAACGGGGGCCGCTGCTGATGGGTCGGTTCGCAGTAGAACGCGGTCGCGGCTCGTAATGCCCGACTGAACCCCTTCCGGTAAGTTGACGAAGAGCAGCAGAAGCACCAGGTAGAACAGCACCACCCACTTCTGTCGCTGGTCGACGGCCTGCTTTCGAAACCGTTTCATCACCAGCACGCTGAACACATAGCCGCCGGGAATGAGCAGGAAGAGCAGGAGGTAAAGGCCGTACTTGCGGTAGAACAGGTAGAAATAATTCAGGTCGTCGGTTTCGTAGCCGTTGAGGTTATTGGCCCGGGCAATGTCGTTCATCTTCCGGAGAACGGCGTCGTCAGGGTGGCGGTTGAAATAGATCTGGAGGTAGTAAAGCAGATGGGGCACATCGTTTTGCCCTTCGTAGGCGCTGGCCAGCTTCAGCAGCATAGGGTCGGTGGCGGTGTGGCCGTCGGCAAGGGCTGTTTCGTAAAGCTGGGCAGCATCGGCCTCATAACCAGCCGCAAACAACGAATCGGCCTGCCGGATCGTCTCCCGAGGCCCTGCCCAGGCGCTTGTCGAAAGAGCCATCCAACAAAAAAATAGGCTTATTTTAAGGGGGAGGGCTTGCTTTGAATAAATTGAGGCCATAGTTTTGCACCACAATTACGGAATGGCATACGGCAACGGTTGCTGCTTCGAACAATGATTTGGTAGCTCAGCTGGTAGAGCAATACACTTTTAATGTATGGGTCCTGGGTTCGAATCCCAGCCGGATCACCAAGTAGGAAGGGGAGAAAAGGGATGAAGAAAGCGTTAAACGGCAATCTTTTTCCTTTTTCTCCCCTTCCTTTTTTCGCCCTGTGTTAGAAGGGCAGATCGTTGCTCTCGTCGTCGAAAGTCGTGTTGAACGGCATAGCAGCAGGCTGGCTCTGCTGGGCAGGCCGTGGCTGGGATGGCTGGGCCGCCGGACGCGCCGGTGCCGAGTAGCCAGAACCTGCATCGGCGCTGGCCCCTTCAGCTGACTCGATACGGAAAGCCCGTAGTTCGGTGTACCAACGTTCGTTGTATTCCCGTGACTCAGCGCTGAAAGTTGCTTTAAGCGTGTCGCCATCGCCAAACTGCTTCAGGTCAGCTACTTTATCGCCCCAGGCGGTTAAACATACTTTCTTGGGATACGATGCGTCGAGCGTTTCGAGGACAAATTCCTGCTTGCTCCACGGACCTTTTTGACTTTGTCCCGATACTTCGGGTAAGACTTTTATTAGTTTTCCGACTATTTCCAGTGCCATAACTGTCAGGCTATTTTAATGATTTGGAAAGATAAAAGTACGAAATTTTGCCCGTTTTTTGGCCATGAGGGCCTAAAAAAGAGGAAAGTTTGTAGACATGCTTTTGCAAAGGACAACCAAAATCATATCTTTGCACCCGCAATCAGGGAATTGGCCACGTGGTGAAATTGGTAGACACGCCATCTTGAGGGGGTGGTGCTGCAAGGCTTGGGAGTTCGAATCTCCCCGTGGTCACACAAAAAACGCTTAAATCATATCGATTTAGGCGTTTTTCGTTTAAGGGGCTGTCGTAATGGCGAATAAATGGCAGCGTTTGTGACCTGATAACCGTAGTGGGACCCGCTTGAAACCGACGTAAACTACTCGTTCAGGTAGCCAGTTTAGTTGAATCCCCCTGATGCAGTACTACCAATATTGGGTTAATGCGGTGTATGTGCCGGGCAACTAAGCGTAGGAAGCTAACAGAAAAACCAAAGTCGCCACGTTCAGATCACCTAAACCGACGAGTATCTGCGTGACTTGGGGCTGTTCCTGGATTACGATCGGCTCGATACGTTTCCACCACTGTCGCCATCTAGTAACTAGTCAAAGTTTTGTGTATCTTTATGAGGCAAACCTCATCTTATCCAACGCAAATAATACGTATATAAACAACGATGGGTTAACGTAACGTTTACTTGTACAATAATTTATACAATCCTTTTGATGCTTAAAGAATCTTTGGTCCTAAAGCACGCACTATTATGAAAGCGCTCCTTTCTATACTGCTTATCGTGGTTTTTACAGGCTGTGAATCAATCGGTCCGGATGAAACAAAAGCCACAGTTCTCACTTATTATGACTCGGTTTCCGGCTGCTCAGGAGGTTATCAGATACAAACCGAGTCAGGTGACAGATATGATACTTATGTAATACCAAAGGCCTATACAAAAAAATTACCCATTGACGTTTGGATTCGCTTTGAGCGAGTCGTACAGACGGGCGGCTGTATTGGCTTCACCCAACGAATAAATATTAAGACAATACGTAAGAGGTGAATTTGTACTATACCTATACATTTGTCTTGTACAAATGAGCAAAATACCCAATATTAATCCCTTTATATAAATCTAGTTATTCAACAACACTTGGAATCGTCATACGCGCCTGGTGTTGTTTTGCTGTTTATATGCTTTGTATTTATCAATGACTAGGGGCAACAGTCGCCACTAGATTACTTCAGCCTACTTAAGCCGGAATCGTTTTTCGTTGGTAACGTGAATTCGGCATTAAGCTGCCTTCGTTCTGGCCCGTTAGGGCCTTCACAGCGCAGCGTCGGTAGCAAGATTTGATTTCAGCAGCGTCCATGTGCCGTCAGGTACATAACCGTTATGTACCTGACGGCACACATTTCCTGAAAATGGCTTCTTCTACCAACGCTACGCTGTGAAGGCCCTACGGGCCAAATCTAAACCCGAACTCACGTTTGGTACCAAGCATGGCCTTGATCGGGCTGATAATATAATTGCCGATTTTAATAAGTCCCTTGCACTGAGCGAAGAACAGGGCCAAATCCGAGCCTGGCAGGCAAACCAGTTTGATCACCGAAAACGTATTTCCTTTAACGTTTTCAACCCAACTGAGTCTGCGTCACTCAGCCTGTTAAGGTAGTCATCGCCTGAAAACGCATAGCGGGTATTCCAGATCAAGTCGTGTTGAAAGGGCATTGATGCCTATATTCACCGCCTGCTAGCAGAGAGTAGCTGATAGGCCCCAACAAACAACTTGAATGACTTACGAAAATACGCTCGCTTTTGCCCGGGCCCTCGATAGCGCTGATCCACTTCGTCCGTTCCGGGATCGATTTCACATCCCCGAGCGCAACGGCCAGCCGCTGACCTACCTCTGTGGTAATTCCCTCGGGCTACAGCCGAAATCGGCACGGGCGGCCCTTGAACGGGAACTGGCGACCTGGCAGCAGCTGGGTGTGGAAGGGTGGTTCGAGGGGGCGGGACCCGACGGGGACGAGACTCCCGAAGCCGAACTCGCTGAACAGACCTGGCTGGGCTACCATGCCACCTGCAAGGAAGCGCTGTCGGCTATTCTGGGTGCCGAACCGGCTGAAGTGTGTCCGATGAATGCGCTGACGGTCAATATCCACCTGCTGCTGGCCTCGTTCTACCAGCCTTCTCCGGGTACCACGCCAGACGATCCGGGCAAGTACAAGATCCTGACCATCAAAGGCGACTTCCCCTCGGACCAGTATGCGCTGGAGACCCATCTGAAACACCGTGGCTTCGACCCCGCCGATGCGCTGATCGAGATTGCGCCCCGCCCCGACGACGGGCTTATTCACACCACCGATATCCAGCGTGCCATTGCCGAACATGCCGGCGAACTGGCGGTGATCTGGATGAGTGGTCTCAATTACTACACCGGCCAGGTGTATAACATGGCGGCTATTGCCGAAACCGCCCGGCAGCATTGCATTCCGGTTGGGTTCGATCTGGCTCATGCCATCGGTAACGTGCCGGTACGACTCCACGACTGGGGGGTCGATTTTGCTACCTGGTGTTCGTATAAGTACCTCAACGGAGGCCCCGGTGCGGTGTCGGGCGTGTTTGTGCATGAGAAACACCATGATCGCCAGCTGCCCCGGCTGGCAGGCTGGTGGGGTTACCGGGAAGACAAACGTTTCGAGATGACGCCGGGATTCCTGCCCGCAGCGGGTGCCGACGGCTGGCAGCTCAGCACGCCCAACATACCGGCGCTGGCGCTGCATCGGGCCGCGCTGCGCATCACGGCAGAGGCTGGCATGGCCGCTCTTCGCCGGAAAAGCGAGCAGCTAACGGGTTACCTGGAATATGTGCTGGCTCCCTTCCCGGAAGTACAGGTGCTAACCCCCGACGATCCCAACCAGCGGGGCTGTCAGTTGTCGCTGCTGGTACGCAGGCAGGGCAAAGCCCTTTTCACCCACCTGACCGAAGCGGGTATCATTGGCGACTGGCGCGAACCCAATTGCATCCGGCTGGCCCCAACCCCGTTATATAACACCTTTGAAGAGGTCTGGCGGGTGGGTGATGCGCTAGGCCGGTTCTTCGCCCCGGTCGTCTAGCCGCTCTTTGGCGACCAGGTATGCTCCCCGGTAAATATTTTTTGCTGCGACTTCAATTTGCGACCAGCCCTCCTCGGAACTGAGGTCGATGCCGAAGATTGTCCGTTTTTGCTGACTTAAAAGCGTCAGCAGGCTCATGCCGCTCAGGACGATGGCTGCAAACGCCCGGCCATTGCCGGTGTTGACGATGCCGGAAAGATCATCGACCAGTTGTTGCAGCTGATTTTCCTTTTCGGCAGCGGCCGGGTGGTTTACGTTGCCGGCATTGAGGAGGTTGGCCCTCAGGAGTTCTCCGGCTTCCGGATTGTTTCGTGCCAGCCGGTAATCAGTGATGAGGAACTGGTAACAGGCATCGAAAATTTCGTCCAGAGACGCGTCCTTCAGCTGTTCGGTGTCGGGTAGGGGGGCGGACTTAACCGGACTACTGCTTTCGAAATAGGCTTCGATCAGGCCGGGAAGGCCACCGAAATAACGGTAGATCAGAACTTTATTGATGCCTGCCCGGCTGGAAACCCGGTTGATCCCCAGCTGGTCAAAACCGTCTTCGGTAATAACCTGACCTACCGCTTCGATCAGCCGTTTTTTCGTCTGTGCACGGTCACGTAGCATAGTGAATTAGGATGGGGTACGTTGGCCCGGGGCAAACCAGCGGCTCCGGACTAAAGCAACAAACCAATATGTCATCCTGTTTGACCGTCATCCGGCTTATTAGGTTCTGGTAGAGCAGGCTGGCTGAAGGCCACGTTGCGCTGTAGTCCGGCCAGTTTGGTACGTTTTACTGCCGACCGCCGGAAGACCTCCCGAAAGACGTCCTCCGTGATTTCTTCCCAATCGGTTCGGGTAAACGTCGCCAGATCGGGATGGGGATCGAAGGCGGGGGTTTTGTGGGGCCGGGCAAACCGGTTCCAGGGGCATACATCCTGGCAGATATCGCAGCCGAAGACCCAGTTGTCGAACTGACCCCGGACTTCGCCGGGAATGGCTTCTTTCAGCTCGATCGTGAAATAGGAAATACATTTACTGCCATCCACTACGTAAGGACCGACGATGGCTTCGGTGGGGCAGGCGTCAATGCAGCGGGTACAGGTGCCGCAATAGTCGGTGATAGGCCCGTCGGGCTCCAGGTCGAGGTCAAGGATCAGTTCAGCGATGAAAAAGAAGGAGCCGATCGACCGGTTGATGAGGTTCGAATGTTTGCCAACCCAACCCAGACCGGCTCGCCGGGCCCATGCTTTGTCCATCACCGGGGCCGAGTCGACGAAGGCGCGTCCGCCAACCTCTCCGATTTCGGCCTGTATGTAGTTCATCAGGCTGTTGAGCTTGTCTTTAATGACAAAATGATAGTCTTCCCCGTACGCATACTTCGATAGCTTGTAATCGGCCTCGCCCTCGGGCAGGCGCTGGGCGGGGTAGTAGTTGAGCAGCATCGTCACGACCGATTTCGCGCCGTCGACCAGTAACCGCGGGTCGAGCCGTTTGTCGAAGTGGTTGGCCATGTAATTCATCTGGCCATGCATGCCATTCTTCAGCCAGGTTTCCAGTAAGGGGGCTTCTTCTTCCAGAAAGTCGGCGTTGGCGATACCACAAAAATCGAAGCCCAGCTCCTGTGCTTTGGCCTTGATAAGCTGGGCATAACGCGCTTTGGATGAATGCATAGGATGATGTATCCCGGACGGCCACGTCCGGGTGAGAATAGGTTCTGTTTACACCCGGACGTGGCCGTCCGGGATACTACCGTCCAGGATTTATCAGGCTACTCAACTGCACGAAATTCAGAACGATGTAAAACTCTATTCAGATTCGTTGTACGGGATAAACAGAAAGAAACAGCTAAAAAATTCGTCATTCTCCGCACCAGGCCTTAAATGTTCAGGGTCAGGAATGTGCCAAGTTGGCAGTCAGCGTGGTTTTGGCCGGTGTTTTGCCCATCTTTGCATATGAATTTCTGGAAGAGAAATAGTAGTTCATCAATGGAAAATAAAGACACAACGGACCACAAACAGTCCACTGATACCCAATTGCCTGACAACCTGACTGCTGACGCTCCCCAGGCGTCTACCGACGAACTAACGACCGACGAAGCGGTAACTGTCAACGGCGGAGAGCCGACCGACGATAACGACGAGCCGGTAGCTCAGGAAGCCGTCGTTGATTCGTCCAGCCGCGAGATCGCCGAACTTAAAGACAAGTACCTGCGTCTATATGCTGATTTTGAGAACTTCCGTCGGCGTACGGCCAAGGAAAAACTCGAACTCATCAGCAATGCCAATGAAGGGGTCTTGCAGGCGCTGATTCCGGTTGTCGACGATTTTGAGCGGGCGATGCAGTCCATCGAAAATACCAATGATGTTACGGCCCTGAAAGAAGGCGTTTCGCTCATTTATACCAAGTTGTACAAAACGCTGGAAGGCAAAGGGCTGAAGCCCATGGTTTCGAAAGGTGAGCCTTTCAATGCTGACCTTCATGAGTCGGTAACACAGTTCCCGGCACCTTCCGACGACCTCAAAGGCAAGGTGATCGACGAAATAGAAAAAGGATACTATCTGAATGACAAGGTTATTCGGTTTGCAAAAGTGATTGTAGGAAGCTAACATAATGATTGAATGAAGCGAATGACTGAAGGAAAGAACAGGCTGTCAAGTGCTATTCTCTCATTCAGTCATTCGATCATTCAGCATTGAAAGATATGGCAACGAAGCGCGATTATTACGAGATACTGGGCGTCGATAAGAACGTCTCGGCGGAGGATTTGAAAAAAGCCTATCGCAAGATGGCTATCAAATACCATCCGGATAAAAACCCCGACGATCCTACCGCCGAGGAGAAGTTCAAGGAAGCCGCCGAGGCCTACGATGTACTGAACGACGCGAACAAAAAAGCCCGATACGACCAGTTTGGTCATGCCGGTATGGCGGGGGCTGCGGGGGGCGGGGGCTATGGCCCCGGCGGTCCGTCGATGGAAGATATTTTCAGCCAGTTTGGCGATGTATTCGGCGACGATTCCCCATTCGGTGGCTTCTTCCGGGGAGCTCAGGGTGGCGGTGGCCAGCGCCAACGCGTTCGGCGGGGTTCTGACCTGCGCATTAAACTCAAGCTGAACCTGCAGGAAATCGCCAATGGCGTTGAGAAAAAAATAAAGGTCAAGCGACACGTGTCCTGTACGACCTGCGGAGGCAACGGTTCTAAAAATGGTACCGCTGTGCAGACCTGCTCGACTTGTAGTGGTACCGGGCAGACGCGTAAGGTCGTCAACACCATGCTCGGCCAGATGGTATCGACGAGTACCTGTCCAACCTGTAATGGCGAAGGTAAACTGGTGACCGACCGCTGCGACGTTTGTTTCGGCGAAGGTCGTGTGCTGCAGGAGGACGTTATTCCCATTAAAATTCCTGCCGGTGTATCGGAAGGTATTCAACTGTCGGTAGGTGGCAAAGGAAATGTCCCTCCCCGCGGTGGTGTGGCGGGCGATCTGCTCATCGTTGTTGAGGAAGAAGAGGATGCCGACCTCAAGCGCGATGGTAGCAACGTGGTGTTCGACTTGTATATCAACTTTGTCGATGCCGCCATTGGTACAAGCGTCGAGGTGCCAACGATCGACGGCAAGGCCCGCATTACGCTCGAAGCGGGAACACAAAGCGGCAAGATGCTGCGCCTGAAAGGCAAAGGCATCAAGGAACTGAACGGGTATGGCCGGGGCGATCAGATCGTTCATGTCAACGTGTGGACCCCAAAAATGCTGTCGGCTGAAGAGCGCTCTATCCTGGAGAAACTGCGTAACTCACCGAACTTCCAGCCACGTCCTAACAAGAATGAAAAAGGATTCTTCGACAAAATGAAGGATTTCTTCCACGGTTGATTTGACCGGTTATTTCTGTTTAACCACAAAAAAGCCTCTGTCATCATTGACGGAGGCTTTTTTGTTGAATCTGGCCGGCCAGGATACTACCGGCCAGGATACCTGAAATCCTGAATAGGTAAGACGATAATCAATGGGCTTCCAACATGGCCTGAGCGGCCAGAGCTATCTCGGCGGCCGATTTCTTCTTTGTCCGCAGGAAATAAACCAGCGGCAGAATGAGGAGGAAAAAGAGGCCAACCAACCGGAACGTGTCCAGATAAGCCAGCAGGTAAGCCTGCTTATCGACAGCCAGATCAATCAGTTTATAAGCCCGGGCACTGGCGCCACCCAGTAGGTTCAGGCGCTCGGTAAGCAAAGGGTTGGACGGGTCCAGATTGCTGACCAGATCGTATCGATGCTGGGCATAGCTACGGGTAACGAAGGTGTTAGCCAGCGCAATACCGAACGCGCCACCCAACTGGCGAATCATATTGTTGAGGGCGATTGCCGATGGGAAGTCCTGGGGTGGCAGGCCTGCCACCGCCTGGTTGATGAGTGGTAACTGCAGCATGGTAACGCCCAGAACCCGCATCATCTGCGGCCAGAAAAAATCCCACTGGTCAGCCTGACCATTCAGGGTGCCGCTGTAAAAACCAAACACGACAAACGTACACATACCAACAATGATAAACGGCAGCGGAGACGCGCCGACGGACAGGCGTTTACCGATAAGCGGGAACAGCGGAATACCAACCAGCGTAGGCCAGAGCAGGGAAATACCCGTCATCGTGGGCGAAAAGCCGTTGATACGCTGCACCAGTACCGGGTACACAAATACGGACGTGAACAGCCCGAGGCCTGCCACAAAGCTGAAAATAGTAGTTACGCCAAGTGTCCCCTTACCCAGCACCCGCAGGTTGACCACCGGGTGCGCGGTGGTTAGTTGCCGCCAGACGAACCCTACCAGTCCTACGACAGCGGTGAACGTTAGCGCCACAATGGTATTTGACTCGAACCAGTCGTCAGACTGCCCTTTCTCCAGTACGTACTGCAAAGAGCCTACGCCGACGGCCAGTAGGGAAATTCCGAGGTAATCGATCTTGATCTGACTCTTCCGCGTGCCTTCACCGGGCTTTTTGGCAATGTATAGAATGGTCATCAGGGTTGCCAGAATACCAATCGGTACGTTGACATAGAAAATGTACGACCAGTGGTAATTGTCGACGATGATACCACCCAGAAATGGCCCCAGGGTCGGCCCAAGGATAATACCCATACCAAAAATACCGGAAGCTACTCCTCGTTTTGCCGGAGGAAAGGCATCGAAAATGATGCCCTGCGAGGTAGAAAGCAGGGCTCCTCCACCTATGCCCTGAATGAAACGCCAGAATACCAGTTCCCACAAACTTGTTGAGCTGGCGCAGAAGTAAGAAGCGATAGTAAACAGAATGATGGACCCCACGTAGTACCGTTTCCGCCCGAAGTAATCGCCCAGGAACCCGGTCATGGGTATGATGATGACATTGGCTATGGCATAGGACGTTACTACCCAGGCCACATCTTCGATGGTTGCCCCTAAGGCACCGGAAATTTCGTTGAGGGCTACGTTGACGATCGTGACGTCAATAAGCTCCATAACGGCGGCCGAAATGGCCGTGAAGACAATAATAAAGCGAATAAAACCCGTTGGCACGGCGGGTGAAGTGGCGGAAAGATTTGCCTCCATAAGTGAGTGAACAGGGAGATGAATTATCGGAGTTAGTGGCTGAACGCATAGATAGTCAATTAGGTTTACTATATGCGTAAAAAAATAACCGACAATCTCTTCACGCCGGGGTGCCTGTCAGCGTCTCAGGCGTGGTAGCCGGGCAACCGATTATCCCTATACGCCAGTCAGCCCCGGAAACACGTTGGTTTCCGGGGCTGACTGGCGTTTGAATTCAGCGAAAACCTAACCAGCTCAATCAACCGAATGTGTTGATATGCTTCTGGAAGATGGCCTCGTATTTATTGGCAGCTGCCGTTTGCTTAGCTTCTTTGCACGCTTCCACAATGGTTTGCAGCACATACAGATCAGCATCCGGGCTGCCAAAACGACCATTGCCCGATTTAGCATAGGTCAGGTTCTGGTCAGCGCGCTTAGCCATGGTTTCGGCAATGTCGAGCGCCCGTTTCGTATCGCCTACGCTGAAGTAAAACCGGACGTAGTTCGACGAGATCTGGTCGTAAGGAATGCTCTTGTCGGGAATGACCTTCAGCGAGTAATCCAGCACTTCTTTCGCTTTAGCGGGTTTTTCTTCCCGGATAAACTGGTCGGCCAGCCGGAAGAACGCAATGCGGGCTGAGATAACCGGTGGTCCTTTGTAGGTCTCATCATAGTACACATCCGGATTGTCGAACTCACGCCAGAACGTCTTCTTGGTCATGTTGGTATACATGATGTCGGAGTTGACATACCCGTCCGACGCGCCCGGAACCGCAACCGGCATCAGTCGGTAGGCGTACCCTTCCAGCTGCATGTAATTTTTCAGACTCAGGTAGTTGTCGCTGGCGAGGGTGCTCGAGAAGTAGATCGGCCGCTTCCAGTTGTTGGTTGCGATCATGTCGAGCATGATCAGATCCGGTTTGTAGAGATCCTTCTTGCCAATGGTCCACTGCAGCGTATCTTTCATAAAGGGCTTCAGTGCCGCCGGTACGAAGTTGGCCTTGTCGATGGCCGCTTTGTCAATGGGCAGGAACAACACCGACGAAGGCAGTACGCTGGTCATGTCGCCATTGGTCAGCGGCACCTGAATGGCGGGGCTACTGGTTCTGATCAGGTTGATGTACTGTTTCAGGTCGATACCGTTTTTTACGCCCGGTACTTCATAAAACGGTACGATGTCGTTCTTGCCCTTGTTGAACTGGTCGAATTCGAGCGAGATGGGCAGTGCCTCCGATTCGTAGGTCTTGCGCTTCATCTGCTGGATGTACCATTCGGTACCGAGCAGACTCAGGTTACACACCCGCACGTCGCGCCGGAAACCTTCTACTTCCTGAACATACCAGAGCGGGAAGGTATCGTTGTCGCCACCGGTGAAGAGAATGGCGTTCGGCGCGCAGGAGTTGAGCAGGTTCTTGGCAAAATCGACCGACTGATAGCGGTTGTCGCGGTTGTGGTTGTCCCAGCTTTTGGCACCCATCATAACCGGAACGAGCAAACACAGCCCTACGACCAGGCCATTACGGGTCGTGTCCGACTTGAGGTAGGTTCGCAAGCCTTCGGCGATGGACATTACGCCCAGGCCTAGCCAGATGGCGAAGAAATAGAAGGAGCCGACGTAGATATAATCCCGTTCGCGGGGTTCCGAGGGCGGGGAGTTCAGGAAGATCTGCAATGCAATGCCGGTAAACAGGAAGAGCAGGCCCACGATCAGGAAATCGCGCCGACGGCGGAAATACTGGAAGGCGATGCCGAACAGGCCCAGCATGAAGGGCAGCATGTAAAAGTTGTCGCGGGCTTTATTGGCCTTCAGCAGGTCGGGGATACCCTCATCCGACGACCAGGGCAGCAGGTAGCCAGCGCCTTCTTCGTCACTCTCACGCCCGGTGAAGTTCCACATCAGGTAGCGCCACCACATGTGGCCCAGCTGATGACTGAAGAGAAACTTGAGGTTGTCGCCCATCGTAGGCTTCTGTCCTTCGGCCAGACCCAGCATCTGCCGGTATAACTGCGGGTGATTCTGCTGACTGCTGTATACGCGGGGGAACAGCATCTCATCGCCGGGGGCGTAGATATATTCTGGCTGGTGGTCGAACACAACATATTTGCTGCCTTCTTTTTTCCACATCGGAGCGCCCTGTTTCTGATCGATCGGGCGGGCCGTAAAGACCGGGCCATAGAGCAGCGACCGGCTACCGTACTGCTCCCGGCGCAGGTATGACAGGAAGTTCAGCGCATCGTCGGGTTTATTCTCGTTGATGGGCGGGTTGAAGTCAGCCCGCACCAGCACCTGCATGTACGACGCGTAACCGATCAGGACGAACGCCAGTGCCAGCATCGACGTGTTGAGGATAGCCCGCTTTTGCCGGGCCGACCAGATGACACCGTAGGTTACGGCACCGAGGAAGATCACGACGAAGAACGCCATCCCCGAGTTGAACGGAAGCCCCAAGATGTTGACGAAGAACCGTTCTACGGCAAAAGCCATCCCCGGCAACCCCGGAATGATCCCCGAGTTGATAATGCCCAGGATCACCATACCCACGCCGAAGGCAGCCGCACCACCCCAGAAGGTTGGCTTCGGGTATTTCTTGAAGTAATAGATCAGCGCCAGCGCGGGTAGCGTGACGAGGTTCAGTAAGTGAACCCCGATGGAGAGCCCTGTCAGGTAGGCAATGAAAATCAACCAGCGGTTGGCGGCTGCTTCATCTTCAATACGTTCCCACTTGAAAGCCGCCCATACGACAATAGCCGTAAAAAACGACGACATACCGTACACTTCGGCTTCGACGGCCGAAAACCAGAATGTGTCGGAGAAGGTGTAGGCTAGCGCACCCACAGCACCGGTACCAATGACGAGCAGTGTATCGGCCGTGGAGAACTCGCTTTCCGGCCGGCCGAGCAGTTTCTGAGCCAGCATCGTGATGGTCCAGAACAGGAAGGCAATGGTAAACGCACTGGCCAGCACCGATCCCATGTTAACCCAGTAGGCTACATTGGTCAGGTTGCCGAACGAAAACATGGAAAATATCCGGCCTAACAGCAGGAAGAACGGCGCACCGGGCGGGTGAGGTACCTGGAGTTTGAACGAACACGCAATGAACTCGCCACAATCCCAGAAACTGGCTGTTCGCTCAACGGTCATCGTGTAGGTAAACAGCGCGACAGCGAAGACAAGCCAGCCTGTTAGGATGTTCAGGCGTTTGAATGAGGGCATACGAGTGGAGATTAGCGTAACACAGGTTTCAGCCTGTTTTAATGGATACGGACACAAGCAGGTTGAAACCTGCCTGGATTAATGGTCAAAAATACGCAAAAAACAGCCCGTCCGGGTTGGGGCGGGCTGTTAAAGTTTGTTAAGGATGGCAATTACCGGAAACGCACGGATGTGTAAATATCCAAATCGATCATGGATGAAACGTTCAATTGTTTATCGGCCGTATACGTAAGAATAGCGTTAAAACGGAATGGCGTGAACGGCTGGATCATTGTCCTCAGTACACTTCCCGCCGGGCGGCTTTCAGGGTATTCTGCATCAGGGAGCAGATCGTCATGAGACCAACGCCACCCGGAACGGGGGTAATGAAACTCGCTTTAGGCGCTACCTCATCGAACTTTACGTCGCCTTTGAGGGCGAAGCCGCTTTTCTTGCTGGCGTCGGGTACACGCTCCAGACCTACATCGATGACGACAGCCCCTTCCTTGACCATGTCGCCGGTGATGAACTCAGGGCGGCCAAGGGCAGCAATCAGGATATCGGCGGAGCGGCAGATTTCGGCGAGGTTCTGGGTCCGGCTGTGGGTAAGCGTTACGGTGCAGTTGCCGGGATACGTGTTGCGCTGCATCAGGATCGACATCGGCAGCCCCACGATCTGGCTGCGGCCTACCACCACGCAGTGCTTACCAGCGGTTTTGATGTCGTACCGCTTTATCATTTCCAGCACACCCTGGGGGGTTGCCGAGACATAGGCCGGTAAGCCTTTAGCCATACGGCCAATGTTGATCGGGTGAAACCCGTCTACATCTTTAGCCGGGTCGATGGTTTCCATGACGCGGTCGGGGTTGATGTGGTCGGGGAGGGGGAGTTGCACGATCAGGCCGTCCATGTCGGGGTTTTCGTTGACCTCGCGGACCTTGTCGAGCAGTTCGGCTTCGGTCACCGTGGGTTCGAACCGGATCAGGGTGGACGCCATCCCGACCTCTTCGCAGCTTTTCATTTTAGAGGCTACGTAGGTTTCCGACGCCCCTTTGGTGCCAACCAGAATGGCTACGAGATGCGGAATCTTACCGCCCTGCTCGCGTATTTGCGCGACTTCAGCCGCGATTTCGAGTTTGATTTGTGCCGAAAGGAATTTGCCGTCAAGGAGTTGCATAATCTGGGTAGGTCGCTATGTGTTGGGCGCGTATCTGGGTGCAGCATATTGGTACTGCTACTAACAGGTGCAAAGATACACGGCAATAGCAGAACGGGCCAGTTATCCGTACCGCAGCTGCCACTCCTTTTTGAGTTGGCTGTACTCGGCGTCCTGCCGGGCTTCGAGGTATTTGGCGTAAAGAATCCGGGCTGATTCTGCTTTAACAGGGTCTTTCTGACGGGCTACTAAAATACGGCTTCGTCGTCACCATATATGGCTATTATCTCTTTAGCCCATATTATTAAATCCTTTACACGTCCACCAATGGGCTGATTGGTGGACCATAATTCTAAATTGTCTATGCGATTGTCTTGCCTTTGAGCATTCTTATGATGGACTTGCTCATCAGTTAATAAAGTCCTCCCGAGCTTTTCAGACATTATCAGGCGATGCTCAAAAATTCTTCCCGTTTTGGATGTAACGAAGGGGTGGCCTTTACGGTCAAGCATAATAGACTTGTTGCAATGGCATAATTTTGCTTTATGAATCTCTCAATTAAGGCTTTAAAAACTGACCGCCAATGGCGGTCGGCCACCGGTTTAGACCATCAACGCTTCGCT
>NZ_VFIA01000055.1 GCF_014282275.1 Spirosoma utsteinense
ACGTTTGCGGGCTGTTCTTGAAGCGTTATTCACGGGTCGGCAGACAGTCATCGAGTTGACTTGCTTTCCCTACATTCTGAATGCGTCTTTATGATTTTGAATTAGTATAATTTGATTGGATTAGTACGTGGAAGAGTAAATAAATTAACTTATAAACAACTTATATACCAATCAACATCAACCAGCTACCGGGTATCGTTGCTCAGCATACAGCGTTTCCAAATATGAATTAAAATAAAGTTTATCTCTAGAGTTACTTCACTAAAAGAAAGCATATTTAGCAAGAGGTCTGAGTGCAACCCATCAACTTATCTGAAAAATGTGTATTGTTGACTAACCGGGCTGCCAGCCTGGCCAACAGTGCATAGAGGCCGGATCGAACGCGCTCACTCAGGCGTCTCTTCCGGAGAAGGTGGGAACGTGAGATCGCCCGAACCATTCGCCGGCTCCAGCGTAAATACCCGAAAGCCCGACGAGCCGGCTGCGGCCTCTGATTCGGGTGTTCTCCCTTCCAGCAGGAAAGCTATCACCTGCTTATCAGTGGCAAAAAAATGGCTATCCTGAAACGTTCTGCCCTTCAACTCAGCTGGGTCAATAGTCGACGAACCGTCCTTCTCAGCGGGGCAAACAACTAAATTCAGCATCTCGAACTTGTCGGTTCTGGCCATTATGTCGAGTGTGGCCATACCCGCCTGGTCTGTTTCGCGCTGAACATTCAGGATGGTCAGGTGATGCGTTTCGTTACCTCTGACATGGGCATTACCCATATTTGTGAGGAGCCAATCATAAATCGTTTCCATGCTGTGATGTAATAAGGGATGCAGATAAAGGTTTCCTTTTCCGTTGACACACAACCTGCCAGCCGGGGAAGCTGTTCACGATTCAGGATCAGACGGGCCGACCAAATCGCTTTCAACCCGGTTCCGAATAACCCTCAGGCAGTAAAAAAGGCGCTGGATTTCCTTAAACAACCAGCCTCATCATCCGTTTACACCAGCAAATGACGATCAACCTGTATGCAGACTCGCTGGCAACGCATCCGGCATCGGCTGCATAATATTGTTTTCGAAAGTGATACCTGGGCAGGGCGGGCTTTCGACGTAACGCTCCTCATACTTATTGTACTGAGTGTGGTGACCGTTATGCTGGAGAGTGTTCCGTCGCTGGCACGGGATCGGAACATGGGCCCTGCGTTTCACCTTTTCGAATGGGCGTTTACCCTCTTGTTCACCGTCGAATTCATCCTGCGGCTGGTTGCCGTACGCAACCCCTTGCGCTACCTCTTCAGCTTCTTCGGCCTGGTCGACTTTCTGGCTATTTTGCCGGCTTACCTGAGCTTGTTTTTAGTTGGTCACCATGAGCTGGCGGTCATTCGTATCCTGCGGCTGCTGCGCATCTTCCGGATTTTAAAATTACACGAGTACACTACGGCGGCCTCGCTCCTCGCCGATTCATTACGGGAAAGCCGGGCCAAAATAACGGTATTCTTCGTGGCCATTTTCACACTCGTCATTACCCTGGGAGCCATGATGTATGTGGTTGAGGGACGCACCAACGGATTTGAAAGCATCCCGGTGAGTATTTACTGGGCTATTATTACCATCACCACGGTAGGCTATGGTGATATTGTACCTATTACGCCGATGGGCAAGCTCATTGCCAGCCTGACAATGATGCTGGGTTACGTAATTATTGCGGTTCCCACGGGTATTGTGGCTGTGAGCCTGACAGGGGTTACCAATCGCCGGGGCCTTAATCCGCAGGCCTGCCCAAACTGCGGCCGGCAGGGCCACGAGCCGGATGCGGTCTACTGCAAATACTGCGGGCATAAACTGTAAGTGTGGTTTGCCCGTAACGCCCGGGCTATAAAGCCAGCAAGGCTTTACCCTATAGCGTCCTCCATAGACTACTTTCATCATCTATTTTTTATAGCCCGTACGAATGCGGTAGTGACGCACGGTCAGTAGCTGCGTCAAAACAGGACAACTATCTATTATCCAGATAGAAATAAATCCTTGACAGGCAGCCGTTTCGCTCCTAACACGCTATTAAATCGCGGGAGCAACGACCTACAAAGGCGCTTTGTGTCGTAAACGCTTAACTAACCCATACCATGAATTCGAGATCTTCAATACCCATGACTCCCTGGTACGACGACGCATTTTTCCAACTGGCTTCCATCTGGTGGCGTCATCGGTTGAGCATACTCCTTGTAGCGGGTATACTGGTTGTACTCCCGTTTATGATGTGGGAACAGGTCAATACATTCCATTACGTGGCGGCTGTTGGCTTTGGCCTGTTGTGTATCCGTGAAATGATCCGGTTTATCAGACTTTCGATACATCGGTCCTAACGGCGGGCGCTGGCCGTGCTGGGTTTTGTAACGGCGCGGTTTTCTATTCCCTCATTCCCAGAAACAAACATATATGACGGGGCGTTGTGTGCCAATAACACTCAACGCAACGCAATGGAACCTAATCATTCAACAACTCAAGGCTCGTGGCTATTGATCGCCCGTGGTGTACTGTATATTTTGATTGGGGGGGCTATGTTTGTTTTTGCCAGCTCCTACTCCGCCCAATCTGGTCATATCATCGGGGCAATGGCTGTCATTGCCGGTATATGTCAACTGATTTACTCCTTTACGCACCAGGAACAGAAAAATAACATCTGGGGTATCCTCCACGGACTCACGGATCTTGGCTTTGGGATAGCCATTTTTATATTTTCTGACGGTACGGTCAAAGGATTTGTCGATGTCCTGGGCTTCTGGGCGATGATGTATGCTTTCCTGCAGGCCGTTCAGACTATGTATGCTTTCATGGCCGCCCGGGGAGCAAACACCGTTGGCACAACAAATGCCATTCACTTTGCCAATGTGCTGATGGCCGGTGGCCTCACCTTTACGTTACTGCTTCGACCAGCCGGATTCGATAATTCGCTGGATTTTATTGGCATTTTCCCCATAATTCTGGGCATCCTCATTATTGTTCTGGCACGACAGATGCGGACGCAGCCGACAAAATCATATTAAGGAAAACTTGTCCATCAAGTAACGGGCCGGTTGATTAGATGTACTAATCAACCGGCCCGTTACTGGTTATTAATAGGATGACCTGGTGTTACACCCCGTTGGCGATCTGTTCCTCCTGCTTCTGACGCACCTGCTGACCGATAGGCACATATTCTACGTCGCACGGGTACCCGAAGAGGCAGTAGTCTTTAATACGTTTGGCCACCCGTTCAGGTACCATCTGTTCCCAGCCATCCTTCCCCTCCTGAATCATGGTCAGCACACTGTCTGTCGAGATATGAAGGTTCTGTTCGTTATAGTCGGTAATGTCTTCGATCTTGTCGTTCCTGACCAGATACTGGAATAGCGGTTCCAGCGTTGGCGGCAGTTTGAACTCGTTGCAGGTATAGATCAAGCCTTCCCGCAGGGTTGGGTATACGAACAGTTTCACCTTCCGGCTAAACAGGGTTGCAAATGACTCAAGAATACCACCCGGCAGAAACTCGTAGTGCCCCTCCTCAAAAATGTACTCCAGGTTAGGGATACCCACGACCAGGCCAATTTTCAGGCGGGTCAGCCGCGCCAGATACGCCACCAGTTTATAATATTCCAGGTAATTGGAAATCATTACGGTCTGGCCCATCGAACACAGGATATCGACCCGATCCAGAAAGTCTTTCTCATCGATTCCCTGGTCGTTGGCCCTCAGGTTATGAAGGGTCAGCTCAGCCATCGAAATCACCCGGTCGGCGTCTACATCGGGTTCGGCTTTAAACTGCTTCACCCCGTTTTCGATCATGTCCATCTGAACATTGGTAACGGGCCTGAGCCGCCCCCGCATGACCAGAATGTGTTTTTTGTAGAGCGCTTCGGACGGTTGTAACACCTGGCCGTCCGAGCCGAACAAAGCCGCATCGGTAAAGCTGTTTTTAACCAGATGCAGCGTCATAAGCCGGTTGTCGACATCGGCAAAGTCGGGGCCGCTGAATCGGATCATATCGATCTGAAGACGCTCCGTAGCCAGATCGTCCATCAGCGAGAGCACGAGCGTTTCCGGCGATTTAGCGTAGTAATAACAACCGTAGATCAGGTTTACGCCGATGATGCCCAGCGCCTGCTGCTGCAGCACATTTTCATTGTCGAGCATCCGGACGTGAATGATCACGTCGTTGAAACCGGCCTGCGGGTTTAACTGAAACCGACAGCCGATCCAGCCGTGGGCGTCATTGGTTTTCTGGTAGTTTAGCGCAACGACGGTGTTGGCAAAGGCAAAGAAGGTCGTATCGGGTCCGCGTTTTTCGGCCAGTCGTTTCTCCAGCAGGCTATACTCTTTGTTAAGCATTTTCACCAGCCGCGACTCAACCACATACCGTCCGCTTTCTTCGACCCCGTAGATACTGTCGCTGAAGGTCATGTCGTAGGCCGACATCGTTTTAGCAATTGTGCCCGAGGAACCACCCGCTTTAAAAAACATAGCGGCCGTTTCCTGCCCCGCCCCTATTTCGGCGAATGAACCGTAAATTTTGCGATCGAGGTTGATACGTAATGCTTTCTGCTTAGTGCCTATATTTTTCTCGTACATCGTATGTGGCGGCTTGCTGATGCTAAAGTTACAGTATAAAACGCCAAAAGCAGCCTTGTAGGGCTGCTCCTGACACAAAATATGCGTTCCTACTTATGGGGAACTGGTAAATTATCGGGCAGGAACATGTTACTGCCAGCGGCTTTACGCTCAATGGAAGAACGTACTTCCTGTAATACGGGTCCGGAAACAGCACCCCGGCGGGCCGTTCGTGAACCCGTGATCTGGTAAAAAGCCTCGCCAAGCATGGTTTCTGTAATGTCGCCGAAAGCCTTGGGGTTCAACGGCTCAAAGGCCAGCGTGTTAGGCGCAAAACCATTGGTATAATCCGACTGCCCTTTTGCATTGAATATTTTGGTGATAATAGGTTGTATACCCCACTTGATCCGACCGGTTGGATCATAGAACGTTTGCGAACCAACATTTTTACCAACTGTTGTATCACCAATTGTAACCACGTTCATATATGGCTTGAGCCCGTTGATAACAAGTTCACTGGCTGATGCTGTGCGCCCCGTTGTCAGCACAAATACGCGCTGAAGGTTACTGCCGATATTCTGCGCCTTCGAAACAAAAGGGTAACGTAACTGATCGATAGCTCCTTCGCTACGGATGTAATCCATGAATGCCTTGTTGTATTCATAACTGGCAAAAATGGTTGAATTAGTGGCTTTAGGGCTAATCAAACTGGCCAGATTAACAGCAGCCGTAACGGAACCACCCGGATTATAGCGCAAATCGAGAACCAGTTCGTTCACCCCTCTAGCCTTAAATTTAGCAAAGACATTGTCGACCTGCTGATCATAACTGTGGTCATCGAATCCGCCCGGCCCGTTGATAAACTGGTTATATACCAGGTAGCCAATGGTCTTTCCACCCATTGTGTACACAGAATCCTTAAAGACCGGATTTTCCTGAAACACGGTGGCTGTTACCTGTTTCGGTGTGCTGGTATTGGACAATTGGCCATTCTGTACAGTCGAGAATCCATACGAACGAACATCACCCAATGAACCGAATAAATCTCCGTAGTTGGTAGTCGTTAATGGCTGACCATTCAACGAGGTAAAGAGATCACCCCGTTTAATACCTGCTTTATCAGCTGGTGAACCCGGCAACACATACAGCACCGAACCTACCAGAGCATTAGTACCACCCGGCTGGCGGTACAACTGAAACTCCATACCGTCTGTTTTCGTCGAACCGCTCAAACTCGACCGTAACTCATCGGCGCTTTTTTGAATCCAGGAAAAACGGTCACCATCAGAAGGATTCTTATAAAGCAACGACTCGAAAAAGCTTTCCGGGTCCTGAGCCAGATTAGGATTCGCGGGTAATTTGTCGTTCCAGTAGTACCAGGTCGACATCGTATCCAGCACCCATTTGTTCACATCCGCGTCTGAAGCGGTCTCGGACAATGACGTTACCGGAGCGACGTTTTCCGCATCTTTACAGGACGTCATTAAAAAAGCACCCGAAGCCAGCAGTGCTAGGGCCGAGCGCCAAAAGTGAAATTTCACGTTTATCAACATTGAGTTGGATGGCAATTGTTTGTCTAATACAAACGAAAAAAGCACGTAAAAGATGCGTTAAAAATCTATTAATCTAGTAGATTAAAAAGCCGTTTATGCCTAGCATACTACCGTTCACACACATAAACCGCCAGTTTACCGTCAATCTGAGCCGAGTTCACTCGGTTTCTGCTTACTTTGCCATCCACAATTGAGTCGTTTCAATTGGCTACACATGATTTCGACAACATCAGGCCGGAGAGGCTTATAAACTAATTTCTGTAAGGTGTCTCAAAAACGGCCGGGTGGATCACCCGGTCTTTTTTATTGAGGAAATCCCAAATGAGTCGAACTGGAGAAATCAGAAGAAGGCGTCTTCCACATGCTTCACCTTTATTTCGGCACCCGCTACGGAAATGGCGAGAATATCGAAGCGGACATCGAATTGCCAGTCATGGGTAAAGATGTAATGTTCGGCCGCCTTCATCACCAGTTTGGCTTTAGTATAGGACACGAATTCTTCGGGATTGCCAAAGCTAAGGTTGGTTCGGGTTTTCACTTCAACAAACACCAGCAGCTTTCCCTTCCTGGCAATAAGATCGACTTCGGCATGCTGATAGCGGAAGTTGCGGGCCATTATTTCGTAGCCATTTTCCTGTAGGAAACGGGCGGCTTCCTGTTCACCCTGTTTACCGGTTTCGTTGTGCTGGGCCATTGACGGTGGGAGGTTACACGGTATAAATCGAACGAAAGCCCCCCTTTTTGCTGTTATTTAAAGGAACGGAAGCCCCGCATTTTCCGTAAAACAATGAATAGTCACATCAATAAGCAAGTAGAAATCAGGGAATTAGGTCTAGTGGACTACCAGTCAACCTGGGACGAGCAGGAGCGTTTGTTCGCCGGTATTGTCGACCAGAAACTACAAAACCGAACCCTGCCGGACGAGGCACAGCAACACACGTCCAACTACCTGCTTTTTTGCGAACATCCACACGTGTACACGCTCGGCACAAGCGGCCATGTCGATAATCTGCTGGTCGATCAGAACCGACTAACCAACGAGCTGGGTGCTACCTTTTTTAAAATACGGCGCGGGGGTGACATTACGTATCATGGTCCCGGTCAGCTGGTCGGGTATCCTATTCTGGATCTGGACAACTTTTTTACGGATATCCACCGGTACATGCGGCTGCTGGAGGAGAGCATCATTCTAACCCTCGCCGACTACGGGATCGATGCGGGCCGTATCGATGGGTTGACGGGTGTCTGGCTCGACCATGCCGATGGACCAAGGCCCCGGAAAATCTGCGCGATGGGCGTAAAGGCCAGCCGTTGGGTAACGATGCATGGCTTCGCCTTGAACGTCAACACAGATTTGAGTTATTTTAACCATATTGTCCCCTGTGGTATTGCCGATAAAGCCGTTACGTCATTAGCCGCAGAGTTGGGTCACGCCGTGTCGCTCGCTGACGTAGCGGCTCACGTTCGGCAACATATGGCCAGTTTATTTGATATGGAATTGATTGAAAAAACATTGGAACGCAGCTAGAACAGATACGCCGGTTAAACCGATTGATCGCAAAGGCGGTATTCGTAAAGTCCGGCGCATCCCGACTTAGGCAGTATTCCCCTCTTTTATGAAGAAAGACATTAATTTTTTGCCCGTCGAGGGCGTACAGATAGCAGTAGCCCGTAAAGAAAACATTGTTGGCGGCTACGACTGGCAGGTATTCTTGATCAATCAGAAAGACGTACCCATCAAGACTGTGTTCGTAACATCGAAAGGCTACGGCCTGAAAGATGAAGAAGAACAGAAGACGTCTACGCTCCGGCATTTTTTCGTGGAGGTACAACCAGGGGCCTACGAAGTAGTAGAAACGATCATGCCCGATGTCTTCCACCTGAACAACGAATATTGGGTGAGCTATTTCATTGATGAGCAGATCTTTGACAAGAAGTTCATTTTTGTACCGGACAGCATCGTTGAAGAACATCTGGTAACGGTACCCGTTCTGGGGCTGGAAGGCATTTTACACGCATAAAGCCGTTTTCATCTTCCTAACAAGACGGTTATTTATCGGGTTACTACCTGAACAGACCCCTACTGGCAAGGTAGTTGCCTGCATCCCATGGCACAGACTTTTTGTTAAGCCTGGGCAAAACTCCGCTCGTAGGTAACGAGCAATCACGAACAGCGATCGATATACCCGCAGATCGAGTTAACAGGCCCCAATACGGTATTAAACCTATAGAGGCTTCCGTAATCGGGTATACATCGCTCTTACACATCACAGGCCTAAGCCCAGTGAATACATAATGAAAAACGGAAAACCGAAACAAGATAAATACAGTCGCTCCGCACCGGGCCGACCCGCTGGTAACAAACCGGCTACGGGTAGCCCGGCGGCCGCAACACGACCCCGCGAAAAAGGGGTAGAAAAACAAAATCGGGCCATCCGCCCGATCCAACAGACCGACTCGTTTCTGGATGAGTTGAAGAACGACCTGATGGCGTTCTTTCAGATCAACGATGAGGAATCGTACACGCAGGAACAGGTACTCGATCATTTCAACACGGGCGACCGTAAAACGAGATTGATCCTGCACGGCCTGATCCACGAATTGACCGACGAAGGTGCCCTTGTTCGCCAGCCCGACGGCAGTTACCGGGCCGACCAGGCCGCCAACCTGATCGAGGGTGTAGTCGACCACGTCAATTCGAAGTTTGCATTCATAGTGCCAGCCACGGCCAGCGGCATCCGGGGCGAACGGAGCGACGACATCTGGGTGTCGACCGAAGACCTCAACGGAGCCGTCGACGGCGACCGGGTTCGGGTACTGAAATTCTCGGATTCGGGCAACCGTTCCCGGCGCGTAGAAGGCAAAGTAGCCAACGTCGTTGAGCGGGGCCGTACCGAACTGGTCGGTCGCATCGAAGTGTGGCCAACTTACGGTTTCGTGATCCCTGATAGCAAAAAGGTCTACGAAGATATTTTCATCCCGAAAGAGAAGTTGAGTGGCGCTACCGATGACGATAAAGTCATTGTACGGCTTACCAAATACCCATCGGGCGGGGGCGGCAAGCAGCGCTTCGAAGGCGAAGTCATTACAGTGCTGGGCGCGGCCGGTGAGAACAACACCGAAATGCACGCTATTCTGGCTGAGTTTGGCTTACCCATCGACTTCCCGAAGGATGTGGAGGAAGAAGCCGAAGCTATCCCGACCAAGATTCTGAAGAAAGACCTGGCCAAACGGCGCGACATGCGCGACGTAACGACCTTCACTATCGACCCCGTCGATGCGAAGGACTTTGACGATGCGCTGTCGGTGCAGATGCTCGACAACGGCAACTACGAAATCGGTATTCACATCGCCGACGTCACGAACTACGTGAAGCCCGGTTCGCGGCTGGAAGAGGAAGCGTTTAAACGTGCTACGTCGGTATACCTCGTTGACCGGGTGGTACCGATGCTGCCCGAGAAACTGTCGAACGGCCTGTGTTCGCTCCGGCCCAACGAAGACAAACTGACCTTCTCGGCGGTGTTCGAACTGACGCCCGAAGCCCGGATCGTTAAGGAATGGTTTGGCCGCACGGCTACTCACTCCGATCGCCGGTTCTCGTATGAGGAAGCACAGGACATTCTGAACAACAGCAACGGGGATTACCTGTCCGAACTTCAGTTGCTGAATGAACTGGCGCACAAGCTCCGCACGGAACGGTTCAAGAACGGCGCGATCAACTTCGAAACGGTTGAAGTACGCTTTAAACTGGACGAGAACGGCGTTCCGCTATCGGTCTATCCGAAACTTCGGCAGGACACCAACAAGCTCATCGAGGAGTTTATGCTGCTGGCCAACAAACGCGTGGCCGAGTACGTACACCTGCTCTCGAAACAGAACAAGAAGGGCGAAGAGAACACGATGGTGTACCGGATTCACGAAGGACCCGACACCGACCGGTTGCAGCAGTTCGCTGATTTTGCCGGTCGCCTGGGCTACAAGCTGAACGTGGACGACGAGCACTTGTCCAACTCCATGAACCGGTTCATGGCCAGCATCGAAGGAAAACCCGAAGCGAGTATGCTCTCGCAACTGGCCGTCCGGACGATGTCGAAAGCACGCTACAGTACAGATGATCTGGGGCACTTTGGCCTGGCCTTCCGGCGGTATTCGCACTTTACGTCGCCCATCCGTCGCTACCCCGATATGATGGCCCACCGGTTGTTGCAGCACTATCTGGACAAGGGCAAGCCCGAAGACCGCGATACGCTGGAAGATCAGTGCAAGCACGCATCGGCCCGCGAGAAAATGGCATCCGACGCTGAACGCGCCAGTATCAAGTACAAGCAGGTCGAGTTCATGAGTCGCATGGACCCCAACCAAACGTTCGAAGGCGTTATCTCGGGCGTTACCGAGTTCGGGATCTTCGTCGAGATCACGGAGAACAACTGCGAGGGGCTTATCCGGATGCAGGACCTGAGCAACGACTTCTACGAATTCGACAAGGAAAACTACCGCATCATCGGTAGCCGGACCAAGAAGATGTACACCTTCGGCGATCAGGTAGTGGTTCGCGTGAAAGAAACGAACCTCGGCCGCCGGAGCATGGATTTCGCGCTCGTCAGCGACAAAGCCGGACACGTTACTGACTCAGGCAACAGCGGCCGGTCCAGTCGGTCAGGCTCCAGCCGTCGGGATGGCGGTTCCCGTTCGGGCGATAGCCGTTCAGGCAGCTCGTCGCGTGGCACCTCCTCGTCACCGTCATCGTCCCGCAGCAGCGGCAAACGCTCCGAAACGCCCGCCCCCAAAGGCGAAAACCGGCGCGGTGGCCGCGGACGGCGGTAAGGTATAAACGTATAAAACAAGATCGGGGTTGCATTGAACGTTGCTAACGTTCAATGCAACCCCGATCTTGTTTTACAGCCCTGCCAGTGGTCGTAGACCCTGGTAGTGGCTAGTTGCTGTTAAAAGACAGTAGCCACTACCAGGGTCTACGACCACTGGCAGGGCTGTAAATTACTGCCTCTCCCCGACCAGATTTAGCATAAACGCATACTCCAGCGCGATCTCTTTCAGCGCCTGGAAACGACCCGACGCACCACCGTGACCGGCTTCCATGTTGGTGTGTAAGAGCAACTGATTGTTATCCGTTTTCATCGTCCGGAGCTTGGCGACCCACTTGGCGGGCTCCCAATACTGCACTTGCGAATCGTGCAGACCGGTCGTCACGAGCAGGTTGGGGTACGCTTTCTTCTCAACATTGTCGTAGGGTGAATACGATAGCATGTAGTCGTAATATTCTTTGTTCTTCGGATTGCCCCACTCCTCAAATTCGCCCGTCGTCAGCGGAATGCTCTCATCGAGCATCGTGGTCACGACGTCGACAAACGGCACGGCGGCCACCACCCCCCGGTACAGTTGGGGAGC
Source organism: Spirosoma utsteinense (assembly GCF_014282275.1). GTDB lineage: Bacteria > Bacteroidota > Bacteroidia > Cytophagales > Spirosomataceae > Spirosoma > Spirosoma utsteinense. The sequence continues at coordinate 11,534 of NZ_VFIA01000055.1, forward strand.
CTGATTGATTACCGCGCCCATCAGCAGACCACCCGCGCTACCGCCCATGGCAAACAGCTTATCGGTATTGGTATACTTGTTCTTGATGAGGTATTCCGACACATCCACGAAGTCGTTGAACGTGTTCTTCTTCTTCAGCATCTTGCCATCCTCATACCACCGGCGACCCATTTCCTGCCCGCCCCGGATGTGGGCAATGGCGTAGATGAAGCCCCGATCCAGCAGACTCAGCCGCGCCGAACTGAAACCCGGATCGGTCGAGTAGCCATAGGAGCCGTAGGAATACTGAAGCAACGGAGCCGAACCGTCTTTCTTGGTGCCCTTGCGATACACGATCGATACAGGTATCTGAACGCCATCGCGCGACGTAGCGTAGACCCGCTCCGACACGTAGTTGTTCTTATCGAACCCACCCAATACCTCCTGCTCTTTCATCAACGTCTTGGCCTTCGTGTCCATATTGTAATCGAAGGTGGAGCTGGGTGTTGTCAGAGAGGCATACCCGAAGCGCAGGACGTTCGTATTGAAGTCAGGATTATAGCCGATGCCAGCCACATAAGCTGGTTCACCAAAGTTCAGGTACTCATCAGCTTGGGTCTTCTGATTGATGACCCGGATATTGGTCAGACCTGCTTTACGCTCGCCCAATACGAGGTGGTTGGCAAACACATCCATGTTAGCCAGGTACACATCGGGCCGATGCGGGATCACTTCTTTCCAGGCCGTGCGATCGGCGGTTTTACCTTCAGGCACTTCCATCAGCCGGAAATTCTCGGCTTTCCAGTTTGTACGGACATAAAATTTGTCCTTGTAATGCACGATATCGTATTCGTGGCCTTTCTCGCGGGGCAGAAACGTTTTGAACTCGCCCGTCGGTTTGCTGGCTTCCAACAGGTAATACTCGGTAGCTACGCCGTTATGGTCGGAACCGATCGTAATATATTTTTTGGATTTCGACCGGCCCAGCCCCATGTAGAACTGGTTGTCTTTCTCTTCATACACGAGCACATCGGCCTTGGTATTGGTACCGAGCGTATGGCGGTAGACCCGGTAACCAAGCAATGTTTGCGGGTCTTTCCTGACGTAGAACAGGGTTTTATTATCCGTCGCCCAGGCAAAACTTCCCCCTTCGGTGTTGGGAATGGCTTCGGCATAAAGCTTACCCGTTTTCAGGTTTTTCACCCGCAGCGTGTAGAGCCGCCGACTCACGGTATCTTCCGCAAAAATGGCCAGTTCATCGTTGTCCGACACTTCATACCCGCCAATCTGGTAGTAGTTATGGCCCTTTGCCATCGCGTTCCCATCGAACATCACCTCTTCGGCACCCTGCAACGAACCTTTCTTCCGGCAGTAAATAGGGTATTCGCCACCGGTAACGAACCGGGTGTAGTAGTAATAGGTGCCCTCTTTGTAGGGCACCGATTCGTCCTGCTGCTTGATCCGGCCTTTCAGCTCGTCGAACAGTTTTTCCTGTAGCTCTTTTACGGGGGCCAGTACCTGGTCGAGATACGTATTCTCGGCATTCAGGTAGTTGATGACCTCCGGGTTCTCGCGCTCGTTGAGGTAATAGTAATTATCGATTCGTTTGTGGCCGTTTGTGATCAGCTCTTTGGGCTTAATAGCCGCCTTAGGCGGCTTTATGGGTTGTGCTTGAGTCATGCTATATAGCGTGAGCGTGGTAATGAGAGTAAAACACGTTCGTTTCATGGTAGTTTGTTTGTCTCCCGGTAAAAATAAGCTTTTAACCGCAGATTGAACCGCCCCGATGGATGGTCGACAAACAGAAGGAAGCCCGGTAACGCGGGTTCGATTGCCGTATCGGTCACTAACGCTGAACCGGAAAGAGAGCCACATGGGATAACTTTGTGGCTGCTGTGTTACCCAAGCCCTATGACCGAACTTGTCGTTGCCCGATATGCCGAAGACCTGAGCTGGCTTCGCAAACGCCCCGCTACGCTGACCGTAACGGTCTATGACAAAAGCGCCGACGCGTCGGGGGGAGACCGGGCAATCCGCTTACCCAATATCGGGCGGGAAGCACATACGTATTTGCATCACATCGTCGACCGCTACGACTCGCTGGCGGACTGGACCATTTTCTGTCAGGGCAAACCCTTCGACCATGCCTACGATTTCAAGAAGTTTTTGCGGGAGTTCAGCGAACCTGGTAGAGAAAAACCCGCAGCCGACTTCATCTGGCTGGGGCACCTCATCGACACCGACGACGACCAGGGCGACCGGCTGTTCAGGCCCTGGAGCAAAAACGAGGATGGGCGCGGCCTCGACATGCGCGGCTTCCATCGGGCGCTGTTCGACACCGACGGCCCACCACTATATACCTTTGTGCTGGGCGCACAATTCGCCGTTCACCGGGATCTAATCCGGAAACAACCACGCGCGTTTTATGAGCGCGCCCTGACCGTATCGACCACCTTCACCGATGCCGCCCATTGCTTCGAACGCAGCTGGGACCGCGTGTTCGGCGTTACCGGCATCGACCCCGACTGGCTCGCCGGTCGGCAGACGGTTTATTTAAAACCGATGAAGCATCAGGGGCCGAATAAGGAATGAATACGTGGGCGTCACCTACCGGGCGCATAACCCTCGGGGGCGCGTAACCCATGATTCGCGCGTAACCACGGTTGAAACGTTAGAACCCACGGTTGAAACCGTGGGCTATAGTTTCTCGGCGATGCGTAATTTGGCACTGCGGGCGCGGGGGTTACGAGCTACTTCGTCGGGTGTCGCTTCGATGGGTTTGCGGGTGATGCTCCGTAGGGGTTTGAGCTCGTTACCGTACAGGTCCTTCTCCACATCGCCCTGAAATTTGCCCTTGTTGATGAAGTTCTTGACCAGCCGGTCTTCCAGCGAGTGGTACGACATAACCACCAGCCGTCCGTCCGGCTTTAGTACGTCGGGTACCTGCTCCAGAAACTCTTCCAGCGCCAGCAACTCCTCGTTTACCTCGATCCGGAGCGCCTGGAATACCTGCGCGGCATATTTGTTTTCCTTGCCGCGGGGGGCATAGCGCTGTAGTACCGCTTTGAGGTCGTTAACCGTTTTCAGCGGCTGGTTGGAACGCGCCGAGATAATAGCAGCCGCCAGCGTTTTAGCATTCGTCACTTCGCCGTACATCCCCAGAATCCGGTGCAGGTCGGCTTCGCTATATTCGTTGACCACCTGGCGGGCCGTGCGGTCGCCCTGCTGGTTCATGCGCATGTCGAGGTCGGCGTCGAAACGGGTCGAGAAACCGCGCTCGGGCGTGTCGATCTGGTGCGACGAAATACCAAGGTCGGCCAGAATCCCGTCTACCTGCTCCACCTTGTAGAGACGCATGTACCGCTTCAGGTTACGGAAGTTCGAAGCCACGAACGTCAGGCGTGGGTCGTTGAGAGCCGTGGCATTGGCGCGGGCATCGGCGTCCTGATCGAAGCCAAAGAGTCGGCCCCCGTCCAGTTGGTTCAGAATTTCCCGGCTGTGACCACCGCCACCGAATGTAATATCGACGTAAATTCCGCCCGGCGTCAGATTGAGTCCGTCGATACAGGCTTGTAATAGAACAGGTTCGTGGTAAGTAGTTGGCATAGAAAAGACATATTAACGTACGTCATTGATGCGACGTTTGTTTACGGGCTGACGAAACAAGTGGAAACACAGCACGCACTGTAAACGATGGATGAAGGTAAGTACTATAGCCAGTCTCCTTGAATCCACTAAAAATTCCGGTAAATACCGGGTAGCGGGTTTCAATAGCGACTATTTTTCGGTAGCTAATACCAACGCCTGTATCGAGCATACCAAAAACGGTTGAAAAGCCTGTGTATAGTTTGCCCTGAATGGCATGACGACCAAAATATCGGCCTGCATATAAACCTATTTGAAGGGCCGTTTCCTGTCCCAACGTTGAGTTTCGATCAAACTTGCCAATGTCAAACAAGACAAAGGTATTATGAAGCAGACGCGGAAGCAGCATCTGGATAGATAGACCATAGCCTCTGGCATTACCTTCGGCGCTTTGCCATGATGCACCAAAGCCGCCCAGCCCAACGATAGGTCTCCCCAATTTTTTCTGCTCAAGATAGATTTTAGCGTCTATTCGACAGTAAGATAAATACTCTTTAAGCAGGTTAATCAGACTTGCTTCAGTATAAAGGACGGTCTTTGTTATTAAGGTAGGACATTCCTGAAGCAACGAGTGTAATTGTCTTCTATAAATGTGGTCTTCGAAGGTAAATAATGCGTCTCTCTTCTGAATTTGAATGTGTAAATCATTTAATACAGTCAAGGTGTCGTATTTCTCAATGATGAATCGTACGTTGGCATTTTGGTCAAAAAAACGATACAGCTTTACCGGCTCACTATCGAGTAGTAACTCGGCCAGATAATAAGTTGAATCAATATGGTCTACAGGATTGCCGCCAACAGCAATTGGGACTGTAGTGTAATAAGGTAATTTTGTATACAAACCCTCGTAGATCGGCCCATTGTTTATGAGCAATTTCTGTATACTTCGAACAGGTATCTGTTTCACCAACGCTGACGAATCCGCAGAAAACTCGATAAAGGTTGGGCTTTTGTCCCAATCGTAGAAACGAAGAGTACCTGAGAGAACACTGCCTTTACGGTCTGTCAGGATAGCTGAGCGTTGCTGATACTGCCCGAATAAAGTTATTGATAAGAAACAGAAAAGGCTGGTAAATAGTAAGCGCATGAAAACTAATTTGTTGAGCCAAATGTGAGCAGAATAACTAATTCTGGTTGTGTCGCGTTGGGAAAGTAGGATTTGCATAAGGAAATAAACTAAAAAAAGTACATAGATTCGATGAAACACAAGGTTCTTATTTGGGGAGTTCTAGTTTACCTCTCGGTTGCAGCCTGCTCCAGCGGGTCACCAGCAACTGTTGAACCCGGCAAATACCGGGCCGTCCTGAAAACTCAGGGTGGTGAGCTACCGTTCGGACTCGATATCCAGCCGGTGGCCGACAAGGCCGGTTCATACACCGTGTTTGCGCTCAACGGCAACGAACGGCTAAAAATGGACCCCGCTACCGTTCAGGGTGATTCCATTCATATCCCGATGGCCCTGTTTGAGTCAGAACTGGTTGCAAAGATAGACGGGAGTACGCTCCGGGGCGAATGGCGTCGGCGACGGACGGCCCAGCAACTGCAAAGCCTGCCCTTTGAAGCGGAATTAGGCGTAAAATACCGTTTTACCCCCGACGAAAAAACGGGCGGTGCAAACCTGACCGGCAATTGGGCTACCGATTTTGAGAGCAAATCCGGCAACGTCGACACGACGGATGCGATCGGCGTATTCAAACAAACCGGTTCCCGCCTGACGGGTACCTTCCTGACCACCACCGGCGATTATCGCTACCTGGATGGTAATGTCGTAGGCGATAGCCTCTTCATGTCCAGCTTCGACGGCGGTTCTCATTTGTATCTGTTCAAAGCGAAATATAACCCGGCAACGAAAACGATCAATGGTGGTTTCTGGGCGGGCGTGTCGGGCTACGAGTCGTGGGTGGCCAAACTCGACCCTAACGCCAAACTGCCCGATCCGGCCAGCCTGACCTACCTCAAGCCGGGTGCCAAAACGCTCAAAGCCTCGTTCCCCGAACCAAACGGCAATACCGTTTCGCTGGCTGACCCCCGGTTCAAGGGCAAGGTGACCATCGTGCAGATCATGGGTTCGTGGTGCCCCAACTGCATGGACGAAACGAACTTTCTCAGCCCCTGGTACAAGAAAAACAAGAGCCGGGGCGTCGAAATTCTAGGCTTGTCTTTTGAGCGGTCGCCGGAAATGGCCGTGTCGGGGCCAAAGATCGACCGGATGAAACAGCGATTCAACATCGATTACCCCGTTCTGCTGGCAGGTACGAACGACAAAGCGCAGGCCAGCCAAGCCCTACCCGATCTGAACGCTGTCGTGGCTTTCCCGACTACCATTTTTATCGATAAAAAGGGGCAGGTTCGTCATATCCACACTGGCTTCAGCGGGCCGGGAACGGGTATGTACTACGATAAGTACGTCGATGAGTTTAACCAGCTTGTGGATAAATTGCTGGCTGAATAAAACCGTATGCGTGCATACTGTTTTATAAAAAAATGGTAGATTTACGGGGCCATGTTGGACAGAACGACACCTGCTATGAAGAAAGAGAAAACCGTTGACTTCCACATAAAATGGGGTTGGCACGCCATTTCACGGATGTATAACGCCCACGCATCCCGCTATGACCTGACGATGGCGATCGGTTATGTATTGCTCAACATCGACCTCGACGAAGGCACGCCAGCCACTAAAATCGGGCCGTTGCTGGGTATGGAGCCCCGGTCGCTGGTTCGTATGCTGAAAAGTCTGGAAGAGCGCGGCCTGATTCGGCGCGAGGTAGACGGTAATGACAAGCGATTCGTCCGGATCTACCTGACCGAGACGGGCCGCGAAAAACGGGAAATGGCCCGGGAAGGCGTTATCCAGTTCAACAACATGATCCGCGAGCGTATTCCGCTCGACAAGCTGGTCACGTTCATGGAGGTCATGAAAGACATCAACCGGATCGTGGAAGAAGAAAACATAAAAATCAAAGCGGGTGAACCCGAAGAACTGCCCCTCGACTAAACCTGTAGTGGCATGAATACAACATTGCAATTGCCCGTTGATGAGCGTATGTTGAGCGTTGAGCGTCTGATGGGCGTTGTAACCGCGTTTTATCGGGCTAACCCCAGCAATCCACCCAAACAAATGGATATCAGTCGTGATGAGGTAAAAGACTTATTCAGGAGTTTGAACAGGCATGCGGTAAAATACATGATGGTTGGGGGGATGGCCATTGCCATGCATGGCTATATCCGCGCTACGCAGGATTTGGATCTTTGGGCTCGTGTCGACGCTGAAAACAAAGATCGGCTGATTGCGGCTTTATCCGAGAATGGGGTTGCTGGTGCCAGTTATCTGAAAGATGTTCCGCTACTGTTCGGATGGTCATCCGTAACAGTTGGGAAACGGGGCTTCACCCTCGATATGGGCTACGATCTCAACGCGTTCAAATCCGTTGATTTTGATACCTGTTATGATCGGGCCATTGATGCTACGTTTGATGATGTCCCTTTTAAGGTTATTCACCTGAATGATTTAATTACCGAGAAACGCGCCACAGGTCGACCTAAGGATCTGGGTGATGTGGAAGAACTAACTAAAATCAAAAACGATCGGAGCGCGGACAAAATAGAGTAATACTGACCTGAGCAATAGGTATTTGTATGCTGTATTCTACCCTGTTCCCTTGTCAATTATGGAAGCTACCCTGGAAAAACCCAAAACTGCCCTTAAAAATCGAATTATCCGGCGCGTTGCGGTACTCGGATCCGGCATTATGGGCTCGCGCATTGCCGCTCATTTCGCCAACATCGGTGCCGACGTTCTTTTGCTGGACATCGTTCCGAAAGAACCAAATCCGGCCGAACAGGCAAAGGGTCTCACCACCGATAGCCCCGCCGTACGCAACCGTATCGTTACCGACGCCTTCCAGACGATGCTCAAAGCAAGTCCGGCGTCGCTCTATAGCCCCAAATTTGCCGAGCGTGTCAAGCTGGGCAACTTCGACGATAACCTTAAGGAGATTGCCGGTTATGATTGGGTCATCGAGGTGGTGGTTGAGCGGCTGGATGTTAAACGGTCGGTCTACGAGCGCGTCGAGCAGTATCGCAAGCCCGGTACGCTGATTACGTCCAACACCTCGGGGATTCCCATGCACCTGCTTACTGAAGGGCGCAGCGACGATTTCCGGCGCAACTTCTGCGGTACGCACTTTTTCAACCCACCCCGCTACCTGCGGTTACTGGAAATTATCCCCGGCCCCGATACAGACCCGGCCGTGGTCGATTTCCTGATGAAATACGGTGATCTGTACCTCGGTAAGACTACTGTTCTCTGCAAAGACACACCCGGCTTCATTGCCAACCGGCTTGGTATCCAGTCGCTGATCCAGACCATTCGCGTGGCCGAAGACATGGGCCTGACGGTGGAAGAAGTCGATAAGCTGACAGGTCCGGTAGCGGGTCGCCCTAAATCGGGCACGTTCCGTCTGTCGGACGTAGTCGGGCTGGATACGACCGTTAACGTCGCCGGTAACCTCGTCAGGATGGAGCATGACGAAGCACGGTCGTCATTCGAATTGCCCGCTTCGGTGCAGAAGCTGATGGAAAACAAATGGCTCGGCGACAAGACCGGTCAGGGCTATTACAAGAAGTCGAAAGACGCCAACGGCAAGACCGAAATCCTGGCGCTCGATCTGAATACGTTCGAGTACAAGCCATCACAGAAAGTAAAGTTCACGACGCTGGAGAGTACAAAGGCGATCGATAATCTGAAAAAGCGATTCCCGGTACTCGTGGCCGGTCAGGATAAGGCGGGTGAGTTCTACCGCCGGACTTTCGCCGATGGCTTCACCTACGCTACGCACCGTATTCCCGAAATTTCGGACGAGCTGTACCGCATCGACGCGGCTATTACGGCTGGCTTCGGCTGGCAGCTGGGCCTGTTCGAGACCTGGGATGCCATTGGCGTTCGGAAAGGGCTGGAAATGATCGAAGGGCAGGGCCAAAAACCCGCGCCCTGGGTGTATGAAATGCTCGACGCCGGTTTCGACAGCTTCTATAAAGTAGAGGGCGGCAAACGGCAGTACTACGACATCCCGACGAAGAGCTACCAGGCGATTCCGGGCGTGGAGCAGTTTACGATTCTGGAAAACTTGAGCAATGGCGTTGTCTGGAAAAATTCGGGCGCGGCCATTTACGACATCGGCGACGGTATTCTCAATCTTGAATTCCGGAGTAAGATGAACACCTTCGGGACGGAAGTTTCCGAGGGGTTGACCAAAGCCATCAGCCTGGCAGAGAAAGATTTCCGGGGCTTGGTGATCGGTAACGACTCGACCGAAGCGTTCTCGGCGGGTGCCAACCTGGGTACGCTGTTCATGTATGCCGTGGAGCAGGAGTTCGACGAGGTCAACCTGATGATTGCTCAGTTCCAGAAACTCATCATGCGGTTGCGCTACTCAGCCATTCCCGTAGTGGTGGCTCCGCACACGCTTACCCTGGGTGGTGGCTGCGAAGCGGTGCTGCACGCCGACCGGGCCGTGGCTCACGCCGAAAGCTATATTGGTCTGGTAGAAGTGGGCGTCGGCCTGATTCCTGCTGGTGGTGGTACCAAAGAGATGGCCGCCCGCGCATCGGACCTGTACCAGGCGGGTGATCCGGAACTGAACATCCTGCAAAACATCTTCATGAACATCGCTACGGCGAAAGTGTCGACATCGGCGCAGGAAGCCCGCGAGATGAACTACCTCCGTCCTACCGATCAGATCGTGCTGAACCGCAGCCGCCTGATTGCCGAAGCCAAGCAAGCCGCCATCGAACTGGCCGACAATGGCTATACGCAACCCAAAATGCGGACGGACATTAAGGTGCAGGGCAAAACAGGTATCGCCCTGTTCAAAGCCGGCCTAACCGCGATGCACATGGGCCGTTATATTTCGGACCACGACATGAAAATCGCCGACAAGCTGGCCTACGTCATCTGTGGTGGTGATCTGACCTCGCCACAAACCGTATCGGAGCAGTACCTACTGGATCTCGAACGCGAGGCATTCCTGTCGTTAACGGGCGAGAAGAAAACGCTGGAGCGAATTCAAAGCCTGCTAACGGGTGGCAAGCCGTTGCGGAACTAGTTTTGCTCATCCATTGACAACGCCTGGCTGGATCGACATGATCCGGTCAGGCGTTGTTTTTTTTCACAAGGTGACCAAATTACCTACCTGCTACCAACGCTTCGCTGTTAAGGCCCTAACGGGCCTGGCGGAATGGGAAAATCCAGACAGGCCCGTTAGGGCCTCAACAGCGAAGCGTTGGTAGCAGGTAGGTAATTGGCAACCATTCACATTGATAATCGCTATCCCGACGAAACGCCGTTGGTGTAAAAGCGAAATCGCTCTGTCGGCCTGTTGCTTACATTTCCGTTATAGATAGCACACAATCTATCCAACTGTGTTTGCAGCATCCATTCTTACCCCGACAGCTTATGTTTAATGCGAAACCAAAGGGCGCTGGCCAGCCCGCTAAACTAAAGAAATCCCCCGTCCGGGAATGGTTCGACTCGGTGCTGTTCGCCGTCATTGCCGCCACGCTGATTCGGTTTCTGACCTTCGAAGCTTTCGCCGTACCAACGCCGTCCATGGAAAGCACCATCCTGGTTGGCGACTTTATGTTTGTCAGTAAGCTGCACTACGGTGCCCGGACGTCCAAAACACCGTTGCAAATACCACTCACCCATCAGAAGATCTGGGGCACCAACATCCCGTCCTATAGTACCGCCATTCAACTACCCTCCTACCGCCTACCAGGCTTCTCGCACGTAAAAAGGGGAGATATCGTCGTCTTCAACTATCCGCCACCTAAAGCAGGGGAACCCATCTATCCAAGCGATCTGAAGACCAACTACGTCAAGCGCTGCATCGGCGCGCCGGGCGCCGTGATTGATATCCATCAGGAGCAGGTCTACATCAACGGGGTATTGTCACCGGCAACGTATCGCGCCCAAACGTCCTACTTCATCAAGACAACAGAGGTACTCGACGAGCGCTTTTTCCGGAAATACGGTATTGTCAATGATTTCAACTCGTCCGAAGGGCCCTTCATCAACTGGCAGCCGCTCGAAGCTTACAATGATTCGACGAAAGTGGGGACGCTGGTTGGCTATCGCGTTAACGCAACGCAGGCGGTCATTGACCAATTTAAAGGGTTTGACTGGGTCAAGGGTGTAGAGCGCATGGCCGACAAGCCGGGCGAACGGGGAGCGGGTATTTATGGATCATCTGCTCATTCGTGGAATCAGGACAATTTTGGCCCGCTGCAAGTGCCGAAGAAAGGCGTTACGGTAGCCCTCAACGAAAAAACCATCGCGCTATATGGCTCCGTCATTGAGCGCTATGAAGGTAATGAAAACGTAAGCCTGACCGCCAACAGCGTAAAACTGAATGGCCAACAAATTACGTCGTACACCTTCAAACAGGACTACTATTTCATGATGGGCGACAACCGGCACAATTCAGAAGACTCCCGCTACTGGGGGTTCGTCCCCGAAGACCATATTGTTGGCAAAGCCGTATTCGTCTGGATGTCGCTGGACCCCGCCCCTGCCGATATCTGGCATAAAGTGCGCTGGAACCGGATTTTTCGTGTTTTGTAGGGGGAGATAGGCGATAAGCAAACAGCCATGCAGACAGGGTGTCCGCGTTGGACATCCTGTCTGCAGGGTATTACACTAATCCATAATTCGTTTTAACTCACCTTCTCAGCCCGATTCTCTTTGCGGGCGCTCAGGTAGCCTCGCACAACCGTGAATGTAGTGACGGCCAGGAAGAAGATGACGATCCAGTGGACGTAGTTGATGATCCAGGGGAAGTGCTCACCGAAATAAAAACCGCCACCCACCAGAACCAGTACCCACACCGCCCCGCCAATCACGTTGTACAGCATGAAGAAGCGGAAGTTCATGTGGATGAGACCCGCCAGAATGGGCGCGAATGTGCGGACAATGGGCAAGAACCGCGCCACGATCAACGCACTTGTCCCGTACTTCTCGAACGCGACCCGTGTGTTTTCGATGTATTTCTGCTTGAAGAACAGTGAGTCTTTCCGGTTTTGGATTCGCCCGCCAAAGTAATAGCCCGTGAGGTAACCCAATAGCGAACCCAGAACGGCCGCACCGAAAATGCACGACAGCAGAAGCCAGAGCGGTACGTTCAGCACCTTGGTACCCGCAAAGACGCCTGCCAGAAACAGCAGGTAATCGCCCGGCAGGAAAAAGCCGAAGAAGATCCCGTTCTCAACGAAAATAATGAGCGTAATCAGGACAAGACCACCCGTCCGGATAATTTCCTCGGAGTTAAGCAGGTACCGAAAGAAGTCGATGAGTTCGTTCATGTCGTAACGCGGACTTTAGTCCGTTCGGGAATAAAAGCGGACTAAAGTCCGCGTTACATGTACTCCGCCAGTTCGAGCCAGCGATCTGATTTTCGGGCAACGGTCTGATCGATTTCCTCAATCTCGCGTGCCCAGGCCGTTAGCTGTTCGTGATGACCACCGCTGTTAAGCAGTTCGGTAATTTCCACTTTCCGCTTTTCCAGCGTTTCGATCTCGGCTTCGAGCGTTTCGTACTCTTTTATCTCCTTGAACGACGGCTTCCTCTTTGCGCCGTTTGCGTTGCCATTTACCGGCGCAGGCGTAGCAACCTTCGGTGCCTGTTCCTGTAGGATCGTACCGGAGGGCCGGGTATCGGCTCGTCCGTCGGTGCGCGGTTTCGAATCGCGCCACTCGCGGTAATCGGTGTAGTTGCCCGGATAGTCGCGTACTTTACCTTCGCCTTCCAGCACGAACACGTGCTCCACCAGCCGGTCCATGAAGTACCGGTCGTGAGTCACGATCAGCACGCAGCCCGCAAAGTTGAGCAGAAAATCTTCCAGTACATTCAACGTCATGATGTCGAGGTCGTTGGTCGGCTCGTCGAGGATCAGGAAGTTCGGGTTTTGTACCAGCACCAGCAGGAGTTGCAACCGGCGTTTTTCGCCACCGCTCAACTTGGCGACGAAGTCATATTGTTTCGAGCGATCGAACAGGAACCGGCTTAGCAATTGCGTCGCGGTGATCGTGTCGCCGTTGGCCAGCTTCATAACCTCGGCTACGTCCTGCACCACATCGATGACGCGCTGGTTTTCGGGCAGGTCCAGCTCTGTTTGGGTGTAATAGCCAAATTTGACCGTTCCGCCCGTCGATATCTTTCCCGAATCGGGTCGCAACTCGCCGGTGAGCATGTTCATGAGCGTGGTTTTGCCCATGCCATTCTTACCGATCAGCCCTACCCGATCAGGTCGTTTGAACGTGTACGTGAAGTGATCGAGCAGCACTTTGTCGCCAAAGCGTTTGCTCAGGTTCTCCACCTCCAGAATCTTACTACCCAGCCGGGCCATGCGCAGGTTCAGGTCGAGATCGCCATCGGCTTTTTTACCGCTGGTCTTTTCCTTCAGATCATCGAAAGCGTCGATCCGGTATTGTGCCTTGGTGCTGCGGGCTTTGGGTTGCCGACGCATCCACTCCAGCTCGCGCCGGAACGTGTTACGGTCTTTGGCCAGCTCCGATGCAGCCGCCATTTCGCGCTCTTCCTTCTTCTCCAGAAAATACGCGTAGTTGCCTTTGTACGAATACAATTGCCCGTTGTCCATCTCGGCAATCTGGTTGCAGACGCGGTCCAGAAAATACCGGTCGTGGGAAACCATCAACAACGTACCATTGCTGGTTGTCAGGAAGTTTTCGAGGTACTCGATGGCTTCCAGGTCGAGGTGGTTGGTCGGCTCATCCAGAATGAGCAGGTCGGGGTTCTGGATCAGCACCCGCGCCAGAGCAACCCGTTTGCGCTGCCCGCCCGATAGTGAACTGACGCGCTGCTCGATGTCCTGAATACCCAATTCACCCAGAATCTGGCGAATCTGAGCTTCGTAGTCCCAGGCTTCAAGCTTCTCCATGTCGGCCATGGCTTTTTCAAGACCAACATGGTTCTCGCTCGCCAGGGCCAACTCATAGGCACGTACGGCATCAAGCTGGGCGCTTTCACCCGCCAGCACGGCTTCCATGACGGTGAGCGCATCGTTGAAATCGGGTTGCTGATCGAGGTAGCCGATACTGATATCTTTACGAACACTGACAAGCCCCGCATCGGGTGGCATGGCTCCGGCTAAAATAGACAGCAACGTAGTCTTACCAGACCCATTGGCACCAACAATAGCGATCTTGTCGCCCCGGCTAATCCCAAACGTGAGGTTGCGAAACAGCGTACGGTCGCCGTAGGATTTGGTTAAATTTTCGGATGATAGGTAATTCATACACTATATTCATTCAACGAACTGAATCGATCGAATGACTTATTCGGATAATTCGTGATTGTGTTATTACCCCGCTACCCTGACTTAGTGGTTACGTTGACTGCTTCATTTTGTATGAAGGTCAATCTCAGTATACTACCGTTTATCAGGTGGGGCTGACTATTCGTTGCAAAGGTACAACAAAGGAGATCGTTCGTACTTTTACCTTTCAACAGATAACGACTCCTTTTCTTAATAAACCAACAATGCGCCTGAACCGTTTCCTGCTGGCGGCTACCCTGACAACCGCAACGGCATCCTACTCAACTGCCCAAACCGCAACGCCCGCCAAATCCTATACCCAGACGATTCCCGGCAGCGACCAGACCTATGCGATGGTTGCTATACCGGGTGGCACGTACCTTATGGGCAGCCCTGACACCGAAAAAGAGCGAAGTGCCGATGAAGGGCCCCAGCATAAGGTTGCTATCGAGCCGTTTTACATGGGTAAGTACGAGGTAACCTGGAATCTGTATGACCTGTTTGCCTTCACGAATATGGAGAAGGAAATGGCCGCCAAGTATCCCGGCCCGGACGCTAACCTGACGAAAACAGATGCCACAACGCGCCCCAGCCCGCCCTATGTCGATATGTCGTTCGGGATGGGGCGTGAGGGGTACCCGGCCATTAACATGACCCAGTATGCAGCCATTAAATTCTGCGCCTGGCTCTACGCCAAAACGGGTGTGTTCTACCGCCTGCCTACCGAAGCCGAGTGGGAATATGCCTGCCGCGCCAATACCACAACACCTTATTCATTCGGTGCCGATGGTACGAAGCTTGGCGAATACGCTGTTTTTACCGGCAACAGCGGGGGTGCCTATAAAAAAACAGGCACCAAAAAGCCAAATCCATTCGGCCTCTTCGACATGCATGGCAATGTGATGGAATGGACCAAAGACCAGTACATCGAAGACTATTACGCATCCGTTGCCAAAGGAACGGTGAAAGAGCCGTTTGCTCCTACCACAGCCCTGTATCCCAATTCGGTACGGGGCGGCTCATGGGACGATGAGCCAGCGGTGTTGCGTTCGGCGGCCCGGACCCCATCGGCACCGGCCTGGAAAGTTCTCGACCCGCAAAGCCCCAAATCCGACTGGTGGCTTACCTCTGCTTCGTTCGTTGGCTTCCGTCTGGTTCGCCCCGTCAAGACACCGACCGAAGAAGAAATCAAAGCCTACTACAATATCAAGCCAATTAAAGACTACTAAGCGATGGGTGATGAGCGATGAATGATAAATGATGAATGATAGCCGACCCGGCGATATCATTCATCATTTATCATTCATCGCTCATCATTCATCATTCATCCCTATGCTCTACCTCCTTTTGGGTGCTAATCTTGGTGACCGAATGGCTACGTTGCGTCGGGCGGTTGACCTGATCGGCGCACATGTCGGGGCGGTGGTACAGGCATCGGGTCTGTACGAGACGGCACCCTGGGGCGTTACCGATCAACCGGCTTTCCTGAATCAGGTGCTGGCCGTTGAAACGACGCTGGCACCCGAAGCAGTGCTGACGCAAGCGCAGGCTATCGAACAGGCGTTGGGACGCATCCGACACGAGAAGTGGGGCGCGCGGGTCATCGACATTGACATACTGTACTATGGCGACCAGATAATCCAGTCGGAGATCCTGACCGTTCCACATCCTTTCTTACACGAGCGACGGTTTACACTGGTACCACTGGCCGAGATCGCCCCGAACTTCGTCCACCCGATCCTGCAAAAAACAACAATTGACTTGCTGGCAACCTGCACCGATACGGGTGACGTTATGGCCCTGCCAGTGGCCGGTTAGGCCCTGGTAGTGGCTAGTTTCTGTTTGTACTAGTTTGCTGTCTGCATCTTAACTAGTACTCTTCCAAAATAGAGGTTAGAGCAAAATAATTAGCTTTGTGGCATGGGCCAAATCGCTACCCCGTTCGTCCTGTCGGAAGCCGACCAGACAACACTAAACAAT
>NZ_VFIA01000056.1 GCF_014282275.1 Spirosoma utsteinense
AAGGCCTTATCTTGGGGCTGGAAAGAGTCGGTAAGGGTCATCTTGGCGAGATTTAGAACACCTCAAAGATGTCTACTTATCGGCTCTTTACCCTTTTATGAGAAAGCCCTGTATAAAAGAGTAACCCCAATTTAAGGTATCTATCACTACAGACTTACTATTAGAATTAAATTATTTGCCGAATTAGATGATCTGTAAAAACTGTAACGCTGAATTAAATTCAAACTTTTGTCCAAACTGCGGACAACCAGCAAGTCTTAAAAGAATTGACGGACATTATATTGTTCATGAAATTGAACACATTCTACATTTTGAACGTGGAATTTTGTTTACAGTTAAAGAACTTATATTTAACCCGGGACAAAATATTAGGAATTATCTTTCTGAAAATAGAAGCCGACTTGTCAGACCTATTATTTTTATTATCATAACTTCTTTAATCTACTCGCTTTCAATCAGCTTTTTCCATATTGAAGACCAATATGTGAAGTTTGAAGGAGGAGAATTAAGAACACCATCTAAAATTTTCAAATGGATACAAGGTCATTATGGCTATGCAAATATCATTATGGGCATATTCATCACACTTTGGCTGAAATTATTTTTTAGAAAATATAACTATAACCTATTTGAAATATTGATCGTACTCTGCTTTGTAATGGGGATTAGCATGTTAATTTATTCATCATTTGCTTTACTTCAAGGCCTGACAAAAGCGAAGTTGATGGCTATTGGTGGAATGGTAGGACTTGGCTATTGCTCTTGGGCAATAGGTCATTTTTTTGGAAAGGATAAAGTTCTCAATTATATAAAAGCCTTCTTTGCATACATATTAGGTATGCTAACTTTTGTAATCTTAGCAATTCTTTCCGGATTTTTATTTGACTTAATGACAAGACATTAATAATTTCAAATTTATGTTACAAATGAATCAGATTAGGCGTTCCATTTCTTGCAGTTAAAAAGAGGGTACAGCTTAAATTAATCGAATAACATAATTGTAGTTATACAACAATCATAAAAATAGTACCATTACATCGAGATTATGCTTACCTACCAAAATATAATGTTATCGGTACAAAGAGCTTTATTGGGAGCCATAAAACCGCACATGCGAGCAATTTTAGTAGGGTTTGACGAGGAAAGTATTTATATTAAGTCTGTTGTAGATCAATCTGTTACAGAGGAAGACAGAGAAGACCTTTCAATAATTGGTGGTGAAATATTAGCGGACTTTCCCTTTATCAATTCAATAGTAGAAGAGTGCTCTTTTTCAAACGATAAACCAAGTGCTTTAACGATTAACAGCTTTAAAGGATTTGCTTACATGAGGTACGAATTGTGCGAATAGCCTACCCTTAATAAATACAATTTTTAACATTGTCTTTAACCAAATGTATATATCACTTTTCTTAGAAATGTTGTATAACTAAGGTTATGTTATTCGACTCTTTCTAGATAGACGACAGGTTGGCTGCCAAGAGCAATATTAGATTTGTGTAATTTACCGTATCAAATAACGACGTACAGTATGGAACCACACGAAATTGAACAATGGGCGAAAGTTCGTCAGAAAGGCATTCTACGCTATATGCTCAAGTACGGTACTCTTATAGCTTTAGGCTTTGCCTACCTTAGCTGGTCTTCGCTCAATTCCCCTAAAATTACAGGCTTTGACATAGCTGGTATTGCTATCACTGCCCTGATTGGCGGAGTTGCTTTAAGTATCATCTTTTGGTACAGAAAAGAAATTCCTTATCGACACATAAATCGGGACAAGAGCTAAATCGCCCTCTCACTATGTTGTATAAGTGTCTTTATGTTATGAGATTTTTCAAAGATTATGCTTGTCTTGTTTAACCTTAGAAAGATCTAGTAGATATACAAATTACAATAATGATAGCAACGGAAAAAACGCCAAATGCACCAGCAAAAACGTAGCGGTAAAGCTTTACGCACTTAGCTTTTTCGGCATCAGCTAATACAAAATCAAATCTTTTTATGATTAATGGCCCTAAAAATTGTCGGTAGAAAAAATAAGGTATAACTCCTGTGAGTAACGAAGCTTTTAAAAAATCGAGATGCAAGGGTCCTGATAGCTTCGCTAGCACCCCTCCTGATAGAATGAGTATAGCCATGTAGTACAAGTACAGTGCGGCCAAGAATCGCTTGTAACCAGTTTCTTCCGCTAATTTAGGTGGTATCTCTATAGCAGCATCCAAGTAAGCTCCCTGCTGAAGATCAATAAGGAAATGCTTAATATTGACCATTACTAGTTGTTAAATAAGTGTCTTTGTGTTAGTCGATTTTTTTTAGAAACTATTTATCGACTGATAGACTAAAAACTAACTTTATTAAAGAAAATATCCTTGGCAAAAATGACTATCTCAGATATAATCCATATAGCACCTATTGAAAAAGTAACCAATGAAAGAATTTTTTCATTGGTTGATGATCGGAGCCATAAAGCATAGATAAGTAAAGCAGGGCCTGAACAGAAGATAGTATAATAGATCAGCCACCAGTTCGGTACTGGGGAAAATATAGAAAGCCGAACACTATAAAAATAAATAATAGGAAGGGTCAATATGGTCAGAATAGCAACGTAAATCTGAAAGGGTCGGACCATCACAAGTGTCGTATAAGTGGCAATATGTTAACCTGACTCAAACAGATGGAGCGGTTACTTTGCCTATTATCTGATAAAGCATTGCTGCAATGGCTACCAGAACAACTAAACCAGGAAGCGTTCTTAGATAGAAATGATACCAGACTAACTGCTCGATCAAGGCTACTGATTTATGCTGATCCAATTGGTCCTGAATGGGAATTACTAGCGTAATGGTTACGATAAAGATAGCTAGGTTGAGTAAAGCAACTAAAATAACAAGGCCTCTGCTGATGGCTGGATGTCGGAGCCAGATCATTACAAAGTTCAACGGCAGGCTCAGTAGGAAAAAGGGAAGAAACAAACTGAGCGTTCGCTGACTGACGTCTTGGTGAAGCTGTGGAAATTCAGTAGCCCCAATCAAGGTCCAAGCTTGATAATTGAGAAGTCCCTGCAACGTACCCACATAGAACACATAAATGTTCAGTAGTAGATATACTACGGTTAGGCTTTGTTTTAGTTTCATGATGTAAATATCTGGTTTACAGAGGTATAGAGAAGCGATAAGTAATCATAATACTAAGTTGTTATTGTTATATAATCAAACGTTATGTTAACCCCGAAGCCGTTTTTAGCGGTCCTTTACTCGTAGTTTTCGGGTTCAATCTACAGATATTCCATTAACGTAATACTTGCCTTTTCTTTCCCCTTTCCAAACAACAATCCGGCCTTTGCGTAGGGCTCATACGGGATGCTTGATCTAGGAATAGTTCATTAACATAACAATCCGTATGCAACTCGACTGGGAATTGTACAATTTGATGATAAGTAATGTCAGGGTACAAATTTGGTACTGGGCTAAACTTCCTTAATTGTATTTTTTTATATGAGGTGTAGCCTAATTTGATTATACAAATTTGTACGATTCAAAGATAGCGACGACGTCATTACAAACCAATCTAATGCATTATGCTATTACTCAACTCGTTCTAGTTGGAGACAAACGATATACCAAACCACCTACTTTGCTGGCCTCCTGACTAATGAACGTACGATCCAGAACATAAACAAACGGCCACTTTTACGAATGAGCTAGGCCACTTAGGGCTGGGTCTGTGCATTGAGTGAAATGAACTTCCTTTAGACGAAGCAGATGCTTTGAATGTGTGGATTGCTGTCCAGTTAAAGCAGGGTATTCATACTGACTGGCCGAACAATCGGAGACGCGGCAGTTCACACCATCAGTAGTCGCCAGATGCCTGAAATAAGGAGGAGAATCAACCCAACGGGCGTCAGTACTTTCCAGCACAGATGCATCATCTGATCGACCCGAATGCGGGGGAACGTCCAGCGAACCCACATTTGCAGCAACACCATGAAATATACTTTCAATAGCAGCCAGAACCCACCCGTCAGATGACCCCAGAGGGTACCCGGTGCCCCACTTGTCCAGTCGGCCAGCCGCAGCGGACCCAGGTTAGGGAGGGGCGTATTCCAGCTACCAAGGAACAGCACGACGCCCAGAAATGAAACGAGCAGCATCATGGCGTATTCAGACAGGTAGAGGAGGGCAAATCGCATCCCCGAGTATTCGGTGTGGAAGCCGCCCACGATCTCCGATTCGCCTTCGGGCAGGTCGAAGGGGGCGCGGTTGCTTTCGGCGAGAGTACAGATGAAAAAGATTACGTACGCTATCAGCAGAAAAGGATTCCGGAGGATGTTCCAGCTAAAGATGCCACCCCAGTGGGTTACGTCGAGGCCCAGCCCTTTCAGACCGAGCAGGTAGTTGGTATCGGTGGTATAGATTCCCTGCTGGAAACTGATTTCCTGTAAGTTGAGCGTCTGCCCAATCATAACGACGCACAGGATGGTGAGACCAAGCGGAATTTCGTACGAGATAATCTGCGCTACCGACCGCATAGCGCCAAACAGCGCGTACTTATTGTTCGATCCCCAGCCCGCCATCAGGATGCCGACCACATCGAACGAAACGATCGCCATGAGGTAAAAAACGCCCACAGCCGCGCCGGAGCCCTGTAAATCGGGGGTGAGCGGAAGAACAGCAAAACCGGCAAAGACCGACGCAAAAATGATAGCCGGGGCCAGTAAGAACAACCGTCGGTCGGCCGCCGTTGGTACGATATCCTCTTTCTGCAGGAGTTTGAGCAGATCGGCAAACAGCTGGAGCAACCCCCACTTCCCCGTTTCCATCGGTCCAAGCCGATCCTGCATGAACGCCGATAGCTTCCGTTCGGTATACACCCCAACGATAACGAAGCCAGAAGCCATGGCGAGAAAAATGGGGAGAGCGAGCACGCTTTTAGTAATGAGTTATAGGTGATGAGTGCTGCGTTATCAGCGATGATAACGCAGCACTACCATTAAAATTCTGCCGTTTTAGGGGCTCTTGGGAAAGGAATAACGTCGCGGATGTTGCCCATCCCCGTTACGAAGAGCACCAGCCGCTCGAAGCCAAGGCCAAAACCAGCGTGGGGGGCCGATCCAAACCGGCGGGTGTCGAGGTACCACCACAACGCATCAGTCTCGATACCCACTTCCTTCATCCGGGTGGTAAGTTTTTCGTAGTCGTCCTCGCGCTGCGAACCGCCAATGATTTCGCCGATACCGGGAAACAGGACGTCCATGGCCCGAACCGTCCGGCCCGGTGATGCGTCCGACTCTTCATCCTGCTTCATGTAGAACGCTTTGATATCACGGGGGTAGTTGGTCAGGATCACCGGCTTCTTAAAGTGCTTCTCAACCAGGTAGCGCTCGTGTTCCGACTGCAAGTCCACGCCCCAGCTCACTTCATACTGAAACTGACCTTTTTTGGCGGGCTTGGAGTTGACCAGTATCTCAACGGCTTCTGTATAGGTCAGGCGCTGAAATTCATTGCTGATGACGAACTGAAGTTTTTCGAGCAGACTCATATCGCTCTGTTCTTCTTTCTTTTTCAGCTTTTCCTCTTCCTTCAACCGGTTGTCCAGAAACGCCAGATCGTCGGCGCAGTGCTGGAGCGCGTACCGGATCACGGTTTTCACGAAATCTTCGGCCAGGTTCATGTTGTCTTCCAGCTCGAAGAACGCCATTTCGGGTTCAATCATCCAGAACTCGGCGAGGTGACGGGTCGTGTTGGAATTCTCGGCCCGGAAGGTAGGCCCAAAGGTATAGATCTTGCCCAGCGCCATCGCCCCCAACTCACCTTCCAGCTGCCCCGATACGGTCAGGTTCGTCTCGCGGCCGAAGAAATCTTGAGAATAATCGACTTTACCGTCTTCGGTGAGGGGTGGCCGGGTGGCGTCGAGGGTTGTAACGCGGAACATTTCCCCTGCTCCCTCGGCGTCAGATGCCGTAATGATGGGCGTATTGAGGTAGAAAAAGCCGTTATCATTGAAATATTTATGCACGGCAAAGGCCAGCGTATGGCGTACCCGCAGAATCGCGCTGAATGTATTGGTTCGCGGGCGCAGGTGGGCAATCTCGCGCAGGAATTCAAGGGAGTGCCGCTTGGGTTGCAGCGGGTACTTATCGGGATCGGCAGGACCGTAGATGTGGACGCTACCGATTTTTACCTCAATGGCCTGTCCGGCTCCCTGCGATTCTACCAGCTGACCCGTAATAGCCAGGCAAGCCCCGGTGGTAATAAGTTTAAGTGTCTCTTCGGGTAACTGGCCCGTCTCGGCAACCGCCTGAATCGTATTGATCGTTGATCCGTCATTGATGGCAATGAATACAGCGTTTTTGCTTTCACGTTTCGTGCGGACCCATCCCTTGATGGTCACTTCAGGACCGGGTTGTGCGGTCTTTAATACATGCTGAATGGATTGATAACTCATGCTGAAACGGCAACCGGATGCTATGTGCCGGTACAAAAATAGGCATTGTCGCGTGAATCGTTTGCAGGGATTTGTGTTCAGGTCTGCTTAAACAGCATGCCCCTTAATAACATATGATAAACATTTAGTCACAGGCAGACAGAAGCGGTGTTTTGTGGAAGGGGCTGAACCCCAAGGTTCGACAGGGGTAATGGCTTGAAAAAGCGAGAGTTGTCCTGGTAAATCCTTTTCAGTATGTTTGGCCTCTGCCTGTCCCTGCCACCCGTCTGTCTGGCTCTGTCGGCGTAGAAATCTTCCCCAAACAAGCGCCTGGATGTTTTACTCAACGCATGCTTCAGTACAGTTAGAAGTACTCAGTTACGAAAATCCGGCGGCAGGACAAACGCCCGACGATGGTAATGTACTGGTTACCTGCCTGCGCCTGATCGATCGGGGGCGCCGTTGGGATACCATCGCCCCGATACTCTATACCTGGGACATTCAAAAGCTGATCTATTGGTTCAGCGATATGCTGGCCGACCGCGAAGTGCCGGACGGATTGATGTTTGCCGAGCCCTGTCTGGCTATCGAATTGAGCCGGGTATCGGCCAATCGGGAGCGCTACTGGTTTCGGATCTTATTGCGCTTCGAAGCCACTCCGCCCTGGTATCAGGAATCACCGGATACGCCCTATGTTATACCGATCGATTGCAGCCGGAACAGCATCAGTGAGGCTGTAAGTGGCCTGACAGCGCAGCTACTGGCCTTCCCTGTTCGCTAGAAGACCCGGAGTCTGACTTACCAGGTCAGGTCTGATGACCACTGTTCGCGGCTCAACGATTTGGTCAGGTACATAAATTCATTCGCCCCGATTTCGAGCCGGGCGCAGAGCGGAAAACTGATGGGCCAATCCCACCAGTCGGGTACCTGATCGAACCGAAACTCAAGTTCAAGATACATGGTACGCGTGTCCGGACCGACGATCCGGCGAATTTCCCGAACGCTGCCAGCCAGAGGAAGGGGTTCCCAGGCGTCACCAGCCGTCAGCCATTGCTGTATAGTCAACAGTTCGGCCTCGGTAAAAAGGGAGGTAAAATGCAACCGGAGGGGCTCCGGCCGCGGCTCGCGTGAGGGCGGACGACGGGGCCAAAGGGTACCGCTCAGCGCGACCTGTTCTTTGCTGAACTGAAGGCCAAACGACAAAGTAGAAATTTCGCCCTGAAAACGCATGGTGTTAGCTACGTTAGGATTGCCGCGGTATTTTTGCAACCAGCAAAAGTAACGGCTTTTACATCCATCAACATCAAAATGAATTTTATTGTTGATGGGACCTTTAACAAATAAATACAACTTTCAGGGTAGCCATACCCAAACTTATGCCTATTACGCTATACATTGTCCGTCATGCCAAAGCTGAGGACAGGGCTATGTTCATGGCCGACCATGATCGCCGGTTAACGCCTGAAGGGACGATGGCCGCAGCCCGCATGGGCCGCTATCTTCGCAGCAAATCGATCAGACCCGATGTTGTGGTTAGCAGCACGGCCCCACGGGCAGCCGACACGGCTCGTATGCTGACCGAGCAGCTTGGCATCGACCCGGCGCAAATCCGGCTGGATGGCAGCCTGTTCGACGGCGGACCGAAAGCCTACCTGGCTGTCGTAAATGAACTACCCGATACGGTGCAGTCGGTCATGATCGTAGGGCACAACCCTGATGTGTCGTATTTTGCCGAATTTCTGACCCATCAGTCTATTGGCTCCATGAGTAAAGGAGCTGTTATAGCCGTAACGTTTGGTGATATGACCTGGGCCGGGGTGTCGGGCCGGACCGGTAGTATCGCGTTTCAGGTGACACCCAAACAGCTTACCGGCCAGGAAGAGTAACGAAATGAGAATGAATATCCCTTGTTCCCTGTTCAGTATGGGGTAGGCTCCAGGGCTAAGTTGTCAACAGATTTTATGAATCGTAACCGTCGTATTTTCATCATCGTTTTTATCGTGTTTACCTCCGTCGTCGCCCTGCTGGCGATCGACATGGCCAGCCGCACCACCGCCCCCTGGAACAAACGCCGGGAGGTAGAACGGGCTTTCCCGGCCGGGAAAGATGGTACTCTCACCGATTCACTCGCGGCCGATTCGCTGCTGATCCCCTAGTAAAATGCATCAACTTACGGCCATCCATCACGTAGCCATCATCTGCTCCGACTACGACGTATCGAAACGCTTTTATACGGAAACGCTGGGACTGACAATACTAGGAGAGGTATATCGGGCCGAACGCCGGTCGTACAAGCTCGATCTCGCCCTGAACGGTCAGTACGTGATCGAGCTTTTTTCGTTTCCCGATCCGCCCCCGCGCCCGTCGCGTCCCGAAGCGCTGGGACTGCGCCATCTGGCCTTCGGCGTAGCAGACCTGAACGCAGCCGTCGCGCACCTCAATGAGCAGGGCGTCGTCACGGAACCCATTCGGGTAGACGAACACACGGGTCGCCGGTTCACGTTCTTTGCCGACCCCGACGATCTGCCATTGGAATTTTATGAACAATAGGGGGGAAGGGAGGAAGGAGGAAAGGGAGGAAGGAGGAGAGGGAGGAAAGGGAGGAGGGAGGAAAGAAAAACTAGCGACTGAACCCCGCTGATACCGCTCAGCGAGTACTTTCCTGCAAGCGTTTTTCTTTCCTCCCTCCTCCCTCTCCTCCTCTCCTCCTTTCCTCCTTTCCTCCTTTCTCCCTCTCCTCCTTTCCTCCCCTACATCAACACCTCCGTCAGGACGCCGACCAGCGCGTCGACGTCGGCGGGGGTGTTGTACAGGTGCGGGGCAATGCGCAGTACGGTTGCCCGGGCAGATATAGCTACGTTTTGCGCCTGTAGCGCTTGGGAAATGGCCATGGGGTTGGCATGGTCGGGCAGCCATAACCCAACAAGGTGATGACTACGGCCAACGCGCCCATTGGCCGGTTCGATCCGGCAGCCAAGCGATTCCAGGATAGGCCAGGCGGGGTCCATCAACTGTTTTGTATAAGCCTGAATGCGTTCGGGTTGCCACGCGAGGAGCTGCGTCAGGGCCGTTTCGAGCATGGGCATCTGGATAAAATGCGTTTGCTCACCAACATTGTATCGATAGGCTTTCGGGCGGTAGGCGGGCTGGTAGTCCATCAGTCGGTGAAACTGATTGCTATCGAGCCGATTCATCCACCCTTCTTCGAGCGGAATGCCGTCATCGAAAGCGGGTCCGAAATAGGCTAAACCCAATGAGTAGGGGCCCATCAGCCATTTATATCCCGCACATACAACCGCATCGGGCTGGACCGCGTCGAGGTCGAACGGCAGCGCGCCGATCGATTGTGTTCCATCGATCGCCAGCCACGCGCCAACCTCCCGCGCCCGCTGCCCAATCGCTTCCAGATCGAACCGAAGCCCGTACATCCAGTGGACGGCCGGTACGACGACCAGGGCTGTATCCGGACCGATTGCGTCCAGCAACCGCTCGTTCCAGGCAGGGCCTTTGGGGAAATCGGTTGGCATAGCCACAACGGTAATGGTCAGGCTCAGTTCAGCACAAACACGTTCCCAGGCGTATACATCGCTGGGAAATTCGGCGTCAGCCAGCACGATATGTTGCCCTGGCCGAATACCGGGTTTGCGCGGCAGGTTACGGGCCACAACGCCCATGCCGTAGGAAACCGATGGGATGATGGCAATTCGTTCCGGATCAGGATTATGGATAAGCTGCGAAAACAAGGCCCGAACCCGGACTGATCCGCTGAAAAAATCGTCGGGGTGTAACCCAAACGGATTGGCATGATGGGTAAGCGCGTCGTGGCCGGCTTGTTCAACCGCCCGGCTAAACGGAGAGCGGGTAGCGCAGTTGATATAATGAATGCCTACTGGCAGTGAAAACAAGTGCTTTTGTTCGGTAAGGGGAGCAGCTTCGGCGATCATAGGGGAGAAGTAAGCGGGGAAGATACTGAAAACAAATAATATACTAAAGGGGGAAAAGATAGATTTGGCACAGCGTTTGTACTGGTTTCAGTAAATTCTTAAACAATGCTGTTTTTATGACAACCCTGTTGGGTATCGGCTCCCGTATCTGCCATGCTGAATTTGGCAATGGGGTCGTCATCAATCTGAAGAGTACCGGCTATACGATCACGTTTCTGGAAGAGGGCGTAAAAGTGATTCGCTTCGATACCCCCCTGGCGATCGTAGAAGCCATTGAGCCCGATGGTGATCTGGTGAGCCTCTTCGATGTGGAGCAGACGATGACACGCATACTGCAACGCTGGGCCGATCAAACCGAGCTGGTCCCGTTAGGCGATAAATGGAAAGGCGGTACGTTGATTCTGAAACCCGGCCGCGCTGACCTGTCGCAAAAAGAAATACCGATCGACGCCTTCTTTCATAAGATCGTACTGATGCGCGACCGCCTGCGGGTTCTTGAGCAGCGCATCAATGCCAGCCTGCTTGACGACGAAGAGAAGGTAAACCTGCAACAATACATCACCAGAATTTACGGTAGCATGACCTCTTTCAATCTGTTGTTCAAACAGGCGCATCAGCAATTCTCCGGCGAGAAAACGACTGTCAACGCATAAGACTTTTCATGTAGTTTTGGGTTAGTTAGGTTGAGCGCTCCCCGCTGCCGTTTCGGTGGCGGGGACTTTTGTGTATACCCATCACGATCGACACTCGATCAGCGATACCATGAACAGGCTAGGCTCTGGCCAGTACGATCAGAACAAGACCCAGGCAATAGGCAATGCCCATGAGCCAGAGATAGCGGTTGGCCCGGCCCGGTGCGCCCTCAAACTCGCGCCATATGAACAAACCCCACAGGACCGAAACGACAGTGGCTCCCTGGCTAAGACCATAGGAGACGGCATCACCGGCCTGATTGGCACCCAGCAGGAGGCATATGAGGCCAATTCCCCAGATCAGACCGCCCGCTATGCCTACCAGATGCTCGCGAAGAGGGGTACGCCGGTAGGTCAGCTGCTTGTCGCTGTCGGTTAAAATGAATCGGCGGACAAGGCGTTCGAGTAGCGGATTGCTAAGGTTTACGCCCAGCGCGAACAGGACCAGGCCGGTATAGGGCGTAAGCAGACCCGCTTCAGGGTTAGTCAGATCAGTAACCAGCGATGTTGACGTGATCAGAAAGAAAAAACCCGCTACTGCTCCGCCCGCCAGCGCAATCCAGATACCCCGATTGTTGTCCGAGGACGCTTCACTGTCTTCCTGCTCCTGTTTGGTCCGGTAAGCCAGCGAACTAAACAGCATGGCCAGCAGGACCATACCACCGCCAGTAGCCAGCAATGGAATGCTGCCTTCCGGCTCTGCCAGGTAGTTGGCGACGAGGCCGATTGCGAGGGATAAGCCTGTACCGACGGGCATGGCGATGGAAATGCCCGCCATACTGATGCCAACCGTCAGCAATATATTGCCGGTATTGAAGACGATGCCGCCTGCCAGCGCAAGCAGGATACTACGCATGTCGGCCTGCTGGATATCGGCGAAGACCGAACGGCCTTTTTCTCCGAAACTTCCCAGCGTAAAAGCGATGGCCAGGGCAGCCAGGAGAATACCGTAGACATAATCGCGATAAAAAACGTGGAGCGGTGCCGTTTTCGTCACGATCTTCTGCGCATTGGCCCAGGAGCCCCAGAAAACCATGGTGACCAGACAGAGCGCAATGGCGACTCCCGGCTGAGTTGTTATAAACATAGGCAGTTGAGCGTCTGGCCTGACCTGAAGCATTATGCTCCCGGCCTGGCACAAATACGATCCTATTAACCACGGGAACCCGATTCGGTTTCGTAGGAGTGGCTATAGTAAGACTCTGGTTCAACCCCGGCGGCTTCGGGGGTGAAATTCGCGCAGGGTCTGCTGTAGATAATCGCGGTCGAGATGGGTATATATTTCGGTTGTGGTAATGGACTCGTGGCCCAGCATCTGCTGCACGGCGCGCAGATCGGCCCCGCCTTCGATGAGGTGGGTAGCAAACGAATGGCGGAACGTGTGTGGGCTTATCGTTTTCCGGATGCCTACCTCGTCTGCCAGCTTTTTAATGGTTTTGAAAACCGTAATCCGCGAGAGCTGACTGCCGCGCAAGTTCAGGAACAGCGTGTCTTCATCCCCTTTATGCACCAAAAGTGTGGAGCGGACATGGTCGATATAAAGCCGGGTATAGTGCATGGCATCCTGACCGATCGGTACGAGCCGGACTTTGTCGCCCTTGCCCAGCACCCGGATAAAACCCGCGTCGAAGTAGCAGTTGGTAAGCCGCAGTCCCAGCAACTCGGTTACGCGGAGTCCTGAGCTGTACAGCACTTCGATCAGGGCCCGGTCGCGGGTGCCACCGGGGGTGGAGAGGTCGATAGTACCAAGCATCGCTTCGATTTCCGGGAAGCTGAGCGTATCGGGTAGTTTGCGGCCGAGCCGGGGGGCTTCAATTAACTGCGTGGGGTCATGCTGGATCAGGTTTTCGAGCAGTAAATACTTAAAGAAAGACTTTAAGCCCGAGAGTATCCGGGCCTGGCTGTGGGCCGAGAGACCCAATTCGCCCAGATACATCAGGAAATTCATCAGTTCCCGGGCCGACACCTGCATGGGTGAGAGCGCTGGATTGGTGAGCAGAATATATTGATGTAGTTTTTCGGCGTCGTGCAGGTAAGCCTCTACGGAGTTTTCTGCCAGCGA
Source organism: Spirosoma utsteinense (assembly GCF_014282275.1). Taxonomy (GTDB): domain Bacteria; phylum Bacteroidota; class Bacteroidia; order Cytophagales; family Spirosomataceae; genus Spirosoma; species Spirosoma utsteinense. The sequence continues at coordinate 13,122 of NZ_VFIA01000056.1, forward strand.
CCGTTCCAGCTTAAGGTAGTTCTTGAAGGTGTTTATATAACTTTGCCACATACAGGAAGCCGCTCATTCGAAACGGCCAGGAAAGTAAGTACGTTTATACGACCGACCGGGAGCGGGCGGTTTTCTATGATGAAACAAATCCTGATTATCAACGGCCCCAATCTGAACCTGTTGGGAAAGCGGGAACCGGCCATTTATGGGAGTCGTTCGTTTGTCGATTACCTGAAAACCATCGAGCCGCTGTTCCCCGAGGTGCAACTACGCTATTTTCAGTCGAATCACGAAGGCGAATTACTCGATAAGATTCACGAACTGGGTTTCGATGTCGACGGTATCGTTATCAATGCGGGGGCCTTTACGCACACATCCATTGCCCTTGCCGATGCCTTGTCGGCGGTGTCGGCACCGGCCGTAGAGGTTCATATCTCCAATGTACACGCCCGCGAATCGTTCCGCCATCACAGCTATCTGTCAGCCAAATGCAAAGGCGTCATCGTAGGACTAGGCCTGACGGGCTACGAACTGGCAATACGTTATTTAATGATGAGTGATGAGCGATGAATGATTCCGGAGGGTCACTCGTTTATCATTCATCATTCATCATTAAATAACGTATGATCACTTTCTATCCTGGCCCCTCAAAAGTCTATCCGCAGGTGGCAGACTATGCGGCTGAGGCTGTCCGTTCGGGTATTGTGAGCCTTAATCACCGGAGTCCGGGATTTATGGATGTGGTTAAAGAAGCGATCCGGCTGCTGCACGAGAAGCTGGCCATTCCCGCCGACTACCACATTGCGTTCGTTTCCTCAGCCACCGAGTGCTGGGAGATCGTGGCGCAGTCGCTGACGGCTGAGACAAGTCTTCACCCGTATGCGGGGGCCTTTGGTAAGAAATGGGCGGAGTACGCTTACCGGATCAAACCACCGGTAAACCTCAGTGAAGCCGATGTGCTATGTCTGGTGCAGAATGAAACCTCAAACGGTACGCAGGTAAGCCCAGCCTCGCTGACGCAGTTCCGACGTGAATTTTCAGGTATCATTGCCGTCGATGCTGTGTCGTCGATGGCGGGTATTGCATACGACTGGACGCTGGCCGATGTCTGGTTTGCGTCGGTACAGAAATGCTTTGGCCTTCCTGCCGGGCTGGCAGTTTTGATCTACTCGCCCAACGCGCTTCGCCAGGCCGAAGCTATCGGCGAAAACGAGCATTATAACAGCCTGCTTTTTATTCACGAAAACTTTGCCAAATTCCAGACGCCTTACACGCCCAACGGCTTAGGTATCTACCTGCTCATGCGTGTACTCGATCAGGTGCCGCCCATTGCCGAGGTCGACACCCTGACCCGAAAACGGGCCGCCGACTGGTATGCCTGTATAAACGACTGGGCTGGTACGCCAGCGGGAGCCGGCTTTAAGTTGCTTGTCGATGAGGTATCTGTCCGATCCGATACGGTGATTGCTATAGAAGGGAGTGAAGCTCAGATCAAGGCTATCAAAACGGCCGCTCAGCAGGCCGGGATTTTACTGGGCAACGGCTATGGCGACTGGAAAAACACGACCTTCCGAATCGCCAATTTTCCGGCCATCACCGACCCCGAAATCGATCAACTGCGTCAGTTTTTGCGGGATTTCCGGTAGGTTTGCACTATGTCATTCAGTTTCAAAGAAATCGTTTCTGTCACGCTCATCCTGTTTTCCGTAATCGACGTGATCGGATCGCTGCCGGTTATTATCGATCTGCGCAAAAAAGTAGGCAAAATCGAGTCTGAACGGGCCACCATCGTGTCGGGAGTGCTTATGGTTTCATTTCTGTTCGTTGGCGAACGGATTTTGAAACTATTCGGTGTTGATGTAGCGTCGTTTGCCGTTGCGGGTGCCCTGATCATTTTCCTGATTGGTCTGGAGATGATTCTGGGGCGTACCATTTTCAAGGCCGACGAGACCGTTGGCGGGGCCTCCCACATTGTCCCGATCGCTTTCCCGCTCATTGCCGGGGCGGGTACCTTGACGACGATCATCTCCTTACGGGCCGAATACCAGACCGTCAATATCATCGTCGGTATCGTTATTAACCTGGTATTGATCTATGTCGTACTGAAGTCGTCAGAATGGATAGAAGGGCGTCTGGGACCGGGGGGATTGGCGGTACTACGCAAGATTTTTGGTATTATCCTGCTCGCCATTGCCATCAAACTGTTCAAGACGAATCTGATACCTGATTTCTGAGCCGCAGGGTCTTGCCGAGATGTACGAGAGGCCGGTTTCAGGACGAAACCGGCCTCTTTTATTAACCACGGTTTTACGTACTATTCGGCTTGTAATCCAGTAGTTTCACGCTTGGATCAGGATAACGCTGATACGATCTTTGGTGAAACTAAGATTACTTCATGGGAGCTAAAGCGAGTTACTTACTTGTCTGTGATCCGGCCCCGGCCGGGTTAGGACTGAGAACGGAAGTAGACTTACTACTGATCAACGATGTCGCGTCGAATGCCAATGACTTCCGTGTTTCGGATAATCCCAACGTGTTCCTCAATAAATCGGGCCTTGATGTCGGGCCGCTTACGACCGAGCTGATCAAGGTAAGCGCCGATGTTCTACTCGAAGGAAACGCTACCAGAAGTTTTCGGCTGTACCTCTGTATCGAAGGTATTCCGTGTGTTGGTGTAGCCGATGATCCCTTGCAGGCAACGGTCAGCAACGGCCGGGCTTTGCTGAGCGGTAGCGTCCGGCTGGGTGATCAGGATCAGGATTGCAGTGGTTTTCTCGACGCGATGCTTGCGCAGGAACAGGCCCGGCTTGACGCGCCGACTGCCCCGCTGGCCGTCGCAGTCAACCCGCCTGTACCCAAAATAGCCCCGGTAAAAACAGTCAGCCAGGCTGTCATGGCCAACGAGGAGTCTCCCAAAAAGCACGTTACTAAAAAGGAGACGGCTACGATCATCAAAAATTTATTGAAAAACTGACATGAGCCATTTCAATCGTCAAGCGGTCATCGGGACGTTGGTAGGTATAGTGGGCTTTTGGGTGCCGGGATTCGGGCAGTTTATGCAGGACAATGCCCCTGATGGCAACAGTTCGTTGATTGGCGGAACCAGTATCGGCTTCGACGTTCAGAAGACGACTTTACAGGTAGATTATACGGGAAAGATTCGCAAGCCTGGTTCCCTGAACTGGGGAGCCAGTTTGTCGGGCGGAAACAGTAACCGGCTGGCCCAGTTGCTGCAGCATGGCTCCTTCGTTCCATCGGCCCGGATTTCGGGATTCGTATTTCGGAACTGGGATGTAAACCGGAAAAAAACCAACGATCTGAAGGATGTGCTCTTAAGTTCATCCAAGGCGGTAGCGACTTTCAGGGAAGGCCAGAAAGCCTGGTTCGACAAGCATCTGAAGGCCGAGCTAGTCCGGGAAATCAAAAAGCTACCTAACGTGGCACCTACCACCCATGCCACGCTGGAAGCCCTGTACACAAATCGTATCAATGCAGGCATAACATTTGTTCGGAAAGCCTATAAGCAGGTTCAGGATGCGGCTCCGCTGGCCGTAAAACCGTTATTGGACCCCTTACTGGATCTGATAGACGACAGGATAGGCACGTTTAATACCCAGCCGTCGCTGCTGGCACTGGAGGCCGTAGCCAAAGCAGACAGTCAGCGCTATTTTACGTTTCAGAAACTGAATCCGGTGCGCCGGTTTCTGGTCTACGGTCGGGCAGGTGTAGCGGCTACAGGGTTCTCTTATTTTCCCGGCATCAACGCGGCCGATATTGCCGGAAGTTTCCGGGATTCGCTGTTTACCAGCCCCTACGTCGAACTAGGCGGGAATTTCTATACTCGCGGCTATATAATTATGGGGCTTAACGTGGGGTACGGACGCGTCAATACGTTACAAAACGTGAGTCCGGTAACGTACACCTACCAGCGTGTTATCAATGGGGCCGGTGGTCAGCAACTGACCTCCGAGCAGGAGATACAGGCTTATGCGGGAACCCCCACTCAGTATGGACAGTTTCGGGTCAAAGCTGACTTCATCGGCCTGATCCCGACCGGAGACCGGGGCACACTGGCCTTAAATCCCTACCTGCGCTTTTCAACAAGTGCTACGCCCCAGAATCGCTGGCGTTACGGTGTGGCAGGCTATTATTTTAACCGTAAGGGCGGATTTATGGGCGGGCTGTATGCCGAACGAACCTATATCGTTACCCAGCTAAGCGCCAATACGTTCACCACAGAAACGAAGGGGATTTCACTTGGCATTCGGGCAAGCTATCTGCTGGATACCATCTTCAATACGGAAAAGCCCCGCTGATGAGCGTGGTCTCTTCGACCTGTGTGCCTGGCCTGCCGGATGAGCAGGTAGTGTTGTCCGGCTCAGGCTGGTGACTGCCTTTGTCATAAAATTCCGCGTACTTGCAGCCCTACCTTTTTAGCCATGGCCAATGACCCGCACCCTCTTACTTGCCCTGCTTGCTCTTTCGTTGATTATTGAACTGGCGCTGGCTGGTGGGGCCTTCTTCGCCCGCGCATTCACACTCCGGCAGTTTGGCGTAACCCCGACACCCGATACCGCTTTTCTGGGCTATATTGTAGCCTGGACGCTGCTGTTCGTGTCGCTCACCTGCGGTCTGGCTTTGTATCAGCTCTGGCAGCGAAATCCTGACTATGCACTCCTGTGTTATTTGCTTGGCTTCTGGTGGATGGGCATCGGTATTGGTATTTATCTGGCTTTCGGTAAACCCGATAACCTGCTACTCGACTCACTCAAAGGCCTGCTCATTGTTATATTGACGAGCCGAAGTCAGGTCCGAATGAGCCGGTAGCCCATCAGGTTGCCTTATCTTTGCCGAACCTATGCACTTATTTTATCAGCCTAACCCGCCCGGCGGGCTTAAGTCGGACGAATCCTGGTTAACCGAAGACGATTCGCGCCATGCCGTCAAAACACTGCGGCTGGGCACAGGCGATGCGATTGCCGTTACCGACGGACACGGAAACCGCCATTTGGCCGTTATTACGCAGGCCGATCCCCGGCGGTGTGCTTATCGGATTACGGATACGCAAACGACGCCCCCGCGCCCGTTTTCGATCCGGATCTGCGTGGCCCCAACGAAAAACAATGATCGGATCGAGTGGTTCGTCGAAAAGGCGGTTGAGGTCGGTATCGAGCGCATCAGCTTCTTTTTCGGGTATCATTCCGAACGGCGGGTGTTCAAGCGGGAGCGGCTGGAGAAGATTGCCGTGGCCGCCATGAAGCAGTCACTGCAAGCGTACCTGCCGCAGATCGATGACGCCGTTTCGTTCAACGAATTGCTGAAAACAGTCGATGGGCCGCAGCGGTTTATTGCCCATCTGCCCGACGGAGAAATGCCGGCTAATCTGGCCAGGGTAGCGAAGCCTGCCGGGCAGTATGTCGTGTTGATCGGCCCCGAGGGTGATTTTTCCGGTATGGAAATTGAGCAGGCGTTAGCAGCGGGTTTTCAACTGGTAACACTGGGGCCCAATCGACTGCGTACCGAAACAGCTGCTCTAACGGCCTGTCAATTACTAAACTTCATACATGCATGAAAAAAGTTCTGATTGTACTCCTGCTGCTGCATGCCTCATTCATCGGCGCAAGCGGACAGTATGCCTACAAAATCGCCAAGCTCAAATACAATGGTGGGGGCGACTGGTATGCCAACAAAACCTCCATGCCCAATCTGATCAAGTTTGCCAACGCTAACCTGCGGATGAACATATTTCCGGAGGAGGACATTGTAGAGCCGGGCAGCCCCGATATTTTCGGTTACCCCTTTGTACACATGACGGGCCACGGTAACGTGACGTTCAGCGATGCCGACGTGCAGAACATGCGCCGGTACCTGATGTCGGGCGGTTTTCTGCATGTCGACGATAACTACGGCATGGATAAGTTTATCCGGCGGGAGATGAAAAAAGTCTTCCCCGAATTATCGTTCGTGGAGTTGCCCTTCAATCACCCGGTCTATCAGCAACGGTTTAAATTTGCGAGTGGTCTACCTAAGGTGCACGAACATGACGGCAAATCTCCGCAGGGGTTCGGGCTGATTTACCAGGGACGTCTGGTGTGTTTCTATAGTTATGAATGTGACCTGGGCAACGGCTGGGAAGACCAGAGCGTTTACAATGACGCCGAACCTGTTCGCCAGCAGGCGTTGCGGATGGGCGCTAATCTGCTCCAATACGCCACAACTACAAATTAATTCAGGTATTATTCGGTGAGCGCAAGCCAAAACGCTCTGAATTTCGTTAGTTTTGTAGGAGTATTCTTAGTAAACCGTTTTCAACCCTAGACAACCAATATTGTGATTGTACTGGCCGCGTTCATTGGGCACTGGTATTTGTCCCTGTTCTGCCAAACGTTCTTCCTGCACCGTTACTCAGCCCATAAAATGTTCTCGATGAGCAAATTCTGGGAGCGCTTTTTCTATGCGCTGACATACGTGTCTCAGGGTTCGTCCTATTTGAGTCCGCGCGCCTACGCTGTGTTGCATCGGATGCACCACGCCTTCAGCGATACGCCCCGTGATCCACACTCGCCCCACCACACCAAGAACATATTTACGATGATGTGGAAGACGAAAGATATTTACAACGCTGTTCTGCACCGCACGCAGCCGGTGGAGCGGCAGTTCGACAAGAACTATCCGGAGTGGAGCTTCATTGAGAAAGTAGGTGACTCGTGGATATCGCGGGCTGGCTGGGGCGTTCTTTATAGTCTTTTTTACATCTTCGCTTTCATTTATCTGGATATGCACTGGGCGTTTTTCCTGCTGCTTCCTGTCCACTTCGTAATGGGACCCGTTCACGGAGCCATCATCAACTGGAGCGGTCACAAATACGGCTACTCGAACTTTGACAACCACGACAAATCGAAAAACTCGCTGGTTCTGGATGTGGTCATGATGGGCGAACTGTTTCAGAATAACCACCACAAGCGGCCTAACTCGGCTAACTTCGGTGCCAAGTGGTTTGAGTTCGATCCTACCTTCCCGGTAATTGGTATCCTTCACAAACTACATATCGTTCGTCTGCGCCCTGTTAAGGAAAGCCAGCAGGCTCAGCAGGAAGTTGGTCACGACCGGCTCGTTGAAGAGAAAGAAGTAGCCTAGGAGCTAGTCTGAGCTGAGCGATCAGTTTTATGCCATCAAGCAAAAAGCGGAGTCAGCTACAACTGACCCCGCTTTTTTGTTCCGGAAGCTGATTCATCTAAAGCAGCACCTTTGCAATCTCTTCCCACGATTTTACCCGCTGAAATTCGCTGTCCTCCCGGTTGTGAAGCGCGTCGAAGAGCAGGCCCTGCCCCTGAAACGTTCGCAGGTTACGGGGCAGATCATCAATCAGGAAATCGGTATTCAGGATGCTCTTGTCGCCCAGGAATACGTAGTTGTGCCAGGTGATAGCAGGGAAATGTTCCTGCAGCCAATCCCACTTCTCGCGGAGAGAGTTAGGAAACTCCTGAGCCGCTGTGGCAATATACACATCGTAGGTTACCATCAGGTCGCTGATAACTTGCTGGGCACCTTCCATAACTGGAATATCGCGAAAAAATCCGGGCTCAAAGACCCGTTGCGAGAGGGCCTTATATTCATCTTCATCGAATAATTCGTGGAATGACTTTTCTTTCAACTCGTCCAGGTTGTAGCGGGGCATATCGCCTGCCAAATAAAGATGAGCAAATTTGGTATGGGTGTCGGCCATGACGTCGTCCATGTCGATGGCAATGCGTTTTTTCATAACGATCGGGTTATATCAAACTTTTCAAGGTAATCGGCTACGCGCCGGACAAACTGCCCGCCCAGTGAACCGTCTACAACGCGGTGGTCGTAGGAATGTGACAGGAACATCAACTGCCGGATACCGATGAAATCACCGTCAGCGGTTTCGATAACGGCCGGTTTCTTGACGATAGCGCCAAAGGCCATAATGGCGACTTGTGGTTGCAGGATAATGGGGGTTCCCATCAGGTTGCCAAAAGTGCCTATATTCGAGATCGTATAGGTGCCCCCCGCCAGATCATCGGCGGTGAGCTTGTTTTCCCGGGCGCGTTTTGTCAGATCGTTTACCTTTTTGGTCAGGCCCACCAGGTTGTACTGATCGGCGTTGTGAATGACCGGCACAATCAGATTGCCGCTCGGCAGCGCAACCGCCATACCAACGTTCACCTGTTTTTTTACCAGTATCGTATCGCCATCCACCGACACGTTGATCATTGGGAAGTCCTTGATGGCCCGGGCAATGGCTTCGATCAGGATAGGCGTATAGGTCAGGTTCTCGCCAGTCTGCTGCTTGAACTGATCCTTGATCCGCGCCCGCCACTGTACAACGGGCGTCATGTCGGCCTCGACGAATGAACTTACATGGGGAGAAATTTGCTTCGACTCCACCATGCGCTGGGCAATCATCTTACGCATCCGGTCCATCTGGATAATGTCGGACTGCCCATTGATGGAGCCCGAAGCACTGCCATTGACGGGCGGCTCTGATTTGGGCGGAGAGACCCGTGGGGTGGCTCCGGATGGCGGGGGTGTTGACGGGGGTATCTGCACGGCGGCAACGGGGGCCACCCGTCCTTCGGCCCGGTCGATAACGTAGGCCAGCATATCTTTTTTCGTGACCCGGTTATCCGCACCCGACCCAATAATCCGGTCGAGTTCATCGCGCGAGATACCTTCCTCTCTGGCAATATTCAGAACCAGGGGTGAATAAAAACGGTCGGAGAAAGTGGCAGGACTTTCTGCCAGTTGGGTTGGTGAAGCAGCTACCGCTTTGTCGGCCATGGGCGCACTTCGGCTACTGAGCGTCGAAATGCTGGCTTCCAGCTCTTGGGCGGCTTTGACTTCGGCCAATTCGTCTATTGATTCCGGTTCGGTCTCCGCCGGCACATTAGCCACATCCCCAATACCCATCGGCGTCTGATCGGCGTTGACGGGCGTAGAGTCGGGTACGGTAGCCGGGGCAGGCGGGGCCGGAGCCGACTGCGTATCGCCCGATACGGCCTCTTCGGTTTCAAGCCGGGCAATGGGCGCACCCACAGCCACCACGTCACCGTCCTTTACCAGAATTTCTTTGAGGATGCCGTTATACGGGGCCGGTACTTCGGTATCTACCTTGTCAGTAGCTACCTCCAGCACCGATTCGTCGGCTTCGACCCGGTCGCCGGGCTGTTTGAGCCACCCGATAACCGTACATTCCATTATACTCTCGCCCATTTTGGGCATGACCATGTCGATGAGTGCCATTTGTAGTGATGAATTAGGAGCGATGGGTGATGAGTTATGGGACGCTTATCGCTCATAACTCATCACCCATTACTGGTTTAAGATTTCCTCCCGCAGCATGTTCAGGACATACGTGGCGGTGAGCTGAATGTTCTGATCGCGGTACTGGCCCAGGGTAAGCAGCCGCGTAACGGTGCGGTTGGCGGTGGCGCAGGCAATCCAGACCGTGCCAACGGGTTTGTCCGGTGTGCCGCCGTCGGGTCCGGCAATACCACTGGTAGCAATACCGGCGCTGGTGCCCATGGCGTGGCGAACGCCCTCGGCCATTGCCCGAATCGTTTCTTCACTAACCGCTCCGTGCTGCGACAGGATCTCGGGTGAAACGCCTAACTGCTTTACCTTAACGTCGTTGCTGTAGCTGACAATGCTTCCCTGGAAGTAGGCCGATGAGCCGGGTACTTTCGTGATCTGGGCGGATACGTATCCGCCCGTACAGCTTTCGGCGATACCCAGCGTCATGTTCTTGTCGGTCAGCAGGCGACCGACAACCGTTTCCAGTTCGTCATTATCAAAGCCGAACACATGTTTCTGGATGAGTGGCATAACCAGCGCTGTCTGCTCGGCCAGCTCGCGATCGATTAGTGCATCGTCTGTGCCGGTAGCGGTAAGCCGCAACCGAACCTGTCCGAAATGGGGGAGGTAGGCCAGTTTAATGTGGCTGGGCAAGGCATCTTCCCAGGCTTCGATTCGTTCGGCCAGAAATGATTCGCCAATACCAATGGTCCGTATCATCTTATGCCGGATGATGGGCAATGCGAACGTGTTCTGCAGTTTGGGTAGAATACGGTTCGTCATCAGGTGCTTCATTTCAAACGGCACCCCCGGCAGCGATATATAAATACACTGCCGACCGTCGCCCCGGTCGTGCTCGAACCACATGCCGGGGGCCGTGCCCCAATCGTTCTGGATGTACTGGGCATTGGCGGGCAGATCAGCCTGACCCCGGTTGAGGTCGGTCATTTCGCGCCCGCGCTTTTCGAAGAAGCCCGTTACCAAGGCCAGCGCCGTTTCATTCCGCACCATCCCGACACCGAAATACGTACAGAGTGTCTTCTTGGTGATATCGTCTTTGGTAGGTCCCAGGCCACCCGTGATGATAATAACCTCGGCGCGCTGGTGGGCCTCGTTGAGAATCTGAAGGATCGCATCGGTCTGGTCCCCAACGGAAGATTTGCGGGTGATACGGATGCCGATATTCGTTAACTCGGTGCCGATCCACTGGGTATTGGTATCGGTAATCTGGCCGAATAAAATTTCGTCGCCGATGGTGATCACTTCGGCACGGATGGTGTTGGTCATAGGTGTTCTGACAGGGATCGTGTAACAGGAATAGGGCTTGGTGCCCTTCCACGGCTGATAAACAACTATTTATTCATCAGGCAATTTACATTCGCCACTAAGTATGGTCAAAAGTACGAAAAAACGATTTAGGCCTGTTGGCCGTTAGGTATTGGTTAACCTGAATTATCTAAGATGAAGAAAAAGACATTACTCGCAAGCCTGGTAGCCCTATCACTGGCCACCACGCTTCAGGCACAGGATTCAACCCAAAAAAAGTCGTCCGGTGGTTTCTTCGGTAAAGTGCTGGAGGCTGTAACCCAGCCTAACGGCAGTGGCACATCGGGCAATCTGTCGAGCAATGATATTGCGTCCGGTTTAAAAGAAGCGCTGCGTATCGGGATCAGCAAAGGAGCCGACAAAGCATCGGTTACAGATGGTTATTTCAAAAATCCGCTGCTCCGGATCGCCTTTCCACCCGAAGCGCAGAAAGTAGCTGCCCGGTTGCGTCAGATCGGATTGGGTGCTCAGGTCGACAAGTTCGAATTATCCATGAACCGGGCTGCCGAGGATGCGGCTAAAGTAGCTAAACCCGTATTTATAAAAGCCATTACGTCGATGAGTATTGGCGACGCGGTGGGTATTCTGCGCGGCCAGAACGATGCGGCTACCCAATACCTGCGCCGGACGTCGGGTCAGCAGCTGGTGACCGAATTTACGCCCATCATTGATAGCACCTTGAAGAAAAACAACGCAACGCGCTACTATACGGATCTAGTAACGACCTATAACAAACTACCGTTTGTACAAAAGGCAAATCCCAGCCTAACCCAGTATGCTACGGGCAAAGCGGTCGACGGACTGTTTCTGCTGGTAGCACAGGAGGAGCAGAAAATACGGGAGAACCCGGCTGCCCGCGTGTCTGATCTGTTAAAGCGGGTTTTCGGCAGTAAGTAGCCACCTTGCTAACCCCAATCCTTAACAGGTTGATGCACAAGATCCATCAGGTTACTTGCTGTTCCAGCATTTTTATGTAATTCAGCAACCGTCTCTCTCGTTCAACGTTTTGGTCACGTTCCCGTTCAAGTTCAAATATCGTTTTATCCCGTTCCAATAGTTGCTGTTTCTGGAAGGCTATAAGGGTGGCTGCATCGGCCGTTGTGCCAGCAGTGGTATTATCGGCGAGCAACGAGGTGAGCGGCACCTGCAAAACGGCAGCAATCTGTTGAAGTCTTACGGCTGATAAGCGGGTTTTATTATTTTCAATTTTTGAATACGTTGCCGGACTGACACCAATGAGTTCAGCAACGTATTCTTGTTTCATGTTTTTCGACTCGCGGACCTTTCGTATGTTAATTACCAATGATTTATTAGACATAGGGTTATTGGATGAACAGAGTAGATAAGGTGCCATCTACTGAGAAGACCTGAACTGATCGGGCAATTGCTTTCGAGACGGTTAAGTAAGTATAAAGTGACTTTATACTTACTTAACCGTCTCGAAAGCAATTGCCCGATTTCGAAAGAGACTTTCGATGTTGCCTCGTCACCTTTGTTGTGCCGAAGCGAAGCAACCCGTTGGTGTGGTTGCGGAAAGTAGAGGTCTAAACCGAATGAACCGTTTATCACTGGCTGACTTGAAAGCCAAAGCAAATGTAGTAGCGAATGTAGAGGCCATCAAGGGGGGAGTAACCGAGGCATGCCATGTAGGGTCATGTGGAGATGCAACAATGCCAGCAGATGGTACGCGAGTAGCAAAGCCCGGAAAAAGTATCTAATTATTTGAAAGCCCTAATTTGATTACTATTGAATTAGGGCTTTTAAATAATTAAGTAAAATTAATCTAATCCAGAGTTAAAAGGGAAAAACTTTAGGTGGTTAAAATAACAAATTAAACTCTATACTCTCTTCAACTCTGTGTTTTTGCCTAATTTAAATTTGCTTGATTACTCAATTTGATTATGTAACTAATGAATATATACTTCAGCTTAATATTACTGCTATCATGGTTCGTAGCATGTTCTCAATCTACAGTAAATCACAAAAGCCAGATTTTATTTGTTAATCCATCGGTGATTAACGAAGAAGAGCCAGAAGTAAAGCAGGTTTTGTCCGTTTGGCAAGATTATTTATCTACAAAGGACTCTTTATATCAATTTAATCCCTACTGGGCCTCAAGAGAATACAGCAAAAGGAATGTGCCGGATTATTTCTATAAGCGAGTTAATCACTCAGTCTTTTATAATCAAAAAAAATTTTATAAACCAACTATTCTGTCTGTTGAAAAGGAGGATAGCTCATATATCATAAAAACCTTATTTGCTAATGGAGAGAAAGATAATAATTTTAGTCGCGTCTCTGCAATTATAAATGTTGAAGTCGTAAAAGAAAATGGAAAATGGAGGTTAATGTCAATGTTAGATCGAAATATTAAAAATAGTTTTAATCAACATAAGGTAGATATGATTAACTATTACCATCCTAAAAGAAGAAATTTAGATATTCCATTGTGCCATAAATTTGCTTTAGAAAATACTAAAATTGCCCAAAAGTTTTCCGTAAATCCTATTTCCGTAACATACTATCTGTGTGAGAATAATAAGGAAGTCCAGCGCTTAAAAGGGTTTGACTTTGAGATCTCAATGGCTTACCCAAATCAAATAAGTGGTCTAGCTGATATTTTCAATAATACAATTTATGCTGGTAATAACAGTGAATGGTATTCCCACGAGTTGATTCATTTATATGTTAATAAAATTTATGGTACTAATATTAATGAAATTTTTAATGAAGGTATTGCTACTTACTTGGGAGGTAGTGTAGATAAACCCTTAGAATTTCATTTGCGTAAAGTAACAAAATATGTTAAACTGCATCCTGTAAACTTCAATAATTTATCTTCATTAGATGGGATTGATGGCGAAACAAATTTCCAATACTCTATCGGAGGTTTATTATGTAAAATAGTTGAGGATAAACAAGGCTTCGAAGGAGTGAAAAAATTACTAGAAACCGGGAGGTCAGATGAGGAATTTTTTCAAGCGATAGAATCCATAGTTAAGGTTAAATCTATTGATTTTAATAAGTTTATTTATGAAGAACTTGAAAAATATAACTAACGAGATACTATGTTTAAAGATTGACATTGATCTGATTCAAGCTAATCAGATTGAATTAGCGGATACTATCCGATTACTCTTGTATGAGCACTATCCTGCGTGCTTTGAACGACTTTCCTATGAGGATGATCGAACATTCTTAGAGCCAGCTTTATTTTATGTATTTTCCGAGAAATCAAGTATAAATATATCTGTTGATCAAATAGTTTATGGTTATATAGATTCAGATAAACGGCCAAGTTCTTTTGCCAGTTTAAGTGATCCCTTTGGGGAGGTTTATTTAGGGAACCACGGATCGTTTAGCGATAACCCTGTAGTAGAGTACGTGCAAAAACTGCAAACTCCATTAAAAAAAATAATTCGGATAGCAGATACTATCCAATTAAACTGCCATGCGCCTTTTATACTGTATACTGATAAAGTTGATACTACGAAATTTGCTGAACCAGTACTAGAAACCGTAATAAAATATAAAGGGCCACTAGAAGCAGCATTTTATATTTTACAGAATAATACTAATTCAAAATCATAAAGACGCATTCAGAATGTAGGGAAAGCAAGTCAACTCGATGACTGTCTGCCGACCCGTGAATAACGCTTCAAGAACAGCCCGCAAACG
>NZ_VFIA01000057.1 GCF_014282275.1 Spirosoma utsteinense
CATTAGTCTGCTGTTTTTCAAGCTGTTGCAGTTCGTCAACGGTCTGGCTGATTTTAGTAGCGTAATCCATAACCAAAGATACGACTTATTGAATTTGATTTAGTATTATGTACGTAATTCTGGTGTATGACATGGGGCAGAAACGCGTTGGCAAGATGCTGAAACTCTGCCGGCGGTATATGAACTGGATTCAAAACTCGGTCTTTGAGGGAGAACTGACCGATGTGCAGTTGCGGGAGCTGTTACATGAAGCCAGACGCATTATGGACGAGGATGAGGATAGTCTGATTCTGTTCAAAAACCGCGAAAAGCGCTGGCTGGAAAAGCAGATTGTGGGCGTAGAACGGCAATCGACCGATAATTTTTTATAGCGTGATTGTCGTCGGTCGGCTAAAAGTGTTCTTTGATATGTGGTCTATTATCCTAGCTTGAAGGATAAACCTGAGCTAAGGGTCTGATGATCAGCGAGTCGTCGATCGGCCGGGGTTTTCGTACTATTGTCGACCGACGACTATGGTGACTTATTTAATGCAGATGATAGTACGTCTGGGCGTTGCAAACGCCTTTTTTTATGCTTAGTTTGATGGCTTCTAATCGTACCTGAGAGGAATTGAAATTTTTGGGTGCCCCAAGCCTAGCGTACACTTGCAGCCTTCTAATCGTACCTGAGAGGAATTGAAATTACGGGGATGGTGCCCGTTTCGGTGTAGACGCGGACCTTCTAATCGTACCTGAGAGGAATTGAAATTGCGAACACCCTATCAGGTTAGTGCCGTATTGAATACTTCTAATCGTACCTGAGAGGAATTGAAATTCGAAAAATTAATGGTAACCGGAACGAGTTTACTGACTTCTAATCGTACCTGAGAGGAATTGAAATTACTGTGCGCTTCGGTAAAGCAAATCTTTGCCTGATCCTTCTAATCGTACCTGAGAGGAATTGAAATGCACCTCTTCCAGTTTCAACGGGTTATAGAAAAAGCGCTTCTAATCGTACCTGAGAGGAATTGAAATTAGGTTGAGCCATGGGCGTGGACTGGCCAGCGGCCGCTTCTAATCGTACCTGAGAGGAATTGAAATAATCTGAGTTTCTGGATACCTGTATCAGCTACAACTCTTCTAATCGTACCTGAGAGGAATTGAAATTTAAAGAACCAGGCGGCATCGGTCGACATTTCGCGCCTTCTAATCGTACCTGAGAGGAATTGAAATGTCTTTAACATGCAGGACGTTGACGGGTGCCCCGTCTTCTAATCGTACCTGAGAGGAATTGAAATTTGCCATCACCGACCAGGAGATCGCCCTCAAGCGCGACTTCTAATCGTACCTGAGAGGAATTGAAATTCGAGAGCTACGACGCCCTGCTTCAGCTTCAGCGCTTCTAATCGTACCTGAGAGGAATTGAAATATTTGTATTCTCGCCTTGTTCGTATGCAAGTCGCTCTTCTAATCGTACCTGAGAGGAATTGAAATATAGCACATCGGGCGGGATTCGGTCGACTACGAGCTTCTAATCGTACCTGAGAGGAATTGAAATGTTGCCGTAATGATTCTTCAGGCAAACGGAACTGTCTTCTAATCGTACCTGAGAGGAATTGAAATTAAGTCAGTGGGTGTGTCTCCAACAAGCGGGAGCCCCTTCTAATCGTACCTGAGAGGAATTGAAATCCGATAGAGCCTGGCCAGCCAGCGTAGTAATGATGTCTTCTAATCGTACCTGAGAGGAATTGAAATAATACTTCATTATCAGATGCGTTGAGTATGTTCACTTCTAATCGTACCTGAGAGGAATTGAAATCAATTTACCGAACTCCCAAAAACGCGTCGTTTTGGTCTTCTAATCGTACCTGAGAGGAATTGAAATCATGAACAGCCCGTCGTACAGCATCCGACTCAGAAAGCTTCTAATCGTACCTGAGAGGAATTGAAATTATTATACGGCCTGGCCAGATCGGGCAGCTGCTTATCCTTCTAATCGTACCTGAGAGGAATTGAAATAAAGAAATTACAAAGGAGTTTGCTATGTCTGACCATCTTCTAATCGTACCTGAGAGGAATTGAAATGGGTCAAACTCGTATATGTTTACGGTCAAATCTGCCCTTCTAATCGTACCTGAGAGGAATTGAAATACAGACCGAAACGACGAAACGACAGACGAAACCGACCTTCTAATCGTACCTGAGAGGAATTGAAATCTCAATCTCGACGGGCTGACCCTGCGTAAATTCCGGCTTCTAATCGTACCTGAGAGGAATTGAAATATATTCAAACCGAACTCGACGCGTTTACGGCGGCTTCTTCTAATCGTACCTGAGAGGAATTGAAATTAGTGATGGATACGGGCGCAACGACCAGCATAGAAACTTCTAATCGTACCTGAGAGGAATTGAAATTAGGCGGTATGAGAATCGCCCAGCATGGCAATGCTTCTTCTAATCGTACCTGAGAGGAATTGAAATGGCGTTGGCCTGAATGCGCGTCCATATATTGGCGCTTCTAATCGTACCTGAGAGGAATTGAAATTGGCTGGGGCTACTGATCTGGGCTGGTACATGCCCGACTTCTAATCGTACCTGAGAGGAATTGAAATCTTCTTTCGCCCGATGAAGCATCTGCCCAGCGCGGCTTCTAATCGTACCTGAGAGGAATTGAAATAGGGGGAAGAATACCCCCGCCAGCAGCAGAGCCGCCACTTCTAATCGTACCTGAGAGGAATTGAAATCCTTCTCGTCCTCAGCCGTCTTAACCTTTTTCTCCCTTCTAATCGTACCTGAGAGGAATTGAAATGCAGCTTTGAACCAGTCGCCAGCCAACTCCAAAACCTTCTAATCGTACCTGAGAAGAATTGAAATTGTCGATCGGTGCGCAGCAGCCAGTCGCCCCAGATCTTCTAATCGTACCTGAGAAGAATTGAAATCCAACGCCATCGAAAGCGTCAGCGCTTATACTTGGTATCAGGCCAGCATGAGGGGTTATGCCTTCGTCTCTGCACCGTCGTATACGGGTTTGTAAGCCACGGCGTCGACGACGATCCGGGAAATGATCTCGCGCATGATCTCGGAGGAGCCCCCCGCGATAGTACCTACCCGAACATCGCGGTAGGCGCGGGCAATGGGGTAATCTTCCATGTAGCCATAGCCGCCAAAAAATTGCAGACAGGTGTCGACAACGCGCTTCTGCATCTCTGAAGCAGCCAGCTTGGCCATCGAGCATTCCTTTACAACCACGTCGCCCTGCGTATACAGCCAGCAGGTGTGGTACACGAACTGACGGGCCATCTCGATCTCGGTAGCCACATCGGCAATTTTGTGGCGGATGGCCTGGAACGTGCCGATCTTGCGGCCAAACGCTTCGCGCTCGTTGAGGTAGGCCAGCGTCCAGTCGAGGGCCTGCTGAGCACCCGAAACAGCCATTACGGCCGCTACCAGCCGTTCGAGTTGCAGACTTTCCATAAGGTAGTAGAACCCTTTGTTCAGCTGTCCGATCAGGTTATCGGCCGGTACCCGCACGTCATCGAAATGGATTTCGGCCGTGTCGGAGCTGTGCCAGCCAATTTTATTGAGTTTGGTACGGGTAATGCCAACACTGTCCAGATCGACGACAAGCAGGCTGAGGCCACCCGACTTGCCACCGGTGTCTGAGGTTGCACCACCCGTTTTGACCACCAGCGTCGCAAAATCGCCGTAGGTGCCATTGCTGATAAACGTTTTAGCTCCGTTCACGATGAAGGCATCGCCCGCTTCGGTAAGGATAGCGGTCGTTCGGATGGCCGACACGTCGGAGCCCGTATCCGGCTCCGTAATGGCCAGTGCTGCCACTTTCTCACCCGCAATGGCCGGTATCAGGTAGCGCTGCTTGAGGGCGTAGCTCCCCGCTTTGGAGATGTGGTTGATGGCCATATACTCGTGAACGCTGACAGCCGTTGTGAACCCGCCCATGCCGCAGCGCGCCAGTTCCTCCAGAAACACGACGGAGTACCAGAAATCGGCGTCGACACCTCCGAACTCCTCCGGGAAGGGCAAACCAAGATAGCCTAGCTCACCCATTCGCTGAAAGACAGACAGCGGAATCCGGCGGTTGGTTTCCCATTCGTCGGTATGTGGAACAACTTCGGTTTCGATAAACTGCCGGACACTCTGCCGAAACAGATCATGCGCTTCGGTGAAGTATAAAGAGGGGCGTTTCATTCGGTACAGATCGATTTTATCCTAACGTTTCTCCAAAACAGACTATCTCAAAGGTACGAACTTGGGCCGGAACATAAAATGTAGTAGGTTGCCGCAAAACATTTCTGAAACAGCGTTCGTTAACGGGGCGTACTACCATTTACAATCTCTATGTTTAACTCAATTTCCAAATCAGTACGAGTAGCCCTCTTTTTCTCTTTTCTCCTTTGCGTGTCAACGAGTTACGGCCAACAACGGTTTAGTGCCGGACCACGGGTTGGCTTGAATTTGTCTAATTACTGGGGTAATGCCGATGGCATGAGTTTCAAACCGGGCATAGCAGCCGGGGCATTTTTAATGTACAGTTCCCTGAATCATTTCGGGATCTCGGCCGATGTACTGTATTCGCAGCGGGGTACCAAGTATGACAACGGCGTTATCAAGTATACGCAGCGGGTCAATTATTTGGAAGTTCCTGTTGTCGCGCGCTACTTCCTGACGCTGAACGGCAACTTCCGCCCGAACATATTTGTAGGCCCATCGCTGGGCATTAGGCTGAACGCGAAACGCGTCAACGGCGCTTCGGCAGTCTTCAATGGCGAGAACAGCAATGATTTCAGAAACCTCGATCTGGGTGCAACGGGTGGCTTTCAGCTCAACTGGGGCACAGGCAACCGGCAGCATTTTTTAATCGACGCCCGCTACAATCTGGGTTTGTCGGATGTACAAACCAACCTGCCTAATCTTTGGGGACGACGCAGCTCTCTGCAAAACTCGACCATCACCATCGCCCTTGGGTATGCGTTTGGCGTAGGTCGTGAGTTCCGCAGCCGGTAGTTGTTCGGCGGTAACCGCATTTACTAACATAACGGCCCCTTCTGAATCGTTCAGAAGGGGCCGTTAACGTATAGACAGGGTAGTTCAAGGCAGATGTCCTGGGCGGTACCCAACGAAGCAAGCTACAGATACGTCATTGGATCGTCGGCAATGCGGGTATTATCGTAAAACGTGTTCATCAGCGCCATGTCCTCATCGGTGATCGTGAAATCGAACACATCGAAATTTTCCCGGATGCGGTCGCGCTTCACCGACTTCGGAATGGTAACGACACCCTGTTGAAGCGACCAGCGCACCAGCAGCTGAAAAGTGGACTTACCATAATTTCCGGCCAGTTTCACCAGTCGCGGGTCGTCTTTCTTCAACCCCCGGACCAGTGGTGCATACCCTTCCAGCTGGATATTCCTCGCCTGGCAGTAGGCCAGTACCTCGGGCTTATAGCAGTAGGGGCTCCACTCGATCTGATTGACAGCGGGTGTCACCTGAGCCTGTTCAAGCAATTCATCGAGGTGGGGCCCGTAGTAATTGCAAACGCCGATGGCCCGGGCCCGTCCGTCGGCATAAATGGTTTCGAGCGCCCGCCAGGTTTCCAGCCGGTGTTCTTTTACGGGCCAGTGAATCAGGTAGAGGTCTACCGTATCGAGGCCAAGCCGGTCCAGACTTCGATCGAATGCACGCTGGGTCGATTCATATCCCTGATCGCTGTTCCATACTTTCGTCGTAATAAATACGTCTTTGCGGGGGAGACGGGCCGCCCGAAGCGCTGCCGCCACCTCCCGTTCATTACCATAGGCCGCAGCCGTATCGATCAGGCGGCACCCGGCTTCGAGCGCCCACTCTACCGCCTGCTGTACGTCGCTGTTTTGGCGGGGGGCATAAACGCCCAGGCCCAGTTGAGGCATAACGACGCCGTTGTTAAGGGTTACTTGGGGTATTGTCATTCACATATTAGTTTTATCGACTTAATGGTTAGCGGATACCGCTTGTTTTGGTTTAGCTTGGCCCCCCGAAACCGCAGTTACTGAACTACTTGTTTATCAGTCACTATTGGTTTACGTCCATTCACGATTCAGTTCATTCATGCGTTCTCTTTACCTCTTCGGTAGTTTGTTTTTAGTTGCTGTAAGCTCGGTAACGGGTCAGCCGAAACGACCTGTGCCCGTTCCGAAGCGACCCGTTCCGGCCGGGGTCCGTCAAGGTCAACCTCCGGTCCCAGCCCCTGTCCCTGTCCCTATCTCCTCCCCCGTTCGATACAGCGTTGAGTTGGGGGGCCTTACGGCAACACCGGCGCAGACACCCTTCTGGCTGAGTACCAATCAATACGGCCTCATCCCTCCGCGCGGGTCCTTTGGCACCTTGCGGGTGGGTGCCCAGCGTGAGTATGCTGTCCGGCGCGACTCCACCCGCCAGCGGCCTCCCCGTTTCGACTGGGGTTTCGGCCTTTATGCGGTTGCCAACGCTGGCGCGCCCCGGCTTGCCAATAACCCGGCGTTACTGCTGCCGGATGCGTACGCCAAGGTAAAGTTCGGGTGGCTCGAATTCTACGGTGGCAACCGGCGCGAAGTTGTTGGCCTGGGCGATACGGCCCTCACGTCGGGCTTTATCGCCTGGTCGGGCAACGCCGTTCCTTTCCCCAAACTACAGCTTCACACGCCGGACTATGTGCCGCTGAAATTTACGAAAGGGTTGCTGGCCCTCCGGGCAGGTTATGCACACGGCTGGTTTGTCAACACCTATGTACAGGGCAGTTATCTTCATCAAAAATACCTCTACGGGCGGTTTGGAAAACCTGGCTGGCACGTGCGCCTGTATGCGGGGCTCAACCACCAGGTGCAGTGGGGTGGCCGCGCTGACTACCTCGTTGGTACGCCCCTGGCCGTTAACGGGACCTTGCCAACCTCTTTTCGGGATTACCTGTCGCTGGTGAGCGGCCATTACCCCGACGATGTTCAGAACAACCGCTTTACGGGTTTCGATGGCGAAAACCGGATCGGCAATCACGTGGGCAGTTATGATGTGGCCCTGGAATGGAAACGGCGTGCCAGCAACTGGCTGCTCTACCACCAGCACATATATGAGGACGCATCCGGACTGGCTTTTCAGAACCTGCCCGACGGCCTTACGGGTTTACGGTTTCTGAACAGGCGAACAACCCCTACGGCGTTTCGGGTACAACGGCTGGTGCTGGAGTGGTTAAGCACGACCAACCAGAGCGGCCCCGTCTTCGACCAGCGCATCCGCTATCAGGGCCGCGACAACTATTTCAACCACAGTCAATACCGCGAAGGGTGGTCATACCGGGGCCGTACGCTGGGTACGCCCTTTATCGCCCCGCGCTCGAACTTCAGTCAGGCTGTCAACAACTTTACAGGGGGCGGTTTTTTTCCGAATAACCGGGTTATAGCCTGGTATGCCGGAGCCGGGGGCTCGTTCAGACGGGGTCCCCTGCTGACCGCCCGTGCTTCCTACAGTCGGAATTTTGGCACCTACAACCAGCCGTATCCCCGCCCTTTTCATCAGTTTTCGACCCTGGTATCGGCCCAGTGGCCACTGGCCGCATGGCCGGGAGCGCTGCTTACTACGTCGGTAGCACTCGACCGCGGGGAGCTGTACCCCAACTCCATTGGCAGCTACCTCAGCCTACGCAAGAGCTGGTAAGCCGGAGCAGAATTGCCAGGCTAACGACGCGGCAGCAGGGCAGCTGAAGACCGCTAAGTATATATTTAATCAATCTTTAATTTCCCGACATCTAACCTACCTCTTCTACACGTATAGCCTCTGACATTGTAGTCTACGAAAACTTTTCAACTAATCGATGTATATGCTTTACAGAAAACCCCTCCGTGTTCTGGCCGGACTGCTGGCGATCGGCTCACTGCTGACGCTGAATGCCTGCGACGATCACCGCATGGCACCTAACCCCGGTACACTGCCCGATGCTCAGTTGTATGTACTCAACGATGCCAATCAACTGCTGCGACTCAACGTCCGGGCATCCGGCACGCCCCTGGCTACCGTTAGCCTTACGGGCCTGCAAAGTGGCGAACGGATGTTATCTATCGACTTCCGTCCTGCTACCGGACAATTGTATGGGATAGGCAGTTCCAGCCGCCTGTATGTCATTAACCCCACAACGGGCGTTGCTAGGGCGCTGGGAACGGGTTCGTTCTCGCCAGGGCTGACCGGCGACATTGCCGGGTTTGATTTCAACCCCACCGTCGACCGGATTCGGCTCGTAACCAACCAGGGGCAGGATCTTCGGCTTAACCCCGAAACGGGCACTGTAGCAGCCGTCGATGGCGCTATCAACGGCGCATCAGGAGCCATGATTACAGCAGTAGCCTATACCAACAACCGATCGGGTGTAACGACGACGACACTCTACGACATCGATCCGGCCACCGATCGTCTCTACATACAGAATCCACCGAATAACGGTACGCTGGTCAGCGTAGGGCCGCTGGGTCTGGATATTACGGGATCGGCCGGGTTCGATATTGGCCCCGACGGGAACGGGATAGCCGCCGTAACCTTCAACGGCCAGTCTGAACTACAGCAGGTAAATCTGTCGACGGGACGGCTTCAGAAACTCGGCAACCTACCCGGCAACATTATTGGGTTGGCTATTCCAACCGAGCCTGTTGCCTACGCTGTCGATGGATCGAACAACCTGATCATTTTTAACCCGATGGCCCCAAACCCTGTTTCGAAAGCCATCACGGGCCTGCAAGCGGGCGAGACGATCTACGGGATCGATTTCCGGCCCGCCACCGACCAGTTATTCGCATTGGGCAGTACGAGCCGTCTGTATACCATCAACCCATCGAGTGGTCTGGCAACGGTAGTTGGTTCAGGCCCCTTCACCCCGGCGCTGTCGGGTAATGATTTTGGATTCGACTTCAACCCCACCGTCGACCGGATCCGGGTTGTTAGCAACACCGGCCAAAACCTGCGACTCAACCCGAATGACGGTACAGTAGCCGCCGTTGATGGTACGCTCAACCCCGGTACGCCAAACGTAACCGCATCGGCCTACACCAATAACTTTGCCGGTGCTACCACAACTGTTCTGTACAACATCGATACCCGCACGGGAGCGGCTATGCTCTTCCGGCAAATGCCACCTAACGACGGCACGCTGGTATCGGTCGGCT
The DNA here is from genome assembly GCF_014282275.1 of Spirosoma utsteinense. GTDB lineage: Bacteria > Bacteroidota > Bacteroidia > Cytophagales > Spirosomataceae > Spirosoma > Spirosoma utsteinense. The sequence continues at coordinate 9,159 of NZ_VFIA01000057.1, forward strand.
CGCTGGGTACCGAAGTCGAGAGTTCCAACGGATTCGACATTGGCGGCACCTCGGGTATGGCCTATGCGCTGCTGCGCTCGGGCGGTACAACCCGCGTTTACTCGATCAACCTGACAAGCGGAGCGGCTACAGGTGGCGCTACGCTACCGGGTAATCCTGCTGTTCGGGGTATGGCCCTTGGTTTAGGATTCTAGTCCAGCATACCAAAAAATACCAGGTCCGGCTCGTCATTGACGAGCCGGACTTTTTTGTGCCTTAGCCGTTCGCTCAAAAGACCCACCGGCCACCTGTCAAAAAGCCCGGAATCGATCAGTTACCAGTAGCTAATAGAACAGGCAATGCTGTAACCGTAAATTATTTATCCGATTACTTTTAATTAGTTATTCCATTTTATACATTCAAACCCAGATAGTTAAATTCATATATCACTGTATCCATTTGCTCTGACATTAATTACTTAAACCTCTACCTAAACTTCATCTTGACTGGTACCTACTTCCTAATATAACTATGTTTAAACGCTTCACACCCTATCATGAAAGAGATTACTGTTGCCCAAAGAATGAACCTCCCGTGGGTCGAATCACCCTTTTTTGACGATTTGCTGCTAAAAAAAGACCTTACCCCCAAGCAGCGCGAACAGGTTACGCAATTTAACCGGGAAGGATTCCTGGTACTACCTCAGGCGGTCAGCCACACGTTGATCGACCGCTCGTTGCAGGAGATCGGGGGTGAGTTTCCGGCAGCCGTCGGACAGAGCCCTAACCGACATCAGGATCTGTGGAAGAAATACAGCACGGTTAAAGAACTGGCTAGTCAGCCGCAACTCATGGACGTGCTTCGGATGCTCTACGACCGGGAGCCCATCCCCTTCCAGACGCTCAACTTTAAATTTGGCACCCAGCAGCGGGCCCATTCCGATACCATCCATTTCAGTAGTGTTCCAGCCCGGTTCATGTGTGGTGTCTGGATAGCGCTGGAAGATACCACCGCCGAAAATGGCCCCTTATTTTACTATCCCCGTTCGCACCGCCAGGAAGAGTTCAACTACTTCGATATCGGGATCGTAGCCGAAGGTGACTATGCCGAATACCCCCGATACGAAGATTTCATCGAGGAGTTTATGGCAGCCAAAAACTACGAACGTCGGGAGATTCACATGAAGAAGGGCGACGTGCTGATCTGGTCGTCGAACCTGGTGCATGGCGGTATGCCAATTACAGGCGGTAACATTACCCGCTGGTCGCAGGTGACGCATTACTATTTCGAGGGCTGCATGTATTACTCACCCCGCTTCTCCGATATGTTTGCCAAGAACCTCAACCTGAGGCATGTAATCAATATCGCCACCGGAGAGGTGGTACAGCATAGTGAGAATGGCACGCCAATCGAAACGATCAACACGGGAAATTTCAAATATGCCGTCAGCCATAATTTTACCCTGCCGGTGTTAGCCAAAGAGCTGTTCAAAAAGATAATCGGCAAAAAACCATTCTAGAACGGAGTCTCTGTAATAACCAAAACAGCCATGCACGGACAATGCATGGCTGTTTTGGTTATTACAGAGACTCCGTTGCTTACCGGCTCATATACATATTTCGCTCGGCGTAGACTTTCAGGAAGAAATCGTCTTACGCAATATACCGCTCGTAAAAACTGGCTGGGTTAGTAATCGTGACGCCACCAACCTGCCCTAAATCCAGTAAATCACGATCACCTGTAATGATAAAGTCTGCTTGCACAAAAAGCGCTGCTTGCAATACATGGTTGTCATCGGGATCCCGCGAATCTGCCGGGAAATCGTTCGTGGGCAAAACAAGTTGCGCATCACTTCTAACCTGCGCCAGAATAGCATTCTGCAACGCCAACGGCAGCTTGAACTTATCTCGTCTTAGTACCCTGGCTAACTCGTTCAATAGCCATTCTGACGTGTAAAGCGTATACCGCTCAGCACAATACTGGTAAACCTCACCGGGACTCTTTTTGAATATAAAAGCGGAAAGGAGAACGTTTGTATCAAAGACAACCACCGTAGAGGCCGGTAAACGCAGGGGCGTTTCCATATGAAGTAGTGAAGTAGGTTGAATCAGTCAGCCCCTTTGACGGATCCGGTTAGAGCAAAAAGATACCAATAGGGATTACGATACTACGTTGTAAATATCTTCCTCCGTAAGAAAGCCAGCGGCTTCAGCATAGGGTTTTATTTCGGCACGAATCCGATCCATTCGCTGCTGACGCAGGAAATTATCAACGGCCTTCTTTATCAGGTCAACTTCAGTGGTTTGCAATGACTCTGATATCTGCTTCAGCTCGCGAGCCAGCTTATCATCCAATTCAACAGATACAACAGTCATAACTTTATCAGTTCTACATGTACATCGTAAATATCCGGCTTATAAACACAATTCACAAAAAAACATTGGATCGTTAAAGCAACTGAGCCACATCTAGTTAGATGTGGCTCAGCCAATACGCTTTCGCTTCTACTTAATATTTCCTACCGGCTCATATACATATTCCGCTCGGCGTAGACCTTCAGAAAGAAATCGTCGGTCAGGTCATCGATGAAATAGATGCCTTCGCCGGTCGACTTCATTTCGGGGCCAAGCTCTTTGTTTACGTTCGGGAATTTGCTGAACGAGAACACTGGGATCTTGATCGCGTACCCTTTCTTCACCGGCTTGAAATCGAAGTCTTTCACCTTCTTGTCGCCCAGCATCACTTTCGTCGCGTAGTTGACATACGGCTCCTGATAGGCCTTGCAGATGAACGGTACGGTGCGGCTGGCGCGGGGGTTGGCCTCGATGATATAGACCACTTCATTTTTGATCGCGAACTGGATGTTGATCAGGCCCACCGTACGCAGTGCCACGGCGATCTTGCGGGTGTGTTCCTCGATCTGACGGATCACGTTCTCGCTCAGGTCGAAAGTTGGCAGTACCGCATAGGAGTCGCCGGAGTGGATACCCGCCGGTTCGATATGCTCCATGATCCCGATGATATACACGTCCTCCCCGTCGCAGATGGCGTCGGCTTCGGCTTCGATGGCATTTTCGAGGAAGTGGTCGAGCAGGATATTATTGTCGGGGATATCCTGGAGGATCTTCATCACGTGCTGCTCCAGTTCGTTCTCGTTAATGACGATCTTCATGTTCTGACCGCCCAGGACGTAACTCGGACGCACCAGCAGCGGGAAGCCCAGCTCGCGCGACAGTTCAAGCGCCCCCTCCGACTCGCGCACCGTGCCGAACTTCGGATAGGGAATATCCAGCTCGCGCAGGAGGTTGGAAAACTGGCCCCGGTCTTCGGCCAGGTCGAGCGCTTCCCAGCTGGTACCAATGATCCTGATGCCGTAGCGGGTTAGTTTCTCGGCCATTTTCAGGGCCGTTTGCCCGCCTAGCTGCACAATAACGCCCACGGGCTTCTCGTGCATGATGATGGCGTGAACATGCTCCCAGAATACGGGCTCGAAGTATAGTTTGTCGGCAATATCCGGATCGGTCGAAACCGTTTCCGGGTTACAGTTGATCATGATCGTCTCGTAACCCGCTTCCTTGGCAGCCAGCACACCATGTACACACGAATAATCGAATTCGATACCCTGACCAATGCGGTTAGGCCCCGAGCCAAGCACCACAATTTTGGGGCGCTCACTGCGGATCGACTCGTTACCCGGCAGGTCGGAGACAGGAACGCCTTCGGCCAGCGTAATGGGTGGTTCGCTGTTGAACGTCGAGTAGTAGTACGGCGTTTTGGCTTCGAACTCAGCCGCGCAGGTATCCACGCATTTGAACACCCGACGGATGTTATGCGTCTGCCGGTATTGGTAGACCTTACTTTCTTTCACGCTCAGCAAATGCGCCAGCTGTCGGTCGGCATAGCCTTTCTGCTTGGCAATACGGAGCAGGCCCGGTGGCAGGTCATCCAGGTCATACTGCTGAATTTCGCGTTCCAGTTCGATCAGTTCTTCGATCTGATGCAGGAACCAGGGATCTATTTTAGTGAGTTGATAGATCGTACGGAACGACATACCCGCTTTGAACGCATCGTAGATGTGGAACAGCCGGTTCCAGCTTGGGTGTTGCAGACTTTGGGTCAGCGCATCACGGTCGGTTAGTTCGCGCCCGTCGGCACCAAGACCGTTACGCCGGATCTCCAGCGACTGACAGGCCTTTTGCAGTGCTTCCTGGAAGTTCCGGCCAATGCCCATGGCTTCCCCCACCGACTTCATCTGGAGACCCAGCGACCGGTCGGCACCGGGAAACTTATCGAAGTTCCAGCGAGGTACTTTCACGATCACGTAGTCGATAGCCGGCTCGAAGAACGCCGATGTGGTACCCGTAATGGGGTTCATCAGCTCATCGAGGTTGTAGCCGATGGCCATTTTGGCGGCAATCTTGGCAATGGGATAGCCCGTTGCTTTCGACGCCAGGGCCGACGATCGGCTCACGCGTGGGTTTACCTCGATAACGATGATATCGTCGGTCTGCGGATTTACCGAGAACTGGATGTTACAGCCCCCCGCAAACTGCCCGATACCAGCCATTACCCGGATAGCCAGGTCACGCATTTTCTGGTAGAGCGTATCGGGCAGGGTCATCGCCGGGGCTACCGTTATGGAGTCGCCGGTGTGAATACCCATTGGGTCGAAGTTCTCGATGGAACAGATGATAACGAAGTTGCCGTTATTATCGCGCAGCAGCTCCAGCTCATATTCTTTCCAGCCCATCACGCTTTGCTCAACCAGCACTTCATGAACGGGCGATGCATGCAGACCGGCGGTCAGCGCTTTGTCGAATTCTTCGGGCGTATTGACAAAGCCGCCACCGGTACCCCCCAGCGTATACGACGGGCGAATAACGAGTGGGAAGCCAATCTCCTGAGCGATCTCTTTCCCTTCCAGGAACGACCGGGCTGTACGGCCATTGCAGACGCCCGCGCCCAGCTTGATCATTAGTAACCGGAATTTCTCCCGGTCTTCGGTTGTCTCGATGGCGTTGATATCGACCCCGATAATCTTGACCCCGTACTTCTGCCAGATACCGGCTTTGTCGCAGTCGATAGCCAGGTTGAGGGCCGTTTGTCCACCCATCGTTGGCAGCACGGCATCGATGGGTTTACCCATCTCCTGGTGTTTCTTCAGGATCTCGATGATGGATTTTTTCTCAAGCGGCAACAGGTACACGTAATCGGCGTTGATCGGATCGGTCATGATCGTAGCCGGGTTGGAGTTGATCAAAGCAACTTCAATGCCCTCCTCGCGAATGGATCGGGCGGCCTGTGAGCCAGCGTAGTCGAACTCACACGCCTGACCAATAACGATGGGGCCGGAGCCAATAATGAGAACGGAGCGGATGGCTGAGTTTTTGGGCATCTTCGGCGGAGCTAACTAAAAAATGAAAGAGACAAGACGTAACGACTCTCAGACCGTTGGCGGGTAGCCAAAAATCCTGCAAAATTAGTGTATACATCGATAAGGAGTAGACTAATACACCGAAAATTTCTTTCAATTTGGTTAAACCTGTTTGAGAGCCTGCCAGGCAGGTCAGCAGCTAACAATAGTTGCAAACACAGCCGGGGTGCGTTAGCTTTGACTAACTGAGCCTTTATCCTGTATCCATGTCTCGTTTTCTGCTTCTCTCTGCCTGTATACTGGTCGCTTTCCTGACCTCCCGATGCGTTCGGGACTTTCCGGCAACAGCACCCTATACCGCCCCCGTAAATCCGGGTCCAGGCACAGGTACTACCCCCAGCCCATCGCCGGTAGCGCCACCCAAGCGGTTATTTGTGGCCAATGACAAGGTCAAGCTGGGTATCGACCTGAACATGGGCGGGGCCATCACCTACCTCTCCGAAGCCAGCAGCACGGTCAACATGATCAACAATGTCGACCTGGGCCGTCAGCTGCAAACCTCTATTTACGGGGGGCCCTACCCCTACTCGGTCAACGGTAAACAACCCGTTCCGCAGTGGATAAACCTGGGGTGGAACCCGGTCCAGACGGGCGATTATTTTAACCACCCCGCCCGGATCGTTAGCTACCAGCAGAACCAGAATCAGTTATATGTAAAGACGATACCGCTCATCTGGCCGCTCTTCGACGAGCCGGCTGACTGCGTCATGGAACACTGGATCGAGCTGCGGGGCAACAACGCCCATGTTCGCTGCCGGATTACCGTTAACCGAACCGATACGACCCAGTATGAGGCCCGTACGCAGGAAACACCCTGCATCTACCTCAACGGCCCTTACTACCGCTTTGTGACCTATGGCGGAAATCAGCCGTTCACCAACGATGCGGTATCGGAATATACAAGCGTCGACAACACAACCCGTTATGGCACTGAAAGCTGGATAGCGCTGCTCAACGAACAGGGACGGGGGGTGGGCCTGATCCGCCCCGGCAGCTACCTGTACGGGAGCGCTTACTTCGGATCGACCCGCACCGATGGCGAGTTCGACCAGTCGAGCGGCTACATTAACAACCAGGACTTCATGCAAATCGACTACAATGGTGTACATGAATATGAGTATGACCTGGTCGTAGGCTCTACCGCCGATATCCGGCAGTTTGCCTATGCCCAGGCGCGTCCTGCGGCCAAACCCGATTATCGATTTGGTCAGGACCGGGCGGGCTGGCACTATTACAACGTTCGGGATCAGGGCTGGCCCATTCAGAACGAGTTAGCTATCCGGTGGGAAAAGACCGACAGCAGCAAAGCTAATTTCCGGGTTATGAGCCCCTTCGCCTTCTGGAAAGCGGCAGATATCAACAAGATATATATCCAGGCCGCTTTCAAAACCAACAGCCCCACCATCCGCTTTACGTGGCGCAAACCCGGCGAAATCGACTCCTTCGATATCCCAACCCGCACCGTCGACTTCCCCGTTGTCAATGACGGTCAGTTCAGAACCTACGAGATCAATCTGGCGGGTGCAGCAGGCTGGGATGGAGCTATTTGCCAGATCTCCCTTAGTCCGGCCTCCGACAAATCCCGCTCTCAACGCGGCTCTATCGTCCGCATCCGAAGCGTCACGGCCAACCAGCCTGCCGGTTGACAGGCGTTTGCCAAAACAACAAAAGGGGTGCTCTGTCAGGACAGGCACCCCTTTTCAATGAACTTACTACAATTGCTTAGGCAAGGAACGGAGCGGCAATAGCCAGCACCTGTTCTTTTGTCAGCGGCTCGTCGAACGCTTCGGTTACAGCCGCCCGACTAATACCCATCGACACGACCATTGGCAGAGCCGATACGTTGACACCACCCTGTTCTGCTTTCTCGTCTTCGTTGTAGATCGCCTGCGTTGCGGCTGGCAGATTACCCCGATCGGCGTTGGTGATCCATCCTTTCTGACCACGCAGGTAACGAATACGAGCCGCGTGGCGCGCTTCGACCGAGTGAATCTGTAAAGCCGTTGTCAATACAGCCGGGAACGGAATCAGGCGGGGAGCCTGGCCTTTGTAAGCCCGAACACCGGTGTCTTCAAATGCCTGCGCTACCGCGTAGTTGGTTTGCAGATTGCTGAATACGTCCGGGAAGTTACCCTTGGCGGTGAAATCAAAAGCAGGCTTCGAGATAGCTGCGCTGCCCAGTGCTGATTTCAGCAAGGCTACGTGGGCGTTCTCGTGCTTGGCGATCTGCTGATAATACGGCAGTGCTGCACCGGGAATGATACCCGATTCAAGGCTTTTGTTATAAAATTCGGCTTCCAGATATTCCAGCGTCAGGGCGAAATTCAGCACTTCACCAACAACGTTGTTCTGACCATATGCTTTGTTCAATACCGAAGCAAATGCTACGGGAGCCGCACCAACAACTGCCTTTTTAAGGAAGTTGCTGAAAACACTGCGACGCGAGACGTGTTCCAGCCGTTCGATAACGTCGGCATCCACCTTCTCAATTTCATTCAGTATGTTTTGTAGATTCATGACTGTTGGGGGGATTAGGCACGACGCGCCGACTGCATGCCGTTGATGGTTTCTTTAATGTACGGAGCTACGATAGCCAACACTTCCGATGGAACCCGGATTTCTTCCAGACCTGAGCTTGGAAAGATGATATTGTCACCGGCAAACAAGGTGCCCTGTGGCTCCAGCAGTGTCGCAATGATCGATGCGTGGCGCGCTTCGACCGATACGATTTTACCGGCTAGTGTCAGGTAATCGGCACTTTTGATAAATTGACCAGCTCCATTGTAAGCTGACACACCAATGTTTTCAAACACGTTGGCGGTGCCCAGTACTGAGGCCCGGCTGCTGAAGTTGATGCTGCTGAAATCAGGCGTCAGGCCCGGAATAGCGGCACTGCCCAGAGCGGCTTTAAAGAATTCGCGGTGAACGATCTCGTGGTCGCGGATATCGCGAAGGATCATGCGCTCGCCGTCGGTAATACCCGTATACGGCGTTGCAATAACCTGTGTGTAGAAAGCGGCTTCCAGTTGTTCCAGCGCATAAGCGTAGTTCAGGATACCGACATCATTAGAACCGAGATCGCCCAGGTCGACGGTGGCGAAACCAGCGCGGCCTGAACCGCTGGCCGACGGATCAACAATTTGGTCTGTACAAGCGCTCAGTGCAACACCCGCAGCCGCGGTAGCACCAAGATAACGCATAAACATCCGGCGACCAACCGCTGCCGATTCTCTGCCCGTCAGCAACTGACGAACGTCAGTGGGGTCTTTGGGTAGTTTTTCCATTGAGCAAAAAAAGTTTAGTAAGGTGTCCCCCGTCCGTCGGAAGATTTGAAGTAACTACGCGGAAACATGCCTAATGGATTTTTGAATTTTCAAAATACTTTGTCAAACCGAGGGAGTGGTCCAAAAAACACCGCTCACGAAAGAAATCAATCAAAAAAAACAGTACTGTTATTGTAGTCTAAAGGAATATTTTTTCACTATTTTGATCATTTAGATACCTTCTTCTTAGCTCTGTATACAAAAAAAGTTACTCGCAAACTGCTATTTTTTCCCAAACAATCGGGCGCAGCGACAGTTTTATAAGCAGTTCACAAACTATCAACTATCAACTGTTATGATTAAGAACGAAGAGATTGTCGAAGACCTGAATGACTTGGTGAAAATCAATAACGACCGGATCATGGGTTACGAGAAAGCCATTGAAGACAATGAGGATGCTCAACTGGATGACCTGTTCCGGCATTATGTTATACAGAGCCAGAAGTTTCGCAGCCAGCTTGCCGAACATATCGTTCGTATCGACGGCACAGCGGTTACCGATGCAACCTCTACCGACGTTTCGAGCAAGATTCACCGCGCCTGGATCGACATCAAATCGGCCATAACCGGCAAGGATCGCGATACCGTGCTGAGTTCCGTTGAATTTGGCGAGAACGCTGCCGTTGAATCCTACCAGGATGCGATCGAGAAAGACCATATCCCTGCTTATATCAAAGAAGACCTTACGAGCCAACTTGCTGAACTGAAAACAGCTCAGGAGAAGGTTAAATCGTTGAAGGGAGATAAATAGGGGAAAAGGAATAAAAGGGAGTAAAGGGAGGAGGGGGAAGAAAGGGAAGAGGGGAATGTAATCGCATCCCCTTCGTCCCTTTCTTCCCCCTCCTCCTTTTACTCCCTCCTCCTCTACTCCCTTTACTCCCTCCTCCTTTACTTCCCCTCCTCCCTCTCTTATGGCAGCGGCATATCCTTGAAATCCTCGTCCGTCAGTTTGATCGTGGCGGCCTGCATGTTCTCTTCCAGGTGTTTCACCGATGAGGTACCGGCAATAGGCAGCATCATGGGCGACGCGGCCAGCAGCCAGGCCAGTGCCACCTGATATTCGGTAGCGTTCTGGCGCTCAGCTACCCGGTGAATGGCTTTGTCGGCCTCCAGGTTACCCGCGCTGAGGGGATACCAGGGGATGAACGCGATGTTGTTCTCTTCGCAGAACTTCAGCGTTGAGTTCCATTTCTGCTCGCCGAAGTTGTACATGTTCTGTACTGATACTACCTCGAAATATTCCTGCGCCTGCTTGATTTGTTCAACGCTTACTTCAGACAGGCCAATGTGCCGGATTTTACCGGCCTGCTGCATCTCTTTCAGGAAGCCCAGAAACTCCTCTGCGGGCACTTTATCATCGAAACGGTGGAGCTGGTACAGATCGATTCGATCCAGTCTCAGGCGCTTGAGACTTCCGTCGAGCGCTTCCTGCAGGTGTTTACGACTTCCGTCGACCGGCCACTGGTTAGGCCCGGTGCGGAGCAGTCCGCCTTTGGTACCGATAACCAGCCCGTCGGCATACGGATAAAGGGCTTCTGCGATGAGCTCTTCCGAAACATACGGCCCGTAACTGTCGGCGGTATCGATAAAGTTGATTCCCAACTCAAGGCTGCGTTTCAGCACCCGGATGGCTTCGTCATGATCTTTTGGTGGCCCCCAGATACCGTCGCCGGTAATACGCATGGCACCGTAGGCCAGCCGGTTAACGGTCAGGTCACCACCAAGCGTAATTGTCCCGGCTTCGAGTACGGGTTGGGCAGATTGTGATTGCATAAAATAGCTTTGTTTTACTGTTTGTAGTATGACAACCAGCACCCGCAAATGTTCAAAATTCACCGCTTCTCAATGCCATCCAGCACCCGCCGAACCAACCTATAACTAACGTGAATTCGGGATTAAGCTGCCTTTGTTCTGGCCCGTTAGGGCCTTCACAGCGAAGCGTCGGTAGGATAGGTAGGATAATTTGATTTCAGCAGCGTCCGAGTGCCGTCAGGTACATAACCCTTGTGTACCTGACGGCACACCTTTCCTAAAAATTTCTACCGTTCCGGCGTTCCGGCGTCCCGGCGACGCTACGCTGTGAAGGCCCTAAGGGCCAACTCTAAACCTGAATTCACGTTAATTAAGCATTGTTGGAAACACGTTTCCTGCTTAGCTCATACATGTAAGCCTGAGAACGTTCACAAAAAGGTTACCTTTCTGAACTTAGATTTAAATTAACCACTATGCTCCGAAGATACAATTCAGCTGATTCACGGCTGCGAGTAAAGTACCGTCTAAAGTGGCTTCTGAGCTACCATACTATTTGATTATAGAATAGATAACGTATGGAAGAGCAAAGCAAGGTGATCGATAGACTCCGGGAACTGTTCCAGAGTCATACAGCAGGAGCATTGACTCAATATCAGCCTAGATTCTGGATCATATTTTGGGTTACAGCGGTTTTTAGCGCAACCCTATACTATTTTACATACGAGCACCTAGCTTCCCATCTTAGTCAAGACGGTCGATTGCTATTACTTGTCAGCTACTTGAGTTTACCTTTACTGGTATTACGCAATCTTCATTTACAAGCCTTCATACTGCTAGGCGTGAGTATCCTGACCGTACTATGGTAAGTGGTGATTTACATGTTCGATAAACCAATCGAACCATTACCGCTCATAATCTTCAGGGCGTTTCAGGATCACGCGGATATGATGTACACCGGGCGTTTGTTCAGAACTAACCTTTTGTAACACCTCATCAGCCTCACCACTCCGACCAAGTTTTATCAGCAGACGCGCCTGGTTATGTAGGTAACCGGGGCAGGAATGAAACGCCAGCGACCGGGTTGACCAGATTAAGGCCTGTTCCAGATCGTCCGCATCGGTCATGTGGTCGGCGTAGTAGCTAACCAACTGGTTCAACCGATGCGCCATATCCTGCGACTCAATGGTACTTATCGCTTCGGCCTGTTCGCCGTAATCCGGATGATCGCCCCGTTCCTCAACCTGTTTCATACGGTCCCGAAAACGCTGCAACTCTATTTTGTCTTTCTCCCGAATTGTATCCATAGAAATGGTCATTAGTCGCCAGGCTTCTGCTTCGGCGAGCGGACGGTAGTTGTCGACATTGCCGGTGTCGGCGTAAAACCGCCGTCGGAAGCCGTTGGCCACGTAATCGACTTCCTGCTGAGTCAGTTTGTCGTCCCGCTCCGCACGCAGCAATTGCTCATGGTCGGCTATTACCGTAGCCAGCTGACGTTCATCTTGCTCCCTAATGGCCTGATGCATCCGCGCCCGGATCAACTCGCGGATGCGCTCTCCAATCTGCCTTCGCAACGATGTGCAGGCCCTCTCCGGCAACTCACTCACTTGACGCAGCTTCTGCTGTAAGGCATTGACCGGGCCTGGCTGGTAAGTCGTCAGGTTGCCGATGATGAGGTGTATGGTTTCATCCGTTGTCCATTCCGATGGCGGGATCAGCGATAAGTACGTCAGCAAGGCATCCTGGTTGGGCATACCAGCCCGGCCCCGCTCCTGTAAGTAAGCGGCTAGAAACGTGGGGTCGCCTTTACCCCCCAGGTAGTCCTGCTCCAGCATCGACAGTTGGTTCGGTTCGGCGGCCGCTTCCAGGGCTTTGTCGGCTTCTGCCAGCAGGCCCTTCACCCCTTCGTAACCTGAAGCCCGGTACACCAGGCTGCCATCCCACAAAATAAAAAGCGCGGTTGGAACGGGGGACGTCTGCATCCGATAGCGTTTCGCGAGTTCCAGCCCTTCACCCGCTTTGGCATCAACGCGGTAGTTGATGAAATGAGCATTGAATTTTCTGGCCAGGGAAGGATCTAAAGCGGCTTGCTGGGCGATTCGTTTACGCGGGTAGAATCCGATCGTGTGGAAATCGACGAACACGAGCTTATTTTGGCGCTTGGCCTCGGTCAGGACCTCCTGCCACGAACCGTAAAAATACCGTACACCCGCCAATGGCCCCCCGTCGTGCTGTGGACCAGCTAAAGCCGAACGTAACCACTGAAAAAAAGTTTTCATGACCGAAAGAGCGTTTTAGAAAGGCCCAACATGGAATCATAAGGAAAATTAATGAATCGACTCAAACTATCCCTGTAGTTATCGATTAAGTTTTGCTGGACCTGACACTTTCCGGGAAAATGAGTAAGGGGCGCTGCGCCTTGCAGCGGGTCTGGAAACCTGGCCGGACTGAAGGCCCGGCCCGTGGTCGCGTTGAGCAACTTTACTCCCTTGTTAGTTTATTATAACATGGTCACAATGAGGTCCAAACAAGTCCAGCAGCTGATTAAAAAATAGTTGATATCAAACGAGCGCTGGCCGCCGAAAAACGGAAATATGATGGGTACGATGGCTCCCGAGGCCTGCGCCATTTGTCCCCCGCTATTATCTCCAGTTTGGGGATTATAAAGGGGGTTAGCTTACACGCGCTGGTTTACCAACGTTTTTCCGGATGACGTGGGATCGCCGGATTTTTTGTTTGAGTGGTCCAGCTGGGCCACGTCCGGCTTTGCTGACTATTTCACCTACACCCACGAGCAAGCCGATTGGCTGAAATCCAGCCAATGGCTGGAGGCCTTTATGACCAGTGACGCCTTTACCGTAGTCGAGCCCGCTACCTGGCCATTTATCAACGACTGGCCGTAGAAGAAGACGGGGAAACCAGGAGCTATTTACGCCAGGAAGCGGATCTGTTGGGAAAAGCTTTTATCACTCAGTAGGTTCGCCGATGAAACTGAGAACCGCTGTCTTACACCCTGTAAAACAACAATTAATTATGTCTTACAAATTGTATTACTTTACAAAATACTTGATTATAGAACAGGTGAAGTATTGAAAAGCACAGTGGTCGATAGCTTCAGATTGACTATCCTGAAGAAAACTTACATGAGCTATCACATAAGACTTTTACGCAACACGCTAATTCCGTTTTACACACTAAGTTGGTTGTTGAGCAGTTGTTTTGGTCCGATCAACAAAGAATCTGAAGTTCGAATAATCGTACAGGATTCGACTGGAAATCCTGTTTCTGGGTTCCGCTTTGCCTTGTTGGGAGTAAAGTCAACTTACCCCCGCCGTGATATTCTTGAGCAATTTGATTTGACGACCGATCACGCGGGGCAGGTAAGCCAAACTCTGTCGTGGCCTAAAGGGGTAAGCGTCTATGAGATTAGCCATAGTACCTTGTACGTAGCCTGCAAATGTTTGCCAACGAACGAAATTCCAACACCGTATTGCCACATAGGTTCCGATCGCTTACGTTCAATGATAATTCAAGTTAAGAAACTATAAGAATGGAGATAAAATGTTTTAACTAGTTTTTATCTAGAAATCATATGTTCTATCTCAAGTCGACTTAACCAACGACTGGCCGTTTCGTTCCCATCGATAAATATTCTTAAGCGAAGCTGATTGTACGGAAATCTATAAAAAACTCACTACATCCCGCTTGGCGCTAATAAACGATTAGTCCGGCCATATAAACTTGGAAAATGTATACAGGATATGTAGATAATGTTTCAGCCGTGATTTAGGTGAGAAAGGTTTACGTTTATTTCATCCAATTTATGGTAAGAGAAATGGTATTTAACATACAACTACTTATACAACCAAAATAGCCCTTACTATTAATAGTCTTACCGGACTGATGTCTGGTTAGGCTGGCATTTTATCAAATACGTCCAGAATCTACACAATTCCCAAAGGTATTTTCCTCGGGTGAGTACAATCTACTTTCCATCCAATCTATGAGAAAGCCAATATCAATACAGATGCTAAGGTGATGTTTTACCTTTCTCATCGCAACGGACAGAAAATAAACATCATATTTATTTAGTTCAGTCATGAACTCTGTCCTATCTCGGCCAAGTTTTGATATTAATTCAGGCACAAAAAGCCGTTCATAAATATCACCTTCTGAAGTGTAGACGACAGCGTTTCCAGGGGGAGGATAATACTTACTAGTGTATGGAAAAACTACAATTACTTTCTTCAAATCGGTAGTGGGAGTAGCAAAGAGGATTTGTCCATCTCCGGTTACTGTTGTAGTCTTTCCGTTAGATATCCATTGAATACCATAGCCTTCTATCTCAAAGTAGTTTGTTGCTTTCATTACCTCTTGCCAGCCATCTGCCTCAAAAGCTAATCTTCGTTGCCCATTTTTGCTAAGTGTGTAAATCCGTTCAACCATATAGAATTTAACTGAAAAACTTACTGTGACATAAATTTTAAAAGGAGGATATAACAACAACCTTAGACAATTCTTGTAATATTTTCTTTACATAAAGTTAGTGGCGGGTGCAAAACTTGAGTAGTGCGTTATGGGGTGTGGCGGATGCGCCAGGTTGATGCTAAATTTATTCCCCTAACAACAGGTTTTGGTTGCCAGTGTAGGTCTCCACCGACTTCTGCAATAGTCACTGTAGTTATAAAACGGGTCTGGGAAATATACAAACTAACTGAGGATTAGACACTTGTACATTTCCTAGACTCGTTCTATAACTACAATTATGTTATTCGATTAAGGGTCGTGACGTAACCGTGGACTCTTCGTCTTTATTGCATGGTAACACTCGTCGTCTCATGCCGCTACTGTGGCAACCAAGATGCCGTTCGGCGCAAAGGGCTCAGCACCAA
>NZ_VFIA01000058.1 GCF_014282275.1 Spirosoma utsteinense
GTAACTGGCAACTACCACATCAGTGGTAGCGTGGGGAGACGTATCGTGTTTTTTCGGGCGGCTTTCAGTTTAAGGTGAAGAGAAAAGATCATTCTGTTGATTTGACGAGCCCTTGGCATCTACTTAATCGGGAGAGATACGGGCTAAGTAAAAGTTACATAGTACTGTACGTAGAATTACAACCTTCTGGATTTAAATCCGGCTGAAAATATTATTATTCTTTCAAAGAATATTTTTTTAAAATACTGGATGAGCAGTAACATAACACTACTTATCCAGTAGACTAGTAGCTTATTATAGTTTATCCGGGAGGAGGTAATGTCTATTTGGCAGGATGGCGCAGTGGCCGTTAAACGGATAATTTCCGGAACATCAATTCACCAGTAAAAGCGCGTTGCTACCGAACGAATTCGGCGAATTTCGTACCATTCAATCAGCTTTATAAACCCTACACAGACATTATAGCTTGAACATGTAAGCGACCATTTTAAAAAACAGCATGGCTCCCGTCTTACCGTTTATCATTCTACTTCTAAGTTTAGTTAGTGCGGGTTGTGGTCGCAACGAAAGTCCGGTAACGAGTACTATCCAGCCTAATGCTATGCGGGATTTGGTAGTCAATACAAGCGCCAACAAGCCTCAGGGTGATCGAAAGCAGCCTGGCTCCAGATTAACTGAGCGAACCGGGCTGGACATCACCAATCGATCCGAGAACTTTACCTATAGCCAGATTTCTCTAACTCTTTATTTCAAGGATAAGAAAGGACAAATGGTTGACTCGACGCTTCAGCGATTTGCCGTACGACTCAAACCGGGGCAAACGAAACAGGTGGATTTTGGCCGCTCAACATCCAGACATTCAGGCAGCCAGTTTACGGCAGCGCGTGTCACAACAGCCGATAACGACTAACGGCTGTTGTTGAGCGGGCAACTCCCGCGCTAGACGAATGCTTGCTGCATCGGTCAATGACTCAACACTATTGTTTGAGGTAATCGGTTGGAGTCTGCTGATAAAACTGCCTGAACACCCGCGTGAAATAAGAGGGTGAGTCGAAACCCACCAAATAACCCGTTTCGGAAACGCCATGGCCTGCTCGCAGGAGATCAATGGCTTTGCGCAACCGGTATTGCCGGATGAGTTCGACAGGCGATAAATGGGTCAAGGTATGAACCTTCAGGTATAACGCCTTGCGACTCATGGCCAGTTGGTCGGCCAGCCATTCCACACTAAGCATTGAATCATCGAGTCGCTGATCGATCAGCCGATACAACCGACCCAGGAACTGATCACCCACCGCCTGTGATAACGCTGACCGATCGGGCTGGGCCAGCTGCTGCCGGTAGTTATCCCTTACTCGTTGCTGCCGATCCAGTAAATTATGCAGCCGCAAACGCAATTCACCCAAATGAAATGGCTTGGTCAAATAGTCATCTGCCCCGACTGCCAACCCTTTCAGTCGGCTCGTATCATCTGCCCGGCCTGTCAGTAAAATCGTTGCAATGTGATCTGTAGCCGGGTCAGCTTTGAGCCGCTCTATAAGGGCATAGCCGTCCAGACCTGCCATCAGCAAATCGGTAATAATAAGGTCTGGAAGTTCTTCTTTCGCAATGACCCAGCCTTGATAGCCGGTGCTGGCTGTCCGGACGCGGTAGGTGGTGGTAAGCTCAGCGACCATGTATTCCAGCAGTTCGGCGTTTTCCTCAACGATCAGCAGCAAGGGCGGGGTTTCGTGGGTATTTTCCGAAGGTGGGCCAAGGGGTAGAAAGTTGGATTGAGGCAGGTCGATCTGTAGGGTAGGAATGGCCAGATTCGGCTCCTGCCCTCCCCAGCCGGTACGCTGCAGGGGTAGTTCAACGACAAATTCAGTACCTATATCCACCTGGCTCTCCACCAGAATCTGACCACCCAATCGCCTGGTCAACGCCTTAACGAGCGCAAGACTAACTCCGGTGGGATCGCTGGACCTGATGCGCTGGTTGTCGCCCTGAAAAAAGGGATCGAAGATATGCGGGAGTTTGTGGGCTGTAATACCAATGCCCGTATCGCGCACCGATAAGCGAACACCTGTGGGGGACTCATACAGCCCAACGGTAACACTGCCAGCCTGGGTAAACCGGATGGCGTTGGTCAGTAAATTGTATAGAATAGTTTCCCATTTGCCTGCATCGAATCGGTAATTACCCGCCGGTAAATCGGTCTGGTAGCGGAGGGACACATTTTTGATGGTAGCAGAAGGCTCAAACAGGCTTACAACCTGCGCTACAAAGCCGGTAAGATCGCCCACTTCCTGTGCTTCATCGACCGGCAGGCCATCCAACTGGTGAAGGTCCATCAGCTGATTGATAAGCCGCAGGAGTTGACGGGCGTTCTGGCGGATGCTCATCAATCGCTGTTGCTGAGATTCCGTCAGGTTGGTTTCTTCCAGGAGCTGGTTGGTAGGGGCGAGAATCAGCGACAGGGGGGTGCGTAGCTCGTGGGTAATGTTGACAAAGAACCGGTTTTTCATTGCATCCAGCGCTTTAAGCTCCTGGGCCTGCCGTAGCTGATGACTGTATTGCTGCGCTTTATGGATGGTGCGTTCGAGGTCGTTAAAGTCAATGGGCTTGGTTATAAAGTCAAAGGCCCCTTTATTCATGGCCTCTCGTATGGTCGCCATATCACCATAGGCGGTTACCAGTATGGTTGGCAGCACGAAATTGAGTAAAGCAATGTGTTCCAGCAACGTAAGCCCATCCATCTCCGGCATGTTGATATCGGCCAGCACTATATCCACTTCCGGGTCCTGCTGAAGGATGTCCAGTGCTTGCTGCCCGTTTCGAGCCACGACGAACTGAAACGTGCCGGAATGAATTTGACGGCGGAAGCGCTGCTCGAACAAGGCATAGATATCAGCCTCATCATCAGCCAGAAGGATTTTAAGTGCCATGATGTCATAAAACCAGATAAGACCTATCGGGTCAATTATATATCGTGAGCGCTAAGGTACAACAGGACAACCGATAGCGGGCCTATCGCGACTGGTTCACGCGAGTGCCCGCTGGCAAGGCCGGGTTAGCAGGGAACTAACGGGGTTCTTGCCAGCGGGCACTCGCGTAATACGCGCTGTGTACGGGTTAATTAATGGCCACCAGGCGATTAGACTCCTGGGCTTGCTTCGTGTTCAGGGTCACTGACTGGCGGGTGGTTTCTTTACCATCGGTGATGATCAATTGATAGGGACCGTCTGGTAAGCTGCTTACGTCCAGACGCAGTCGGGCGGTCTGTTGTTGTTTGGTCAGCTGGTGAACGAAAAGTACCTGACCGGCTGCATTTGTCAGTCGAACATCGACTCGCTGGCCTGTTTTTTTGTCGAGCGAAACCTGAATTTTTCCTTCGGCGGTTGTGAAGATCCCGCTTTGGAAAGAAGCTGAGGGTTGGGGATAGGTAAGCGCTTGAGCGTGGCTGGTTGAGTTGTTAACCAGGAACAGGGAGAAAGCAACGAGCAGTGGTTTGATGAGCGTTTTCATGATCTATCGAGTTAAATTAATTTGTCTGTTTTGATAGATCAAAGGTCGGCTGTGCAGCGGGAAGGGGCTGTCACAATTGAGTCAGCAACTGTCACTTTTGGGAATACTTCCAATTCGTTAGAAAATCCACGTTTTTGGCTGTTTCGTGTCAGGCATTTATACCTGATTAGTGTTGTCTGAACGCTACGTTACCGGTAGGATCAGGGCATCTGCTCACTAGTTTGCCGGGTTTGGGGTAATTTAGGGCCGTCATACATTCCTGCCTATGAAAATTCCGTTTCGCCTGATGCTCTGTTTACTGGGCACCTCCGTTTTTGCTCAGTCACGCTCCGCCTTCGTTACGCCCTATGAACGAAGTCAGGGGAAAGAAACAGCGACCTACGCCGAGATCATTGATTTCTACCAGCGCCTGGATAAGCAATTCGATCAGGCCAAGCTGGTTGTGATAGGTAAAACGGACATTGGTAAACCGCTGCATATCCTGTTGCTCTCGGCCGACAAACAATTTACAGCCCGCCCCGACCGGGTAACGTTGCTCATCAACAACGGCATTCACCCGGGCGAGCCAGAAGGGATCGATGCCTGTATGATGATGGCACGTGACCTGTTGGTGTCGAACAGACTGCCGAAAAAGATGCTGCTGGCCATAATACCTGTCCTGAACGTAGATGGCTCGTTGAACCGGGGTGAATCGCGGGTGAATCAGAACGGGCCAGCTACCTATGGATTTCGCGGTAACGCCCGCAACCTGAACCTGAATCGTGATTTCATTAAGGCAGACGCTGAGAACACACGTTCGTTTCAGGCCATCTTTCAACAGCTAAAGCCACACATCTTCATCGATAATCATACCAGCAACGGGGCCGATTACCAGCACGTGGTTACCTATTTTGCTACGCAGAAAGATAAGCTTCATCCAACCATCTCGGGTTATATGGCGCAAACGTTTCAGCCGGAACTCGATAAGCTGCTGACGGAAAAAGGGTTTCCACCGGCACCTTACGTGAACCATCCCAGGGATACGCCAGAAAGTGGTCTGTTAGGGTATAATGACTCTCCCCGGTATTCAACGGGCTATGCTGCGCTGTTCAACTGTTTCGGGTTTACGCTCGAAACGCATATGTGGAAAGATTATCCGGCGAGGGTAAAAGGCAGTTATGCGTTCGATGAAGCCGTGTTGCGCCTGTGTGAGCGAGATGCCCCGACTATTCTTGCCAACAAGCAGCGAGCCGACGCAGCCGTCAGTGGACAGACAACATTTAAACTCAATTACCAGCTTGACCGTACACAAACGGATTCGATCACGTTTCTGGGCTACGAAGCTGGTTATAAACCGAGTGAGGTGTCGGGTATGAAGCGACTATACTACGATCGTTCCAGGCCATTTACCAAACGCATCCCCTATCAAAACACCTTTGTAGCCGCCCTCCAACTGAACAAACCCACGGCTTATGTGATTCCTCAGGGCTGGCAGGAGGTCATTACGCTGTTAAAACGGAACGGCGTCAGGATGCAGGCACTTTCCCGCGATACGGTGATGGCTGTATCGGCTTATTATCTGGATGACTACAAAACAAGTCCCCGTCCGTACGAGGGCCATTATATCCACTCGGGTGTGACGGTTCATGCGGAGGCTCAACGCATTCAGTTCTACACAGGTGATTACGTTATCCCAGCCAATCAGCCAGCCAATCGTTACCTCATCGAAACGCTGGAGCCGCAGGCTATGGATTCGTTTTTTGTCTGGAACTTCTTCGATAGCGTGCTGGACCAGAAGGAGTATTTCTCGAATTATATATTTGAAGATACGGCGGCCGACCTGCTGAAGAAAGATCCCGCCCTTCGCCAGCAGCTAGCCAGCAAACGGGCCTCCGACAAAGCTTTCTCCGAAAATGGCGACGCCCAGCTGGAGTTCATCTACAAGCGAACCCCGTATTTCGAAAAGACCTTCAATCGGTACCCCGTCTATCGCCTGGAGGTTGGGCAGTAAGAACGGCTGGACTACAGTTCGTCACTTTCCCGGTAGTAGCCAGGCAACGATCACAACCCCAGCTTCTTGCCGGCGTTAAACTTAGTGACGTTAGCAACACGGGTATACCGCTGAATCATTGCTGAGGTCTTGTGTTTGGTTTGCTGCATCACTTCCAGATCGTCGGCGCCATTCAGTTTGGCAATCGTTACAAAAGACGCCCGTAGCGAATGGGCCGAATACTGTTCACCGAGGTAGTGCTTTACCAGCCGCGCTACACTTTTATCAGAAAGCCGCTCGTTGGTTAGCCGTACCAGACCCGGCTCGCTGCCTTTACGGAACCGTACCAGTAATGGTCCCCGTTCTGGGCGCTGGGCCATCCAATGATGTAGTGTCTGGACCGGACAAAGATCAGCATCCGCGTGGGTAAAGAGTGCTTTCTCTTCATGGTCGCCATATTGGTTGGTCTTACTCCGGCGCATTCGAATGATAGCACCTTCACTGGTAAACAGCAGATCTTCCAGATTGAGTGCAACCAGTTCCGATCGACGGAATGCCCCTGTAAATCCGAGTAACAAGACGACTTTATCGCGGAGTTGTTGGGGATTGGTTACGTCGAGGCTTTGAATCACTTCCCGGAATTCGTCAACGGAAAAAGCGGGCGACTGTTGCTGACGCACGCCTATTGTCCGGCGAATACCTTCCAGCACGGTCTGTACCTGGCGATCCTGGACCGGGTAGTCGACCCCCTGCAAATCGTGAAGTTTGCGAACGGCCGACAGACGTCGCTGGATGGTAGCCCACTTGTCGGTTTCGGCTGCGAAGGCCAGATACATGCAAAGCGCTTCGGTTGGTATGGGAACGGGTCGCTCCTGATGCGTCTGGCACCACTGTCGATAATGCCGAAGGTCAGCGGCATAAGCCCGACGGGTATTGGAAGCTCCTTCCAGACCCAGCTGTAAATAATCGGTTACTTTGCTCCGTAAGGTCGACACACTTTTCTCCGTGTCGGCCACCGTTGGCAACAGCAACAAACTGTTTTTTGATTTATCGTTTTTGCGGGACTGAGACTTCATAATGCAAGTATACTAAAATTATTAGGTCCGATAACTCTTAATTATTGGACCTAATGCAAAAACAAAGAAAAATGAGTGGGTAGGGCTATCATACCCGATTGAAACCAACTGTTTAAAACACCCAACATAATTTCACTACTGGATTATTTCATCCAAAAAATATCGTGTCAAAATATCAAGTTTTTTCAGTTTCCCGGTGCAGTGATGACTACGCTGTGGCAATGTACAACCAGAAGAGATAATAAAAAGTAGTATTCGTTTAGATAACGGTTCTTGATGAATTCGACCGCAGAGCGCTGGAGGTCTGGCGGCAAAGTGCTGTGGTTTTGTAAATAGTTGCCGCATTTCGTCTACGTCTTCGGTAAGAGGTGATGTACCGGTTGGTTCAGGCAGGTACGCCTATTTCGTCTTGAGTAAATCAACGCAATTGTCCGGACGCTGCTACTCCTGTCGTCTCAAAGAGAGCCGTACTATTATCCCGAAATGTTGGCCGAGTTGAGATGGAGTTTCATTTCGCCAGCGTAGGCCACACGTGTTGGGATTCTGGTTATATAGACGCATCCTGCCTGAATTGTATTGTTGTATGAGATAGTCTTATATCTTGTAAGTCGGTCGCTTTACATACTATATCCAACTGCTATAAAATACCATTAACTGCCTTATAATGAGGTAATTATTTACCAATGAATACTCGTTAATTATTTTATATATACGGCTTTTCGTTAAGCAAGCCATTGCCATTTGTTGCCAGCCACATCATTTTTATGGAAAAACTTTTAGGTGTGTTCATGCCGTGGAAGCTTTTTATGAGCTATATATTGCTCCTGTGGGCAGGGCAGTTAACGGCCTACGCTGATGGCCTTACCGGCTTTACCCTGGTCGATGCGGCTACCGGGGCCGATCTCAATAAGTTGATAAATGGCGATACAATTAACCTGCAAATTGTTGGTGTTCAACTCAACATACGGGCCAATACTAATGGACCGGCTAGTGCTAAAGTAGTGTTCTCGCTTGACGGGAAAGACAATTACCGGACGGAAACAGAAGCCCCGTTTACCCTGGCGGGCGATTCGAATGGCAACTACAATTCCTGGACTCCGTCTCTGGGCCTACATACGCTGACAGCAACCCCCTATACTAATACAGGAGAAGCAGGTACCCCGTTGACCATTACCTTCCTGGTTGTGGCCCGTAGCCTGAGTGGAGGAAGCAGTATAGATGGTACAGGTAAGGTAACGGTAGCAGGCGATTTAAAGAAATGGCACAAAATCACCTTGCTTATCGATGGCCCGGCGTCTGACGAGACAGCCGTAACTAATCCGTTTCTCCAGTATCGACTGAATGTAACCTTTACGAATGGTACACGGAAATACCTGGTGCCCGGGTATTTTGCGGCCGATGGCATGTCGGCAGAGACAAGTGCCGGGTCTGGAACCAGCTGGAAAGTTCATTTTACCCCCGACGAGATTGGTACCTGGACCTACTCGATATCCATGAGAACCGGAATGAATATTGCCGTGAACGATGATCTTTTGACGGGGACGGCTGTCGGGAATATAGATGGTCAGACCGGTACCTTTGTCGTAGCGGCTACCGATAAAAACGGACTCGATCTGCGGGGCAAAGGCCGATTGAATTATACCGGCGAACACTACCTTCAATTTGCAGAAACGGGCGAATATTTCCTGAAAGGTGGCGTCGACTCCCCCGAAAACTTCCTGGCGTATCAGGATTTTGATAACACGCCAGATAATGGCCGCAGACGGAAAAGCTGGAGTCCGCATCTGATAGACTGGAAAGAGGGCGACCCTGGCTGGAAGGGAGGCAAAGGCAAGGGAATTATTGGTGCCGTCAACTACCTGGCCAGCCAGGGACTGAATGCCTTTTCGTTCCTGACGATGAACATAAACGGGGACGATAAAAATGTGTATCCCTATTTAACGACCACTGACTTTACCCGCTTCGACTGCTCAAAGCTCGATCAGTGGGAGATCGTTTTTGATCATGCCGATAAAATGGGCATGTATCTGCATGTAAAAACACAGGAAACGGAAAATAACAACCTGCTGGATGGGGGTAACGTAGGGATTCAGCGGAAACTTTACTACCGGGAGCTGATTGCCCGTTTTAGTCACCATCTGGCCATGAACTGGAATGTTGGTGAGGAAAACACCCAAACGGACCAGCAGCGGAAGGATATGGCGGCCTACATTTGGGAGCATGATCCGTATAAACATCCCATTGTTGTTCATACAAACAGGGGGCAGCAAAATAAAGTGTATACCCCTTTGTTGGGTAACGCGTCAAACTATACGGGCGCTTCTGTGCAAACCGACTGGTTCAACGTATACGAGGAAACCCGCAAATGGGTTGAAAATTCGGCCAGGGCAGGCCGGAAGTGGGTTGTCGCCAATGACGAACAGGGAAGTGCCAACGCGGGTGTTGCCGCTGATGCGGATTACACCGGGAACCGAGGGTTGGTCGTTGATAATCAGGACTCCATTCGCAGGGCCGTCCTGTGGGGAAACCTGATGGCTTCCGGTGCCGGTGTCGAGTATTACTTTGGGTACGATACCGGCGAGACAGATTTGACCGCGCAGGATTATCGCTCGCGGGCGAAGATGTGGCGCTACACACGCTACGCCCTTGAGTTCTTTAAAAAATATGTGCCGCTGCCAACGCTGAAACGACTGACTAACACAAGCAATGGCTGGCTATTGGGTAAAGAGGGAGACACGTACCTAATATACCTGAATAAGGGCGGAAGTACGGCCATCACGCTACCCAATACAGCTAGTTACCGCGTCCAGTGGTATGATCCACGTCAAGGAGGGGACCTGCAAACCGGATCGGTGGGCTGGTTGGTGGGTGGCGGTTCGTTGACCATTGGTAACCCACCGAGTGCGCCCGGTGAAGATTGGGTGGCCCTGATCAGACGACAGGATCCGCCATTGGCCGTTTCGACTACCGGTTTCTCAGAAATAACCGCTTTCCCGAATCCAACAGCTGGCACGCTCACTATTAGTGGAATCGATACGCGTTGTGCTACGTTGGGTGTCTCAATCACAAACGGGTCCCTGATGTATCGTCCTGCGTATGTCATCACTTCTTCGAATAGGATTCAACTTTCCTTACAGGCGCTTCCAGCGGGCAACTATCTGGTTTGTATTGATCAATGCGGTAAGGAATACACGCAAAAAATAATTGTCAACTACTAACTATGTTCCAGTAGTAAAATCACGTGGCAGACTCGTAAATAATTGCCAAGTTTGCGGCCCTATGGATAGTCCTCAACCAGAATATACAGCGCTGTTTCGTTACCTGCGGATGCTGGTCGACACGGAGCAAAAATCACTTGATCCAAATCCACAATTCGCTTTGGTCGAAGCATACTGGCATATCGGCCGGATCGTTGTGGAGACCGAACAGGACGGGCAGGAACGGGCCGATTATGGCATCCACCTGATCGAAATTTTGTCACAACGCCTAACGCAGGAATTCGGTAAGGGGTATAGCCTACCCAATATGTGGCGTTTCAAACAGTTTTATTTGGCATTTCCAATTCTCTCCACAACTGGGAGAGAATTGCCAAACCTTCGAAACTATCTTCGGACAGAGCTACGCTGGTCCCATTACCGAATATTGATGCAGCTGGAAAACAAGCAGGAACGGGCTTTTTACATTCAGCAGGCAGCCGACGAGCGATGGCCGGTCAGGATTCTGCAACGCCTGGTTAACTCCCGATATTATTACCAGACTGCCCTGGGCGAGGATCATTTGCTGGCTGGCGTCAAAAAAATAGCTACCCTTGCTCCCGCCGGTCTCTCCCCTACTCAGGTTGGGTCGAACGCACCACAGCCGTTGCGCACCAGGCTCGCCAACATCAGGAAAACGCTCCTCGAGCAGTATGTAGGCTACGCGTTTGTTGCCCAGCGTCAATATGTAAGTGTTTTGGGGCACGACCGATGGGCCGAACTGGTATTCTTTCAGTATGTGCTTAATCGGTTCATACTGGTCCAACTGAGTGAGCACGACCCCGCCAGTGTTGCGCAATTTCGTCAGCTACTGGATGCCTATCTAGATAAGCAACCCCCTACCGTTTCTCAGCCACCGGTTGGCTTTTTAGTCGATCCTACTGGACGGGTCAAGGTGATAACATCAAGTCAGGAGCCGGTATTACCCACCGATGAAGAAACGAGTTTGCCCCGTTTCTTTCATTGAGTGGCCAAGTCAGGGTTTCGATCAGTGTGACCAGATTGACTAGTGCAGTTAATTTTATTAACCGACTGTTTCATTGGTAAACTTGAATCGCCCGACTTAATTTCTCCGCATCTACAGTACGGTAAACAGAATCTTTTTTTACGGGTAAACAGTTTACCTTCATTTAGGGTAGAACTTACGAACTGTAGGTCATAGACGGTCAGCCGCTATTAAGCAGCGCAAATAGTATCGGTTAGTAAAAAGGAAACCATTGGTTAACAGAAGAATACATGACTAAAAAGCGAATATTTTTTACAGGGGGATCCGGAAAAGCAGGAAAGCACGTCATTTCCTACCTGCTCGATCAGGGGCACAACGTGATGAATGTAGACCTGATGCCTTTGAATCACCCAGGGGTAGATAATCTGATAGCAGACATTACGGACTCCGGTCAGATTTTTAATGCCATGAGTTCGTATGCCGGATTGGATGAACTGGAGCCAGGGAATGGCATACCAAAATTTGATGCTGTCGTACACTTTGCTGCCGTACCCAGGATCTTGATCAAGCCTGATAATGAAACGTTTCGGATCAACACCATTGGTACCTACAATGTCATTGAAGCAGCCGTTAAACTAGGCATTAAAAAGATTATTATTGCTTCCTCAGAAACTACCTATGGTATCTGTTTTTCAGATGGTAAAACCAATCCTACGGTGCTGCCCCTGGAAGAGGATTATGACGTTGATCCCATGGATAGCTACGGTTTGTCGAAGGTTGTCAATGAAAAGACGGCACGCAGCTTCCAACGCCGGTCAGGCTTCGATATTTATGCCCTTCGTATCGGCAATGTGATTGAGCCGCACGAATACGCTGAACTGTTTCCCCACTATTTTGCGAACCCTGAAGTGCGACGCCGGAATGCCTTCTGCTATATAGATGCGCGTGACCTGGGACAGATCGTGGATTTGTGTTTAAGTAAAGATAGCCTTGGTTATCAGGTTTTCAATGCCGGAAACGATGAAAACGGCGCTACCATCCCCACGAAAGAACTGGCTGAAAAGTTCTTCCCGAACGTGCCTGTCACGCGCGAAATGGGGGAGCATGAAGCCTTGTTTTCAAATCGCAAAATCCGTGAAGTGCTGGGCTTTAAAGAACAACACAACTGGCAGAAATACGTGTAGCAAGTGTCATAGCAGCTACTTCAGAAGCGTCATGCTTACCCTGTAAATAGTCCTGCCACCACAACGCCCGGAAGTTGGGCGTTGTGGTGGCAGGAGTTTATATTGTTTTACTTAACTGCCAGTTTGCGGGCGATTTCGGCGGTGTGCTTACCCTGAAAGCGAGCTCCTTCCAACTCATTGGGGCTGGGCTGACGTTCGCCCTGACCACCGGCCACCGTGCTTGCGCCATAGGGAGTGCCGCCGGTTACTTCCGTGTGGCCCATCTGGCCCTGCCATGCGTAAGGCAGACCTACGATAATGAAGCCGTGGTGTAGTAGTTCGGTGTGGAACGCACGGATGGTTTCTTCCTGGCCACCGTGCTGGGTAGCGGTGCTCACAAATGCCCCCCCCACTTTACCTACCAATGCCCCTGTAGCCCATAGGCCACCAGTACTGTCCATAAAAGCCTGCATCTGGCCGCACAGATTACCATAGCGGGTAGGGGTACCAAAGATGATAGCATCGTAGTCAACCAGTTCCGAGGGCGTTACGACCGGTATGTGAGCGAATGCTTGCTGAGCGCCGGTAGCCCCTATTTTGTCGAGTACCTCGGTAGGTAGCGTTTCAGGCACGCGCTTAACAACTACTTCATTACCAGCGACCTCACGGGCACCTTCGGCTATGGCTTCGGCCATTTTCCAAAGATGGCCATACGTGGAATAGAACAATACGAGCGTTTTCATAGAATGATCTTACGTGTTAAAATGAAAGAAAAGTGCCGGATAACTTTGATTGCTTTTATTTGAGTGGAGTTACAAAGCTACACAGATTGATGTATATACATCAATCTGTGTAGCTCATTTGTTTTCTTAATATAAGCCCTGATTATTAAGGAACGCTATCATTTTCGATTAAATAAAGCTTGTCCTGTGAGCCCTGCTACTAGCATACGGGTAGTATTTGGCTTTACTTTCGGACACTTTTAGTCTGTCTGTTACCCTCAACTTCTATCAAAATGAGTTTATCCAGTCCCGCTACCGTCCCTGATCAAGCCGAAGAACTTGATGATCCATA
Organism: Spirosoma utsteinense; assembly: GCF_014282275.1. GTDB lineage: Bacteria > Bacteroidota > Bacteroidia > Cytophagales > Spirosomataceae > Spirosoma > Spirosoma utsteinense. The sequence continues at coordinate 12,990 of NZ_VFIA01000058.1, forward strand.
TATTCAAACCGTTTCGACCGAAGAGTTCGTTGAAGCCGTGGAACAGGCTAGTCAGGAGGAAGAAGAATAAATGTTGACCATACATATACCCTGATTAAGTCAGCCTGTTTCGAAGCCAACATTGTAGAAAACAGCATGTAAGGGGACAGTAAAACCGACTACTTTGCTTCTTGATAGATAGTCCCTTACTCCTACCCTAATTGACTGGTACCAACCCTATGAATGGAGAAAAAAAAGTATTGTCATCCCAACAGCAGGAAGCGCTGCTTGCTACGCTGAAATCCCGTTTTGAAAAAAACATGAACCGCCATCAGGACTTGGAGTGGACCACCCTACAGGCAAAGCTGGAAGCTAACCCTGAAAAGCTATGGTCGCTCCATGCGATGGAACAAACAGGTGGTGAGCCCGATGTGGTTGGTCATGATATACAGACGGATGAATACCTCTTTTTTGATTGTTCAGCGGAAAGTCCCAAGGGTCGGCGAAGTGTCTGCTACGACCACCAGGCACATGCCTTCAGAAAAGAGAATAAACCGGAAAATAGCGCCCAGAACATGGCTGCCGCCATGGGCGTTGAGCTGCTAAACGAAGACCAGTACCGGGCCTTACAGCAACTCGGTCCGTTTGATATGAAGACGTCGAGCTGGCTAGAAACGCCTGATGCGATCAGAAATCTGGGGGGAGCCATCTTTGCGGACTACCGCTACGCCCATGTATTCGTATACCATAATGGAGCCGAATCGTACTATGGCAACCGTGGATTCCGGTGTTCGCTACGAATCTGAACCGGCAGGCAAAGGAACTGTAGCTCCATCAATAGTTTAACGTAAATAATGAATAATGTCGATGTCAACTAGCTGAAAATAAACGAGTTAATGCTACTTCGATTGTGTTTACGTTCATTCTAGTCCCCAATTCTCGTTAGTAGGCAGTTTCAGGGGCTGTCATTACTGCCCCCCCTGAAACTGCCTACTAACCCATGCAAACAAAACGATACATTTGCCTAAACGAATTGCTTACGGCATTCTTAAACCTGGTATTCATGAAGAATTTTACAACACGACTGATTTCCAAGCCTCACGTCAACTGGCCCGCCCTGGTCATCGGCTGGTTCCTTTGTTCGATGGGTGCCCTGGCGCAAACAAAGAAAGACACCACCAGCTTTATTCAAACGCTGGATATCAGAACGGGCCGGATCGATACCGTGCTCACCATCAAGGCCCATTATGAAGCCCCTAACTGGCATCCCGACAATTACCTTGTCCTTAACAGCAAAGGTAAAATCTTCACCCTGGATCTGGCGTCTAAAAAAATAGCCGAACTCAACACCGGCTTTGCCAATCAATGCAACAACGACCACGGCATTTCGCCCGACAAGAAATGGCTGGTCGTCAGTCACAACGACAGAAACAACCCTTCCGCGAAATCCTATAAATCAGCCGTTTTCCTGGTTCCTATTACGGGTGGAGAACCGAAGCTACTTACCCCTGACGTTCCCTCCTACTGGCACGGCTGGACCCCGGATAGTAAGACCGTGGCCTACTGTGCCGAACGAAATGGCAATTATGATATCTACACAGTTGGGATTGACGGGGGCACCGAAAAACGATTGACCAACACGGAGGGCCTGGACGACGGACCCGATTATTCGCCCGATGGGAAATATATTTATTTCAACTCCTACCGCACCGGTCACATGCAAATCTGGCGGATGCTGGCCGATGGATCGAAACCCGAACAGCTTACTTTCGACGAAAATTCGAACTGGTTTGCCCATCCTTCGCCCGATAATAACTGGATTGTGTACATTGCTTATATGTCCGACGAAAAACAAGCTCATTTATTTGGCAAACAGGTCAAACTTCGCCTGATGAACCTCAAAACGAAAGCGATCAAAGACATTACCCCTGTCTTTTATGGCGGTCAGGGCACGATCAACGTGCCTTCGTGGAGCCCTGAGAGTCAAAAATTTGCCTTCGTCAGCTACTTGGTCAAGTAACCCTTACTACTATTTCGTATTTCTCATGAAGAAAGACAATTCAGCTTCCAGAAGGAAGTTTTTGCAGCAAATTGGGGCGACCAGTTTAGTGGCCGCTTCCTCGCCCTTGTCCTCACTGGCTGCTCAGGAAAAAGCTGAAGTACGCATCCTGCAGTATGAAAGACCGGTCTCCGCCAATGATACCATCCGATTGGGGGTCATTGGATACGGCGTACAAGGCCATTTCGACGCCAATACGGCCCTTAAAGTGCCGGGTGTTGAATTGGCCGGCATCTGCGACTTGTATACGGGCCGCCTTGAAAACGCCAAAGAACAATATGGTAACGAACTCTATACGACCCGCAACTATAAAGAACTTTTAGACCGGAAGGACATCGACGCGGTAATTATTGCCACGCATGACGTCTGGCACGCCCGCATCACCCAGGACGCGCTGGCGAAAGGCAAGCACGTGTATTGTGAAAAGCCAATGGTCTACAAAATCAGTGAGGGCTATCCGGTCATAGCAGCCGCTAAAAAAGCGGGTAAGGTGTTCCAGGTAGGCAGCCAACGCGTGAGTAGCATTGGGTACGCCAAAGCCAAAGAGTTGCTGGCGGCTGGTGAAATTGGTAAGCTCAATATGGTCAATGCCGTATATGACCGCCAAAGCTCAATTGGTGCCTGGGAGTACACGATTCCAAGTGATGCGGATGCCATGACAACCGATTGGGAACGGTTTATTGGCGTGACAGCCAAAATGCCGTTCGATGCCAAAAAGTTTTTCTGGTGGCGGGCCTTTAAAGAAGTTGGTACGGGCGTAGCAGGCGACCTGTTCATCCACCTGCTGAGTGGCACTCACTTTATAACCAATTCAAAAGGCCCTAAAAGCATTTATAGTACGGGCCAGTTCAGCTACTGGAAAGATGGCCGTAACCTGCCCGATGTGATGTCGGGCGTGATGCAATACCCCGAAAGTCCGGAGCACAGTGCGTTTCAGTTGACCCTGCAGGTGAATTTTATCAGTGGTACGGGTGGGCAGGAAGTAATTCGGCTGGTTGGCTCGGAAGGCGTAATTGATGTGATCGGCAATAACATTAACGTCAAGCATAGCCTGATGCCAGAAGCGCCCGGTTTTGGCGGCTATGACTCGCTGTTTACCTTCTCGAAAAGTATGCAGGAGAAAATGCAACAGGAGTATGATGCCAAATGGACGGCCGACCAGCGAAAAAGAAACAGCAAAGCGGATATTGTCTTTAAGGCCCCGGACGGTTATAACGACCATCTGGACCACTTCACTAACTTCTTCGATGCGATCCGGACGAATAAGCCGGTTATCGAAGATGCAACGTTTGGATTGCGGGCTGCGGCCCCCGCTTTGTCCTGTAACGAAAGTTTTTTCACCAAAAAGATTGTACGTTGGGACCCCATCAACATGAAACTGACGTAATCGCTGGCATATACTGATAGCTAGTGAAAATCATCGAAAAGCCGCGCTCGTACAATCTGAGTGCGGCTTTTCGATGATTTTTACGGGCTACATTCATAGCGATGAAATTGTGCAGTTGGGTTGGGTACCAGGCGATGGTTTCTCCTCCCTGCTAAGGGATGTAATTACCGTGTCGGGTAAGTAAGCAATACTATGCGAAGTCGTGCAAACTGGCACTAAGGCTATCGATAGCTGATCGACACGGTCCGGTGCATCCGGTTATGCCTTATCTCCGTTACGGATAAATTTCGGCCAGTGCTTCATCAATCGTGGGATATTCATACCGGTATCGTTGCTGAAGTTGTTGCTGTGGCACGGCCCTGGTGCTATTGAGCACAAAAGCACTTCGTTCACCCATCTTTAATTTTAGCATGAATGCGTGTATGGCAGGCATCCATAATGGCTTGTGTAATTGCCGGGCCAGGGCTTTCATCAGTTGCAGGTTGGTGATCAGTTCGGGAGCCGTCTGGTTGAATACGCCATTCAGGGAGCCATCCTCAACCCCCAGACAATAGAGCCCTACCACGTCCTGAAGGTGTATCCAGGGAACCCACTGGCGACCGCTACCAACAGCAGCGCCAAAACCCGACTGGACCATCGGCGCTAACGAAGGCAGGGCCCCTCCTGCTTCGGTAAGTACAACCCCGGTGCGAAATGTAACAATACGCAGGCCCAGGTCTTTCCCTTCCCCCACAGCGGCCTCCCATTCGCGGCAGATACTCCCTAAAAAATCGGATGTTGGATCGCTTTGCTCGGTCAGGATCTCATCGGATCGGTCACCGTAGAACGCGATGCCTGAAGCGGAGATAACCGAGCTGACAACATGAGGCCTTTCGCCCATCAATCGGTAAAGGAGCCGGATCGATTCGGTACGGCTGCGGCTAATCTCCTGCTTGCGGGCCGGCGTCCAGGACTCAGCCGCAATGTCTGCACCCGCCAGGTGAATGATCGTATCGACCCCGTCCAGGCAATGCGCATCGATCTGTTGGTCCGGTACATTCCAGCCGAAGACGGTAACGCCAGGAATAACGGATGGCGTACGACTCAGGTGGCTCACCCGGTGTCCCTGTTCAAGCAGGGCCTGCGTTAACGGCTTACCAACCAGACCATTGCCGCCGGTAAGTAGAATATGGTGCTTTTCTAAGGTGTTGTTTTGCATGGCATCGGCTGGTTCAGGCGTTCGAATGGTTGGGAATGAGGATTACTTTCCCGTATGCCGTTCGGGATTCGGCCAGTTCCATAGCCTGCTGAATGTGGTCCAGCGGAAAACGGGCAGCAATGCGGGGGGTGAGCACACCACTGGCCAGCAAGCTCATTACCTGGGCGAAATCGTCCTGTGAGCGGCTTTGAAAAGCCTGACTACCCCGACCCGCCATGACGTCATAGAACAAGGCCCGGCGACCATTGGGCAACAGGTTCCACCAGGTTAAGTGGGCGATCAGGTCGATGAAGTTAACAAGCATCGATTTATTACTCAGCATGGCCGAGGCAATGGCGTAACTCACCAGCGTTCCGCCCCGTTTAAGTAAGCGAAAGGAGTGTGTAATACCGGCACCACCCACATTGTCGAAAACGGCATCGACCCCATCCGGTGCCAGTTGCCGAATCTGATCGGCCCAGGCAGGATCGGTATAATCCACGGGCTCAACGCCCTGTTCTTTCAGGGTAGCGTGGTGCCGACGCGAAGCCAGTCCGATGACCCGTACGCCAGCGTGCCGGGCCAGTTGTACCAGGGTTGTGCCGACACCACCGTTGGCGCCATGCACGACAATGGTTTGACCCGCGCGAATGTGGGCTTTCCGATGCAACATCTGCCAGGCCGTGAGTCCATTGACGACCAGCGCTTCGGCTTCGGCCGGATCAATCCCAGCCGGAACTGGCAACAACTCGTTGGCAGCACGCAGGGAATAGCTGGCCCAGCCCCCGGTTTTGGTCAGGGCGGCCACCCGTTTGCCCATCCACGAGACATCAACGTCTGGACCAATGGCCACTACCGTGCCGACCAGATCGTAACCCGGCACAAAGGGGAACGCGGGCTGGCCCGGATAGCGGTCACGGCGCATGGCCTGCTCGGCAAAGGAGATGCCACTGGCTTCTACCCGCACGATCACCTGGCCGCTCGCTGGCTGGCTGAGTTCGTTGTTGTGAATGACGAATCCACTGGGTTCCACCGGGGCCGGTAGCACGACCTCCTGGCTAATGAATGTTGTCTGACCGGCTTCTTTTATCGTCTCCATCGCTATGTCTGTTTTTGTTCAACAAAGCTACCGGTCCCCCTCGGGCCAAAACGATAACAAAAGATAAGAACGGGTCGGGCCGCGTTCGGTCTGGCCGCGTTCGGTCGGGCCTTGCCCCACCCGTAGTCGGTTCATCCGGCAACCGGTTCGGCTATCCCTTATTTGGCGACGATTCGGTTACGAATTCGACTCATGCTAACGGGGGTAATGCCCAGGTAGGTGGCAATGTAATGCTGGGGAACGCGCTGAAGGATGTGCCGCTGATCGCCTTCCAGCAGGGCCAGATAGCGTTCTTCGGGGCTGAGCATCAACAGTCCCGCCATCCGCTCTTCCAAAGCCACCATCACATATTCGGCAAACAACCGGCCAAATTCCTGCCAGCCCGCATACTGACTGAACAGGGCTTTCAGGACGGGGTAAGGAAAGACCAGACACGTAGCCTCACTGAGGGCTTCGATATTAACCGGCGATGGTCGGGCGGTGATGCAGCTCATGTAAGCCGCTATCAACTGTTGGTCAAAGAAGAAATACGTGGTGCGTTCTTCGCCGTCTTTGGTATAAAACTGCCGGAATACGCCCTCCAGGACAAAGCCTACCTGATTGGCAACTATCCCCTGGGTTGCCAGTAGCTGGTGTTTTTTCAGGTGTATGATGGACAGGTGAGGCAGCAGTTCATTCCATTCTTCATCGGACAAAGTCGCAAACTGGTCGATATGCTGACGCAGTTGTAGGGCTGCCTGAATAAGTGAGTCGTTCATCGGAGGATGGGAAGGTTACTGGTTATACGATTTAAGTAGGTGAGAAGTACGCTGATTTGGTAGACTCAGTAGATTTTCTCCCATAATAACGTGACGTTTTTGCGGTATTCGGTCAAGATGTAATGATTATTAGTTCATTCCGCCAACTACCCTTATTTATACAGTTGCTCAGCTACATGCTCATCGCTCTGAGTTATGGATGCCAGCCCCGGTCGAAGCGCCCGCCCAACACTAATCCGGACCCTGCTGTACCAACGGCTATTCGATGGACAGGCCATACCTATGCGTTGATGCGCTATGGCGAACCGTACTTTATCAAAGGGGCGGGCGGTATCTCCCATTTCGAACAGCTGAAAGAAGCCGGGGGTAACTCCATCCGCGTATGGGACGACGCGGATGCCGGCCAGATTCTGGACGAAGCGCAGCGGATGGGCCTGACGGTCATGCTCGGGCTATGGGTAGAGCGGGAAATGGAAAGTTTCGATTACGAAGATCAGGCGGCTGTAGAACGACAATACCAGCGCATAAAAAAAACGATCCTTAAGTACCGGAATCACCCGGCGCTTCTGCTCTGGTGTGTAGGCAACGAATGGGCACAGGAAGCCGACAATGTGAAAGTATACGATGAAGTCAACCGCCTGTCGAAGCTCGTTCATCAACTGGACCCCAATCACCCGGTCAGCACGGCCATTTCGCCGGATAGCAAACGCGCCGTGTGGCTGGTCAGTCAGCGATGCCCGGATCTCGATATTCTGGCCGTAAATTCATACGCCCTGACCGAACAGCTGGCCGATTTTTTCAAACAGGGAGGGTGGACGAAACCGTATCTGATCTCAGAATATGGCGCGCCCGCCTATTGGGAAACCCCTGTTTCGCCCTGGGGGGCACCCGACGAACCCAACAGCCAGCAAAAACGTACCAGCGTCCGAAACTTCTACCAGCGGCACATTGGCTCAACTCCCCCCAACTGTTTGGGGGCTTACCTGTTTTACTGGGCAGCCAAACAGGAAGAGACCCATACCTGGTTCAGTGTCTTTGACGAAGCAGGGCATGCCTCATCCCTGGTCGACCTAATGCAGGAACTCTGGTCGGGAAACAAACCGGCAAACCTGGCACCCGTGGTGCAAACGCTGCTGATCGATGGCAAACCACAGCTGCATCGCTCCTACCCCAGTTCGCCTGAGGAACACGAAGCGCGTTTTGTCGTTCAGGACCCGGAACATGACTCCCTGACCTACGAGTGGGAAGTAAAGCCCCGCGCCCAACCCGGAACGGACTACATTGGCGTGCCCCGACCACCGCTGACCGGGCTGATCACATCGGCAAGCGCTGCCACCATTCGCTTCAGGCTTCCTGACGAACCAGGTGCCTACCGGCTGTTTGCCAACGTATACGATTCGCACGGGCATGTTTCGACGGCAAATTTCTCATTTGCCGTGAAGCCAAAACGGCCTTGATGAAATGAAGCCACCAGTAGCGGCTACCCCCGTGGCTACGGATTGGACTGCGTAGCCAGTAGTCGGTAGTTATGCCGCTCAAACGCTTCCTGATCGGCAAACACGATACCTCGAATCGTTGGGTACCGCTCCCGCATCAACTCAACCGCGTCGAGTGTCCACCGGCGGGCCGCATTGATGTCAGTAGCCGACCCTAAGCGGGTGATAAGAATGGGTTTCTGCCGTATGCTGTAATCCGGATGGGTTCGTACGGTAGTGTGGAAAAGCTGGTACAGTGCCGCAAATGAGTGGCTTTTATGATCGGGAGCCAGGGCCGGGTCATTCACTACGGCAACCCCCAGCCAGTCGACATAAGCGTCGCCCGGATAGTGCGACACGAGGGTCGAGGGTCGGGACGGGCACCAGATCCAGGCGATGGAACTGGCATGGCGCGTCCGGCAAAACCGAACCAGATAGTGCCACACCTGCTGCATCAACAGCAGATCCCGTGCATCGGACACATACCACCCTTTTGCCGGATCGTCGAAGTCGGGCATAAAACTCACCAGCACCGGCTTTCGGAACGCCTTCACCTGCCACACAAAGCGGGAAAGGGCTTCGTCGCGGTCACCCTGCAAAATGCTTTTTAGAAACGCCCGCATCGTATCAGCCGTTGGGATTCCAGCACAGGCAGGCTCCAGATAGAGCAGGGGCAGCTGATTCGTCCTATCCACCGACAGGGGCTCTATCGAAGCATGAGCCTGAACCGGCCAGGTAAGGTGATGGGGGACAATAGCCGAAGCGTTGGGGTTGGCAGGCAGCGTGACACCAGGGGCCGACACCCCTACGTAAAACGGCTGTGTCGTGGCGTAGCGGACCAAATGCGGCAATGGGTCGATTTTCTTACGGTATACGAACAGTCCCATACCGATCGAAAGCAGCAGGACAACCCCAAACAGCCTGACCGCCGAAAGACGCAACCAGCCATACAGACAATGACGAACGTGCCAGGATGACAAACGAATGGACCCGTAGAAATCGGGTCGGCGAGCCGACACACGCTGTACCCAGTTGCCAATGGTCAACAACACTTTTTCCTGACCCACGATTATGTTCAGACTCAGGATCAGGACATTTAACAGACCAAAGCCAATCATCAGCTGGGAGTAAATGTTGTTGAGCGCAAATCGACCGTACCAGTACACACTGAAGCCAATAGCGCCGAGGGTCAGTAAGCTCATGACAATGTTGGGCAGTACGAGCCGGAAATTATTACGGGGTTGATCATCTTTAGGTGTTGGAATGTAAGGCACTTTTACCCGAAAGACGGTATAGATCAGGGCAAGAACGTAGACCCACCAGGTACCGCTGGCCAGTATACCTCCCACCAAATGAAAACCTGCTTCATGCCGTTCAATAAGCCACCGCTGTGCATACTGCCTGATCAGGAACCCCGTCAGCAGTAAGGGGATGTAAGCGGTTGCAAACAAAAGCAGATCCACTTTCAGCGGCAGCCGCATCAGTAGCAACGACAGGATAGGTATGAGCAGGTCGAGCAGCTGAACACTGCCGAGCAGGTAATACAGCGGCAGGGAACCATAATGAAGTCGCTGCCGCCACGATAGACCACTGAAAACCATGGGGAAAACCGTAACCAGCAATTCGAACGTACCCCGCGCCCACTTGAGTTGCTGCTTGTAATAGGCCGAAAGCGTAGCCGGGACCAATCCAAACGAAAGGGGAAGCGGTACATAAACCGACTCCCAGCCATTGGCGTGCAGCCGCATGGCCGTATGCATGTCCTCGGAGAGACCATTGGCATGCCCACCGATCGAGTCGAGAGCCGACCGCCGGAACGTGCAGTTAGCACCAATGGCCTGGGCTGTCCCATACTGACCCATACTGGTCATCATGGGGCCGTAAAAACTGTAGGTCTGTTCGGTAGCGCCGAACGCCACAACACTTTGCTGCCGGTTGTAGTACCCCTGAACGCATTGCACAAATCCCACCGTCGGCTCCTCAAAATAGGGTAGCACGTGATCCAGAAAATCGGGCACGGGCACATGGTCAGGGTCGATAATCAGGCATATATCGCCCGTAGCCTCAAAAAGTGCATTATTGATGTTTCCCGCTTTAGCATCGGTTTTAAGGACACGGGTAATGTGCCGAACGTCCAGATCGAGACAGACCTGCCGGAGATACGGGTCGTTGGCTTCATCACAGAGGTAGGTCGTATGCGGGTAGGTAATGCGTTTTATAGCATGCAGAGTGTTGACCACCATTTCGTAGGGTTCCCCCGCGCAATAGGTCGTCAGCACATCGACTCGCCAGGTGCGGCTAACGACAGGTGGGGTGGGTGGAATAACCGTCCAGTAGTGATACCACTCATGCAGCAGCCGCAGCAGCTTGAATACAACCGAAGCCGTAAGCATCCCATACAACCAGGAATAACCCTGGTTATCCGGGTGAAAATAAACGACCAGAAAGGCAATTACAAACAGTAAGCCAATGAGAATCAGAACCCGAATTGGTCTATTATCACCCGACCTGGCCGAAAAATTGTATGCTTCATTTGGGGTGGTCTCAGAAAAAGTCGGCCATTTCATGCGGGATAGAAAAGAATAGACTTGTTGCAATGGCATAATTTTGCTTTATGAATCTCTCAATTAAGGCTTTAAAAACTGACCGCCAATGGCGGTCGGCCACCGGTTTAGACCATCAACGCTTCGCT
>NZ_VFIA01000059.1 GCF_014282275.1 Spirosoma utsteinense
GGCCCATAGGCCACGAACCTTGCCGAGCGATAGGGTAGCCCGCTCTGTTTTTCTTTCATCGGCAAGCTACCCAAATCCAGGAATCTTACCGGCCCTCAAACCTAAAGGCCGGGGCGGTCGAGCTGGTCTGGAGTCAACTCAAGCGATCGCTAAAAAATCGGGTGTTTACAAGCCTGGAATCACTTCAAGCCGCCGTATTGGAAGAGGTTGATTACTTACAGGCTGATGGCAAACGTATCCGTTGCTTTTTTCGCAAAAAGGAAGTTGCCTTTTTCACGGACTAATTCACGGCTCTATAAGTTCTTCAACAAGCTGACAAAGCTGATCAGAGGTCAACCGAGTAGACGCTCCGGGAGGGCTTGCACCACTGCAAGGCCAGTGGCCCTTGTTCACGATATTTTTTTAGCGTCTGACTAACCCAGCCTTGAGCTAAGCCAAGGGCTTGGGCGATAGAACTTTGTTTCCAGCCCGCCTGATCGAGTTCGACACAGCGTCGTCGTAATACTTCATAATCCGCTGATTTGTATTTTGGTATACTGACAATAAGGCATTAATATTATAAACTTAATCATGGAGCTATAATGAATTTTGCTTCTTTTTACGAGAGAACTAAAGAACTGCTAAAATCAGGTAGTTACGGCAAAATCTCACTTTACCTAGGTAATGAAACGACCAGCCAGAAGGTGAAGGCTATGCTTCAGGCGGAGTTGCCAAGCAAAATGGAAGATTGCTCAGTTATTTACAAAAATCATGAAGATTTCAACCTTTTTTTGCCAAGGATCTAACCAGACGCCTTAACACGATTTTTCAATGTTATCAATAAGCTTACTTTACAAGGCCAGTGCATCAGCATAAAAGAGTATTGAGCTTTATAGTATCGCTGAAAACAGGAAAATGCTAATCAGACTTTTATTTAAGATTTGTAAAAATGAAAAAATACCAAGTACGTGTGTGGGCAAAAAACTGCCTGAATCCATTGGCAATTTGCCTTATAATAGGGATTTTTGTCAGTTGTGCGTCACCCAAAAAGTTAGTGTATTTTCAAGGTCAGACAGTAGGGGAGGACACTGTTTCCATAGCTGACCAATTCATTCCTACAGTTAAGAAAGGCGACGTTTTATCTATACAGGTAAGTAGTCTTAATTCGGAGGCAACCATTTATTTCAACCCATCAGCTTCGGCTTCCAGTAACGTAACCAATACGGGTGCAAATCCGCTGGTGAACACACCAGGTTATCTGGTTTCTAATGAAGGAACGATCAAAATACCGTTGGTTGGTCAATTAGCTGTTGCTGACTTAAATACGACAGAAATCGCTGATTTAATAACCACAAAACTGAAGCCTTATTTGAAAGAACCGACGGTCAATGTCCGCAATTTAAACTTTCGGATTTCGGTGCTGGGCGAGGTTACCCGGCCATCGCTTTTTACTATTCCCAACGAGCGCATAACAATACCGGAAGCGTTGGGTCTGGCGGGTGATCTGACCATTTACGGCCGCCGTGACAACGTACTGGTTATTCGGGAAGAAGGCAAGAAACGCATCTTTACCCGCATCGACCTGACCAACCGGGATGCTTTCCGGTCGCCGTATTATTCACTGCATCCAAATGATGTCATCTATGTGGAACCAGGCAAGGCACGGGCAACCAGTGTCGACCGAACCTACCAGCTGGCACCGGTTTTCATCGGTGTTTTATCGCTCATTGCCATCATCGTGACCCGTCAATAGTTGGCTGTCTCAACAAATTATTACCCTATTGGTAGTGGCCTAACTGCGTTGAATCAGGTATCTCTGTAAATGGTATTAGAAGCGGTTGGCCTGCAAGCGTTGTGGCCAAACCAAACGAGTCAAACGGTATGGCAAACTCGTGCTAGCATTCAACGATACCGTTGTCATGATTGCGGTCGGAGCGCACCGGCGTACCGCTTCGTGCAAACTTACACCCATAAGGCCCGGGACCCCTTAGTCAAACAGCAAATCACTCAAATGGCCCTCAACGGAGCAGGTGTTCGCGATACTTTGAACTAGGGGCTACCCGGCAGGAACCGAGCAATAAAGCCATACAAATACTAAAACACATAATATTTTCATAATTAAACAAATTTTTAGTATAATTATTTCTATAATTTAGTATAAAAGTGGGTTCAATTAAAACAACCTTTTAATAAATAATAATTTTTTACAATGAGGAAAATTTAACAATTTATTATTTTAAAACAATAATAGAGTATCTAATAACTTAAGTATAATACATACTTTGTTAGCGAATTTAATATATTGTATACAATATATTAAATTTAATATTTTCATTTCTGTATATTTTGCTCAGATATCTATTTTCATTTCCCATATATTTATTATAATTTCAACTAATTCTTCAGAATTCTCTAGCAAACTTTTTTACTTCAATCACTGGGAGAGTAGTTCATATGTGTTGAAATTAATTCGTTCTTAAAATTAAAGCCTGCCTATAATTTTAAGAAAGTAAATGTAGAAAGCTGTGATGGTAAAGTTATTGAGCTTTCCCTATCAGATATTAGTTATATACGTACAAATTTACCTTCGGAGCCTATCAGATTTATAAGCGAGTAGTTTAGCTATATGTTGATAACGATGAAATATTTCTTTACTATTACGATTAAGTCTGAAAATATTTTATCACACATTAAACAGTAATTCATTTAGATATGTGTGACACGAAGTTATGGTCTCTTGAATTACTCTGTGAAGGAAAAATTAACTCCTGGCCTATAACAAAGTTTAGAGCTTTGTTATAGGCCAGGAGTTAGCATCTACATCCACTCAATAGATTGATTAACTTATCAATAGAAAAAGTTCGTGTTTAGAGTTCAAGACATATTTCAAAAATTTATAAAATGGCTATAAAGTGCTCGTAATGACTTATTTAAGTATTTGCTGGTTTATTAAACGGGTGGGATTTACACCCTTCCTAATCTGTTAGTTACCGGTAGGCTTTGAAAAACGGTATGAGTAAATTAATTTCACATATAGCTCTCTATCATCAGTATTCGGTTAAAAAAGCCATTCTTATCAAAGAATATAAAGTCAAAGTGGTACGCCTCATTCCGATGCCATCATGCACAGGATATAGTTCGATTGATGACGGGCAAAATTTGTAGAATGTAATTTTAAAATAAGCGATAAACAATCAATGGTTACAACTTTCTACCCAGAGAATAAAACAGTAGTCGATCTAATCGCTGAGCAAGTTCGCAACACGCCGGATAATGTTGCTGTAGTTTTTGAAGACCAGCAGCTTACTTACCGTGAGTTGGATGCCAAATCAAATCAGTTAGCCAATTATTTAAGGAAGCATGGCGTAGAAGCGGAGGTACTTGTCCCCATTTGTACCAATCGCTCACTGAAGATGATCATTGGAATAGTAGGAATATTAAAAGCAGGTGGAGCTTACGTACCTATTGACCCGGAGTATCCTAAAGATCGGATAGAATACTTATTGTCAGATATTGGAGCCAATATTTTACTTACGGATAGTTACTCTGCTAAATTATTAACCGAGCGTCGAGAAGATTTCGAGCTTATTGATATAGATAAAAATTGGGCAATTATATCGAAGGAATCGGTAGTATTTCCTAAGATTTCTTTAATGTCCAGTAACTTAGCTTACGTAATCTATACCTCTGGTTCAACAGGATTACCGAAAGGGGTCATGATTGAACATCAATCAGTAGTTAATGAAATCAGCAGCTATTCAAAAATATTTGGGTTCAACAGCACAGACAAGCAACTGGTATTAGCTAACTACACGTTTGACGCTTCGGTTGAACAAATCTTTGTTCCGCTTATAAGTGGGGCGTGCGTCGTATTAATTTCCAAGGATGATCAACTGGACCCTGACAAGCTAGATAGAATAATCGAAGAAGTAGGAATTACCCACTTCCAGGCTACTCCTTCCTTTTTGAGAGGAATAAAACCTCGCTTATATGCTACCTTAAAGCGAGTTTGTTCAGGAGGGGAGACGTGTTCAACTGATCTAGCCGAGCAGTGGAGCTCATATGTTAACTTTTTTAACAAATACGGTCCAACCGAAGCCACGGTAAACGTGAGCTACCATCTATACGATCGGCGTAAACAATATGAGGGACAACTGCCCATCGGCAAACCTTTACCAAATACCCAGCTATACATTCTGGATGCATCTGACAATCCAGTTGCAGTAGGCTTACCGGGCGAACTGCACATTGGTGGTATACAAGTAGCCAGAGGGTATTTAAATAAATCCGAATTAACGTCAGAAAAATTCATAGTAAATCCATTTGGTGAAATAGGCTCACGTCTATACAAGACGGGTGACTTAGCGAGGTGGTTGCCAGACGGAAATATAGAGTACCTAGGCAGAATAGATAATCAGGTAAAAATTAGAGGATATCGCGTTGAATTAGGTGAAATTGAAACCATACTTAGTCAGCATCTATCGGTTCGTCAGTCTGTGGTAGTAGCCAAGGACGATGGAACTGGCGGTAAGCGATTGGTTGCTTACGTGGTGCCTGAAGCGGAGGTTGCTACGGTAGCCATTACTCAATATTTGAAGAGTAAGTTGCCCGATCACATGATTCCGTCCTCTATAGTGCGGTTACCCGCTCTGCCGTTAACACTCCACGGCAAAATAGACCGGGAATCTCTGCTGAATGCATCGTCGGAGCGACCCGAGTTAGCTGTACCTTACAAAGTGCCTAAAACAACAACGGAGAAGCAAATTTGCATGCTTTGGGCTTCCTTACTGCAACTTGATAGAGTGGGTATAAATGATGATTTTTTTGAATTAGGCGGGAATTCTTTACTGGCTATGAAAGCTGTATCGTCCCTGCAAGAGGTGCATAACTACAGGTTGCCAATTGCTAGTTTATATCAGTCTCCCACCGTCGAAGGTATTGCTCGGTTCTTGGAAGGTAGAAACGAAAACAATCTTCCGTTAGCTACCCAGAAGCGCACAACTAGTGCGTCTGTTCATGAAATCGCGGTGATTGGTATGGCCGGACGCTTTCCGGGCGCTAACACGATTGATGAGCTTTGGGATGTGTTAAAAGACGGCAAAGAAACAATTCGGTTCTTTTCTGATCAGGAACTGGATTCAAGTATATCTCAGCCTGTAAAAGATGATGCAAATTATGTAAAAGCTCGTGGTGTAATCGATAAAGCCGAAGAGTTCGATGCTTTTTTCTTTGGTATCAACCCGAAAATGGCTGAGTTAATGGACCCGCAGCAACGTGTATTCTTAGAGGTCGCCTGGGAAGCCTTGGAAGATGCGGGTTACACGTCCGAAAAATACAACGGATCAATTGGTGTTTTCGCCGGCTGCCGCTTTAATTCCTATTACCAGAATAACGTAGCATCCCATCCAGAGTTGATCGAAAAAGTCGGCCTCTTACCGGTAATGACCTACAATGATAAAGATTACATTTCCTCCCGCACAGCCTATACGTTGAATTTAAAAGGTCCGGCGGTAACTGTGCAGTCGGCCTGTTCTACGTCTCTTCTGGCCATTGCTCAGGCCGTGGAAAGCATTCGGGCAAGCCAGTGTACGATGGCGCTCGCCGGGGGAGCTATTATCACAGCACCCGTCAATAGTGGCCATATGTACCAGGAAGGGGCTATGCTAAGTAATGATGGCCATTGCCGGGCGTTTGATGCGGATGCAAAGGGAACCGTATTCAGCGATGGAGCCGGGGCAGTGTTACTTAAAAGTAGAAAACAGGCGGAAGAGGACGGCGATTTTATCTACGCAATCATCAAGGGAGTAGGTGTCAACAATGACGGTGGAAATAAAGCAAGTTTTACGGCCCCCAGTTCGGAAGGACAGGCTGAGGCTATAAAAATGGCGATAGCAGATGCCGATGTATCACCTTCTTCTATTTCTTACGTGGAAGCCCATGGTACTGCCACCCCATTAGGAGACCCGATCGAAATAGAAGGATTGAAAAAAGCCTTTGGATTTCAGGAGAAAAAACAGTTTTGTGCGGTAGGTTCCATTAAAAGTAATATGGGCCACTTAGTCACCGCTGCGGGGGTGGCCGGGTTCATAAAAACGGTCATGAGCTTACGTCATAAACAAATTCCGCCCTCCTTATTTTACAAAAATCCAAATCCGAACATCGACTTTGCGAATAGTCCTTTTTATGTTAATACAGCCCTGACTACCTGGGATTCAGCCACCATTCGACGAGCAGGGGTAAGCTCGTTCGGCGTGGGGGGTACGAATGTTCACGTTGTGTTAGAGGAATGCCAGCAGGAAAGTCAAGTGGTAACGACCGATCAACCGGTGACTGGTCGCCCGGTACAGCTTGTCACCTGGTCGGCTAAGTCGATACCAAGCCGTGACGCCTATGCAACCCGGTTAGCCAACCACCTCCAGCAAAACAGTTATCTGGACGTAGCCGATGTGGCCTTCACCTTGCAAACAACTCGGGCTCACTTCAATCAGCGTCAATTTGTACTGGCGGCCACGGGGGATGAGCTATCCGAAAAACTACTGGTCAGTAAAGTTTCTCTTACGCAGTTAAAAACAGTTACAGAACTACCCAGTGAAGTCGTCTTTCTATTTCCCGGCCAAGGTTCGCAGTATCTGAACATGGGCCGTGAACTATACGATAACGAGCCAGTCTACCGGCAGGCTGTCGACGAGTGTGCAGACTTACTCCACCCGTATTTAGACGTAGACATCCGGCAAATTATCTATCCTGAAGACCCGAACTGGGGGGCTGATGAACGCTTAAAAAATACGCGCTTCACGCAACCAGCCTTATTCGTTACCGAATATGCGTTGGCCAGGTTGTGGATGAACTGGGGGATTGAACCATCCGCGTTTTGCGGGCACAGCATCGGTGAGTTTGTAGCCGCTCATTTAGCCGGCGTGTTCACGCTGGCTGATGCGTTAAAGCTGATCGCGATTCGTGGTCAGTTGGTGAGCGAACTTCCCCGTGGTAGTATGCTTTCGGTACGATTGGAAGCTAATAAAATCGGCGCGCTCATGCCCGAGCCGTTGTCGATTGCCGCCATAAATAGTCATAAATTATGCGTAGTGGCCGGTCATGACGAAGACATTGCTGCCTTTGCAACTGTCTTGGATGAACAGGAAATTCCCAATCGGGTCTTGTTGACGAGTCATGCCTTTCATTCGGCCATGATGGACCCAATCGTTAGTGATTTTGAGCAGGTCGTCCGGAAGGTCCGCTTAAACCGTCCCCAGAAACCAATCGTATCATCCGTCAGCGGCATCTGGTTGACGGATGAACAGGCTATCGATCCGACTTATTGGGCCAAGCACCTGCGGTTAACCGTGCATTTTGCCGACGCGCTTGACTTTATTTTCACCCTGAACAAACCCCTTTTACTGGAGGTGGGACCGGGAAATGCCGCGACAACCTTTGCCCACCAGCAGGCAGGCTCCCGACAGGCAATCATACTAACCAGCTTAGACAAAAAGGGTGAGCAAACTGATCACGAATCAATATTAAACGCGTTAGGCCAAACGTGGCTAAACGGGTTAGAACCAAATTGGAAGGCTTTCTACGCCGATCAGCGTCGAGCAAAGGTAAGTTTGCCAACCTACGCCTTTGATAGATCGCGCTATTGGGTCGATCCGGCCCCGGTGGCTAAGCTGGAAGCACCCAGTGGGTACGTACACGTACCGGCGCATCAGTTCATGCTGGATACGGCCGTTACGGAAGACAGTCCACATGACGATAACATGCGAAAAATTAACATTCTCAATCGGTTAAAAGACATATTAGAAGACGCATCTGGTGTTGAGTTGGAAGGGGTAAGGCCCGAAACCAGCTTCCTCGAGATCGGACTTGATTCGCTTTCAATGACTCAAGTTGCTTTAACGCTCAAAAAAGAACTTGGCATTGCCATCACATTCCGGCAGTTAAATGAAGAATACGCTACTCTGAATGCGCTCGTTGATTATCTCGATCTGACCTTACCCGCCGAGCCTTACCAGCCTAAACCAATCGCTCAGCTAACGGCTCAGCCGATTGCTGAGCCGACTACTCCCGTACCGGTATACGTCAGTAACGGAGCCGCACCGATTCAGAGTCAGACCATGCTGGACCTGATGGCTAAGCAACTGCAAATCCTGTCACAGCAGGTCGTCCTAATGCAAAACGGTGGTCTCACGTCTACGATCGTAACGGCACCTCTGATGCCATCGCCCGTTTTAAGTAATAATAAACCCATATCCCCAGGGCAGGCCGAATTAAACACCGAAGAAAACGCTGAGATTAAGAAACCGTTTGGTGCGGGAGCCCGCATTGAGCGGCAGGCGACCGAACTTACCCCGCAACAACAAGAATTTTTAGCGCAGCTTACCCAACGTTACACCTCGAAAACCGCGGGTAGCAAAGCCTATACGCAGGAGCACCGACCCTACATGGCTGATCCACGAGCCGTTACTGGCTTCCGGCCGCTGACCAAAGAGATTGTTTATCCGATCGTTGTTGACCGGTCGAAAGGGAGTCGATTGTGGGACATTGATGGCAACGAATACATTGATATTCTGAGCGGGTTCGGCTCAAATATGCTTGGGTATCAGCCCCAAATCATCATTGATGCCCTGGTGCAACAGGCGACTAACGGGTATGAAATTGGGCCGCAGCACGTTCTGGCTGGGGAAGTTTGTAAACTCCTCTGCGAGTTTACGGGTTTCGACCGGGCTGCCCTTTGCAGCACGGGTTCGGAAGCAGTATTGGGCGCGATGCGGATTGCACGGACCGTGACTAACCGGTCCCTAATTGTGGCCTTCACGGGGTCGTACCACGGTATCGTTGACGAGGTCGTTGTCCGGGGCAGCAAAAAATTAAAATCGTTTCCGGCCGCACCGGGAATTATGCCCGAAGCGGTGCAGAACATGTTGATTCTGGACTATGGCACCGACGAAAGCCTGCGCATCATTCGCGAACGGGCGGGCGAACTGGCGGCCGTATTGGTAGAGCCAGTCCAGAGCCGTCGGCCCGAATTCCGGCCAGTTGAATTTATGAAGCAACTCCGGACCATTACGGCGGAATCAGGTATAACTCTGATTTTTGACGAAATGATTACGGGCTTTCGAATACATCCCGGTGGGGCGCAGGCTATGTTCGGCATTAAGGCGGATTTGGCTACCTACGGCAAGGTGATTGCGGCTGGCATTCCTATTGGCGTCATCGCCGGCGACAAAAAATTCATGGATGCGCTCGACGGTGGTTCCTGGCAGTACGGCGACGATTCGGTTCCAGAAGCGGGCGTCACATATTTCGCGGGCACTTTCGTCCGACATCCGCTGGCGCTGGCCACAGCTAAGGCGTCGCTGACGTATATGAAGGTAAAAGGGCCAGCACTGCAGCAGGGACTCAACGCCAAGGGAGAGCGGGTAGCTAATGCCCTAAATGCCGAATTTGAACGGTTTGGGTTACCAATGTACGTAGCGCAATTCGGTTCGGTCTGGAAAATCAAGTACAAAGAAGAAATCCCGTACAGCGAACTACTCTTTACGCTGATGCGAGAGAAGGGCGTCCACGTTTGGGATGGCTTCGCCTGTTACATCACCGAAGCGCACACCGACGCCGAACTGGACCGCGTGATCAGCCTGTTTATTGAAAGCACCCACCAGATGATGGCAGCTGGTTTCTTTAAACCCTCTTCAGCCCTCAACCCTGGTACAAGGCCATCAGCAGATGCGACCCGTGCCGAACTGGTCATCGACGAGCCGCCCATGTCCGGCGCGAAGCTGGGCCGGGACCCGGATGGAAATCCGGGGTGGTTTATGCCCAGCCCGGACTTGTCGGGACGGTTCCAGCGGGTGGATGACGGCGACGCTATTCGGAGTGAAGCGTACTTAACCGTCGTCGATTACAACCCGTTTGTCGGTCCCGAAATCAGTCACCTGGCCCCCATAACTGAATCGCAGTTAGAAATATGGATGGCCTGTCAATTGGGAGGCGATGACGCAAACCGATCTTACAACGAATCCAATTCAATCCATTTCCGGGGACCGCTTAGTCGCCCGGCAATGGAACGGGCGGTGCATTCCCTGTTCCAGCGGCACGAAGCGCTGCGGTCAGTTTTCAGTGCAAATGGTGAGCATATCTATTTCTTAGCCCAGCCGATTGGCGGCCTGCTTTATCGGGACTTCTCCGACGAAACCAATCCTGAACAGTTGGTCCAGGGTTACGTAGGGCGGGAAATGCAGCATGTATTCGATTTAGACAACGGCCCCCTGTTTCGGGCCAGCCTGCTCAGGCTGTCGGAAGATGATCATTACCTTGTGCTGACGGGTCATCATATCATCATCGACGGTTGGTCGACACACGTTATTTTGCAGGATTTGAGTAAACTCTACTCTGCCTATTACCAAGGCAGTTCGGTTGAACTGACCCCGGCCCCGTCGTACGCTCAACACGCGATCGAACAAGCTCAGTTCGTGAAGAGCGAAGCCTACGAGCCAGTTGAAAAGTTCTGGATCAGCCAGTACGCCGGTAACATACCCATCCTTAACCTGCCGACGGACAGGCCCCGTCCGGCCACGCGAACCTACCAGGGGCATCGAATCGACTACGCGGTCGACCCGGAACTGGTGGCGGCCATCAAGCAGATGGGTGTTGGGGCCGGCACCAGTTTCGTAATGACGCTGATGGCGGCTTTCGAAGTATTTCTGCATCGTCTGACTGGCCAGCAGGATTTAGTGCTGGGCTTACCGGCCGCCGGGCAGTCGTTTACGGGAAAAACCCGCATGGTGGGTCACTTCGTTAACATACTGCCCCTGCGGAGCCACGTAAAATCCGATGAGCGTTTTGTGGATTACCTGAAGCAACGTAAAATGGCGATGTTCGATGCGTACGAACAACAGCAGATCACCTTCGGTAGTTTGCTGAAGAAACTGAACCTAACCCGTGACCCGTCGAGAGTGCCCTTAGTACCGGTGATCTTCAATATCGACATGGGTAAGTCAGTTGGCGTAAACTACGCCGGACTTACCTACCAAATCACCAGTAATCCGCGCAAGTACGAAAACTTCGAGCTGTTCCTGAACGTTACTGACGCCGAATCGGTACTGACATTGGAGTGGTCTTATAACACGCAGCTATTCAAGGCGTCTACCATTGACCGCCTGATGCGTGAATTTGAGCAACTGCTCAGGGCATTGGTGGTCGATCCGTCCGTCCGCATCGACGCGGTGCCGGTCTTATACGATCCCCAACGACTGGCGGAACTGGCGCAGTGGAACCAGACCGCTGCCGATTATCCCCGCGAGGTGGCGTTGCCCCAACTGATTGCTCAAACCGCAACGCTGTACCCGGCTAAAACGGCCGTCACGTGTAATGGGCAACAATTGAGCTACCAGGCTTTGGATGAAGGGGCGAATCAGCTTGCTCACTACCTCGTGCAGCGGGGCATCCGGGTCGGCGACTTAATTGGTGTCGCCTTGGATAGGTCGCCCGACATGCTAATGACGTTGCTGGCTATTATGAAAGCCGGTGCGGCTTACATTCCCCTTGACCCCGCGTATCCTCAGGACCGTATCCAGTTCATGCTGGCCGATTCGGCGGCTAAATTGCTTATCACGTCAGAAGAGCACAGCCGCCGGTTAGCCAGCGCAACGGCGCAGGTATTGCTTGAGAATGGGCTGGCCGAGTCGGCTCAGTGTCCGAAAACAAAGCCCGACGTTTCGGTTTCGGGTGATGATCTGGCTTACGTACTTTACACGTCCGGTTCGACCGGTAAACCCAAGGGTGTATTGGTTACGCACCGCAACATTGTCAATCTGTTATGGAGCATGTATGCCGAGCCTGGCATTGGCCCGGACGACGTACTGCTGGCTGTCACCACGATTTCATTTGATATTGCGGGCTTAGAACTGTATCTGCCCCTAATTACGGGGGCTACCGTGGCGTTGGCCGATGCCGAAACGGCTAAGGACGGGCGGGCTTTGGTCGAAATCGTCCGGGAGCAGCCCATTACGTTGATGCAGGCAACGCCGGCCACCTATAAAATGATGCTGGACGCGGACTGGCAGCCGCCGGCCACCCCCGGTGGGTCGGCGCTAAATATTCTGTGCTGCGGAGAGCCGATGTCGAAAGATTTGGCCCAAAAGCTGATCCCCCGCTGTCGCACCCTCTGGAACATGTACGGCCCAACGGAAACGACCATCTACTCAACGGGTAAACAGATTTTAGCCAGTGATCCAATTATCACCATTGGCCGTCCAATCCACAATACTCAGGTTTACATACTGGACCCCTCGCTCAGGCCGGTCGCCGAAGGTATCGAAGGCGAAATTTACCTCGCCGGTGACGGCGTTGCTCAAGGCTACCTTAACCGGCCGGAGTTGACCGTCCAGCGGTTTGTCGAAAACCCGTTCGGCGAGTCAGGAACGGGAAAAATGTATCGCACAGGCGATCTGGGTAAGTTCTTGGCAAACGGCGAGATCCTGTGCTTAGGCCGGATTGACAACCAGATTAAGCTGCGTGGCTACCGGATTGAACTCGGCGAAATCGAGAATACATTGAATACATTCAATGGCGTGAAGGAAGCGGTGGTCGTGGCGCGGGAAGACCATCCGGGC
Source organism: Spirosoma utsteinense (assembly GCF_014282275.1). Taxonomy (GTDB): domain Bacteria; phylum Bacteroidota; class Bacteroidia; order Cytophagales; family Spirosomataceae; genus Spirosoma; species Spirosoma utsteinense. Next base: position 12,588 of record NZ_VFIA01000059.1, read on the forward strand.
GACCAGCGATTAGTAGCGTACCTTGTGCCGGAGTCGATCGTGGATAGCGACGAAGTGCTTAGTTGGCACGACCAGTGGGATCGAATTTATCGCACGGGTGAAGGGATCACAGCGCAGGTTAGCGGCCGGGACACCTTCAAGGTTGAAGTTGAGGAATGGGAAGGGCAGGCGCTGAAACGCATTCGGGCACTGAATCCAAAACGTATTATGGAAGTAGGTTGCGGAGTTGGGCCACTGCTTTTTGCACTGGCTCCCGACGTCGACCAGTACATTGGTACCGACTATGCCGAGTCGGCCATTAATACCGTCCAGCAGAAAATGGCCGTTCAGCCAGAACGCTGGCAGCATGTGACCGTTGCTACAGCCCCGGCGAGTGATTTTTCCCTGGTAAAGGAACCGTTAGACATGGTTCTGATGCACAGCGTGGCCCAATACTTTCCGGATGTGGATTACCTGTTGCGGGTCATTAAGGAAGCCACAACTGTAGTGGCCAAAGGCGGCTGTATTTTCATCGGCGACATGCAGACGAAAAGCACCCTGAAAATGCTTCACATAGCGGATCAGATTACGCGCTCAGCACCGGACACGACCCTTCGAAAATTCAAGCAGGTGATCGACCGGCGGATTTTCCTCGAAGACGAGATGATGGCCGATACGGCCTTCTTTTACCGGCTTCCTGAACTGATACCAGCGATTAAAGGTGTCGACGTTCAACTCCGTGAAGGGAAATATAGTAACGAAGCGACCAAATACCACTACGACGTTTGGCTTTACATTGGCGAATCGCCCCAGATTGTCAATGTGGACCGGACCATTCTGTGGACCCAGGATTATGCAATAAGTGTTTTAGAGCGGGAACTACGGGCGAATCTTCACCAAGTGACGGAATTGAAAGGAGTGGCTAACCAGCGTACTGCGTCGGACTACGCCCAGTTTCAGGCGGTAGAGAGCCTCAACGAGAACTTGTCGCTGACCGACATGAAGCAGCGAATCCAGGTCGTTGCCGAAGGCATTGATCCGGACGTTTTCCGAAAAGTGGGCGAAACGCTCGGCTTCAAAACGTACGTGCGGTGGGCTAACGACGGAACCGACCGGCTCTTCGACGTCGTTTTTATTCCCAGCCACCTTAAAAACGTTATTCCCGCCCCGCCCGCATTCCCCAAACTAGACTGTGGGTCCGCAACGGACTACGTCAGGAATCCATTCAAAGCTGATCAGGTTACCTCTCCGGAGCAAATTAAGGAGTGGAAACGACAAGCAAAGACATCTTTGCCAGACTACATGGTGCCCACTCAGTTCGTTGTCTTGGCGAAACTGCCCCTAACGCCGAATGGTAAAATCGATCGGAAGGCACTGCCCGCTCCTGATTTAGGAAAATCGGTACGAGAAGACGAGTACGTAGGCCCCCGTAACGACTTGGAAAAGCTGGTAATGGCGGTTTGGACCGACCTTTTAAAATTAGAAAAAATAAGCGTATTCGAAAACTTCTTTGAATTGGGTGGGCACTCGCTGATTGCCCTTCATGTCATGATCCGTTTAGAGAAGGAAACTGGTAAACGATTACCATTAGCGGCTTTGCTTGAACACCCGACTATAGAGAAGTTAGCTTTGCTACTTCAAGTGGATGCGGATTCTGTGAATTGGGACTCACTCGTTCCCATACGGCCTAAAGGCAGTAAAATTCCGCTTTATATAGTACATGGGGCGGGTTTGAATGTATTATTATTCAATGCATTAACAGTTCATCTAGATCCTGAACAGCCTATTTTTGGTTTGCAAGCAAAAGGGTTAAACGGTTTGGATGAACCATTAACCAGCATTGAGGATATTGCCGCCCATTACATAGACGCTATTACGAGACAAAATCCCAGTGGACCTTATGCTCTGGCAGGTTACTCATCTGGCGGAATAATAGCGTATGAGATGAGTAGACAACTGCTCGATAGGGGCAAAGAAGTAAAGTTGCTGGCTCTATTTGATACACATGTCGATCAGTCTAATTATTTTGATCCCTGGCTGTTTAAGCAATGGAATAATTTGGTGTATGGAATAAAAAGATATTTGTACACTTTTGTTTTGTTGAAGAAAGATTTCCGAGGAACAATTAGTTACAAAAAAGAGTCAATAAAGCGAAGAGTAACTAGTTTTCAAAATAAGCTAAAGCACAGAGAGGCCTATTTTAAAGTGCTTTACGGCAATAATTATAAAGTTTATGAAGCTAATCATGTAGCCGCCCGCATGTACCGTTTCTCTCCCCAAGAGATAACTATTGACTTATTCCGAGCCAAACAACGGATGTATTACTGGAAAGACTTTGAGTTTCTTGGTTGGAAACCCTTAGCCTTGAAAGGAATTAACATTCATGAAGTACCTGGCGACCATGCTAATTTATTTAGTCCGCCGAACGACAAGGAAGTTGCACGTGTTCTCCAGAAAGTTTTGAATGAACGCCTGTGAGTATTGTAGGACCGAGCTCCAGATCAATTGCTGATTTAAATGGCAAGCCTAAATTTGACCTTATAAATAACAAAGATAAATGCATATCAACTGCTTATTGAACTGTGAGTAGGCTTGTAAAGGTTGCCTCTTTGGTTTTGTATGGCAACATACAAACCATCTGACTACGAATTGTTACGTCGGCGATGTGCCGAATTGAAAGACCAAGGCTGGAAGCAGTCAAGAATTGCGCAAGCGCTAGGACTTACTGAGGGCTGGGTCAGTCGAACTTTGAAAAAGTATCGCCAAGAGGGTCAGGCTGGTTTAGCCTGGCGAAAGCCCAGTGGACTCGACTCCCGTTTAACCGATGAGCAACTTGTCCAACTGCTTGCTGAACTCAACAAAGGGGCTGAGCATCATGGGTTTTTGGGAGCGGTTTGGACTCGACCTCGGGTGAATAACGTGATCAAGAAGCTGTTTGGTGTCAGTTATGACCCCTCTCAAGTTGGTCGATTATTGAAGAAAGCGATTTCTTTCAGTATTTTTGAATACGTTGGGTAATGTCACGAGTGCGGTGAATACCTATTTTTACTCACTCGACTACGCTTTTTTTGGACTAATACCAGGCTTGATAATCGGCCAGATCGCGCCTGATCCTGTAAGGTTAGAGGTTGCTGGGTATTGACCAGCCACTCTTGCCAGCGATCCATCCACCGACTGACCGTATTCCGATTCACCTCAAAGAAGTCGGCCAAGTTGGGAATGGTGTAATTTCGATGACTTAATAGTAAGGCGTGAGCGCGTTGGCGTTTGCGGTGACCCTGACTAGCTTTGTAAAGTTGGGTAAGTTGTTGCTGGCGGGTCAACTAAACGTAGCGAATAAATTTATTTCTGGCTTAAAACTACCATACTGCTTTTAAACACCTACTCAATTGATCCCATTGAGTATATATTAGTCTGCTTGAGATTAAGGATGGGACGTGTTTGGTTGCAACACCTGTTTTTCCAATTGTTCAATGCGTTTATCTTTCTGCTGATCTGCTTTTTTTAGCTCAATCATATATAGCGTGAGTTCTTCGATTTTTTCTAAAAGTTTGGCGTTCAGATACGTTATATCGACGCCCTGCTTCACGACCTCAGCAGCTGATGGAATACCGGGCAAATGCTTGTACTCGGTGATGTAGCGTTCCACATCGGTGAGACTTTTGAGGGCGTAGTCTTTCTCTAACACCGTATCACTCCACTGTTTTGCTGAATCGATCTTAAGGGTATACGAGCTTAACACCACATCGCCCTGAGCATCGACGGTCAGAAACTGATTCGTATTGAGCGTAGGCGAGCTAGCGCTTGTCAACTTGCTCAGGCGCAAACCGCTCTTGTCGTCCTCGTCGTTTACGATTTCAAGTTTGGTTTGGGGGGCCGTGGTGCCAATGCCAACGTTGGCCCGGTTGCCCAAAATAACACTGTTACTGGCCGATACCTGAGCATTGGAGCCGAGAGCTGTAGCATTTTGCAGCGGTGAGGCAGAGGTCACAATCACACGGGCACCCTGCCCCAGAAAGGTGTTTCGGCTTCCCTGATCATATTGCCCGGCGTTATGCCCCAGATAGACATTGTCGTCGCCATTGCTTGAGTTTAGCCCGGTATTGCGTCCAACGAACGTGTTTCGGCTTCCCATGCTGTTGCCCCGCCCGGCGTTGGCACCAAAGAACGTGTTGCTCTTACCTGTAGTGGTGCTGAATCCCGCCTGAAAACCCACAAACGTATTCGAGTCAGCCACGGCATTGAACCCCGCCTGCTGGCCTATGAACGTATTGAGCTTGCCCGAAACATTGGTTTGCCCGGCGCCAATGCCCATCATCACGTTTCCGGTATTGGCCGCCAGCAAACGTAGGAAAGGAATGCCATCCACCTGTAACGATTTCCCCAATGGTAGGCTCACGTCACTGGTCAGCGTGAGGGCTGTGTTGGCCGGCGTTTCAATAATCTGAGCCATTATACCCCTACTCACCAAGTCAAGGACGATCAGCGTTAGTAAACTAATTTTCTTCATATGTCTTCGTACAGTTAATCTGTTAATCAATGGATAGTGTCCGACGGTGGTGAGTAGGCGTTGATCGCTCAAATTGCTCCGTTTGCGTGTAACGAGACTTCAATTAGCTGGTCAGTTTTATCGAGTAACTACCCGTGAACTGAATCTTACCCTGTAGTTTGACATTTTTGACCGTCACCGTCTGGCTAACAGTGATTGTATGGCCGGTATTGATCGTGACATAATCACTGGCAACCGGTAATCGTCCAACCGACCAGGTAGCGGGGTTTGTCCAACTACCCGACGCCACGGTTTCAACGATCTCAGAAAACAACGAGATGGTCGGGAATTCGCGGTATAGCAGGGTATTAGTCAACGTGCGATCTGTACCGAACCAGTCGTTGAGAACGTCAGCGTATATCTGCCGGAAATCGACCTGCATAGGTACGTCTCTGTTCGCGGCATTGCCCGACAGCGCCGAAAGATTTGGCACAGCGCCGATTGTGCGGTGGTGAACACTGGAACCAAAAACAAACACGGGAGCGGCCATGCCGTGGTCGGTACCCCTGGATGCGTTCGAATTGGCGCGCCGGCCAAATTCTGAAAACGTCATGCCCACGACTTTATCTTCGGTTCCCTGCTGTTTCAAATCCTGTTGGAAGCTGGTGATGGCTGCCGACAGCTTACCCAATAAATCAGCGTGATGGCCTTTGGTAGTATCGCTACTGTCGACCTGGCCGGCATGGCTGTCGAACCCACCCATGGACACGAAATAAATCTTCGTTTGCAAACCTCCGTGAATTAGACGCGCCACTACTTTCAGCTGCTCGGCCAGTTCATTCTGCTCGGTAGAGGGCGGATAAGCCGCCAGATTCCGACCTGCATCGGCGGCCCGTTTAATTTCGCTGGCATAGCTGGGGGCTAGTCCCTGCTGCTGACGAACGAAGCTGATCAATTCGCCGGCATCGCAACAGTGAGCATCGCCCGGTGGCTGGGTCGGCGCCGATCCAACCAACTGCTGGAACGTATTTGGATCACTGATCGCCATTCCCATCGATTGCCGGTTACCCAGCAGGGCCATGGAGGTGAGCGAGCCAATCTGAATGGCTAACGGACTTTTTATCTGAGCACTAGGATAGTTCGTCGGATAGCCCGGAAAGCGGTTGTCCAGATAGCGCCCTACCCAGCCCGTTGGAGTAGGTTGGGTCGTATCGGATCCCGTCATCCAGATCGTGGCCGATCGGGCGTGAGACTGGCTGGGATTGGCATACCCCACCGAGTGAACGATGCTTAGCTTGCCGTCATTGGACAAATCCCGCAGACCCGTCATAGCGGGGTGTAAACCCATTGTGGTGTTATCGATCAGGCGTAAGATCCGGTTTTCCGGAATCGCTATGTTGGCCCGCAGGTCATTGTACGCAGCCAGTTGATTAAGTGGAATTACCGTATTCAGGCCGTCATTGCCGCCATTCAGATAAATCAACACCAGCACCCGATCTCCGTAGGCAACCGGAGTCCCCGAAATCGACATCGACTGCCACAAAGCAGGACTTTGTATACCGAAGCCGTTAATAGTAAGCGGCAGCAAACAACTTGATGCAGCTGCCAGGAAGTCCCTGCGTTTCATAAATACGTATTTAATAAACCTGGTACTCTGCCATACGGAGCAGATATTTCATCAGACTTTCTAACCGCCCCATGACAAGTGTCCTTTTGCCAGCATCGTTAGACGCACTCCGAAAGGCGTTCCACTCGGTGATCCACGAAGAGCGCGGGGCGTTCTTCATCATGATCGTGTCGATCAGGAAATCTCGCTGGCTCTGCGAAAGGTTGACGGCAAACAGATTTTCCGTAAACGAAGCCAGCACCTGTTCGCAGGTGATAGCGGGCATTACGCTCATACTGTCGAAGTTTGATTGCAGCGTCCTGACCCACGAGAGCAGGTCGATGCCCAGCGAAAAACCGGGTTTAACGCCCACAGATCGCTCGACCAGGGTATCCGTAAATTTATTCCGTTCGGCCACCGTAACGCTGGTCAGCCAGGTTCTGGAGTAGCCCGTCTGGTAATAGGGCTCGTAACCAAACTCGCCCGGTTGATTCAGCACCTCGAACTCCATACTGCGCATTGCATCATAGGCGTAGGTGAAGTAATTTCTGAACGCATTCGTGTCCGTGACCATGTCCGGAACGGGCTGTTCAAAAAAACGGAGTGCTCCTAGTACCAGCTCTATCGGCGATTTAATGATGGTGCCAATGGTGTCATTACTGAAAAAAGCCTGGCTCGTCAACAGCTTTTCAAGCACCGGACGAATGGCATAGTTGTTTTCTGGGCTGGCAAAGAACGTCGCCAGCGGGCCAATGATGTCGGTCTCAATGGCCGGCGTTATTGTAGGGTTTACGTACCAGCGGTATAACTTTCGGCAAATAAACCGGGGTGTGCTGGCGTGCTTGAGCAGCATCGTCACCAGCGCCCCCAACTCGGCCTCACCCGTGGTGGCAAAACTGTTGGGCGTGCCGGGTCGGCTGGATATGACGGTGTTGTTGTAGTTAGATGAGAAGGCTTTGTCGGTGGCATCGTGTTTGCTGATGTCAAATGCCGGGTCAATCGACGTTGTGCCGGCAGTCTCGTAATTTGTATACGCCCAGCCCGTCAGCACTCGGGCGGCCGCTTTTACGTCGTCTTCCGAATAATTTTCGGTTCCGTCCGTATCAGTCACCCCAACCGTATATATCTCCTGTAGTTCGCGGGCGTAGTTCTCGTTGGGACGCCCTTTCTCATTTTCATTCCCGTTCAGATAGCAAAGCATGGCGGGATCTTTACTGATCTCCGTAAGCAGCGTTTCAAAGCTTCCCAGCGCATTGTTGCGCAGCAGTAAAAGGTACCGATTAATGAAGCGGTGGTCACTCACTACGTCGCTGGTAACAACGAAGTGGTTTTGCCAGAATAAGGTCAGTTTGTCCAGCAGGTTTACCGGTGTTTTCTGGGTGGTCATCAGTGCCAGCCACCAGTATTTGACAGACGTCAGGTAAAGGTCGTTACTAGTGTCGCTATAGGGTCTGGTAAGAAAGGGTTGCCCGACGGTGGTCGACAGGGAGCTGTCGATGGCAACAGCCGGAGAAAGCAGTGACTCGCTGGAATCGCTAAGCTGACGAACTGCCTGTGTTGCCGATAAACCCGTAAATACAGCAATTTCCCGCTGGGTAGGACCAACAGTTGCCCGGCGCAGCAGATGAGCTGCCGTTTGAGCCGTCAATGGTTGAGTATATGTATCTAAGATAGACACAGTTAAAATAGGTATATTTTTGTTACTATAAATTAATTAAGATAAACTTTGATAATACAATATATTTACAAATATAAACAAAAAGTTTTAATTAAATAAACTATATTAGTGAAAATTAACTAGATTGACTAACTATACAAGTGATCAAAAGTAATGCTATACTACAAATCCTAGCCGTAAATTTGTGTAGATAAAGTAGTTCGATACGTGAGTGCTTTTACGGATGTATAGCCGGAACAAGTCATGTTCCGGCAAACTGCTATAAAAATAAGGGTATCATCTTCATCAACCTGATTTGAACGTATCATTAGTTAATAAATCATGATTTCAACCGGAGGATTAGGGGCCGAACACGACCATCGCTATAAGTCTTTACAAGGTGAACAGCCGCTTCTGCCTGCAGATAAAAACATCGCGCTACCTATCTCAAACGATCTTCATATTTTCTGGGCCAGTGAATCGGCGGGACCCGGCGAGGAAATCGCTGTGCAGGGCCATTTCTCGATCCTGGCTCAGTTATGCCTGACGGCAGGCGACGACACGCAACAGGTGCTGGTGCCGATACTGTCTCAGGCGACTGGTTTTATCAAAGCCCAAATTCCCGGAAATCTGCCGGTTAGCGTTTATCAGATCTGGGTGCAGCAGAGCGGAAGCCGCAGCCTTTCCAGTTTCATTAATCAGGCCAGGGGCGATTGCGTCGATTCACCGGATGTCTATGCCGGTGCGCACGTTGCCATAAGAGGCCGTGATCTGTTGCTGTCCGGCAAAACAGCGGTCATTCGCTTCGTGTCACAAAGCAACGGAGCGAGCTTACTGGCAACGGCTGTTACTGACGGCAGCGATCGGTTCAAACTCAACATTACAGCGCCTGCTACCCTGGTCGTCGGTACAAAATACAAGGTTTACGTTAGCAATGGGTATGGAGGGAGCGTTGGTGAAACCCAGGTGATCGACGAAACCGGCGACAGCAATTACGGGTTAACCGCCCTTGCTCCAGCTACCGATGTCTTTGGCCTGGGAGTTGCCTGGCATGCTAACTTTACGGGGGCCATGACGGGTAACGTTTACAATGCTAAAATAGACTCGCGGCTTGCCGCCGACAGTAAAGTTGTGGGCGACGGCACTACCAACGACTTACCCCGGATCATGAAAGCGATGAACAAGGCATCTGCTGATGGCGGGGGCGTGGTTTATTTGCCGGCTGGTGCCTATCTGTGCGAAGGAGGAGGGTTCGTGGGTCTGGATATGCCGCCCAATGTTATTCTGAAAGGGGCCGGCAAGGGTGCTACCATTATCAAATACGGGACGGGATCTTCTATCAGCAAGTTCGTTTACTTCGATTCTGGCAAACGAAACAGCGGTATCAGTGACCTTTCATTCGAGAATCAGGATACTACCGGAAGCTTCGGGTCCGGCCTGATTGGCGGACAAAATGTCTTCCTGAAGAATGTAAGCTGGAAAATGCAGAAAGGCGAATGGCTCGAATACCTCAACGTGAAAAAAGTCCTTATTCAGAATTGTGATTTTCTTCAGGGGGCTAACGCTCTGATTCACGGGCCAACTACCACGACCAACTGCGAGTATGTAACGATCAAAGGGTCGAAATTCACATTCGTAACGGGGGGGATCAACACGACCGAATCGAGCAAATGCTTCATTGAAGACAACGAACTCACGCGGGATGTTGCGTTGGGTAAAGTTGAGGGCAGTATTTTACACCTGATGATCAATGAGTTCACAACGAGCGCCTACATTGCCAATAACCGGTTCAGGCTCGCCAACGGCCCAATACCAAGAGACCCCAATGGCATTCCAATCACCAACGACGGGGAGTCTATCATTGCCGAGGGAGGTGGAGCGGCCATTCCCGATGTCGATTACGGGAAGGTAAGCAGCGCAACAGCCACTACCCTGACCGATACGGCCAAAAACTGGACTACGTCCTTTAAACGCCTGCCCGTTGTTGCTATCATTAAAGGGCGGGGGGCTGGTCAGGTCACAAAAATACGTTCCCGAACGGCCACCACCCTGACGCTGGCCATCGCCTGGAGAATTGTGCCGGACAACACGTCGAGCTACGCTATTTTTAACTTCGGACTGGAAAACGTAGCCTACGTAAATAATGATATTCGCGATCAGCAACGGGGCATCACGCTGTACCACTGTGCCATGCACCACATCGATATTGTTGGCAACCGACTAATCAATGCAGGGGCTATCGATATAACGACGATTCAAAACATTCGACCCAATAATGTTCATCATTTCACACCTATATATAATGTAGAGGTGATCAATAATTATGTCGATGGTGAAAACGATCCTTATAACGGAGTCAGTATCGGTGTTCAGGCCATTCAACACATCATTGCCCAGACTTGGGGGACTGTATCTACCAACCTGCGGATAACCCATAATACGCTAATAGGGGCCATACCAAACAAGAATGTTATTCAGGATGAGTCATTCCCGACGGGTTACCACGCTTATATGGTATTCCACTCTGGCGGAACAAACTATCAGGATGAATGGGTACCGATGATTCTGGGAACGATACTAGCCGACAACACCGCCAAGAATTGTGAGCGATCAGTAATCCTGAATACGGCCAGTTACCATACCTCGGTTAGCCGAATGAAACAACTTAATGCACCGATCCTGATCGATAATCAAGTTCTGCCAGGAACGAAGCATGGCGGTGTGGGCATCGCCACGCATATAAAATAATCCCGTCCACAGAATAATCCCGAATGTTGATAGCCGGGCGTATGTATGCAGACAGAGTTTAATTATTGATTTTGTCGACATCAGTTAAGCGTATATTCTCCTTCTCATCTGTACCGGTTCCTGGTAATTTTTGGAGCCAGTTCCAACTATGGAACTGGCTCCCTTAGCGCATGTCTATTGCTGTTCGACTATAACACCTCACCCAGTGGCTGTTGGATAGACGCGCTCATTTTCCCGTGCTGAACTCGGCCCGATTGTCACATCGCTTCCAATACCAGTCGTATCCATCACCTTGGTGTAAGCGGTATGACAGTCTACAAAAATGGGACAGCCTCTCAAATGATTGTTTACTATAAGTTACTTATTATTAAATAATATAACTAATGTAACTTATATTTACTAGCAGGGCTTTCTCATAAAAGGGTAAAGAGCCGATAAGTAGACATCTTTGAGGTGTTCTAAATCTCGCCAAGATGACCCTTACCGACTCTTTCCAGCCCCAAGATAAGGCCTT
>NZ_VFIA01000060.1 GCF_014282275.1 Spirosoma utsteinense
ATCAATTCAAGGATAAACTGTCGTTTATCAAAAGCTGGTGGGAGCAATATGGGGAGGAGTTTTCTGGCTATAGTCCTATGCCCGTTTCTAATACGTTGCAATAAAGTCTATAATTTATGTATGTTGCTTCATTGCTACCATTCTATGTACGTCACATTGGGTGGTTACCTTTGTTTTTACTGGTTGGTAGTATAAGCTTTGCTCAATCAGACAACGTAGCCCTGGATAGTATGGGGGCTAATATCAATCGAAAGAACTGGAAAGAAGCCATTAAATGGGCTATTAAAGATGGGGAGGATCACCCCGCTGATAAATATTGGCGTTACTTAAACGCAGCTGAATTCGCCAGCTTAGATAAGGATACCTCCTTAGCTCTTCATTATACCAGCTTGGTAGCGGCTTCGGACATCGCTACGAACGCCTATTTTAACGCCAACTTCGACTGGCTGCGCGACGATCCTCGCTGGAAGGCATTGATGACACAAATCGATCAGGCTATTGAACAGCAGAAGCAAGAACGGATTCGGGCAAGTTTACCCTTTCGAAAAGAACAAAAACGCTTATTGGCGCAGGCAGATCAAGAACGGGCTATCGTCGCTAACGGCCTTTCCGCTGAGCAACTCTATCAACAGCTCCGACAAACCCGCCCCCTACGAAGCTACTCGTCCACTGAACGCTATCAATATGCCTGGCTATCCTACAAGGACTCCCTTGAGGTACCTTATATGATTCAGCTACCCGCCAATTTTGATCCTCGAAAAGATTATCCATTGGTAGTCGTCTTACACGGAGCGGTCAGTCAGCAAAGTTCTTTTCCCGATGTCGCTGATAGTACGACCACAACCGGTTTCTTTGGTGCTTCGTTTGTCGAGCAGGCTCGTCAGTCTGACATAATTGCCGTGTTTCCCTATGGTACCCGCCAATATAATTGGATGCAGCCGGATGCGGGTTTCGACTTAGTGCCGAAAGTGATCCGCCAAGTCAAACAGATGTATCCTATTGCTGATAACCGGGTGTATATTACTGGTCACTCGAACGGGGCAACCGGAGCCTTCTCCTACCTAATGAAGGAACCCAGCTTATTTGCGGGATTCTCGGGGATAAATAATCGTCCCCAGGTCCGAACCGGAGGCACGTTTTTGCGTAATGGAGGCAACCGTTCTTTCCATAACGTGGCCACCGATTATGACTATTATTTTCCCTTAGAGGGGCATCGTTCGGTCACGGCTTTAGCCAACCAATTGGGCATGGATTGGTCAAACCAGGAAGTAATAGGCAAACGTGATCACAGCTACTTAATGTTTTCCCAAGACAGCTCCGTGAAGAGCGTCTACCAGCAACTTTTCGCCAACATGCTGGCAAAACAACGGAATCCCTTCGCCAACCAGCTTTATTGGGAGTGTGATGATGTGCAGCATGGACGTTGTGACTGGCTAGAAATTGCAGGCCTGGATACGCTCTCAACCAAGGCAAACTGGCACCAGTCGACCAATGTGAGTGTCCGGAGTTGGCGTAGTGTAGAAGACCCTAGCGTGCTGCTTGATAGTAGCTCACGAGCTTTTGTGTTTCCTCGTCGGTCGGGCGCAGTCCAAGCAAGTTATTCGAATAACGTCTTCCGGTTGACGACTTCTCATGTAAATTTGATTCGTCTTTATCTGTCCCCTGAAATGGTTGACTTTAAACGACCAATCCGGGTCCTTGTCAACAATAAGACCGTATACAGTGGCTTGGTACATCTCGATAAAGAGTACTTATTGACTACCTACCAACGAGAAGGTGATCGTCAAGCGGTATGGGCCAATCACTTAGTGCTAAAGGTTAAGTAAAGCTAGTGTTCTATTTTTCAAGAATCTGCTATTTTAACTACCTCTAGCCTATTTATGTCTTATTCATACCACATAAGTGTAGTTTGAAAACTGCTCTGGAAAACACAACTTTCAAATACGTTTTGTCATTTTAAACGCCCCATTTTTGAAGCATATATATGAACTCCCCTTCGTCTCACATAGGAGCGTTTAAAGAGACAATTGCTTTTAACAAATGCCGGGGCTCCGGTTAGAAGCATCCGATTAAGTAAAACGGGTTAAAATGGGTAACCCTCCTTTTAGATAAACCGACTGTTAATGAGTCATTTTAGCCTTTTCTGAGGTGTGAAATTCTACCATTTTTTCGTATTGTGCTCTAACAAATAAGTTATTATAGCTCCGTGAGTAGGTTTATAATACTGATGGCTTGTTGTCAGTATGCCAAAATACAAACCAGCGGATTACGAAGTATTACGACGACGCTGTGTCGAGCTCGATCAGGCGGGTTGGAAACAAGGTCCTATTGCCCAAGCCCTTGGCTTGACTCTGTGTTAGCCCCCTATTAACTGGACAGATTTTCTGAAAAGGTTGTGTCGTACACTACCTGTGCTTCTTCCCATTTTTGCTGGGGTGTTACGAAGCCAATCGAACGGTGTAGCCGATGCTGCGGGGCCGCCCGGCGGTTGTAATGGGAAAAATAACGGCCAAACATTTCTTTGGCGGCATCGGCCTTTAGATTTACTCCGTTGCACGATTCTAAGATTTGACCGTGTAACTTAATGCCATTCACAGCTAGTGAAAACCAACTCCGACAGGAACACCTTAAGGCTTCGGCAAGGTAAGACCTATGGACGGATTCAGGGACCTGTCGGAACATTTTAGACGCTAACTTCAAATAGAAATGCGAGCTAACGACCCATTAGAAAGGTATTGAGGAGTCTAAACGTTGGTCATCCCTGTTTTTTTACCCTGTACTACTATGCAGTTTACTTATTTTATTGGAGTGGATGTTTCCAAAGCTACCCTTGACTTTGCGGTTGCCAAAGGAAATCAAATCTTGTTTCATCAACAGGTAACCAATGATAAGAAAGGTATCACGCAGTTTCTCAAAGATTTACGTCAGCAAACAAAAACAAGCCTAGGCCAATGTTTATTCTGTATGGAATTTACGGGAATCTATAATAACCCCTTGCTGAAAGCACTTCACCAGCAGTCTGCCAATATCTGGGTAGAGCGAGCCGCTCATATTCAAGAAAGTATAGGGCTTACACGAGGTAAAACCGATCAAGTGGATGCCAAACGCATCGCCCTGTTTGCTTATAAAAATCGCGACGAAGCTCGCTTATGGACACCACCTCGTGCCGTTATTGCTCAACTAGACCGATTGACAGCGCAACGTGCCCGACTGGTCAAAGTTATTAAAATGTTACAGACCCCCTTGACTGATACCAAAGGTTTTGTTGAAAAAGCTGACCGTAAAACTGACCAACAAGCGTGTGCCGCATCGCTTAAAGCCCTCAAATCGGATCTAAAATCAGTCGACAAAGCAATTGCAACTTTGGCTCAGCAAGATCCTGAATTGAAGCGACTTTTTGAGCGTGTCACTTCAGTCGTCGGCATTAGCCAGATCACCGCCGCAGAAGTCATTGTGGCTACAAATGAATTTAATGCGATATCGGATCCTAAGAAATTTGCCTGTTATGCCGGAGTGGTGCCCTTTGAACGAAGCTCCGGTCAGCGAAAAGGCAAACCTCAAGTGAGTCATATGGCAAATAAGAAAGTCAAGTCTCTGCTGCATTTAGGCGCTATGTCAGCTATTCAGCATTGTCCTCAACTAAGGCTCTATTACCAACGGAAAGTAAGTGAGGGCAAGAACAAAATGTTAGTTCTCAATAATGTTCGGAATAAAATGGTTCACCGCATTTTTGCCTGTGTTCGCCAGGATCGAAACTATGACGAAAAATATACCCCCATGCTTGTTTAGATCATAGAAATCCGTCCGATTCGTAATAGCTGGTAAACTCATTTCGCTCAATGACATCATGTTCTAAAATACTGTGAAAAGCTTCAATATACGAGTTCTCTTCAGGAGTGGCCACGTGCGTGAATTCCTGCTTAATCTATGAGCTTTTCAAAAAGTTACGCACCGAATGAGCAATGAACCGCGGCGGCGGACCGCTGACTGCCATTATCATTGCGCAGAATGACCCCTTTCAGTTCATGACTCCGGTTTATTCGTCGAAAAAGATCGATTAAATCGATTTGACGAACACTGCTCTGAAACAGCCAGTCCAGAATTTTGCGGCTATACACATCAATGACACTCAGCAGATAGTAATTCCGTCGTTCCCCTTGTATCCAAACATATTTGATATCCCAGCACAGGTATTCCAAAGGCTTGGTCGCTTCAATTCGTCTGAATTTAACGAATTCCCGCTTACCTGTCGGCCGGATCACTTTGCCTAAAAGCAATTTATGCTCCTTCATTAGCCAATACACCTTTTTCTTGTTGACCAAGTACTCTTTTTTCAACTCATACGTGATGTATTCATAGCCGAGGGCATTGAACTCAACATCCAGCAATTGCCGAATACGGCTCACTATCAGCTGATTGTCTATCCATGATCCATCCAATTTCATCGTTACCTGGCTGGGTCGGGCTCCCGGTGTACCGGACTGGGGCTGATAATAAGACACGCTCCGGGGCAGGCCAAGCCACTGGCATAATAGGGTACGACTTACTCGTCTTTCGAACTGTTTCATTAGCGCTAGTTTCTCCGAGGTTGAACAGGCGTTTTTTTTAGCAGTTCACTCTTGATCTCAATTTCCAAAGCCTGTTTTGCTACAATCCGCTTCAGACGTTCATTTTCCTCCGCCCCGGCCTTTAAGTTTGTGAGGTGGTAAGAAACCAAGATTTAGGTAGCTTGCCAGACAGACAACCGAGCGGGCTTCCCTACCGTCTCCGGCCAGGTTTACGCCCTATGGGCCGATTCAGGTCCCGCTCGGATTTTCTTACTCAGCCTCGAATAGAAATTAGGGATAGCAGTCCCATTAGCAAGGTAGCGAGTGATGAGTAAGCGTCTGATTGTCTAATCCTAAAATTAAGTACTTCAATGGACATTCGCCACTTTATTGGGATTGATGTTTCGAAAAATACACTCGATTGGGCTGTTTATGCCAATAAAGGTATCATCTGGCAGACCCAATCTGAAAACTCACCAACTGCTATCCGAGCGGTGATCAAACAACTCCAGGCACTCCCTGATTTTGATCGCTCAAACTGCGTGGTTTGTATGGAGCACACTGGTCTTTACAACGCACATGCTTTGGACGTGTTTTTTCAGGCTCAGTTACCGATCTGGCTGGAAGCTTCCCTACAGATTAAACAGGCGGGCGGACTGCAACGAGGTAAGTCCGATATCATTGACGCTCAACGGATTGCTGAGTACGCTTATTGCTTTCAAGACCGCATCCGGCTCTGGAAGCCAGCTCGACCAGTGATGAAAAAGCTAGCTGAATTTACCCGTCTTCGTCAGCGCTTACAGGGTATGATTAACCAGTTGAAAGTGCCTTTGGCCGAGCAAAAACGATTCGGCGACAAAGCCCTTACCACCCAATTGGGCGAGCATTGCAGTAGCTCGCTAAAGGCGCTAGTAAGTGATTTAAATGGGTTTGAAAGAGCAATCAAACAACTGATCACTGATGATCCTACTCTGAAATCGCTCTTTGAGTTGGTCACTTCTGTACCCGGTGTTGGCCAAGTCGTGGCCACGGAACTGATCCTAGCCAGTGATGAATTTAAAACCATCGATGATCCCAAAAAACTAGCTTGCCATGCTGGTGTAGCTCCCTTCGAACACTCTTCGGGCAGCAGTGTGCGAGGCAAGACCCGTGTAAACCACCACGCTCGAAAATCACTTAAAACGGTACTCCATCTGGCAGCCATGTCGGCTCTACAGGTGAAAGGTGAACTACAGGATTATTATCAACGAAAAATCAAAGAGGGAAAGAATAAGATGTTGGTTATCAACGCACTAAGAAACAAACTTATCCATCGGGTCTATGCGGTCGTCAAACGGGGCAAAAAATATGACAAAAATTATACGCCAACCCTTGTTTGAACCATAGAAATCGGCCCGGTTCGAGTGCTCGCAGTTGGGGATCGAGACGTGCATAGGAATCTTTCAGTCCTTCTTTGCCTTTGCTTAAATATTTCAATCGCCACCTGCGCAGCAACGAAGGAGACAGGTTGTACTTGCGAGAAGTCTCGGCATGGCCGTCCCGGATGGCTTCCTGGACGATGGAATAGCGGTCTTCGGGAGTAAAACTCCGCCTTATTTTGCTCATGGTATCTGAATGTAAAAGGACTAAACTGTTTTTGCAATTTTGTCCAGTCATTCAGGGGGCTAAGACACTATAATAGCGCTGTCAACTACCAAAAAAGTCAATAGTCCTCACTTTAGTTTAAACCTGCCCGCAAGTTTTTCCTCCAACGTGCATTTATCTGTTTAACGACACAACTACCGGCTTTTTGGAACTTCAACAACTCATCGACGGGCTTCAACGGGGCAGTCAGGACGCGTTTCGGCAGCTGGTCGATGCCTACCAGCACCGAGTCTATAACACGGTGCTGGCCATCGTACAGCAACCCGAAGAAGCCGAAGATGTGGCGCAGGAAGTGTTCGTTGAAATTTTTGAATCCATTCACCGGTTTGAGGGCGAGGATAGACTTACGGCCTGGATTTACCGGATTGCCACGACCAAAGCACTCCAAAGCTACCGGAAACGACACGCCCGCAAACGATTTGCGTTTCTGACGAGTCTGTACGGAACCAGCGACAATGACGAATCAGCAGATGATCGCTGGCACCCGGTCGATTTTGAGCATCCGGGCGTAAAACTGGAGCAGAAGGAGCGGGCAAAGGTGCTGTTTGGGGCCATCAGTCGGTTGTCCGATCAGCAGAAAGTAGCCTTCACGCTCCACCATGTCGAGGGATTGAGTTATGCAGAAATTACGGAGGTGATGAATACCTCGTTATCGTCGATAGAGTCGCTGATGCACCGGGCAAAAGTGAACCTGCGGAAACAGTTGGGCAGTTATTATAAAGACAGTGGTTTTTAAGTGTTGAATTTTTTAGTCCCAGGTTATCAGATACCAACTAACTGTAGACCAACCCCTTAGTATTGATCATAAAAAACTTAAAAATTAATAACTCAAATACCCCAAAACTATGAACACCGATAAACAACCAGACGACGAGATTGAGAAAACACTACGTTCTCTGGACGGAATCGAACGGGCGAGTCCACCGCCCTTTTTCAGCACCCGCCTACAGGCGCGGCTGGAACGCCGACAGGCTGACCGAACGGCAGTTTCCTGGGTGTCCCGACCAGCCTACGCGCTGGCGACGCTCGGGTTGGTGCTGATGCTGAACGTTTCAACAGCCCTTTATTTTCAACGGCATCTCGATCAACACGAAGAGCAACAGTTTTTCGACGGAATGGCGGGTGATTTGGGGGCAGAAGCCACCGTATTAGATTGGTAATCAACATGAACGACAAACGTAATCAATACTGGCTCTGGGCCGCTATTGGGCTGCTGCTCTGCCTGAACGTGGGAACGATCGGCTGGATTTTTCGAAAGACGGAGCCATTACGGATCAATCGGACCAATGGGGGGGGTAATGCGGAGGCATTTCTGCCCAACCGCTTAGGTTTCGACAAACAGCAACGGTTTCAGTACCGGCAATATCGGCAGGAACTCCGGCAGGCCATCCGGCCGCACGAAGTTAGCCTTCGGCAGTTGCGGGCCGACTTGTTCGCGCGCCTACAGGCACCAACGACCCCGACCGAGGCGGTTGTCGACTCGCTGGTCGACCGCATGAACGCCCAAACGGGTCAGCTTACCCGGCTTCGTTTTCGGCAGTGGCGGCGCGTCCGGGAGCTTTGCACCCCGGCGCAACGGCCCGCTTTCGACGAGCTAATGACCCGCCTGAGGGAACGGCTTAACCGCATCGATCCGAATGCTACACGAGAACGACGACGGAAACTGGAAAAAAATAATCAATGACCCCGCAAGTTTTTTGGCAGCACCGCATTTGTATAAGTGTGTTAGTTTTTGATGAACAGACCACCTGTAAGCGGAACCACCTTACACCCTTAAAAACGTACATACCCCCGCTTAAAAACCATGTCAAACCAATTCAGTAATCTTATGAAACGCAACCTGATTTTCGCCCTGTTAATCGCCGCATTTGCCTTCGTTCAGGCTTCAGCTCAACCAACGCCTACGACTGAAACCCGCGCCAATCGCCGGGAGAAAATGGCCAACAGCACCCCCGAACAACGCGCTCAGCGGCAGACGGAGCAGATGAAAAAACAACTTGATCTGTCGGCTCAACAGGAAACGGCCGTAGCGTCCATCAACCTCAAATACGCCCAGCAGGCCCAAACGCTGATGGACGCTGCCGAACGAAGCCGGGAGTCGATCAAACAAGTCCGCACTATGATGACCAGCAAAGACGAGGAGTTGAAAAAAGTGTTCAGCGAGGAGCAGTACAAGCAATACGATGCATTTAAAGACGCTCGTAAGGGCCAGGCGAAGCGGAATCGCGGCCAGCGGGCAAAGCGTTGATCAGCAATTGATCAAGCTAGGATACCAAGTATATCCCCTTACGCTCAATCAACCCCATGATGAGCGTTAAGCGAACGCGGCCTGGGTACCAGCTGGATGTGGGGGCGGGTAAGCAACGGCTGTACGTTGTCCGACGGTGTGGTTTGTCGCAGGGATTCGAGGAGGCTGCGTTTATCAGTCTATTGCTGCGGGGAAAGAAAACGGCTGAATAGTGCCTGATTCCTCCGGACTCGCTGGCCTGACGATGAAACGAGCAACTCTTTGTTGACGAGAATAGTACATCGGCCAGGGTCCGGTGGTTCGTTGTCTATTTTTAGCATTTGTCTCAACATAAACCTGAAAAACGATGAAAACCTCAAAAATAGTAGCTTTTCTTACCCTGGCTATTGGCCTGTTTAGCAGCCAATTTAGCGAAGCACAGCGCTTTGTGGTTCGGTATGCCCCGCGCCCCCGCCCGGTAGTAGTCGTTCCAGAGCAGCGGGTGGTTGTCGTGCCGGGGCGGCTCGTGGTTTCCGCTCCGGTGTACGTAGCTCCGCGTCGAGTTTACGTGGCGCCCCGCCGGGTATACGTAGCGCCCAGGCCTGTAGTGGTGGTCCGCAGGCCCGTTCGTCGGGTGGTTTGGTGAGCATAAAACTGGCCCGTTCCATTACTTAAATCAACGATTACTGATAAAAAAGATAACCCGCATGGACCGTATCAGCGAACAGCACCACATTCAGCACTTATTCTGGCGGGCCGCTTTCGGGGCTACCCCAGAGGTCATGCAGCGCGAAAGCCGCAAACCCATCCGGAAGGTGGTGCGTGATTTGCTCCAGGAGAGCAGGTCCTTTACGCCCCTGCTGGTTATAGACCCCGATCAATTGGTTGACAAAAAACTCCTGAAAGAACTGTTTCGGGGCGGGATGGTCGACCGGGAGGCGGTCAAACAGAAAATCAAACAGGGCACCGAACTCATTCGGGATCTGAACGTGCTGTGGGTCGAAAAAATGGCATCCTGCCAGCAGGCCCTGCGCGAAAAGATGGCCCTGTTCTGGCATGGTCACTTTGCCTGCCGGGTTCGTAATCCGGGTGCCGTTCAGCACTACGTCAACACGCTCCGCCAGCATGCTTTGGGCAATTTTGGCGAATTACTGATGGCCGTATCAAAGGAACCGGCCATGCTTCAATTTCTGAACAATCAGCAAAATCGCAAAAATGCCCCCAATGAAAACTTCGCCCGCGAGTTGATGGAGTTGTTCACGCTGGGACGGGGCAATTACACCGAAAAGGACATTAAAGATGCCGCCCGAGCCTTTACCGGCTGGGGATTCAACGCCGAAGGTACGTTTGTTTTTCGCCAGTTTCAGCACGACGACGGCCCTAAAACGATTTTTGGGCAGACGGGTACTTTTGCGGGTGACGATGTGATTAGTCTACTGCTCCAACAGAAACAAACGGCGCAGTTCGTAACCGGCAAACTCTATCGCTTTCTGGTCAATGAGCAGGACACGGATGCCGCTACAACCCAGCGGATCAACACATTAGCCGACCGCTTTTACGGCAGTGGCTACGACATTGCTGATCTGCTCGAAACGATCCTGACCGCCGACTGGTTCTATGACCCGGCTAACATTGGCACCCGTATCAAATCACCGGTCGAGTTGGTGGCCGGGATGCAGCACACGCTCGGCATTCGGTTTAAGCAAAAACAATCAGTCGTGTTCATTCAGCGCACCCTGGGGCAGGTTCTGCTTTATCCGCCTAACGTGGCAGGCTGGCCCGGTGGCCGCAACTGGATCGACAGTTCGAGTTTACTGTTTCGGATGAAGTTACCTGAGGTGCTATTGCAGGCCGCTCAGGTGACTACAAAACCAAAAGACGATGGAGATGTCAATACCGAATTGCTGTCACGCCGGGGAAAAGGGGCGATGAATGCCACGGTTTCCTGGATGGCGTTCGAACAAAGTTTCAAGAAAGTGCCGGCCGAACGGCTTCCCGACGAACTAGCCGCTTACCTGCTCCAGCAACCGCTGGGTGACGGGCAGCGATCAATAGTCGTGCAGCGAGTGAGGCCCGAGAGTTCGCTCAGCGAACAACTACAAACCCTGACGGCCGCGCTGATGGCCTTGCCGGAATACCAAATGTGCTAACAACGAAGGCTTTTGCTCCCCAAAATAAACCTCCATGAAACGCAGAGACTTCCTGAAACAATCGGCCCTAACCACGGCCGGAACGATGCTTCTCCCGCATTTTCTGAAAGCGTTTGAGTTGAATCAATTGGGCGTGGCCCCAACTACGGGCAAAACGCTGGTGATTGTACAATTATCGGGTGGCAACGATGGTCTGAATACCGTCGTACCATTTCGAAACGATATTTATTACCGCGAACGCCCCACCCTGGCCATTGCCCGCGATAAGGTACTGGCCCTCAATGATGAAGTTGGTTTTAATCCAGCTCTCGAACCGCTTAAAGCCTTATACGATGATGGGTTGGTGACCGTCATCAACAACGTTGGGTATCCGAACCCGGATCGGTCACACTTCCGGTCAATGGACATCTGGCAAACGGCCAGCGACTCCGATAAGTACCTGTCCACGGGCTGGGTTGGCCGCTACCTGGACGCCAACTGTGCCGGGTCCGATACATGTCAGTCCCACCGGGCTGTTGAGGTGGACGACACGCTCAGTTTAGCCCTGAAAGGCACCAACGTGAATGGGCTGGCGATGCTGAATCCTCAAAAACTCTACACCCAGACCCGCAGCGGGCTAGTGGAGGGATTAGCTAAAGCTAGCCACGTGAACGAGCCTGGTAGCGTGGCCTACTTGTATAAGACATTAGCCGAAACGGTTTCGTCGGCCGCTTACGTGTACGACAAGTCCGCGCGACTGGCCAAACCAGTCAGTGCCACCAAAGGCACCTACCCGGCCAATGAACTGGGCAATCGGTTAAAAACGGTGTCGGAACTGATTCAGTCGGGGGTAAGCACCAGCGTGTATTACATTTCGATTTCTGGCTTCGACACGCACATCAACCAGCCCGGCCAGCAGGAGCGGCTACTGCGGCAGTACGCCGAGGCTGTAAAAGCATTTATGGGTGATATGAAGGCCACTAACAAACTGAACGATGTACTCTTAATGACGTTCTCGGAGTTTGGTCGGCGGGTGAAGCAAAACGCCAGCAACGGCACCGACCACGGTACGGCCAACAATGTATTTCTGATAGGTGGTAAGCTGTCAACGGGAAAGGTCCTTAACGAAGCCCCCAACCTGACTAATCTGGACGAAGGTGACCTTACATACACGGTCGATTTCCGCAGCATTTACGCTACGCTGCTGCGTGACTGGCTCAAGACCGATGATGTTGCTATTCTGGGCCGCCAGTTCGAAACGCTTGGCTTTGTGTAAATAAGGGGTGTTGTTTACCCAATCCAGGATCGTTAATCCAACTGATTGTCAAGGCTGATGCCCCTTCTTAGATAATCCGATAGGTCATATTTTGTTGCAATTACGGGGCAGTCTACGTTCTGTCTTACACTATTGTTAAATGAGCAAGTTTATAATGATAATTTACTTGTAATTATTAGTTGGTCATAAATTTACACACGTACAAGGCTAGCCATTACCATCCGCTTGTCGTTTCAGCATCCGGCGTACCGTCTCGCTCTGAAAGCACTTGCCGTAGCGGGTGCGGAACCCGTGGGCATTGAGTCGCTCGGCCGTCGCCCGCAGGCTCAACCCATCCCGCTGGTAGAGCCGAATCAGCTCGCCCGCCTGGCGGTTGGCCGGATGAGTAAGCGCATTGGCTTTTATCATGGCCACGCCCTGGGTGCGGTGGGCATCGGTGAAGTTCTCAGACTTACCCAGGATGAACCCCCGCGCTTTCTTCTGGGCTAAAGCCGCTCGGGTGCGTTTGGATATTTGCTCCGCTTCGTGCTGAGCAAAGCTGGCCATGATACCGATGGTGAGTGTGTTGGCATCGGGCAGATCACAAGCGACGAAGTCCACTTCCGAATCGCGCAGCACCATGACGAACGACGCGTTGCGACTGAGTCGATCGAGCTTGGCGATCAAGAGCCGGGCCCCGTGTTGTTTAGCCGTCTGGATGGCGACTTGCAGCTGGGGTCGGTCTTTCTTGCGGCCCGACTCGACTTCGGTAAATTCCTCCACCAGCTCGTCCTGGTCTCGGAGGAATCGTTGGACCATGTGGCGTTGATCATCAAGGCCCAGGCCGGATCGGCCCTGCTTTTGGGTAGAGACGCGGTAGTAAGCGATGTAGCGCATAGTGGCGACAAGATACGGAATAATTATGAGTTGACACGAATCAGGAACGCTCCTTCTTGATTCGTGTCACTAACCAAAAAATACCAAATCATTCCACCCCGACAAGAGAGTCTAGCCGTAGGCCTAGCCAGTGACAACATTTTCGTGATGTTGCGCGCCTTCGTGCGCCGCAGTAGCGCACCCCTCAACGGTAGGTACCTTGTTGCTAAAAGAAGGCCTGGTGTATGGGGAGAGGCGCTTGCTACGTGGTAGGGTTTCAAGGCCATTTTCGGAGTCTTGCGGGCGAGGATTGATGACCCTAAAACAAACCTACTTATGCGAATAAGCTTTTTACATTCGATGCGGGTAGGTATCTATTGTTCAAAAAATTAAGCGTTTTTGTGGACTATTTTTTCACATCACCATTCTTAGCCGTAAGTCACTAATTCACAATCAATTGCGTAGTTCATTAAAAAATGCCCCTCAGTACTGGACATTGAAGAAAAACAGGCGTATTGGCACCTTGAGGTGCTTGGTGAGTTGCGCCAGTAGCCAATCTACAAAATGTGCAATACTGATTAATTCATTGACCACCACCGAATAGCCTTTGCGAAATATTGATTCCCGTAGCCGCAAGGGTTCATATTGGCTTTTTTTCTTGGCTCTGATCCGATGAAACTGGCGTAGCCCTTCGGCCACGCAGATCACATAGAGCACTACGACAATAGCCACCAGCAACCGAATCTTTCGGGGGGACTCAAAACCCAGTTCCTCCAAGTCAAACCCATTGCTCTTCAGATGCTTGAAGAAGCATTCCGTCGTCCACCGAATCCGGTAGCGCTCCGCGATGGTCTGTTTGGGCCAATCCAGATTACTCACCAGCAGCACCAGGGGGTCAGCACTCTGCGGGCCATCCTGATGGCACAGGGCCACAAACTGATAGCGGTAGCCTTCCAATTCGAACCACTGGCTAACAGTGCGGCCCCGCAAGGCCCGCTTGAGTAAGGCGCTGTAGGCTTTACCACCGGTACTGATATCTGCTTTGTAAACCGTTTTGGGAAGGCGAATGATGAAGTTTATCTTATTGTCAGTCAGAAACTTAAACCACTCTTTACCCTCGTATTCACGATCGGCTAATAAACAGAAGCCCCTTAGGGGATAGAGTTTCATTGCTTGCTGTAGCAGCCGTTTACGTTCCTGCTGGGAGGAGTGTCCTTTCTTGCCCAGGTCGCGCCACAACAGGAGCAGGCTCACGCCCCGGTAAACCAAACACAGCGTTAGCAGGTGAATTTGGTGGGTGCCCAACTGCCAGGAGGTACCATCGAGGGTCAGATAGATACTTCGGGAACGACCATCCCAGCCTTTAATGTAGTCTAACAACCAGATAATGAGCCATTTCCAGAGCTTATGCTGCGCCGTTTTATCGTTGAAGAACCGGGTGAGCCGCTTGTAATGGGAGTCCGTTTTAATCTGTCGTTTGCCTAATAACAGGCCCACCTGATTCTTGAGTTTATTGAGATTGACCGTCTCTTTGAGCAGGATGGCACAGGCTACAACGAGCAAATTATTGAGTAGGGCGGGGGAGAGATGTTGGGCAAAGTCCTTAGATTTGTCCAAGAGCGAGGAGCGAAGTCGAGCAATGTGAGTCACGTTACAAAGCACGTAGTTTGCCCTCGCTTTTGCTATGCTATCCCGTCAATGTCCAGTACTAAGCCTGAGTGCAGTAAATAGAGGTTAACTATTTGTTAATCAGAAACTTGCAAATTATCGCCCCAATTTTTATTTATGTGAAATACGACCTTTGGCCCCATTGATGATTTGGAAGGTAGAATCTCATGTTTAGTGATCAGTCCAAGTGCTTTGACAGTCTTGATCGCTTTCTCGGTATACTCGGTTACTTTGGCCTTCCGTTTCTCGTTCATCCATTTTTCACATAACATGTAATGGAGCCTATCTAAGCCTATTTCGTGCGTATACCGCTTCGAGCTTTTCTCCCTCATCAGATAGTCTCTCAACTTAATCGAGGCTTCAGACAAGTTGTGCGATCCATAAGCAATCATTGTGCGACGGTTCAGGTCGGGCGGACACTTAATGAATTTGTGGTTGATCTGATGCGTGAAAATCGGGTTCAATCGGATGATAACCTTTTCAGTACGCGCCTGCTCTGGACTTGCAACACAATACTGGACAAATCTTTAAGCAACATGCTGAAGTTGCCCATTATAGTAGTCAAAAGGGGAAAGATACCCCAACGATGAATGCCTCCGTTGCCGGTTGTACCAGATCTCGATGTATTCAAACGTCGCCTGTTTAGCCGCTTCTCTAGTTTTAAAGTCGTGTTGGTAGATCATTTCTGACTTTAAGCTTTTGAAAAAGCTCTCCGCCACAGCATTATCCCAACAGTTACCCTTCGCTCATACTTTGCAAAACCAGCGGATGTTTTTTTAGCAAGCCCGTAAACGCATGACAGGCATATTGCACTCCTCGGTCGGAATGGAAGATTAAATTCCGTTCGATAGGCCGGTTTTTAAGGGCCATTTGCCAAGCTGGCATAGTCGTCTCAGACGCCTTCATCGACGTACTCAAGGCCCAACCGATCACTTTCCGATCATACAAATCCATGATGATGGTCAGATAGAGCCAGCCTTCACCAGTAGCAATGTAGGTCAGATCAGAAACCCATGCCTGACCCGGTTTTATAGGATTGAATTGGCGGTTTAAATGGTTTTCGGCCACGGGGTAAGTGTGCTTGGAGTCAGTTGTGGTCACTACATATTTCTTCTGAATAACACTTTTGAGATTAGCCTTCCTCATCAACCTGGCTACTCGGGGTCGAGATACCTTTATGCCTTTAGCCCTCAGTTCGCGGGTAATCTTTGAACTGCCATAGCGCTTCTTACTGGCTGTAAATGAATCACTTATTAGTACGATAAGCGTTTCATTCTCTTTGGCTCTTTTGGTCGGTCGTTGGGCTAACCAGTAGTAATACCCACTGCGGCTCACGTTCAGTACTCTACACATCGTCTCAACAGGAAACTCACGTTGATGAGCTTTTATAAATTCGAATATTTCCCGTCGCCCTTGGAGAAGATGCCGACTGCCTTTTTTAGTATATCGCGTTCTAATTCAGCTTGCTTAAGCTGCTTTTTGAGGAGTAAAATTTCTTGCTGCTCTCGGTTTCCTTGGGTTCCGCTACCAGCTCTGAGGGCTTGAGAAGGCGCTCGTTCTCTACGCCATCGGGTGAGAATCTGTGGGGTTATGCCCAACTCTTCAGCGGTCGCTTTCAGAGAGCCTTTAGCATCCGACAGCTCCACTGCCATTTTTTTAAACTCCTCGTCGTATTGTCTCCTGGTTTTCATGGTTCACTAAGTTAGATGACTCTTAACTTAATGTCCAGTCAAATGTAGCAGGACCATTATCGGTTAGCCACTAATTTCAGGTCAATATCGAAGTCATCGTAGATGGCCTTGTCACCCAGCCCCTCGAAGAATGATTTCGAGCCGTATTTAATGTCGTACTTGGTGCGGTCCAGCGTTAGCTTGCCGGTGGCTTCCACTCCCGTGGCGGTTTGCTTTACCGTAGCCGGGAAGGTGGTGGCCTGAGTAATTCCCTTGATGGTCATGTCGCCCGTTACCTGGTAGGTAGCAGGCCCGGTTGGGGTAAGCTTCGTGATCCTGAACGTAGCCGTAGGGTGTTTGGCCGTCGAGAAGAAGTCATCCGAGTTGAGGTGACCGACCAGCTTATCATTGTACCCCTTGTCAGTCAAGTCGGTGTTGACTAAACTCGTCATGTCGACGGTGAACTGACCACCGGTCAGTTTGTTGCCGTTGAACGTTAGGCCGCCTTCTTTGAAAGCCAGCGTACCCATGTGTTCGCCGGTGATCTTTTTAGCGGTCCAGTGAAGCTGGCTCTTCGAGACGTCGAGTCGGTAAGCCACTGCTTTATTCGCCGGTTTAACGGGACCGGCGATGAGGTGACCCACCATGAGCAGGGCGGCTGCGCTGGCAGCCAGTACATGAAGCGTTTTCATTGAGTTGTCAGTTATTGCGTCAAATCCAAAAAAAGTGATGGCAAATAAGGTAGCCCGGCACCGGCAGGGCCGTTTACCGGGCTAAAGTCCCCTTTAATTATTGTAATAGAATTTCTCGTTCACAATCTGGCCGTCGCGCCAGCGTTGTACCGCCACCTGATCGTAGGTGCGTGGCCCCCACTGGGCATGGTCGAAATCGAAGTGCCATTCAATGGCCGCAATGCCGTCGGAGATCAGGACGTTTTTGACCTGCGCGCCCCGAAAGGCGGTCATGCTAGCGACGAAAGCTTCTTCGTTTACCCGGCAGGCGACTTTGCCCACGACCGGTTCGTTTTCGTTTTCCTGCATGACCACATCGTCGGCGTAGAACCGCTCGAAAGCGCCTAAGATGTCGCCCGCCATAATCTGGGCATTGAGTGCGTTGACTGATTTACTTAGTGTTTGCATAGACGTAGTGGCCAGTCGGTGTATGTTTTTTTGGTGATCGACTAACGGCACAAAGGTCAGGAGCCGGGACCTCCTCTTCCATTGATGTATGGTAAGACTTTGGTCAGCCCGAGTTCATCAAAAAAAGCCTGCCGCTGACCCTTTCAAAAGTCGACGGCAGGCCTGTTGTGGAGATCGTAAAGGGTCGATCAGGTGTGCTGCTGTTCGTACAGCCCTTTTTTGAGTCGGCTGAGCGATTCGGGCGTGATGCCCAGAAACGAGGCTATCTGGTGCTGGGCCACGCGCTGTTCAATGGTTGGCAACTGGCGTATCAGTTCCTGATACCGGTCGGCGGCCGGCCAGTCTTTGGCGCACAGCAGCCGTTTCTGGGTTCGGATATAGCTGTTCTGGTTCAGCAGCCGGAAGAACCGCTCGAAGGCCGGTAGCCGATCATAGAGCAGCTCTAAGTGCTGGGCCAAGATCAGGACAACCTCACTGTCTTCGAGCGCTTCGATGGTGAACTCGCTGGGCTGTCGGCTCAGCAGGCTATTGAGGTCATCGAGCCAGAAGTCCTCCGGAGCCAGATGCAGTACGTGTTCGGCTCCGGCGGCATCGGTGGTAAACGACCGGAGCAACCCCCGGCTGACGTAGGCTATAAAATCGCAGGGTTTGCCCGCCCGAAGCAGGTGCTCCCGTCGGCGTAATTTTTTAGGGGTCAGCAGCGTCGTGAAATACGTCACTTCGTCGGTAGTCAGGGCTATTTCCTGTTGCACGTGCTGAATGATGCGGTCAAACATACGCTATCGTTGGGATTAAGTAGGTGAGTTATTGCGGGACGGCTTCGGTGTGCGCCATTGGGGACGCCTGCCCCACGTGCGCCTTCCGGTGGCTGGCTCCCCAGCTGTGCAGGTGCTGGCAGATCGGCACCAGGTCATGGGCAATGGGCGTCAGGGCATAATCGACCCGGGGGGGTACTTCCGCGTAAACGGTTCGGATGAGTAACCCATCCTCTTCCATTTCCCGTAACTGAAGTGTCAGCATCCGTTCGGTGATGTTCGGCAGGAACTTTCTGAGTTCGCCAAACCGAAGTTTGCCGCCTGCCAGCCGCATCAGAATCAGCAGTTTCCACCGCCCCCCCATCAACTGAACGGCGTAGGTCATGTCGCAGCTGGTCAGGAACCGGCGATTTACACTGTTAGTCGATGTTTCCTTCACATTAGCCATTACTTACAATTTTTACTGTAACCCACATTTGGTTGTGTTGCCTGCAAATGTACTAGGTACTCTTTAAAATTGCATAAACATTAACAACTACAGCGATGAGTTCTTCAAAATCAGCCCGTGGCGTTCGCTTTACGGCAACGGGCGGCCCGGATGTACTACAAATTCAGAATCTAAGGGTTGCATCCCCGGCGGTTCACGAAGTGCGGATCAAGGTGAAAGCCATCGGCCTTAATCGGTCTGATGTCATGTATCGGACGGGCTACTACGTGGAAAAGCCCATCTTTCCCGCCGGACTTGGCTACGAAGCCGCCGGAATTGTCGATGCGGTTGGCGCCGATGTGCAGCAGGTGCAGGTGGGTGACGTAGTCAGTGTGATAGCCGCCTTTTCGCTGCACGACTACGGCACCTACGGCGAGTTGATTAACGTACCGGACTACACCGTTATCAAACACGATGCGTCACTCTCCTACGAGGAAGCCGCGGCCGTATGGGTCAGCTACCTGTCCATGTACGGTCTGCTAATCGATACGGCGAAGATTCAGGCGGGGCAGGCGGTCATTTTCACGGCGGCTTCGAGCAGCGCGGGCCTGTCGGCCATTCAGATGACCAACTACGTGGGCGGCACGGCCATTGCCATTACCAGTTCGGCGCCCAAGAAAGAAGCCATCCTGGAAGCGGGCGCGCACCATGTGCTCGTCAGCGGGGAAGACGACATTGTGGCGGCAGTGAACGAGATCACCGGCGGTAAGGGTGCCGACATCGTGCTGGACGCGGTGGGTGGCCCACTGTTTGCCGAACTGATTGGCGCTACCGCCAGCCGGGGACAGGTGTTTGTGTACGGAGCGATGAGCACCGAACCAACCCCGTTCCCGATGTTAGAGGTGCTGACCAAACTACCCACCATCCGGGGTTATACCTCAATGGACCTGATGCTGAATCAGGCGTCGCTCCAGGCCGCTATCGCGTTCATCAACGAGGGGATCGCCGAGGGCAAACTAAAGCCGGTGATCGGCAAAACCTTTCCCTTCGGGTCCATCGTGGAAGCCACGCGCTTTCTGGAATCTAACCGGCACGTCGGAAAAGTCGTCGTGACGGTATGAGAACGGCCGTAACGCCACTTGCTGGCTAAGCGCACGAAAACAAGATGGCAAGTAGTTTAGCCGTGGACAAGACTATCTACGGCTGAACTATTCTATCAGCCTATCGGTATCGGGTGTATTTAAAAAAAGGTACGGCGCGGGCCGCCCCAATAAATCATCACGACCTGGCTGTACCTTTTTTATCTGGAATTTACCACCTGCCTCCGATGGGAAGCCGCGCGTATCGGCAGACACAACCCGCTTTAAGCACGAGTTTCGTAGTCCTGTGCGTTTTTAGCCCAACGTTCACTCGCTTAGAAAAGGCTACGCGTGAACGTGAGCGCAGGATAAAGTACCCGGAAGAAGAAACAGGTTAAGTCAACTGTGGGGTCATTTCCGGGTCAAGATGGGGTCGGAACGGCTGTTTAGGCTCCGCTTGATGCTCAACTCAATGATGCGGGGGACCCTGGTGGTATTCTTCGTCGGTCACCTGCCTGCCGAACAACACGACCACGGATTCCTGGATAGCGACGTACGTCATCGCCTGATCGGGTGTGGCCCCCTGCCAGTGCAGTTCTCCGGGCGGAAACCAGATCAAATCGCCCGCGCGAATCTCGACAATCGACTCGCCTTCGCATTGCGCCCAGCCTACACCACTCGTCACCACCAGCGTCTGACCGAGTGGATTGGTCTTCCAGGGCGTACGTGCGCCGGGCGCGAAGGTAACAATAGCCCCCGCCAGCCGACTCGGTACCGACCGCTGGAAGTAACTACTAATTGAGACATCGCCCGTGAAGCTGTCTTCGGGAGGTCTGTTGGCTGGTGAACTGCCAATACGGTCAATTTGCATGGTCTTTTCGCCGGTTTGTACCGATCCTAATTAGTTGAACGACGCTCTGAAGGCCAGTGGTGACTGATTCGTTTGGCTCTTAAAGAGTTTGCTGAACGAGGGTAGATGTTCAAACCCCAGCTCATACGCAATCTCACCAACGGTCAGCTCCGTAGTCGATAGTTTCTCCTTGGCTTTTTCGATCAGTTTTTCATGAATATGCTGCTGGGTGTTTTGCCCCGTCAATACGCGCAGCGACGTACTCAGGTACTTGGGCGAAAGATTCAGCTCCCCGGCTACGTAGCGCACGCTGGGCAATCCCCTGTTCTCTCCATCAGCCCGGTTAAAATACGCATCGAGTACGGTTTCCAGCCGGTCGAGCAGTTGATGCGCTGCTTTTTCGCGGGTGAGAAATTGGCGGTGATAAAACCGGTCCGCGTAGTTCAGTAAGCTCTCCAGGTGCGCGATGATAATTGGCTTGCTAAACTGGTCGATGTTGGCCTCACATTCCTGCTGGATTGCCCGGATTATCGTATTCATCACCGCTTCTTCCCTGGCCGAAAGAAACAAAGCTTCATGAAGCGAATACCCCCAGAAATCATACTGCCGGATGCTCCTGGCCAGGGGCGTATTCCAGATGAAATCGGGATGGATGTAAATGGCCCACCCTAATTTTTTTACGGCTGCGTTTTTGTCGTCAGCCGCCAGGCTAAACACCTGGTTGGGTGACATGAACGACATAATACCCTCGTCGAAATCGAATGTGTGCTGGCCATAGGTCGCGCTGACGTTCCCCATTAGTTTGACCGCAATGGAATAAAAATCCAGGACCATGTTTCCTGACTTATCGGGATCATCGTACACGGCGGTGGCCACGTCGAGTACGCTAATCAGCGGATGTTGCGGTGCTGGCAGGTTGATGGATCGATAGAATTCGCTGATCGTTTTGATGTGTCTCATAGTTACTACCCTTCTTTCCTTACTTCCAGCACCAGCTTACCCCGCCCACGTCTGACTTCACTTTCCTGGTGCGCCTGGGCCACCTGTTCCAGGGGAAACACCTGTCGGATCTGTACCCGCACCCGGCCTTCATCCACCAGTTGCGCCATTTCCCGCAGCCACTCCTGGCGGGGCTGGTTAGCCGCCAGTTCGCCGGTCGCGCCTTGGCTAGCAAGTGCCTGCAGTACGTCATCGTTGAAGGGAAAATCCGTGTTAACACTGACCAATATACCGCCTTCCTTTAAGAGTATGTTTTGGATAGTCTAAAAATGAGAGTCCGTCTTATCTTGTAGTTACCAAGCTCCAAGATCATGAACGAATCGTTTCAAGCACTAACGGACTCTCAATGGCAA
>NZ_VFIA01000061.1 GCF_014282275.1 Spirosoma utsteinense
TTAAGGGTAGCTCCGGTTTTTGGGAGGCCCAAGGCTGTTACGATGAATTAGAAGGCGATTCCGATGAGCCATAACTGTATCAGATTAACCAGATGGTTTAGTTGATACAGGATGGCTAGCTTTAGGGTATGCAACAGGCCGTCATCTTTGTTCGGGTATCTAAAAAGGAACAGGACTACCAGCGCCAGCTGGAAGATTTACGATCGCTGGCACTAAGCCAGGCGGTGCAGGTAGTAGCGGAGATTTCGGAAAAGATCAGCGGTGCCCGTACGAATCAGGAGCGGGATGGGATTCAGGAGTTACTACGACTAAGTCGCACCAGAGCGATTCAAAAAGTATTGGTTTGCGAAGTCTCCCGGTTAGGTCGCTCTACGGTTGAAGTCTTGCAGGTTGTAGACGAACTAACTCAGCTTGGGGTGAGCATTTACGTTCAAAATTTTGGTATTGAGACCCTCAGGAATGGCAAGCGTAATCCGGTGGCCCAGTTCCTGTTTACTTTACTGGCTGAGTTCGCTCGTTTAGAACGAGAGACACTGCGCGAACGCATTCTGTCGGGCATGGACGAAGCTCGACGGCAAGGCAAGAAAATCGGCCGCCCCGACGGAACAACGGAGGGGAAAGCGGCTTTTCTGAAAAAATATGCCTCGGTAGTGCGGAATCTGCGAGCTGGGTTGAGTGTGCGAAAAACGGCTAAATTGTGTGATGTATCCATTAATACGGTTCGAAAAGTCAATGAGTACGTACTACTTAAACCCTGACTGCCATGAAGTTCACTATCTCATTGACCGTTGAAGCTTGCGGTAAATCGCTTCAAACCGAGTCTGTCTTGACGTTCGATAAAGAGTGCCAGGACGTGGCTAACATCGGTTTGTCGCTCCCTGAATCAAAACAGCTACTGGAGGCACTGCAAGCTCAAATCGTCCAACAACAGGCCAATTATTTTCTGGCCCAGGCGTTACCTAACTTACCTGCCAGTCGGGTTTTAAAAGATTATCAGACCCTAACGCTGCGAACCCTATTTGGTATTATACGGCTGAGAAGTCCCCGGTTCACGGTCATCCCATCATCAGGTAAGCCTCAAACAGTAAGCCCATTACGGTCATTGTTCACCCAGCGAACTACGCCTGAAATGCTCTATCTGGAGACCAAATGGGCGGCCTCGCTATCTTATTCCCAAACGGTTGCGTTGCTCAAAGACGTGTTACCTGTTGATCAAAAACTCAATGCCGTTACTATTCGAAATCATTTGGGACAGGTTGCTCGTCAAGTCGATAGTCAATTAAGCGTCGCCCCCTTAACCAACGCAACAGGCCTTTTGGTTAGCCAAAGTGCAGTAACTCAAGCCGAAGGATCACTCGTTATGGGGGTGGATGGGGGCTATTTACGAGATTGGACACAGAAGAAGACCTGTTTTGAAGTAATAGTTGGTAAATCGGTTCCAACAGAGCAGTGTGCCAAATGTTTTGGCTTCATGCAAGGGTATGATCAGAAGGCCAAAGAGCGTGTCTTAGACGTTTTGAGCCAACAAGGATTTAGTAGCAGTCAACGAGTTGTTTTTCTGTCGGATGGTGCGGCCAATCTACGGCAGTTACAAAACTACCTGACCCCAAACGCTCAGCATATTCTGGACTGGTTCCACCTAACAATGCGTTTTACAGTCCTCCAACAGTATTTACAGGGGTTGACTAAAGTTGACGCGGAAGGGGAACAAATGCAAAAACGGTTGGAAAGTGCCAAATGGCACCTCTGGCACGGAAACACGATCAAAGGTCTGGAAGTGATTAATGATCTGGACTGTGACGCCGATCTACACCGTCAGGAAGCTCCTACCAAATACGAGAAGATCAAACCACTTATTCGGTATCTTAGTGAGTTGGAGAGCTACATTCGGCAAAACATGCATCTAATCGTTGATTATAGTGAACGCTATCGGTACGGGGAAGCAATCTCGACCGGCTTTGTGGAGTCAACGGTCAATTATGTAGTGGCCAAGCGGTTTACCAAAAAACAGCAAATGCAATGGAGTAAAGCGGGAGCCCATCAGATGCTGGTAGTGCGGACGAAAGTCTTAAATGAGGAGTGGGAAGGTGAGTTTAAGAAGCAGTATCCCCAGTTTCGAGCGCAATCTTTCGCGGCAATGGGGATGGCTGCTTAACCGGATTGACCCCAGGCTTTTTTATGCTCTCCCCTATACACCCTTTTGTGGTTGTCACGCCAGCCTTCTCGGCGCAATAGCACATAAATCCGCTGATAACCGTACCGAACTCTTACCTGGGCAATTTCTTTGATTCGTTTCCGGATCACGGAGTCATCTCGACGACGAGACTTATACTGCAAGGAGGATCGACGGAACTGAATAACAGAGCAGGCACGACGGGCCGAAACTCGGTAGTTTTCCATTAAACTTGAGGCCAGTTTTCTTCGCTGAACTGGCCTTAAAGCTTTTTTTTGAGCACATCCTGAAGCATTTGTTTGTCCAGGCTCAGATCGGCCACTAGCTGTTTCAACTGACGGTTTTCTTCTTCCAACTGGCGTAATCGGTGCAGTTCGGCAACACCCAATCCGACATACTTCTTCTTCCAATTGTAATAGGTAGCCTCGCTAATGCCCATTTTGCGACATACTTCGGCTACGGCTACTCCAGTATCGGATTGTTTGAGAGCAAAGACGATTTGCGCTTCGGTGAACTTCGTTTTCTTCATGACGATTTGTTTGATTTAAGTTAATCCAAATCGTCCGATTTTCTCTACTTTCTACTGGAACGCTTTTCTGGGGGGACGTCACCTGTTGGTATTCGACTGGTGTCAGAAACTTCAATGCCTGATGGGGCCGCTCCGTATTGTACTCTACCAGCCAGGCATCCACCGCTCGGCGCACCTGCGCCAGATTACTGAACGTGTTAGCATTGAGCACTTCTCGTCGGAACGTGCCGTTAAACCGTTCAATGTACGCATTCTGAGTGGGCTTCCCCGGCTCGATTCGGTGCAATATAACCCTCTTATCCGCACACCAATCCTGCAAAGTTTGGCTAATAAACTCTGGTCCATTATCACTCCGTAACCGCTCAGGCTTACCATAGCATTCCACTAACCGATCCAGTAGCCGGGTCACTCGTTGAGCGGGCAGAGAATAGTCGACTTCAATGCCCAGGGCTTCCCGATTATAGTCATCAAGCACGTTTAAGGTGCGGAACTTACGGCCGTCGGTCAAACTGTCGGACGTGAAATCTAACGACCAGCAACCGTTACAGGCCATCACTTTGGGCAACGGCTGGCGAACCGCTTCAGGCAACCGTTTCTTGACTTTGCGCGGTAGATTCAGGCCAGCTAACCGGCACAATCGTCTGACCCTCTTGTGGTTAGCTGTCTCACCCTGCTTACGTAGCTTACGGTGAATCTTCAATAAACCCCAGTGCTTATAACGCTTCGCTACCTGTTTAATGCGGTCTTGCAGACCCTGATCTTTTTCTTTAATGACCACCGGATCCGCCATCGCGTTACGGCTAAGGCCTGTCCAACGACAAGCTTTGCGCTGACTTAGTTTCTTTTCGGAAACCATCCATTTCGCCAACGCTCTGCGCTCGACAGGCCCTACCACTTTTTTTGGAGAGCCTCTTTGAAGATGTCATTTTGCAAACTCAGGTCGGCATACATTTTCTTAAGTCTGCGGTTTTCTTCTTCCAAGTCTTTCAGGCGCTTGACTTCCGAAACCTGCATCCCCCCGTATTTGGTCTTCCAGTTGTAAAAGGTAGCTTCGCTGATACCATGCTCACGAGTAATTTGAGCGATAGTTTGGCCGCCGTCCTGTTGTTTGAGAATCGCCACGATCTGCGATTCTGAGAATCGTCCTGCTTTCATTTCCCTTTTCAATTACCAGTGAAAGTTAGTTTTTTTGCTCTACCTTTTACTGGCTCACTTTTAGGGGTTCAGGACACTACCAGCCGTACTGGTAAGAGGACCAGGACCGGGCGTTTTAAATCATCTGATCCAGCCAGCGAAGCCTACGGGTGGGCTGATCGCACCAGTGTTGGTGCGACCTCGGCCCACCCGTAGGCTCACCGGGCGGTGCTGGCCCTGAACAATTGTTAGGGCCAGCACCAGACAGCACAGCAGTTTCATGGTAACGGGGTTTAGGCAGATACATAGCAGATACGTTGAGGGACAGGGAGGATATCAAAATTGGGGGCTATGACGCGCAGGTTATAGCCCCCAATCGCTTAGAAGTACGTTGAAAAGCCAAACTGAAACCCGGCAGCGCGGGCAGGCGGATCACCCAGCATATCGGTCTGCCAATGGTAGCGGTAGTTACCCCGAATTACGGTTGTGGGCGAAGGACGGAAACTAAAGCCCGGCACAATGGTCCACAGATCATCCCGCAGCGGATCACCGGTTTCAGCGAACCTACCCACTGTTTAGCACAGCGCGACTTGACTATTGAATCCTATTAGAAATGTACTATTTTATTTATTTCGATTTTTATCGTGACGCTACTAACTGAGTCGTCAATAAGTGCAATTTTAGAATTCTCCGATTTCGTTCACGAAAACGCTTCCTTAACTATACGCTTCCACTTGTTAGGGCTGTGACGTCACATAGCTGGAAAGGGGTTGGGGCTTAGCTTCGGGTCGAACTCGTTCACGCAGGTGCTCAGGCTGAACGGCAGCCCCATGAGACTGATGGCGAATAGCAGCTTCCTGATGATTGTTGACAGACGGTTAGGCATTAACAGTCGGATGAAACGGATTGGCGGGACAAAATACGGCTATTTATCCGGTTGTCGCCTGTTAATTGGATGAACCTGCGCAAAATATGGCTGTAAGAACCACGAAATACGGGACAGCAGCACCCGGCAGCGTCAGGTGAATCAATCCCGCCAGCCTTCGGGTTTGACCGGGGTGCGGCGGTCGCTGGATACGCAGACGGCGGTGGGCGGGCGCACCTGAAAATTTCGTACGCCAATGGAAGCGGGAGGGGATGGCTTGCCCCGATCATCATTTGGATCGACTAAGAGATTCTCCGCAGAAGGATATAAACCAGTCATACCCCGAAACAAACCCGGTGGCTGACCCGTGGCGTCCCGGCGATCCAGCCAGTACCGCTCCGCAGCCACCGCCGATGCGGTGAAAAAGCCTACCGTCGTCTCCCGCCCGTCAGCCACATTCCGAACGTTACCAATGGGAATCGCCGGGGGCGAATCGGCTAATCCGCCCGTGTTCTGGGTCTGTTGCTGTAACAACTCGAAGTAAGCGTGGGCTTTTTGCGTCAGAGACGACTGCCGGACCTCCACCAAACAGCCCGTATCCTGGTAATAGGGAATCTGCGCCACCCGCCGTCCGGTCAGCCGACCTCCGTTGCTGAGTTCATCATTGAACAGATTCAACTCGTAGCTGTACAGGATCTCCCAGCAGCGCGTTCGACAGGGGTAATCATTAACGAAATACGCCTGACTTGCGCCAAGCGTGCTCCCTCCTGTGTTTGGGGGAGTGTAGCAATCTTCGTACAACTGATTAGTGTTGCCGGGGTTCCAGATTAGGTAATAGCTAAATCCACAGGAGCGGCACCAGTCCTGTTTTTCCCACAGCGTCCACTCCCAGCGGTAGTAGTTGCGCTCGGTAGCCGGGTCCTGCCAGTCGACATACACATCGCTGGCCCCCCGAATCAGGCTGGGTCTGCCATCAGACCGCTGAGCGGGCAGGCTGGCGGGGTTAAATCGCTGGTACACGCGGCCAATGGCTACCAGGGCGGGCATAATCTGTTGAGTGGACTCATACCGGCTGCCATCGCTCAGGGTAAAACGGAGTTGATAGGCATGGCCCACCTGCCCCCGGAAGTTACCCGGTAGTCGGTATGTACCATCTATGGTTTCGGGCGCTGCAATAATCTGAGTCGAATCGATTACTACTTCAACGTTGGCTTTCGTGATGGGTATAGTCCCAAACCGCCCGGTTACCGGGTCGGCGCGGGAGCGGTTGAGCCGGATGAGCTGGGGTTCGGCGAGGTTGGTGATCGTGCCATCGACCACCACAATGTCTACAGTGCCGCGTAGGGTTTGGTCGAACGGGTCGACGCAGGCTGAAAGACTGATTGTTGAGCAAATCAGCAGGAATTTTGTCAAGAAATGCAGCATGTGAAGTCGATGTGGTGCAGATGGCATGGTGAGTTCAGGACGTTTTGCCAAACTGCCAGAGGTTATAAATAAAACTAAGCAGAAAATACCGCTTCAGCACCTGAGTCTGCCTGTCCTCGACGTACGTATCCGTGACGGTCCGTGCCAGGCTGCGGTTTTGATTCAGCAAATCGAATACCTGAAGCCGCAACTCACCCTGCTGCCCGGTGAGAAACGCCCGGCTTACATAGCCGTTCCAACGGGCATATGGCTGATTATAACCGGCTGATCGACCCGTGGTTGCCACGTAGGTTAGGTCGGTAGCCAACCTAAAGCCTAATGGGAGCGGGCAGTAAAGCTGGCTGCTGATCAGGGTCGTCCAGGACTGGTTGTCGGCTTGGCGTTGCAATGAGTACAAAGCCCGTTGATGATTCACCGTTCCCGATAAACCGACCTCGATGGTACTGGCTACAGTTGTATTGACGCTGACGCTTTGCCCGGCCATCAGCGCGAGGGAACGATTGGTCTGTGTATTGATAAAACTCACCCCCCGGATCAGGATTACGTTCGTCGTCAGGTTGAGGGTGCCTTTGAGCGAACCAACGGCAAGCGGTCTCCCAATCGACACGGTGCCGTTGGCCGTTGTGTACCCACTGGCGTTGACGGGCCGGGTGACCTGTATTCCGGAGACATCGAGAGTAGTTGCCGGGACGATACGGTGGTTGGTCAGCCCAACGGTCAGCAGGGCAAATACGGTCCGGTACGTCTTGGTTTGAAAGCCATTGTAGCTGAGTGACAGTGAGTGGGTGAACTCAGGCCGCAGGGCCGGATTGCCCGCCTGAATAAACAGCGGGTTCGTTACGTCGGCGACCGGCTGAAGCTGCGTAACCGAGGGGGCCGTGGTGCGGGTCTGGTACTGAACTTGTAAATACTGATTTTGGGCCAACTGCGGACGAAAAACAAGGTTGGGCAGCAGGTTTACATACTGCCGGTTTAGCGGACTCGTACCCGTCTGGTAGGCAGAGTGCAACGTAGCCTGCTGAATGTCGACGCCCAGCGTGTAGCTATAGCGTGGCCTGCGTACCTGCCAGCCCGAACCCAGCCGGTTGGTGATAAACGTGCTTTGAAATTGACTGCTTAGCCGGGCATTCGGCTGGCTGATACCGGTGGCTTCGTTCACATCCGAAACCACGCGCTCCGAAGTACCCTGATTAGTAGCCAGATTGTACCGGAACTCGATGGTTTGCTGATCTGTCAACGGTTCGGTGTAGTACAGGCTCAATTCGTTCGTGGTGGAGCGGGTATGCTGGGCGTTCCGCTGATCGATGCGGATTGGGGGCAGACTGTCCTGACCCGGCTGCGGTCTATAATAAGCATTCTGCGCCCGGTTGCTGCCGTCGCTGACTAACCGGTTTAGGGCTGTGTTCAGGCTGAGAGAAAGCGTCCGGCCGGGTCGGTAGAACCGGTGCATCCAGAGCAGCGTGTTGTTGATGGTCCGATTGGTTCCGGCGGCTACCGTCTCGCTCAGGCTTTGGTTCAGGGGTTGCCGGTTGCTGATGCGGGTTTCGGTGGTTAGCTGGGATGCGTTGCTGGTCGTGTACCCGGAGAAACCGGAACTGAAACGAATCAGATTCATCGAATCGAGCTGGTAATCGAGTCGGATGTTTATACTGTGATTGACGGCGCGGGTCGTGCTGCGGCTGTCCGTGTCGCTGAGGAGGGCAAGCCGGGTGGTGTCCACTGTGGGTTGGGACGATGTGCCCGGCAGCAGCGTCTGCCGGAGACTACGTTGCCCGGTCAGGGTGGTGGCGTCGGTGGCTACGTAGCTGGCGGTAATCCGGGTTCGCTTTCCCCAGCGGTCGGCGTAGTTGAGTCCGGCCCCGGTTGAGCGGGTAATGCCATCGGATTGACCGGTCGCATCGTTCGTTCCGCCTCTGGTTCGGCTGGTGTAGGCGGGCAGACTATAGCCAGTCTGATTGATGTTGTTGGCCTGCCCCAACAGCGAAAACTGGCTTTGCTGCCGGAATCGGTTGATGCCCCCGCCCGCTTGGTAGCGGCCAGCGGTGCCGTAACCGAGGGCCTGCTGGCCAAACTGCCCCCGGCGACCTTCGGGTTTGGTGACGATGTTGATAGTTCGGACGCGCCCGCCGTCGTCCACGCCCGAAAATGCCGACTGGTCGGAGCGGTTGTCGAACACCTGAATTTTGTCGATCAGATGGGCGGGCAGGTTGCGGGTGGCCATCTTGGGATCGTTACCGAAAAACGGCTTACCGTCCACAAACACCTGTTGCACAACCCGCCCCTGCGCCCGCACGGAGCCATCACCGGTTACGTCGACTCCCGGTAGTTTGCGCAGCAGGTCCTCGACTAATGCGTTGGGTTGGGTGGCAAACGCCCCGGCGTCGAACTCCAGCGTGTCGTTGCGAATCGTGATTGGCGCACGACGCTGTACGTTTACCTCCCGCAACCGTACGGTTTGGCGCCGCAGGGCCAGCGTTCCTAAGTCGAGCGTCTGGCTCGTCCCGGAAACAAGCACCGGGCGTTGGAAGGGCGCGTAACCTACGTAGCTAACGGTTAGCTGGTAGCGGCCCTGAGGAATGTTGGGGAAGGTAAATCGCCCCTGCGCATCGGCTAATTGAAAACCCGCCCGTGCTGAGTCAGTTACTGACCTGAGCAAAACAGTAGCCTGAAGTAGGGGTTGGCAAGTGGCCGAATCCGCAATCAATCCCCGAATAATAAAATCAGCTTTAGTTTGGGCATTGACCGTAAAGGCGAATGACAGCAAGGACAATATAGCACAACTCATATGCATGGCTCATTGTGTTTGTGCTGGTCCTTAAAACTAAACAATGGCTTAATCTTGCCATCCTTCAGGCTTATTCGGGGTGCGGGTATCACTCTCCACGCAAACCGCCGTAGGCAAGGGGCGAAACGTTACAGAAGGCTTGGGCTTCCCGTCATTGGGGTCCACGTTTAGACCCTCGGGGGAGGGTTTTAGTCCTGTGAGTCCCATAAAGAGCCCAGGAGAGCCGCCCGTGTTCTGCTTTCGATCTAACCAGTAGCGCAGGGGCGCAACCGCCGAAGCCGCAAAATAACCAACTAATCGTTCCTTATTGTTAACTACATTAAACACGTTGCCCAGCAAAGCCGTCGGGGGCGAATCGGCTACACCCCCGTTGTTTTGGGTTTGGTCCTGGGCCAGTTTGTAGAATCGGTATGCCTGAGCGGTCAGCGATGACTGCCGGATTTCCACTAAGCACCCTCGATCCTGATAGTAGGGGATCTGTGCTACTTTCCGCTTCTGAATCAGACCGCCATCACTGAGCTGGTCATCAAACACATTGATTTCGAAATTATGAATGATTTCCCAACACGCTGTTCGACAAACGTAGTCATGCACATAATAGCCGTTGCGCCCGTCATCGGGGAAACAAGATTCGTAAAGGGTATTATTGATTGGGCTATTAATCATGTAGAAACCCTGTTGGCAGGTGTGACACCATTCTTGCTTTTCCCAGAGTTTCCAGTCCCAGCGGTAATAATTGCGTTGTTCGGCTGGGTCTAGCCAGTCCACAAAAAAGTCGTTAGCGGCCCGGTTCAGGTTGACCTGCCCATCGTAGCGTTGTGCGGGCAAACTGGTCGGGTTAAACGTATTGCTCAGTCTGGAAATGGTGGGCACAGCGGGCATCACCTCCGGGGTAGACTCGTAACGCTGACCATTTTTTAACGTAAACCGCAATTGGTAGCTATGGCCTACCCGACCTGAAAAGCTATTCGGTGCCTGATACCGACCAGGTTTAGTTTCATTTAAGGTTACCACTTTCGAAGAATCTATAAAAATTTCTACAGCGGCCCCGGTTAAGGGTGACGTACCAAAACGTCCCGTCAGTGAATCCGATTTAGACCGGTTGAGATAAATAACTTGTGGCTCGTTGAGATTGGTGAGGGTGCCATCAATCACGATGAGGTCAAGTCGGCCCTGAAGCGTCTGGTTAATTGGGTCGACGCAACGTAACATCAGGATGATGATAAGAACAAAGACAAAGAGTAATCTGAGCAAATTCATAGTCAAGGAGCAAGGAGCAAGTTAGAGGATGGGTTATTTCCGGAAAATGCGATCAGCCTTGATTCCGGATACATACACTAAATACTACATGATATTACAACCAATAAGGGGTAGATCAACAGGTATCGCGTACCTGTTGATCTACCCCTTATTGGTCTCTAGTTAATAGGATGCAGTCCAGTAATCGCTGATACTGCTTGTCGACGTCTCAACTCTCAGCGTCCACGAATTACACCCTCCTCTTTTCTGAACACTAAGTTGACCGCCTGAGTAAGTACTTATTGACATACCCCAAGGTCCACCATAACTGGCAGAACCGACGTAGCCGTTGTAAGCGGAAGGGTTTGAAACCGCCCAAGGCTGAGGACTACCAGTTAATCCGCAGTTGTTGTCCAGATAGAACCGATTTGGCACATCGTGTGCCGAGTAGTTTACAACTATGCTACCACCATCGGGGATCCCACTTGCATCAACAGGGTAGGTTCCATAGTTGTAGTAGCCAGAATTTGCCGGTCGGGTGCCGCTCCAAGAAGCTCCCATCGGTTTTGCTTTGCTTACTAAGACGTTGTTTACCTGACTAGTCAGGTTCACGTTGTTACCCGGATCGGGTAGATTGAGCGATACCCATATCAGGGTCATCACTACAGCGGTGAAGGAAGCGGAATAGAGTTTCATAAAGAACGGTGTTTAGTTTTCATAAAATTAAAAAGAATAAATAGACTATTACAAGTATCTTAGTAAAGCATAATTTAACTAAAAAATTAACATGTATAATTATTTCATGAACAAATGCCGCAATGAGGGTATGGACAAGTGATCGTTTGTACTTAGCTTGTTTGGTGGAAAAATAAAATTTTTCAGTTGTGACAACCTTTTTTCATTGAGTCGATAGGGAAACACGGACTTGCCTGTTTTTACAACTATGCTATGCCCATAATCTCATGCTTCATCGGTTTTGCGCCACGGTGCTCACCAACTCAACTCCTGCCATGAATCGACTTTTACCCCTCGCTCTATTGGTTGTCCTACTTCCAACTGGTGTCTTCGCTCAGCTCACTTACACGCTCTCCGGCGTCGTGCGGGATTCGGCCACCAACCAGCCACTCAACCGGGCCGCTGTTGTGCTCGACTATGAGAAATCCACCACCGGAACCTACACCAACGCCGAGGGAGAGTACTCGATCACCATCCGGTCGGGCCCCCACGTGGTGGTGGTGCGGCACGTCGGCTACGTACCCTACCGGCAAACGGTCCGGGTGCGGGGCAATACCCAGCTCAACGTGCAACTGCCGAGCGTGTCGTCTCAGTTGGAGGAGGTGGTCGTGACCAGCAAAGGCTATGACCGCAACGTGCGCCAGCCGCTACTGGGCGTGAGCCAGATTAACATTGCAGCCCTCAAACGGATGCCCGCTGCGCTGGGCGAAACCGATATTCTGCGGAGCCTGCAAATGCTCCCCGGCGTAACCAGCGTGGGCGAAGCGGCCAACGGGGTTAATATCCGGGGCGGCACCACCGATCAAAACCTAATTCTATTGGACGACACCCCCATTTTTAACCCCACACACATGTTCGGGCTGTTTTCGGTGTTTCCGCCCGATGCCGTCAGCGGGCTGGACCTCTACAAGGGCAACGTCCCCGCCCGCTTCGGGGGACGGGCCGCGTCGGTGCTTGATATCAGCCTGAAAAACCCGGGTCTGGAGCAGACGCAGCTGAGCGGTGGTATCAGCTTTGTGGCTAACCGCCTGACCCTTGAAACGCCCATCGTAAAAGGGAAGCTGGGCCTATTGGTATCGGGCCGTGCCGCGGTCAACGACTTCCTGCTGCGGCTGGTGTCCCCGCGCCTAGACAACATCCGGGCCAAGTTCGGCGACGGTACAGCCAAGCTCTTCTGGCGCATCAACGACCGTAACACGGTGACGGCAATGGGCTACTACAGCGCCGATCTGTTCCAGACCAACCTGCTGGGGAGTTTGTCCAACATCAACGCCACTAATACGCAGTACCAGCAGGAAATGGCCAATGGCATGGTGCGCTGGTTTCACGCCTTCACCCCGGCTCTGAACCTCCAGACGACCGCCCT
Organism: Spirosoma utsteinense; assembly: GCF_014282275.1. Lineage (GTDB taxonomy): Bacteria > Bacteroidota > Bacteroidia > Cytophagales > Spirosomataceae > Spirosoma > Spirosoma utsteinense. The sequence continues at coordinate 12,252 of NZ_VFIA01000061.1, forward strand.
CGTGGCCCGCTACATACCCAAGATCCTATCCATCGAGGACAGCACAAATAATAAAGTCGTGCTGAAACAGTCGCTGTTACAACGGCAACTGAAGTCGAACCTGAACTACCAGTTGGCCAATCAGAAGATCGAAATCGGGGCCAGTGCCACGCATTACCAGCTTAACCCCGGCGAGTTGCTGCCCGGCAGCAGCGAAGCCGTCAACTACCAGAGCACCCCGCCCGAAAACGCCCTCGAACTGGCCCTTTACGCCGAAGACGAATGGAGTTTGTCGGACCGGCTGGCTCTCTCGGCGGGGCTGCGTTATTCGCACTTTCTCAATCTGGGACCCTCGGTAGTTCGCCAATATGCAATCGGCGAAGCCACGGACGTCACGACGGTGGTGGATTCGGTGCGCTACGGAGCCGGACAGGTAACGGCACAGTACGGCGGGCTGGAACCCCGCATCGGCCTGCGCTACGCCCTGGGTGCGAAGGCGTCAATCAAAGTGGGCTACAACCTCATGCGGCAGTATTTGCAGGTCATCACCAATACGACCACCCCCCTGCCCACCTCGCGCTGGAAAACCGCCGATGCCCACATCCGGCCTCAGGTTAGCGAACTGCTGTCGGCAGGCTATTTTCGCAACAGTGCCAACAATATTTTCGAGGTGTCGGCGGAGGTGTACTGGCGTCGGACGCAGCAGGTGCTCGACTATAAACCGGGGGCTGATTTCCTGTTGCAACCTTATCCCGAGACCCAGTTGCTGTCGGGCCGCAGCCGGGCCTACGGGCTGGAGGTGATGCTGGCCCGCAAAAAAGGCGAGCTGACGGGCTGGGTCAACTACACCTACGCCCGCACACTGAATCAGGTCGATGAAGGAGCCGACTTCCGGCAGCGCATCAACGGGGGCGCGTGGTACCGAGCCAATTACGACCGACCCCACAGCGTCAATATTAGTCTGAACATCAACCAGACCCGCCACCACAGCTTCTCGTTTAACTTCGCCTACAGCACCGGGCGGCCCTACACCGCGCCGGAGGGCTTCGTCCGTTACCAGGGGCGCACGTATCCATATTACAACGAGCGCAATCAGTACCGGCTGCCCGCCTACCACCGGCTCGATTTTGCCTGGAACATCTATAACGCCAGCCTGAAGGCCCGGCGCTGGCAGGGCCACTGGACGTTTACGGTTTACAACCTGTACGGTCGTAAGAACGCCTACTCGATCTTTTACCGGACCGAAGGGCAGGCCACCAACCCCTACCGGCTGGCCATCTTTGCCGCCCCCATCCCAAGTCTGACGTATAACTTCGAGTTTAAATAAAGTCTATGAGAACGGCAGTTAGAAGGGTCTATTTCGCCTTCGTAATTGAGTTGACATTAACGGCCTGCGTTAATTTGTACCAACCTGATGTATTGTAGTAATGAGTGGCTGGCTGGAGCCCGGTGACACCGGTGGTAAATCGAAAGGGCAGTGTTCCCACTCGGACCTCTCTGGCCCAGTGGGCGTCCTGATCATCAAGGGTTGGTTGCCGATTGGTGGTTGAGCAAAGTTGGCCAATCGTAACGATGGATTCATTCCCCGATGAAAGCATCCGGGAAGTCAGAATGACGGACGTGGCGGCTACGTCCTGGTTTCGGATCAATTGCACCGGATCGAGGACCGCCAACGTGTTAGCCGGCAGAGGATCGGCTTTCTTTCGGCAACTGCTCACTAAAGCCATTATAGAAATAGCGGAGAGCAAGAGCCAAAAACGTAAAAGTCGTACTGATATAAACATGGAAAGCAGATTAAGTAGCTTTGTATCAGCAGTTTTTCTCCACAAAGTTACTGGCTATTCTGTTTCATACTCCCTACCATGTAAAGTAATACACTTTACTAATCAACCCATGAGTCGCTGTCTTACAGGCGTAAAACAGTGACTCATGGGTTGATTAGCAAAGCCGCCTACCGATTGGTCAACGCCTTTTCCCGTTGATAGGCTTCCTGACGAAAATAGCCCCTAATTTACCGGTCTTTTTCCACGGACAGCCGCGACGCGTGTTCGATGTTATCGACTGTTTTTTGTCCCTTACTGGATTTGGTTCGGCGTTATGGCAAAGAAGCCTTAGGTAAGCACTGATTCCGGGTATTGTGCAACTTTATGCCTCCTCGTCAGTCAAATCCTTATTTGGGTGTTTATCAAAAAAATGCAATTTAAGCCAGGTCAGTACGTATAACATCGGTTTCGCCCCATGCCTTCGTTGGTGTACTCGGGTCGAGTCGCTGCACGCTGGTAGCGAAGAATTCCTTGCCCCGCCGGGTACGGTAGCCCATCCGGTTCAGCTGCTGGGCGATAGCCTGGTAGGTCAGCCCTTCCAGTCGGTATAAACGGATCAGTTCTGCCGCCTGGCGATTGGCCTGATTAGTTCGGGCATTGTGCTGACGTACTTCCAGACCCCGTTGGGTAACGGCCGGGGTAATATTAGGCATGCCCAGTTTATACCCCTGCGCCTTCTTGGCCGCCAGGGCCGCCCGGGTGCGTTGCCCGATAAGTTCGCGCTCGTGCTGAGCCAGCACGGCCATGATGCCCACGGTGAGCGTATTGGCATCGGGGATATCACAGGCCACGAAGTCGACTTCGGCGTTGCGCAAGGAGAAGATAAACGATACGTTACGACTGAGCCGATCGAGCTTGGCGATCAACAGGCGTGCTTTGTGTTGTTTAGCCAGGGCCATGGCCGCGGCCAGTTGGGGTCGGTCGGCGCGCTTGCCGGACTCAACTTCGATGAACTCGGTCAGGACTTCGTCGTCGGCTTTGAGGAATCGTTTGACGATCTCCTGTTGGGCGGCCAGCCCCAGGCCGCTCTTGCCCTGGCCAGCGGTGGAGACACGATAATAGGGGACATATTTCATAAGGAAAAAAGTAGTTGACCGGTATGTGACTCCATAAAATTCATTGGTTACTTTTGATCCCTTTTGCCATGTTACTATATGGGTTGAGGTGTTCCACGGACAAACGTAGGCAAAAGTGGGGGTTTATAACATGTTCACGATGGGCGTTGTGATAATGTTATAATGAGCAAACAACAAAATGTAGTTACTTAAGGTCCTATTGAACTGCCTGCTTAGTCCGGCCATTGTTCCAAACCCGCCGCAATGCGTAGGGCTCGTTGTACATCTTCCCAATAGTAGCCGCTGTCGTAGCCTGTTGACACCCGATCACAAATGGTTAGAAAATCATTGGCCTGGTCAAACCGCAGCTGTGCCGGCGACGGTTCAGCAGGGTCCAGGGGGAGATGATCCGATACGCCTTCCATGGTCTTTGTTTGTTGGGATTTACCTGACCTCAATCGGGTCAGGGGTGAGTTCATTGAATAAATGGTCAGGCCACAATGACGCCGACGGCTTAACCACCCATTCGGTAGTCAAGCCGTCGACAACTCAGGCGTTTTTAGCATTAGCCACTTAAGCGTGTTTAGGTTTGCGGCCCCGAGGCTTACCGGTGTAGGCCGGTTTCTCGGCGGGAGACGCGCCGGCCAGCCGTAGTTCATAGCCCACTACGCCCGCTTCATAATCAAACGGCTCGATGGTAAACGTGTACTTGGTATGGCGGTAGTCTACACCGCCCTTCTCTAGGATCACGCCTAGGGCCAGCGTGTAACTTTTGGCGGCTTTCTGCAAGGAAAAGGTATCCGCCTGCTCGTCGTTAGTCGGTACCAGGTAGAGTGACTTGAGGCTGCGTTTGCCCGTTTGGGTGCCAATCCGAAACTGCACCGTGTCGGCTTCCAATTCCAGCTGGTCCAGCGTTTTAGCCGGGAATACCAGTTTGCCCGCCCCGGAAATGTAGCCGGTTAATTTAGCGGATTTGGTAGCGGCTTTGGGTAATTTGGTGTTGGTGTTTTCATCGGGGGTGAAAAACCGAATTGCTTTCTCTTTCATTAGACGTGTTATTGTTAAATAATATTGAAGGGTGAAAGTAGTCATTAATTCCAACCGATACGGTATGGCTTGCCCGGTACCCCGCTGGGTAGGTCAACCAAAAAGCGCCCATTTACTTTTCTCATTCGTTAGCCAGCTACCCCCACAACCAGACTTATTGATCCGTGAGCAAGTCTGTAAAATAAAGCGGGATAGAGTGTGTATTAGCCAACCCTTGTAACAACATGGAGGTGAAGTTACTTTACGGACTAATGCACGGACCTATAATAGTGACCCATCCTGAAAGAGTTTAAGACAATTAATCATATCTAGTGTCTATAGTATCACTCTTTATAAATATTCTCTCTATGTCCAAAAACTTGTATTTAATGTCTTTAAAGTGATGTAGTGGACAATAAGTAGACTTGAACTTTGTCAAAACAAAAATTAAGTCTATGGAACAGATAGAAGAACTGACAGAATTGAAATCTGTTACCCTGAAAGACCGAGTTAGTCAGGGAGATGGCGATTGGCCTTACGCCGAATAAAACGCTCCGTAAGGAAAATCAGCAGAGTTGGTCAATCACCAAAGAACTCGAACTAAGCCAGAGTGTAACGGTGAGTGCGGGCATACCGGAAATTGCAGAAGTTGCTACTACATTCACCTGGAGAATCAGCCAATCGACTACCCAATCCAGCTCACAAACAATCATCACTGAGTTTGTTATTGGCGACAGTGGTACACTTGAAGTAGGACAGTCCGTCAACTTAGCGGCTCTGGTACAACAAGGTAGCTTGGTCAACATTGCTTACACGGGCAAGATTACCTTCAACTTGAAATCAGGCGGCAGCTATACAAGTTCGTTCAATGGCGTTTATAGCGGGGTTGCCTACACAGGTGTAGTTATTAAGGATTTAACGACGAATCAAGTCATTAGTACAGGCAGCATTAGACATTTCGTCGCTTAGGCGTGGTCGCTACAGAGCTTTTGTGGAGTGGGAAATGAGAGCCCGGCGTTAACAGCGCCGGGCTTTGTTATTTGCATTCTTATAAAAAAGGTAGTGCTGTGCACTTATAGGGTTGCTACTACCAAACTATCTTTGAATCTGCCACCAAGCAGGAACATCCGTTTAAGATTTGTAACAAGGCTTTAATCAGCGTTATGGCTTTGTTACAAATACCCAATCATTAATAATCCACCTAACAAGCTGGCAGAAGCAATCAAATTGTAACTACTAATGCCAATTAATTTACTAAAAAAGTGGGTTAGGTCTTTCCTAATTGAAATAATATTTACCTAAAGTTTCCACAAAGAGAACAACAATGTTTCGAAGTGGGAAAATTTCAAGTAACTTATAGGTTTTGTTAAGCAGGATCTGATTCTGAAACGATCATTATTCAGTATAAGGTAGACACATTGCTCTTTGTTGAAATAATATTCTGAGATTTGTATTTATTGGTCTGTGAGTAAGTCTGTAAAGTTTGAATCAGCTATTCCAAAGCAATAGCTACTTTGAAACGTAGTTAGGCTAAAGCCACTTTACGGACTAATTCACGGGTCAATAAGCAGTTAAATATGCCTTAGGCGACGGAAGAGCAACCCACCGCTGTTGTCATATTTTTCAGCGTCTACAAAGTTCTTAAAACTATCTCTTCTCTTTTCACTGCTCCGGTAGCCCGGCCGCATCTGTCCACTTTTGGCTGGCGACGTACAATTTGACGAATAGCCACATCAGATTATATAATCCTAATCATAAGGCGAAAAAAGCCTTTTGGTGTGTCTGTCATGAAGCGAACGTTTACAGGTCATAATACGGTAAGTTTGCCGTAGAAAGCTATAACCACTTAGTGCTTGACCGGTGGTCTAACTACTGCAGGCGCACTTGCGGCTAATACGCTCAATCCCCTAATGACGAAATCCTCCTCGCCAGAAATACACTCCCCATCATCATCAGTGCAAACCTGATAACTGACCATACCACTAATTTGCGGTTGAGGAGCCAATATACGAATCATTTGCACAAACCTGGCCATTCCGTGCATTAGGTAGGTATCTCCCTCGAAAACTTCCTCGTACTTCGTTTTAACCTGACTTACTGGCTTCACCTGACCAATCAGCTCGTAGGTTTTGTTTGCATGGAATGAAAAGGCGGTTGGTAGTGGGCCTTCAATTTTAGGATTCGATACGGATGAGTAAATATGATAACCACTTTTTATAGTGGCAGTGAGGTTAAGACGAATTACTTCACCCACCTTAACGGTTGATTTAGCGGCTGAAAAAGTCCACGTGATTGGCTTGATAATTTGGGCAAGCGTAGCAATCGGCGACAACAGCCAGACCACAAGCGCAAAAATTGATTTCATACAACTTTAGAAATAGGGTAGTTTGGGAAAATGAGTTTTAAAACAGGATCATTACCAAAAATATGGTATACGTGTCACCACATAGATAAATACAACTTATTTCTGGAAATAAACGCTTGTTTCATTGACCAGTAGTGATCTTACAGAATTGGTAAAATAACATTTCCAGCAGGCATCTATCATCGGTACTATATCTGACTGTTTGCAGGCTGGTTATTAAAAAATAGATCAGTTTCTTCAACTAGTTAGATCCAGATTCTCAAGGTAGTGCTACTGGTGCACCCTTCTTAAGGTCTAAACCGGATTGACCTTGACTAAGGCCATTCGTACCGCCCCGTCTCACAGTCGATCCCCACAAAAGTGGCGGCTGATGCGGGTGCCTCATACCGCATGAATGCTCATCTGGATCAAACCCCAACCATTATTCCTTAATCGCTGCTATCGCTTTTTCAATTTTTGCCGCTATGCCCTGGCTGGGACGGTCAGCGAAGTTTTCGATAATCTTTCCGTCAGCACCGATCAGCACATAATGAGGGTATGTACTCACGCTATATTTCTCACTCAACGTTTTGGCCCAGGCTGGGTTAGCGTACAGATCAGTGGTTTTTAAACCAAATCGTTTCGATGCTGCTTTCCAACTGTCTTTCCACTTAAGCGATTGTTGTTCGTCCGCTCTTCCCGGCGTAGGTGTGCAGATACTGACGATTTTGACTGGTTTGCCTTTGAACTGCTCAACCAGTTTGTTTTCACAAGGCATTTCCTTAATGCATGCCCCACAAGTCGTGAACCAGAAACTTAGGTAAACCACCTGACCTTTGTACTGATTGAGTGTAATGAGCGAATCATTCGCATCGACCAAAGCAAATTGAGGTGCCTTGTCACCGGACCGTAGTAGCTTCACATTGCTGCTAACGCGTTGTTTGATATAATCGACCAAGTATTGGTATTGAGCAGGAAACTGTTTTTTAAAGTCTGTCTCAACCCGGTTCGGATTGTCTATCGAGCTGCTCAGTTCCCAGATCTCAAAAAAAGAGCCTGCGTTTTGGCCCAATTCCTGTTTGGCGTAATCCAGCTGACTTTGCCGTGAAAGCGCTTGTTTTTCCTGACGCATCTGCCAGAAGAGTTGTTCCCGCAAAAATCGCAGATAGTCATAGTGGTACAACGCCGTCAGGTTCTTCACCTTGATTCGACGTTTAAACTCGTAATAGGAAGCAGGAATCACCTGTTTTTTCTTTTGATAGTCGATCTGGTACCAAATCATATACACCCTGAGCCAGGCGTCAGTATAATTTAGTGCATTTGTTTCGTACGTTTTGAACCAATCGGGTAGCGTATGCTTCTTCTGATAATCCATCCAGAACTGATCCTGTTTCTGGTAGGTTTCATCCATCATTTTCTTAAAAGGAACGAGATTGGCAGCCCGCATTCCCTCGTTCATGCAAGCCTGCACGGGGTCATTCAGCGCTTGGGTTTTAGCCTGATAATACTGTTGAATTTCTTTGTTTTTGCCCGCGAAGGCGATAAATGGCTGATTAGGGTTCTCACCGCGTTTAGCTAAGATGAAGAGATTAATTGTATCACCAGGCGCCCCAACGATCTGATAGGTGGAATCGGCAATCGTGAGGAAAGATTGACTCACAGTTCTGGATGGGCTATTTAGATAAATTTCGTTTCGGTCAACGGTTATGGAGTCTCGAACATGATTTGCATCATTCTGGGGGAAGCTATGAGGGGTAGCCAACTTTACGGGAAGAGTTTGGGCTTGGGGCACTGACTTAATGTGCACCGTAAGCACCCCCGTTAGATCCAATTTCGGAAGCAATGCTTCTTTAGACTGGGCCATACAGATGGTTAAACTAAAAACGAGCATGAAAGCAGTCTGTAATGTTTTCATTTTAGCTCCAGATTAAGTGAGGTAACAAGGCATGTCAAATCTAAACTAAATATCTAGTTTAACGGCAACATTCTCTTATCTATTTCTGAAAAGGCAGGTGGTTTTATCACCCTGTATCCGCCCCCCTTGAGTGAGATGGTCTAATTAATCGGCACACTGGACTTGCTTAACTTCGCAAGACCATACAGCAACCAAGCAGAACCCAAACCCGGCGTAAGTATGATGCCGACTGCTCAAGCAGCCCTGTTCAAAAACGAAGTTGTTAAAATGTTGGTCAGTGGCCAGACAGCCGCCTATATTTCCAAGGCCCTGGGCGTTTCAGAGAACCTAACCTACCGCAGGAAAAATCAGAACAAAGGGGTGAAAAAAGCAAGTGGTGAGCCAAGTGAACTGTTACGGGAAAACCAGCAACTCAAGGATCGAGTACGGCAATTAGAAACGGAGCGCGAGGTCTTAAAAAAAGCCCGCCGGGCGACCCCGTTGAGCATTTCCAGCCGACAGACCTGAGGTTACACTATGAACTCATTCATGCGCTGGCTGATACGTTTACGGTCGAAACCCTCTGTTCCATACTAGGCCTGAGTCGGACAGCTTACTACGGCACGGGCCTTTAGGTTTGTGGTGTGGTAAGATTCTAAGATCTGGTTATTTTGCCTGAAGTAAACAAAGTAGGCTTCCCTACAGGGCCGCAGAGGTTTCGCTCTATGCTCAGATTCAGGTCCAGGGCTTTCTCATGAAATAAGCAAGGATTAAGAGTCCGTAGTTTTGTGGTTAACTAGACTACAAAAATCCATGACTCCCTTTCCTTGCCAACCCCAAAATACGTCCTTTT
>NZ_VFIA01000062.1 GCF_014282275.1 Spirosoma utsteinense
TGATCAAGTGTTGTCTGATCGGCTTCTGACAAGACGAATGGAGTAGCGATTTGGCCCATACTACAAAGCTACTCTATTTTACTTCAACTATTAATTTGGAAGAGCACTAGCTGTCCTGTAGTCCACCGCTGCGGCTCAATCAACCCCCAAGTCCATAGAGAAAAACAGCGCATCGAACTCAATAGCACGAAGGAGTAACAAGCACTTCATTCAATACAGATAACGGAACAGACTTAATGGGGCGAGTCTATTCCCATAAAGGCAACTATTTTTTCATTTCAACGGCTATTGCTATGACATCTACATCTGCCCGTCGGCCAGCTTCGGTTGTGAACGCGCTACGTATACTGGTTCTTTGCCTTGGTATCGAACTGTTGGGCTATGCCTTTTCCGGCAACTACACGAGGGGTGCTGTGCTGGGTGTTTTGCTGGGAAGCGTGCTAGTTTTCTGGCTGCTCCGTCAGGTACATATGGGGGTCCGCTGGTCCCGATTTGCCCTGCTTGTCATTATAGCACTGGGTTTACTGAGTTCACTAAGCGGCTTCACTATAGCGTACGGGCAACATCCCGGCTCGACCGTTATTGATCTGATCTCGACCATTTTGACCCTTATTGCAGCGGTACTGCTTTTCACTAAGGCAAGTAACCAATGGTTTGCTTCATCGGCCAGTAGCGACCGAAGGCGTTCCTGAAACCAATGGGCAGGCCTAAATCCGGGCTATTTCGCCAGGGGGCTTATCAAGGCAAATTCCGGCTCCGGCGTTAGTGAAGCCGGTAGGTAAGCAATGCATTTAGCGTAGGCAACAACCCATTACGACGCAGCTTGGCGTCAATCTCGTTATCCAAGCTGCTGTAGAGCCGTTGTGTGACGCCTAACCCGTCGACCAACGAGCGGTTTGAGGAAAACGTGTTGCGGGTGGCTAAAATTTTGCCCAGGCTAACTTCGGTATTCAAGCCGAAACGGGACTCTTTAAACGTAAACGACCGGCCAATGCGCAGTCCTCCGATCCACCAGTTCGATTGCAGGGTGAAGACGAACGCCGGTGAATTCAGCAACCCAAACCCGGAAAAGTCCTGTTTGAAGTAAATACCCAGCCCATCGGCGGGCGTGATGGGACCGGCCGAAAAATGAACGTATTGCCCGAACAGTCCCGCGTACCAGGGCGAGTTTGCATGAAGGTTAACGCCCAGGCTCAACGAGCTACCCTGCCGAAACGACTGTTCGATGATCCGGCTCAGATTGGCGTTCAACCCGAAGGTTTTCAGCGTTCTTAACGTGTAGCGGTCGAAGGGGGCAGCAATGAGACCACCCTGCACCTGCACCGAGAGCCGGCGGCTGGGCTGAAATCGGTAGCCTACTGTGTAGTTCAGCGGCACCTGAACGCCTGCAAATACCGTGTGCCTGGCGATAAACGGCTCAGTGAAGCGCTCCTTATCGGTGGTCGTCTGTGCCCTGGCCAGCAACGGCAGGCATAAAAAGAGAAAAAGTTGCTTCATGGTCGTTGCCTGACTAGCTCGCGGTTGATGTTCGTCCAATCGGGCGACCGGGTACAAAAAAACGGGCTTTTCCTATCCGGTAGGCAACATAACCCCTTTCGGCACCGATTGTTCGTTCACTGATTACAGCTTACATAGATCTTGTTGCCACGTTTATTGAAGTAGAGCTTGGCACCTCGTTCTCCCCGGTGTATGAATTCACCGTTCGTACCGGTGCGCATGTTGTCGACCGGTGCTTCGTAGTCGGCAGTGGTCGCCTTTTCAGCCTTTTGTAGACCCTAATGGCTCATTGCCTTGCTGGTAGCCCTGGCTGGCGGTGCCGTAGTAAGCTGTGCAACTCAGGTCTAGGCACTCCGGAAGTCCCCTGTCAGAGGTAACACGCCACCGCAGAGCTAATCAGCTAACAGTATCCCTACCACTTATTTCCGCTTGGATGGCCTTCAAATTTTTTGAATGCCTGGAGCCAATCAGAAAAGCAAAAATTAGCAAAATGAAAGTAAGGAAGCCCCCTTTGTGTGTAGCCGACCAAACAGCAATGCCAACTACAAAACCGATGAACACAGCAATAGTAGTTTTTTGTGATTTCAATTTTTTCTCTTCTAACACTAATTCTTCAAGTGTCATTTTAGAGTAGTCTTTACTTGAAAACATACTATGTTTAGGTTAAGAAAACGCTGAAACAGTGGGTTTAACCGGTTGACTAAGACGCGAAACACCAACGAAAGACACTCATTATCGATCTATTAACCTGTCAAACGAGCCGTACCACATTACTTACCTGGACTGACCACCCACTCCATGTGCTGATGACGACGTAGGAGTCTTTACACACATGACCGGTTGGGCTGTCGGCCTACCATAGCGACCTGCAACCTGTCGCCGGAGACCCGGCCACGCGGAGTAAAAAGCGAAAATTCATTTTGGGTTTATTGTCCGTGTTTCCGTTGAACTTTGTAGCGGGATAAGAGCAGGAAATTTTTAGAGTTCTCGTCAGTTAGGTTTAGACCAAGCATATAGTTCAACGCTTGTTTCTTATCCTTTACCTTATTGTAAAAACTTTTACAGATTTGATAGCCTACAAAATAACCTAAATCTTTCATCCGCTTATCATCAATAGTTTTTTCGGCATACAACCAACCTTTATCATAATCAAACTTTTGGTTCATTTCCTTTTGGTATTGGATCCAGATAGTTTGCTCATGTTTTAAACCAAAAGCAATATAACCATCGGGATTAACTACTGATAATTGTTGGCCTAACACTAACTCTGCAACAAAATCAGCCATTCCTTCCTCCAGACATTTCCCTAACAGGTTTTGGTGAGTACGTTCATACTCCTGACCAAGTTTTTCGTTTTGATTCAAAGAATTAATATTTCGTTGAACCCATTGTTGGGTATGAGCGAACTCATGTAATACTAAATAAACAGCCCAGTTTGGTGTACTACCAGCAGCTACTTCTGTTCCGATATAAACTGTCCTGTCACGTATCGTACCGCCTGAATTGCCAATTCCAACGCAAAAATAGATGTCACCATCACGAAAATCAGGGTAATATTTTTTGAACAAAGCTATTCTGTTTCTTATTTCTGTCTCCTGGCTCAATACTGAAAGTATCCAGGGTCTTTTTTCAATCAGTGATGACTTATTATCCTCAATAAATTTTCTCCATGTTTGTGTACTGCCACCTCGTAACTCCATAAATTCTTTCAAGCCTACACTTGCCTTATCCACGTATAGTTTTTGAACAAAGTCCGCTTGTTTTAGCGTGTCTTTGGTCGTCATTACACTGTCGAAGGCTTCATAAAAATGTGGCAAATCTTCGGTGTGTAATTTTACCTGACCATCTGCTTTATGACTGATGCCGACTGAATAAATTAAGATAACAGCAAAATATAAAAGTGATTTCATGCTTTAGCTTACTAATTAAAACCTATTACGATAGAGCGTTCGCCCTATCAGCCGGAACCAAGAAATAAAGGTACAAAACCTGCCTGACAGGGCGTTCAAATTGTCGCATGAAATCCGGCTAACGAATAAAAAGCCTAACTTCTGCGGACTATTTCCTGTCGCCGAGACACTGGCAAACAAGCACTTGATGGACCCGCACCCAACATCCGCAAAGGCTGATGAGGAAAGCAAGATTGGCCACCATCAGGTACGTTCCACATTTTCACCTTTGCCTACGTTGGGCTGCCGCGCTGGCATGCCCGAGTGATTCTTGTCAGAGGTCAGTGGACCCCGCAAAGCTGACCAACAACGTACACAACCAAACAAGCCGAGAGAAGCTGAGGTTGTCAAACCGAGCAGCAGAGCCATTTGTTTGTGTTGTTGCGAAACAGTTTGTAGCTTGCCAGCGTTATTGCGCTACCCAATGAACCGCCGACAACTCGATTTTTTGATTCGTACTCACGAGACCCAACGCGATCATGCCAAAGCCTACCTTGATAAACACTATTACGAGTTGGAAGCCAAAGACCAAGAAACCGAGTGGATCAACCGCTACCTCACCCATAAACGAATAGTAGAAGAACTTAAACAGGAAAAAGTAGACGACGAATAACTGATAAGATGGCAACACTGACACAACTTCCCACTGATACTGAGCGTGATCTTGCTCACTACCGCCACGAGTCTGACGCGGCTATTGCTTTGCTACCCGCCACTGGCAAGACAGTTGATCTAGCCGAATGGCTCACTATCAAACGCTATGCGGAACGTTACCAACTCACTACGCAGGTGGTCACCAACTGGATTGCACGGGGCATCATTCCTGCCGATTGTACCCAAACATTGCCCGAACTCAACGACTTACGACTGGTTCGTAATCAAGCCTACAAGTAGCTATTTATACGTTCTGTCCCGCTAAGTTGGGCCTGTCGAATGAGCGAAAGCCCACCGTAGGTACGTTCCTTGTACCGAAGTTTGGGCAGCAGCGAAGCCAGCAACGTGCTTATGATCATATAATCCTGTCAGAAGTAACACGCCACAGCAGCGCTAACCAAACAAGTACACAACCGAACAAGCCGAGAGAGGCCGGAGCATGTCAAGCGATCCCGCTCAAGTACGTTCCTCTGTCGCACAAAACGCATTTGTAAACGTGCTATCCACAAGACTTTGACCTGTCACCCGGTAAGTGGCAAGCCTGTCAAAACGTGCTGTCAAACGGACGTTGGCCTGTCAGACGAAACGCAATAAATCAGCAGATAAGAGTCATTACCAATTAGTTAACTTGGCGTCCGGAACCCGCCCACGCCACTTAAATGAATGGGAACACCCAACGCCCCCATGTGTTGATGGCGACGTAGGAGCCTTTACACACCTGGTAGATTGGGCTGAAAACGTTGACCTTGTGGCCTGTTGCCTGTCTCCAGAGAGCTAAATACTTAGGCAGAACTAAATTTGCCGTTATTTACCAGTAGGTGATCTAAGCGGCTTATAAACTTCTACAACCTTATTCTTTCCGAAGAAATAATTATACACATAATCGAAATTAAAGTTATTTAAGATTGATTCGTGTAAATATTTATTGAATGACGCGTTGGGCATTCCCATCGTCCATCTGATGACAAGCCACTGCGGCTGGTCTGTTTTACAAAGAGCTAATGCTGTTTTTTTTACTTTTAAAATGGGAAAAGTTGGCATTGCTCCTTCCTTACCATAAATATCCAGGTTATCAAATATATCCGTATTACCTTCTTTTGCATTTACAAAATCTTGTAGCTCGATTTGATTATTGGAGAGTTTGATTTCAGCGATATTATTCCATTTAGATTTATAGTTCTCTTTTAGCCGAGTGAGATTTTTTTGAGCCAAAGAAAAATTTTCTGTTGACACGGGGGTTATTTTTTGCCAACCTGGAAACTGCTTTTCAGCTTGCGTAAAAAACTCGCCAATAGTTACTTTTTCAAATGGAAGTTCATTGTTTTTTGACAGTATCACAACGTATTGCTGGTCGTCTTCAACAATTTTTGGTGGGATGTAAAAGTGTTTATAGTCCTTTAAGTATTTATCAAAGTTCATTAAATTGCTCGCGGCTTTGTCATCGTAGCTGTACCCTTTTGAATTACTACTGAAATCGGGAATCACAAAATAATAATCGTCAGCACTTGAAATAAACGATACGGGCATGCTGATGTGTTGCAGTTGGTTTGCTTCAATCCTCCAATAGGCTGCGAAGTTGTTTTGTGGTACAAATTTCCCATTTTCGTCTTTTTTCAAATACATATACATTCTTGAAAATGCACCATACATATGAGGCAGAGCCGCTAAGTGTTCATTAATGGCATTGCCGAGAAGACTATTCGTGCCACTGAATTTTGGAATAGCATTTTGATAATAGCCTGCACCATCCAGGCAACCTTTGGGTAAGTACGATTGCTGCATCCATTCAATAAATTGCTGGCTATACCCAATTTGTTTAGCACTATAAACTCTGGTACTTAAGGTTTTTCCTGTTGGGGTAATTGGGCGATTATAAATTTTTATCCAGCCAATATCTATCTCGGCAATGCTTTCCAGCGTAAATCCAATACGCTCTTTGTACACTTGGGCCTGGGTAGTCATTGAAATAGCAAGAGAGCTAATAAGAACTATTATTTTCATCTGAAAATTAGTTTAGACGTGCACCCTGTCAGCCGAAACCTAGGAACCGAAGCTTAAACCTGAGCTCTGCAACCTGTCGACCGGAACCAACTCCGCAAGCATTTTATGGACCCGCACCCAACGCCCGCAGGGATTAATGGTGAGTGAATTACTTTCTTAAACACAAACCACTTGCACCTTTACACCCCTGTTTGAGTTGGGCTGCCAAGCGTCTTATGGGACGAGCGTCTTGTCACAGGTAGTTTGCCTGATAACAAAATTAAACGACTGGGTTTTTATGTAAGCCAACTAGTTCAATAATCTCACAAATACCGGTACGTTTACTACCTTCTCTAAAGTAGCCGATAGTACCAACTTTAATACGTTGCTGATGATATAGCCTGTTGTCAGGTGACAAAATCCACATTCGGGCAATGCCTTCCTGATTAACCATGCCTTCAATTAAATCACCATTCTCATCTTCAAATTCGGGATAGATCATGAAAAGCCAATTATGCTCATGGTCTGGATCTTCATACCAAAAGTCTGAGCGAATTCCTTGATTTGGAAGAATGTATCGTCCTCCCTCTTCAAGCTTATAAAAGCGATACTTTACTTTGAAGTCCTCTTTGTGACCAAATATTTGTTCGTAGGGTTTGTGCTTTTCCATATTGACCTGACAACCGCAAAAGTATCTTGTGTCAACCAAAGTTCAGCTATCCTGCCAGGCTTCCTTGCTCAGCTTTTATCGTGTCAACCGGAGCCCGACTAACGAGCAAAAAAGCCTGACTGCTGCGGTCTGCAACCTGTCGACCGAAACGCCAAAGTGGAAGTCCAAACTTGCCCACGCGGGGCGTTTAAACTGTCGCCCGGAAATTGGAATTTGAAGCCCATCCTGTTGTGTTCACCCAACGCCAATAAGTGTTGATGGTGTGCAAGTCACTTAACTGAACACACGTACCTGAACCTTTACACACTCATTTGGTTGGGCTGAACACTTGACCTACTGGCGTGCAGCCTGTCGCCGGAGAGCTGCCCACAGGGAATGGGGTTTCATTTCAAATAACGTTGCATGCCAGCTAAAGTAACAGCCATACTTAACGAGGTCAAAACCATGAAAAGCACCACGGTAATTGTGTTAGCCCCCTATTAACTGGACAGATTTTCTGAAAAGGTTGTGTCGTAAACTACCTGTACTTCTTCTCATTTCTGCTGAGGTGTTATGAAGCCAATCGAACGATGTAGCCGATGCTGCGGGGCCGCCCGGCGGTTGTAATGGGAAAAATAACGTCCTAGCATTTCTTTGGCGGCTTCGGCCGTCCGATTCATAATAGCTGGTAAACTCATTTCGTTCGATGACATCATGTTCCAGAATACTGTGAAAAGCACGCTCCGGCGCCCCGCTCAATACGAGTTCTCTTCAGGAGTGGCTACGTGAGTGAATTCCTGTTTGATATCTGAGCTTTTCAAAAAGTTACGCACTGAATGAGCGATGAATTGACTGCCATTGTCATGGCGCAAAATGACCCCTTTCAGTTCATGGCTCCGGTTTATTCGTCGAAAAAGATTGATTAAGTCAATTTGACGAATGTTGCTTTGAAACAACCAGTCCAGAATTTTGCGGCTATACACATCAATGACACTCAGCAGATAGTAATTCCTTCGTTCCCCCTGTACCCAGACATATTTGATGTCCCATCGCTGGTACTGTCGTGAAAATCAAATTTTAGGTTAGGATTTTTTCAATATCTTTGATTCATCCAAAGGACAACTCCGCCACGGTGGATTGATCCTGTGTAGTCCCGCTAGTCGGGACTATTTTTTTGTCATTCTGATCCGACTTACTAGTTGATAGGGTTTCTCTTTTTGCCTGAATCGAATGCATTGGATCATACATTGTTTGATGACGCCACAATCCATAAGCTAATAGAAGTAACTTCTTTTGAACGGCTACGTAGGCCTTCATCTTGGTGTTGGTCTTCTGATAAACCCGCTCGTAAAGTGCCTGGCAACTAGGTTCTCCGAAGCGAACCGCATTAAAGGCCGGCAAGTGCAGAATACGGCGAATGCGACTGTTACCCTTTTTAGAAATGCGCGTTTTACCTGACCGGTTGCCCGATTGATTTTCGATCACATCATAACCCGCGTAACTGACTAATTGGCGCTGGTTAGCGAAGCCCTCGAACCCATTGGTTTCTGCAATCAGTACCGCTACTGACAGCATGGCTAAGCCTTTGATGGCTGTAAGCCGCTCAACTTGTGCTTTCAAAACGGTATCCTCCTCGATTAACTTCTGGATTGCCTTCTCCAGGGCTTCGAGCTGTTGATCATAGACGGCTAGTAGTTTAGCGTTCTGTTTTGTGATAAAGTCATCGCCTATCGCACTATAATCCAGCGCATGTTGCTGATTGCGACATTGAGTTTTCCACTCTTGGAACCGCTGATGCTGACGGGTCAGCAAGCGTAAGCTGTAGATGTTTTTAGATAACGGCTTCCACAGTGTGAGCTGTTGTTCTAACCCCATCCGAGCCAATCCCTGAGCGTCAATTTTGTCATTCTTGGATTTGTAGCCCAGGCTCTTTAGGTAATGCTTGGCTTTGTTGGGAAGCAAAATACAGACCGCTTGATCTTTCTGATAAAGATACCAGGCGATAGCCTCATGGTAAACACCCGTCGATTCCATTATGTAGCGGAGCGGTAGGTTGTCCGTTTTGCAATGTTTACTAACCCAGGGTTCCAATTGAGCAAAAGCAGCTGGCTTGTTAGCTACTTTCGTTGATCCCTTGACGACCACTCGCCCATTGGTGTCAATTACCGATAGGCAAACTTGAAGCGAATCTTTGCTGATGTCCAGACCAACACAATACCGAAGCAGTTGCATACGAAAGGGGATAAAGGATGAACATGTTGGTGGACCGACCGCCTTTTCCCGCTGTTGCACATGCATGCCAGATCGTAACCAGGTGACTACGTCTATAGGTACTGTTGAAGCTACAGGGAAAAAACAAGCTAGCCAGAGCAACCAGCGATTCAGTATCGTTTACACGTACTAGCGGCGAAACTCAGGGTGCTGGCTAGCCTTGTCAGACCTCACCCAAAATTTGTACTGTTTTGGATAAAATCAACTGGAAACAAAGATATGAACGGCGAACCGTCACAGGTATTCCAAAGGCCTGGTCGCTTCAATTCGTCTGAATTTAACGAACTCCCGTTTGCCCGTCGGTCGGATCACTTTGCCTAGAAGCAAATTATGTTCCTTCATCAGCCGATACACCTTCTTCTTGTTGACCAAGTACTCTTTTTTCAACTCGTGGGTGATGTATTCGTAGCTAAGTGCATTGAATTCAACGTCCAGCAGTTGCCGTATACTGCTCACTACCAGCTGATTGACTGCCCACGACCCATCCAGTTTCATAGTCGCCTGGCTGGGCCGTGCCCCAGGCCTACCGGATTGAGGTTGGTAGTAAGACACGCTCCGTGCTGCGAAGCAGCGAAGGTGATAGGCTGTACTTGCGAGAAGTCTCGGCATGGCCGTCCCGGATGGCTTCCTGGACGATGGAATAGCGGTCTTCGGGAGTAAAACTCCGCCTTATTTTGCTCATGATATCTGAATGTAAAAGGACTAATCGCAGTGGCGCACTACCTGTTTTTACAATTTTGTCCAGTCATTCAGGGGGTTAAGACAGTATGCCATTTAACATGTATTAAACGAGCGTTTAAGTAAGGTTACGCTTAGCTTTTGTACTCGTATATTACCCTGTTCGAGCTAAGTCAATCTATTCAGTACCTATCAAAGGCTGTCGGTACCTTTCCACAAACGAGCGTCTATTGGGAAAACGGACGTTCGGGCTACGATTATTTCCTTGAATGATGCGTGTGCCGGGTGAAGCAGGTAGTTAAAGGAGTCCGGTACCACTGCAGAAGGAACACCAATAGCTAGCACATCAGGCTTAGCCAACCAGGTGGCTATTGTCTGATGATTCACACTAAAATCCGCTTCGTCTCGCCAATCAGTCGGCAAATCTGACGCATCGAGTAAACGTGGCTGTTCGGGTAATACCAGCGTCAAGAGTACGAGTCGGGGTAAGTCGCTATAGGGTAATGATCGTAAGTGGACGATCTGTTCCAGCAAGGCCAATTCAGGGCTAGCGGAGGTGTAAAGAATACCCACACCAGGCGGATTCCAGCGACCCCCTAATCGTCGCGCTCCTTCTGCCGAGAGGGGCGTACTCAGAAAGCGTTCTTTAATAAGCCGGTACACACGTGCCGGTGATTCAGTGGAGGTCATGCCAAATCTCAGGAGTAGATGCCATGCTCAATCCGCCCCAACACGGTGTGAACCATACCAAAACCAGTGGTGGTATCTAAAAGCGTAACAGGTGCCTGGCGACGGAGTTCCGGTAAAGGCCCATGCAGCCAGCGGTCCAGTACGTCGGTACGCCCATCAAATACATCTAGTCCGTGCTTAATCAACACTTCCAGTAAGAGTAGTCGCTCTGAAGCATTGCTATCTAATCGAGCCTCAGGGCGTAGCCGATGTAAGGTACGCTCCGAGAGATTCAGAATGCGCGCCATCTCTTTATCGGTTAGCCCAATAGGCCTGGCCACCTCGTCAGCTTTGGCACGACTTAAGCCCGCCCTAGATTGTTCGACAATGTCAAAGCCATCGCCTGTCCATTCTGTATTCACACTTAATTCCATTCGCTTTTTATTTGGTGTCACTAAGGTAACCGCCATTTGGCACATTTACAACGAATGGCTAGATGTTAGGCGAGCAACATGGTTGTGATTATACTTTACTGGAATTCACTTCGACTTGCCCAATACTAAGGCATTGATGCTTCAAGTTAAAACCGTCCAAATAAACGGTGCAGAGCTTCAAAACGCTGAACGACTAAATTGAACGGATTTATTGAACGCTGAAAGGCCGGATTTAGGCCACACCCTTCCTACTCAGCCACCGTCCAGAAAAACGTCAGATTCCCACCGGGATAAAATCAGGATGTATCGTCCTAAAATCATCCGATTGTGCAGGCACGATTGAATACCAAGGACAAGACACCTTATAAGTACCCTACGCATTTAGACCTTAGGTTCCCAGCCTTTTTCATATTCACGCCCCCAAAGTTTCTGAGCCTCTTTATCGCCGAGAATATGCCCGTTTTTGGGGTCAATTTTCAGATCCCGACCAACCCGCCAGGCAATATTGCCCAGTTGCATGGCGACCACACTCTTGTAACCCAGTTCGACATCGCAGTTGGGGCGACGGTTATTTTTGATTGAAGCGAGGAAATCAGCCACGTGCAGACTATCCATACCCAGACTGGGACTAGCTGTGTTACGCCCCTGCATATCGCTTTCAGCTACGGCGGGTTTAACGTCCTTCACCAGCTTGCCATCTAGGTCGTAGACTTTATAGCTATCCCCACCGGTGTCCAGGCTTCCGTTCTCGCCGTAGAAGATGATTCCCCGGTCCAGGCCCTCAATTTTACGCCCGTTTGAGCTTCTGGATTCCCACATCAGGGATACCCGATTTGGATAATCCATAATAACGATCTGTGTATCGGGCGTTTGCCAGTCGTCTTTAAACTCGTACCGTCCGCCTACAGAGCTGACCCGTGTCGGGAAGTCGACGCCAAGTCCCCAGCGAGCCACATCGACCTCATGGGTGCCGTTGTTGAGGGCTTCGCCGGTACCCCAATGCCAGAACCAGTGCCAGTCGTAGTGAATCAGGCCTTCCTGATACGCAACCCGTGGCGCGGGACCCTGCCATAAATCATAATCGAGCCAGGACGGCACCGTTCCCGGTTTCAGGTTCGTCGCCTTCCGTTTGTTGGTGTACCAGGTTTTGGCGAGGTACACCCGGCCAATGACGCCATTGTGCAGCTCTTCGATACCCTTCGTTAAGGTAGGTGCCGAACGCCGTTGGGCACCCATCTGAACCACGCGGTTGTATTTTCGGGCTGCGGCAATGGCCATCTCCCCTTCCCGTGGGTTATGGCTCAATGGCTTTTCGACGTACACGTGCTTACCGGCCTGGCAGCCCATGATTGTTAAGGGAGCGTGCCAGTGATCGGGGGTGGCGATGTAAATAGCGTCGATGGATTTGTCTTCCAGCACCCGTCGGCAGTCTTTTTCGGACTTGGGCTTCAGGGTCTGCTTGGTTTTCAGGATCGTTTCGATCGCCTTCGGAATGGCTCGTTCGTCCACATCGCAGACAGTACCTACCTCGGCGAATTTTTGACCGGAAATGGTGCCGCCCATGCTGTTACCCCGGCTGTTGACCCCAATCGTGGCAACCCGCACCAGTTCATTGGCCCCAATGATTCGGTTGTAGCTTTTGGCACTGAAGCCAAACGCGGTTCCGCCCACGGCCATGCCTGCCGAACCGGCAGCTGCTAGCTTGATAAAATCACGTCTATTCTGCATGAAATTGACTTATAACGCCTTGATTTTGATATTCCTGAATGAAATTTCACTCCCGTGTTCCTGCAAGAGAATACGGCCTTTCTCAACGGTCCCGAAGGCAGGCACTGTCTTATTAAACTTGCTCAGCGCAACAGCTTCCGTAAAGAGCGCACTGCCCCGCGTAAATTCCAGAATTTTTATCCCGTTCAGCCAGTGTTCGACCTGCCGGCCTTTGGCCACAATACGTACGGTGTTCCATTGCCCTGGTTTGTTTACCTTTTTGCGGGTCGCATCGGGCGGTATGGCGTCGTAAAAGGAGCCCGTGAGGTGATTCTCCTTCTTGTTATCTTCCGCCAGTTTGTCGTCCAGAATCTGGTATTCCATACCCAGGTTCCCACCCGTTTCGTACTTCGTATAAAAATACTTGACCCCACTGTTGCCTGTGGCTTCGATGTTGTAATCGAGCTTCAGGTCGAAATCGGCGTATTCGCCGATGGTGATGATGTCGCCCCCTTTGGCACTTTTCTTAGCCGTTAGCGTTCCGTTTTCGGCGACCCAGCCAGCCGGAACCGGCTTACCGCCGGGGGTAGTCCAGCCCGATGTGCTGGCACCGTCGAACAGGAGAGCCCAGCCATCTTTTTTCTCCTGACGCGTCAATGTATTGGCCTGCTGGGCGACTACCGGGGCGGCCCCCATTATCCAGATAACTAGCCCGCCGAGCAGTACATGCTTGCTTTTTAATTTCATTCGTTCTAGTAGCCAGGATTTTGTTTGATTTTTTCCGGGTTGGACTGAATGACCTGTAGCGGAATGGGAAACAGTAGCATGTTGTTGTTCCAGGCAGCTGGACTAAATCCCGTTTGTTCCGTTTGTTCCTGGGTCATCACCTCTTTTGCCCGTTCGGTTCGGACCAGGTCGAACCACCGATGATTTTCGAAAGCCAGTTCCACGCGTCGTTCTTTCTCGATAGCCAGCAAAAAGTCACCTTCGGATGTAAAAGGTTTGTAATCGGACAATATACCGGCTGTTGCACCCGTGCTATTTCTGGCCCGCTGACGAATTTTATTCAGATAGTTCAGGGCCACATCCTGTTGTTTACCCTGCCGAACCAATGCTTCGGCGTACAGCAGATACGTATCGGCCAGTCGCAGTTCAATCCAGTTGTTGTCATTGTCCGACGCACTGAACGATACATCGTAATATTTCTTTACATATTTTTCATTGACGGCTTTACCCGTTGCTACGGATACATAGCCGTCGCTCATCGAAATTACTTTTCGCGGATCACCGGCCTCATAAGCGCTGGATATGCTCGGCGTTGGGGCATTAAATCCGCTTTTATCGCCCACCAGCACGACTTCCTTATTTGAGAACCGGGGGGCAAAATCGTTGTTCCAGGGGCTACCCGTATTAGTTCCGCCTTTTTTATACTGCACTTCAAACAACGACTCGGAACTGTTTTTCTTGGTTACGTCGAACAGGGTCTTGTAATCCGGGACGAGCGAATACTGCGAATTGTTGATTACTTCCAGCGCTTTTGTTTCTGCCAGAGCATAGTAGGCCGCCCCTTTTTTCAGAGGATATCCAGCCATAGTCATGTATACTTTGGCCAGCAGTCCTTTAGCCCCACCCAAGGTTGCCCGTCCTTTATCGACGGCTGGGTAGGAAGCGGGCAGATTCGCTTCGGCAAATGTCAGATCGGCCACAATCAGATCGTAAATCTCCGGTGTTGGCGCACGCCCCAGGGAATAGGCCTCGTTCACCGACAACTGCTTTTCGACTTTGGGAACATCGCCATACACGCGAACCAGCCAGAAGTACGTTAATGCCCGAATGAATTTTGCCTCGGCTTTGTACTGTTCTTTCAGCTTAGGGTCTTTGAACGAAACAGCGTCGATCTTGTCCAGCACGAGATTACAACGCAGAATGGTATTATAGGCGTTGTTCCAGACTGTCAGCACATATCCGTTATCCGACAGCAGTACATCCCCGAAGTTGTCGATGGAGGTCATGTCTTTGGAGTTGCCCGGAACCCACGAAAAGGTCGTATTATCCGAACGAATCTCGCTCACGTAGATAAAAGCCTGATTATAAAGAGCTCGCAGGGAGGCATAGGGCGACATCACCGCCTGGTTCATATCCTGTTCGGTCTTATAAAAAGTGCCCGCGTTCATTTCCGAAATGGGCTGGAGATCAATAAATTCCTTGCGGCAGGAAAGAGAGGCCATCGTCAGCAGGGCCAGTAGAATAAATCGCTTCATGGGTAACTCGTTAAGTAGAGGGTAATTAAAACGTTACGTTAAGACCAGCAATGAGGGTGCGGGCAGCCGGGTACCCCAAATAATCGCCACCGCGCGACAGACTGCCGCCCTCGCTGCTCGTTTCCGGGTCGAAACCGGGATACTTCGTGAAGGTGTACAGATTCTGTCCCGTTACGTAAACTCGTAATCCTTTAAGCCGTAGCTGCTTGAGCAGGGAACTGTTAAAATTATACCCGAGGGATATATTCCGGATGCGTACGAAAGAGCCATCTTCTACCCAGTAGCTGGAGGGTTCTTTTTGCAGCCCTTTGGGGTCACGGTTGGCCCGCAGAATCGTGCCCGAGCCAGGCTCAGTCTCCGAACGCCAGCGGTCATTTAACTTGACAAGTCCATTCCGGTCGCCGTGGTAAATACCCACCATCCGGTTGAAGAAGCTGAATAGTTTAGCCCCCTGCGAACCGGTCAGCTGCAGATTGAGGTCAAAGCCTTTATAGGAAAAATCATTGCTGAAACCAAAGATGAAATTGGGTTGATTATTTCCCAGGAAGGTTTTGTCGTCCGCATTGATTATCCCATCCTTGTTCGTGTCGACGTAGCGTGGGTCGCCGGGGTGGTCGTTGGCCAAATGCGGAGCGGCATCCAACTCAGCCTGGTTTTTGAAAATACCGTCGTATTGGTAGCCGAAAAACGTGGCAATGGGCTGACCGATGGTCGTGATAAAGGTGTTGCCCGCATTGGCCGCTCCGGCATAAATAGGCCGCCTGTCGGGTCCCAGCGCCAGTACTTTATTCTTGTTGAAGGAGATATTAGCGTCGGTCGACCACTTAAATGCACCCACCAGGTTGCGCGTCCTGATCATATATTCCATGCCCTTGTTCTCCAGTTGGCCGATGTTTTGCAACTGGGTGGCATAACCACTCAGGGTAGGTACCGGTACGCTGAGTAGCAGATCGACGGAACGGCTGTTATAGAAGTCGGCCTCGAGTCGGATGCGTTCGTTGAGCAGCCCCAGGTCAAAGCCGATGTTCCACTGCCGGGTTTTCTCCCATCCGAGGTCGGGATTCGGGTAGTTGATCGGATCGACCGAATTGACCAGTGTGTTGTTCAGCACATTATAACTGTTGCCGGTACGGGCAATGGCGTCGTAATCGCCAATGCGATTATTGCCCACCAGACCCCAGCTGGCCCGAATTTTCAGGTCGCTAACGGTGCGCATGTCGCGCATGAATGATTCTCCGCTCACTCGCCAGCCTGCCGAAACAGATGGAAACGTGCCCCATTTGTTATTGGACCCAAACCGGGACGAACCGTCGGTTCGGATACTGGCCGTCAGCAGGTACTTATCGTCATAGGCGTAGTTAAAACGACCCAGGTAAGAAATCAGTGAGTTCTGATATTCCGTATTTGTCCCGCCCACGATCTGACCGGCACTCAGCGTGCGAACCACATCGTTGGGGAAGTTTTGAGCATTGACCCTGGCGTACTCACCAAACGACTTTTGGGCTGTGTAGCCTGCCAACAGGTTAAAGCTGTGTTTGGCAAATAAAGTTTTGCTGTAATTCAGCGTATGTTCGATGAGCCAGTTCCGGTCGAGCCAGGTTTCATTTCGGGCGTCGGCTGTCCTTGGTGCCCGGGAGCCGTCGAGATCCACAAACGAAGGGCGGTAGTATTTCAACCTCCGGTTCTCCATGGTGGCATTCAGGCTTATCCGGTACCGGAGGCCGTCAATGATCTCATACTGACCGTAGGCTGAGGCAATAAAGCCGTTGCGGCTAGTGTAATTGGTAATACTTTGGGCAATACCGACCGGGTTTGCTACGTCGCCCGCCCAGATCTCCGGATTGCGTACCTGTGAGCCTAAGGTACCATCGGGGTTTTGGAGCGGATAGATCGGGGGCAGATAAACGGAGTAGGACAAGGGGCTGTCTTTCCCGTTATCGACATTATTGTTTTCTGAATAATAGCCGCTGATAGACACCCCCACTTCCAGCTTTTTGCTCAGGTTCGAAGTAAGGTTCGTGCGCAGATTGTACCGTTTGTAATCGCTGTTGATCTGGATACCCTGCTGATTGGTGTAGCCGCCCGACACCGCATACCGCGTTTTGTCGACGCCCCCGCTTACGGATAACTCGTGACGTTGGGTTGGTGCCGTCCGGAAAATCTGGTCCTGCCAGTTGATGTCGGCAAAATTGTTCGGGTCGTTAAAGCTTTCGGGAATGACGTAAAAGTTGGAATTGGTATATTTTTCCCGAACTGAATTGGGGTCATTGATGATGTGGGGCGCATCGCCGGGCAGTGGAGCCCGGTCTAGCCAGGCTTGATTATGACCATCCTTGAAAAACTGGAGGTATTCACGGGTGTTCATGACATCCATCTTCTTGGCTACCTGCTGAATACCATAAAAGGCATTGTAGGAAATGGTCGGCGCGCCAATGCTCCCTTTCTTGGTAGTCACGATCACGACGCCATTGGCCCCGCGTGAGCCGTAAATAGCCGTAGACGACGCATCTTTCAGCACCTGAATACTCTCAACATCCGACGGATTTACAAGCGAAAAGGCATTTCCGTCAATTGGGTAGCCATCAATCACGTAAAGGGGTGAACTGGTGGCCGAGATAGAGCCCGTACCCCGCACCCGGATCGTTAGCCCTTCGCCACCGGGTGCCCCGTTGGTCTGCTGCACCTGTACCCCGGCCATTTGGCCGACCAGCGCTTCGCCGTAGGATACGGCGGGTCTATTCTTTAACTTATCTGCCGATATGGTGGCAATGGCACCGGTGAGGTCAGCTTTTTTCTGCGTACCGTAACCCACGACAACCACCTCATTCAGGGATTTACTATCGGCTTTCAAAGTAATCTTAAAAGAAGTCTGGTTGTTAATGCTAACCTCTTGGGGTTCGTAGCCAACATAGGAAAATACCAGTATTGCCTGGGCATCGGGCACGACGAGCCGAAACGCCCCTTCGGCATCCGTCGACGTTCCGCGGGTGGTACCTTTTATGACCACGCTTACCCCCGGCAAGGTAACGCCCCCTTCATCTGATACGGTGCCCGTAACGGTCTGCTCAGCCGTAGCCAGCAACGCAATACGTCCGTTCATGAGCCGCATGGAAGCCTCCGGTTCGGACTGTGGCGGAGGAACTGGGCCGATGATAATCTGACGACCTACGACTTGGTAGCGGAGCCGGAGCGGTTTGATTACCTTATTCAGCACGGCACCCAGCGGTTCGTTCGACACAATGATGGTCGTTTTCTGATCGAAGGGAATTACCTGCGAGCGAAAGGCAAATCGGATATTGGTCTGCTGTTCGATTTCCTTGAACACCTTGCGTAAGTCCTGGTTTTCCAGCCGGAAACTTACCCGTTTCGCCAATATCTCCTGAGCGGTAACATCGAGTGCCAGCGAAACACCCGTGAAGGTCATGGCCAGACATACCTGTAGCACCGAGAGTTTCATACAATAAAGCAGGGTTTGAACTGGTATTGGTTTTTTCATGGGAGTGCTAATTTTGTTTACCGTTAAGACTAGAAGCCTTACCAGACCTCATTATGGAATTAGGTGTATTTCATAATTGGGTTGATTGACATATTTACATAGACTTCCGACAGCCTTCACTATAAATGACAATTTGTGCATCGATGAGTTTATACTGAGCGTTCAGCACTTTGCAGATGACGTCCAGTTTCTGAAAAAGGTCTTCGTCATCCAGGCTCAACGTGAGGCTACAATGCTGCATCACCTCCTCGTCAAAAATGACATCCACCCCGTACGCCCGCTCGATGGCACTAAAAATTTGGGCTACGGGTGTGTCTTCAAAGACAAACTGTTGTGATTCTTTTCGGGAGATAAGCAGGCTTGGGCTGTCGACCAGTATTTTGTCGAGTGTAGCCGCGTCACGGTGAAAGACAGCTTTCTGGTTAGGTGTCAGCACCATTCCTTTCGACTCGGGGTCCTGTACCCGGCTCGGCTGATTCGCATAGACCGAAACCCGGCCGGTCTTCACATCAACCGTCACCGTTGAGGCATTGACCGGCGCGTTGATCCGAAAACTGGTTCCAAGCACTTTGGTCACCAGCCCATTAGCATACACGATAAAGGGTCTGGTCGGGTTCTTACGGACCTGAAAGAAGGCCTCTCCCGTTAGGTAAACTTCGCGTTGGGGACCCACCAGTTCCTTTCGATACCGAAGCCGCCCCCCTTGCAGTAGCTTGACCAGACTGCCATCGGCGAGTTGAATCTGCATACTCTGACTGGCTTCATTTAGGGTTTCGATCCAATCATTATTGGCTTGAACCAGTCCATCTTTGGGAGCCGGGCTGCCTTTTAGCCGATTCAATCCCAGCCATCCGGCGCTAAGCGTCATGAGCAATAGTGCCGCCACCTGCCACCCCCGCAGCCAGTTTATTCCCTGGATCAGGCGTGCCGGCTGCGCGGGTTCCAGTGTCTGCTCGATTCGTTTCCAGATGCCTTCGACGCGGGCTGTTTGTTCCGGCTGGTCTTGAATTTCCCGAAGAGCCGTTACTAATTGACGGGCCTCTTCAATCTGGTAATACCGCTCGGGATAGTCGTGCAGAAACGTCTTCCAGAACGCATCCGCATCTGGAGTGGGCGAACTGACCCATTCTTTAAAATAGTCGTCGGCAGCCAAGTCTTCCGCGTCTAATAAATAATAATTCATAGTGTTGTATCCTTAAAATCCCTCCAGTCTCACCCACAGCAAGCCTATACACATGATTCGGACAACTTCGCGCAGCGTTTTGAGGCCTGCGTAGATAAACCGGCAAGCCGATTGATAATTGACACCCATGATCTGGGCGATTTCTTCGTTGCTGAAGTGCTGGTAAAAGCGCAGGTTCAGGGCTTCCTGCTGACGGGGTGTGAGCAGCGCGAAACTTTTGAGCAGCAACTGATTAATGCGATGACTTTCTTCGCCTTCAATGAGGGTATTTTCAATGATAAAATCATCGATCACCATAGGTGCGTCGTTGATATCGGATGCCTGAAAGAACAAATCCCGATTGCGTGTTTTGGTGATCTTGTTGCGCAGGGACCTGAACAGGTAGAATCGAATGGAATCCGTGTGACTCAGGTTAGCCCGGCTTTGCCAAAGTTCGATGAACAGATCATGGATACTATCCTCAATAAGGGACACATCACGGGTCACCTTGAAGCCGTAGTTGAGCAAATCACGGGCGTACAAAGCATAAATCTGTTGAAAAGCCGCCCGATCCCCCTGTCGAAAGGCGTACCACAAGTCGGTATTAGGACAGGGATTTAACACAGGGATTATAAACGGTTAAGTGGAGCAAGAATTAAATAATCTGTGGATTTCGCTGACTTAAACGAAGGCCTCTATTTACTAATGCCCGGGCTTAACGATTTTAATCCTTTTTTTCTAGAAATATTTTAAAATATGTCGAATGAAGGGCCTCATTGTACCGAACATAATTATAGGCCTGTTTTACAAGATGATCAGACCGTCACGAGAATACGACGGATAGGGTTATCGACCAAAAGGCAACTATCTTTATTAACAATCGACAAGTCTACAAAACGAGTTACAAGCAGCCTCCCACCAAATTTATGGGGTTAAAATCCGTTTCACTGGTATCGGAACAGTTGATTTCTTTCCATTAAAAGATCTCAAAACAGGTTCTGTATTCAATGGGAGCTTTTGAATTGGTAGATGTCACTGCGCGATAGGCTTTGATACATGAAAGGTATAAAGTGTTCACAACAGGGCTCTTTGTCTACTCCCGTTCAGAAAAACGTCCAAATAAATCACGGGTAAGACAGCAAAAAAGCGGCCGCATCATTTGACTTGATGCGGCCGCTCTCCATCCTGGTAAACGCTGCCTACCGGTTGAGCACTTTCAGTATCTGGCTTTGACTGGGTGTACTGACCCGCAGCAACAGCAGACCGGCGGGCTGGGCGCTAAGCGATAGGCTTTG
>NZ_VFIA01000063.1 GCF_014282275.1 Spirosoma utsteinense
TGGTGCTGAGCCCTTTGCGCCGAACGGCATCTTGGTTGCCACAGTAGCGGCATGAGACGACGAGTGTTACCATGCAATAAAGACGAAGAGTCCACGGTTACGTCACGACCCAGTACTATTGTAGAGGTATAAATAAGTTTCTATCAGATATTTTGCTGAAAATATGTTTCTCCAAATCTGACTCCCTTTACATACTCATTGTCTACGTAAACTTTTACATTTCCTTTACATCGTTTTACAACCCTAACTTGCAATTAGTTACACCGAACAAATACCTTTGCTTCAACAAAAAAAAACAGAACTATGAAAAAAATCATTTATGCGCTGATCTTACCGCTGGTTGTGGTAAGCGGACTGGTATTTGCTAATCGTGAAATTAAAAATGTAACTTCTAAAAAGTCAATCCCAAAGCCTCTCTCTGCAGCTGAAAGGAAAGCTGCATTGAAAAAATGGGAGGCTACCCCTGATGGTATACTGTACAAAAAATGGGAAGCGTCTCCCGCAGGTAAAAAAGTGTATGCCGGTGAAGCTAATATAAGGAAGTCCATAAGGAATTATACCAATATGGAGGGAGTTGTAACCTCACTTTCTCTTCCGCCAGGCTCAAGATTAGGTTTCGGAGTGATGGTAAGGATGAGTGGTGGCGATTATATTCTTGCTTTTGGATCAGAAAAGTCTGACAAGAATAGTTTGAATTTTAACAATGAATTTGAGCAATTACATAGCCTGAAAGTTAACGACAAAATAATTATAAAAAGCCATAGCGTATCACACGCACCCAAGTACTCATACCCGATAGTAGCGGGCGACTATGTAGAACGAGATAGTAAACTAATATATAAACGAGCACCTCGCAAAGGCGGTTGCTAAGTAAATAAATTATGAGATACGTTCACATATATGCTTTGTTGACTATCACGGACTTTAAACGTAAGGAGGGAGGTAATTAGCTACTGCATGAGAAACGAGAAAAAACAAGGAATCGCTATCAGGGGTGTGGCAAGATGGGGCAGAATCGAACCGCCAAAGCGGTGCTAAATTGAATCGCACGGGCGACCCCGATTTGTTCTTCTAAATCCCCCACTTCGCTAAGCCCCAAAACGTTACCTGCCATTAAAATGACGATAGAACGAACCTTTGAAAAATATTACTACTTGACCGGAGACGAAAAATCTAAGGTCGGTAATGCTGACCCAGAAGACGCAGATATTCATTGGGATTATTTTGAGAATAAAGATATAAGCTTCATTCTGACAGAACCCTTAAAGTTCAAAATTAACCCAGGGAGATTTTCAGGACAGATAGGTGACTATCAGTTTAATAGTTGTGGCTTTCTACTCTTCTCTGACAGTTTACGAACGACAATAGAGAAATACTTACTAGGTATTGATAATCCAAAGTGGTTTCCAGCAAAGGTGACTGACTTAGACGGAATTACTTACGACTATTCAATACTGTATTTGTTTCACAAACCTGACTTCTTGGACTATCAACATTCGACATTTGTTCAAGGCACAGACCACGCTATTAAAAAAAGATTTGACTTAGAAAAAATTGGAGACCGATTAATATTTAATTCAAAAAAATTGGGCGTTTCGCTTTGTGTTCATGACATTGTTCGGAAAGACATAAAAAAGTCGGATTGTACAAGACTTTATTTTTACAAAATTCATACAGCAGGACGACTATCATGAAATTAACGGCAGGTAACTTGCGGTTTGGCAATATGGCGGGGCGACGAATATATTCTCGACTTTCTGTTCGTTATTGGGCTTCAGTTCCAGCGGACGAATAACATTGAGCAATAGAATAAACAATGAACTTTTAATTATAAATTTAGCTACGGTTACGGGCTGACGATTTTCAAATGCCGCCACATCGCCAAGCCCTACCGTTGCATCTAACTCGCGTCAGCTTAAACCATCCGGACGGATGAGACGTAATGTATTTCGTCTCTACATTAACCCTCATTTCACACGCACCGCTGCACCATCCCGAATCTCTTCGCTGGCCGTCTTGATCAGTTTATCGCCTTCAGTTAGGGGGCCAAACAGCTCGACCTTTTCGTCGGCCTCCAGACCCCGCTTCACCGGTACCCATTCGGCTTTATTGTCTTTTACCCGGATCACGAACACACCCGTCGACGAGTTGACAACGGCTGATTTGGGCGCAATCAGGGTGTTGTCCTTCGTTGGCATTGGGATCGTCACTTCGGCAATCATGCCGGGCAGGAGCTTTTTGTCATTGTTAATCACATCAACTTCTACCCGCTCCGAACGGAGTCGTTTATCGAGCGCGCCCGACTGGCGTTTTACCTGACCCGTAAATTTCTGATCCGGGAACGCTTTGACGTTAAAGTTCACCTGGTTATTCAAATTGACGTAGCCCGTATACGCTTCGGGAATCGATATGACCAGCCGTAGCCGTTTCTGCTCGGTCAGCACGAACAGCGGAAACTCAGACCCTTTACCCGCCGGTCCGATATAGGCACCCGTGCTGGCATTACGAGCACTGATAATACCGTTGAACGGCGCACGAATTTGTAAGTATTGCTTTAAGTTAGCCACTTCCCGATAGGCTGATTTTGCCGCTTCGAGTTGGGCGTTGTCGGCGTTCCGTTTGGCGAGGGCCTGGTCGACGTCGTTTTTCGACACGGCCCCGGAGAATTTGCTGGCTTCCAGAATACGCTCATAGTTCGCCCGGCTGGCAATGGAAAGCGCTTCCTGTGCTTTCAGCTTCGACTCGGCCGAGGATAATTGCGAACTGAGTTCAGGCGCTTCGGCCAGAGCCAGTAACTGACCCTGCTTTACTTCGGAGCCGATATCGACATTCAATGTCTTAATATAGCCACTCACCTTCGCGTAGATATCCACGTCCCGAAACGCAACCAGTTCGCCGGGTACCTGTAGGGACGATGTCAGTTTACCACGTTGCAAACTAACTATTTCCACCGCTGCCGGGGCCTCCACCGCTTTCGCTTTGGGCTCTTCCTTCTCGCCTTCCTTACCCGCCGATGAGTGACAACCCGGTAACGTACTAAGCAGAAGCAGGCTACCGAAAATCGTAAGTAAGCTATAGGAAATTTTATCAGTTAGCCGATTCATAGGGGGAAGGAATGTAGAATTTACTGTCTTTGTCTTCAGGATCCAGCGATACCGAGTCGGTAGAGGTTTTCTCCTGCACCCAGGCAAACACCAGCGGCAGAATGAACAGGGCCGCAAACGTCGACGCAATCAGGCCACCAATAACGGCGCGACCCAGCGGAGCCGCCTGCGAACCGCCTTCACCCAGACCCGACGCCATAGGAATCATCCCGACGACCATGGCAACGCTGGTCATCAGAATGGGGCGTATCCGTACCGATGCCGCTTCTTTGGCCGACAACAGCGCGTCGCCGTTCCGCATGCGCAGTTCTTCGGCGTTCGTGACCAGTAGCACCGCGTTGGAGATAGAGACGCCCACCGACATAATCATACCCATATACGACTGGAGGTTGAGCGTAGAGCCGGTAAGCATCAGCAACGCCAGCGAACCAACCAGTACAGCCGGTACGGTACACAGTACCACCAGTGACACTTTAAATGATTGAAAGTTAGCCGCCAGCATCAGAAAGATAACCACGATAGCCACCAGCAACCCATTTTGCAGGCTATTGAGCGTCTCGATCAATACCTGGGTCAGCCCCTGCATGTTGATCGTCAGCCCGCGTGGAGGCTCGCCCAATGAATCGATGGCTTTCTGCACATCGGTAGCCGCCGTTCCTAAATCCATATCGTTCAGGTTCGCCGTCACCGACAGTACCGGGATCGCGCCCAGGTTGTCGTTCTCGCCGTTGGTCGTGCCTTTTTGTAACGTAGCAACATCGCTCAATACCGGGCGGTTGGTGTTGGGCAGGATCGGTATCTCGCCCAGATCGCTGACACTGGCCATCTGATTTTCGGGCACCTGAACCTGAACGCTGTAACTCTGTCCCGATTTTGGGTCGATCCACACACTTTTCTCCGTTAGTCGGGAGGAAGATGTCGACGCGATCAGCGAACGGGAAATGGCCGATATGTCGGTCCCCAACTGGGATGCGCGGGTACGGTCGATGGTGACGTCGATGGTTGGGTATTTGGTCGACTGACCAATCTGCACGTCGCGCAGGTAAGGGATTTCGTTCAGCTTGGCAATTACTTTGTTGGCGTACTCCTCGTTCTGTTTCTTATTCTTGCCCGACAGTTTCACTTCAATAGGCGTTGGCGATCCCTGACTCAGGATCTTGTCGGTCAATTCAATCGGTTCGAACGACAGTTTTATACCCGGCAACGCTTCTTTTACCCGCGCTCTGAACCGATCTTTCAATTGATCGAGGTCGGTATCGTAATCGGATTTGAGACTCACCTGCAAAACGCCCTCCTGCGGGCCAGCCATAAAGAGATAGATCGGGCTGGTTGAAAACTGCGAACCGTGCATCCCCACCATCGCCGACGTGATCTCCACATTCTCTCGGCCCACCAGTCCGTAGAGCACGTCAATGGCTTTGAGCATGGTTGTCTCGGTCTTTTCGAGCCGGGTTCCATCGGGTGCGCGCAGGCGAACCTGAAACTGCTCGCCGTTCACCTTCGGCAACACGTCGCGACCAATCGACAGAATCAGGAGCAGCGCCAGTCCCATAGCGCCGACTACATAAATCAGTACGATGGGCTTGCGGTGCGGAATAGTACGGGCAATGAAGCGGTTGAACCGCGCCCGTAACCGCTCGAAAAAGTTAATCTTCCCATCGTTGTCGAGGTCTTCCCGGTTGGCCAGAATCTCTTTTTCCCGCAGCAGCGCGGCTCTATCGTCACGACCGTTTGACTTGCTGCTCAGACGAAGCAAGCGCCGGATCCGGCTTTTTGGTTTTGGTATGTGCTGCCCGTTGCTGACGTGCTTGTGCTCTTTCATCATCCAGTTGGCCAGCACGGGCACCAGCGTCTGCGCCATCACATAGGACGTGATCATCGAAAACGAGATGGCCAGCGCCAGCGGCAGGAACAGCGCACCGGGAATGCCCGTCATGGTGAAGGCAGGCGCAAACACGGCCAGGATACAGAACAGGATCAGGAGCTTGGAGAAAGCAATCTCCTTACAGGCGTCCCAGATCGCCAGCACCTTGGGTTTGCCCATGTCCATATGCTGGTGAATATTCTCGATCGTCACCGTCGACTCATCGACCAGAATCCCAATGGCCAGCGAGAGGCCGCTCAGGGTCATGATATTGATGGTCTGCCCCAGCAGCGACAGGAACAGAACGCCGGAAATGATACAGGTTGGAATGGTGATGATAACGATCAGCGCCCCCCGCGCGTCGCCCAGGAAAAGCAACACCATCAGGCCCGTCAGGATAGCGCCAATGGCCCCCTCGGTCATAAGACTTTCAACCGCGTTGATCACATAAACCGACTGGTCGAAGGTATAGGTCAGCTTCACGTCTTCGGGCAGCAGGGCCTGGAACCGGGGCAGTGCCGCCTTCAGGTTCTGCACCACCTCCCAGGTCGACGCGTCAGACGATTTGGTGATCGGCAGGTAAACCGAGCGCTTCCCGTTGACCAGCACGTAGCCCGCCGTGATATCGGCCCCGTCCTCGATGGTGGCTACATCTTTCAGAAACAGGTTCTGAACCGTGCCCGTGTAGAGCGGGATGTTCTCAAAATCCTTGAGTGTTTTAACGGACGTGTTGGCAGGCGTGAAGTAGTTTAGATCGCCAATGCGGACGTTACCAGCCGGACTGGCCTGGTTGTTTACGCGGAGGGCCGCAACCAGTTGGTCGGGGGTCAGGTTGTGCGAACGCATCAGTGACGGGTCCGCTTTGATCACGATGGTCCGGGAGTTACCGCCAAAGGGAGCGGGTGCCACCAGGCCGGGAATGGAGCTGAACCCCGATCGGACGTAGACGTTCGCCAGATCCTGTAGTTCGTTGTTGGAACGGATGGGACTGCTCAGTACCAACTGGCCCACGGGCAGCGTCGATGCATCGAAACGAAGGATAAAGGGCGGCTGCGATCCGGGCGGGAAAATGGCCTGCGCCCGGTTTGAGTAGGCCGACACCTCGGCGGCCGCCTGCGCCATGTTCGTACCTTCGTAGAACGATAATTTGAGAAGCGTCAGGCCCTGAATGTTCTTGGTTTCTATGCTCTTTACGCCCGACACGTAGAGCAACAGATTGACGTATTGCTTACCGAAAAACGACTCCATCTGGTTGGGTGTGTACCCACCAAACGGTTGCGAAATGTAAATGACCGGTAAGTTAAGGTTTGGGAATATGTCGATCTTGATGGTACGGACTGCACTTATACCGAAGAAAAATAGGCTAGCGACTAATACCAGAACTGTTATTGGCTTGCGTAACGCTGATCGTATTAGATTCATATTCGATAAAAAATTCCTTGGAAAGCCTCGCTCAACCAGCCGGTTGGCCCTGCTTGCTCTTCTTTTTTCTTAAAACAAGAAGACGCGATTATCAAAAGCCAATTTTTTCAGCAATACATCATATAGAATGACATATACACCTGAAATCTAACGATTTTGACGGACGATGTAAATGAGCTTTGGCTTCACCTACCGAGTTTTTTCGGCTAACTTCAACGCAGGCCGATCGTACGGCAAAATGGGTCTGAGTAGAATCACTCAGGGACCGAACACGCCTGTTTGTTTTGGAAACGTGAGCGAATAAGCAAGGTCTATTTTAGTCAAACCTACTGTAGTAGTCTGCCTGACACATGGAATAATCAGTTAAAAAAGACCGAGTAGCCGACCTATCAGCCGGTCATAAACAAAAGTTAACAGACCGCTCGTATAAAACGAATCGGGGTAACCGATTGCCAGAACACAATCAGTTACCCCAATTACTAGTAATCACGCTGGAAACTAGGCCAGCCGGTTGATGCAGTTCAGATCTTCGAACGCAATTTTCAGGCGCTGTACCATGCTTTCTTCGCCTTTACGCAGCCACACGCGTGGATCGTAGTATTTTTTGTTTGGCGAGTCTGGTCCATCGGGGCTGCCCAGCTGCGATTGCAGATAGCCTTCCTTCGATTGGTAGTACTTCAGGATACCTTCCCACATCGCCCATTGCATGTCGGTGTCGAGGTTCATCTTCACGGCACCGTAGCGGATTGCTTCACGGATCTCCTCGCGGCTCGAACCCGATCCACCGTGGAATACGAAGTTCACCGGCAGCGGACCCGTTCCATAATGCTCCTGGATATACTTCTGCGAATTGTCGAGGATGATCGGCGACAGTTTCACGTTACCCGGCTTATAAACGCCGTGTACGTTACCGAAAGCAGCGGCAATGGTGAAGTTCGGCGAAATTTTGCTCAGCTCTTCGTAGGCATAGGCCACTTCCGAAGGCTGGGTGTATAGCTTGGAATCATCAACGTCGGTATTGTCGACGCCATCTTCTTCACCACCCGTTACACCCAGTTCAATTTCGAGCGTCATGCCAATTTTGGCCATCCGCTCGAAGTATTTAGAACAGATTTCGATGTTCTCTTCGATTGGCTCTTCCGACAGGTCGAGCATGTGCGACGAGTACAGCGGCTTGCCGGTTTGCTCAAAATGCTGCTCGCCAGCCGTCAGCAGGCCATCGATCCAGGGCAGGAGTTTCTTGGCGCAGTGGTCAGTGTGCAGGATGACAGGTACGTTATACAATTCAGCAACACGATGAACGTGCAGCGCGCCCGAAATCGATCCGGCAATGGCCGCTTGCTGTTTGTCATTAG
This sequence comes from Spirosoma utsteinense, assembly GCF_014282275.1. GTDB lineage: Bacteria > Bacteroidota > Bacteroidia > Cytophagales > Spirosomataceae > Spirosoma > Spirosoma utsteinense. The sequence continues at coordinate 7,746 of NZ_VFIA01000063.1, forward strand.
GCAGGCTTTTTCCGGCATAAAAAATACCGCCCCCGTTGGAGAACTGTACGATTACCGGCGAGTTAACGGCGCGGGCCGTTTCGAGTACGGCATTGACCGAGTCCGTACCGACGACATTGACGGCGGGAAGGGCGTAATCATTTTCGTTAGCGTGGCGGAAAATTTCGGTGACGCCTTCGCCGGTTATAACACCGGGGCTGAATCGGGTGGCTACTTCGCTCATAATTAGGGCACAAAACGGTTGATTATTGGATTCGTCAAAGATATTTTTTACCAAAAATGTGTTTGGCAATACGATCCGGTTCCGGTTGGTAAAATTGGGGATATTCGCGGAATATTGCTACCCCTCCTCCGTAAACCGGTTTCACTTTCGAACTCTTCCCCTATATAACAACCTGATGGCCTGCATTGGTGCCCTCATTTTCGTCAGCCTTATATAACCGGCAGTAAGCTTGTCAGACGTTCCTTTTCTCCCTACTTTGCACCCAATCCTTCTCCCTGAATACCCATGAAAACTCTGTTCTTCTGCCCGCTCTGGGGCATGGAAACCCTCTCCTACACCGATGCCGCCAAACGCGTTAAAGCCGCCGGCTACGACGGCATGGAAATCGCTGCCGGTCCCGATAAACGTAACGAAGCGGTGCAGGTCACCCACGACAACGGGCTCGAACTGATCCTGATGGCCTTTGGCGGGGGAAAAGTCTTCAGCGAACACAAGAAGAAATTCCACGACGACCTGCTGGACATTGCCGCCTACAAGCCGCTGTTCATCAACAGCCATACCGGCCACGACTACTTCACCTTCGAGCAAAACACTGAACTGATTCAGATCGCCACCTCGGTAGAGAAGCAGACGGGGGTTCGTATCCTGCACGAAACGCACCGAGGTCGCTTCTCCTACAGCGCGCCCGCTATTCAGTACTACCTCCTGAAGATTCCCGAACTGCGCCTGACAGCCGACTACTCCCACTGGGTCAACGTAGCGGAATCGTACCTCGACGACCAGGCCGAAAACGTGACCCGTGCCATTGCCGTGAGCGACCACATTCACTGCCGCGTTGGGCAACCCGAAGCCCCGCAGGTGTCGGACCCACGCGCGCCTGAGTGGAAAGCGGCCCTCGAAACACACGCGGTCTGGTGGGATGCCATTCGCAAACGATTGCTCCAGGCCAACGCCCCGACGCTGACCGTTACCTGCGAATTTGGCCCGGCACCGGGTTATCTGCCGACCCTACCCTACACGAACCAGCCCGTAGCCAGCCAGTGGGACATCAACGTGTTCATGAAAGACTACCTGAAGCAACGCTGGCAGGTATAGTTTTGCCCACGTTACGAGGAAAAATGAGTGGTGTTTATCCAGTATCCGGCTTGCAATCCACCCACCGAATAGTTGTACTTTTGGTATACAATGTTTCGTATTCGATCCATATGGCCCCTGTTGCTGCTGAGCTTCGCCCTGCACACGCCCGCTTGTGCCCAGCTGGCTCAGTCGCTCCGGCTTGAAATCCCCTCCGACCCCAATCAGGCCGAAGCGTTCGACGTAACGCCCCTGGCCGAACGGGGCGTCCTGATGACGATCCGAACGGGTGGTTTTTACGATAACACCCCCGCAGTATTTGTTTTCAAGAAGTATGACATCGATCTGAAACCGCTTTGGCAGACGACGTTCAAACAGGATACCAAATATCGGGCAATCCAGACATTTGACAACGACCGGTACGTTTACCACCTCTTCCGGGAGTATGACACGAACAAGTTCCAGTTTGTCAGGCTTCACCTGGAAGACGGTGTTGTCGAATCGTTCGAAGGAACGTTGCTCGATCAGTTCGATATTCAGCAATTCAAAGTGCTGGGTGGCCAGGCCTATGTCGGTGGCTACCACCACGGTCGCCCGGTGGTTATGGCCTATTCATTCTTCGATGGCACTGCAAAAGTGCTACCCGGCATGTATGTCAATCACATGGAGATCAGTAGTCTGGAAATCGACGAAGCCCGCAGCGAAGTCAATGTACTGGTTCACTCCTCTCGGCGTCGCTGCCGTTTTTCGATACGGACCTACAATTATGACAGCAAACTGCTCCGAACGGTTGACTTCGATGGCGCACAGAACAGCATCATTTCCGGTAAACTGTTGCCTGTCGATGATCACGAGTCATTACTGGTTGGCAACTACTCTACCGACTGCACCCCTTACTCACAGGGCGTTTATGTGACCCGCATCAAACACGGGGACCCCACCGCCGATGTTTCAGCGGATGCGATTAACAACATGCAGTATTTTGAGTTTTCTCAGCTTCAGAACTTCTTCAATTACCTGAAACCACACCGGCAGCAAAAGCTCCTGGCGAAGGCCAAAAAGAAGAAGGAAGAAGGAAAGGACTATAAGTTTCGGTATCGGCTGCTGGTCCACGACCTGAAACCAACCGCCGACGGGCTCACCCTCGTGGCCGAAGTCTACTACCCGCAGTACCGGGGCAATACCCTTGCCTATGGCGGTTACCTCCGCGGAGCCGATCGGTACGAAGGATTTCGGTATACCCATGCATTCGTTTGCGGGTTCGATAGAAAAGGCAACCTGCTGTGGGACAACTGCCTGCCAATCAAGGAGCTGCTAAGCCCCGATCTGACCGAAATGGTGCAGCTATCGCAACAGGGCGACCGCATCGTGCTGGCCTATCCCAATGAAGGTGAAATCAATACAGAAGTGATTCAGGGGAACAAGGTTCTGAAAGAAACCGAAAAATTCAAGCTCAAGACGAGCGTCGACGATGAGAAGGTAACGTTTTCGGCTCAGGATAACCTCATGGCCTGGTATGACCGTCACTTTCTGGCCTGCGGTTTTCAGAAGATTGCTCCTTCGAAGAACATGACCAATCAGCGCGAGGTTTTCTACCTGAACAAGCTTACCTACAGCGCTGAGTCACTGACCGATAAACCTGCCAGCGCTACTACTAAAAAAAGCGCCGGATCAGACCGATAAGCAGGTTCAGCAATACGCTGATGGCAATACAGGTCACGATTGGAAAGTAAAAGCCACCCCCACTCTTGCCGACGACCCGGATGTCGCCCGGTAACCGCCCCAGCCAGGTCAGCTTATCGCCAAGGAAGAATATGACTGCCCCAATCAGGACCAGAGCGGCCCCGATGAGCATGATGTATTTACCAAATGCAGGATTCATAGGTTATGAACGCGGGCAATAGATCAATTGGTTTTAGTCTATGCTCAATAAAGTTAATGTACAATTAATAGTACGGCTCCAACATACCTGAATTCACAGTAAACAGTTCTGTATCTGACGGTTGCTTTGTCTGATACTTACAAACTAGTAAGGGTGAAAACAATTTATTTATAATACAGGCTTGATTTAGTGAATAAATTTTCGTAGTTTTGCACCAGATTTACAAGCGGCATCCGTCGCATCTCTGTCTCTCTCCTTTATTTACACGCTGAGTTAGGTATGACAGAGTCCGGTATGACATACCAGTACGGATGTTCAGATGGGTTTCTGTGTGGACGTCCCGCCGTGAGCGGGACCTGGCGCGTGGGCTAATAGTCATTCAAATATATTGTCTTCTCCCTATTGGATAGGTTAGGGAGGTTGGGCCTTGGTGGGTCGTTTTGGGCAATCATTCGTTGGGCAATTCCTGCATTATCGCGCCGTTCACAGGCATACACTCGTCTTCGCTTGGAGAGTTTATTCTTTATTTTCCAAGTTAATGAAAACGAAAAAAACCAAAGGCGATGCGCAGGACGGTGTCCTGACCCTCGACCAGATTGAACAAGTGGCCGCTGATATGGCTGCCAGCGCTGGCACCTCAACGGAAGCCGCCAAACAGGAAGTTGCCGCTATGGAGCTTTCAGACGATGAACCCAAACCCGTAAAAGCTACGAAGAAGAAGGCAGCCAAAGCGGCCGCTGAAACAACCGATGTAGCTCCTACAGAAGCGTCGGTAACCGACGAAACAGTTGAAGCTATCGTGGATGAAGTTATCGTTGTTGCTGACGAACCGCTTCCTGCCATTACGCCACAAGCTTCGGTAGCCGATACGGCCGAGCAGTCTACTGCCGATACGACCGCTAAAGTTGCCGATCCCAACCAGATTTTATTCTCTGATCTCGACATCTCCGACGAGTTGCTGCAAGCTGTTACGGACATGGGTTTCACTAGCCCATCGCCCATTCAGGCCGAAGCTATCCCGCCAATTCTGGCTGGTCGTGATGTGATCGGACAAGCGCAGACAGGTACCGGCAAAACAGCAGCGTTTGGTATTCCGGCGCTGGACCTGATCGATGTTCAGGACCGCAGTGTGCAGGTACTTATCCTCTGTCCTACCCGCGAACTGGCGGTGCAGGTATCGGAAGAAATCAAGAAACTCGCGAAATACAAACGGGGTGTACGGACCGAGGCTATCTACGGAGGTGACTCTATCGAGCGCCAGATCCGGTCGCTCAAGACGGGCGTTCATATCGTAATCGGCACACCCGGTCGTGTTATGGACCATATGGAGCGGAACACGCTCAAACTCGGCAACGTGAAGATGATGATTCTTGACGAAGCCGACGAAATGCTGGACATGGGCTTCCGGGAAGACATTGAGAACATCCTGTCGGAGATGCCCGAAGAGCGGCAGACGATTCTGTTCTCGGCAACGATGTCGAAGCCGATCCTGCAGATCACCCAGAAATTCCAGAAAGATCCCGTATTGGTGAAGGTCGTTAAGAAAGAGCTGACCAACACGAATATCGAACAGGTTTATTTCGAAGTGAAACCGAAAGCGAAAGTGGAGGTTATGTGTCGCTTGATCGACATGTACGACCTGAAACTGTTGCTCGTATTCTGTAATACCAAGCGCAAAGTAGACGAGATCGTTGAAGACCTCCAGGGCCGGGGATACCAGGCCGAGGGTCTGCACGGCGATCTGCGTCAGTCGCAGCGTAGCACCGTTATGGGCAAGTTCCGCTCGGGTACGACCAGCATTCTGGTTGCTACCGACGTAGCCGCCCGTGGTATCGACGTTGACGATGTCGACGCCGTTATCAACTTCGACATTCCGCTCGACGAAGAATATTATGTACACCGCATCGGCCGGACAGGTCGCGCGGGCAAATCAGGCCGTGCGTTCTCGATGGTGGGTCGCGATGAGAAATATCGTTTCCGCGAAATTCAGGCGTACACCAAAGTTCGGGTGGATAAAGGTGTTATTCCTTCTTTTGAAGACATCGTTGGTGTTCGTAAGGCGCGTTTCATCGAGCAGTTACAACAGACGATTACAGAAAGCAAAGACCTTAATCTCTATGACGACCTGCTGACGCAGCTACACCATACAGGCTTTACGACCGAACAGATCGTAGCCGCCCTGGTGAAGCGCAGCATGGGCCTCGAAAAGAATGAATTTGCCGATCAGAATCTGGCACTCGAAGACGACCGTCGGCCAGCAACGGGCCGCGACCGTAACGAGCGCGGACCAAGCCGCTATGAAGACCGTCGGGGTGGTGGTCGTGATGAGCGCCCAGCCTATGGCGATCGGGGCAATTCCCGCTTCGGGTCAGACCGCGATCGGCCAGCCTACGGTGACCGCGGTGGTCGTACAGAGCGCCCGGCTTTTGGCGACAAAAAGCCGTATTTCGAACGCGATGAGAAGCGTGTGCCCCGTGAGAGTGACGCCAACATGACCCGCCTGATGGTAAGCATTGGCCGCAAGGACTATGTACGCCCCGGCGATATCGTGGGTGCCATTGCCGGCGAAGCTAACATTCCAGGCAACACCATTGGTAGCATCGATATCTTCGACAAGCACACCTACGTTGACGTACCGAAAGACGTTGCCAAACGCGTTGTCGACGCGATGGAAGGCAATACCATCAAAGGTCGCCGGGTGAGCATCGAAATCGCACGGTAATTTAAAGTAGTCAATAAGTCAGTAAGTCGAAGAGTCGGTAAGTGGCTGACGCGCGAGTTTTGCTTGCGCGTCAGCCACTTACCGACTCTTCGACTTACTGACTTATTGACTACTTTTTACTCTTCATAATAATACCCGAAGATGATTCCCATCTCGTCTTCGCTGGTCAGGCCGAAGCGTACAGCTTTGCTCGTTGTATTATTGTAGGTAATTTCAGACGTCAATCCTTCTCCCGCTTTGACGTCGAGGGGTGTTTTAAACGTGATGATGTCAGGATGTTCCCAGTCAGTGGAGGTGTAAACAACTTCGCCATGGCGCGTCCCACCGTTTAGCCTGATGACAAATTTTTCGCCCAGTTTATGCATATGCGACGTCAACGCCAGCACCTTGCGCGGCTTATCGAAGACAAATGATTTGGATAGGGTTACGCGGTTATTTGCCGGAATCGCCAGATTTGAGTTGCCCAGGTCAAGCGTCTGAACAACCCGCTGTACCGTTGATTTATCGACTGTATACAGATTGATCTGCGCTTCGCCCTTCATCACAGCGTTCGTTTTATTGACATAGTGTACGTTCAGGTCGAGCGATGTACCTGCCGGAATCAACAGAGCGGCTCCTTCCGGAAACGTATAGTCCTGCTGTTGTGCCTGAGAACCAGCCAGAAATACGTGGTTCGCCATCGAGAGCACCGTCAGAAAATTCATCGAATTATCGGCATTGCGCAGGTCACGTACATCGTTCAGGCCGGGCAACAGACTCTTGTCCCTGAAGTTGTAAGCAATAAAATGGTGACTGCCACTCCGCATTTTGATAGCAAAGCGATTTACGTATACATCCTGCGCGTTTCCGACCGACTTTCTCGTAAATAGCTCCCGCTCGAAGTTTGGCTGAATGTCGAACGGCGCGATCCGTAACTGTACGCCCGTTCCAGCAGAAGGTACGGGTAAGGGTACGTAATCTGCTACGGTTACCGTCTCATCGTCCAGCAGAGCCGCATCGGCCACGGCGCTCTGCCTGGGTGCACCTGCTTCGATCCAGCGCCGGACAAACTCGATTTTCCCGTCCGACAGAAGTTCACCACCCATGGGCATTGGGTTGCCATACTCTCTTCCGCTGTGGTGACTGGCCGTTATGTCTAATTTATAGTAAAGCAGGCTCTCCAGCGAGGCAAACGCCTTTACCCGCTTCAATCCATCGGTCCGGGCGTCACCATTTTTGGGATCTATGCCCACCAGATTTTGATAGGCCACCCCTTCTGCCAGGACTAGTCCATGCTGCGCAAACGAGGGATCACGCTCCGACGCGTGACATCCTGCGGTAGCACAGGAAGGTGTCAGAATTTTTTGTTGCATCAGATCGAACGACGACAGCGCGGCTGGATCGGTTGTATCAGTAGCGGTTTTCTGGCAGGCCGTCAAATGAAGCAGCGACAGGACAATGATACCAGCGACGAAACGACTAGAAGTCAAGAGGTTCATACGTTAGTTTGGAAGAAACGCGTATGGAAAATTAACGAAAATTCAGCGACAATCGGCATAGACCGCACTGTTAGCCCTGCCAGCGCGGTCCGGCGGCCCGGTCGTAGACCCTTGGCCCCTTGGCTGGAGACTCTAAAACTGGAGCACAAAGTCCTGCTTTGGCTGCTCGTGCCGGAAAAACACCAGGCCTACCCAGAACAGGTCGACCGTAACGCTGACGGATGGATGGTTACGGATATACGCCCAGGCCTGCTCCATTTCGTCGGACCAGTGGATGTCGTCAAACACGAAAACGGTATCGTTGTGCTTTTTCGCCAGGCAGGTCTCGAAATAACGCACTGTGGGCTCGTACCGGTGATTGGCATCGAAGAAAGCAAAGTCGATCACATCCAGTGCTGCCATTGTCTGGGGCAGTGTTTCATTGATATTACCCACGACAATGGTCACGTTCTGAAGACCCAGGTACTCAAAATTCTGCCGGGCCACCGCAGCTGTTTCAGGACATCCTTCAAACGTGACTACGCGTCCCTGATACTCGCGTGTCGCTTCGGCGAGGTAAGCGGTTGTCAGGCCCAGCGATGTACCCAGATCAACGACTGTTTTGGCATGGAAATGACGGATCAATCGAAAAAGGAGTCGACCGAACCGGGATGGCTTTTGCGAATTCCGGGCAATATCGCCAATGGTTCGTTGCCGCGCGGCATTCACTTTAGACCCTGCGCCAAAGTCGGTGATAACAATACGTTCGCGGTTCCGGCGCATTGTTTTACGAAGGGCACGAATGGGCGCAAAAAAGGGCTCCCGGCGATTGTCGGTTCGAACGATGCGGGTGTATAGCGAGAACAAAAAAGGAGAGTGGAGCGAATGTTCGTCGCGGGCGCGACTCAAATAGCGAAAATAAGCAAGCAGCAAACTGGTGGTAGTTGTGTTGTGCCGGGTTTACAGTTGGCCCCTCAGGGCACAAAACCGGGCATATGAACGCGTGGACGCGATTAATTTAATCGGTATGGTACGACCATGGTAAATTCGGGGATGTTCACCCGGACCTGTTTACCGTCGATGATACGCTCTACGAGATACGTTCCGGCCATTTTACCCATGCTCGAACGCAGGTTACACCCTGACACGTATTCGTGGATCTCACCCGGTTCCAGCACTGGCTGAAGCCCGACGACGCCTTCTCCCTCCACCTCACGGATAGTACCGTTGGAGTCGAAGATGGTCCAATGACGCCTTAGCAACTGTATGGTGTAGTCGCTGGCATTCTCAATCGTGATTCGGTACGTAAACACATAATGTGCTTGCAATGGACTGGAGTAGTCCGATTGGTACTCGATTTTCACACTTACCTTCACGCCCTCTGTGACTGACGAAACCATAAATTTAGTGTCGTTTGGCAACCTTAGAACGAAAATTAGGTTGTTAAGTTTTGTAACGCAAGGACCACTCTCAAAAAAATTTTCTGGGAGTGGATTCCGGCGTTTGAGAGCCTATAATGCTCTATAACTTCTATCAGTTCCTTTTTATGAAAGTTTCCATCGCCGAATCCTGGCAACCCTATCTGCAAGCTGAGTTCGACAAACCTTATTTTACCCAGCTAGCCGAATTTCTGCGGCAGGAATATAGTACACAACGGGTATATCCACCAGGTAAACTAATCTTCAATGCATTTGATCAATGCCGTTTCGACGATGCGCGTGTCGTAATTCTGGGTCAGGATCCCTACCACGGCGACGGGCAGGCCAACGGGCTGGCTTTTTCCGTAGCTGATGGTATTACCAAGCCCCCTTCACTCGTCAATATTTTCAAGGAGATACAGGACGACCTGGGAAAACCAGTACCCAAGTCAGGGAATCTCGAACGATGGGCTACACAGGGGGTCATGCTGCTCAACTCAACCCTTACCGTACGGGCAGGACAGGCAGGCTCTCACCAGGGGAAAGGCTGGGAGACGTTCACCGATGAAGTTATCCGACTCATTTCAGACAGTAAAGAGCATGTCGTATTCATGCTCTGGGGGGCCTATGCGCAGAAAAAGGGGGCGGTTATCGATAGTAAGAAACACCTGGTCCTCAAATCGAAACACCCCTCCCCAATGGCCGCCCAGTGGGGAGGCTGGTTCGGTAACAAGCACTTCAGTCAGGCTAACGACTACCTCATTGGCCAGGGACTTCCCCCGATAGAATGGTAAAATTAGTCTATAAGTCGGAGAGTCGGTAAGTGGCTGACCGCACCGATTTCTATGGGTTAAGCAAGGGCTATCGTATAATTTTTGTCATATTTTTCACCCCGACGAACAACCGAACAAACCCGGTGGATCAGCTTATTACGAACTGCATTCAACACCAGCATCGTATGCTTGCCCTCACCTATTTTTCGTAGGTAGTAGTCCTGAAGATCGCCTTTGACTTGGATAGCCGACATGGTGCCCATGTGAATCAAGGATTTCAGCCGCTTTCGGGCCTGGTGGCTCACCCTAGTTTTACCACGAATACTCGTGCCCGAACGGTACTCGAAGGGAGCAACACCGGCATGGCAAGCCAACTTTTTAGGATCGCTGATAGTCTGCATCTCATTAGTGGCTATTAACAGTTCCGTCGCAATTACAGGCCCAATGCCTGGTACGGAGACCATCAGATCGAACAATTCCTTCAGCCGAGCGTCGGTCTGAATGAGGTCCTTGATCTGTTGTTCAACGACTTTTTGTTCTTCTTGGAGAGCCGTGAGCGACTTTTTGACATTACCTTTGAGCGTCTTTTGCAACGATTTGCTGATGAACGTTTCCTGCTCAGCTACCGGAACAGCCAGCAGATTATAGGCTTGATTGAGCCGCTGACGGGTGGCACTCAGAAAAGCCAGTTTCTGAATAATCTCGCGTGGCGGCTGCCATAGGCACATTTGGTCGCGGAAACGATAGGCGTATTGGGCAATCCGCTGAGCATCAATTTTATCGGTTTTGCCCCGTTGCATCCCACCAGCCTGTTTGATTTGCAAGGATGATTCCAGCCAGATCACTAGTTTTTGTTGGTCAAGTAAGTCCAACAGGTGGGCGTTGTAGATGCCAGTATGTTCCATGCAAAAAACGGCCCGTTTGGGGTTCCAGCCAGGCAGTGCTTTAAACTGGGCTAAAGCGGTCTTGATACCCATCAGGGTGTTGGGCGTGTGGGTGCTGAGTTGCACCCCTTGTTGGGTATAAACGGCCCAATCGAGGCCGGGCGGATTTCTATGGTCTATGCAATGGAAAGGGAATAAAATTTGTCATATTTTTCCCCGCGTCTAACCACTGCATACACGCGATGAATTAGCTTGTTACGGACCGCATTGATCA
>NZ_VFIA01000064.1 GCF_014282275.1 Spirosoma utsteinense
CGTTTGCGGGCTGTTCTTGAAGCGTTATTCACGGGTCGGCAGACAGTCATCGAGTTGACTTGCTTTCCCTACATTCTGAATGCGTCTTTATGATTTTGAATTAGTATAATAATGATTGATAGGGTAAATTCTTTTTTCAATTTTTTATCTGTCTATGTTAGTAGTGTCGCTCATAATATGGCAGGTAACTCCTAAATATACGAGAGTTTTGTCGTACTTTGTGTATTTATTTAAACTATTGCAAGTTCAAATAGTACATATTCTTCATAATGGAGTCGACATAATTTCGTATTAAGGTACTTCAAACATAGTTTTTCTACTCCATTTTGTCAACTATTATTCCCCATTGTTTAGGGTCAATGCATCAAATGGGCTTTTGATGCCTTCAAGTGTTCTCTTGCTAACATGTGTGTAACGTAGGGTAGTCATTATGTCGTTATGCCCCAGCAATTCCTGTATTAATTTGATATCTGTGCCACTTTCATGTAAGTGGGTGGCGTAGCTATGTCGCAAACTGTGAAACGTGACGGGCTGACGAATTTTAGCAGCGTCTTTAGCCCGATGGAATACCTGCTGTAAACTGCGGGTACTGTATGGGCTGTTGCTATATTGTCCCTCAAAGAGCCAACGTACAGGCTTATACGTTTGATAGTATTTTCGGAGCAGGCTCAGAATACCTTCCGACAGGGCTACTGTCCGGTCTTTTTTGCCCTTCGCTCCTTTTATCGTAATCACCATTCGCTCGGAGTTGATATCGCTTATGCTCAGGTTAACAACTTCGCTCACCCGCAAGCCCGCCGAGTAGGCCAGAAAAAGCATTGTTTTATGCTTTAGGTTTTCCAACTGCCCAAACAATCGCTCGATCTGACCAATCGCTAGTACATTAGGCAACAGTAACTTCTTCTTTGGTCGTGGAATGTCGATGAATAATCGCTCTCTACCTAGTACCTGCTCGAAGTAAAACTTAATCGCATTTATTCGGCTGTGGATCGTATTTTCTGATAACTTAAGCGTGTTGATGCAGTACAAAAAGTAGTCACGAAGTCGGCCTGCATCAAGGTCTGTTACACATTTATTTTTCAAAATATATAACAATTGGGCAAACTCATTCCGGTAGGTATTTTGCGTACTTGGGCTATACGCTTTGAGTTGCAGAGTTTCAACCAGTGCTGTCAGCGCAGGTACGTTTATGGGGTGAATTTGTGATAAAACATCTTTGCCCGCCAACGGTGCTTCTAACTTAAATAGTTGCCGGTAATGCGGATTGTTAGGTACGTACCAGGCTTTTCCGGTATGACTCCATTGTACACCTACCAGTTTGCGGACACGGGCGTTCAGGTCGCGGTCGTAGTCAAAGCGAATGAAAATCACGTCGTCGCCCTTATGAACAGCAGGTTCATAACAAAGCAATGATTTCGCTTCTGCGTTGGTCTCACTCATTTTCATGACCATCATCGATTTTCTTATCGAGCATGATAAGTTGTTCGGCTACTACCGCAGCGACGGCCCGGCTCGGTTACGAAGCGCTTGTTGCCGTCTCGGTCGTCATAGCTACGGGTTTTCAATTTCCCTTCTATATACACAAGGCTGCCTTTCTGCAACTATTTCCCGGCTAGTTCGGCCAGGTTTCGCCATAGCACAACGGTGTGCCAGTCTGTGCTGTATTGGGTTTGCCCATTTTTGTCTTTGACTGATTCGGTAGTGGCCAGTGAAAATTTAGCCACAGCAATATTGCCTTCAAGCGTTTGTACGTCAGGGTCTTTGCCCAGATTACCAAGTAGACTCACTTTGTTTAAGCCGCGCATGGTGGGTACGTTCGTAAATCGACCGAAGTATACAAAAATCCTGTAAAGGGACAAATTGCCCGACAATGAATGGCTCCGTTTGTGATAGCTGAGTTAACGTTTCAGGGCCTTGTCCCTTTTTAGTGTTTGGCACAAACACTTACCGCATTACAATCTGTATGGCGCAGCTGCCACCTTTGGCCAGATGTAAAGTCAATCTCATCTTGGCCGAAACGGTCTTTTTCTCGATTACATGTGTTTGCGGGTTTGTTGACCAATCGGCGGCTTCGCTGGCCATCCAGTTCGGGTAAGTCCGGTGAGTGAACACGCGTAGATAAATGGCTTTGGCTGCTTATGTAGTCGTCAATGAAACACGTGGATGAATCGAATTAGTACGGTATTGATGGCAGGTGTGCTGCTTGCCCTGCTTAGCGCAGGCAGTAGCTGGAGCCAGGATGTGAAGTGGAAGAAAGTCCGGGTGCTGGTCTATACCAGAAATGGGAAAGGATATGTTCACGATAACATTCCCAACGCGGTTGTTTGCCTTCAGAAACTCGGTCGGCAACATGGCTTTAAGGTCGATGTATCTGACGAGCCAGCCGTTTTCAGCGAATCGAATCTGAAGCAATACACCCTGTTGATTTTCCCGAGTACCAACAACGATGTGTTCGACACCGACGGGCAGCGGCTGGCGTTCCGGCGGTACATCGAGGCTGGGGGTGGCTTTGTGGGTATTCACTCGGTCATGGGTACGGAGCGGAACTGGCCCTGGTTCAAACGCATGATCGGCGGCACGTTTGCCTGGCACCCCCCTTTCCAGCCAATTCGGATCAACATCCTCGACTCCAGCCACCCGTCGGTACAGGGACTGCCTGCCGTGTGGGAAAAGGAAGATGAGTTCTACTTCACCAAAGACATGTCACCCGGTCCAACGGTGATTATGGCGGGCGATCTAACGTCGCTCAATCAGACAGACAGTGCGAAAGTAAAGACGTTTCAGGGGTCGTATACCAGCCTGTACCCGATGGTATGGCATTATAATTTCGACGGGGGTCATACCTGGTGTACTACCCTGGGCCATGCCAAAAGCGATTACGAAAACCCCACCTTTGTCCGGCATATTTTTCAGGGGATTGGCTTCGTCGCCAGCCAGGTAGGCAGGATCGACCCCCGCAACGCCTACGCCGAAACAAGGGACTCTCCTATTCGATAAACAACCATTTCGCCCATACAGACAAGTCATGGAATCAGTAACAGTTTCAGAAAACGAGGTAGCCGGGCAGGTCACGGCTCCATCCAATTCCTTCGAACAGGTATTTTCACTGGCGGGTAAACTGGCCCTTATCACGGGCGGAGGCAGCGGCATCGGTTTCGACATTGCCCGATGCATGGTCCAAGCCGGGGCTACCGTCGTCATAACCGGACGCCGGGAGCAACCTCTACAGGACGCCGTTGGGTTGCTGGGACAACAGGCCCACTACCAGGTCAATGATGTAACCGAACGTTCGTTGCTCGACGGACTCGTAGCCGACATCGAACGCCAGTATGGGCCCATCGATGTTCTGGTGAACAATGCGGGTATCAACATGAAAAAACCGGCGCTGGAAGTCACCGACGAAGATTTTGACCGGATCGTGCATACCAACCTCAACTCGGTTTTTTCGCTGACCAGGGCCTGTGCCGGACCGATGATCGAGCGGGGTAGCGGCTCCATTATCATGATCTCGTCCATGGCCGCTTATTATGGTATCGACCGGGTAGCCGCCTACGCAGCTTCCAAAGCCGGGGTCGAAGGGATGGTCAAAGTGCTGGCCTCCGAATTCTCGGGGAAGGGTGTCCGGGTAAACGCCATTGCGCCGGGCTTTATCGAAACCGCCATGAGCAAAACCGCCATGGGTGGCGACCCCGACCGCTTTGCGCGGGCCATGCGCCGGACACCGATGGGCAAATTCGGGAAACCGGAAGATATTGGCTGGGCCGCCGTTTTTCTGGCGTCTGAAGCAGCGGCTTACGTTACCGGTGTTTCCCTGCCCGTCGATGGCGGCAACTCCATCGGTTTTTAAATAACGAAACCGGGATACTTCGAACAACCGCTTATGAAAAAACAAACTATCTTTTCGATCCCCTTCCTGCTGGGGGGTACGCTCCTGCTGGGAACAGCCCTCGTGCGGCAGGCTCCTGAACCTACGCTTAAAGAAGCGTACAAAAACTTTTTCCCTATTGGTGTGGCGGTGGCCCCCCGCAACCTGACGGGGCCGGAAGCAGATCTGATCATCCGGCAGTTCAACAGTATTACGCCGGAGAACTCCATGAAAATGGGGCCTATTCATCCCGAGGAGAACCGCTATGCCTGGACGGACACCGACGCCATCGTGGCTTTCGCCCAGAAGAACGGCATCAAGGTGCGTGGCCACAACCTGTGCTGGCACAACCAGACTCCGCGCTGGTTCTTTACCGACGCGGCCGGCAAACAAGTGACCAAGGACGTTTTGCTGAAGCGGCTTAAAGACCACATCGACGCGGTCGCCGGTCGGTACAAGGGAAAGATTTATGCCTGGGATGTGGTGAACGAAGCCGTTCCCGATACGGGAAATCAACTTTACCGGAAGTCGAAATTTTACGAGATCATTGGCGAGGACTATATCGAAAAGGCCTTTGAATACGCCCATGCCGCCGATCCGGTAGCCCAGTTGTATTACAACGACTACAACACCGAGAACAAGGTTAAACGGGATCGTATCTACCAGCTGCTGAAGAAACTGAAAGCGAAAGGCGTTCCCATCCACGGCGTTGGACTTCAGGGTCACTGGTCCATCTACGAACCCACGGCCCCGGAGCTGGAAGAGTCGATCAGCCGGTTTGCGAGCCTGGGGTTGAAAATACAAATTACGGAGCTGGACGTTTCGGTGTACCCCAAAGAACACGAACGGCGGGAGAAGAAACCCACCGACAAAAGTGAGTATACTGCCGACATGAACGACCGGCAGGCGGCTCACTACAAGATGCTGTTCGATATGTTCAGAAAACACAAGGACGTAGTCACCAACGTTACGTTTTGGAACGTATCCGATAAATCGACCTGGCTCGACAATTTTCCCGTTCCGGACCGAAAAGATTATCCATTGCTGTTCGACCAGAATTACCAGCCGAAAAAGGCTTATTACGGAGTTGTCCGCTTTTAGCCGGTACAAGGAATAAATCGGGTTTGGCAGGGTGACCTAAGAAACGGGGTTTCCTGCCGAACCCGATTTTATTATTTGGTGACGTATAGGCGGTACGTTGGCCAGCCAGCGTAGCAGTCGATTTGGGAAAAATGAGCCCTGATGTGAGCGAGTACGGAACAGAATTACGAAGTTTGTGTACTCACTCACAGTCCGACCCCGCCGGCAGCAGTCAATGGTAGACCAGTACAAACAACAGCACCCTTATTTAGTCGCATTGGATTCCATTATTTTCGGCTTCGACGGCGAGCAGTTAACGGTGTTGCTGGTAAAACGGGGGGTAGAAGAGCGGACCTGGTCGCTGATGGGTGGGTGGCTTCAACCCGATGAAAGCCTGGAGCAGGCAGCCGAGCGTATCCTGTTCGAACTGACCGGCCTGAGCAATGTATATCTGGAGCAGCTAAATGCCTTTGGCGACCCTTACCGCGACCCGATCGCCCGCACGATTTCGGTGGCTTATTTCTCCCTGGTGAAGGTGGCTGATTATGAGTCCAAACTATCAGAAGCGCATCAGGCCAGCTGGTTTTCCATTTACGACCTGCCGCCCCTGCTCTTCGATCATGGCGATATGGTCGATCTGGCTATTAAACGACTTCGGTACATAGCCGCCCTGCACCCGACCGGCTTCGAGTTGTTGCCCGAGAAGTTTACCATTCCCCAGCTCAAGAAGTTATACGACGCGATCTATAACACGGAGTTCGACAAGCGGAATTTCAGCCGTAAAATTCTGTCGACGAACCTGCTCATCAAGCTGGACGAGAAACAGAGAGGGTTCTCAAAACGGGGTGCCTACTTCTACCAGGTCAACCTGCCAAAATACCAACAACTCACAAATTCTTTTCTGAACGTTATCCCCAGCCCCGACACCATGAACTGGTGAATGAGCGCGAGTGCCAGCCCACCATACCTGAAGTAACCGACAATGTGAATTGGGGTTTAGATTTAGCCCGTAGGGCCTTCACAGCGTAGCGTTGGTAGAAAAATGGGGCCATCTGTAGGAAACGTGTGCCGTCAGGTACACAACCGTTATGTACCTGACGGCACATGGACGCTGCTGAAACCTATCCTACCGACGCTTCGCTGTGAAGGCCCTAACGGGCCAAAAAAGGCCGCTTGATCCCGAATTCACGTTAAAATTTTGGCAACGGGTTCAGCGTCAGATTCTGGCGCTGGTGCCAGTAAGGGTAAATCGTGGGCACATTGCTGGCCGCATCCAGTTTCTTCACCTGATCGATGGTCAGGTTCCAGCCTACCGCATCCAGGTTTTGGGTGAGCTGCTCCTCGTTGCGGGCACCAATGATGATGCTCGACACCGTTGGGCGCTGCAACAGCCAGTTGAGCGACACCTGCGCGACCGATCTACCCGTTTCCTCCGCAACCTCGTCCAGCGCGTCGGTGATGGTGTAAAACGTTTCTTCCGATACCACCGCCTGCGGGACGGGGCTTTTCCCTTCGACTACCCGGCCTTCGGTAGGCGCGGGTTTGTTGCGCCCGTACTTGCCGCCCAGCCGACCACCTGACAGCGGACTCCAGATGAATGCCCCCACCTGCTGGTCGAGGCCAAGTGGCATCAGTTCCCACTCGTATTCCCGGTTTACCAGCGAATAATAGACCTGATGCGCCACGAACCGGTTCCAGCCATATTTCTCGGAAATGGCCAGCGATTTCATCAAATGCCATCCCGAATAATTAGAACAGGCAATGTACCGTACTTTTCCGCTCTGAATCAGGTCGTCGAGGGTACGCATGGTTTCTTCCAGGGGCGTTACCCCATCGAAGCCGTGCATGTGATAGATGTCGATATAATCGGTTTTCAGTCGTTTGAGGCTGCCTTCAATCTGCCTGAGCAGGTGGAACCGGGACGATCCCTGGTTGTTCGGGCCGTCGCCGAAGGGAAAGGTCGCTTTCGTCGAGATCAGCAGTTTATCGCGTTGACCCTGAATGGCCTGGCCCAGAATTTCCTCCGACAGGCCGTCCGAGTAAATATCGGCGGTATCGAACAGGTTGACGCCCGCGTCCAGACACAAATTGACCAGGCGCGTGGCTTCATCGACCTGCGTACTGCCCCATCCTTTAAAAAATTCATTGCCACCCCCAAAGGTAGCCGTACCAAAACTCAATACCGGGACCATCAGTCCCGATGCACCTAATTGTCTGTATTCCATACTGTGGTTACGTCTCTGTATGACCTGTGTTGACATACAACCCTGAATGGGGCCCTCCGATTTGGTTTATTTCCACAAATGCGTCAATCCCCCTGCTTTACCCAGCAAGGGATCGGTGGCGGGTAAGGGAACGGCCGAAATGTTTTTGTCCGCCTGTGGCCGGTCGCCGGGCTGGCCGCGGAGGGTGTCGAACCGACGTCCGTCCGGGTAAGCCCCCACAACGCCAAAGTCGGCCGATGCATCCAGCTTTTTATGCCCCACCCCGGCGGGTATCACGATGACATCTCCCGCCCGAACGCGGGCTTCCTGCCCGTTCTCACCACCCAGTAGCAATACCGCCGATCCACTATATACGCCCAGGACTTCGTGTGAGGTGCTGTGGTAATGGTGGTAGGGATAGACGCCATTGCGCCAGGCATTGGTCCAGTTGTTGGCGGCAAATCGATCTTCCAGCCACGACGCGCCGGCACCGTCCGTTGCGGGGAATGCCTTGCGGTAAACCAGCAGCGGGTAGCGGCTGTTCGGAATCAGGCCATCGTCGGTAAACAGCAGGGTTTCGGGTGGAGTGGATTCGTATAGCATGGCTAGTAATCCAGCCGATAGCATCGAGCCGCTTACTGATAGAAATTCGGTCCGGTTCATGGCTGGCGTTTACTCAGTAACGCATGAACATGCCCGCTGGTTATCCGAAACCAGCCCGGCGGCCTTCTGCTTACAGCCAACAAGTCCAGGCGAAGCGCCCGATCAGGCTACTGCTTCCCGCTGAACATCAGCTTCTTCTTCCCAAAAGGCGCACAGCGTCTGTTTGAGTGAGAAAACCAGGCCATAACAGGCAATCTGGTTCCGAAACGATTTGTAGGAAGCAACAAACCGGGGAAACGAACGCAGGCGGGTACCCGCAAACGGCGAACAATCCAGCAGAGCCAGTACATCCGAATCGTGGATGTTTACCCAATCCCTGTCCGTCAGGAAGGGCTCGTAAACAGTGTATTCCGCTCCGTTCGTATCGACGCCTGCCTGTAGGTAATGGCCATAGGCCGCTATCAGGAACGCCAGCGATGATACGTCTTTCCCCTGCTCAAGCCGATCCAGTAACGTTGGAATGACGAAGTCGGTCAGCTTGGAAGCCCCGTCGGCGCAAAGCGCGCTTAACGGATCAGACTCAGCCGACCGGGTATATTGATTGAGCAGTTGATCGATTGAAATTTCCAGGTCGACAGCAGCCGGGGCGGTGAGGGATTTTGTCGTCGTTGTTAAAAAAGTGTGGAGGTACGAACTGATAAAACCATCCTGCATGGCTTCATCTACGGTTCGATACCCAGCCAGAAAAGCCGGATAAGCCAGTACGCTGTCCGACGCGTTGCGTAGACGGAGCGCAATAGGTTCCGTCATTCCATCCTGCCTGGTTGTGAGCATGGGAGTAGACGTTTAAGTTTCTGATGAAGATAGTGTCGGGCTGGTTGCAGCACAGCGGTCGCGAAGAATACGACAGGCCGCGCAGAGGGATAAACCTCTCTGGACGTACTGTCATTCCCGGCACCCCGGTTTTACAAGAAAGCAGCGCCGTTAAGCGAAAAAACTAGGCCGTCTGACGGTAACGGCTGGCTGCCAGCTGGCATCGCGACGGCGGAGGGCCTGCGCTACTGAAATGATCTGGTTGGCCAGTTTACCCTGCTCTTCGATGTCGCCCCTGTTGTAGGCTTGCTGGCGACTGCTTTCCCATTCGAATAGCTCGGTCTTGTCATCGTAGATCCCGACAGGTATGCGTTTGGGGTTGGAGGATACGTTTTGCAAAACAGTAACGGCCTCCTGTTGGGTAGAACAGACGATGTGATGGTACTGCTCTTTTAAGGTATATAAAACTGAAAAACGGTTCATGTTTGTCGATAGTAAGTTGATTCGGGAAAGCCGTTGATTAGGGCCTTCCTCTAATCAACGCCAACAACTGCCGGCGCTAACACCTGATCAGGCCAATAGCCAAAGAATCAGACGCTTCAGGTGTAAAACTGATCGAAATCTCGATTAGTTTAATCGATTAAACGCATATACGCCAATATGCCTGTTTTTCATTATAACCTCTGGTATACTCATTAGAATAATACAATTAAAATGACATTTTTATTGCTTTTTTGCGACATATGTATTTAAAAGTCTTTCTACCTAAACAATAGGCAGTTTAAACGATTAAATTATTTATTGACTTTTTCTCAGTTGGTCCCGTATGACTAAAAAGACTTCTTTAAAGGATATCGCTCAGGTTGTTGGTGTATCAACAGCGCTGGTTTCGTATGTGCTCAACAACAAAAAGGAAAACCGGATCGGTAAAGAAGTCGCTCAGAAAATACGGAAGGTTGCCCGGGAGCTTAACTACCAGCCTAATCAGATTGCCAAGAGTCTGAAGACCAATAAAACCGACACGATTGGCTTGATCGTTGCCGACATTTCGAACCCGTTCTCCTCGTCTCTGGCCCGTATCATCGAAGACGAGGCCGACAAACACAATTACACGGTACTCTTCGGCAGCTCGGACGAGAAACCGCAGAAGGCTCAGAAACTGATGACTGCCCTGCTCAACCGGCAGGTCGATGGGCTTTTGATCTGCCCCTCGGAAGGTGCCGAAGCTCACCTGATCGAACTACAGCATCAGGGCGTTCCCTTTGTGCTGATCGACCGCTACTTCCCCGGCCTTAAAAGCAATTATGTAGCCCTCGACAATTATGGTGCTATTCATAAGGCCGTGCAGCATCTGATCGATTCGGGGTTCCGGCGGCTGGGTATGGTTACGTTCAGGACCGGGCTGTTTACCATTAATGAGCGCAGACGCGGGTATCTGACCGCCCTGAAGGAGAACGGGATCACGGCCCGGAAATCCTGGCTGAAAGAACTACCCATCGATGTTCAGGGAGCCGATATCGAAAAAGCCGTCGATGATCTGGTGACGGGCCCACAGCGCGTGGACGCTATCCTGTTCGCATCCAATGTCCTTGCCATGCATGGCCTGAAGCGGATCAATACCCTACGGTTGAACGTACCGGACGAGGTAGCCGTGGTGAGTATCGATGAGGCCGAAGCTTACAATTTGTTCCATACCGGGATCACATACATCAAGCAACCGCTCCTGGAAATAGGCCAGATGTCCACCCGAATCCTGCTGGAGACCATCAAAAAAAACAACAGCACCACCCAGGCCAATCTGGATGGCGAACTGATCATTCAGGCCTCTACCCAACCCGTCGTCGCCACGCCATCGAATCCGGTTGTTCATTTAGCGGAACAGGACGAGTAACTTTACGAACCTGTGGCACTTCCTGTGGGGCAGGGTAATTAGTCTATTCAAGCCCTTCCGATAGGTATGAAAAAAATGCTTCTGGTCGTAGTACTGATTAGCCTGGTTAGTTCGTTCAAACCCAGAAATTTGAGTTGGGTAGCCATCGGGGATTCGATCACGTACCTGAATGAGCACCTGGACGAAACCGGTAACCGCGTTACGAAGGGCTACATGACCCGGGTGGTTGAGAAGCTTCCCGGTATCACCTACACCAATCAGGGTCACAATGGATGGACCGCCGGGGATATTGCCAAATCCATCAACGAACTGGGGTTAGCAAGGGCCGATGTGTACTCGGTTTTTCTGGGCACCAATGACTGGTGGGCCGGTCGGCCACTGGGACGGCTGGACGATTACCAGCGCAACACCGGCAATTCGACCGTGTATGGTTCGTTCCGACTGATCATCGACAAGCTACGCACCCTGAATCCGGCAGCCCGCATCATCCTCATCACCCCCATGCAACGGGCCGACTTCGTTTACCTGACCAATTACAAAAACAACGCCTACGGCTCCTACAAATCGAAAAACGGGCAGATGCTCGAAGCGTTTGCCAACGCCATCGACTCCATAGGACGCGCGGAACAGTTCCAGGTGGTCGACCTGTACCACATGAAGAAATTAGCGCTTCCCAGGCTTGTGCATTACAAACGGCTAAAAAATCCGCAAACGGGCCTGTACACCAATTACCCCTACCCGACCTTCACGGATATTTCCTTTAATCCCGAAATCGACGAGTACCCCTACCCTGATGGGGCTGTCGACATAACGTACGATGGGCTACATCCTTCCGACAAAGGGTATGCGCTCATTAGCCAGCAGCTGGTGAGGCTTTTCAAGAAATACTAAGAACAAAACCCACCCGCGACGCCAATCGTTAAACTTTTTAGCCGTTAATAGGTCAATAGTATGGATTTCACCCGTACACGTTGGATCATATCCACCTTAGACACTTAACGTATGAATCGTCTGCGAAGCCTGTTTTTAGTTGCCTTTGCCCTTCCTGTAGTCAGCGTCGCTCAAATTCGGCTCGACCCCGGCCTCATGCAGGCGGGTCTCGAAGCCATTAGTGCGTCGACCCTGACTAACACACAGGTAGTGGATTATTCAAAACAGGCCATTCGGGAGATGGATGCCAAAAATCCGATTGCCCCCGCCAGCGACCCCTACGCGCAGCGACTGGCCCGCATCGTTGCCCGGCACAAGACCGTCAGCGGTTTGCCAATCAACTACAAAGTCTACAAAGTACCCGATGTCAATGCCTTTGCCACGGCCGATGGTAGTGTGCGGGTTTTCAAGGGCCTGATGGACATCATGACCGACAATGAACTGCTGGCTATCATGGGGCACGAAATTGGCCACGTCATCAACAAGGACTCCCGCGATGCCATGAAAAGCGCCCTCCGCCGTTCTGCCGTTCGTAATGCCGTAGCGTCCCAATCGGGTAGTTTGGGTCAGTTATCCCGCTCTCAGTTGGGTGGCCTGGCCGATCAGATGCTTGGCGCGTCGTTCAGCCGCAAACAGGAAACCGAGGCCGACGATTATGGCTACAGCTTCCTGAAACAAAATGGGTATAGTGTTATGGCACTCGCCACCTCGTTCGAGAAACTGGCCAAGCTGAGCGGGGGCGGTGGAGGCAAGGTCACGGCCATACTGTCGAGTCACCCCGATAGCCAGGCCCGTGCGAAACGGGTTCGGGATCGCGCTAAACGCGATGGACTAGCCCGGTAACGGACCTCATTTCTCACGCAATTTAACGTGAATCATGGATAGTTTTAATGCTAAATGACTAACAATAAGCTAGTTATGGCTAGCTGGATTTTGTTTACGTTCATACTAGTACTCTTCCAACTTAATTTCTAGATGTTGGCAAGCCGCGCTTTTGTCATGGCTCCGGCCACCCGGCCCGACGACAGGAGGGATCTTCGCTAGACGCTAACAATATCTGCTACTAGCGAAGATCCCTCCTGTCGTCGGGCCGGGTGGCCGGAGCCATGACAAAAGCGCGGCCTATTCAACTAATTAAATTGGACAAGCACTAGTCCATAATTCACGTTAGTTTAAGTGGTGTCAGATTTCTTAAAACCAGACACCACTTAAACTAATGAAACCGTCTTCAACGTAGTAACCTGGCTGCGTTCGGGTTACTGGCACGGCCTTTATTTAGGGCTGCTGGCCATGGGGGCATACTCTTTAATGACCTCCAGGGGCGTGGCCTGTACTTTTTTGTAGTATTCGGCCCACTGCTTGCTGAAGAACTCATTGACCCGGGTGAGTGTCTCTCCGGTCAGCATTTCTACCTGATCGACCAGTTGCGTCTCCGTTTTCGTGGGTGGCTCGGTCCGGCGGCTGATATACGAGCCCGCTTCCTGAAGTTTCATGACGGGTGTGATCATATACACCCGCCCGAAACCCTGCCGGTCATTGCGCTTACCCACAATTCGCTCCCGAATGACTTTCAATGAATCCTGAATGGCCAGGGTTGCTTTACGGAGATCGTCGAATTCGGGGCCTTTCTTCTCTTTCAGGCGTGACTTGACTACTTCGGCGGCTTCAGAGGCCTCCTGAATACGGCTGTTCACCTGATTAAGCTGGATGGTCTTTTTGTTCAGCCGATTTTGAAGATCCCGACGAGCCAGGGCCGCTTCTTTGTTGAACGGCACGCGTGGGTCCGAATCGACCAGTACGAAGGTCGAATCCCGGGCCCCGGCATAGGTGATCACCACTTTGTATTTACCGGGCATCACCGGGTTACCGGAAAGGTCGCCACCACCCCGCCGGGGTCCCGGCATACTGGGCATGGCAATGGCCGTTTCTGTCAAATTCCAGTTTACCCGCTGCATACCCATTGCCGTGTCAGGAGCCTGTTTCAGGGTACGGACCAGCGTATTGCGCTCGTCATAAAGGCTTATGTATACCGAATCGACCTTCGTCCGGCTGGTAGTAGTGGCTGTCTGCGACGTTGGTATTACAACTACATTCGATTCGTCCGGTTTGGTTACCGCTACTGGTTTGCGGGCTTTTACCGGGGCTTCTGCCGGTGTTGCCGCTTTGGAGGCTATCCCTTTTTTGGGTTTCAGGTAAAACGGCAGGAGCGCGCCAACGGGCCGGTTGGGTGCCTGGAACAAATCCTCGGCATCCTTCCCGTAGCCTTGCTGACCACGGTAAATAGCCTGGTAAGCCGTTGATGGCTCGAAAGCAACCAGTTGCTGGTCCAGAATTTTGCCACCCGTGGCCGCCAGCCTGCGCAACGGCCGGATGTTATCGAGCACATAAATAGACCGGCCAAAGGTGCCAATGACCAGGTCGGCTTCGCGTTCCTGAATGGCGAGGTCCATGACGGGGGTGGCCGCCGGCATTCCGTTATTCCACTGCGCCCAGGATTTACCTTCGTCGATACTCACCCACAGGCCATGCTCGGTACCCGCAAACATCAGACGGGGTTCTGTAGGGTCCTGCATGAAGCATAGCGCATAGCCTTTTGCTTCTTTTTCGCTCAGGATGCGCGTCCAGCTCTGCCCGAAGTTGGTTGTCCGGTAAATGTAGGGAGCCATGTCGGTACCCATCCGGTAGAGGTTGGCGACAACAAAGGCTTCGCCCGCTTTATGTCGCGAAGCGGTTATCTGGGCCACCCACGCTTCTTTGGGGAAACCGGGCAGTCGGCTACTCAGGTTGGTCCACGTCTTGCCGCCATCCTGGGTGAGTTGCACATTGCCGTCGTCGGTTCCAACCCATATAACGCCCTTTTGAAGCGGGCTCGGCGCAATGGTCAGGATGGTATTGTGATTTTCGGCCTGGGTGGCGTCGATGGTCAGGCCACCGCTATCATCCTGTTTCTGGTGGGCCGGATCGTTCAGGATCAGGTCGGGTGAGATGGTTTCCCAGGTCATGCCCTTGTCAGTCGATTTATGCACGAACTGACTGCCGGCATAGATCGTCTTCTTGTCGGCAGGGTCCTGCGCAAAACCCGTGTTCCAGTTGAACCGCAGGCGAGTGTTCATGTCACCTACGATGGGTTTAACGAAGGCAGCACCGCCCGTTACCTTGTCGTACCGGATGATGTTGCCCCCCTGCGACATGGCATAGCCGAAACGGGAATCTTCGGGGTCCGGGATAACATCGAATCCATCGGCCAGTATCAGGGCTTGCCAGTGACTGTTGCGTATGCCTCCGGTATGAAACGTATAGGCCGGGCCCGTCCAGGAACCGTTGTCCTGCAAACCACCGTAAATGTTGTAGGGGATCTCGTTGTCGACGTTGACATGGTAAAATTGCCCAACAGGTATGGCTTCGGGGTTTGTCCAGGATTTGCCATGGTCGCGGCTAATGGAAAGCCCCCCGTCATTCCCTTCAATAATCAGGTTCGGATTTTCAGGATGGATCCAGAAGGCGTGGTGATCGGAGTGAACCTGATCGGGCGTAGCCAGGACTTTGAACGATTTGCCGCCATCCTCACTGACCGACAGGGGCGCACTCAGTTTATAAATACGGGTTTCAACCTTCGGATCGACGTAAATCTCGTTGTAATAAAATGGCCGGTCGGTAGCCACTGTCGGATCGTCGGTCACCAGTGTCCACTTCTCCCCGCCATCGTCGGAACGGTAGAGGCCATTTTTGGGCGCTTCGACCAGCGCATAAATTTTGTTGGGTGAACTCCGGCTGATAGCCAGTCCCAGACGCCCGAAATCACCCTTGGGCAACCCGTCGGCTTCGCCTTTTTTCTTCCACGTTTTACCGCCGTCGTAGGTAATGTACAAGCCTGAGCCGGGCCCACCCGAGCTGAAGTCCCAGGGTGTCCGGCGGTGCTGCCACATGGCTACGACGAGTTTGCTGGGGTTGGCCGGGTCCATCACCATTTCGGCCACGCCTGATTTTTCGTTCGTATACAGTATTCGTTCCCAGGTCTGCCCGCCGTTCGTGGTTTTGAAAACGCCCCGCTCCGGATGCTCCCCGAACGGAAAGCCGATCACCCCCGCGTAGACGACATCCGGATTGGATGGGTCGATGATAATTCGGTGGATGTTGATGGTTTTTTCCAGGCCCATCGACTTCCAGGTCAGGCCTCCGTCGATACTTTTAAAGATGCCGCCCCCCATGTTTACGGAGTTGCGGGGGTTGCCCTCCCCCGTTCCTACCCAGATCACGTTGGGATTGCTTTGCTGGATGGCCAGCGACCCAATATTGATCGTTGGCTGCTCATCGAAGACCGGCGTCCAGGTACCGCCCGCGTTTTCGCTTTTCCAGACGCCCCCCGATGCGGCCCCCACATAGATCACATCGGGGTTGCTGACTACGGCATCGATGGCCGTTATGCGTCCACCCATCACGGCAGGTCCCACGCTACGAGCCTTCATCTGCTTGAAAACAGGCACTGGAACCAGTTGAGCCGAGGCTCCGGTCGCACCCAGCAGTACCACCAAACTCATCTGACGTAGCTTTCGAAACATAATCGTATGAAAAAGTTTTAAACGAATGAGGAATAATAAAAGCAACAGTTGCCGGATCACACGAAGTCATCCGACAACTGAACCATGCGGTAAACACCAGCCCTATGGCTTATAAATAGCCATCGTATCGAAGGTGCCGGGAACGGGTTTGGGGCTGTTCGGGTTGGAGTTCAGCTCGTTTTGTGAGTAGATAAAGCGCCAGGGGAGCTGAGTGCCGTTGTTTGGCGTTAGCTTGATACCATAGGCTTCGGTGCGGGTCCGGCGCTCGTCGTTCCAGCCCAGGTGCTGCCCGTAAAAGGAAACATACCGCTCCTGGAGTATTTCGCGCAGCAGTGCGTTATCGGCCGTGATGTTGTCTTTGTTCTCGATACCACCGGCCTCGAAGTCAGCCGTTGCGTAGGCTTCGTACTTGTACGTGCCGGCGGTCAGGTAGGTTGAGTTGATATAACCACCCGTGTTCAGAAACGCCCGGTAGCTGTTCAGGTGGCCTAAGGCTACGGCAAAGCCTTTGCCCGAGCGCAATGCCATTTCGGCCAGCGTCAATACATTCTCCTGGTAAGTGACCATAGGAAAACTGGCAGCGCGCGCGTAGAACCCGCTGGCGGTGGCCGTACTGGACGTGTTCGGCTCGATTCGCCCCGGTGTATTTACGCCATTTTCCTGATAGTAGAACTTGAAGCGTGCGGTTTCGATGGTTTTGGCATTGCCCCGGTAGGCGGCACTGGTCGGATTCATAATCCCTACGTTGTAAGCTCCCACCGCGTAGATATCGCCTAACCGCTGGTTGGTCAGAAACGAGAAGTAATGGTTCTCATTGACACTCGTCGTTATGCCATGGGGCGCGTAGAGTGAGTTGGCGTAGGCACTGACTCCGCTCAGGGCTGCGGTATAAGCTGCATCGTATTGCTTCGTATCGGTCAGCAACCGGGCTTTGAGGGTATAAGCGACCTGTTTCCACTTGGTCGCGTCGCCCCCGAAGTGAATATCTTCCGCTCCAACCGTACCAATACCCGCATTCAGGTCGGCAATGGCATCATCGATCAGCGCAATCAGCTTGGGATATACAGCAGCCTGGCTCTCGAATTTGGGGTTTGGAAACTTGACGATATCGCCAGCTTCATCGAACGGGATGTCGCCCCATAACTCCGTCCCGGTTGCCAGCGCATTCGCCTGCACTACTTTGGTGATACCCACCATTTTCTGATTACCCAGCTCGGCCGCTTTCTGAATGGCTAAGCGGGCATTGGCGTTGGTCGCCTGGAAAACGAGGTTCCAGTCGGCGTCGTAAACACCGGCGGTTACGTTGTAGTTGAAATAATCTTTCCACTGCCGGTCGGCACCGGTGGCATACCCGCTCCAGATGGTCGTCAACCGGCTGGCCATGCCTTCCTGCGTGGCAATATTGGCCAGTTGGGTACCCGTAAAGACCAGCGAGGCTGGGGCCGTCGTCGGATTGTTAGGGTCTACGTTCAGGTCATCGACAATCGATTTGCAGGACACCAGCTGCAGGCTGAACAAGAAAGCTATCGCAAAAACAGATCTATAAATTCGCTTCATTTTTGTCGGAATTTAGATAAGAGAAGAAGAGAGTAGACGAAGGGTGGATAGAAGAAAGCGAAGCAGGGGGTCGATGAGGCTTACCGTTCTCCCCCACTGCTCCTAGTGCTCTTCCAAATTAATAGTTGAAGTAAAATAGAGTAGCTTTGTAGTATGGGCCAAATCGCTACTCCATTCGTCTTGTCAGAAGCCGATCAGACAACACTTGATCAA
>NZ_VFIA01000065.1 GCF_014282275.1 Spirosoma utsteinense
TTGACGGCAAGCAGTAGTTTGGCCAAACAGTGGATGGAGGACATTTTGTTAAGGGCATTACCACCCAAAAGTGCAATCAGTTTTTGCAAACCTTTTTCTTGACATCTATAAGTATTCTAATGCTGAACAGTATTTGATTTCATGGTACAAGTCGTTATTGCTTAGCCAACATTGCCCGTAATTTTTTGGATTTTTTTGGATTGCCTTATATATCGGCAACAAAACAGCCTCATCTGGTTGCCCATTGTGAGTCATTGCTAAACTAAAAGGGGTTGCCAGACACCTGGCTCAGGCTCATGCCGGGAATAAGTATGAGCCCAGGCCAGGTACGGGAAACGAATCGATTTGCTTCTGGTCTGGTTGACGGGCGTTTCGGCCATAATCCAACCTTGTTCGCGTTTACTTGTATCCGTCGTTCTGCGACAGGTTTTTGTTCGAGTCGATGTCGGCAAGGGGGATAGGAAAGACTTGTCGGCCAACAATGTTCAGTGTAACCGGTGGGCCGTTTTTGCGGGCCACGTTGACCAGTTTCTTTACGGCCTGGTTTGTGCGTACCAGATCGAAGAAACGATGACCTTCAAAAGCCAGCTCCAGCTTCCGCTCCTGCCAGATTGCTTCCAGGGTTGGCTGTACACCGCTTACCGTACTGCTCTCTACCCCGGCACGATTACGGATCAGGTTCATATCGGCCAGCGCTCCGGCCAGATCACCCGATTGTGCCCGTGCTTCTGCCCGGTTCAGGTACACTTCGGCAATGCGGATGATGTGTGCATTGTCAATGTTACCTGGCTTCTGGTACTTCGTAGAATAATATACGTTGACGGTATTATCCCGGGCAACCAGTTTGCCCCGGGCATCTTTAGGGTTCGCGACCAGTTCCTGATAAAAACTTTCATGAATGGCAATGTCGCCCCGCCCGCCCAGGCTGGACGGAAAATACCAGTTCCGCATACCACTTTGATCCGTACTGCCAAAGTTTAGCTCGAATACCGATTCAGCTGTAAACTTGCCCGAGAAGATGCTCTCGTAGGAAGGTGCGAGCGCATACTTTGGGCTGCTGATAACGTCTGAAGCATACTGAATGACCTTGGCGGGCTGGTTGATGTACAGATAAAGCCGGGACAGCAGCGCTTTAGCCGTTGGTTTGACCGCCTGCGAACGCGTCGTAATGTCCGACGCGTAGGACTCGGGTAAAAGTTCAGTTGCTTTCAGCAGGTCGGCCTCCACCTGGTCGTAAGATGCCTGCAGCGTGGGCCGACCTGGAAATAACGATTCATCGACACTTTTGGACGGCGTTAGCACGATGGGGACACCCAGTGTACCAACTACGCCCGGAACACCGGCATATACCCGGGTAAGGTCGAAATAAACCAGTCCCCGAACAAAATAAGCCTGCCCCAGCAGGACATTCTTCTCGGCATCGGTCAAATCGGACAGGGTGGGTACGTTGGCGATCAGCGTATTGGCAATGTTGATAGCCCGGTAACCCCGGGTCCATAGTGCCGCATTTTCGCGGTTGGCGGGTGCGGTCACATACGTATCCATCTCCCGGTAAAAATCCCAGGTGCCAACGCTCTGTGAAATGTCGGAGGCCACATCGCCCATGATCTGTAGATTACGCCCATAATAGTTGCCATCCTGAAGCTGGTTGTACAAGCCAGCGAGGGCGGCATTAGCGCCTTTCTTGTTGGTAACGGCGATGGATTCGGATACTTCGGCCTGTGGTGCCTGATCGAGCACATCGCAGGATGCCAGCAGGCTGAACAGCCCGAGCAGTATAAGTGTGTTTATTGATTTCATGGTATAAAGTCAGTTGCGAACGGCATAGATCGGGAGCCGTTTATTGAAAAATCATGGTCAGTTTCCTTAAAAACTAAGGTTGATGCCGGCCATGTATACCTTGGGCTGCGGCATGGTAAAGAACTCAATGCCCTGAGTCAGGTTCGTCGACGCTGTTCCAGTCATTTCGGGGTCGAGGCCGGTATATTTCGTGAAGGTGAGCACATTCTGCCCCGACACAAACACGCGGACATTGGACAAATGCACTTTATCAAGCAGGGCTTTGGGCAGCGTGTAGCCAACCGAAATGTTCTTCAACCGCAGGTAGGAGCCATCTTCCATAAACCGTGAGGGCCGTAGATTACCGGCGTAGTTTGCCGCATTCAACTGAGGAACCATCGTCTGGTCGCCCGGCTTTTGCCAGCGGTCGAGTTGGCTGGCCAGGAAGTTTGTGTTGCGTGTGCCACCATGTTCGGTGAAGAAGCGATTCCAGTGCAACTGTTTGTTTCCATACGAATACTGGAAGAAGAACATCAGGTCGAACCCTTTGAAGTTCAGCGTATTCGTAATACCTCCGAAGAACTTGGGGATGGCATTGCCAACAATCTTCCGGTCAACGTTTGGGTCAAACTTACCATCGCCGTTCACATCGGTGAACGTAGGGTTTCCCTTCTCCGGATCTACGCCCGTCTGCTCGTGGAGGTAGAACGAGTACATGGGGTAGCCCTCTTCGTAGCGAAAGATATCCCGGTTATAAACGGTGAACGGTGCTGCCAGTTTGGTGATCTTGTTCTTGTTGGTAGCAATGTTGAAATTGACATTCCATTCCGGCTGACTGTCACCCCCTTTCAGAATGTCGGCGTTGATACCCAGTTCAAAGCCTTTGTTCTGCACCGAGCCATAGTTCTGCACCAGCGTATTGAAGCCCGACGTGCGGGGTACCGGCACCGCCAGGAGCAGATCGGTCGTATTTTTTATGTAATAGTCCGCCGTTATTTTCACGCGGTTTTTCAGTATGCCCAGGTCCAGACCTACATTGGTTTGGGTGGTCGTTTCCCACTTCAGGTTCTGGTTGGCCAACTGAATTGGGGCTGTACCCGGCAGATCGACATAAGCCGATGATCCCGATATGGCACCCAGGTCATCCAGGTTGCCGCCCCACAGGCCAATGGACTGAAAGTTGGTGATGCCGCTCTGATTACCGGTCATTCCGTAGCTCGCCCGAACCTTCAGGATGTTCAGAAAGGATAGGTCTTTCAGGAAATCTTCTTCCGAAAGCAACCAGCCAACCGCTACGGATGGGAACGTACCCCAGCGGTTGGCCCGTCCGAAGCGGGAGGAGCCGTCGCGCCGGACGTTGACGGTAGCGAGGTACCGGCTTTTGTAATCGTATACTACCCGCCCGAAGAGCGAGGCAATACCCCAGCTGGTTCCTTCGGAGGTGCCCCGTTGCACAGCCGCCGAGATGATACGCGTAAAGTCATTGCTGGGAAACTGCTCACCCGTTGCCGTGGTGCGTTCGAAGACCGACTCCTGAACCGAGGTGCCCACCAGGGCATTGATGGAATGATCACCAAACGTACGCTGGTAGGTCAGGACGTTCTCCTGAATCCAGTTGTTGTCCCGGGTGCTTACCGACTGGCCAAAACCGTTTCGGGAGGCCCCGTTATTGAGGAAGGTGTTATCGTACAAATCCTCCTGTGCATTCGAATAGTCGAGACTAAAGGTGCTGCGCAGGTTCAATCCGGGCAGGATATCGACCTGTCCGTATACGTTTGCCAGAAAGCGGTTGGTCCGCATTGTAATGTTGTTGTGATCTACAGCAGCTACCGGGTTTTCGAACGTGCCAAACTTGGTATAAGACCCATCGGCCTGATAAACAGGTAGGTTTGGTGGCAGGAAAAAGGCCCCCGATAACGCTCCCGAGATATTGTCGTCACTCCGGATCAGGTTTCGGTCATTGCGTGAATACAATATGCTGGTTCCGATCCGGACTTTGTCGATTGGGGTAAAGTCAAGATTTACCCGCCCGCTGGTCCGCTTGAAATCAGAACCACGAACTACGCCCTCCTGTAGGAAATTGTTCACCGAGACCAGGTATTGCACCTTTTCGCTTCCCCCGGCAATGGACAAATCATAGTTGCGGAGTGCGCCGGTGTGGAAGACAGGGTCGCTCCAGTTGGTATTGATGGCTTTGGCCGGATCGGCATAGACCGGTTTTTGCCCATTGTTAACGGCGGCTTCATTAATGAGCGTCTCAAACGTAGGTCCGTCGACTGAGGCTGGTTTGCGCCAGAGTGACTGAGCGCCCTGGTAGGTGCCAAAACTGATTTTGGCTTTCTTGTTGGCGCCCCGTTTCGTCGTAATAAGCACCACCCCGTTAGCCGCCCGTGCTCCATAAATAGCCGTCGCTGAGGCATCTTTCAGGATTTCGATACTGGCAATGTCGGACGGATTGATGTCGGCGATGGGATTGGTTGTGCTGCCGCCCAAACCAATTCCCGAGAGGTTATTCGACTGGATTGGAATACCATCGACTACATACAGTGGATCGCTGGAGCCGTTGATGGAAGTCGTGCCGCGCACCCGCACCTGGATACCACCCCCGGGTGTTCCGGAGTTGGCACTAACCTGAACACCAGCGGCCCGGCCCTGCAGGAGCTGGTCACTGCTGGGGGCTGGAATGTTTTCAATGCTTTTGCCACTTACCGAGGCAATTGAGCCCGTCAGGGTTTTTTGCGACTGAGTGCCATAGCCCGTAATGACAACTTCTGAGAGTTGTTTGGTGTCGGTCTGTAATTTAATCGTTAGCGACGACTGGTTGCCGATCGCTACCTCCTGCGACTCAAAGCCGATGGACGAGACTAACAAAGTCCCGCCCTGATTGGGCACTGATAGCCGGAAACTACCCGAAGCGTCGCTGGTTGTACCGGTAGTAGTACCTTTCAGCATGATGTTTATACCCGGCAGGCCGTCGCTGTCTTCACTGCTTGTGACGACTCCACTGATGGTTCGGTTCTGCGCCCATAAAATAGCTGTTGAGATATAGAGAAAGTAGACAAAAAGAAAAAGTTTTTTCATAGTGCAAGAAGAGAATGTAATGTGTTTAAGAATGAGGTAGAATAAGAGCAGTTACAGGCTATCTGTAACCTGGTCTGAGGTTCCTGGGGGGCCAGGGACGCTACAGTCTCTACAAAATTGACGTATCTCCTCTTCGGATACAGGGCAGCAAATCAACGAAAAAGTAAGCGGGTAAACGGTACGCGGTACAGTCAAAATAAAGTATTGCCGGTGGAGCTTTACAAGTTTTTTTCGACTGCTAATGTAGTAAGCGCCCATATTTAACACAAGTAAAGGCAATACGGTCAAAACCAGCGACTCGCCTAAACAGGATCGTTTCTGTCGCTGATTCCAGCTTATTGATGCTATTTGTAAAATTACTTCAGTAGTGAATGGTCTGTGAAGTATTTAAATTATTTTAATATTGACTATAATATTTACCTGAAATTATTGCCTTTTAAGGATTAAATCAGGGTTAAAGGGGGGTTAGTTATAGGGTCATCCCAGGCAGCAGCCAGCTTTACCAGACGGGGAAATAAAATTTAACCGGGTAAAAATCTTTTGAAAAATAGTTGTGAGTAAGATCATATTCAGGCCGATTAATACAAATCAACAAGCGGTTAGCCTATATAGTAAGCGCCTAAATCAGGTGCTGCCTTTCCTTATCTCTTCCCATTAACCAACAGCGTGGCATCTTCCTACGCGTAATCCAACGTTTGCTTTTTGTCGGTCAGTTGTCACGAGACTTGGTAAATAAGAAGTGAAGCACTAACCCTGACGGTAACCGTTTCCTCGAAGAACGTATAGCTATAAACGTCGCGGTTCCCCGACATTCATTTATTAAAATATTTTAATAACATTGCCCTCTCTATAGGTTAATTTATTTACTTTTGGCTGGTAAGCCTGACAGACTGTAGTACATGCTCATTTCTGTATCATCTGCAATTCGGGGTGTCAGCCACTCAATCCTTTATTTACCTGCCCATGTGCAAAACGCTGTCCTCACTTATCCGTGCCTGTTGCTACCTGCTTTTCGCCAGCCTTTCTTTGGTTGGCCGGGCGCAATCGGTTAACCGAAAACCTGTCATTATCGGCTACGTAACCGACAAGGGGTGGACAACGGATCAGATCGATGCCTCCAAACTGACACATATCAACTATGCCTTTGCTGTGCCGGCTGCTGATGGAAAACTGGCACCCCTCACGTCGCTCGATTCCCTTAACCTGAGCAGACTGACTTCGTTGAGAAACAGTAATAAGGAACTGAAAATTCTTATTTCCATTGGTGGATGGGGCGGGTGCAAGTACTTCTCCGACGCGGCCCTGACAGACCAATCGCGCCAAAAATTTGCCAACGATGCCGTAGCTCTGTTGAAAAAACACAAGCTGGATGGATTGGACATTGACTGGGAATATCCCGCCCAGGTTGGTGCGGGTAATATTTATCGTCCCGAAGACAAACAAACGTTTACCCTGTTCCTGAAAGCGTTGAGAGATCGGCTGGATGAGCAGGGAAAAGAAGATAAACGCCCGGAAGCGAATCATTATCTGCTCACGGCGGCTACGGGGGGCGACACCGCCTTTGTCACCCATACCGAGCTGGGCCAGGCGCAGAAGTACCTTGATTACGTTAATATTATGACCTACGATCTGTATCATGGCAACGATAAGGTAAGCGGTCATCATAGCCCCCTGGCTCAATCCAAAAAAGGTGATCAATCACGCAACAGCTCTATTTCGGCGGTGGAAGGCCACATTCGGGCGGGTGTTCCTGCCCGTAAAATCGTGCTGGGGCTGCCATTCTACGGGCGTGGCTGGAATAAGGTTGCCGACAAAGACAACGGGCTTTACCAGCCATCGACCGGTGAGCACCAGTTTATCAGCTATGACGAACTGGCCGATAAGTATATCAACAAGAACGGGTTTACCCGGTACTGGGACGCCGATGCAAAGGCTCCTTATCTGTGGAATCCCACTACCCACACATTTATCTCCTATGCCGATGAGGAATCGTTTACCCCTAAACTGGACTACGTGAAAGCCAAGGGACTGGCGGGGGTAATGTTCTGGGAGTACACCTATGACCTTCGGCAAAAAAAGCTGTTAGACAAACTGGTTCAGGGCTTACGCTGAGCGTCCATGCCCGAATACACAGGAACCTGCCCCCTAACACAAAAAGCTCCTCCCGGAGCTTTTTGTGTTAGGGGGCAGGTTTAGATTTGGCCCGTAGGGCCT
The DNA here is from genome assembly GCF_014282275.1 of Spirosoma utsteinense. Classification (GTDB taxonomy): domain Bacteria; phylum Bacteroidota; class Bacteroidia; order Cytophagales; family Spirosomataceae; genus Spirosoma; species Spirosoma utsteinense. Next base: position 7,075 of record NZ_VFIA01000065.1, read on the forward strand.
TAACAGCGTAGCGTTGGTAGAAGAAGCCATTTTCAGGAAATGTGTGCCGTCAGGTACATCACCGTTATGTACCTGACGGCACATGGACGCTGTTGAAATCAAATTGTCCTACCGACTACCGACGCTGCGCTGTAAAGGCCCTAACGGGCCAAAAAAAAGGCAGCTTAATCCCGAATTCACATTGTGTTAGGGTGGAAAACGAAAATCTATTCCATGACCAGTTCAACCAAAGCCTCTTTGCTGAAGCCTTTCAGGTCGTCGGTACGTCCCGTCCTTATCTTGGTAACCCAATTAGGGTCGGCCAGGATTGGTCTTCCTACGGCCACTAGGTCAAAATCACCGCGGTCCATCCGTCGGCTCAATTCGTCGAGGGAACTTGGTTGGGAACTCTCACCCGCAAATGCCCCGAAGAAATCACCGGTCAGTCCTACCGAGCCTACTGTGATGGTCGTTTTACCCGTCAGCTTTTTCGCCCAACCGGCAAAGTTGAGATCCGAACCGTCAAATTCGGGTTCCCAGAACCGGCGTTGTGAGCAATGCAGCACGTCCACACCAGCATCTACCAGGGGCTGAAGCCAGGCGTCCATTTCCTGCGGTGTTTCGGCTAGTTTGTTAGTGTAGGCCGAGGGCTTGAATTGAGATAACCGGATGATCACGGCAAAATCCGGACCTACCTGTTTTCTGATTTCCCGGATCACATCCGTGGCAAAGCGGGTGCGCTCAGTAAGCGTTTTACCACCATACCCATCGGTCCGTAAATTGGTGCTTTCCCAAAAGAACTGGTCGATCAGATACCCGTGAGCCCCGTGGATCTCGACACAGTCAAAACCGGTTGCTTTGGCGTCGGCTGCGGCTTTACCAAAAGCCAGGATGGTGTCTTCAATATCTTTCTGGGTCATTGTCGACCCATTGGTGAAGCCGGGTCGGTTGAGTCCTGAGGGGCCTTCAAACGGAACGGGCGGTACCCAGCCCGAGTGGTGGTTATCCATAATGCCCATGTGCCAGATTTGGGGTCCCATCTGACCGCCTTTGGCATGGACAGCGTCAATAACGTGTTGCCAGCCCGCCAGTGCTTCCCGACCATAAAAATGCGGCACATTCGCATCGTTGGAAGCCGAAGGCCGGTCGATAACGGTGCCCTCCGATAAAATCAGGCCTACTTCACCTTCGGCCCTTTTCTGATAATAAGCAGCTACCTGCTGAGTAGGTATGCCGTTGGGTGAAAAGGAGCGCGTCATCGGCGCCATCACAATACGGTTCTTTACATTCAGTGTTTTCAACTGAAAGGGCCTGAACAAACTATCGATACTCATCTTTTTGGGGTTGTATTATAACGTAGACGTAATCAGTTTACTTACCCGCTCAAAAGCCGCTTCGTCGCGCTTGTAATAGGTCCACTGCCCCTTGCGGGTAGCTTTGATAAACCCGGCGCGCTGCAGGATGGAGAGGTATTCTGAAACGGTAGACTGGGTGAGGTTCGCCTTCGCCTGTATCTGTCCAACACAGACACCTTCAGCATAACCATATTCTTTCTGCCCAGGAAAATTAAGCTCCGGTTCCTTAAGCCATTCCAGCATCTGAAGCCGGGTCTTGTTCGACAGGGCTTTAAAAATATCTACCTGATCCATACCACAAATATATCGACTTTTCCCGATATATAGAAATGGTTTGTATGCCTGATGTAACTTTGGCTGTTAACTCCGGTGCCGGAATAGCAGAACGTGACTATCGGGTGAGTGAGAAAAGGAGGGACGTTGAGGCAAAGCGAGGGCTACTATATGGATGCTTATTAAATCAATAACGCCAAACTAATCAACGGTATGCTGGAACAGAGTCCAGATTAGGGCCAGCGCCGTGAGGCAGAATATAATCAACCCGACAATAGATTTGATACGTTGTGGAGACCCTAGTCGCTTGTCAACCGCTTCTCTGTAAAACGTGTTGACCATAAACAGTTGACCAGCCAGCGATAAACTGATAGCTATTCCACTAAGTAAATTCATCGGGATCGAAGTATGAGGATTTTGGGTCAAGGTGCAAAATCTTTACTTCGCTTTGTTACTCTTTCGTTTACGAGGTTAACAGGGCGTTTGAGTGGTGTCCCTAACAGCCTGAAGCGCTTAGTGATCAGGTTTTTAGGAACTAATCTTAATCGTAGCCACGTCATGTTGGCAGGGATAACAGGGATTTTGGTAAACCTCCGGAGAACTTCGTTCATAGCTGGAGTGATTTCAGCCGTAGTTTCCGGACTGCGGGATTCCGGTCAGATCAAGCTTAATAACCCTATCTTATCACTTCAGTGATATGAGTTCATTTGTAAAATATAGTCAGGAATGGAAATAGGAATCGACAGTTTTGCATCGGCTATGCTCAGCCATAAAAATGGTGGCACGCTTAGCCGTGTGGAGGCTATGGACGAGTTACTGGAACGAATAGAACGGGCAGACCAGTCCGGCCTGCATGTTTTCGGGATCGGGGAACATCACAAAAAAGAGTTTTTGGATTCGGCTCCCGCGGTGATACTGGCCGCTGCCGCATCCCGCACCCAAACGATTAAATTGACCAGTGCGGTAACTGTGCTCAGCGCGGCTGACCCGGTTCGGGTTTTTCAGGAGTTTGCCACCCTCGATCTGATTGCGAAGGGCCGGGCCGAAATGGTGGTTGGCCGGGGTTCATCGATTGATGCTTTTCCCCTTTTCGGCTTTAGCCTGACGGATTATGACCAGCTGTTTGTTGAAAAACTGGAATTACTGCTGGCCGTACGTGACAAGGAATCGATCACCTGGTCTGGCAAGTTTCGTCCTGCTCTCAACAATCAGTCTATCTATCCAAGGCCATTACAGGAAAAGTTGCCTATCTGGCTTGGGGTAGGTGGTACGCCCGAGTCATTCATCCGGGCGGGGACGCTGGGACTTCCGCTGATGATCGCGGTGATTGGTGGAGAAACCCATCGGTTCCGGCCCCTGGTCGATCTGTACAGGCAGGCCGGGAAAGAGGCTGGCTTTTCACCAGACCAGTTGATGGTTGGTCTGCATTCATTTGGGTATGTGGCTGAGACCACGCAGCAGGCAATTGACGAATTTTATCCCGGGCATGCCGAAATCATAACCAGAATGGGTGCCGAACGGGGCTGGCCACCCGTAACCCGCCGGAGTTTTGACGCTCAGATGAGCCTGACCGGTGCTTATGTCATTGGTGACCCGGGGGCCGTAGCTGACAAAATTATCAGACATAGTAAAGCCCTGGGTGGTATTTCAAGATTCACGTTTCAAATGGACAATGCCGGGTTGACGCATGCGCAGCTGGTAAAAGCTATTGAGTTGATCGGTAGCCAGGTTATCCCCGCCATTCAGGCTCAGCAGTAAATACCAGCCGGTAAGCCTATTGTCGGGCTTACCGGCTGATCTGCCAGGACCAGCGGTCGTTATTCCCACCGCCTATTTTACCCGCTTTACCTTCCTGAATACGGAATACAGACGTACTTTTCCTGCGAGGAAAAAGAAAGAAGCGTATCAAAGCCAGTGATTTAGTGTCCCCACTGTTGCCCGGTAATTGAACCCAAAGGCTGCTTCGTCGGGCGAGTACATCAGCACGCCTAAAGTGTCGCCTGATTCGGCAGCAGGGGCTATGGTCTTGGAAAGTCGCTTTTTGGGTAGCAGCTATATGTCTGTGCGTATTTCAACCGCCCGTGGATCAGAACGAAATAACCAGTTTTCCAATCGTTGTTCCCGATTCGAGTTGGGCGTGGGCCTCTTTCAGGGATTCGGCCGTCAGGCCATGCAGGGTTTGGGTAAGCGTCGTTTCAAGCACCCCTTCATCGAGCAGGTCGGCTACCCGGTTGAGGATATGATGTTGCTCAATCATATCGTCGGTCTGGAACGTAGAGCGTGTGAACATCAATTCCCACGAAAAACTGACGCTTTTGCTTTTGAGCTTGTTCAGCATAACGGGCGTAGCGCTACCCGTAATGGAAGCAATGTGACCCTGCGGTTTAATAAGCTCGGCCAGACTATCCCAATAGGCATTGGTATCCACGAAGTCTACGATGTAGTCGACATACTGAAAACCGGCATTTCGGACTTCGTCGATGAGGTTGCGGTGGTTCACGACCAGATCGGCCCCCATTTTTTTACACCAGTCAGTCGTCTCGGGGCGTGATGCGGTGGCGATTACGTGCAGACCCAGTAATTTTTTGGCTATCTGGATGGCAATTGACCCTACGCCCCCGGCCCCGCCAATGATCAGCAGCGTTTTGTTACGGTCGCGCTCAGGTGATAGCCGCATCCGGTCGAACAGGATTTCCCAGGCGGTCAGGGCGGTTAGCGGCATGGCGGCAGCAGCTTCATCCGAAAGGGTGGCTGGCTTACGACCCACGATCCGTTCGTCGATAACCTGATACTCGGCATTGCTGCCCGTCCTGGTAATATCACCGGCGTAGTAGACCTCTTCACCGGCCTTGAACAGCGTTACCTCCTGGCCAACCGCTTCCACGACACCGACTGCATCCCAGCCTATAATTTTTGGTTGCTCCAGCACCACGTTCTTTGCTGAGTTCTGCCGAATCTTAAAATCCACCGGGTTTACCGATACCGCTCTTACCTTCACCAGCAAATCATGGGCTTCTGGAACGGGTTTGTCAACGTTGACATCGATAAAACTTGCGTCTTCCGAAATGGGAAGAGATGTACTGAATCCTACTGCTTTCATGTCTGGTTTGCGTTTGTGAGGTAGTTGTTGAGAACGTCTACAGGCCACATTATTCCGGCTTTTCAGCCGCTGCCCACAGACGGCTCCTGCCGTCGAATAGCCTAATTTTCCTTAAAAGTAAGCCAGGCGACGGCTCCAACGCATCAAACGACTACAAAATCGGGTCAACCAGAACAGGGGACTCCTGAATGTGCTGGATCGTAAATCGGCATACGCCTACGAAAAGCGGGAACATCGGCTTTGCGTTCAGGCGAGGCACCTTTTTGATTTCGAACCCATCATAGTGTAGAGCTAGTTCTGAACAGGGCTTGATGGTTCCGAACTGTAAACACTGCGTTTAATTCGTGGCCGTTTAGGTTTAGGTTGATTTTCGGTAGGTGTTGGTTGAGACGGTACCGGTTGGGTTGATTTAATAGGTTCCATAGAGATAAAAAAAGGGCTTTGAATTGAGCCGACGAGGTTTATGTTAACGGGAAATTGATATCATCATTTGACATGGCACATCCCGCCCTGAAGCAGAGCGGGATGTTGCGACATGAAATAAGACTTCAACTGAATTAAGAATGTAACCTGTCAATATATTTTCCAGCTAAGCAGGAGTGAGGCAACGGCCTTATTCTGGCAAAATAGGTGGAATTTACTCGAACGCTGGATGGGAAATGCGTGCCATTCAACGGTATCAGGTTGCCCGTTTATTGAAATTAGCTGTAAACAGCAAGCCCCGGCTTTGCAGCCAGGGCCTGGTAATGGATCTCCTTTCGGTATCAGCTGCCCAAAGAAAATTTGGTTTAGCTCTTGATCACGTCGTGGAACGAATCGGCTCCAATGAGTTTCTTGTATAACGTCAGCGCCTGTGCTACTACCTGATCCATGTTATAATACCGGTACGTACCAAGCCGCCCTACAAAGTGGACGCCCTGCTGTTGTTCGGCCAGGTCTTTATAACGCTGGTACAAGGCAGCATTTTCGGGTCGTGGAATCGGGTAGTACGGGTCACCTTCCGCCTGGGGGTATTCGTAGGTAAGGCTGGTTTTTGGATGCTCCTGGCCCGTTAGTTTCTTGTATTCTGTGATACGCGTATACTCCTGATCGTTCGGGTAGTTCACGACAGAGACAGGCTGAAAATCACTCACATCGAGCGTCTGGTGATCGAAACGCAGCGAACGGTAGGGTAATTTTCCGTAGCAGAAGTCGAAATACTCATCAACCGGCCCCGTATAAATTAGCTCATCGAACGACAGATCATCCTTAATCGCCTTGAAGTCGGTACCGAGCTTCAGGTGTATGTTGGGGTGATTGACCATCTTTTCGAACATCTTCGTGTAGCCATGCAGCGGCATGTACTGGAATTCGTCCGTGAAGTAGCGATCGTCCTGATTCGTGCGGGTTGGTATACGGGCAGTAACCATCTTGTCGAGTTCCGACGGATCAACACCCCACTGTTTGCGGGTATAACCCCGGAAGAACTTTTCATACAAATCGCGGCCTACCTGGCTCAGAACGACATCTTCCGAGGTGCGGATGGTATCGATCGATTCGCCAACGGTCTTGAAATAGTCGGCCAGTTGCTCGGAGGTAAAATTATAGCCGTATAATTTATTGACGGTATCGAGGTTGATGGGAATGGGCAGCAATTGACCATCTACCGAGGCCAGTACCCGATGCTCGTACTGACGCCATTCCGTAAACTGAGACAGATAGGCAAAAACGTCAGGAGAGTTTGTATGGAAGATATGCGGTCCGTAGAGGTGGATCAGAATTCCGTCTTCGTTGGGGCAATCATAGGCGTTACCACCGATGTGGGGCCGTTTGTCGATGACTAACACTGTTTTATCCGACTGACTGGCTAAGCGCTCAGCCAGTACGCTACCAGCAAAACCGGCACCAACTATGACAAAATCGTAATGCATAAACTGATGAGTAAAATTAAGTGTGACTATCTACTGACAAATATAATACCGCCAGCGAGACTTATAAACTCGTTTGATGGTTCCGGCCGGGACAGTAGAATTACCGGTCGCTTCAGTTTATAACCACTGTTCGTTTAAGTTGTTTACACCGGCTCGTTTCCGGGCCTATTACTTAGCAAAATGCCGGGGTGCCAATCCATTGGACTGGTACCCCGGCATTTTGCCTAAAGCAATTAACTTAGACTCAGACTACTTCCGGGGTGGAGTGCTTCCCGTACCTGAGGTAGAGGAACCGCTGCTTTGGTTACCTTTATTACGTTTCGCTTTGCGGCCACTACGACCCTGCGACGACGAACCTGACTGCGTCGACATGGTGCTGCTTCCCTGGCTGCTGGTGCCATAGGAACCCGATCCCGTCGTACCGCTGCCCGTAGAGCCGCTACCCGTTGTGCCTGAACCTGATCCCGTAGAGCCGCTACCGGTTGAGCCAGTACCCTGAGTGCTGTAGGTAGATCCTGAGCCAGAGGTACCCGATCCGGTTGTAGAGCCGCTGGTTCCTGTGGTGCCACTACCCGTAGACCCGGTAGAGCCTGATCCGGTTGTAGAACCGCTGGTACCCGTGGTGCCGCTACCTGTAGATCCGGTAGAGCCCGACCCGGTGGTAGATCCACTGGTGCCTGTGCTACCCGAATTCGTCGTTTGTGCCTGTGCGCTGAAGGTCGCTACCGCTAGTAGCATCGCCCCCATCAAAGTTACTTTTTTCATAGTCTTGAGTTGTTTGGTACGTTATTGATCGAATGAACATGTTCGTAACACCGGTAGTGTGGCGAGCTTCCTTATTTAACCTGATCGGAGTGAGATTACGGTAAAGGGTAACATTTGCCGTGAACGCATGTTATGCCGATGAACCGAGTATACTCATTAAACAATGTACATTATGGAAAGCCAGCAACCACAGGAAACGACCCTGGATCAAACCAATTACGACTCAAATGACTTTGACGCAGCGACCACGAACGACGAAGCGGCAGCCATGGAATCAGGTGTTGACCTCGACGAGGACGATGAATAAACGGATTAGTCCGGTTTGATTCAGGGTAAAACAAAGCAAAGAGGTCTGGCTGAACCGGAAATTGATTTCTTGTTCAGCCAGACCTCGTTGTTTATGACGGTATCACGTGTTAACCAGTCTGCACAAATGAGTTTGTGCGTTCGCCAGTACCGAAACCTTACTGGACTCAGCCTGTCCTGAACTCGTCCCGTCACCAGGGGTTGATGGTTTACCCGCTCCTTACAACGCAAGAAACGGGGTACGGAAAAGTATAATGCTTTTACTCAACTAATGATCTTGTTCCAATGAAACAGATAAGCAAACACTATTCGCCCGACGAGATGGGCGGCAACGGTACAAATGAAGAGCATAGCCAGCTAAATGAACCGGTGGCTGACTATGAAATTATGAATATCGGTGCGTTGATGCCTGAAGTGGGTGGTACGCTCGATGCGGATATGACAGCCCAACCGGATAATTCATCCGACCCGGATGAGTTTGGTCTGGAAGCTATCACCGCTATGACTGATCAGGAAGTGGGAGAGACAGCTACCGTTGGTAGTATTGATAATGTTGGGCTACCGATCAACCCGCCCCAGGCAGTCTCATCACCGGGTTCTGCCGGAAAGCAGTCGAACGGGAAAACGGCCCTCATCACGGGTGCCAGCAGCGGTATTGGCCGCGAACTGGCGAATGTGTTCGCCGGGGAGGGATATAATCTGATCCTTGTTTCACGCAGTGAAGACAGCCTTCAGCAAATTGCGCAGGATTATGAGGAGCAGTTTGGCGTTCAGGCAACTGTTATCAGCCGCGATCTGGCCGATCAGTCAGCACCCGAGGAGATTTTCGCCGAAACGCAATCCCAGGGGCTTCAGGTGGATGTGCTCGTCAATAATGCCGGTATGGGCGAGTATGGCCTGTTTGCTACCGAGAGCAATCTGGAAAAAGAACTCGATCTTATTCAGATCAATTCCGTATCGCTGGTTCACCTGACCAAGTTGTACCTGAAAGATATGATTGCCCGAAACGAGGGTAAAATTCTGTTGCTTGGTTCGGTAGCATCCGTTATCCCCCACCCGATGATGGCTATATACGGCGCTACAAAAGCATTCAATTACTCCTTCGGCGAAGCCCTCCGTAATGAACTTAAGGATACCAATATTACTGTAACTGTATTGATGCCACCTCCAACGGATACTGACTTTTTCAATAAAGCGGGTGCTTCGCATACGGTTGCTCAGGAACTGGCGCATTCGATGACACCTGCCGAAGTAGCCAAAGCCGGTTATGACGCGTTGATAGCGGGTAAAGACAAAATCGCACCCGGCTTTTCCGCCAAACTACAGGTAGCGTCCGGCTTTATCCTCCCTGATGCAGTAAATGCACAGAACATACGCAATCTGATGAAAGACTACAATGAGGTGAAGCAGGAGAAGAAAAAAACGCTGACAGTAGCTGTAGCCGTCGGGGCAGTCTTGCTGGGTGGCTGGTGGATTCTGACCCGCAGCCAGAACACAGGGACTAATGGAGCCGTTGCGGCCTACAACAAAGTCCGCTAAAAGACGAAAGTATACCCGTCTGGATTCGATGGCTGACTCTGTAAAGGAACGTAGTACAACACAAAAGCCGCTGTCAAAATCACCTTGAACACGCTGCTATAATGTAAAGCGGAACCTGACCAACCCGTCCGTGCGGGATGTACAGCCTGTCAGGTAGCTGGTTAACAGCTAGTTTTAACCTGAGTTGTAGCTAGCCATGACAGTAAGTTGTTGACTAACATACGGTTTGTTTGGGCCATCAACCCCGGTAGGGGTGTCTTGTTACCAGTAAAGAACCTGTTCATCCCATCGCCGTTAGGGGCGACTCCTATCAGGGCTTACCTGCGAGTAGGTCGTCCCTAACGGCGATGGGGCATTGTTGAGGACACTTTATTCCTGTTGACAGGACACCCCGATCGGGCTTAAGCCGCGTACATTATCCATAATACAGGGTAATGATTAACCAGGGCCTGCGCTTCTTACAGGCTTTGCCTGATACGCTGTTGGTATTCAGCTGATTAGTCTGGCCAATTTCCACGGTCAGTATATAAAGAAATGGTGCAGGCACTCGGGTATCCGCTCAACCCATTTCTGTGCTGGTGGGTTACGTCCTTTTTTCTTATCTGGCTCCTGAGTGTTACTTATCCACATTTTTATGTTAAATTTAACGCATGAGCCAATACTTAGAAATACCGGATACCTCAGACAGTAACTATTGGGCGCTGAAAATTACGCACAATGGTGACAGAAGTACAACGTTTGTCCCCAAAGACAAAGAGCTTCACCACGAGCTGAAAGTAAGAGCCTGGAAAATTATCCAGTCGAAACAAACCAGACGTACCAAGGTCAAGGTATAGCGTAAGGCGGTTTCTACATGTGGAGATGAGTTTGGCTGGATAGGAATCCAGCCTTTTTTTGTGCCCTGATTACGAACGAGAAGGATATGCACTGAATACGCTGACGGGTTGTATTAAAAAAATTACCTCAGCCCTGCAAAAAGATGGTTATTTTTAAATCCTATTTGATCCATAGGTTGTTAGTATGATACTGAACCATACTAATACTAAATCAAATTCAATAAGTCGTATCTTTGGTTATGGATTACGCTACTAAAATCAGCCAGACCGTTGACGAACTGCAACAGCTTGAAAAACAGCAGACTAATGTCG
>NZ_VFIA01000066.1 GCF_014282275.1 Spirosoma utsteinense
CCCATTGGTCGTTAGCCTGGCCGGAATGCCATAGGGAAGCCCGCTCTGTTTTCTTTTTGGGTAAGCTACTTAAATCTGGGATTCTTACCACACCACAAACCTAAAGGCCGGTGCCGTGTCTTTGGCGATGTCGATGCCAATAAAGTAGCAAAAGTCCATGAGGCTATTTAGTTTTGGATGAGTAGCCAACAACTTGCTTACACTCGAACCCTTTCGTGGGCCTGAGAACCCTAATTTCTATCCGAGTCTGGGCAATGTAAACAGAGTGGGGACTGAATCGCTGCATAGGTCTAACTCCTCGGCGGACCGATAGTGTACCCCACTCTGGTTGACTACTGGCAAGCTACCAAATCTTGATTTCTTACCAGCCTACAAACCTAAAGGGCGGACCGGCGAAAGCAAAACTCGCGCGTTAGCCACTTACCGACTTACCGACTTATAGACTTACCGACTCTCCGACTGCCTTCACTACCTTACTTTATAAAATCCTGGTCGGTTGAAGAGCGTTGGCCAGAAGAACGAGCAGAAAATACCGACCTGATGGGCAAAAGCCCGCTGATTTTCCAGATCGGCCCCTAATGGACGACGATCACGCAGGTTAACTGCTAGCTTCCAAACGAACACAATGGGCACCATAAGCAGGTAATGAAGCATAAGAATCAGGTAAGCCCCCACGCCGTACTGTTTTCGAACCCATAGCAGTTGAGAAACCTGTATCTGCGGTTTAAACCGGTTGATATGGGTTACCACATGTTGCTGGTTATCGCTACTGCTCCCGTATTCCAGATGCACGAAACTGGCATCCTGCAACAGAATAAGCTTACCCTGCTGCCCCAGCCGGTAGCCCCATTCCACATCTTCACCGTACATGAAAAATCGCTCGTCCAGCTCACCCGCTTTGGCAATGGTTGAGACACGTGTCATCAGAAAAGCACCCGATAACCAGTCGACCTGATTTGGATCTTCGTACTGCGCATCGGGAATCAGTTTTTTCAGGGCGTTCTGCGTAGCGTCGCCAGCGGGTAGAATGTAAAATGCCCGGCGCATCTGCCCAAACGTCGTGTACAAATTAGGGCGAAGCTGGCGATCGCGACTCAATTGGCGGGCCCCCACAGCCGCTACCCCGGGCTGCGCATCCAGCAGACGTACACAGCGGGTCAACAGGTTATCGATGAGTAACGTATCAGAATTGAGTAAAAGAACCGTACGGCTTTTCGACTGTCGGATGCCAAAATTGTTGGCCCGGGCAAAGCCGGAATTATACCCCATGTCGAACCAGCGGACGGCAGGATACGCTTCTTCAAGGATCAGGCGACTATTATCTTCCGACTGGTTGTCGACTACAATCACCTCAAACGTAATTCCATCTGTATAGCGGTACACCGACTCAAGGCAATTCAGAATGAGTTGGGGCGTCTTGTAGTTGACAATGATAATCGAAAGATCCGGAACAGACATCCGGCAAAGATAGGAAATTAAGGGAGGAAGGAGGGAAAGGAGGAGGGGGAGGAAGGAGGAAAGGGATTGCTTTCGCCAGCATGCGTCAGCTCCCTTTCCTCCCTCCTCCCCCTCCTCCTTTCCTCCTTTAATACCTTTCCTCCTTTAATACAACACCCACGTATCCTTGCCGCCCCCACCCTGCGATGAGTTGACAACAAGCGAACCTTTCCGCAGGGCTACCCGCGTGAGGCCACCGGGGATAACATTGACCCCATCGCCGTAGAGAATATAGGGCCGCAAATCGACGTGCCGCCCTTCGGCATGGTCGCCTACAATGCAGGGCACCCGGGAAAGCGATATTGTCGGCTGGGCGATGTAGTTACGTGGATTTTCCAGAATCTTTTTGCGGAACAGATCATGCTCCTCGGCTGTAGCTTTAGGGCCGATGAGCATACCATACCCCCCTGCTTCGTTAGCCTCTTTGACTACCAGCTGCGCAATATTTTCCAGCACATAGCGGCAATCCTCTTCCTCCCGGCAGATATAGGTTTTGACATTGGGAATAATGGCCTCCTCGCCGAGGTAATACTGGATAATACGGGGTACATAAGCATAAATTACTTTATCGTCGGCGACACCGGTGCCGGGCGCATTGGCCAGCGCTACCCTTCCTTTCTTATAGACCTCAAAAATGCCGGGAATGCCAATCATCGAATCCGGATTGAACGCCTGTGGATCGAGGAACGTATCATCGATCCGCCGGTAGATTACGTCAACGATCTGAAAACCTTTCGTCGTCCGCATCTTTACATACCCACCCGACACGACCAGATCACGAGCCTCGACCAGTTCGACACCCATTTGCTGCGCCAGATACGAATGTTCGAAATAGGCTGAATTATAAATGCCGGGCGTTAGGACGACAACCGTAGGATTGGGCCGGTCGGCAATATGCTGAAGCATCTGAAGCAACCGCATGGGGTAGTCCGATACGGGCCGTACGCCCGTTTGAGCCAGTACTTCGGGGAATGTCTGCTTGGTAAGCTCCCGGTTTTCGAGCATATACGACACCCCGGACGGACAGCGCAGGTTATCTTCCAGAACCATGAACTGCCCATCTTCACCCCGAATCAGGTCGGTTCCGGTAATGTGGCACCAGATACCCTTCGATGGGTGAAGTCCCATGCAAACCGGCAGAAATGATTTACTCGATTCAATTAGATCACGCGGCACGACGCCATCGTTCAGGATACGCTGTTCGTTATAAACATCGTCGATGAACATATTGATGGCCTTGATCCGCTGAATAAGGCCTTCTTCGAGCCGGTCCCATTCAGCCGATTCAATTACGCGCGGGATAATGTCGATGGGCATGATCCGCTCGGTCCCCTCACCTTCTGAGTACACGTTGAAGGTGATACCCATACTCATCAGGGCACGTTCGGCGGCATGTTGCCGACCAATGAAGTCCTCACAGGTAAGCTGCTCAACCCGCTGACGAAATGGCGCGTAACCCGCCCGCACCTGCGAATCGGTGGCAAACATCTCATCGAAGAAGTTCTCAGTCTGGTAATTGGTAAAAGAAAAGTTCGCTGAACTCTGGCCTTGAGACTGAGCCATTCCATTAAGCTTTTGCGACTGAGATTGTGTGGCGGATTTTCGTTTCATGGAACAATATATTGTGAATCGGGTAAAAGACCAAACATAACATCAAGCGACCGCCTATTATACAAATCGAACAGCGGAAAAGCCAAAATTTGATCTATTGTTATTTTTTACTGAATAGTTACAACTATCCGGGTGCTTTTTGTACTCTTGCGTTTATTCTGTAAACACAGTTAACCATTATGAAAACAACAGTATGTACTATTTTGCTGGTGCTGACAGGTTTATCAGTAGCTATAGCGCAAACGGAGAAAGGCCGTTGGACAGTAGGAGCGGCTGTTGGAAATTTATCCTATCAAGATCAATACGCGTACAAAACCTTCTCGGCAAACTTAACCCCCGCTGCCGGTTATTTCCTGGCAACTGGTTTAGTCATTGGAACGGGTATACCGTTGAGTTTCGAGAGACAAAAGGGAAATGGCTTTGCAACTAAATACACGGCCACAGAAACTGGTTTATCCCCATTTGTACGGTACTACATGGGATCGGCAGCCCTGAAACCGTACGTTGGTGTTGCGTATAGTTATACTCGTCTTGACCGGCATTACAACCTATCTAACACAGTCATATCAGGCAAAGGCCACTCAAGCGCTATTGCACCAACGGTTGGGATTGCTTATTTCATAAACCGGAATGTTGCCCTGAACGCTGGATTGAACTACAACATCGAAACAAATGAAATACCTTTCCTATCGTTCGCAGACTCATCGGCACCGGCTATTTTCGCACAGCGGTCCAAAGACAAATCGTTCTCTCTGAACATAGGGTTCCAACTGTTTTTTGGAAAGTAGTACATAACCAGTCGAAGGCAATTCACGCGGTTTTCTTGCCCCTGCATTCGCTGAAAGGGACCTTGCTTGTATGTAAACAAGGTCTCTTTCAGCGAATCAAGTTACTACACCTTCTACCATAGATAATGCACCGGGTTCCTGATCCGCTCGTCATAGATGGATTTCACGGCGGCCATTTGCTCGGGCGAGGGAGCCGGCCGTTGAGCCGCCTGCAAATTGGACAGCAGGTGTTCAGGTTTTGACGCGCCGGGAATGATGCAGCTAACCGCGTCGAACGTGAGAATCCAGCGCAGCGCATCGGGGGCCAGATTTGTATCGTCTGGAAAAGCAGTCCGTAGTGCATCGACGGCAGCCAGACCCGTTTCGTAATCGACGCCCGAAAAAGTTTCCCCTTTATCGAAACCCGCGCCGTCCCGGTTGAAGTTACGGTGATCCTCTTTGGAAAACGTTGTATTCCGGTCAAACTTGCCCGTTAACAGGCCACTAGCCAGTGGCACCCGCACGATAACACCCACCTGGCGCCGTTTTGCTTCGTTGAAAAACAGTTCGGCAGGCCGTTGCCGGAACATGTTGAAAATGATTTGCACAGTGGTCACATTCGGGTACTCGATGGCTTTCAGCCCCTCTTCCACTTTCTCGACGCTAACCCCCAAATGCTGGATTTTACCTTCGTCTTTCAGGCGGTCGAACAGCTCAAAAATTTCAGGTCGATAGTACACCTCCGTAGGCGGGCAGTGTAACTGAATGAGATCGAGGGTTTCGAGACCCATATTGCGCAGGCTATCGTCGACGAACTGACGAAGTACCTTAGGCTGATAGGCTTCACTGGTATGCGGCTGCAAACGTCGACCACATTTGGTGGCAACAACAATTCGTTCGGAGCGCGACCGCACAAGCCGCCCCACCGCTTTTGCGCTTTCACCATCGCCATAGACGTCGGCGGTGTCGATGAAATTGATCCCTGCATCGACGGCCGCATTCAGAATTCGGTCGGCATTATCGTGATCAAAAGGTTCGCCCCATTTGCCGCCCACCTGCCAGGTGCCAAGGCTGATTTCAGAGATATCAAAACCGGTTTTTCCGAGTGTTCGGTATTGCATGAAAGGTAAGTTGTTAAGGATTTATAGTTTAGTCATATGCGGGCAACCGATTTTGTGTCAGGAGGTTTACAAGATCACTCCAAACCGCTCGCCCAGCTCGTGCAGGCTCTTTAACACCGGTTCCACCAGCGGTATTCCGGTAGCAAGCCGCTCCGCTTCCATCATCCGTTCAGGATCGCCGGGAATCAACACCTGCTTGCCCTCCACCGCTTTCGCCTGCCGGAACCGCTGAATCCAGGTATCCATGTGGGTCTTGAACTCATTGGCAGGCCGGAACGCGTCGATACGCATGGCACCAAAAAAATGACCGGTCCCCTGACCAACACCCTCATTGGCCTGCATAAATCCGGCAGTAGCAAAAGGCGGCACCCAGGGTCCATAATTGGCACCCGATAATACGCCCGAAAAAATGTCGACAATAGCCCCTAGCCCATACCCTTTGTGGGAACCATGCTCACGGTCGGTACCGAGGGGCAGTAACGCGCCACCGTTTCGGATGGCGTTTGCATCAGTCGTCGGCTGGCCATCGGCATCCTGCGCCCAGCCTTCGGGAATTGACTGCCCTTTTCGCTGTAGAATTTCGAGTTTACCGTAAGCTACCGCGGTGGACGCAAAGTCGGCCAGAAAAGTAGGCTCGGTTGCAGCCGGAATGGCCACCGCGATGGGGTTGGTACCTAAAAGTTTATCCAGCGAGAACGTAGGTGCTACCAGCGGAGCAGCATGGGTCATCGCCTGGCCAATCATGTCGTGGTCGGCCGCCAGCAACGCGTGGTACCCGGCAATACCGAAATGGTTGGAGTTACGAACAGCAACCCAGCCGGTTCCGGCCACGCGTGCCTTTTCGATGGCAACCTGCATGGCCCACGGCCCAACAATAAGCCCCAGCCCCCGATCACCGTCGACTACGGCGGTAGAAGGCGTTTCATGAACAACGCGGATAGCGGGTTGGGGATTGATACGGCCATTATCATATAGCCGCACATAACCCGGCAGACGGGCCACACCATGCGAATCAACACCCCGTAAGTCGGCGCTAATGAGTACGTCGGCGGCAAGACGGGCATCGACTTCAGAGCAGCCAATGGCTATAAATATTTGTTCGGTAAACGTTCGGAGTTGGGGAGCGGTGATCATAGACGCAAAAATAGATTCAATTCACCAGCCCACGAATAAATTCATGGGTCAGCCCGTATTCGTATGGTCAACAAAACCAGTTTGTGGTTTATAGAAACAAAGCAGGCGGTTTCCGGCTTATTTTAGCCAGGACATTTTGCATTTTATCCCTACCGTATGAACCTCCGCTTTTTTTTACTCCTGACATTGTCCTCTCTGGCGTCTGTAACCTACGCTCAGCCCCGCGACACGCTAACGACCGAGCAGTTGTTGCAGCGACGTGGTACGGCTTACGCAGCCCTGCTGCGCCCTTCGCGCTACCTGGCCCTCGACGTTAACCATACGATTGGGGGGTTCCACCGATACCGTTTTTTCGAGGGCGACGAAATTCACTTCAAAGCCAGGGGCGAGAAACACCGGGAACAACTGTACGACGTCACCGACAGCACATTCAGTGTACTGATGGCGAACGAAGTAATGAACCGTGACGAACCCGTAACCTTTCGATTTTCGGAGATTCAGCGGTTTTACCTGCACCGCCGGATTCCCTTTGTGACGGCTGCCGGATCACTTTTCCCGATTGCCGGAGGTGTTTACCTGATTGCAGACGTGGTCAATCAGCGGGGATTTTATACGAACACAATACCGGTTGTGGGCGCTCTGGTAGTGAGTGGTGCTATCTTCCACCTCATTAGTAATCCACGGGTAAGGCTCAACAAAAACCACCGGTTAAAGGTACTGCGAACGTATTGATTGGGCTGGTTGGTGGTTGATCTTTGCCAAAGTTCCAAACTTTGGCAAAGATCAACCACCAACCAGCCCAATTAATCAAACGTAAACTCCCGTATCGACTCCAAATCATACGCATCCGTATGCGCCCGGCAGTAGGCGTCGACTCCACCAAACCAATCCAATACAAACGTTCGGTCCAGCCGCGTAGACTTGCTGATGTCGATATGGCTTTGGTAGGAAGAATGTGGGTACTCCCGGAAGTCCGTCACTACGCTATGTAGCTGCGGATTGGCATGTACGTAAAACAGCAGCGTTGATAAATAGGACTCCGTTCCGACAAGCTTGCGTTTGAATGGGCGCTCCAACAGAGCGCCTGTACGCAGACACGTTTTATTATAGGCTTGTGTATAACTACTAAATAATTTACCAAACTGCTTACTCACCAATCGATCGGTCGAATGGATACCTACTCCATGCGCTCCATCACCAACAGGTATTGTTCCTTTCACCCGGATAAGCAGGTGAAAATGGTTACTCATTAAACAGTATGCATACGTATCTACGAAGTCCCCGAGATAAACGGAATACCGTTTTAGAAAGTAACGGTAATTACCCGGTGAGCTAAAGATTTTGGATCCATTTATACCTCGATTGTAAATGTGGTAAACACATTCAGGCTCAAGGGCTATCTCATGTTGTTGCATGCATCATAGACGAACAAGCTTTGCCGAAGTTTCGAAACTTTGGCAAAGCTTGTTCGTCTATGATGCATTTTGATGGTTGGTGGTTGATGGTTGGTGGTTGAGCTTTGCCAAAGTTCCAAACTTTGGCAAAGCTCAACCACCAACCATCAAACCTTGATCACGTCGCCGTGCGTTTGCCGCATGACCGTGCGCAAGGCTGGTTTGAACGTTCCAAAGGCCCAGGCCCCTGCTTCGGTGAGCCACGGTTTACCAAACAACCGCTGCACCGTTCGCCCTACCCATAACCGCCGGGCAAACCGCTGTGACCAGCCGCGCTGATAGTCCCGCTCCAGCTCGGCGCGGGTAAGTCGGCCCAGCAGAAAGGCATTGGCCAGCTCGCTGCCAAACTCGGCCCCATGAATAGCCATAGCCATACCATTGCCGCACAGTGGCGTAATGAGTCCCGCCGAATCGCCCGCCATCAGGATGTGATTCTCTACGGCCCGTTTGGGCGCAAAGGAGATTTCGTTGATGACTTCAGGTTTGTCGTACAGATGCTGAGCGGACCTGAAAACCGAACGTAAATGTGGATTACGATGAAGAATGGCTTCTTCCATGTCGGGGATGTTGCCATACTTACGCAGATTTTCGCGCGTGGTCAGGTAGCACACGCAGTATTTACCATCTTCGATAGCTGACATGCCGCAGTAACCATCCGAAAAATTATGCAGGGCAATAACATCGTCCGGCAGGTCGACTCTCACATGGTATTTGACCCCCACGTAAGGAGATGGCTGTTGCATAAACGCCCGGTTGAGTGCCTTATCCAGCTTCGACCGTTTGCCAAATGTACCAAGTACCAGACGGCTGGTCAGGCAGCTGCCATCATTGACGGTACAGGTAAATCCATCGCCCTCAGCGGTTACGGCATCGACTTGTTTACCCAGCAAAAACTCTACGCCCGCCCCCAAACCAAGTTGGTACAGTTCGTAGTCGAGTACATACCGGCTGATACCAAACCCGCCCAGATCCAGGCTGCTTTCGAGCAGACGCCCCGAGGGTGCCGACACCTGAAACCGGCGAATATCGGTTGCACCCAAAGCGGTCAGATCGATACCCAGTGACTCGATATAGGGCTTGACCTCGTTGGAAACGTATTCTCCACACACTTTATGAAATGGGTACAGCTTACGCTCGACCAGGGTAACCGAACGACCCGCCCGCGCCAGTTCCAGCGCACTTACCAACCCGGCAAGTCCCCCGCCGATTATAATGACATCCTGCATAGCGTATAAACCCATAAAGCGACCAAGGTTCTAAAGGTTGGCAAAGTTTAGGACAGTCGTGTACATTTGCTTTATGCCGATAACCTTAACAGCCCTGCAAGCCAACTGGCAGCAAAACCACTTACGATACACAGATGCCTATCAATCAGGGCGTTCGTCGTTCATTCATGGCTTATTGCCCCAAACGGCAGTGCAGTTCGGCGTATATCAAACCCTGGAAATTCTTCATAAGCGACTCGGCAGTGAAACCATCCGCCGGGCACTGGACCCGAACGAAACCATCGACAGTCCCGTCAAAGGCCAGCCCGACGGATCATGGATGAAGCAGAGTAATATGGTAGGAATCAATGTGCGTACCATTGGTTCGTTCTGGAATGTGATCAACTACGCGCTCACCCTGCCTGCCAGCCACGACTCCATTCACCTCCTGCCCATCTGGGAACCAGGCGTTGTGGGTAGCCTGTATGGCATGGTAAGCTGGCAGATAAATCCCGAATTTTTTGATACGAACCTGGCGCAGTTCGTGCCCGGCCTGGACACGGTAGAAAAACAGCTGAAGGTAGTTGTCAACCTGCTCCATTCCCTGGGCCGCACGGTCGGGATGGACGTTATTCCCCATACCGACCGCTTCTCCGAAATGGTGCTCACCTCCCCGTCTTTATTCGAGTGGGTACGTCGGGACGGCCCCACCATTATCGACCATACCAGTGTCGTTTACCGCTACGTTGAAGAAGCTATCTGGCAGTTCCTGAAATACCATGGCGCGGCCGATGGCACCCCGTTAACGTTTGGCAAAGACGTTTTCTTCTCAGCTGGCCAGCCTGCCGGTGAAGGTGCTCACCTCCTCCTGACCGACGACCAGCGTCACCAGATCCTGTTCGGGCCTGCCCGCGATTTCGGTGGCCGGCTCCGGCGCCGGGTTAACCTGATCCGGCATCTGACGGCCCAGGGGCTGGAAACGCTCCCCATGACCATGGCTCCACCCTACCGGGCGCTGCATATCGACCCCAACGATTTCGTGACCGATGAATATGGCCAGATCTGGTATCAATACGCATTCGACAAACCACAGGCCATGTCGCGCGTGTTTGGTCCGCTGGCCCGGTACCGGTTCTTTGAATCGAAAGACAATAACCAGCAGTGGGAGCTGGATTTCGACCGACCCAACTACCCCGCCTGGCAGTATATCGCACAGAAAGTGTACGCGTGCCAGCGGACGTACAACTTCGATTTTATGCGGGGCGACATGGCCCATGTGCAGATGCGGCCCGAAGGTGTCCCGCCCATGATCGGCCATTATTACGATCCGCTGCGGTTTATCAAGCGCTACGTTCAGGGTAACGGCGTCACCCACTTCGCCTTCTTCGCCGAAACGTTCCTTGCCCCACCCGATACCATGGGCTACGGCGATGAGGACGACCACCTCGATGCGATCGAAGCGGATTCGACCCTCGGCGACCTCCAGTCGATGGTTGTCGGGTCTGATGCGTTCAGGCGCCAGTTTGCCCGTTACGACCAGCTGCGCCGGACGCGCCGGTTTGCGCCAAACTTTACGGTGATGACCGCCGACAAGGACGATCCACGCTTCGATGAGTTCTACCGCACGGGTAACCTCTTCCGCTATTTCACTGCCCTGTTCCTGACCGACATGCCCAGCTATGTGGGCCTTGGCTTTGACATACGGAACCTGCACGAAACACGCGGAGCGAACGAAGAGTACACCAAACTATATGTGTTCGATATTGGCGACGACCGGCAGCCCGACAAGGTAACCCACGGTCCGTTCGTATGGGGCCAGAACGCCGAACAGTTTGCGGCCATTGGCCGGATGCGCGAAGTTGCCGAAAGTATCTGGCCTGAGATTATCGGGCAGGAAACACGATGGCTGGTGGGCCCCGACACGGCCGGTTACAACTACATCGTCTGGGCCCATACCGAGCCAACGGGTTACGTATTTGCGGCTGGTATGACGGGCAAATTACCCGAAACGATTGCCGGTATGGACGAGGGCGAGGTTGTTTTTGACGAAACAGGGTGCCGCATATATAAGCTGCCATGAGCTACAGGACCGAACGCGCCTGACGCAGCGGGCATCAGATTGTAACGTACCTTTACCAGATGAATCGCAACCTACTCGACGGCCTTAACTTCGCTTCCAAACTGACTCCCAAACGCGTTGCCAATGCGCTGAAAGTAGTGTACAGTTATTATGAGTCCCGGCGGACGGGGAAGCCCATGCAGCGGGGACTGCCAATGTCGGTATCGTTTGAGCCGACTACTTCCTGCAACCTGCGCTGCCCCGAATGTCCCAGCGGCCTGCGCTCGTTCACCCGCCCAACGGGTATGCTGGGGGAGGAACTGTACAAGCGCACCATCGATGAACTGCACGAAACGCTGCTGTACCTGATTTTTTATTTTCAGGGCGAACCCTACCTTCATCCCCAGTTTCTGGATCTGGTTCGCTACGCTACGGAGCGCAATATCTATACCGCCACCAGCACCAACGCCCACTACCTCACCGATGCCAACGCCCGCAAAACGGTGGAATCGGGGCTGGACCGGCTTATCATCTCCATCGATGGCACCACCCAGGAAACCTACCAGCAGTACCGTGTGGGCGGTAAGCTCGAAAAGGTACTGGAGGGTACGAAGAACATCCTGCGCTGGAAGAAAGAACTGAAATCACGGACACCGCATGTGGTGTTCCAGTTTCTGGTTGTAAAACCCAACCAGCATCAGATCGATGAGGTCCGCCAGCTGGCCCGCGACCTGGGCGTCGATGAGGTGGGGTTGAAAACGGCTCAGATTTACGACTACGAACACGGGAACGACCTGATCCCGACGCTGGATCAATACAGCCGCTACACTCCTCAGACCGACGGCACCTACCAGATCAAGAACGGCTTCGGCGACCATTGCTGGAAAATGTGGCACTCCTGTGTCATTACCTGGGACGGTCTGGTGGTGCCCTGCTGTTTCGACAAGGACGCCCACCATCGCATGGGTGACCTGCAGACCCAGTCTTTCGCCAATTTGTGGCATGGTCCCGCCTACCACGAATTCCGGCAGACACTCCTCCGCTCCCGCTCCGAAATAGAAATGTGCAAGAACTGCACCGAAGGCACGAAGGTGTGGGCCTAAGGGAGTTGCGAATGAGTTTACAATGAGTGAATGAATGATTGAGTGACTAGCTGACGCAAAACCTATTCACTCAATCATTCATTTGCTCAATCACTCATTCGGATTTGTGGAACATTGCGTGAAACATTCTTTGGATTCGTGGAAACTATCCGGCATCTTTGGGACTGCAACGCACAGACCCATGGGTAAAGTCATTGCTATCGCCAACCAAAAGGGGGGCGTCGGTAAAACTACGACAACAATCAATTTGGCCGCCAGCCTGGCCGCCCTCGAATTTCAAACGCTTATCGTTGATGCTGACCCACAGGCCAACTCAACGTCGGGCTTAGGCTATAATCCTAAAGAGATCGAGAACAGCATTTATGAATGCATGGTCGAGGGAGTCAATCCCCGCGACGCCATCATTCAAACGGACTTCCCGAACCTGAATTTACTTCCCTCTCACATCGACCTCGTTGGGGCCGAAATTGAGATGATCAATCTTCAGAATCGGGAAGACAAGATGAAAACCGCGCTCGACAGCATCCGCGACGAGTACGATTTCATCATCATCGACTGCTCACCGTCGCTGGGCCTGATTACGATCAACAGCCTTACGGCCGCTGATTCGGTAATTATTCCGGTACAGTGCGAGTACTTCGCTCTTGAAGGGTTGGGAAAGCTCCTCAATACCATCAAAATCATCCAGTCACGGCTGAATACACACCTCGCTATCGAAGGCATCCTGCTGACGATGTATGACCTGCGTGTACGGCTATCGAACCAGGTGGTGGGAGAAGTAACAAGCCATTTCCAGCAGATGGTGTTTAGCACGATCATTCCACGCAACATTCGGTTAAGCGAATCGCCCAGTTTTGGTGTACCTGCCCTCGCGCAGGATGCAGACAGCAAAGGAGCTGTCAGCTACCTGAACCTGGCCCGTGAGATCCTGATCAAAAATGGCCTGATGCCTCAGGAAGTGTAAATCAAGCATGTATGATGGGTGATACATCATATATCTCACCTACTTGTCTTATGGACAACGCGAACACCAAAGCACCAAATAAGAAGATGATTGGATTGGGCCGTGGTTTGGGTGCCTTGCTGCATGACAGCGACGCGGTGAACCGGCAAACGAAAACGTCCCCCTTCGAGGCAATCAGCACGATGACCGAAATTGGGCTGTCGTTGATCGAAACCAACCCGTTTCAGCCCCGGACCCGCTTCGACGAAGAAGCCCTTCAGGAACTGGCCGACTCTATCCGGACGCAGGGTATCATCCAGCCCATTACGGTTCGGCAGCTGGGGAAAGAACGGTATCAGCTCATTGCGGGTGAACGACGTTTGCAGGCATCTAAAATTGCCGGACTGACGCATATTCCTGCTTATGTTCGCACCGCTAATGACCAGCAGATGCTGGAAATGGCGTTGATTGAAAACATACAGCGCGAAAATCTCAATTCTATAGAAATTGCCCTCAGCTACCAGCGGCTCATCACCGAGTGCAGTCTGAAGCAGGAAGAATTGGGCGAACGCGTTGGCAAAAACCGCACAACGGTCAACAACTACATCCGGCTGCTGAAACTCCCTCCCGTTATTCAGGCCTCGTTGCGCGACAATAAGATTTCGATGGGCCATGCCCGTGCCATCATCAATATCGACAATCCTGATCAGCAAATCCGGCTCTTCAACCGGGCTGTAGACGAAGAATGGTCGGTCCGTAAGGTAGAAGAGGCCGTGCGCAATCTATCCGATGATGTCGACGAAGCTACTTCCTCCCGGCGTGTGACGCTGCCCAAACAGGAAATGCGTAGCCTTCAATTCAAGCTCTCCTCGATGTTTGGCACTAAAGTTTCGATCAAGGCCGACGAAAAGCACAAGGGCGAAATCAAAATTCCGTTTACTTCTCAGGAAGAGCTGACCAAAATCCTGGAAGTGCTGAACTCGCAGGCGTAACCGTGTTAAAGTTTCTTAAACGGACAGGCAGGCGGACGGTATGGGAAAGTGGTAAGCGTTATGGAAGTATGAAACAACGCTCGACTGTTTTCAGGATCATTTTTCTGATAACTGTGCCTATCTGGTCTTCCTTCGCCCAAAAGCCAGCCATTGTGCCAGCGCCCACGCCAGCGGCTGTCGATTCAACGCGACAACCCCGACCGGGGGGCTCTGCGCTCGACACGATTCCGTCGTCCGTTCGGCGAAATGGTATTAGGGTCGGCACGGGCACTGATGCAGCCGACCGTTCACTCACTCTGGAGAACGACACCGTTCAGGTCACACCGAAACAGGAAGCGATGATCCGGAAAATCATTCCCCGGAAAGCTACCCTCCGGTCGTTGATGTTCCCCGGTCTGGGGCAGGCCTACAACCGGCAGTATTACAAGATGCCGTTTGTCTACGCTGGTTACGGGGCTTTGGGCTATTACTTCACGCGGTACCGCCGACTGGCGCTGGAAGCTGAAAATGGCTACCGCCGGCTGCTCTACGGAGACAGGAACGGCACAGCTACCAACACCCCAGTTACGGAAGTTGTCATTAATGAAAGCGTGTTTCGCTCACCAACCCAGGCGAAGGCCGCGTATGATTTTTACCGCCGATACCGGGACCTGAACATTATCCTGTCGGTGGTGCTATACGCCGTAAGCGCCGTAGAAGCCAACGTGGCTGCCCACCTGAAAACGTTCGACCTGTCGGATGACATTTCAATGCGCGTCGAGCCAACCGTTTTGCCCATGCCAGGAACAGGCTTCGTGCCGGGCGTTCGGATGGCACTGACGTTTTAAACCAAAAAAGACATGAACATTCTACTCCTCGGCTACGGCAAAATGGGTAAGACCATTGAGAAAACCGCACTCGAACGGGGGCACCATATTGCAGGCCGTATCACAATCGATAACGTTGCCGATCTGGATCAGCTTCAGACCGCCGATGTCGACGTGGTAATCGAGTTCAGTTCGCCAGAATCGGCTGTGGCTAATTTGACCTACTGCTTCGAGCGGGGTTGGCCAGTGGTTTGCGGTACAACGGGCTGGCTCAATCACCGGGCCGATCTGGAAGACCTCTGCCGGGAAAAGAACGGAGCCTTTTTTTATGCCTCGAACTACAGCATCGGCGTCAACCTGTTTTTCAAGCTGAACAAAACACTCGCTCAGTTCATGCGCAATTATCCGTCTTACCAGGTGTCGATGACGGAGATTCACCATACCGAAAAGAAAGATGCCCCCAGTGGTACGGCTATCACGCTGGCCGAGGGGGTGATGCAACACCTGCCTGCTAAACGCCGGTGGGTAGTAAACGAGCCGGGGAACGAGCCTTTAGTGGTAGCGCAGGATGCCATCGAAATTGAGTCACTGCGGGAAGGGGTAGTACCTGGTACTCATACCGTTCGCTACGACTCGGCGGTAGACCGGATCGAGATTTCGCATGTAGCCCATAGCCGGGAAGGATTTGCGCTGGGTGCCGTTATTGCTGCCGAGTGGATAGCGGGCCGGGAGGGCATCTTTGGCATGAACGACTTATTAAATTTTAACGATGAATGAGAAAGGATGAACGATATTTGTAGCTGATACCTGCTTTATCATCCATCGTTTTATCATTTGTCATTTATCATTGTTGACGTGACTGAAGTAAAAACCCAAGCCGACCGAAAAGCGGCCAAAGCCCATAAGTCGCCCATTCGCGAATGGTTCGATTCTGTTTTATTCGCGGTTGTAGCGGCTACGCTCATTCGCTGGCTGTTTATGGAAGCATTCACGATTCCAACGCCATCGATGGAAAACAGCCTGATGGTAGGTGACTTCCTGTTCGTCAGTAAATTGCATTACGGCACCCGAACACCCCAAACACCTTTGCAGGTACCGCTGACACACCAGAAGATATGGGGAACAAATATTCCGTCCTACAGCACCGCCATTCAGTTGCCATCGTACCGCCTGCCCGGCTTCACGCATGTTACGAATGGTGACGTCGTTGTTTTCAATGTACCGCCCAAGTACCTGAACGAAAATATCGATTACCCTACCGACCTCAAGACCAATTACATCAAACGCTGCATTGGCATTCCGGGCGATGTGCTGGAAGTACGGCAGCGGGCCGTCTTTATCAACGGCAAACCCTTTCCAACCCCGCCCCGATCGGAGCAGAAGTACTTCATTAAAACTACCGAAGTGCTAGACGCCAACTTCTTTCGCAAATTCGATATCGTCAACGATTACCGCGACCCAAGCCAGCCAACCGAGAACTGGAAACCACTGGAGCAATACAACGACTCGACAAAATCGGCGGCTATGGTTGGCTATAGTGTTAACACCACCGAAGATGTTATTGCCAAATTCAAAGAGTTTGATTGGGTGAAAGGCATTGAGCCTATGTCGGATAAAGCGGGCGAAACGGGTGCGGGCATCTATGGCACGCCAACCTTCAACTGGAATCACGATAACTTCGGGCCGATCACGGTTCCAAAGAAAGGAGCAACCATCCAGATCGACGCCAAATCCATTGCGCTCTACGGCCCTGTCATCGAGTTGTACGAGAAAAACGAGGCTGTGGCAGTATCACCGACCAGCATTACCATCGGTGGCAAAGCTATCACTTCCTACACGTTCAAGCAGGATTATTACTTCATGATGGGCGACAACCGCGACAACTCCCTCGATTCGCGTTTCTGGGGTTTCGTACCCGAAGATCACATTGTAGGTAAAGCCGTTTTCGTCTGGATGTCGCTCGATCCAAACCCGGCAAACGTCTGGAACAAGATCCGCTGGAATCGGTTATTCAGAATTATCGATTAACAAGCGTAAGCCTGGATAAGCCGATCAGTTAAATCGTAGGAATACGGTTGGCTGATCGGCTTTTTAACATATATACATACCGATGCGACCTGTCTTAAATCAACACTGATCGACAGAAAATACAATACTGTTTTGAGACAGAAATCGTTGTACTACAAATACGTTAATTCTATGCGGCTTATTTACTCGATCACACTGCTCGGTGTCTTTGTAGGGGCGGTACTGTGGCCTACGCTGAGCCAGGCTACCCACGTGCGGGCGGGCGAAATCACCACCCGGCGCACCTCCGCAACATCCCTCACCTACGAAATTACCCTGACCGCTTACTACGATGAAATAGGGGGGCGGGATGCTGCCGCAGCTGGTGCTAATTCATACGTCATCTGCTTTGGTGATGGTACATCAGAATCCGTTACACGACTGCCTAAACGACTCATCAACGGGGGTACTTCCTCGATCAACACTTACGTTACCAACCATACCTACCCCGGACCCGGTGCCTACACCATTTCTGTAGCTATTTCAAATCGAAACGATAATACCAAGAATCTACAGTCGGGTGCTTCGTCGACCATCCAGTTCTTCGTCTCCACGACCATCTTCATCAACCCCGCCCTGGGACTCAACTCCACCCCACGGCTCCTCAACCCACCCCTCGACTCGGGACGCGTCGGCCAGCGATTC
>NZ_VFIA01000067.1 GCF_014282275.1 Spirosoma utsteinense
ACATTAGTCTGCTGTTTTTCAAGCTGTTGCAGTTCGTCAACGGTCTGGCTGATTTTAGTAGCGTAATCCATAACCAAAGATACGACTTATTGAATTTGATTTAGTATAAGAGTCTTGATGGTACGTGGCAAATTGGTGTTGGAGCAGCCGGTGGTTTGTTAGTAGAAGTTATAAAAGCCTACTACGGCTGGCAATAACACTCCGCGTGGTCGCTTTCGGTCGACAGCCAGCACGTTTCGGAGGAGAGTTGGCAACTAACTAGGCGCGTGTGTAAAGGTGAAGACGCGCTCAGCATCAATAGCTTATGGGCGTTGGGTAAAACAAGCACGCATTAGAAATTAAGATATAGAAACAAGGCCAAGAATAACGCTGATTCTTACCCCGCTTGACAACACGTTAGAGTTGATGGGTAAGCTATTTTTGATAGTAATGTGGGGGCTGACACTTTACATTTTTTTGAAATTACCGGATAGAATCCCAATACATTTCAACGCCATTGGGCAAGCAGACAGCTATGGCGATAAAGCAACCTTTGTAATGCTACCCCTATTGGCAACCGCACTCTATATGGGAATAACAAAAACCAATGAGTATCCCCACATTTTTAACTATGTAACACAAATAACGGAGAGCAATGCCCAAGCGCAATATACCCTTGCGACAAGATTATTGAGATTTATAAAATTATCAGTACTTCTAGTTTTTTCTGTACTTATCGTCCTGATTTACCTGACAGCAATCGGCGTCACTAGCGGCTTGGGTACCTGGTTTTTACCTTTATTTACTGGTTTTTTACTTATTCCAGCTGTAATTACAATTATCCAATCCCTGAAGAACAAATCAGTATGATGAAGGCGGAACGGGAATGCGCCAGGATGTAAGGTAAATAAGCACGTTTCGGCTGACCCAGGAACGTATCTGTAACCGTACGTTTGCTTGCCTCGCCTGACAGTTTCGGCTTGTTCAGTTTCGTGTTTCGTACGTTGTTGGTTAGCGCTGCGGTGTCCGCTTATCTCGGACAGGAATCACTCGGAGTAGGCTAATGCCGCAGCCCAACGGAGGCAAGGCTGAAAAGGTTCAGGGCACATATTTTGTGGCGAGTAAGCTTTCGGCCATCAACACATGGGGTCGTTGGGCGAGAGGTTTTGAGTAATCTAATAATAACCACCGTTCTTAATGAAACACATTTTTCAGTTATCCCAATTCCCAAATTCAAATTTTGAGATTGAGACCTCCATTTGGACTGGCAAATCAACGTTGATAATGGATAATGAGATTTTGGAGAAAGCTGATGAAAAAGGGAAACCTTTTCTAATTCCAACTAGTGATGCGGAATTTGTAAAAGCGTTTCCTATATCTTCTTTTCCTGACTCCATTTCAGTATTAGAAATAAATGGAGAAAAAATTCAGATTCTGGAAAAACTGGAATGGTATCAATACGTAATTGGCGGGCTTCCTATTTTGCTACTTTTTATCGGTGGCGCTATTGGCGGTGGAATCGGTGCGTTCGGAGCGGCTACAAATTTTAGCATTTTCAGGCAGGAAGGCAGTGATATTTCCAAATACCTGAAAGTGATTGGAGTTATCGTTGGGAGTTATCTTCTTTACCTCGTCGTTGCGGGCCTATTTGTCCAATTATTCAGCAAGTAGTTTGATTTTGTCTTTGCGGGTTTGCCATGTGCCTGGGGACAAGCCAACGTCCGCTGGACAGAACATAAAAACTGGCATTTCGCGTGTTGGCCGAGAGGTTTGCCTGGTTCGGCGGGGTCCGGATGGCAGATAACGCGGCTCCAACACCAGCTTTTACATAAATTTCAATCCCTCAAACCAACACTAGTTCACATGAAAAAACAGTATCTACCCCTCGCAATTGCAGTACTGGTTTTTAACGCTGCTGTCCTTGTATCGTTTACCAATAAATCCACTACCACAACACGGGTAATCAAAAATCCACCCTACGCTAAGGCCCAAATCGAAAAAGGCAAATATTTAGTCGAAATTATGGGCTGCGCCGATTGCCATGCCCCTAAAACCATGACCCCGCAAGGCCCTGTTCCCGACCCTGTTCTGGGTTTGTCAGGCCACCCGGCCAACGTACCGATGGGTAATGTAGCCAAGGATGCTTTGAACAATTGGGTGTTGTTTCACCCGATGAACACCATTGCAGTAGGACCTTGGGGAGCGTCGTTTTCGGCTAACCTGACCCCCGATGCTACAGGTATAGGAAGTTGGTCGGAAGAACAGTTTATCATCGCTATGACCGAAGGTAAAAGTAAGGGCATTCGCACGGCACGGCCCTTATTGCCCCCCATGCCGTGGCCTAATTATGTACACATGAAAAAAGAGGACCTGGTCGCCGTGTTTGCTTATCTAAAGAGCTGTAAACCCGTCGAAAATAGTGTCCCGCAATTTATTACCCCTGATAAGTTGTAGTACGAAAGCGGAACGTATGTTGTTGTCCGCTTAGAGATAGGTCAATTGTCCTGATTGAGTACATTATTTGGTTGTAATCAAATGCCGAAGTTATGAGCCTTTTTAAACTTATCTGTGCGCTAACGCTAGGGATGATTCCAGTGATTTCAGAAGCCCAGCGCTCTAATGCTGCGTCTACCTACAAAGTCATCGGTAACATAAAGGGCCTGTCGGAAGGCACAAAAATGTACCTGATCGATGGCGGCAAAAGAAAAGTGATCGACTCTGCTACGGTTAGGAGTGGGCAATTTGTCATAGATGGGAGCCTCGCCGAAACAGCGCATATGTACTTGCATGCGGGTAAAGGAAGCTCGTCGAGGAAGCTGGCTGATATTCTTCTGGACAATCGAACAATCTATGTAAAGGGCAATAAAGCCGAATATGATAGTGTAGTGGTAAGTGGCT
The DNA here is from genome assembly GCF_014282275.1 of Spirosoma utsteinense. GTDB lineage: Bacteria > Bacteroidota > Bacteroidia > Cytophagales > Spirosomataceae > Spirosoma > Spirosoma utsteinense. The sequence continues at coordinate 2,878 of NZ_VFIA01000067.1, forward strand.
CAGACATTGACCAGCAATGGAAAGACTGGTTTAAAGAAGATCAACAAATCGGTTATCAGCGTTTTCAGGTCAGAAAAGTCTACGAGGCTCTACTGAGCAAGAATGACACTATCAACGCGAATGCGTTAAAGAAGGTGGTGGGGGAAATGCAATCATATCGGGTCAATCTGCTCAAAGCATACGTGATGCGCTACCATGATACAGGCGGGGGTGCTGCTTTGCCCACCCTTTGCACCCTTGGGGATTATTTGACGAAGGCAGATTACCTGGAAATGTACAACATGCTGTCCCCCACCTGGCAGAAATCGTATTTTGGGCGGGAAATTCTTGATGAAGCGTCCCGAAAGACGAATACCCCTAAGGTGAACAAATAACAATATAGGCATTCCCTGGCGCTCCACGTAAGGTAACGTTCTGTCGACAGCTACAGGCGAGTTTAGCTTTCCATATTTATAAACACCTTGAAGACGACCAGCTACTATGATTTACTTGACTCAGTTGATTTACATCAAAGAAGGACAGGAAGACGTATTCGACCAGTTTGAACAGGTAGCTATCCCGCTGATTGAAACGTATCATGGTCAGCTTTTGCTACGCGTTCGGCCTTCCGATGACGCCTACATTGGTCAGCCGATTGAAAAACCCTATGAAATACACCTCGTAAAATTTGATACGGAGCAGGATTTTGTCGCTTTTACCCAGGATGAAAGCCGAAAGCAGTTTCTGCATTTAAAAGAGCAGTCTGTTCAAACCGCTACCCTGATTCAGGGAATAAAACTGTAATGGGTTATTGGGCGATAAACGTCCTGGTCCTCCTACGCGACCGTTGAGGATACGCGCCGTTTGTCGAGCGCCTTACCAACAGGCTGGCGGTCTTCGTGTTTACTGAGCCGGTAAAAAGCCAGTGCCAGCAGTAGCGTGGCCGGAAAAGCGGCCCCTAAACCGAGTGGCGCTATGACCAGACAGAACAGGATACCGCCGAAACAGCCCACCCGGAACCAGCGTCCGCTGGTAAACATCGCTATGGAAATGAGTGCCTGCCCGACAGCGATCGTCAGCACCATCGGCTGCGTAATGGCATCGAACGGACCCAGAATAAACCAGCTGTACAGGGGAAGGGCGTAGTAGGCATAGCTCTGGTAGACCCAGGGCGTGTCGAGTACTGTTCGGGTGTTGACCACGGCAGCCATGGCGAAGATCAGAAAGAACAGCAGGCGCGTAATGACAGGCCAGCGGTGGGCACCAATGACCTGCACAATGGCCAGTCCATTGGTTGCTACATAGGCAGCCGCCACAACATAGTCGAGCGTTTTCATGGGATCGATTTAGGTTAAAAAGAGGGTAGGGGGAGGTTCAGGCTTCGTCTTTTGATTCGCTACGGCCCGTTTTGCTCAGAATACGAATGCGGTAGACAACCGCAGGAGCAGGCGGTATAGCTGCGCCGTAGGTATCCGTAGTGGCGGACCGGGGTGCCACGCGCCCCGGTCCCAGTTGCTGTTCGGCATACAGGCGCTCGTCGCCCTGTAACTCTTCATACACCCCCTGAACAACCACACTACGCCAGTAGGAGGGGCTGCATAGTTCATCGACTTCAAAACACACCGCCGGGTTTTGCCGCAGCAGCCGCGTTTTAGCCCCTTCGCGGGTTTGACCGTAGATGGCTTGCCCATCATACAGGTAGGTAACAGGCAGTACCAGCACCTGCCCATCGGCAGCGCAGCCAAGGCGACCAAAAAACTGAGTGCTCAGCAAATGGTCCGTCACTTCGGGCGATAGGTCACGTAGCATACCGGTACAAGGATTGGGTATTGATTCAAAAATACAAACGCGGGCATTTCTACCCACGGCCCTGCATCAGTCGATCGTATGATTCTGATCATGTGATGTAAATCAGAATGTTAGCTGCCGGGTGTCAGTGTACTTCACGTGGTTGGGGGCGTGTTTTGTGTCAGAAACCTAACACCATTCACGGTATGAAAATCATTGTCGTTCCCACCGATTTAAGTCCCGGTACGCAGGTCGCCCTGTCGGTAGCTGTCGGCCTGGCCCGCATCTACAACGCCGAAGTCGTTCTCCTGCACTCGGTTGTTTACCCGATGCCCGTTCCCATCTATGCCGAAGCGGTTACGATGACGGCCGAGGGTACCGTAACCACGTACAAAGACATGGATGAGCGGGCCCTCAACGCCCTGCGGGACCTGGCCGATCAGCCGGCTTATGCCGGTGTGTCGATCGTTTCCCGGCTCGTTACGAGTGGGGAGGGACTGGCCCATGCCGTTACCGACCAGCCGGCCGATCTGATCGTGATGACTTCGAAAGGGGCGTCGGGTCTGGAGGAGTTGCTGTTTGGCTCCAACGCCGAATTCGTTGTCCGCCATGCACACTGCCCGGTACTGGTCATCAAGAACCCAATTGCCCACTTCCAGCCCGAAAATATCGTCTGTGCCATTGATATCGACGAGCAGTTGAAATCCGTTCACCACTACCCGTTTCAGTTGGGCGAACAGGGATTGCACCAGTTCCTGTATGTGATGACGCCTACCGACAACCGCGATCCGGAGGGTGTCTGGGAGTGGGTAAACGACTTTGCCACTGCCAAAGGCATTACGCAATTCGACTTTACCATTCGCCGGTCCAAAAAGGTTTCTGACGGTGTCATCAACTATGCCGATGAGGTGAATGCTGACCTGATCGTCTTGTTCACCCACGGTAACAAAGGGTTGCGGCACCTGTTGACGGGCAGCGTGGCCGAAGATGTATTGAATCACGCGACCCGGCCTGTATTGATCATGCGGGCCTAGACAGGAGCGAAAACAAACGATTTTCTGGCCTGAATCAGGAGCGGCCCGGAGTGGCAACGCGCCTGATCCAGGCCAGATGGTGTCAATACAGCACCGGCTTGTTGTAATCGATGGAGCCGATAGTGAGCTTGTACCAGGTGAAATCGCCGGTTTTTAGTTTCCAGGTAGCCGCCCCCTCCGTGGGAATACGGATGCCACTGGCAAGCGTTCGGTAGGTGCTGCCGGTCGTTGTCCAGGTTTCGAGCGTGTACTGACCGTTCTTCTCCATGTATCGCTGCGCTTCGAATCCGGATACGTCGCCCTGCTTAGTGAAGCGGAAAATCCCGGAAGCGGTTACCTCGCCGTAGTGCATGGTAGCCCGCGCCGACTGGCTGTCGAGGGCGTCCCAGTGGATATAGGGACTCAGTGCGGCCGACGGAAACCAGATGATCTCGCTCAGAAAGCGCAGCAGCGTCCCCTGATCCGTTTCGGGTCCCCGGGCATTGGCCACCTCGATGAGCGACAGCAGCCTGATGTTCATACTACCGTGCCCGTTCTCATACCGATCCCGTCCCGTAAGCTGTACCAGTGGTGCCAGCCGGATACTGGCCTTCCAGATAAATCCCGGCTGGTCGACGGTAAAATATTGTTCGGCTTCGGCTGTCATCCATCGGCCACCGGGTGTGGTACGCATACGCCCGTGCTGCCGGAGCCGTACCGTATGAATGCGTTCCTTCCCCACCACCCCCGACCGGGTCAGCCACTGCTGCACCGGTGCCGGCAGATCCATCAGACTGTCCGACGTGATCGTTGCCGTCTTATCAGAACGTGACTGGCCGAGCAGGTGCCGGGTTTCCTGATCCGTCTGCCAGTCGAACCGGTTATGGGTATACGTCAGCAGCAACACGGCCGTTATGATCAGGTTTGCGATGGTGCCCGCCCTGGCGTCGGGCCAGAACAGGATGATGAGCGCCTGTGAGAGAATAACGCTGCCGAGGGCAATGGCCAGCCAGCCATCCCGCCTGAGCCAGTAGCCAGCGGTGGCCAGCAGAAATCCCAGACAGGCCAGCAGCCATAGTGTACCCATCAGTTTAGCCATCGATTCCGGGATGGCAACAATGGATTTTCCTGTCATCTGGCTGACCTTGGCCAACTGCCACTGGCTGATGAACCCCAGCAGGTGGATAAGCCCGTGAACGAGTAACAGGCAGGCAAACAACGTGCGTATCATGGCGGTAACCGGGTTAGCCGTTAGTGGGAAGTCGGTCTGGGAGGTAGCCTACGGAAACCGCCAGCGCCTATGGTCAGGGTGACGAAATAGCCATTGGTGGCATAACGCGGCCGGTCGGGGGGTACCAGCTCGCCCGTACTTCGCCAGCCCGACGATGAGGGACTGAGTTGGTAGCCGGCCCGCATACCCAGCAACAGGCCGCCATAGCTGTCGTCTTCGGTAAAGGCGGCCACGAGCCAGTCGGCACCAACGCCAAACTGAACGTTGAGGCTGGGCAGCAGCACCGACGACTCCCGCGTTGTCTGGCCTTGCTGCTGACTCTGGGTAATACCCACTACTGCTACCCCCGCCCCAACCGTTGGGTAGAGCCACAACCGGCGGCTGTTCACAAGAATACGGCCCAGAAACAGGTGGCCTCCTCCACCGAAGGGTTCGGCATGGTAGCCGGGACCGCTCAGACTCCGCCGGGCCATGCCGTAGCCGCCCCCGCCGAGGATAAATCGATCCAGTCGGGCGTAGCCCTCGCCCCCTACATATACAAAGTCGTTCCCAATACCTGAGAGCTGGGGTGGTGTGAACTGATCCAGCGTTTGCCCAACCTGGTGCAGCCGGGCATAGCCCAGCCGAAAGAAACCCGCTCCGCCAGACAAACGGGGCGATTGGGCCAGGGTGCTCGACAAGTACCCCGCCAATACCAGGGTAAGGAGAAATCGGTACGTTCTCATGATTCGTTCAGGGGTTGACCACCTGACCCAAAAACGGCTGTGCCTAACACATCGACGCCTTCGTGACAAGGGCTGTTTGCTGGTTTTCGTAAAAGCTCAACTGGTTCATCAACCCCCTCGAAATCTGCTGCATAGCTTCTTTGGTGAGAAAACTCTGGTGGGCTGTCAGCAATACGTTGGGGTGCGTCCGGAGTTGGTTCAGCAGGGGATCGGTGATGGGGCTGTCCGAAAAATCGTAGTGAAAATAGGCGCGCTCCCGTTCGTACACATCGGCTGCGTAGCCGCCCAGCTGCCCGCTGTCCAGCGCGTTCAGCACGGCCCGGGTGTCGACCAGGCGGCCCCGTCCGGTGTTGATCAGCAGGGCACCGGGTTTCATCAGTGCCAGCGCCTGGGCATTGATCAGGTAGTCGGTCAATGGATTGAGCGGACAGTGGAGCGACATGATATCCGACTGGCGCAGGAGTTCGGTGAGCGACGTATAGCGAACCCCGGTGTCGAGCAGTTTACGGTTGGGGCGAATGTCGTAGGCCAGCACGTGGCAGCCAAAGCCCTGCATGATGCGCACAAAGGCCCGCCCGATATGGCCCGTACCCACCACCCCGACCGTCTTGCCGTGCAGGTCGGTACCCATCAGCCCGTCGATGGTGAAGTTGCCTGCCCGTACGCGCTGGCTGGCTTCGGGCACGTGCCGAACCAGACTCATCAGCAGGGCTACGCTCATCTCGGCCACCGACGAGGGCGAATAGCCGGGTATGTGGAGCAGCGTCATACCCAGGTCGCGCAGGGCCAGCTGGTCCAGGTTGTCCAGTCCCGTGCCGCGCATCCCGATCACGCCAACGCCCAGCTCCTTCAACCGGGTCAGGGTAGGGCGGCTGAGGTCATCGTTCACAAAGGCACACACGGCGGTATGACCTTCGGCCCGTTGAGCGGTTTCGGGGGTCAGTGTCTCGGTGATGTAGGTGATGTGGTGATGACTCCGGTACGGCTCGAACGAGGTTTGTTCGAAAGGCAGGGTGCTGAAGAACGCAATACGCATCGCGGTTAAGGTTATGAGTTGTACCTCAAATGTGGTGCTTTGGCGTGTGCCGACCCATGATGTGGCTCAATGGAGGACCTGACGTTGATCCGCCCCCGTTCGGCCAACCCTGGACCAGGGAGAAAAAAGACAAAACGGATATGGGCAGTGGGGCCGTCGGGCATTACCGGGACCGGAAACCGCCCCCGCCTATACCCAGGGTCAGGTAAAAACCATGGGGCGAAAAACGCCCTGCCGATGGCATGGCCGTTCCTGTCCGGTCGTTGTGCCACGGTGTCGGGGCCGTCGTTATCCGGTATCCGGCCCGGAGGCTTAGCAAGGGCCCGGCCTGTAGTCTTGGATCGGTAGCGGCCTGAGCAACCAGCCAGTCGAACGTCAGGCCAATGTCGGTGGCGAACCCATCGATGACATAGGTGGTCAGGGCTTTGCTGTCGTCTGTTGCGTTGACGTTGAAGGCGTTGATGCCGGGTCCCAGGCTGGGGTATAGCTTGGTGCGCTTCGTTTGCCAGGCTACCCAGCCAATCCAGAGGTGGGCATTGGACGCCGACGACTCGATGGTTGTCCGGGTCGCTGCGTCATAAACCCGTTTGTTGGCCAAAGCGGATGCGTTCACGCCGAACAACCAGCGGTTACGGCGGTAGTAGGCTTCGGCTCCGATGAGTATAAACCGGTCGTTACCTATCGGTTCCGTGATCTGGCTAACCTGCTGTATGGCCGTTGCCGAGCCGGGCCACAGGCTTTGACCGCCATATAGAAAAGCGGCCCCGCCCTGTATCGACTGTCCCCACACAGCCACAGGCCACAGCAACATAAGCGCAGAAAGGGCGTGGCGCAGGGCGAGAGGAGCCATCGGAGTATAAGTCGGGAGATGCTAGGCTGTCATCAGCACGGGCGTCTGGGCAATGGAGAGTGGACGCGTCCGGGTAGAACCCTGGTTCAGCACGGCTGCCAACGCCGGATTCGCCACCTGCGACCAGTCGTCGACCAGCCAGTAGTCGTAGCCGCGAATGAGCAGGTGAATACTGATTGCCAGTTCGGGACTGGCCAGTAGCGTTTCGGTCGTCAGCCAGTCGGTACCGATCGTGTCCAGCAGGCCCGACCAGCTTTTTAACTGGGTGAGGGCTTCTGTCCGGGCGGGTTTCAGCGTATCCCGGCTCAGCGACTGGCCGCCCGGAATGTCATAGGGGTAAACAACGGTCAGGCGCAGGGGTTGACGGGCGTGGGCCGACAGCCCGTTTCGTAGCGAGAGCGCCGAATCGATTGAGCAGTCGGTAACAAAAAGGGCTGTTTTCATGGACCAGTTAGCGGTTTCGTTTCTGGGCATAAAAGTAGCCCGCTCATCCGTCGGGGCGGATGAGCGGGCTTAGCTCCTGAACTGATTGTAATCACCTCACCAGTTGGCCCGGCGGAGCTTGTCGGGCTGCATAACCCGGATACCGCCCGATGGTGTCATCTCGATCAGGCCATCCTGTTTGAACTCGCTCAGCGTCCGGATCAGGGATTCGGTCGCCGTGCCGATCATCGACGCCAGGTCGTCGCGCGAGAGTTGGATCGCGGTGTCGGGGTGTTGGCCGTGCAGGCGCAGCAGTGTATCGGCCACCCGTCGGCGGAGGGAGCTGTAGGCCATACCCAGCAACTGTTGTTCGCGCTCGCCTACGCGCCCGGCCAGTAGTTTGATAAACTGCTGGCTCACGTCCGGGTTGGCCAGCAGCAGTTGCTGGAAGTCGTCTTTGGGAATATAAATCAATTCAGAATCTTCCAGCGTCACCGCCGAATCGGTGTAGTCGCTGTTTTCGAGCAGGGCGAAGTACCCGAAAAAGTCGCCGGTCGTATACAGGCCGGTGATGAGTTCCTTGCCTTCGGTATTGGTCCTTACGGTCTTGACCTTACCCGATTTGAGGAAGTAGAGCCGCGTTGGCTCATCACCTTCCGAGTACACATACTGTTTTTTACGAACCGCGTGGCTTTTCCGGTCGAGCGACAGGCTTTGCAGGTTTTCAGCGTGCCGGGCCTGATCCAGAAACTGGTTGAAGCCATCCTCCGGCAGATCGGTGGCCGGGTGTTGCGGGCCGACGTTCCGGAATCGGTTCAGGCGCCCTTCAATTGCGCTGAGCAGCTCCGATTCATCGAAGGGCTTGGTCAGGTAATCGTCGGCCCCCAGCTCCATTCCTTTCCGGAAGTCGGTTCGCTCGGTTTTGGCGGTTAGGAATATAAAAGGAACGCCCGACAGGACGGGGTTTTTATTAAAAATATGCAGAACGCCCCACCCGTCGAGTACAGGCATCATGATATCGCAGATGACCAGATCCGGTTTATGGGCAAGGGCTTTCTCGACGCCGACCTTGCCGTTCTCGGCGGTGTGAACGGTGTAGCCGGTCAGTTCCAGGATTTCGGCGGTATTTTCACGAATGGCTTCGTTATCTTCAATCAATAGGATAGTTTTCATAAGGAAGTAGTAAAGTAACGGTTGTGCCCTGGTTCAGTTCGCTCTGCAACGATAGCTGCCCATTCATCAATTCTACATAACGGCCAACGATATGCAGGCCCAGGCCGGTACCGGCAATGTTGGTTACATTTTTGGCCCGGAAGAACCGCTCGAACAGATGCTCCTGGTCATCTTTGGCAATACCTATGCCCTGGTCGGCTACGGCCAGGGTCAGCTGACTGTCTGAACAGGCGCCCCGGATGGTAACGACCGAACCAGGTCCCGAGTATTTGAGGGCGTTGGACAGAAGATTGACCAGGATTTTACGCAGCAGCGACGGATCGAGCCACACCGGGTCCGGACACAGCACATTCGTTTGGATCGTCTGTTCCGGCTTCAGCATACCCTGCATGTCGGCTATCGTTTCGCTGATCAGCTGATTTATATCGACCCGCGTGGGGTGTGCTTCGATCTTGCCTTCTTCCAGCCGCCCTACCGACAGAAACTCTTCGAGGATGTCGTTGAGGTGGTTGACCGACGACCGGATGCGGTCCAGGTGCCGCTGGCGTTTGTCGTGCTGGTCGCCACCCGGGTATTTTTCGATGAGCGTCGCCGACGTCAGCACCGCTGTCAGTGGTGTGCGGAACTCATGGGAGGCCATCGACACAAAGCGCGACTTCAGCTCACCCAGTTCCCGCTCGGCGGCCAGCGCCCGGCCCAGTTCGTCTTTCGACTGCTCCAGCTGATCGAGGGTATTCATCAGGGCGTGGGTTCGGTCGGCCACTTTCTGCTCCAGATCGGCATTGAGCCGTTCGATGTGATCCCGGTGGGCCAGGAGCTGCCGCTCCGCTTCTTTTTTGAACGTGATGTCGATGATGTAGGCAACAACATACAGCTCGTCTTCCAGCTGAAAATAGCTCAGGCTGATCTCGACGGGAAAAACCGAACCGTCTTTACGCTGGGCATTCAGGTCGCGGTTGTGGCCCATGGCCCGCACCTGTGGTTTGGCATTGAACGACTGCCGAAGCTTCTCGTGGTAGCTGCTTACCGAGGTTGGCACCAGCTGTTCGATGGTTAGCGTCATCAGCTCACCCGTCTGGTAGCCGAAGAGGTGTTCTGCCAGTTGATTGACCGACACGATCTGGCCTTTCGAATCACAAACGACGATGCCGATGGTCGCGTTGGAGAAAATGGCTTCGTATCGCCGAACGCTGTGTTCCAGCTCCATCTCGGCCTGGTGGAGTCGGCCCTGATCGATGAGCCGGATGAGGGCGTAGTTCCGGTCTTTCGCGGTAAAGACATTCATTATAAGTTGCCCCCAGAAAGAATATCCGTCCTTTCGGTCAATTTGGGCCGTTTCTTCATGCCGCCCTGCCTGCAGGATTCGTTCGATGAGACTAGTCCGGTTTTCGCCTTCCAGGGGCTGGGTGCGCAGCGACCGGGACCGGACAGGGTCGTTGAGCAGGGCCTGCTCCGACGAGAACCCCAACATACGTACCCCCGCCTTGTTGACCTGGACAAAGCGTTCATCGCCCAGGTCGTAGATACCGATGAAGTCTTCACTATTCTCGAAAAGCAGTTCGGTCAGGGCGCTTGAATATTGATTGATCATTATACGGGAGCCAGTCGGTCCGTGGTGGTTACCAACAGGATTCATGAGCTAATTTACAGGTAAACTTTTAGAAACGGGTCGAGAATCAGGACCGCAGCTGACCTACATCAGTTCACCCGGCCGATTAACCATGCATTTTTACACCAATTGTAACAATGAACCCTATGCCTTACATACGGGAGGACGCCCTATCATGAAACGCAACGATCCAGACCCTATACTGATCCCTGCCCGGTCGGCGGTTTTGCTGATCTTTATGCCATCAGAGCGAACCGACTATCAGCAACGGGACTCGTTGACTGCCCTGACCGAGTCATTGCAAAAACTCCTTGGCGAGTCGGTCCGCATTCTTAAAATAGACGAGGCTACGCATCCCGACGTTGTGAAGAGCTTCGCCATTACCCATACCCCGGCTTTTGTACTGGTGCGTCAGGGTATCGAACTGTGGCGGCAGGTGGGCATGCCCGATAAAGAAACCCCCGCTCTGCTAACCCAACGCCTGATGTCTTTCTAACGTCAGGCTGTTTTCCGGTACCGCCAGCGCTTGTACACTTCGATCCAGCCCACACCCAGCCCCGACCAGAGTAGACAGTGTCCCAGCTGGGAACTGGTCAGCGTCGTAAACTGAGCCAGTCCACGTATGGATGGCAACAGCAGCGAGCCCCCCAGCATCAGGAGCGTAATCGCCAGCATCAGCCACAGCAACGAATTTGGTCGGCGCAGGGTAGCCAGGACCGACTGCTGACTCGACCGGCTCACCAGGGTAAGCCAGATGTTGCTCAGTACCAGCGTTACAAACGCCATCGTTCGCACCTGATCCAGTGGGGTGCCTGTTTGCATGGCGCGCCCGTATACCAGCAGCACGGCCAGCGCAATAACCAGGCCCTGCACGACGCTTATTCCCAGTTCTCCCGCCGTAAAAAAAGTGTCTGTCAGCCGACGGGGCCGTTGGCGCATCAGGTCGTGCTCGGCCGGTTCGTTCTCGAAGGCAATGGAGCAGGTGGGTCCCATTACCAACTCCAGAAAAATGATGTGGACCGGGCTGAACAGATTGACATAGCGCCAGCCGAAGAGCAACGGTACAGTTACGGTAAGAATGATTGGAATATGGATGGAGACGATATAGCCGATGGCCCGCTTCAGGTTCTGATAGATACGCCGACCCTGCGCAATGGCATCGACCATGCCAGCCAGATCATCGTCAACCAATACCAGGGATGCGGCCTCTTTGGCTACCTCCGTACCCCGTCGGCCCATGGCTACCCCGATATGGGCCGCCCTGAGGGCGGGGCCGTCGTTGACGCCGTCGCCCGTCATGGCAACGACTTCGCCGTTGGCTTTCAGCGCCCGGATAACGCGGAGCTTGGCCTCGGGAAACATACGGGCAAACACGCTTACCTGTTTTACCTGTGTTTGCAGGTCCAGTTCCGACAGTGCCATCACGTTTTGCCCCGTGAGGGTTTGCCCATCCGATGGCAGCGCTACCTGCCGGGCAATGGCGTTGGCGGTTTCGGGCGAGTCGCCGGTAATCATTTTAACGACAATGCCCGCTTGTGTAAACTGCCGGATCACCGTTTCTGCATTGATTTTGGGCGGATTTTCGAGCGCAATCAGGCCTTTGAATATCCAGGGGAAATCGTCCTGCCGGGCGGGAAAGTCAGTATCCGGCCAGTCACTACCGGCTACGCCCAGCACGCGGTAGCCCTGTCCGGCCAGTTCGATGGCCTGCTGCTCAATGAGGCTGGCTGCCTCGGCGCTCAGGTGGCATACCTGGGCGATACGCTCTGCGGCTCCTTTGCCAGCCACCCGAACGGGTCCCGTATCCGGTGCGTAGACGTGGGTCATCATCGGGGGCGTTCCGTCCAGCGGGTATTCGTATTGAAGCGGATGAACGACCGGGGCTGCCTGCTGACCGTAGGCCGATACGATGGCCTGTTCCATAGGGTCGAAGGGTTCGGGTTCGCTGGCCCAGCGGGCATAAGCCAGCAGGTCGAGCGCCGGGGCCGACAGGGGGGCGGTGAGTGGGACGAGGGTATGCGTGATGCCGTCATACAAGCGGGCAACCGTCATGCCGTCCTGGGTAATGGTACCGGTTTTGTCGGTACAGATTACCGTGGCCGAGCCCAGGCTTTCAACGGTTTGGGGCTGCTTGGTGAGCACACCGAACTGCACCATGCGGGCGGCTCCCAGGGCCATAAAACTGCTGAACGCTACCGGGATCTCTTCCGGTAAAACCGACATGGCGATGGTCAGACCCAGCAGCAGCGACATGGCCCAGTCGCCGGTATGCGCGAAGTTGATGCCCCACACCAGCGCAAACGCGCCAAAGCCGGCGAAAGCCATGCGTTGTACGAAGCGCCCGATCTGGATCTGTAAGGGTGTCTTTTCGACTTCAATCGTTTGCAGCGACTTGCCCAGTCTGCCCAGGGTTGTGGCCTCGCCCACGTCGCTGATCTGAACGTAAGCGCTACCCGACGTGAGCAGCGTGCCCGCCAGAAAGCGGTCGGTGTCGGGCGTGGTTTTCGTGACCGGCACCGATTCGCCGGTCAGTATCGCTTCGTCGACCGAGCAGTCGTTGGCCTGCTTCAGCCGTCCATCGGCCGGGACGGTCTGGCCCTCGGTGAGCCAGACGATATCGCCCACGACGATCTGTTCAGCGGGCAGGGCAATTAATTCGCTGTCGCGCAGCACCGAAACCGTAGGCTGAGTGAGTTGCCGAAGGGCCTGCAAAGCCTGGTTGCTCCGAACGCTTTGATAGACGGATATGCCCGCCACCAGCAGCATCGCCACCCCCAGCACAACACCTTCCTGCCACTGGCCCAGCAGCACGTAGAGCAGACTGGCAATAGCCAGCAAAATGAACATGGGCTCCGTTACAATGTCGACGGTCAACTGCCAGCCTGTCTGTGTATGGTTCAGCGTCAGGGTGTTCGGTCCGTATTGCTTCCGGGCCGCTTCTACTTCATCAACCGTCAGACCGGTTAGATGCTGTGCGGTAGGCTGATCGGTGGCAGGGTACATGTCGATGGCGGGTGAGGATTGCGATTTGTGGACGCGGTGACTGTTCAAATCCTTTCTTCCTGTTCGAACAAGGAGTGAGGTGAATCATTCTACTGGCTGATAGCCATCAGATTACGCCTGGGCTCACGGCTTTATTTTTGGTGACACAAAAACAACAAGCATTATGAAACGAAACCTTGGTGACTATGATATTGCTATTCGCATCATTACAGGCATGTGTCTGATGGTATTGTTTGTTGTCAATTACCAGCAGAACCCGCTAAGCTGGATTCTTTTTCCGCTGAGCGGAATTTTGTTGGTAACAGGTATAACGGGGTCGTGCCCGCTTTACCGAATCCTGCACATCGACACCCACGTTCACCGTAACGGGAAAACGCCTTCACACTGACCGCTCACCGTGACATACGGGAATGGGGGTTTGCCCCGGCTGTTGGGTATGCAGGGGTAAGCCAATACCCCGCACAATGAGCAGCAGGGCTACTACTATGGTCGCGATGGGTAACCCCCGGCCCAGCCGTTGCCGGAATTGGGGTGTCAGGTAGCTTACCACCACATTCACGCTCAGCATGGCGGGCAGTGTACCCAGGCCGAAAGCCAGCAGGTAGCCAGCACCGCCCATGGGTGATGTGGTGGCCAGCGCACCCGCCAGCGCCACATACACCGAACCACAGGGTAACAGACCATTCAGGAAACCCAGCCCGGCCATATGGGTCAGCGTTGGCCGACGCAGCAAGGCGGCCAGTGGGGCCGTTAGCCGACGGGCAAAGGAAGTGGTATGCATCCAGTTTGGAAACACCTTTGCCGAGACGGCCCAAACCAGTAACAGAATGCCGGCCATAATAGAAATGGGGCGCTGCAAACCGGTAAGGAGCAGCCCCTGTCCCAGCGTACCGACTACGGCCCCCAGCAAACTGTAGGCACTCAGCCGACCGGCATGGTACAGACCCCGCGCGAGTCTACGCTGCCCCTGGGGTAACCGGCCAACGGGTAGGGCCATCGCCAGCGGCCCACACATGCCAATGCAGTGCAGGCTACCCGCCAGACCCGTCAGAAGTGCCGTTGTCCACCAGCCTGTCATGGTAAAGTCAGTTCACGTTCGGTGTAATATTCGCGCTGTCCGTCAGACCAGGTGAGTTTCGCCCGCCATAGTCCGCCGGGCTTCTGCTTCATCGACATAACAACCGGTGAGGGCGTAACAGCCGTCAGTTCCTGCTGAATATCCTGCTGCCGGTCGGCGGGGCGGTAAAGCGTGAAGGTGCCCTGCTGAAGCGAATCGGGCAGGGTAATTTCTACCTGCCTCCTATCTGACCGGTACTGTATATACGCTTCCGGATCGAACCGGCGCGAATTGGCTACCCGGTCGATTTGTTGCTGGTACGCAATTTCGTCCTGGTAGTAGTCGTCACGAACCAGGTCAATGCGTTCGCGACTCATCAGAACGACCATCGTGCCGATGAATCCGGCAAACACGATGAAGACAAGTACAATTGATTTTCCCCAGTTCATGAGTTGAATGATGAGTGATGAGTGATGAGTGATGAGTGATGAGTGATGAGTGATGAGTGATGAGTGATGAGTGATGAGTGATGAGTGATGAGTGATGAGTGATGAGTGATGAGTGATGA
>NZ_VFIA01000068.1 GCF_014282275.1 Spirosoma utsteinense
ATGGTGTAGCTCAACACAGCGTCGGCGGAATACCTCATACTCTTTGGGTAAATATTTTGCTTTCATACAAGCAAAATACAAATATTACAGACCAGTACCCACCTCTATAATGTTACACAGGCCCCCAGGAGGGGGTCTGTGTAACAGGTTATTACAAACCTACCTGGCAGTGACCGCCACAGCAAGGTTTCGTTTTCACGGTACCACCTGTGTTCATTTCGGCTTCTTTAGCTTTCAACAAAGCGGCAATAAATTCTGTCTTCGAGCTTTTTACGTTTTTCATGATTTTATCAAGTAAAAAATAGATGCCTACTCGAATTATGGGTTTTCGGCTTCGCCCAATTGTTGTGCACACAATGTGTTAAGGCAGGGACATACTACCTGTATTTTCTATTCCATCAGCTTGAATCAGATACCGTTTCAAATGCCTTCCGGTAGCGGACTGAAACGATTTTCGCCCGTGCATCAATCGGGTATTATCCAGCGCAAAAAAGTCGTTTTTCCGCAGTCTGATTGTTTTTTTGGGTACCCGCTCCAGAGCCGTCTGAAACGCTGAAACGGCTTCGTTTTGATCTTTACTGTACTCATCCAGCAGTAAGGAGGGACTATAAAAAAAGCGTCCACTCTCGTAAAATGGATGCGTGAGTTCTTGCGGGCTTAGCAGGCTAAGCCTCAGTTTTATTTGCTTCAAGCATTCCTGATGATCCGCAGATAAATCCGTAAACGCTTCTTCAATATTGACAAGCACGGTTTCTCCACCCTGAGCCGCTTGTTTTAGACAATGCCAAACTAAATAGTTTGCATCAGGCTGGTCGGTATGCAGAAACATATCCGTGGCCGAATTCAGAATACGACCGTTATCACGCTCTATAATATCGGTGATAAAAAGCGTTTTTCCCAGTTCAGCAACGACACCTTCTACCTCTTCCTGCTTTACCTTCTCCGCGTAATAAAATCCGTTTTGCGCTACCTCTTTTTTGATTAGTTCTGCATTCATAGTCAGATCTCATTTGTCTGTAACGTGAAAAATTTCCCGGTTTTATGCGTAGCCAGGCGGTAAATCAGCATGGTGTAGAGCGTGACTTCGGTCAGGATGGCCCAGTACACGGCGTTACTGACAAGCATATGGTTGAACACAAGCAGTAGCGGCAAAAGGATGACGGTTTCCCGCGCTGAACTAAGCCAGCTCACGTACTTATGAAAGCCCGATGATTGAAGCTGTACAAACGAAAGGGCGGAAACCGGATAATACAGCACCAGTACCAGACAGATCCGGAAAGCCGCCACATCCCCCGCCGTGCCAGGACCGTCCAGGAACAGCCCCACTATGGATTTGGTAAACAGCCCGGCTAGCAGACAGACTGTGAGCGCAATCAACAGGGCATACCGCTTGACAAGCTGGACCGCTTCCTGGCACCGATCAAACCGTTTTGCGCCCAGATTAATGGTGTACAAAGGCTGAAAACTTTGCATCAGCGCCTGGGTTGGAATGATCATCAGCGCAATAACCCGGCTGATTACTCCATATAAGGCGATATCGGATGCCGCATATAGCGTTAAAAACTTAATGATCAGTAGCTGACGAAAAATGCTGGAGAATTGGAACAAAAATCCCGGCAGACCAACGGAAACTAATTCGAGGATCGTTTTTAGTTCGTACGAAGACCGGAGGTGTAATTGAAACGCACGCTGAATCTGAAAAAAACTTAGAACTGCGTACACCAATAGCGAAAAAAGGATGGCAAACGCACACCCAGCCATGCCATAAACAGGCACCAGCAGTAAGGACAGCAGTACGTTGACCACAATGGAAACGAGCAGGTAGAAACTCACCCTTTTGAATTCACCCCCGCTTCGCAGCAGGGCACCGTAGGTCAGCGAAATAATAACGATGAATGATCCAGCGGCAAACACTTGATAAAAGCTGTGCGCGAAGCCAATTTCTATTCCATCATTCGATAAAAAATTCAGTGCGTAACGGCCAACAACAGCGTAGAACGCTAACCCAATAACCCAGAGTAAACCCGCGGTTAAATGCAGATTAAAAAAAACCCGGTTAATCTTTTCGGTGTTTGCCTGGCCCACCGCCTTACTGATGAGGATGGACGCACCCGAGGCGGTCAGCGTGCCTAGTGCCGTCTGGAAAACCAGAAACGGGGAAAGCAGCGTCAGACCACCCAGGGCCTTCGGCCCCAGGAGTCTGGAAATAATAAGACCGTCCAGGAATGAATCGATGGCCAGCAGGGTAATGCCGCCCAATGCCGGAATGGCATTGGACAACATTTCCTTTTTGATATCCGCAGTTAAAAACCGTTCCTTGTTCATACCTACTGCATAAGCTGCATGTACTTTTCTTCCAGCTGCGCAAAACTTGTTTCCCTGGCATAAACCGTTTCCAGCAATCGGCCTTCCTTCATAATCCCGATCCGGTCGGTATCATTGATGGTACGAAAAAGATCGTGGGAACTTATCAAAATCGTCATACCGGATGCTTTCAGATTTTTTAAAAGCACCGAAAACTCGGCAATACTTTTGGGGTCCAGCCCCGACGTTGGTTCGTCGAGAAACAGTACAGTAGCTTTTTTAGCCAGTGCAAACGCAATCCCGACTTTCTGCTTCATGCCCTTGGAGTAATTCGCCAGTTTTTTGTCAAAATGGCCCGCGTCCAAACCCGCCTGGATTAAATAATTTTCCAGTTCCGCGCGGGTATAATTCAGGCCGGAGATGCCGCAGAAAAAATCCAGGTTCTGAATGCCCGTCAAATAGCCGTACAGCATCAGGTTTTCCGGTACGTAGGCAATACCCGGTTTGATCTGACCAAAGTGCGACGAAACATCAAGGCCATTGACGCTGGCCGAGCCCGAAGTTGCCAGCACCTGATGCGTCAGGATCTTTATCGTTGTCGATTTCCCCGCCCCGTTCGCGCCGATCAGGCTGAAGATCTCTCCCCGGGTTACCGTGAATGATACGTCATCCAAGGCTTTGCGGGAATTATATTCTTTGGTCAGATTTTGTACCTGGATCATTTGCTTACTGCTTAATTAAGTTTAGCAAACCCGTTACAAATCCCTGAGCTCAGTCCAAATTCCTTTTTGACGCTTCCAGTGCCCGTATTCAAGGAGTAAATAGAATTAGACGTCGCGGCTGGTACGTTCAAATAAACCGTGTTGTCATCCCATTTGGTGGTAAAGGCATAGGAGCCAAATACGGGTGGAATATCTTTGGACAATACCCCCAAAGAAGTTTTGGCTGTTAGATCAACTTTGTAATACGTGTAGCTTGGCGTCTCACCATCGAACGGATAGTTGTTGGCGTCTTCGCTGCGGCAGGTAAGTGCTTTTCCGTTGCCATAGTACATCAGGCCAAGACAGTCCGCACCCGTTGCCGCTTTAAGATTCAGAAAGTAGTCTTTATCAAAGGTGGTTGTTCCTTTTTTAATCCGGATTACCCCGCTTGGCACCTTGTCTCCATTACCCGTACCGTGCACGTAAATGTCCCCATTCTCATCCAGAACCAGGCTACTCGCTATAAAACTACTTGCCGTACCCCCATTCCAGATCATACCCGTTCGGCCATCGGAGATAAGTTTTTCAACCTGCCCGGACGTGCGGCCAATCACGGCCACATACACCGAGTCGGCCAGGTTGGAAAAGCCGTTCTGATAATTGCAGCCCATAAAAAGCTGGTCATCGCGGTGCACCATACTAAGGTAAAAGACCTGGGTTGCGTTCTTTTTTTGGAGTGCCGTCAGATCAATCGTTCCCGTGATCTGCATGGTCGTCGGATTGAATTTGACCAGCTTTGGCACGCCACCGTACCCATTACTGGCGGCATAGGCTTCTGTTTCGCTCACAAAGTCAACGGCTCCAAACGTTTTCAGCCCCTGGACAATAAACGAAGCGATTTCGGTAGGCTTTCCTTGCTGGTCAAAGCTGTATTTGCGCAAGGTTGCCGGTGCGCCGAAGGTCGTTACGTAGGCATATTTACCGTATTTAAACAGCATACCACTGCTGGTAAACTCGGCGGCCGTGGCCGTCTCAACGGTTCCGGTAGGCATGTTCTTTGTGCCTAAGAAGTAGGTAGTCTGGTTGGGATACGTACCCCCGGTCATCATCAGGGCATAGTTTACGGCGGCTTCGGGCTGCGCAGGTTCAGGGTTTTTGTCACATGCTGTGAGAAAAACACTCAGACTGATAGAAATGATGGTAGCTGCGCTGTAAATCTTGTTTTTCATTACTGGGATCTGTTTTTAGAGGTATAAAAGCGGAGTTTCAAACTATAATTTCTACCCGGAAGCTGCACTTTGAAATTGTCATACAGCACCGTATCGAACAGGTTGTTTACATCGGCCGAAAGCGACAACCCACTCTTGTCGTGGGAAAAGGACAGCCCTGCCTGGTTGACCAGCTGCATGGGTATCACATTTTTCAGCGCCTGGTCGCCATCAACCGCCCAGTACAGGTAGTAGCTGTGGGTGTAATTGCAATTCCAGTAAGCCTGAAGCTGGCCTGATTTATTCAGCACATTCTCTTTATTGACCGTAAGCCCGCCATTAGCAAACAAATAAGGAATATTCGGCAGCCGGGCACCCATGTACCGGTCGTTGTTGATCCCGGCGTTTTCGAGAACGGACTGGTTTCTGATGTCCTGAAACGTGATATTACTGGCGAACTTGATCGTCCGGTGCGGTTTGATACGCACCGAAAGTTCGGCTCCCGTGATCCTGGCTTTTAATAAATTCTGGTACTGCGACGAAAACTGCGATGTCCTCAGGTAGATGATGTTGTCAATGTTTCGGTAAAACCCGGACGCTTCAACGTCTACGTATTGGGAGTTCACCACCAGGTTTACGTTGGCATTATGTGACTGCTCAGGAATAAGTCCCGGGTTCGGTTTGAGCAGCATCAGATCCCCGAAAGCTTCCGTCTGGTCGGGCAGACGAGTCGCTTTTTCGTACGACGCTTTCAGGAAAAATTCTTCCCCAAAAAAATACGTAAAGGCTGCGTTGTAGCCGAGCTTGCTAACCGATTGGTGAACCGGAACCGAAACATCGTTGACCAGAAGATTACCGGCTGAAACGGAACTGAAGTGTTTTAGTGAAACGACGCTTTGTACTTTCCCCCCCAAAAGCGTTGAGGCCATACTGGCTCCGCTGATGTTTTTACGCATCGTTTGGGGGTTTGCGTAAAAATCAAATGAATAAAAATTCAGCGAGAACGGATCGCTCCCTTTTCGGTAAAATTGCTGATACGTGTTTGATAACGAAAGCGTTAAATTTTTCCGGGGTGTCCATCCAATCGATTGCTGGGTATTAAAAACCAGGCTTTTTGTGCTTAGAAGATTTCCGGCGGCTGAGATTTCACCACCCGTAGCGCGCCGGTCCACTACGTCTCCCTCCCAGTTGTATACACTCAGGGTAGTATCCGCAAAGAATCCTTTCACGCTATACAGTGATGCATAGGCGTTAAGCTGGACGTTTTTAATCAACTCCCGTTTGCTGTACTGAACGACACCGCCCGCCAGATCGTCTTGGTTATACGCCTGGCCGTAGGGCTGCCGCATAATAACGTTGTTCTGAATCTGATCGTAGGTATGCGATAATTGACCGGTCAACGACAGCTGATCGGCCCATTTTGTATTGATCCAACCAGCCTGAACTTTGGCATTATAAAACCGGAATGCATTATGAAAACGGCGTACGTTTTTTACTGACGGTATTCCATATACGTCGGGTACTTCGGCCATCACGCTGTAATCGTTTTTTGAGTAATTGTAGGTGGCGCTCAATCCTACGTAAAAATGATCGGTTAGAAATTTGCGGACATTCAGGTTATTCTTGGTCGTCTTAAAAGAGCCAATCGCGCTGGAAACATCAATAAAATCATTACGCTCGTTTCTGGAGACCATATTGATCGCACCGCCCAGTGCGTCTGAGCCAAACCCGATCGGAATGACCCCTTTGTAGATTTCAAAGCGAGCTGTCTGCTCCAATGGGATCAGATTGATACCCTGCGTTTCTCCCAGGGCGCTGGTAGGCACACCATCCAGAAAAAACTTGATCTGCTTACCACTAATACCGTTGATGTAAAAATTAGTTTGGGCTCCGTACCCCCCACTGGTTCGCACCTTGATGCCGCTGGTCTGCCGAATAACATCCAGTGCGGTTTGATTGGTCTTGTAAAAAGGTTTGGTATCGATGACGGTAATATTTTCGGGCGACTTTTGAAGCCGGCTGGCCTGTGTAGGTGCCGTAACGGTGACGAGCTCAAGCTCCCTGGCCGAATTATCCTGTACATAAATTTCGACTAAACCCGTCTTTGCGTCAACCGTAATCGTTTTCTGGGCCAGTATCCGCTCATTTCTCTGAACCACGAGCGTATACCCGCCATAGGCCAATCCTGAAAATCGAAAGAAACCCAGTGAATCACTAACTGCTGATCGGCTAGAATGAACAATGTAGACAGATGCCTTGACCGCCCCCTGATGGTCAGCGATTTTACCTCTAACATCAGTCGTCTGTGCGCGTATCATCGATGAGACGAGAAATAGTAACGTCACTGGTAGAATTTTACGCATTACTGATGATCAATCCTTTTAGAACACTACACCTGCCTATATGCAACCTTGTTGCAAATATAGATTAAATTTAATTCAAGATGCAACGACGATGCATTTATTTTGTTGCGCTCCTTTTTGTTCAAATTAAATAGTGTTTGCACTACTGTTAGCATTGTAAAATGCCGCTGAATCAATCGTTTTACTGTAGCACATATGTTATTCGAAGGACACCCATAATACGTAACCACTGATTCACTTAATCTCAAGAAACGCTCCAGCATGAGACGAAGAAGTATTCATGTATCTACTTTATAAACTGGGCGTAGATAGAGACACCCACTTCGGTAATGGCTTCCATTGGCGCTGGCGTCTCGCTTCGACATCGGCCGAGTCGTAAAAGCTCGGTGACCAGCACCTTCTTGATGGCTTTCAACTTACAAAGCTTCAGTAACTTGTCCAACTCAGGGCGATCCACATTACTGCGCCTGGTAGCACATCCTCGTTTTGTAGATGACGTGAGCAACGTGATAGCCCTGCTTATTAGCATAAGCCGTTAGATCAGCGACTTGCCTTGAGTAATCCTGTTCCTTGCGGGGCCGCCCATGCGGTTGAGATGTGGACAAAAAGAGCGACGGGCAGCATAACGTTCAGACTTTGCTTTCAGTAAGTTACGCTAAATTAGCCATGATAGCTGATAATGTACTTCGGAATTATCGGTTAATTGGAGTAGCTTATACGCCTACCCTGCTTTAGTCCCCAGATAAGTCTAAAAAGTGCTTATAGTAGAAGCGTTCCCCGTTGGGTAGTGTGAAGTAGGATGTATGCTTGCGCTTACTAAAAACGTCTATTACGCACATAACAGCAACAATGGGTATAGTCACCAAAGCGATTACTGATTTTGTACAAGACAATGCAATTCCGGCGGCTTGGTTTATAGCATTAAGTATCGTGGCAATCGCGATAATGGTTACGGATAAACTGAAAAAGAGGAATAAGTATGTGTATTGGAAGAAAAGAACGGTCCACTTCGGCATTTTTACCGATGAGTATGTGCGTACTGACGATGTGGTTCTCCAACAACTATTCGACGAAAACAGCCGATTAGAAGCCGAAAACAAGTCACTCAAAAAAAGGTACAGCCAACTCTCACTTGTTCTTTTTCTGGGATTGATTCTGGTATTAGTTTCCATGTGGGTATCTCAAAAGTTTAACGCGGTTAAAGCGTGGATTCGTCCCACTCGCCCTACTTCTTAACTCAACCGCTTCGGCGGTCCGACTTTAGTCAGCATCGCATTCGCTACCAATGTCTCAAACATATCGTCGTCTTTGCGATTGTTGTACTTAAAAACGAACTCACTAATGTAATTGGGCAAGTATTTGACCGATACCTGATGGTACTGGCCCATGATCCCCCGTTTGATAATGGCCCAAAAACTCTCAATCGTGTTCGTGTTAACGCCCTTGTAGGAGTAAGCTACGCTGTGGTCAATCTGAACGTGTTCGATGATCTTATCAAACCGGGAATAGCCCTTGTAGGTATCCGTAATAAGTACCGCGTCTTCCCCATCCACGTATTTCTGAACCATCTTTTTGAGGTTAGCATGAGTCAGCGTCTTCATTACTTCAGCGATCACATTGCCATCGCGTTCCACAATGCCGACAACGGGCGTTTTCTTCTGAGAGCCACGCCCCCGCTTCACATTCACATCAACAGCGGCTGAGTTACCTTTGAGCGGGCGAAAGTCGTAGCCTTCTGCTTGTAACTGAACCAGTTTACCATCTATTCGGGTCCGAGTAGCTCCCATCAAGACCGGGTTATTGGGTTTGCGGGGCTTGCCCCCGACAAACGTTTCGTCCATCTCAACAATGTTGTCAAAGGGGGGCAATTCTTTGTTTTCAATCGCCATCAACGCCCGAATCTGGTGCCCCATCTTCCAGGCTGTTTCATAATGGATACCTAAGTTTCGTTCTAACTGCTTAGCTGATATACCTTTTTTGGCGTCCGTTACCAATACGAACGCCATCAACCAAGTCCGCAACGGCAAACGGGTATTATGTAGTTGGGTGTCCACCGTAACCGAACCATTCCGGGCGCACATTTTACAGGTACGCCGGTGGTCTTTGGTTGGAGCCGACACATAAGTTGAGTTGCAGTAGGGGCACCGTGGTTTTTCCCCCCACCTGACTATCTCAAAGTACTCGATAGCGGCAAGCTCGGTAGGGAACGCTTCGACAAGTTGGGGTAGGGTCATACATCAAAAGTCGGCTTTTTGTAACTTGGCTCAAATTAACGGATTCCAATTAACCGATAATTCCGTAATATAAAGATAGCTTTATAAAATTATTGCCTGGCAAACGTTTAAAATCGATCTCAAATAAGACCAGACAATTCAGCAGCGTCGATGAAGGATAGGAGGGGGTGAACCCCGTCAATTTAGACGGGGCAATGTTCCTAAATCCGTTCACGATCCAGGTGAACAATTCTGCCTGGAAGCTTAAAATTTCATATTTTGAATACGAACAGCATTTAAAATGGCCAGCATGGCCACGCCCACGTCGGCGAAGACGGCTTCCCACATGGTTGCCAGGCCCCCTGCCCCCAACACGAGCACAATGCCCTTAACCACCAGCGACAGCGTAATATTCTGCCAGACGATCCGGCGCGTGGCCCGGCCAATCTCGACCGCCGTGGCAATCTTGGCGGGCTCGTCATTCTGAATAATCACGTCGGCGGTTTCGATAGTCGCATCCGAGCCGAGCCCACCCATGGCGATACCGACATCAGCCAGGGCCACTACCGGTGCGTCATTCACGCCATCGCCCACAAACGCTAACTTTGCTTTGGGGTTGGTAGACGGCTCTCCTTTTAGCCGCTTTACTTCCCGAACCTTATCTTCAGGCAGTAAATCGCCGTGCCACTCATCCACACCCACCTGCCTGGCGACCGCTTCCACAACAGCCCCTTTATCACCCGATAGCATCACGGTACGAATGCCATCGACTTTCAGGCGTTTGACCGCATCGGCGGCATCAGGCTTTATCTCGTCGGCAATGGTGAAATAACCCGCGAAGGTTCCGTTAATGGCCGTCATGACAATCGTAAACGGAATGTGGGTTAGGGCTTCGTCAAACGATACATTAAATTTGCGAAGGAGTTTGGCATTGCCCGCCAGCATTTCTTTCCCGTCAACGGTCCCTTTCAGCCCATGCCCGGGTATTTCTTCCACGTTTTCGACCCTTACGGTTTCATACCCTTTCCCGGCATGGTCAATCAGGGCGGTGGCGACCGGGTGAGTCGATTGGCTTTCCAGCGCGGCCGTTAACCGGGCTAATTCAGTGGCGTCGATATCCACGGATTTGACATCCTGGACTTTAAAAACGCCCTTGGTCAACGTACCGGTTTTATCCATGACGACGGTTTTAAGCTGGGTCATCAGATCCAGAAACACCGACCCTTTGAACAGAATGCCCTGCTTCGATCCGGCACCAATGCCACCGAAGTAGCCCAACGGGATGGAAATGACTAGGGCACACGGACAGCCGATCACTAAAAATACCAGCCCCCGGTAAAGCCAGTCCCGAAACTGATAGTCAGCGACAAAGAAATACGGGACAATGGTAATCAGTAAAGCTAGTCCGCAGATAGCGGGGGTATAGACGTTGGCAAAACGGGCAATGAACTCCTGGGTCTGGGCCTTGCGGCCCGTAGCCTGCTGCACCAGTTTGAGAATACGCGACAACTTGGAATCCTGGTAGGGTGTGGTGACATCCATCTCGACAACCGACTGCCGATTGATCATCCCGGCCAATACGGCTTCCCCTTTTTCAATGGTGCGGGGAACGCTTTCACCCGTTAGGGCTGCTGTATCGAATGTACCGGAGTCCGAGCGCAGGGTGCCATCCAACCCTACTTTTTCGCCTGCTTTTATCTGAATTACCTCGCCAACGCTCACCGTA
The DNA here is from genome assembly GCF_014282275.1 of Spirosoma utsteinense. Classification (GTDB taxonomy): domain Bacteria; phylum Bacteroidota; class Bacteroidia; order Cytophagales; family Spirosomataceae; genus Spirosoma; species Spirosoma utsteinense. The sequence continues at coordinate 10,516 of NZ_VFIA01000068.1, forward strand.
GCGGCCTTTACGGTTTGTGCCTGTCCGTTTCGCAGGAGGGTCACTTCATCGGGGTGCACATCTAGCAGGGCTTTGATGGAGCGACGCGCCCGCAAGACGGCGGCATCCTGGAATAACTCACCAATGGTATAAAACAGCATTACAGCCACCCCTTCGGGATACTCCCGGATACCAAAGGCACCCAGGGTAGCCACGCCCATCAGGAAAAATTCGGTAAAGACATTGCGATTCATAATGCCCTTCCAGGCGCGTTTGAGTACTGGCCAGCCAACGGGCAGGTAGGCGACTACATACCAGATGAGCCGGACGGGGTCTCTCCAGAACGGGTCTTTAAACCAGTTTTCAGCGTAGCGATCAAGCCCGATACCACCCAGCAACAGCACCAGGCTGATCGCAGCCGGTACATAAGTGCGCCAGGCCTGGTCAGGTCCTTCTTTAGGAGCTGCCGCAGCGGCTGGGGTTGTGCCTTCTTCAATTAAGTCGATATCGTCACTGTGGTCGTGACCGTCTTCCTGGTGGTTATGATCGTTTGCCATTCGTCTATCAGAATTCGATGAAAAAGTTAAATACGGCCAGCCCGACCAGCGTCAGACCGGTAATCAGGTTTTCGTGATGCTCGAACCAGTGCGAGTTTATTCGTTTCAGGCCCCGTCTTCCGAGCGTTACCATCAACAACATGCCTGACAAAGTGATCACATTATAGATGATGGCTACCAGTACCACCGCCCCCCACCCCTGCACGCCCGCGCTGAGGAAATAGGCTTCTATTTCCAGACAAGGGGAAAGAAACATCACTACACCCAACGATAGGATCAGGGCCGAAAACGAACGGGCCTTGCGAACAGAGCCAGCATCAATGTGGTCATGCACATGCCGATGGCGCAGGTGCTGCATAAGATACCATAGGCCCAACATCAGCAGCAACAGCGGTATAGCCCGTTCCAAAAGGTTTTGGTAGCCCTCCGCCAGTTGCCATCCCGCCAAACTCACCAGTATACCCAATAGTGTGGTACTGATCGTGTGGGCCAGTCCGGAAATGGCCGTTACCACCAAGGTTTGTCGCAGACTCCATTGTTCGGTCTGGCCAATGGTCACAAAGGGAAGCCAGTGGCTGGGAATCAGCGCATGGAGAACGCTTAATAAAAGGCTACCCGTAATCAGTGCGTCCATGAAGATAATTAATATAATGGTCGTTGACCGATTCCTGTTGAGCCCATTCACCGATCCGGATGCTTACGATATCCAGGCAAGATTTGTCTACTTGCCTTGGTCGTTACCCCCAAGTGAAGTTAGTGGCACATTTACCCTATTTATCGCCAACAACGTGTGTCTAGAGAAATAATTTAAGACCCCCATTGCCCACAAAGCCTTCTAAGGGTGCCCACACTTCCCGGAAGGAAGGCCGATCGATTGGGGGCAAAATCACGGCTTGATAGCGATCCTGACGGACATTGAGAATGTTTTCGAAATTAGCGAACACGCTAAAACGTTTCCACCGGCGTTCGCCCATCACCCCCATAAGCCAGTACGAGCGTGAGGTTTCTCCCGTTGAAAGCGGCTTTGGTCCAATGTAATAGGCTTCCAGCCCAAGCCGGAATTTTCCTTCCAGTTCGTAGACAGCGACCAGGTTTACCCGATGTTTGGCAGTGAGTGGAATCGCGCTGTTGAATTCGGCCCCGTTGTAGCGTCTGCGCGTATCCACCAGGCTATACCCAGCATAAAGTTTAAAAGCTTCATAGCCAAGACGCAGATTGGTTTCAAGCCCCCGGCTATCTATTGGCCCGTTGGCGTTCGTAAACTGATATACGGCAGCACTCGGCCCTGTTGTGATGATGGCCGGAATATCCAGCACCAGGGCATGATCCAGCTTGGTATAAAAGAAAAGCTGGTTGATTGATACGTCGATCACATCAAACAAGGTCGTGCGATAATTTATATCAAAATTGCCGCCAATCGAAGTTTCCGCTTGAGCGGTTGTTGGATCAATCGGGCGCACGTTGCGAAAGGCCACGCTTTCAGCATCTTCGGTGAAAATGGTCGGCGCTTTGTAGCCCAGGCCCCCGCCCAGCCGGGAGGTCAAGCGGTCGGACAGTTTGAACAGGGCCGACACACGCGGCAGCGCGAAAAAGCCGAATCGGTTGTGATAGTCCCCACGCAATCCGGTTTCCAACGTCATCCAGGGGCGCAGGGTGTAATTATTTTGGGCGAAGGCCCCCGCCGTCACATACCGGTAATTGCGGCCCCGGCCGGATGGCCCCTGCCCGGACCCATCTTCAGTAAATTGCTCCGTCCACAGGTTGCCCCCGCCGATCCATTCCGACCGGGTGCCGGTATGGGTGAAACTGGCTTCAGTAAAGCTGGCCACCTGGTGCCCGGCAAAGCGATAATCAGGTTGGGTGATCATCCGATTAAAGTAGCTAATGCTGTTTTTCAGCGTCAGTACAGAACGCTCAAAACGCTTGTCGAATTGGAGTTGCGAGGCCACTCGATCCGAACGGTTGCGCTCGAAATACTGGTGGGTGTTGTCGGTGCGGCCATTGAGCACTTGCATATCTCCCCCAATGCGGTTTTCCCAATTGCCCATTGCTCCTACGGTCAGCGTAGCCGAGGGATTGAGGTAGAAATAAAGTCGCGGGTTAACCGTGTACCGCTCGTAATGGGGCAAGGCGGAAAAGCCAGTTTTGCCGGGATCGTATTCACGTTGGGTGTTGTGGGCCGCGAACATTGTCACGCCAACCTTCTCCCACTTCTGGCCCCAAAAACCGCTGAGATCGAGACCCCGTGCCGTCGTACCGTTGAGCATGAAACTTAGCTCCCGTTCGGCGGTCGGTCGCTTGGTAATCAGGTTGACCAGGCCCGCAATGGCCCCGCCCCCGTAAAGCGTCGAAGCCGAGCCTTTTATTACCTCAACCTGACGCAGATTGAGCGGAGGAATTTGCAGGATGCTCAGACCAGTTGCGAAGCCGGAGTAGAGAGGCAAACCATCCTGTAAAATCTGCGTATAGCGACCATCCAAACCTTGAATACGAATGTTCGCATTAGCCGAAACGGGGGAGGTTTGTTGTAACTGGATACCCGTACTTTCATTGAGCTGCATCCGAATATCGCCGGGCCGCATGTTGGCCTTCTCTTCCAGTTCTTCGCCAATAATGACTTCGATCCGGGTGGGAATGTCGTCAATGCTGCGATTGCTACGCGTTGAAGTCACCATGACTTCTTCGAGTTCTTCGCCCTCAGATGGGACAAGTTGCACAACCAGTGAATCGACCAAAGCCGGTAGTGTTAAACTATCCATTTTAGGTTGATAACCCACAAAGGAACAGGTGAGCGCATAACGACCCGCCGTTGGCACGGTTAGCACTAAGCGCCCAGTTGCGTCCGCCGTAGCGCCCAGGGAAGCGGGGGTCAATTGGGCCGTTGCCCCCATTAGTGGCTTGCCGGATTCGGCATCCTGAATGATGACCCGTAGGCTTGTTTGCCCTAGGGCAATAGATAGGGTGGAGAGTGCCAGCCAGAGCGACACAATAGAAAATTTCATAATACAAAGTGATTAAATTAGCCAATAGCTCCCCAGCCCATCAACGACCGGGAGAAAAAAGGGGCTAATTCAAAGGCGGGGGGGCTGCCAGATGCGAGTAGGCACATCTAGCGCGTGGGGTGCGCTATACAAAGGCAACGCGGCTATTCTGAAGGAAACCGCAGGCATTGGCCTACCGATCAACTGGGGAGCTTGCGGTAAGGTACAGCCGGGGCAGGCTGCGCAGAGACAGAAAGGCGAGCAATTCGCATCATGCGTCTGATCGTTGGACGTTGGGCGCGAGGCTTCTTGCCCAATGGGTTCATCGGGGCAAAATGCTTCGCAGGGTAGCCCCGAAAGCACCAAAACGTAGATTGCCCAGATGATCCGCCATACTTTCACCGGGCAAATATAGAGAATCCGCCTCGAAATCAGCTCCTTTTAGTCATCCCCAAACGTTCGTTTGGTTGTGTGGGTACTCTGGCCGCAGCCTTTGGATGGTCACCTGTAGCAAGGCCAGGGCATCAAGTGCGCCTTCATGCTCTCCCTTTTCAAAGTCGTTATGGGTAGTGCCCATTTGATTAGTTACATGGGCAAAACAAACCACGGCCTGCCTTCGCGCTTGCGCGAAGGCGTATAAGGCTGCCGCTTCCATTTCCACCGCCAGTACCTGTTGCGTGCGATAATAGTCGATGGCCGTAGCGGTTTCCCGGTAGGGCGCATCGGTCGTCCAGCTACTGCCAACGATTACCGAAATAGGCGCATCCCTGTAAGCTCCCGTCAACATGTCCAGTAAAGCCGTTTGCAGATGACTATAAGGTGAGGGCGGCAGGTAATGATAGCTGGTGCCCTCGTCGCGTACGGCTTTATCGATCAACACAAAGTAAGGCGGTGGTTGCTCGCCGGAGATCTGGCCGGCTGAGGTGATACTCAGCAGAAGCTGACAACCACTGACAAAAAGCTGTTCAGCCAACAGCACCGCAAACGATGCGCCTACGGCTTGGCCAATTAAGCCGAACTCGGTTTCCCCCACCTGGCAGGTGTATAAATGTGTGTGGTAGCAGGCCCAACCCGGGTGGCGCACGGCCCAGTTCTGCATTTGTAGATAAGCCAATAAATCCCCATCAGGATCGAGCACGCAGACAGCCGGAACCGAAAGGTCTGGCAATTGCTTTTGTCGGCGTGCTTCGCGCAGCAGGTTTTGAGGAAGAAAGGTAGATTCTTCCTCAACATATTTCTGATGGAGAATCGGGGCAGTAGTTTCGGTCACGGTAATTAAGCGGCTTTGCGCTGAAACTGGCAAGCGGTGAATAGTTGTTGGGTGCCAAATGGGGTTGGATGCGTCATTTCTTCACAATGCAGCCGGGTAAACCGATAGGCGAATTGATCGGTCAGCGCATCGGATGAATACTGCCGGACGGTCAGTCCGCTGCACTTGGTGGGGCCCTGATCAGAAAAGGTAGCCACCGACAGAAAGCCCCCGGCTGGAATCGCCTGTTCCGCAATCGAGAGATAGGCGTCGACCTGTGGCTCAGTGGTCAGAAAGTGGAAGGTGGCCCGATCATGCCACGCGTCGAAGGATTGACTGGGCGCGAAGCGCGTTACGTCACTGACGATCCACTGCACCTGATCGGCGCGTGAGCCAAGCCGAGCTTTTGCTCGCTTAATGGCTTGCTCAGAAATATCGAGCACGGTCAGATTCAAGTATCCTAATTCGAGCAGTGCATCCACCAAACGGCTGTCTCCGCCCCCCACATCGATGACTCGAGCCGTCTTGGCGAGATTAAACCCCTCGATCAATGAAACCGAATAATGAGGGTATTCTTCATACCAGCTTACGTCAGTGGGTTGCTTTGTGTGGTAAACGTGATTCCAGTGCTGTTCCATTGCAAGGTTTCTTTATGTGGCTTTACCGAGTTGTACTTTCAAAAGTAGGTAACGCCATGAGAAAAGTTCATTGTCTGGGCGCACCTTTTGCTTAATCTCATAAAAACGCTCCTAATTGAGACAGATACTTACTGTATCTGTCTCAACAGGGCTTTCTCATGAAATAAGCAAGGATTAAGAGTCCGTAGTTTTGTGGTTAACTAGACTACAAAAATCCATGACTCCCTTTCCTTGCCAACCCCAAAATACGTCCTTTT
>NZ_VFIA01000069.1 GCF_014282275.1 Spirosoma utsteinense
CGCGTCGCACCATCTGTTTTTCCAAGTCGGTTTTAATGCACGACACGGTGATTGGGTTGCTGATTAACCATCTCTTTTTCAAGCTTAATATCCACTTTTAAGGCACGACCGTACTTATTGCATTTGTCTCTATCAGCCGAGAAAAAATACTCTTGTTGATCCACTAACTTATTGACATTCTCCTTTTCTAAGTAGGCTACTAATCTTGTGCTACCCCCTTTATTATTACCCTTAATAGGGCTACTGAATTTCGTTTGCATTATTCATCTATTTTTAACCCTTTTATAATTTTTTTTATGTTTTGATTTACGATCCGTAAATCAGCTCTTCGTGGCATTCCCTCAGTACTGGCAATTTCAAATACTGCTTCTTTGATAGGTAGCAGTATTTTCTTCTCCTGCTCCTTAATAAAGCTGATAAATCGCCGGTCAAGTGCCTTGATTGCGTCGGTTGGATTGTCAGCTTTGGGGTCTCTTGGATCGGCCTTAGAGACGTTAAAGTACGTGACCATAGCTTCTATCAATCCCTTGTTACTTAGTCCGTAACTGCTTGCCAAACGTTCAAATTCTTTGAATGTCTCCTCATTGACACTAATCGTCTTATATCTCGCCATAATTGCAATTATAATTATTTTTCTATTTGATAATCAAAGAGTTGAGTCCTCTGCAATTACTCTATAATTATAAACTATTTACAATAATTTTCATAACAAATTGAATATCAAGTTTTTAACCCCGTAGGGCAAGAAAGAAGAGCGGCGTAGCCCTCTTCCCTCTTGCTGATTTCTAAGGGAAATCACTTTTTCGCCGAATCCGAAGGAGAAGGCGGTATAGCAGGTCGCGTATCAGGTGCGGAAGTCTCGAACTGGCCTTCTTTCCTGTACCCTTGTTTCCTGCTACCAAGATGCCTTTAAATGGATTAGGTTCTATTGTTTCCATGATGTTGCTTAGTTAGTTTATCTGTCTGTAGCCTGTCCAATATGTTAGGGATAAAGTAGCTGTGTGCCCTGACTTTGTTAAAGCTCCAGTAGTGAATATAGAGCTACTGTACTGGTTGGTTAATTGTATATCTATATTCTTCGCTATACTTGCTCCTATCCCTCCTTCGATACCATATGCTATCACGTTCTTTGTAAGTATTTTCATAGTAAATTTATCTGTACCTCTTCCTCCAGACGCGTTTATCCTTGCTTGTATGCTTGGACCTAACACTATAAAAATTTTATCAGATATATTATCATGTAATAAGCAATGTAATTCTATTACATGATTTCTAATTTTAAGAGGTGAGTAGGCGGTCATATTGCTGTAGTTTGTTTGAATTAGATCACAGGTATTTAAAGCATAATTTATTTTTGGCTTAAAGTAAACTTTTTTAAACTGGAATGAAGAAATTAATCCTACTTCATAACCGACAGTTGTTTTAAAAGTACCATATATTGCTGTTGAAGCTATTAGATTTGCAAATAATGCTTGTGGAGTAGGATCAGGTAAACTTTTCAACAATGTAGTTTTGAGACCAACTGTTAATCCAATTTTTTGGGCTTGTATGTCACTCATGTGAAACAAACTCATAAAGTTGAATAGTATACAGATATATTTGAAAGTGTTCAAAATATTTAGCTTAAAAATTTTATATAATTTCTCAATAACCCTGTCTTAACAGGGTTATTGAGAAATTATATAAACTACAACTGCTTGTTGTCAGTACAAATAATGGTATTAGACCCTTGTCCTGTACCATTATTTTTATCTCCGTTTGCCCTTACTATTAAGTTAGAGCGATTACTAATAGTTCTTTTTTTTACCTCAAATCGCTTTTCCATGGTTTACGAATTTTATTAGTTTATATTATTTGTTCTGACTCGTTAATAAAATTATTCAAGTTGCGACAATGACCAAAATATTCAATTGTTCGCATGATTTCTAAACCGGGTGTATACTCGTGGAGCGGTAGCTCTGGCTCCACGCGATAACCAACGATATGGGTTATACTACCCATCGCTTGCGCTTCTTCTATGTACCCCGCTTTTCGTAGCATCTGTACGACGTTTGTCATAGTTGCTCGAATGTTTCCATACTCAAAGCCGTCAGTTTCCATCACTTGCTTTTTTTGTTGCTTTTTTCGGTTTAGTAGGAGCAGTTAGAACAGGTTTGATTAACCTGTTATGTGCTAACGAATCGGCAACGTATTTTGTGGAATCCCCTCTGTAACGCTTATATTCCTTTGTCAGGACGTTATCTTCGTAAATAGCATTGGATATTATGCCGTTGCCATTTTCTACCTCGTTGAGCCGTTTAATTCCCGTGTATTGACTTGGAGGAGATGGAGTTTGACAAAAGCTTACTGTGGCTACAGAACAAAGTACGATAGTCCCTATCAGATGTTTCGTGACATTAACCATGTTTTGCGTCGATTGAAGGTGTATTCAAATATACGGGTCGTATAGTCTCTATTTTAAAAAAGTTGGCGAACTGGCCGATTTAGTTGACGAAGGGACGAATGCCCCTCTTTGGGGGGTGAATGAAAGCTACCAAAGCTCTCTCAGCACAGCTTTAGCCTTATGGTAAGGTAGTATTACTGTCCACTCTCTAACTGTTCCATCGATGTACTTACCTGGCTTACCATTTGTGCTAACTGATTTGCTATAAAAGAAGTAGCAGGGAATAACGGCCCGTAGTCGAATCCAAACATAACCATTGCTTTGATGACCGTAGCTGGTGCTATCTACGTCCAATGTGTTTGTTGAGCTGCTCACAAGTTCGTACTCTGAAACCTTCGTTGACTGGTTCGTGCGTGTTTCCGACACAGAAAATCCCTTATAATCAGCATAAAAGCTAATCGCGGTAAGATATCTTCCTCTAATGGTCGTATCGGAATAAGTGACTTGGCCGATAGCTAATCTGGAAATGCCAAGGAAAGGCAAGTAAAGGAGAATCTTGTACATAACGTGTTTAATTATAGCGTGTTTTCGCTTTCCTACATGCGAAAGTTTGACGACACTTTTTTCCCGGATTGTTGCGCCCGTAGCATGTCGTTCAAATCGTGGTGCGGGGCGAATGCCTCGCCCTGGGGCAGTAAAATTGCCCCGAACTCCGCCTTAAATCTGTCTGTCCCCTGCTGTCCCGCCTTATCGTTATCGAGATACGTTTTGATGGTTTGGTAGTCTTGGCTGCGGATGTGAGCCACGGCTCGGTGAAAAGAAGAAAGCGAGTGCATGACGATGCAATCGTCGGGGGATTCCTGCACCCCGTTCAGGATCAAGAACGAAAGAAAATCCGTCATGCCCTCGAAAAGGTGCGCCGTGCTGTGTTCGGCTGCGGTGCCGGGAATGATCGTAATATCGCGGGCGATCAGGGCCGATTTGAAATTATGCTTACTCGATGCCGCCCGAATTTCGTACCCTCCGGCCTGGTTCTCCATCCCAAAGGCGAAATACTCCTTACCGTTGTTCCAGTAGCGAACCAGCCGCAAATATCGCTGCGCTAAATCTGCCGGAATGTGGCGTTCTTCGGTCAGGTATTTGAGAATGACAAAATGGCGCAACGGCTGCACGTCGATCAATTCGAGCTGTCGATCTGCGGAAAAGTTTTCGACCGCTTCGCGGTGGGGTTGCTGTTGAAAAGAAAAAATGTTGGGGTCGGGCTTCTTCGGTGGGTGCGGCTGGGTGGTTAGGGAACTGAACAAACCCGGCTGGAGTAGATCACTTAGAAACGCCAATGTGTCTTTGATGCTGGTCGGTTTACCGTTCTGCTCTTGGTAGCGCATGGCGAAATCAATCACCGTGCCGCCAGTGTCGCCAAAATCTTTCCATATCCATTTGCCGCCGATGTACGAGGTATGAAACGATGGCTCTTTTTCCTCCCGGAACGGGGAGCAATACCACAGCTCGTACCCACCCTTTCTTTCCCGCATGGGGGAATGGCCCAGCTTAGTAAGCAGATCGGGCAAGGATAGCTGTTTTGCCTGTTCGGTGTTCATTGAAATATGTTCATTTGTTTGACGACCCCCACCCCCGCATCTTTTCTCTTTTCACCAGCATAGAGGAAAAATTTTTGCGAACCATGAGAGTTTTCCACCGAAAGCCAGCCACCATTAATAGTAAGTTTTTTATTTAATAGTTACTATAATAGGTTATCCTACCAAGTTACGGCACTTATCCTACCAAGTTACGGTGGATAAGTGCCGCTTTCTCCTACCAAGTTACGGTGGATAAGTAGGAGCAAGTACCTGTTATACAGCACTTATCAACATTCCTCCTACCAAGTTACGGTATAACAAATTGCTGTTTCTTCTGGATAGGTGCCGGGCTTTTCTCAAACGTCCATCCCTGCCCGTTGCAACTGAATTTAGCATCGGTGTAGGCAATGTGGACGAGTTCGGCGGTATGTCGCATCTTCGCTTTAAAATTGTCCATCCGGTCAATATCCCCTCCAAAGATTTCCTTCATAATCGGCCATGTCAAAAACAGGGGCTTTTTCAGGCTGTGTAAACGGTACGCCAAGAAGCTGTAAAAGTCGATGGCGCGGGCGTTCCCTGATAAGATGCGGAGATGCTCAAGCGCAAGCGGCAGCGGGTGTTTTTGCAGCTCTTCCCAATAGTCTAAACTCAGGTGAATATGACGCTTCCAAAGTATGAGCTGGCCAGGCTGTGATTGCGGAAATAAGTCGAACCCTTTTACGATGGGTAGATTTGCCTGTAGGCTGCTCCCGTCCGGCTGGCGATAGCTGACGCTAATAATAGACGACGCTAACCGGGCAATCTGATTACGGGCTTGGTTGATCTGGTTCCCTCCGTCCGTTAGCCCAATTTTTTGCAGAAATTTGGGGAGCGTGTCGGCTTCGATGTCAATTTTGTTGCTACCCTGCTGCAAGGCTAAAGCATTGATGACACCCAGCAGCAAGCGGGCCTTTGGGCCGAAAGGAACGCCCAAGAATTGATCTTCTCCGGTTCGGGGATTTTCGACGGATATTTGCTTTATCCGTAAGGAAAAGTCTCCGCTCGTATGCTTCCAACTTTCGGTCGGCTCAAGCTTCGCATCGCGCCGGGGAAAATAAACATGCGCCAAAGCCACGGGCATATACAAATGCTGTCGCTCTTCCCGTGGTGTCTCGAAGCTCTCCATCACAAGCCGCATTCGGCTTTGAACGTAGCGAGAAGGCTTATTTTTGTCGGTTTGGTCGCTCATTGGTGCCGGTCGTATCGTTATGGTTTGAGTTGTAGATTTGGCATTTTACTTACAACTGAATCAAGTTGCAAATTTGGTTGTCATTCTCCAACTCGTTTCCGCTCTTTGGTAATCTTGTCTTTGACGGCCGCGACCACAAAATCGTGGATAGAAATCCTATCACGCTTCGGCAAACGATCCTGAATATCTCTTATCTGCGCCAACTCGCTTTCGTAGATTTTGAACGTAAATGATTTTAGCTTATCCTCTCCCAGCTCACTTTCGGCCACTGCTGCGGCCTTCACCGAGCCTCCTTTGTTGATGGCCTCAAGCATTGCTGGACTATTCAGCGGGGTTGGGGGCATAGCGATTTTAGATTTTTTCTTGGTTGCGATCATAGTTCCGACTTCTATTTAGAAAGGAGTTCCGTTTTTACAACTAATATTGGTTGTTGTTTAAGTTGTAATCCGTTTCTTTTCTGTACTGATTTTCAAAGCGTTTTGAATACCGTTGTAAAGCTCGGTCATTTCAGCAACCGCTTTTTCATCGGTGGGTTTTATCTCGATCACGCCTAATCCTGATGCTGCGGCATTGGCGAAAGAAATACGGTTTCCAATGGGGGTATCAATGAAATGCACATGCTGTGATTCCCGCAACAGATCGGCAGTATCTTCTTTATAAGTGCCTCGTGCATCCGCCTTGTTGATGAAGGTCAGGCAAACGAGATTCGGATTAAAAGGTGACATTTCCGCAATGAGGTTTTCAACCTTTCGCAGTGTCCATATATCCAGAGAGCGGGGAGCGAATGGAACTAAATACACATGAGAAACGGAAAGTGCGGAACGCTGGCTTACTGTGTCGCGCCCTCCCGTATCTATCACCACGTCGTCGTATTTCTTTGCTAACCGGGCAACATTTGAATTTAGCTCGGTGCCTGTAATCTTTACAGCCGTGTACCCTAATTCACCCTCTAAACTTTGATGGCGGAAAGAGGTAAAATCAGTTGCGGATTCTTGATCGTCGGCATCTACCAAGATCACATCGCGCCCTTGTTTTGCCAGATACACCGTCAGATTGGTTGCTATAGTTGTCTTTCCACTGCCGCCCTTGATGCCGCCTACGGTGTAAATCATGTTGTTTACCCAGAATAGTTTTCGGTTCTAAATTTAGTTGTAAAGTCGGTTCTAAATACAATTCTACTTACACAAGTGTTTATCAAGCCTTCCGGCACTTAGTAAATGACTTAAACACAGTGGATTGTAGGCGTTTCCGCCCTGGCCTGTTTCAGGGCAGGGGCGGGGATGCCGGTGCTGTAGTGGGTTTGATGCTGCCTATCGAATAGCACCCGGTCGGCAACCCGTAGGGCTTGGCGGCTTGTGGCCGTTAGGCCGCTGCCGCTTGCCGATGGGGTGCGGGGTGGGAACGGGTAGGGGTTTCCCTGATTCGCTTCACCAGGCGGTGAACGGTGGCAATATGCCAGCTCTCGCCCTGGCTGCGGAAGGTGGGTATTTCGCGCTGGTTCAGCTCGTCGCGGATGGCCCGGATCGTGGTTATACCCTGATGCTCGATTTCCCCGATGATGGGACGCATCCGCTCTGCAAATTCGTCTGCGGCTTCGCTGTTCTGCTGGCTCAATACTTCTTTCCCGTGCTTGCCTAACTGCTTCCCGCGCCGGATGGCGGCTTGCAAAGCGTCTTTCGTGCGGGTGCTGATCTGCTTCCGCTCATGCTGCGCGAATGCGGCCAATAGGTGAATCATCAGCTCGTCAGCGTGGGGGTTATCTACGGCCTTAAATTGCACCCGGCTTTCCATCAAGTTTGCAATGAACGCAACGTTGCGGCCCAAACGGTCGAGCTTGGCAATGATGAGCGTGGCCTTCTTCTTCCGGCATTGGTCGAGCGCGGCCAATAGCTGCGGGCGTTTGTTTTTCTTGCCACTCTCGATCTCGGTGTAATGGGTCGCCACCTGGTAGCCCTCTCGCTCCGCGAACAGACGCACGGCCTCTTGCTGGGCTTCTAAACCCAAGCCGCTTTTGCCCTGTTGGTCGGTCGAAACTCGATAGTAAGCGATGGCGGTTTTCATGCAAAGATCAAGCTTGTTCATCACCGCCTAATTCGTCCATTCTTATAAAGTCGTTTATCTCAAATTGTTGATAATAATCTCCAATTACAATGGCTGAAAACCTTTTGAACAGGCCGAAATACTCCGCGTACTCAACCGGCTCTTCTAGTGCTATTTCAACGATGTATGGTACTTCTTTGGTAGTTTTCTCTTTATCAAGGCAAATAACTGCAACAGAAAGATTGCCTTCATGATGGGGCTGGGGGTAAAACTTTGTACCGATGGGATCGTATCTATTTGTGTCAACTCCCTTATCGTTCAGGAAGTCTGATAGATCGTGAAAGTCGGAAATGTCTGCTGCGACAGTACCTTTAAAGTCGTTGTGTTGAACGTCTGCTTTCATCGGAGTTTAGATTTTTACGAAATTACGCTGCAAATTAATCGTAGATGGAAGAAAGCCAATCTTTTGTTCATAAGTATAGGGTCGTTTATATGTGAACAGGTCACACCCCGGAAAGCCAACAGAGGGCTTCTCTCATCAAACACTTTCCAAGGTCAACAGCTCGACTAATCGCTTCTCGTCAATTTCGTTGCTTACAGTTTTCGGATCATGGCCAGCAATGGAGCAATACTTGAGCAACAGAGAGGAAAGAATCACTTTCCTATCTCCGTTCGATAGATCACGCCCTACTGCATCAAAACGAGTCTCAAAGTCGCATAACTCCTCCGTCGCACGGGCCACAATAGCATTTATAGAAAGCGGGGTGCTTTCCCAGCTTTCAATCTTTTTACAAACAAAGATCGCATCGAGGTTGATAGGGTTTTTCGTCGCCGTTTTTGGCGTTCCACCTGACATTTCTGCTTTTACAGGGTAAACAGCTTGGATATGAAGCCCCGCGTTTGAGATTGCTTCGTAAATGGAAAGCCAGCCCTCAAAGCGTGAGTGGTGAAACGAGAAAACTAAAAGGCCTTGGTCTTTTAATACCCGTTTGCACTCACTAAAAACATTACAAAGAGCATTTGAGAAATCGTTGCTCTTCTTGTGTTGAACCTCCCCAACCCGACGTGAATTCTCGGAGTTAAAATAGTTGAATCGCCCACCGAGAGCAGGTTTCAACCATGCAAAGTAAAAGTCTGATAACTCACTGTAGTGGACGAAATCGAAATAAGGCGGATCTGTAACAACAGCATCAATAGATGCATCTGGTATTGGTAGTTTTGCACTATCACCATTAAGCACCAGACAAGATTTATCAGTGCGAAGTAGCTCTTCAAAATTGGTTACATAATTCGCTTTAATCGGGTTTGAGCAGAACACCTTTTCTGATGCTTCGTTTGAATCCTCTACCCGGATTTCAAACGGCTTATCTCTATATTCCTGTGCTTTCAATAAGCGGCTTTTGAAAAGGGAAAAGAACGTTCCTGAGCTTTTTTCATTGCCCCAAACGCAGTTTTCGAGCGGGGTACGCTCCGGTTTTAGAATGTGATTAAAGAATAAGTGCCTTACTGCACCAGTGCCTTCGCCCTTGAATGAACAAAATGTATTATTGAACTCCAATACACCAGAGAACAGACAAACAAATGCGTCTCTAATATCCTCGTTCTCAATATCAAGGATTGCATCTAATAGCATTCCTAAGCAAAGCAGTTGCCTATCGTTGAAGAAGTCAGACCAATATTTATAGCCATAGTTTAAAACCTGGTTCGCATTGTGGCCGGGCGATATTTTTCCTTCTGGGAATGGAAAATTGTAGTTTTTCAGTTCTTCGTGGGCCTCATTGTATAGTCGGGTATCTTCCTCATCAGCTCGGATATACTCTTTCTTTCCGTCGCTGTTGAGAACCATTGATGCGTACAGCTTATGAATAGGCGGATTCCCTGAAGCTTTTATCAACTCAGCAATTTTGTGAGTTTTACCCGTCGCCGGATCGGTGACTTGCTGGCCCTTCACGGGGCCGTGCTGCGGATTGAACTCATTTTTGCAAGACAGGCAAGAAAGGTGTTCCAGGTCGTACCGATTCTGAATAACCTCCCAGCAGTGAGGGCAAATAATTTGTGCCTGTGGCTTCTTCTTTGGGTATGCATTTTTGCTGAAAACGTAATTAGAAAAAAGCGGAATTTCTGTACCGTTGGGTAATGAAACAACCTTCACCCAGAAGTAATAAAGCACCTGGCACTGCTCACCTGTGCGCGGATGTTGTTTTGTATAATAAAAGTTTATTTTGCGTTTTACTTTGCGTTCAATTTCATTGAACGCTTCTAAAAGTTTGACAGTAGAGATGTGTCTAAAGGCTTGGCCAACAATGAAGCTACTAACTGGATTAATATCGCAACCAACGGCTTTGCATCCTAATTTAATAGCTTCGCCAACCGTGGTGCCACTACCCATAAATGGGTCTAAAATGATGGCATTCTGCAAATCATGCTTGTTGTAAAACTCACCCCACAAATCAGCGGTTTCATCTAAAACTGTGCCCAGCGTCAAGGCTCTAAAAACAGAGCCTAACCGCTGCGCCCACCATTTGTGCGTGTGATAAATCGGACGATTCACTTCCTTCCGATAGCTCTCTTTCTCAGCTACCGGGTCGATCTCTTCAAAAGGAAAGTTTCTTTCTAACGCTCTCATCACTTTTTCTTGCTCATTAAGTGAGGGATAGAAGCAACTCGATCCTTTTTCAGTCTCTGTTTGCATGCTTTGAAAATATCGGTGCGATGTGGCAGCTCTGCGAACTGTGGGGAGGCCTTTTCCTCGGCCAATCCGTCAATGACCAAGTAATGAAATGAGTTACCGTAAATATCGTCTCTGACAACTATATCAGTTGCTTTTCCTGCTACCGGAAACGTCTCGAAGTCCGGCTTTTTAACGATCAATGTATGCCTTAGATGCAGGAAACTAAGCTTGCTGTTGAGTGGATTTGGGTAGGTGTACATCTTTCTGTTTCGTACCGAACCCTCACCATATGGCCCGTGGCCATATTCGCTTACATTGGCGTATTTGGCTTCTTTATGCAGGTTGAAATCATAATTTAGAAAATCCCCGTCCATGAAAATAGACCCTACGATTTGCTGACTGTCCGGACTGATGAGCGCGAACAGGTAGAAACAGGGAATAACGAGGGTTTCTTTATCGACCTTGATAAGTGCCGAACCACAAGGCAGACAGCTATTGTAGTCGAGCGTTAGGCCGCGTGGATCACTGCCGTTTGCTTTCTGAACAAGCTTTTTTACTTCGATGCTTAAAAACAGATTTGTAGCGGGATCATGAATTATTATGTCCGGGGTCATTAAAGGCCCGGTAGGCACAATATCATATTGGGGGAAAACTACTCCAATCTGTTCGCGCACCCACTCGTCGAAAGGGTCGTCTTGAACCGTTCCTATCGTAGTTTTAGGCCGGATCGTGACGGGAATTTTGTTGCTCTCTATTTGGCCTATTAAATGGCCATAGATGGCTAATATAATTGAGTTCTTCTCTTCCATACTGTCCTCTGAAAGTTCGGACTTTCAATGTGGGGTTCTTGTTTTGATTACTGCAAGATAGCGTTATCTATCAAAACTGACACGTATGTTATGCCTCTTTACCAGATAACGCCCTCTACTCAATAGCACCCCACTTTAGACAGTCGTGCAAAACAGGGCTGACCTTATGCAGCCATTTGTGCATCTCCTTCTCTCGTATCCTGTTCCGCTATCGCTTTCAACTTAGGGCTAATGCGCTCAATGGCACGGGCGAGGCTGGGGTTCCGGGCTTCGATGATCGGCAACACGTCGGGGTTCTTCTCTACCTCCCGCGCCGTTTCCTGCACCATTTTTTCTTTCGTGCCCGAACTCGAACCTTTCTTAGATTTCCCCGAAAGGAACATCCGGTAAAACCGGGCGTCGATCATCTGGTCGCGGTAATCCAAGAACATTCTTCGCTCTGCCTGATGCCGTAAGCCAGTGTACAGCCAGACTTAGATCTTATTCACTATTCAAAATTTGTATTGCTGTATTTAAATAATTTAAAAAGCCATCTTCAATTAAGTATTTCTTTAATCGATTATTGCTTTGATCATTTTTCTCTTTTATCAGTCTATAAATTTCTTTTAGCCACTCCAATTCATCTTTTAGTTTTATGTTAAAATCTTCATGTATATATCTTTTTGAAAATGTGTTTCCTACGTGCCTCTGTGCCATAGAAGATAATTCCCAAAACACGTTATTGAATTTATCTATATCAATGTATTTAAGAATAGGAGTTTCATGAAATCTACTTACTCCTAAGCTATTAATTAATAGAAAATTCTCGAAATCTTCTACAGATTTTTCTAATAAGTTTAGGAGTTGATTAGCTATTTCATTATAAGCATCGATTCTTGTTGAACCAATTTCCTCTTTCAAAGAGAAATATATAACTTTGAAATTATCATTCTCTGAATCTAAATAGTCAGTTCCTAAACTTCTATCAATTGTTAAGCTATTATTCTGTTCAAAAGTCAATAATCCTTTATTTTTCATTTTTTGAATACTACTTAGAGCTAAATGCTTAATATCATCTTGGGACTCAAGTATTATATTATTTTTTGAGAAAAACAGGAACATATCAACTATGTGTAAAAGAACATATTTATCCATTACATTGGCCTTACTCAAGTCTTCATAAACTTTAGTATATAGCTTTTCAAATTCTACGCCTTCCAAACTCCAATAGTTTCTTAATTTTTTCCAATCCGGAGTATTCTCCGAAAGATAATACACACTATTATGAATAGATTCTTCTATCGCGTTAATATCTATTGTGTTATTCAAGAAATAGTTGTACCAAATTTGAGCATCAATAGGATTAAAAAAACGATCAAAAATTCCATATTTTTTTGATACTTCCTGGGTATAGCTAGGATTTGCTGATTTAATATAAGTGGCAATATTAAATATATCTAAGATATTTTTCTCTTTAAAAACTCCTTTTTTTAGTTCAAATGTTATGGCAAAAAAAATCTCAATTAGTCTACTTACCAAATCTTTCTTTTTTAGAAAATTACTTGGTATAAAACTTAAAAATCTTTCAAAATCAAGAAAGGCTTGTTTT
This sequence comes from Spirosoma utsteinense, assembly GCF_014282275.1. Lineage (GTDB taxonomy): Bacteria > Bacteroidota > Bacteroidia > Cytophagales > Spirosomataceae > Spirosoma > Spirosoma utsteinense. The sequence goes on from NZ_VFIA01000069.1 coordinate 12,297, forward strand.
AAATGACGGAGGTTATTGTATTGAGATGTGACAAATAAATTCTTTATTGTTGATAAATTATCTGCTAATATTTTTTTGGCGTCACTATTGTTAATATTATTCATAAATTGTTCAATAGAAGAATCTAAATCAACATCTACTGTGAAAGTTTTGCCAATAAGTTTTTCTTTTATTAAACTATAATCATTAGACGCATTATCAACATAATTTTTTTTATCAACGTTGCTTTCAGCGAATAAATTTTTCTGCTTTAAAATCTCTTCTTCATTAGCAACTATTATTGCTTTTAAATTGTCGTTTTCGACTAATTGGTTTATATATCCCATTACATTTGAAAGTGGCAATGAGCATCTTTCTAAATCGTCAAAAATTAAGATGTGATCAGTAGATTTTTTAAAAGATTCAAAAATTTTTATATCTGGCAATGTAGCACTTACGGAACCGTCATTTTTAGAATCACCAAGAATATTTAAATCAAATTTAAATGTTGATTTAAATATTCCTTTTAGAAAAGCACCAGCAAATTGCATCCCTTCTGAAGCAAACCTCGGATTCAATTGCTTAAAAAAAGCTGTTTCAATATCCTCGAAAGAGCTAATTCCATATAGGCTTACATATAAATATTTTCGAGTGCTATCTTTATTCATAAAACTCTTTATAAAGAAAGATTTACCGCTTCCCCAACTACCTCTTAATAGAACTGCATAGTTTGGAGGTGACATCATAGAAACATAATACTCTAAATATTCCTCTATATGCTTATTAATGCTCATGGTCAGTGATTTTTTTGATTGTCTTATCAAGGTATAAATTAATCCGTATAGAAGTCAATCTCCTTTTTACGAATAGAATGCAGTCAATAGATTAGGATCAACATGCAAGCGCTCCAATTAGTCAAGGACTGCCTCGAGGAGGTGCCCCAATGCCGTAAAAATCTTATTCTTCAAACTCCACCTCAGATCGATCCAAAGCAACTCCATTGGGTTGAGTTCAGGGCTGTAAGCATATTTTTTCATAGTATTCAACCGGAGATTTAAAATTTGAAGAAGATGCCGTCTCTCTGCTTTTGAATTCCCATTTGAAACATTTCAGTCCCTCTCCTAATCTTTAAACTGTCTATAGCATTCAAAGGGGGAAAGAAATTTTTTTCAAGTTCTTCATATGTCATGAAATAGTAAACACCTATTTTTTTCTGCTTCCTTAGCCTAATCAGTACTGATTTAGCTTTGGGATACTTCTTAGTACTGAACCCTAAATACCTTATTGTATTAGGGTTTTGCTCGATAGAGGTTCGCGCGTCTATTTTATTAGCAATTAATGCCTCTTTTATTTTCTCTAAATATATCGAATTGAATACTACGCCCATTAGTTTAGATTTACTACCTGGAGTGGGGTCATTAATTTGATTCCAAGACAGTATCATTAGTAGTCCGAGGTAAACTCTCATGGTTATTGAGCAATTAAATCGTTAGAAATCATCTTCTTGTACGTCTGTTCTATGATTTGACTTTGGTTTTAAAATTGCTTGTACTTCGGATTGAATCCTTAAAAAGTTTGCTCTAACTGCTTCTGGCGTAACGTCTTGGAATGGTGCAAATGCCGGTAGAATACCCTTCTCTTGGTACTTGAACTGAGCTTTGAAGCTACTGTAATCACTTTCAACTAACTGCCCCAAAAACTCGCCTTCACTTAACTCCGTAACATCGTTAATTTGAATCCGTTGACGTTCTTGCAAGCTTTCACTTATGCTTTTGGAGTATGAGACCGGGTTAAAGATAGTTACTCCGTTCTGGCTCTTACTTCTACCCTTCGTAGTTTGTAAAACTTCGTGCTTACCCCATAGCTCGGTTACGTATTGTGCCGTGTCCTTTTGTCCAACCCGGCCCCAGAACTGGTTGCTCAGATTAGCTACTAAAGTGTCTTTCTTAAGTTTTCCGTATGCGTCTTCAATCTGACTTAGGTTCTGGGCTGCGTATATAGTTGCTACCTTACTTTCTCGGGCCGAAGCTGGTACATGTTCAAGACCAGGGATATAGATAGTAGGAGCTTCATCAAGAATCAGCAAGCTTTTCTGCTTGCCTAGCTGATTCATTTGTTTAAGGGCGACGGTGGCGATCAAGGCGAGAACTGGGCTAAAAACAGTTCTCAGACCGTCAAAATTGCCTAATGTAAGAAATTTGGGTTCGTCAGGATCGTTGATGTTTAGGTTAAAATCACTTCCCGAAAGTACCCAGGCTATCTCTTTAGTGTTGATTTTACGCAGGGCTGTTTTTAGCGTCGAGTCGATGCCGGCAACCTGGGCTTCTGCTTTTCGCTCTATTGCACCTCGTAAGCTGGCCACCGTGCCCCGTGTCTCTGGATTGGTTGATAGCAGCTCAACAACTTTTACGGTGTCTTCTAACACTAAGCTAACTACATGGGGTAGCGTACAGTATTGGGGGTACTCTTCGCGCAAGAACCAAATTACGGCCGTCAGGTAACTTGAAGCTTCATCAGTCCAATAGTCAGATTTCTGGATGCTCTCCGGTTTCAAGTTGGCGAGTATGCACCTACCCCATTCATCCGCGTAGCTCTGCGTATGCATAAAAGCTGGGTCAAGGGGATTGACTCGGTGGGAACGGGTTAGGTCTTTGAGGTCTACATAATAAAATTTTGTGTTCGTTCCATTAGCTTCGGCTGCATACTTGGCCACACGCGCTAAAGAAGGAAATTTGAAATCGTATAATAATCCGGCGAAACCCTGACTTATGGACTGCATAATAATAGGCTCTATTATGCTTGCGCTCTTACCTGATCCGGCTCCTCCTATCACGAGCACACCCCGGTAAGGGTTGGTTAGGTACACGGTCGGCATATCTGGGTGAACCGTTTCAAAGCTGAATACTGTCTGTTTGATGTCTCTAACTGTACGCGTCGATGCCGCTGCCCGTCTTTTGTCTTCTACCTTTTCGGCTCTCCCCAGAAAGATTTCATATACCAGGAATACTACTAGGGCTAGTGTCAACAGCAATGAAATTGCAGCGAACAATACACCGGGTAAAAAGCCTTTCATAGCTCCCACTATAGTAGCTAGGGTAGTTGCCAACATTCCGGGAAAATGTTTCATATAATAGAGTAAAAAAGCTACTAATCAGTTATTTACTCAGGTGCCAGCCTCCCGCTTACTATGGATTTCAACGCCCC
>NZ_VFIA01000070.1 GCF_014282275.1 Spirosoma utsteinense
TCCCGCTGGGATGCCACTGACCGTATTACCGCTCACCGTACCCTTGCTGGCCGTGACCACACCGTTGCTGCTGAAGCTGACCGCGTAGGTCCGCACATCAGCTGCGCAGGCGATGGTACCGATCGTCAGAGTTGGCAGCGCTTTGACCGTCAGAGTAACCGCTGTGCGGGTAGCACTCCTGCAACCCGTTGCGGCATCGAGGGCTTCGACGTAGTAGGTACCGCTGGTTACCGGCTGGTAGGTCAGCGTGCCACTGGCCAGGGCGTTGGTGCCCGTGGCCGTAGCGTACCAGTTGGCGGTCAGACCCGTGGTTACCGATACACTCAGCGCTGGCAGGGCTTCCCCCTGGCAGATGCTCTTATCACCGCCACTGACTGGCGCAGCGATCGTTGGGCAAGTGTTATATAAGCCCGCGTCGATCGTTCGGTTATCCTTTAGGATACCACCAGATGCTGGATCAATAATGATTTCCTGCGTCAGACCCGTGTTATAATCCGCATCACTATCGATCTCATCGTTCGTGCCGATGTTTGGCTTGAGGCTCAAGGCACAACCCGATGGGAAGGAGTTTGACACAAACTTAACCAGGTACACACCTCTGCTTAGGCCACCGAAGAGGTACTTGCCCAGGGAGTCCGTTTGCACCGTTGCAAGTACGGGGGCCGTTGGCTGGCCAGCCGAAGACGCGAACAGTTGAACGGTTACCTTCGCAACGCCTGCTTCATTTGAGTCCTGCAGACCGTTGTTGTTAAGGTCTTTCCAGACCCGGTCGCCGATCGAACCCGCCAGGCATGAGCCAACGGTTACCGGAGCGCCCGCTGCATCGAGGACTGCACATAATTGACGTCTGGCGATCAGGTTCAGGACATCACCCCCCGTCGTCGTTCCCGGAACGATCACCGACAGATCCAGGTAGTTCGGATTAGCCGGGTTGTCGGTATAGACAAGCGAATGGATTGTGTACAGACCCGCTGTAGTTACCGCGAACGAAGGCTGCGTACTGGTCGACTGGATAACCAGGTTGGCACCTGACGTCAGGACGTACAGCACTTTATAGCCCGCAGGGACGACCGGCGCTTTGCTAACCGTGGCCGAGATCGTCAGTGATCCGCCTGGTGTCAGGCAACCCGGCGCATTGGCCAGTAGTGTGCCAGCCTCTGCGGTACAAGGCAGTAAGCCTGCGTCGATTGTTGTAACATCCTTACGTGCCGGGTCCGTTGGATCAACCAGTACATCGTTGCTGAAGCCCGTGTTCGGGTTCACATCGCTGTCCTTGCTGTCATCCGTGCCCTGTTTCTGCTTCGGCGAGATCGCGCACTCGGCAGGCAGGCTGGACGAAATGATCCTGATCCGATAGGTACCCTTTGTTAGATTCGGGAAGAGGTACTTGCCGGTAGCATCGGTCGTGGTCGATGTCAGCAGCGTAAGGCTACCCGTCGACGATACCCTATACAACTCGATCTGAACATTCCTGGCACCGGGTTCACCAGCTTCTTGGATGCCGTTGTTATTCGCATCTTTCCAGACATAGTCACCCAGTGAGCCGTTGTTGGTCGTGTATAGACCCGCATCGACGGTGAGGATATCTTTTCTGGCCGGTACCTCAGGATCGACGCTGATGACCGGCGAGAGACCCGTAATGGGGTTGGCATCGCTGTCCTTGCTGGTGTCGGTACCTGACTGTGGTTGGGTGCTGATGGCGCAGTTGGCGGGGAAGCTGGTGCTGACGAACTTCACGATATAGTCACCCTTCGGTAGTTTGTCGAAGAGGTACTTGCCGTTGATGTCGGTTGTTACGGTGCGGATGGCACTGCCCTGAGGCTGGCCGTTCACCGACGCATACAACTCAATCAGTACATCTTTCACCCCGGCCTCAGCCAGGTCCTGGATACCGTTGTCGTTGGTATCCTTCCAGACGTAGTCCCCAATCGAACTCGTGGGTTTAAAGATCAGACCCGCATCGACCGTACGATTGTCCTGGAGAAGTCCGCCCCTGATCGCATCGATGAGGATATCTGTCGTGTACCCTGTGACTGAATCGGCATCGCTGTCTTTACCATCGTCACCTACCACATTGACCTTTGGAGTCAACAGGCAGTCACCTGGCAGAGAGCCGGGCACGAATCGTACGCGGTAGGTATTCCTAGCCAGACCCGTGAACAGATACAATCCGTTTCCGTCAGTCGTCGTTGTGGCAACCTTACTCAGGCTACCCGTTGCCGATACCGTGTACAATTCGACTGATACCCCTCGTACCCCCGTTTCGATCAGGTCCTGAATGCCGTTGTTGTTGGCATCCTTCCAGACATAGTCGCCAAGTGTACCCAACGGTACTTCCGGATTGTACAGACCCGCGTCAATCGACAGGTTGTCTTTCAGAATGCCGCCTTGTACGGGATCCAGGGTGACCACCTGCGAGAAGCCCGTAATCGGGTTGGCATCGCTGTCAATCGTATTGTTCGTGCCAGTGTTTGGCTTGTTACTGATGGCACAGTTAACCGGCAGGCTGCTGGCCACGAACTTCACGATATAGTCACCCTTTGGTAATTTATCGAAGAGGTACTTGCCGTTGATGTCGGTTGTCACGGTGCGGATGGCACTGCCCTGGGGCTGGCCGTTCACCGACGCATACAACTCAATCAGTACATCTTTCACCCCGGCCTCAGCCAGGTCCTGGATACCGTTGTCGTTGGTATCCTTCCAGACGTAGTCCCCAATCGAACCTATGGCTGTATTGTACAGACCGGCGTCAATCGTGAGGTTGTCTTTCAGGATACCCCCTTGTACGGGGTCCAGCGTGATCACCTGCGAGAGACCCGAGGTTGGGTTGGCATCGCTGTCTTTGGTATCATCACTACCGACGTTTGGTCGGGTGCTGATGGCGCAGTTAGCGGGGAAGGAACTGCCGATGAAGCGGACCAGGTAGTCGCCCTTCACCAGGTTGGTGAAGAGGTACTTGCCGTTGACGTCGGTCGACACAACCTGGAGGGCGGCACCCGAAGGCTGACCATTCACCGCTGCGTAGAGTTCGACCTGTACGCTGGCTACCCCCGCTTCGGTGGCGTCCTGGATACCGTTGTCGTTGGCATCCTTCCAGACATAATCCCCGATCGAGCCTATGGCTGTATTATACAGACCGGCGTCAATCGTGAGGTTGTCTTTCAGGATACCCCCTTGTACGGGGTCCAGCACGACCACCGGCGAGAGACCCGAGATTGGATCGGCGTCGCTGTCGATCGCATCGTTTGTACCCGCGTTTGGCCGGGTGCTGATGGCGCAGTTAGTCGGGAAGGAGCTACTTACGAACTTCACGATGTAATCACCCTTTGGTAACAGGTCGAAAAGGTACTTACCGGTTACGTCCGTCGATGTAACCCGGAATGCGCTGCCTGACGGCAGACCGCCGACGGCTTTATACAGTTCAACCTGTACGTCTTTCACCCCGGCTTCGGTGGCGTCCTGGAGGCCATTGTCGTTAGTATCTTTCCAGACGTAATTTCCGATTGATCCTAACGTAGGCGTGTACAGGCCGGCATCGACGGTCAGGTTATCGCGCAACAGGCCCGGACCCAGATAAGGATTGATCGGGATAATTGGGCTCAGACCTGTGATTGGGTTCGCATCGCTGTCAATTCTATCATCGGTGCCCGTGTTTGGCTTGAGACTAACCTGACAATCCGCTGGGAATGTGCTGCCCACAAATTTTACCTGATAGTCGCCTGTGTCCAGGTTGGTGAAAAGGTATTTGCCGTTCACATCCGTCGACATTATCGCGAAGGCCGGTGTAACCAGCTGACCACGAATCAATTTGTAGAGCTCAACTAACACATCCTTTACGCCTGCTTCGGTCGCGTCCTGTAAGCCATTGTTGTTGGCATCCTTCCAGACGTAATCGCCGATTGACCCTTTGGCATACACCAGCGCGGCATCAACGGTTAGGTTGTCTTTCGGTAGACCCGTTTGGTATGGGTCCAGGCTTACTACCTGCGATATACCCGTCAACGGGTTGGCATCTGAATCGAAATCATCGGCAACACCCGTCCAGTTGTCTTTCTTCGAGAGAACGCAGCTATCGGGTATGCTCGATGGTACGAACTGCACCAGATAGTTACCCTTGTTCAATTTCGTGAACAGGTACTTGCCCGTTATATCCGTCGTCGTCGAATCAAGCTTAGCATTGGGAGTTCCGCCCGTCGTTGCCGACCAGAGGATCACTTTCACACCCCGTACACCTGGCTCACCCGAATCCTGCCGTCCGTTGTCATTTTTGTCTTTCCAGACAAAATCACCCAGCGTACTGGTTGGAATGTAGAGCGCCATATCAATCGTTGGGTTGTTTTTCAGCAAGCCTCCCTTGATTGGGTCGAGGTTTACTACCGGGCTGAGCCCAGTGACAGGGTCAGCATCCGAGTTCAGGCTATCCAGCACACCCGCCTGTTTGTATTTCGGGCTGATCAGACAGCTGTCTGGCCAGGTTCCTTTCACAAACTTCACGATGTAGCTGTCTTTGAGCAGATTCGTGAACAGGTACTTGCCCGTTGCACTGGTCGTTGTGGAGCTGACTTTCGTTGTTGGCGCACCACCAACGGCTTTCCACAGTTCGACCGTTACACCACGTACACCCGGCTCGGCCGTGTCCTGCCTGCCATTATCGTTTTTGTCCTTCCAGACGAAGTCACCAATGCTACCGTAGCAAAGCTGTTGGCGAAGGTTCGCGACGGTGAAGGGGAACTGGGTCAGGCAGCCGTTGGCATCTCTGGCTTCGGCGACATAGTCACCAGCCGCCAGACTGCCGAACGTAACGGGACCGGCCGCAAATGCCGTAGCCGTTGGCGATACCAGACGAATTTCGAACGGAGCTTTTCCTCCGCTTACCACTCTGATGGTGGCGGTTCCGTTATTGATATCACAATCGTTGACAGCCGTTGTCTGGATGTCGATGATGGGTATCTCTGGTTTCTTCACCGTCACGGTAGCTTTCGACACACACCCATTGAAGCCAATGACTTCAATTTCGTAGTCGCCAGCTGCCAGGTTAGAGATAACCTCGTTGGTGATACTCGTTGGATACGGAGCTGCGTAAGGCTTCGACAGAACGCCTTTCACGATATAGCCAATAATGGCCTGCCCGTTTCCACTGGCGTTCAGTGTAATGGAACCATTGTTGGTGCCGATACACGATACGAGACCCGTTTGAGCAACCGTAATCGTTGGTCCATCGCTGTTGTTAAGAATGATCTCTTTCGTTTCCGAACAACCATTGCCGTAGCTAACCGTCACGTAGTAAATGCCAGCCGGGAGCATTGTCGCTTTTTCAGGAACCGGAGGGGTGAATACGCCATTTGGCCCTGACCACACAAACGTTGGCGCACCGACCGGCTCCGTCTGACCCGTCAGCGGAGTCAGTCTGATGGCGATTTCGCCGAGTACCGATCCGTCGCAGGATGGTCGTGTCAGCGTCGGTACAATTGCCATTGGGAAGGTAGCCGACCGGATGTCGACCAGGGTGGTCGTTACACAGCCTTTACTATCCCGTACCCTCAGCACATACGATGCGGCCAGCAGGTTGCCCAAAGTAATGGCATTCGGTACGTTTAGGATATTGCCCGTAGCCAGTTCAACCGAGCTGCCCACGCGGGTGAGCGTATAGGTGAAGGGCTTGTTGCCCGTTACCGAGAAGCGAATAGCACCCGTAGAGGCTCCACAAGCCGAAGCGGTCGTACTATTGATCACGACGGTTGGCCCGCCCGATTGACCGATAGCTACAGCGATTTTCTGTTTGCCGCCATCGGGTCCGCCAACGGTACAACTGTTGGCATCGACAACGGATATGTAGTATACCCCAATTGCCAGGTTACTCAGCGTATTGACCGAATCAGACGAGGTAACCTGTGAAATAACCTGACCCAGCGAGTTGTACCAGGTATACCTGAACGGTGCCTTGCCACCCGTTACCCGAATGCGGGCTTTGCCCGAGTTCGTGCTATCGCAGGACATACCATAGCCTTCCACGTCTTTCGCGCAGAACTTGTCGCAATCGAAACATACCGCTGGCTGCGTCAGGCTAACCGGGAGGTTAACGAAGCAATTCTGTGCATCGCGGATGGTTATGATATACTCTTTGTTTGCGTCCATGCCAAACAGGCAGTTGGTAACATTTCGCGTAAACGGCGTTGGATTAATGGCCGTTGGCGATACACTCACCGTATAGTTCTGGCCCGTACCTCCATTGATGGTCAGGCATACTTTGCCGTCCTTGGCATCGCAAACCACCAGGTTGTTGCGGTCAACCACTACATCAAAATGATCAGGGTCCGTAATCTGGAAGGTCTGATACCCTACGCAGAGGTTCCGATCCGTAATGGTGAGCAGGTAGGTGCCTTCGGCCAGACAGTAACGGTCAGGTTCGTGTTGTCGACGACGGTACCGCTGCGTACCAGCCCATCCTGCGAGGTTGTGTTGCGCAGGGTGTAGCTGAATGGCCCCACATTGGTCAGCGGGAAGCGGTTTTTGTCCGGCGTGCCGGTGTCTACATTCTTGTTGACAATGAAGGTAACACTACCATTGTCGGTGTCCGGGCAGGTTGGATTACTGACCGCCACCAGTTCGGGCCTGGGCCCTTCCGATGGGTTCAGGATCAGTGTCGTGCTGTCGGTACAAACGCCACCACCGGCCGTATTGCTGGAAATTTTCAGCTTGTAGATACCCGTTGCTAACCCGGTTGGATTAGTTGGGTTCGTTGGCGTGAATACGCTTCCATCCATGCCATACCAGGTATACCTATACTGAGCACCCAGCGGGCTGGTTACCCTGAATGCACCTGTTTTCGGGTTCTCGCTGCCATTTGGATTATAGGGGCAGGCACCCGGCGTTGTGGTTACGGCAATGTTAAAGCCCGAGTTGACGGCACCAACCGTAAACCGCTTCACGGTTACACATCCGTTGGCATCCCGTACGGTCAGCACGTAATCGCCAGGTGCCAGGAATTCCAGTGTAACCGGAATGCCTGCCTGGGTGATCGTGCCGCCCGGATAGGGGTCATTGGACGCGAGGGTGTAGCTGAACGGTGCCGCACCAAAGATCGTAAACTGTACCTTACCCGTATTCTCGCCACAAGGGGCGGGGGTAATCCTGGCAATCTCTACGGTTGGTCCACCGATGTTATCAAGAACGATATCGCCTTCGGTGCTGCACTGGTTGGCGTCGACCACTTTCACATGGTATTTGCCTTCCCGTAAGCCCCACTTGTAATCGAGGGTATCAGAACGGGTTGCCTGGCTGATCAGAGCACCGGCCGCGTCATAATAGTAGAACGTATAGGGAGCCGTACCACCCACCACTTCGGTGTGGATACCGCCATCTGTCTTGCCGCAGGTTGCTTTGTAGCCAACCAGTGCATTCAGCCCCAGGTTTTTAGGCCGCTTGATGTCGAGATCAAACTCGTAAGCACAACCGCCGATGCTGTTGTCGACCCGCACATGATACGTGCCGGGGGCCAGATTCGTCAGATTAGAACCCTGAGGGGCAGCCGCGACCAGTGAGAAGCCATTCGGTCCGGTCCAGGTAAAGACCAGCGTGTTGGTTATATCGCGGTTCGTTACTCGTTCAAGGGCCGATACGAGCGTGATTCTGCCATCGGTTCCGTTACAAACCGACGTGTTCGTCGTGTTCCAGACCACGTTGTAGCCGCGCTCGATCCGGATGTCTTTCCGGCGGGTAGCGGTACAGCCGCCATCATTGACCGTTAGCGAAACCACGTAGGTGTTGCCAAAGCCAGGGTATCTGTCCCACTGAATATCGTGGGGTCCGGGACCCTCGGCAATACCGTCGTACGGATTTCTGTCGTTTGAGTAAAGCACTCTGGCACCCGCGAAATCCCAGGTATAAACAGCGCCTGGTTTGGCGTTGCCATTGAAAAGAACCTGCGTCTTACTGCCCAGACAGACATAACCGTCCATCGAGAATTCAACACTAGGCTCGGGGGTCTCGTAGCCGTAGAATTTCGTGCCGGCATAGCAGGTTTCCGCGCTGTTCAGCGTAACGGTATATTCAACGATCTCGTTGGATGGCATCACATCGAACGTTAACGTAGCCCCCGTGACTACTACATTCGTGATACCGACCATGGGCTCGATTCTATACTGAGCAATGTTGACCGGATTGCCGCTCACCAGTTCGCGCAGGGTTGTGCTGCGGCTTTGTTTAACGGCTCTGTATTCGTTACAAACGGTAACATCGGCGATCGCATCCACTTTCAGTACGGGGTTTACGATGATCGTCACCGTCGCCGTTGCCGGACACTGGATGTTATTGTCTGCTGTAACAATAGCCGTTGCCGTATAGCTGATCGTGCTGGCCGTATACCCCGCCGGTACGGTCAGGGTTGGGTTGGCGCAGACCGAGCAACTCAGGAACCTCGCCGTCGGGTCATCTTTCGAGGTCCAGTAAATCGTTGCCGCTGCGGGAGTGCCGCCATTGAGGTTAGCGGCCAGGGTGATCGTTTCCTGACTCAGCGGGCAGATATTCGGTTGCGTTGGTGCAATCGTCAATACTGGATTGCGAGTCACCGTAATCTGTACCCAGTCGCTATTGACGCAATTGGTAATACCATTCGGACTTACCTGCGTAACCGTTGCCCAGAACTTGTAGACGCCGGGGGCCAGTGAGTTGGTATTAACCCTATAGCCAGCCGTTTCAGCCAGGTTAGATCCGAAATTCGTGTTGCCGGCATCTTCCGTCCAGGCAACCGTTATTGTACCATTCGTAGGGCTGGTGGTCAGATTCGTCGTTGCCGACAGCGGGGTCGTAGTCCGTTGACAAATGGTGGCATCTTCACCCGCATAGACCCGAATGCTCGGCGTTACCGTAACACGTGTCGTCGCCGAAGCAAAACAGCCATCGGTATCGGTCACCTTGACGGTGTAGGTGTACTCCTTGTTTTCCTGGAGCGAACCGGCCGGAGCGGCAATGGGGCTCTTGATGGTCAGACTCGAGAGAGCCGATCCGGTCCACTCATACGAAGCGACCGGCTTGTTGGAGTCGACGTTGAGCTGCACTGACGAACCGTCGCAGATGATCTTGGGCGGGTTGATGGTCAGGGCCGGTGCTCGCTTGATGAGGATGGTCACCTGGGCGTTGGCCGTGCACTGCCGGTTATTGTCGGTGGTGACAATAGCCTGAGCAAAGAAGGTGATGGTTGGGGCCGTGAAGTTAGGCGGCAGCGTCAGGGCGGGGTTGGCGCAGTTGGTACAGCTCAGGTAGGCCAGGTAAGCCGGATCGGTCGATGTCCAGAAGATGCTGGCCGGGGCGGGGGTGGTTCCGTCCAGCGTTGCGGCCAGGGTCACCGCCATGGTGTTATCGTTGCAGATATCGGTGCGGGTCGGCCGGATGGTCAGGATAGGCGCGGTGGTAACGGTGATCTGCACCACGTCGGTGGCAACACAAGGGGTCTTGCCGTCGGGGCTCAACTGAGTGACGGTGGCGATGAACTTGTAGACACCCGCTACTGCCAACGTCCGGGTGTTGACCGAAGTGCCGTTGGTCGCCAGCAGCATATTCATTGCCGGGTTGGTGAGCTCTTCACTCCAGGCGATGGTAACGTTACCATTGGGGCTAACGGAGGCTAAATTGGCCGTCGCTGACAGGGTAGTTGCCGAGTTCTGACACAGGGTCTGGTCTTCACCCGCATTGACCCGAATGCTGGGGGTAACCGTTACGGTGGTGGTCGCCGAAGCCGAACAGCCAGAGGTGTTGGTCACGTTTACCCCGTATGTGTAGGTCGTTGTTCCTTGGGAGGCTCCTGTGGGGCGCACGGTGACGGTGGGCCCGTTGGCGGGCTGATCGATGGCCGTGCCGGTCCAGGCGTAGGTGAAGCCCGGGGTGTTGGGCGTCACCGTCAGGTCGACCGAGCTGCCGTCGCAGATGATCTTGGGCGTAGTGATGGTCAGTACCGGTGCCTGCCGGACGTTGATGATCACCTGGGCGTTGGCCGTGCACTGGGCGTTGTTATCCGTGGTGACAACGGCCCTGGCAAAGAAGGTGATGGTGGGGGCCGTGAAGTTAGGCGGCAGCGTCAGGGCGGGGTTGGCGCAGTTGGTACAGCTCAGGTAGGCCAGGTAAGCCGGATCGGTCGATGTCCAGAAGATGCTGGCCGGGGCGGGGGTGGTTCCGTCCAGCGTTGCGGCCAGGGTCACCGCCATGGTGTTATCGTTGCAGATATCGGTGCGGGTCGGCCGGATGGTCAGGATAGGCGCGGTGGTAACGGTGATCTGCACCACGTCGGTGGCAACACAAGGGGTCTTGCCGTCGGGGCTCAACTGAGTGACGGTGGCGATGAACTTGTAGACACCCGCTACTGCCAACGTCCGGGTGTTGACCGAAGTGCCGTTGGTCGCCAGCAGCATATTCATTGCCGGGTTGGTGAGCTCTTCACTCCAGGCGATGGTAACGTTACCATTGGGGCTAACGGAGGCTAAATTGGCCGTCGCTGACAGGGTAGTTGCCGAGTTCTGACACAGGGTCTGGTCTTCACCCGCATTGACCCGAATGCTGGGGGTAACCGTTACGGTGGTGGTCGCCGAAGCCGAACAGCCAGAGGTGTTGGTCACGTTTACCCCGTATGTGTAGGTCGTTGTTCCTTGGGAGGCTCCTGTGGGGCGCACGGTGACGGTGGGCCCGTTGGCGGGCTGATCGATGGCCGTGCCGGTCCAGGCGTAGGTGAAGCCCGGGGTGTTGGGCGTCACCGTCAGGTCGACCGAGCTGCCGTCGCAGATGATCTTGGGCGTAGTGATGGTCAGTACCGGTGCCTGCCGGACGTTGATGATCACCTGGGCGTTGGCCGTGCACTGGGCGTTGTTATCCGTGGTGACAACGGCCCTGGCAAAGAAGGTGATGGTGGGGGCCGTGAAGTTAGGCGGCAGCGTCAGGGTTGGGTTGGCGCAGTTGGTACAGCTCAGGTAGGCCAGGTAAGCCGGATCGGTCGATGTCCAGAAGATGCTGGCCGGGGCAGGTGTAGTGCCATCAAGGGTAGCGGCCAGGGTCACCGCCATGGTGTTATCGCTGCAGATGTCGGTGCGGGTCGGCCGGATGGTCAGGATGGGGGCGGTGGTAACGGTGATCTGCACCACGTCGGTACTGACGCAGTTTGGGGTCCCGTTCTGACCCGACTGAGTGACGGTGGCAATGAACCTGTAGACACCCGCTACTGCCAACGTCCGGGTGTTGACCGAAGTGCCGTTGGTCGCCAGCAGCATACCCGTTGCCGGGTTGGTCAGGTCTTCACTCCAGGCGATGGTAACATTGCCATTGGTGGCGTCAGACGCTAAATTGGCAGTAGCCGTCAGCGTGGTGGCCGAATTCTGACATACTGTTTTGTCTTCACCGGCATAGACGCTTATCGTTGGCGTTACAGTGACCGTTGCCGTGGCTGTTGTTGAACAACCATCTGTATCCGTCACATTTACGGCATAGGTATAGTCCTTGTTACCCTGTGGTGAGCCCGCCGGGCAAACCCTGATGGTAGTTCCCGAAAGATTAGCCGGCGTCCAGAAGGCTGATCGAACTGATTTGTCAGACGTGACGGTCAGTGTCGTACAACTGCCGTCGCAGATAACCTGCACCGGTGCCGTAATGGTGAGCCTCGGCGGTTGTTTCAGGTCGATCGTCGTCGACACATCCGTCGAACACAGAATGGTGCCATCCGTAGCTGTTACCGTTACCGTGTAGGTCAGGGAGCTGCGTGTTTCGGCTGTAGGAATGTTCAGCACCGGTGCTGAACATGTTTTGCAGCTCAGGTACCTAAGGCTTGGATCGTCTGTCGATTTCCACTCATACGTAAAGGAGCCTGCGCTGCCGGGAGCCAGTGTAGCCGCCAGCGTGATTTGCTGCTGGTTGCTTACGCACAGGTTTGGCGTCGTAACCGGCTGCAGGTCCTTATTATACAGGTTGATCGCTACAGCCGGCTTTCTGACGACGGTTAGGGTAATGGGTGTCCGGGACGAACTTTTACAGCCCGAAGCCGGATTAAACGCTTCTGCGTAATACGTACCCGCAAACGCCGGCCTATAGGTTAGGCTATTGGTGGCTACCGGCCCACCGCCCGATTGGGTGGTATACCAGTTAACCTGTAAGCCTGCCGCTGTCGTAACCGTCAGTATGGCGCTTTGCAGCTGATCGCTGCAAATAGATACATTCTGGCCTGCAGGGGGATCAACCGGTGGGCAGGTGCAGTCTTTCAGAACCTCTTTCGAAACACTACAGCCGTTGGCAGTAGCCGTCAGGGTCACAACCTGCCCGGTTGGTACCCCGATAACCTGGCCGCCTGCAAGGCTGCCCAGGTTTGCTGTAACAGTGCCTGTGCTCGTAAATGGAACGCTGAAGGTAGTCAGGTCAGCCGTACACAGGGGCCTGCCCAGGTCTAGCGTCGGGATCGAATTGACCGTTACCGTTCCGTTAGCTGTAGAAACGCCACAAACCGCGTCAGTACATGTAGCTGTGTACTGCGTTGTAGTAGCGGGCACCACTTGCAGCACGCTGCCCGTTTGCCCATTGCTCCACGTTACCAGTCCAGTGCAGCCCGTGGCCAGAAGCTGGGCCGTTTGCCCGGCGCAGATGGCGGCATTCGATACGGTTAGGTTTGGCCTGGGCTGAACCGTTACCAGTTGGTAGGCCTGACTTCTACAGGTAGCGTCCTGCGGATTGCCGCAGGTTACCGTATACACGGCCGTTGTGTTCGGTGTAATTGTAATGGCTGCGCTGGTTTCGCCCGTGCTCCAGGTAATGGACCCGGCCGTACAACCTGCCACACTAAGGTTAGTGCTGCTGCCGGCACAAATTATTGCCGGTGTTGCGGTAATGATTGGTGTTGGCGGAACACAGGCACCCTGAATGAAATTAAGGGGACAGCACTCCTTCGTTGCACATTGACCAGCATCTCTTGCCGTCCAGGTGTAGGTGCCAATTGAGTTCACGGTGTAAGCGGCAGACGTTGCCCCACTAATGGCCGACCCATTCTTGAACCACTGGTAATTGGTTAGTCCGCTCTGGGCCGTTACGGTATAGGTTTGGCCCGTAAGAAGGGTATAGGTGATGGGTGATGTACAAAGGGTGCCCTGTGCCTTTGCCGTATACAGTCCGCTGGCCAGCAGTATGGTCAATATACCCCAGACCAATCGCTTTACGTGGTTAGAGGGTATAACGGCAACGCCTGGACTGACCGGCTGGTAAACGAGTTTATCCGGGCCTGAGGGTCCTCTTGTTTCCTGCGTGTTTTCTCCCCGTTTCTGTTGCACAGGCCAATAGCCTCGCTTTGGAAATGAAGGGGCCTCCGCATGAGTTTCCAGCGGTTGCAGGGTCGGCAAACTAGGCTCGACGCGATACAGAGCGGCCAAAAACCACTTCAGGAAATTTAACACTGGTGGCCAATAGGTTTGTAGTAATTGTTTCATAAGGTTTGATCTGAAAATCGTGGCAGAAGGCGCTGTTGAGGGCCGCTGCGGGGGCTGAAAAATGAAAAGGACTACTATTTTCGCTTAGTCAGGCAAAGAGCCCGGGCGAATAGTGGATGCGGTTGAGGTGTAGCAGGGTTACCTGGCAGCGAATTGAGTGACTCCCTCGCCCGGCTCGCTTGCTGTAGCTGGTAGCCGACCTGCTGGTTAAGCGGTAGCCCGACCAGGACGAATACAAGGGCGTCGGGTAGACTTTGGGGAGAGACCCTGACGGGGGACAGGAAATAGTTATTGTGAGCATAATCTGCCAGGAATTTTTACTGTCGGATGAATACGTAGATACAGGAAGGAGCAAAGCCGTTTGAGGCTCCGATAATCGTGTATACGTGACAGGGAATTCGTTGGCAAATGCTATGCTAAATCACAAATACGAAGAGGAGATGGGGACAATCAACTCATATACGGAAATAAACGACACTGTTGTGCTGCGTTTGGCGACGAAAAATTTCATGTAGATTATTTCAGGCGGTTCGTTTACAAAAAACGAACCAACTTGACCTCGATGCTTTTTGCCAGGGCTGGCAAGCGTCGGTTTGTCCGTAATTGCGGTCTGTCCAGCCGACAATACGATCCGGGTCAGCAACCGGATCGGGGCATTAAACAAATGGTTTTTAGTAGGGTAGCAATTACTGATTGACCAGCTGGTCAATAGCTGGAAAAAGGGTAAGACGATTTATAAAACTCAGCCGGTAGGTATCGGAGATAGGTATCAAGGAATCACCTAGCTTTATCTCTACAGTATTAATTTCTTTTACGGAATTGATATTAACGGCATAGGCCCGGTGAGTTTGTACAAAACGATCGTCTAATCGGCGTAACATACCCGACAGCGAATTTTTCACAATATATCTATGACTTTTAGCGTGAATATGTGTATAGTTACCATCAGCCTCCAGCCATACTATTTCATCGTAGTCAAGCACTACCACTCGGTGTTTATCCCTTACGCTCAGATACTTTCGAGGCTGGTTTGGCTGAAAAGTCATACTGATTAAATCGGTCGTGCCTTAAAAGTGGATATTAAGCTTGAAAAAGAGATGGTTAATCAGCAACCCAATCACCGTGTCGTGCATTAAAACCGACTTGGAAAAACAGATGGTGCGACGCGC
>NZ_VFIA01000071.1 GCF_014282275.1 Spirosoma utsteinense
ATTGGAGTTTTACAGTGGCCAGCGCTGGAGATAAACTTAAAAGCTGGTATGAGAAAGTTAACCCAATAAATAAATCAGTCAATTCTAATTATTAAGTTGGAAGAGTACTAGTTAAAAAGGTATAAAGATCATACGACCGGGTCGCCTGTGCGGGCAGCGTTCTACTCTAAGTTTGCAACTTAATCGATACTACCCTGTGGTTGGAAATGCACTGGTGGCCGGGTTGCTTACATTGAAAAAGTAACGAAAAAGTCTTTTGAAATAAGACGAATAAATATGTTTATTCCTTCGTCTACAAAAAACGCCCGAAAAACGTCAACACAAGATACCATTCGTTTAACACCGGTTAACTCGCCAGCCGTCAGCAAGCCATTACAGCCAAGCACTTACGGCCATAAGTGCTTGCTTTTGACATAAGCATCGATTCTATTTCGTGCCATAATCATTCAAGTAAACCTCCGAATAAACTCAGGACAAGTCAGCTACTCGGAGTTCTTAAAGCAGGAAATAATGCCCCGAGCTTTTAGTGCCTGCTTTTACCCCGTACTTACTAATTCCGTTTTAGCCTTTTTATCACTTCACTGAATTTTAATTTATCAGTTGCCTCAAAGCAACTCCAAAAATGTTCGGTTTGAAATTTGCAAATTTGTATAATGCCACATACCGAAACAATAGAGGAACTATATAAAGCCAGAAAAGCATGGCTTCCCAGCAACTTGCGCCATGAACTCGGTCATTTTAATGTCTTTCGTTTAGATGATGTTGGCAAAGGCGCTAAACCTTCCCCTTATCGCAAACGGGACTGGTACAACATAACACTGGTGCATGGTCCTGGCAAATACCTGTACGCAGACAAGAAAATCGACGTAAGAAAACATGCTCTTGTCTTTGATAACCCCCAGGTTCCTTTTGGATGGGAACAAAGGGACCGCATAACAGGTGGCTTTTTTTGCGTCTTTAGTCCAGACTTCTTTCATAGTTTAGCGAATCCAACCCAGTATTCCATTTTTCAACCGGGCGGGCATGCCCTCTTTGAACTTACGGCAGAGGAAGCAAGCCAGGCAAATTTGTTGTTTGAACGCATGTTCTCAGAATTGCGGTCCGACTACCTACACAAGTACGACCTGCTCCGGGCCTTATTATTGGAAGTAATGCACTTGGCGATGAAAATGGCACCCAATGAAAATCTGCGTACGCAAGTCCTTACGGCATCACAACGAATTACGGTCTCATTCCTTGAACGATTAGAACAGCAGTTCCCCATTGACAGCACAGAGCAAGCGGTCAGCCTCCGTTCAGCCATCGACTTTGCGCCACGGCTAAACGTCCATGTAAACCACCTTAACCGTGTCGTCAAAGAAACAACGGGCAAGACGACCACACAGATTATTGCCGAACGCATACTGCAGGAGGCTAAGATACTACTCCGTAATACGCCATGGAGCATTTCTGAAATCAGCTATGCATTGGGTTTTGGTCAACCAGCCCATTTCAACAACTTCTTTCGAAAGCATACCGAGTCAAGTCCGTTAACGTATCGCCATGTTTGAATTTCGCAATAGATGGTTTGAATGGCGATAGTCTGCCCGAGTTGTTACGCTGAACTTTGTGTTTGTAAATGGATTACTGCAAAATACAGTAGCAAATCTTGACAATATGAAAAAAGTAACATTAAACAATGGTGTTGAAATGCCGATAGTAGGCTTTGGTGTTTATCAAATACCTGATGCCGAAGAATGTGAAACAAGCGTATACAATGCGATACAGGCAGGGTATCGGTCCATCGATACAGCGGCTGCTTATCTTAACGAAGAAGCCGTGGGAAGAGCCATTAAAAGAAGTGGTCGGTCCGCCGATGCGGTTCCAAGGGAAGAGCTTTTCATCACCACTAAACTTTGGATACAGGATGCAGGCTATGACAACGCAAAGAAAGCCTTTGAAAAATCCTTGAAAAAGTTACAGTTAGACTACCTCGACCTGTATTTAATTCATCAGCCTTTTGGCGATGTATATGGCTCATGGCGGGCCATGGAAGAGCTTTACGAGGCAGGAAAGATCAGGGCCATTGGGGTTAGCAATTTCTATCCCGACAAGCTTGTAGACCTGATCAGCCATAACAAGATTGTGCCGGCTGTTAACCAGATCGAAACGCACCCCTTCCAACAGCAGATCGAAACACAAAACTTCTTACAGGAAAATGGTATTCAGATAGAAAGCTGGGGCCCTTTTGCGGAAGGAAAGAACGACATGTTCACCAATGATCTACTTACTTCGATCGCTGCAAAACATAACAAGAGTGTTGCCCAGGTTATTCTTCGCTGGTTGATACAAAGAGATGTCGTTGTTATTCCAAAGTCGGTTCGCAAAGAACGAATGGAAGAGAATATCAATGTCTTCGACTTTGACCTGTCGAAGGAGGATATGGAGGCCATTGTTTCACTGGATACCAACCAAAGTCTCTTCCTCGACCATCGCGACCCTGCTACGGTGAAATGGTTAGGTGAAGTCAAATTTGATATTTAATTACCCTCAACACGTAAAACTATGCCAAAAAGAGTGTTAGGTAAAAGTGGTCTTGAAGTCTCTACGATAGGACTTGGCTGCATGGGTATGAGCCATGGTTATACGCCTATTCGGGACTTGGGTACGTTTACCTGCCGCATGATGGTGGTTGCCGAAATGGCATCCGGTGGTGAGATTATACCCCCTAATAGAAAGCCTAATGACAGCGTGAAACCCGGAATGAGGGCATGGGATACCAGCGCAATGACACACGAGGTAACGATGACGATAGGGAAAGCAAAAGTGGTGATTACCCGTCGCCAACGCCAGAATTCTTTCCAGGCTGTTTCATAAAGCAACGGCGGCAGTAAGATAAGAAACACCAGGTCAGGGCTTATGGCGATTTGCGAAAATTCGTCCCTGACGCTTAACGCCAGTCCCCTATAACCAGCACAATAGGATAAGCCAGGCGCAGCTTGTTGGCTACCATGATCAGCGCCAGAATAATCAGAATCAAGTAAATAAATTGACTAAACTGGTCGTGCATGACGAGTCTGTTAAAAACAAAACGAAGACAGATTGATGGCTGTTAACCCGATACGTCAAACACAAAACACCCGCTTCTATTGTCTGTAAACTTAGTTTTATAGTTCATTGTCAGGGTTTGCTAATACCCAGGTTTTTCATTGACATACATCTGGGGCTCTTCAACGATGGTAGCGACTGCTGGACGCTTTACATAAAAAAACCTGATCGCTATGACCAGGTTTTTTATGAATGTCTTCAGATAACCTTTTCTACTTCTTCTTTGAACGGTTGATTATAAAAGCGTCTCCCCTTCATTTTGTACAAGGCATTGGCCACTGCGCCAAATACGGGCGGAAAGGGTGGTTCCCCTAAGCCGGTTGGATCCAGGTCGTTTTGAACGAAGTGAACGTCAATACTTTTTGGCGCTTCATGAATGCGGATCATCCGGTAATTGTGGAAATTGCTTTGCTGCGGAACGCCATCCTTATGGGTTAAGGCACCATAGAATGAATTCCCAATGCCATCCACGACGGCTCCCTGCACCATATTAGTTGCCGCATCCGGATTGATAACGATACCACAATCGATGGCACTAAACACGCGCTCTACGTAAGGTTGTCCATCCCGGGTTACCATATCGACGACATGAGCCGCGTAGGAATTGTGACAGAAATAAGCAGCCACACCGCGGTTGTACTTTTCATTGCCCGCCTTGTTCCAGTTCGATTTGTCGCGTACCAGTTCAAGTACGCCGGCGTAGCGGTCCGCGTCGTACTCATTGTTTTTGCCCACTGGCTTTTCCTTCGCCCTTTTCAACAGTTCCAACCTGAATTCAATCGGGTCTTTGCCTGCGGCTTCTGCCACTTCATCCAGAAACGACTGCTCAGCAGCTGCATTGAAATTGGAACGAGGTGCCCTGAAAGCACCTATCGTTATATTGGACGGAATCTGCCAGCCTTCGGCCAAATAATGATCTACAGCTCCGGCCGGGAAACGGTTGGCATGAATGGGATGTTCGGGTATGCCACCTCCTTTTACATGAAAAGCAATCAGGTTTTTATTGGCATCCAACGCGGCACGATAAGTCGCGGTGTACATGGGACGATAAATACCGTAAGTCATGTCGTCCTCCCGGGTGTACATTAACTTGACAGGCGCTTTCACTTTCCTTGAAATCAGTGCCGCTTCCGAAAGGTAATGCCCATACGCCCTGCGCCCGAAACCGCCCCCCATACGGGTCATTTGGATTTCAATTTTGTCAGCAGGCAGGTTTAATAGTTTGGCCAGTGTAGGTTCTATCCAGCCGGGAGCCTGCAAGGGGCCTACCAACAGCGCTTTTTCGTCTGTCACATGGGCAAAGAAATTCATGGGTTCCATGCAATTATGGGCCAGGAAGGGCCCATTATAGGTGCGTTCGATCACCTGGGCAGCATTAGTAAAAGCCGCTTCAGGATCAACGTCTTTTCTCAGTAACTGGGCTGGCTTGGCTGCATATTCCTGCATTTGCTGCAGTTGAGTACGTGTACTTTCAATAGTACCGGGAACAGTAACCTCCGTTTTCCCATTTCTGCCTCCTATGGTATTTTTCAAATCACCGGCAGCTTCCCAGTTGGCGATCAGCTTTTTTCGGGCGTTCATCACTTCCCAAGTGCTTTTACCCACCACCACCAGCAGCTCATTGAAGGTACGGGTATCAAAACCACCCTGCTCAAAACCGTCCTCATACAATTTCAGCGTGAAAACATCCTTAATGCCCGGCATTTTCAGCGTTTCGGCGGCATCAAATGATTTGAGTTTCATTCCAAATGCGGGCGGGTGCTGGATCATCGCGATCAACATACCATCCACACTATAATCCAGCCCGAAAACCGGCTTGCCGCTCACGATCTTCTGGGCTTCTACATTCTTCTTGGAATGCCTTACAATCGTAAAATCCTTTGGTGCTTTCAGTTGAAATTCTTTTGGCACAGGAACGCTAGCCGCTTTACTAGCCATGTCCCCGTATTTAGCCGATTTGCCATTTGAATGGGATAATATACCGGCTTTGGTCGTTACTTCACCGACCGGCACATTCCAGGTCTGGGCCGCTGCTTCACGCAGCATTTGCCTGGCGGCCGCGCCAGCCTCCCGCAGGGGCTTCCAATACATTTTCATCGAATTGCTTCCGCCCGTAAACTGCGGTCCTAATTTTACCTCATCATGCGGACCCATTTCGACGGTGACATTTTTCCAATCTACATCCAGTTCCTCCGCCACGATCATGGGCAGGGAAGTCATTACGTTTTGCCCAAATTCAGGGTTGGGGCAAATGAGTTTCACTTTATTATCGGCTGTGATCAGGATATAGCCATTGAGCTGCGCCCATTGATCCGGTAAGTTTAAGGTCTCTGTTTTATCGGCAGCCTTAAAACTGGATAACCAGCTCACGCTGAGCATCAACCCTCCGCCCGAAATGAGCGAGGCTTTCAGAAACGAGCGCCTGTCTAAGGCTGTTTTGTCGTTGTTCATGTTGGCTTTAGTTTGTGGTTACTTCTTCGGAGCGTAAGCACCCGTTTGAAGCCAGGTTATCCAGGCTTTTTTGAATTCGGCATGGGTTACCGGTGGCAATGTCCTGCCTTCTCCCGGATTCCAGCCAGCCAGCACAAGCCCGTCGTCCGCATGCTCAATAAGCTTTTTAATGTCCTTATTGCCGTTTTTCTTTTTATCCATCAGCTGTTCAGCCAATTCATGTGCGCTCTTTCCTTCAAAAACCATTTTCATAGTAGCGGGTGGCAAATGCCATTCTGGATTACCGGGCGGCATATGCAGACCAGGCGTGTTGGTTTCCTGATGGCAGTTGGAACATTTCATGGCTGAAACGCCCTTTCCCTCAACCCCACGTTTCGGTGCCATGGCGTGCAAATGGCTGTCATCACCTTGCAGCGGCACATTGCCGGCCGGGTGGCAATTCATACAGCGCGGGCTCATCAGTGTTTTATAAACTGTTTCAAAAGCCTTAACAGACTCCGTGCTATCACGGTTAATGATGTTCAGGCTGACTTCCTTTACTGGCGCATCTTTTCTAAATGCAGACGCTCCGACGGCAAAGATGAATAGGAGTATGGACACAAAAAGGGCCGCCTTGAGGGAAACAAACTGATTTGCCCTATTACTTGGATCTTGCTTCATAGATGGTTCTAATATGGATGTGCTTAACCCTTTGTCGTTGTCTTCTTTTGCATGTCGGCCGCCAAATGGATCGCTTTGCGAATACGCAGATACGTGCCACAACGGCAGATATTTCCAGCCATCGCATCATCAATATCCTGATCGGTCGGGTCGGGTTTTTCGCGAAGCAATACGGCCGCCGACATGATCTGGCCGGAGTGACAATAACCGCATTGTGGTACATCTATTTCCTGCCAGGCCAGTTGAGCCGGATGGCTGTTTGTTTCTGATAACCCTTCAATGGTCACAACCTGCTTGCCGGCCGCGCGGCTTACTTTGGTAACACAGGAACGGACCGCTTCTCCGTCCAAATGCACCACACAGGCACCGCACTGGGCTACCCCACATCCGTACTTGGTGCCTTTTAGACCGGCCAGATCCCGAATGGCCCACAGTAGTGGCATCTGCGGATCAGCTTCCATTGGGTACTCCTTTTTGTTGATGTTTAATGTGATCTTGGCCATGATGCGTTTTTTAACTTGTTACAAGAATGCTGAATCCGAAATGACTTTGGTATTGTGCCCGTTATCTTTTTAACTATTGCCAAAACGTCCTTGCTCTTCATGAAATTAACGACCCACCTGGGTTGGGAAAACAATCCCTGTTCGTGTTTCGCAGAACGAAAGAAATTTTTCCTGGATTCTAGTGTCGCTAGCCTCACTTAACTACTGGTCCTTCGCTTGATGGTGAAAATACTGTCCGCTGACTTTTACCTGACCATCATTGCTCCCAGCCATACCTGAGTATACGAACCTTTATCCAAATTATCTGGCGTCCTAGGGCTGTAATCTTAAAAATTGCAATAATCAATTTACGTTTCTTCATAAATTGCCTTTACAAAAGGCAAATTTTAGTATAATAACTCGAAATTTTTTATACTAATCAAACTAATACTTACAATAATCAAACGTTTGGCATCATGTTCTAAACCGGTTTCAAATTAGTAGAAACCCCAGGAAAATCTGGATTCCATAGTTGATAGTGGCCTACCTGCGTTGACTGGGTATATTTGTGAATGGTATTAGAAGCGGTTGCCGGCTAGCAATTTGCCGGTTGCGCTATTATACGTTTTACTAATTTCGGCTTTATCGCCTGTGCCAGTTTGTGCCACCTGTGTTTCTGCTGACAGGATAGTAGCAAGAACAGGATTCCCAACACCCGCTCCATTTATGGAATCATCTACCGAAAGAACGGCTGAAAGATTGCCCTGACTGCACTATCTGGCGTACTTGTTTTAACCTACGCGATTGATATTGAAGCAATGCTTCCGTCACATCATTTTCTTTAATAAAACAATCTGTCAATGTAGCTGCATCCTCCAGTGAAGCATTAAATCCGGATGCCGTTAATGGGTTTGGTACATGGGCGGCATCGCCCACAAGTGCAATGCGTCCCTGTACCAAGACTTCAGGCACATATTCAACAATGGGAGTTGCTACAAGGTTGCGGGTTTGAATGCTGTGTTCGATAGCCGCTAACCAGGGTTGCGACCATCTTTGCTTTGCTTTTTTTGACAGATTAGCTAACGTTTCGGTGGGAATGTCTGCCCCTGTTAATGAATGTTGTACAACGTTTCCTTTTACACAGCCAAGTTGCCTTAGCAAATCATTTTGCGTGTTGTCGTACCAGGCCCAACCTAATCTTCTTTGTCCTACAGTGCAGGACCCATCAGCGCCGGCAACCACAAAACCCAGTAAAAAATCTCCGTTGCCATTTGGCATAGCCAAACCCGGATTAGGACCAGGGCGGTATTGCTTAGGGATATTTTGCTCGTCCACCATGGCCACCCAGATCAGGTAGCCAGCGAACGTGGCATCTGGATGATCAGGTGCCACATGCCGACGCACTGTACTTCGGTAACCATCGGCACCAATCAACATATCCCCGCTAAATTTTTCGCCTTTATCCGTAATGACCCAGGCCGCTTCATCATTCTGATGGACTGCCTGAATACGGGTATTAAACCGTAAGTCGATTTGAGGATTAGTCTGTGCTTCACGACGCAAACGAGCTTCTATGGATGACCATGCCTCAACAGAGCTACTACCGCCTGAAGTGATTTTTCTAAGATATTTTGCTGTTGTTGATATATCTCTTTCACCATTATTCACCTGAAGGCCTGCGCCACTACGACGTTCAGCGCCTGCTCTCTCTACTATAGTTACGTTCAGTCCGGCATTGGCCAGGGCTATACCAGTCATCAAACCGGCCAGGGATGCGCCGACGACAACGACAGACGTTTCACTTTCTATGAGTTGCTTATTCATTTATGTTAATGACTTTGTGACGGAAAGTGCACACCACTAATTTGCTCACACAGGGTAAGGAATTGTTCCTGGGTGCTGATGTCATCTGCTTTCGATAAATAATTTGCGGAACGCTGGTGATGAAAATAGCGGCCCGTTACCCGCGCTTTAACGTCCTGGCTTGCCGCCAGCCAAACCTGCGTTTGATACCCTTTTTCGAGATCATCCGGCGCACCCGCACCCCCCATTTTGGTCGGTACCCAACCCGGATCGACGGCGTTGGCATGAATACCAGACCATTTTCGGGCCACCGCTTTGGCTAAGATGAGGTCATGCAGTTTGGAATCTGAATAAGACACCCTGGGCTTCGTTCCGGCCAAACCCCTTAACGTTGGGTCACCCTGCAAGTGCATTCCCGAACTTAAATAGATCAGTCTTCCCGGTTTGTCCATCAAACTGGTCAACAGGTAGGGCGCTATGGTATTCACTGCCAGAAGCACCGGCAGACCGTCAACACTGAGGTCAAGATTAGAAACCTGGTAAAGCCCTGCATTATGAATAACCGCATCAAAGCGCCCGATAGCATTAAGCTCCAGGGCAAGATTTTTTGTTTCGGCTATGCTGGACAAGTCAGCGGTTACTACCGTTTCGGCACCCTGAATTTGGGTTAATATATGCTGCGCCCGCTTCTGATTCCGGGCATGTAAAACCACCTGATGGCCCTGGTTAATCAAGGCGCCTGCCGCCAATTTACCTAAACCGTCGGCTGATCCGGTGATGAATATCCTGGCCATTTTTTATTTAGTATTCCTTTCTGGAGGCTATTACTTCGGCCAATACGTTATCAGCGGTATCCGCTTTCCTTTTGCCTACGTTACTTTCTATGACTTGACGTAAATCCTGAAGTTGTCTCTTTACGACTATCCCTTTTTCTGCTTCTACTTGATCCTTTTAATATGAACCTCATGTATAGTTCCATGAGGTTCATCATTAGGTCTATTGTGTCAGTCCTTCTGCCAGAATAATTGTACTTGTTGTTGCCGCAATACGAAATTGCTTTGCTATCGTGTACTCTGGAGAATGATAGCATCGCTCTGCATCCGCATGAGTTGCAAACTCCACTACTACTATAATTGCTTCAGATTTACCTTCCAATATTTTTGGATTGGAGTCGGATAGAATAACTCGTCCATTGAACTTTGCTGCCAGGTTTTTTCCGGCCTCTGCATATTTCTGAAACATGGCCTGATCATGAATTGTAAAAGTGGCAATAAGATAGCCCTTTGGCATTGTTTGGTTTTCCATCATTTACAATTTTAAGTACCGTTTATCTGTTTATGCTGTCGTTAATCCTAGATTTTAAACCGGAGGCCGCTTAAAAATTTAACCTTAACCGGATCGTGGTAGTCGAAAATGGTTGACTTGCCGGTATCCAGCGTTTTGATGGCTTCCATATCGTCAGCACTTAACTCAAAATCGAAAATGTTAAAATTTTCAATGATACGGTCCTTATTCACCGACTTGGGGATGACGACAATATCGCGCTGGGTCAGCCAGCGCAAAATGATTTGTGCCACTGAACGCTGGTACTTTTGGGCGATGCCTTTTAATAAAGGCTGATCGAAAATCGTATTGTCCTGCGCAAAGGGGCTCCAGGATTCAAGTTGAATGTTGTTCTCGTTCAAATACTGCTGCCCTTCGATTTGCTGCCAGTAGGGGTGTGTTTCAAATTGATTGACCGCCGGTACAATTTCATTATGAACCATCAGGTCGGCTAACCGGTCAGGATAGAAGTTACTGACGCCAATGGCCCGGGTCTTACCGTCCTTATAAAGTTCTTCCATGGCTTTCCACGATCCATACACATCGCCGAATGCCTGATGGATCAGGTAAAGGTCAAGGTAGTCTAGCTGTAACTTTTTTAAGGATTTGGCAAATGCCGCTTTCGTGCTTTCGTAGCCTGTATCCTGAACCCAGAGTTTGGTGGTTATAAACAGTTCCTGCCGGTCAACACCGCTCTTCTTAATACCTCTGCCGACGGCTTCTTCGTTCTCGTAGGCTGCGGCTGTATCGATCAGCCGGTAACCGGCTTTGATGGCTTCGCAAACGCTGTCTTCGCATTCCTGCGGGTCCGCTACCCTGAATACGCCTAATCCTAAAATCGGCATGTCTATGCCGTTATTCAATTTGACTGTTTTCATAACTGGTTTTTTGTTTCGTTGACTAGGACAAAGGTCTGGTGAAAAACCAACGGTTTATAAAGACAATCAAACCGAAACGTATAATAATCAAATCAAGCGTACATTATCGATCTAAAGTTTGGGATACTGCCAAGTCGCTATCTTATTAGACTATTAACTTTGATTCTATTTTCCTCACGTCAGCAGCCCTTTTTCGTTACGGGCATGTACCACAACTCTGTAGCCTTTTGCAACCAATGCTTTAGCAGGCAGTTCACCAAGCCCGGTAGTCGACCCTGTAATGAATACTCTAGCCATTTAGCGTTTACTTTATTAGCTCATACAGGGCACACCTGGTTTCCACCGAATGCAATGAACGCCCGATTTTTAAAAATCGGGCGTTCATTTTCAATTTGTAAACTCACAAATTTGACCTAAAGAATTCGGTTAACTTTACAACAGCTGGATTTACGTGTTCTTCTTTGTAGTAAAGAGAAAAGTGCGTTGCGCCATTAATTTCATACAATTCTTTGGGCTCGTTTGATTTTTCGTAGGCGTCTTTTGTCAACCATAAAGTTTGCGATTCTGCTCCCGCTATTAGTAATACGGGCCGTGGTGCAATTAAATGGGCAACAGAGGGCGAGTAAAAACCTGCAATACGATCTAGGCTACTCAAAGGCGGAAAATTTGTTTGGTTGGGATGCTTTCCTATATCGGTGCAATAATATTCCCAAGCTTCAAAGTTAATACCGCCCAAAGCGTTTGCCTGCTCTTCGGTAATACGAAGGCTATACGTCCCAGGTGCCTCACCATTTAATGTAGCAAGTCTGTCGGCTGCTGCTGCATCAAGCATACTTTGAATCACTTGTGGATCCTGATCATCCTCAGATCCTTTTCTGTACCAATCGCCAATATCGACACCACTGACGGTTGCAAGGGCTTTAATAGTATGGTCGGTTGCCGTTGCTACAAGCGAATAACCACCAGATCCACAAATTCCTAAGACACCAATTCTTTTAGGATCTACTTCTTTTAATGTAGTCAGAAATGCGACGGCAGATTTAAAGTCTTCGGTTCTCTGCGTAGGGTCTTCAAAACCACGAGGCATTCCTTCACTTTCACCCTGGTAAGCAGCATCAAATGCTAAGGTGATGAAACCGTTTGCGGCTAATCTTTTTGCATAAAGTCCCGCAGTTTGTTCTTTTACACCTGACGTTGGATGACCCACAACGATCGCAGAAGTTGGCTCATTACCAGGCTGAAAGTTTTCAGGATAATATAAATTTCCTGATAGAACTAATCCGTTTGATTTGAATTTTACTGGTTTCATTATTATTTGTTTAAACTACGAACTGTAAGGGCTATCTGATAGCTTGTTTTTGTACTGATTAACGACCAGACAATTTTTCCAAAGCGTCGGTAGTACGATTTCCCTGAATAGTGATTTTAGCTACAGCATCTTCAATCTGTTGCAAATCATTTGATGTAAGCTCAATTTCGGCTCCACCAATGTTTTCTTCGAGACGGTGCATTTTGGTAGTGCCGGGGATGGGAACAATCCATGGTTTTTGCGCTAATAACCAGGCAAGGGAAATTTGCGCAGGTGTCGCTTTATTCTGGGCCGCAATGTTGTTTAACAAATCAACCAGTGCCTGATTGGCTTGTCTGTTCTCATCCTGAAATCGTGGAAGGTTGTTTCTGACGTCTGTTTTGTCAAACGTTGTGTTTTCGTCAATCTTACCTGCAAGAAAACCTTTACCAAGTGGACTAAACGTAACGAAGCCGATGCCTAACTCTTCAAGTGTTGGAATAATTTCCTGTTCAGGCGTTCTTGTCCATAAAGAATATTCACTTTGCAAAGCGGCAACCGGTAGTATAGCATGTGCTTTGCGAATAGTTTGTACACCTGCTTCTGAAAGTCCCCAATGCTTCACCTTGCCCTCCTGAATTAGTTCTTTTACAGCACCTGCAACTTCTTCAATAGGAACATTTGGGTCAACACGATGTTGATAAAACAAATCTATTTCATCAACACCAAGACGTTTTAGAGAGGCTTCCGCAACTTGCTTAATATTTTTTGGAGTACTATCTAATAAGCTCCATTTGCCGTCGTCGGCAGCTTTAAAACCAAACTTAGTGGCTATCGTAACCTGTCCACGAAAAGGAGCTAATGCTTCACCTAAGAGTTCCTCATTGGTAAATGGACCATATACTTCAGCGGTGTCAAAAAAGGTGACGCCTTTTTCAACTGCTGCACGGATAAGTTTAATCATATCGTTTTTATCGGCAGCAGGACCGTAACCCATACTCATTCCCATGCAACCAAGTCCTAAAGCAGAGACTTCGAGATTGCTGTTACCTAATTTTCTTGTTTTCATAATTATAATTGTTTGTAAGTAATTAAATATTAAAGGTGACTTCACCTAATCACTTCACCATGGCAGGGTCACGATGGTCGAGGAAGAGACGTTGTTTTGTATCCAGTGAAACAATGGCTTCCCTATTCTCGGTCGAAAGTTCAAAGTCGAAGACGTTGATATTCTCTTCCATTCGTTCTTTGCGAACCGACTTTGGAATAACAACGACATCTCTTTGAATTATCTAGCGAAGTATAACCTGGGCTACACTCTTGTTATATTTTGCAGCGATTGAAGTAAGTATCGATCAGCCGGTAACCGGCTTTGCAAACGCTGTCTTGACATTCCTGCGGGTCCGCTACCCTGAACACGCCTAATCCTAAAATCGGCATGCCTACGCCGTTATTCAATTTGACTGTTTTCATAACTGGTTTTTTGGGTCGTGCCTTAAAAGTGGATATTAAGCTTGAAAAAGAGATGGTTAATCAGCAACCCAATCACCGTGTCGTGCATTAAAACCGACTTGGAAAAACAGATGGTGCGACG
>NZ_VFIA01000072.1 GCF_014282275.1 Spirosoma utsteinense
CAAAGCCTATCGCTTAGCGCCCAGCCCGCCGGTCTGCTGTTGCTGCGGGTCAGTACACCCAGTCAAAGCCAGATACTGAAAGTGCTCAACCGGTAGGCAGCGTTTACCAGGGTGGAGAGCGGCCGCATCATCTGACTTGATGCGGCCGCTTTTTTGCGAATTCTATTCCAGAAACAGAGAGACGTTTTTACGAACACGCGGAAAATTAGTTGGGCCAACGCACCCCAAAAGCACCCGCCCGGATCGATAGACGCCCAACCCATTTCTTTCATAGCCTGCACAATGGTCCCGCCCGGACCGAAACCCTGCCAGTCAATGATCGCAATATTGCGATATAAACTTTATGTAGTACCTTTACCCTATGGGAGTGTCCAGAACCGAAATATTTTCCGAACAGCAAAACCGCCTGGCTGATTTAGCCAAAGCATTTGCCCACCCCGCACGGGTGGCCATTCTGCAAATGCTCATGGCAAAGAAGGCCTGCGTTTGCGGTGATCTGGTGGGCGAATTGGGCCTGGCCCAGGCAACCGTTTCCCAGCATTTGAAGGAGCTGAAACGCATCGGTATCATCCAGGGCGAAATCAACCCACCCCGCGTGTGCTACTGTATCAATCCACCGGTATGGGAGGAAGCCAAACAGGCCTTTGGTGCATTGCTTGATACCAGGGTGGAAGTATCCTGCTGCTGATAAGGCCAGTGCAACGCTGGCCGGTCAACTGTGGTGACAAGCTCTTTTTTTGCCCTTTCCAATCGCAATATTACATTAAACCGATAAAGGAAAAACACATGGAAACCGCTGAACAAATAAAAGAAGTTGTGCGCCAGAAATACGGTGCAATTGCCGAACTGCCAGATGCAAACGGTTGCTGCGGGAGCGCCCAACCGGGTCCTACCTCCTGCTGTGGGAGCGCCCAAGCGGGACCATCCAGTCCGGGACCAGAGATTGAAGGGAATGTGCCGATTATGATGGCTCAGGACTACCAGGAACTAAACGGCTACGTGGCCGACGCTGACCTGGGATTGGGTTGTGGCCTACCCACACAATTTGCCCGGATCAGGCCGGGGGATGTGGTGGTAGATCTAGGATCGGGCGCGGGCAATGATTGCTTTGTTGCTCGGGCAGAAACCGGCGAAACGGGCCGGGTGATCGGTTTAGACATGACCCCGCCTATGATCGACCGCGCCCGTAAGAATGCCAAAGCACTGGGCTTTACCAACGTCGAATTCGTCTATGGCGACATCGAGGATATGCCCTTCCCCGAAAATCTCGCGGATGTGGTGGTAAGTAATTGCGTGATGAACCTGGTTCCCGATAAGCACAAAGCATTCACCGAAACCTTCCGCATTTTAAAGCCAGGTGGTCATTTCAGCATTTCCGACATTGTGCTGAAAGGGGAACTGCCCGAAGGCTTGCAAAAGGACGCCGAAATGTATGTGGGTTGTGTCTCGGGTGCTATCCGGAAGGATGCCTATTTGCAGCTCATACAGGACACCGGATTTTTCAACATTCAGGTTCAAAAGGAGCGGGAAATTACCCTGCCCGATGAGGTACTGCAAAATTATCTGTCAGCTGATGAAGTGGCCGACTTTCGCCAGCAGGACAAGGGCGGTTCAGCCTGGGGCATCTACAGCGTGACCGTATTCGCGCAAAAACCAATGCCTGACACCGAAACCAAAACAGCCGTTTGCTGTGGACCGGATTGCTGCAACTAACCCAACAAACCTGAAAACGATGATGAAAAAAATCTTAGTACTTTGCACGGGTAATTCTGCCCGTTCGCAGATGGCTGAAGGCTATTTGCAGTATTTCGCAGGCTCCCGCGCCCTGGTTTATAGCGCAGGCGTTGCTCCCCACGGGGTGAACCCGTTAGCCATTCAGGTGATGGCCGAAGATGGTATCGACATTTCACACCATACATCGAATCATGCCGACGAATATGTGCAAATCCCATTCGATTTCGTCATCACGGTTTGCGATAATGCCCGCGAACAATGCCCGTATTTCCCCACAGCGGGCGAAATGATCCATCACAGTTTCCCCGACCCGGGACACACCGCACCGGCCGATACACCAGAGGGAGACCGCCCGGACGAAGACAAATTGACCTCCTTCCGTCAGGTACGGGATCTCATCAAAACTTACAGTCAGGAATTTATCAATAGCCGCCTGGGGCAACTCGCCCTGCAATAAACTATGGCCATGCACATTCAAACCGCACAACCGGCTGACAAAGCGGCCATCATTTCTCTGTTACAGCAAGGCCAATTGCTGACCAATGACCTTCCCGTCGATCTTTCTGATTTCATAATTGCCAAAGAGCAAACTACACTGATCGGTGTGGCGGGTCTGGAACGCGTTGGCAGGGTAGGTCTGCTGCGTTCGGTCGCCATCGATCAGCATTATCAGGGCAAGCAGATTGGTGCCCAATTGGTGGGCCGGATGTTGGAAATTGCCCGAGCCGCCGATCTGGAAGAAGTGTATCTGATTACCACCTCAGCCGACCGCTATTTCGAGCGGCAGGGCTTTCAACCCGTCAACCGTCAGGAAGTACCTGCGGCCATCCAGCAGACACAGCAATTCAGCGAGCTTTGCCCGTCCACGGCCATTGTCATGAAACGCGCACTAACTCAGGATCACGCATGAGCACTCCCCGTCTTTCCTTTCTCGACCGTTATTTAACCCTCTGGATCTTCCTGGCCATGCTGATCGGCGTGGGCATCGGGTATTTCTTCCCGCAGTCGCAGATTTTCATCAACGGCTTTAATTCGGGCACCACGAACGTACCGCTCGCCATCGGTCTGGTGCTGATGATGTACCCACCTCTGGCTAAAGTGCGTTACAGCGAACTACCGAAGGTATTTACCAATACCAAAATTCTCGGCTTGTCCCTGCTCCAAAACTGGATAATCGGCCCTCTGCTAATGTTCGGGCTTGCGGTCATTTTCCTGTCCGACAAACCCGATTACATGACCGGCCTTATCATGATCGGCATTGCCCGCTGCATAGCCATGGTGATCGTCTGGAACGATCTGGCGGGCGGTGACCGCGTGTACGCTGCAGGTCTGGTGGCGTTTAACAGCCTCTTTCAAGTGCTGTTCTATTCGGTCTACGCCTACGTGTTTATCACGGTGTTGCCACCCCTGTTTGGGCTGCATGGCTACCAGGTGGATATCACCATTGGTCAGGTCGCGCAGAGCGTTTTTATCTACCTGGGCATTCCGTTTCTGGCGGGGTTGTTTTCACGGGTTGTTCTCACGCGGATGTTCAGCCGGGAATGGTACGAAGAGAAATTTCTACCGGCCATTAGTCCTGTTACATTGATAGCCCTGCTGTTCACCATTGTGGTGATGTTCAGCCTGAAGGGACAGCTCATCGTATCCATTCCGTTCGATGTCCTGCGTATCGCTATCCCGCTGACGATCTATTTTGCCATCATGTTCTTTTCGGCCTTTTACCTGTCGAAACGTGCCGGAGCCGATTATGGCAAATCCACTTCGCTTGCCTTCACGGCAGCAGGCAACAACTTCGAGTTGGGTATTGCGGTGGCCATCGCGGTATTCGGTATCGATTCCGGGGCCGCTTTTGCCGCCGTAGTCGGGCCCCTGATTGAAGTGCCGGTACTGATTCTGATGGTCAATTTTGCCCTGAAACAAGAAAAGAAATTTGCCCCTTCCCCGTCACTTATCGACAGACACGTCCCCTCAGCCGATCATTTGTAGAACGCGTCTTTTCATGTGCTTATTTAACCACGGCAATCACCGTCTGATCAGGCTTACGTTCCTCGTTGGCCGCTTTCAGCAGAGTGTCGCCGTTGGCCAGTGGTCCGAAAACCTCCTGTCTGTCGCCCACTCCCAGGCCTGTCGCCACATCGACCCACTCGGTTTTACCTCCTTTTACCCGAATTACGAACTTGCGCTCCAGCGAGGTCACCACGGCGGTGGGCGGCACCAGAAAGGAGTTCTGCGACCGGGCCATGCCAAGCTTCGCATCGGCAAACATCCCGGCTTTCAACGTACCTGATGCATTGTCGACCCTGAATTCCCAGAGTTCAGTGCGTGTTTTGGGGTCGATAGTTTCTGATTTACGGTCAAGCGCCCCCGCAAACGCCTGACCCGGAAATGCCTTGACGGTGAACGATACCCGGTTGGCAGGCAACCGGCTTCCGGTCAGCGCTTCGGGAACGGCAACGCGTAGCCGTAGCCGCCGGTTGTTTTCCAGTTCTAACAGAGGCTGGCTGATGCCCACCAATGCACCGGGGTCGGCGCTGCGCCGGGTGACCACACCGGTAAACGGTGCTCTGAGCGTCAGATACGCCTGCTGATCGCGCAGGGAGCGCAGCACCTGCCGGGCCGCCACCCAGCCGGTGGAATCTGCCCGCATCTGGTTGCGGGCAGATTCCACCTCACGCACCGACACGGCCCCGGCTGCCTGACGGGCTGCCGCCAGCCGCCGGTACAGATCCTGCCCGTTCTGGTAGCGAACCAGCGCGGTTTGTACGTTAGCGCCCCCCTCGGCCACGCGGGCACCCAGTTCCGGCGCATCCACCACGGCCAGGAGCTGTCCTTTCTGCACCCGTGACCCGATATCGACCGACATCCGGCGCACGAACCCCGGCACTTTGGCGTACAGCTGCACCCGCTCGTAGGGCAGCAGTTCGGCGGGAAGGGTTACGTCCTTGCGAACCGCTTCGGCAGTCAGCACCAATGTAGTGACCGAGTCGGGCTGAGGGGTAGCCCCCGCAGCTGGCAGGCTGGCAGGCTTGGACTTGGGCTGACAACCACTGAGCAGAATGACAAGCGTATAGAAAGCGAGGGAGAAACGCATAGAATCGGTTAGGAAAGCGGT
Source organism: Spirosoma utsteinense (assembly GCF_014282275.1). Classification (GTDB taxonomy): domain Bacteria; phylum Bacteroidota; class Bacteroidia; order Cytophagales; family Spirosomataceae; genus Spirosoma; species Spirosoma utsteinense. Next base: position 4,847 of record NZ_VFIA01000072.1, read on the forward strand.
TGTGAGGGAGTTACGTAGCGAAGGCTGTCGGGGTCGGTTGGGTCGAGCGAGGAGCTGGCCGATGGCCGAACGCCGATCATGGACCGGTACACTAACGGAAGCATCAGCAGGGTACTTACAGTTGAAAAGAACAGTCCGCCAATGACGGCAATACCCAACGGAGCGGTTTGCCCCCCACCCTCGCCCAAGCCACTGGCCATTGGAATCATCCCGGCAATCATGGCCAGGCTTGTCATCAGGATGGGTCGTAAGCGGGTGGTCGCTCCCGTCAGGGCCGCCCGTTCAGGCGATTGCTGCCGGATAGTCTGGGCGTTGGTCAGCAGTAGAATGGCGTTGGCAATGGCCACACCCAGGGCCATGATGCAGCCCATAAACGACTGGATGTTAAGTGTCTGTCCGGTAATCCAGAGAAGCCCCAGCGAACCGGCCAGCACCGCTGGTACGGTTGACAGGCCAACGACAGCCAGCCTGAATGACTGAAAACTGGCGGCCAGCAGCAGGAAAATAACCCCAATGGCCAGTAGCAGCCCGGCCTGCAATTCACCCAGCGTTTGCCCCAGCAACTCTGCCTGGCCCCGCAGGCTGATCTTCAATCCTTTAGGTAGTTCGCCCAGCCCGGTAATCTCCTGTTTAATGTCGGCCACTGCCCGGCCCAGATCACCCTCGCCTACATTGGCCGTGATTGTCACGTAGCGTTGCTGATTCAGCCGGTCGTATTCGCCAACGGTGGTAGTCCGTTTCCAGTCGGCTACCTCGCGCAGGGTTACCCCCGCCGACTGAGCATTGCCTCCCGCGCCCGCCGACCGAACCGGAATTTGCTCGATGGACTCCGGCGCGGTGAGCTGGTAAGGCGGAATATCGACCTGCACCTGATAGGCATTACCGGCGGCCTGATCGATCCAGTAATTAGGCTGAACGAAGCGGCTCGAAGACGTGGTCGTCACCAGTGACTGCCCTATTTCACTGGCCGTCATGCCGAGCTGCCCCGCCCGCACCCGGTCAATGGTCAGTTGCAGGCTGGGGTAATCGAGTGGGGTAGCGATCTGCACGTCGCGCAGGTATGTCAGACCAGCCAGCCGCTGCTGAAGCCGGGTAGCCATTTTCCGCCCATCGGTCAAGTTCTTACCCACTACGGCAATCTCGATGGGGTTGGTTGCCCCCAGGTTAATGACCTGATCGACCAGATTGCCAGCCTCGAATGATAGTCGCAAGTCAGGTACGCGCTGTTTCATCTCGGCCCGCAGCCGGTCGGCAAATTGGGCGGGCGCAACGGTGGCCTCTTCCGTCAGGTTCACTTTAAGTACCGCTTCGTGGGGGCCGCTGGTCCACAGATAAATGGTGTTGATGGGGTAGCTCGATGGCTGCGTACCCACAAAGGCCGATGAGATAGCCACGCCTTGTGGCCCGGCCAGTTGGCGGATGGCGGTCAGCACCTGCTGGGTAGCGGCTTCGGTGCACTCAACGCGGGTGCCGGTGGGGAGCCGCAATCGTACCTGAAACTGATTGGTCGTCGTTTTTGGAAAAATGTCGGTCCCTAAGCCCCAGTAAATAAGCCCGGTTAGCAGGAACGTGGACCCAACATAAAGTGGCACCACCCAGCTTCGACGGGCCAGCAAACCGGTCAATACCCGCTCGAACCGTACCTGAAAACGGGCAAAGCGGCCCGGCGTGGATTCGCCCGGCGTGGATTCGCCCGGCGTGGATTCGCCCGGCGTGGATTCGCCCGGCGTGGATTCGCCCGGCGTGGATTCGCCCGGCGTGGATTCGCCCGGCGTGGATTCGCCCCGCGTGGCTTTAGTAGGCGACCGATAATCTGTCGTGTTTCTGTCTGGCAAAACCGGTTGATTATGGTCTTTCAACCAGTAATTGGCCAGAATAGGCACCAGCGTTTGGGAGAGCAGGAAAGAAGCAATCATGGAAAAACCCACGGCCAGCGAGAGAGGCAGGAATAAAGCCTGCGTAACACCCGTCATAAATAAGGCGGGGACAAAAACGGTCAGGATGCTGAGCAGGATAAGCAGTTTGGGGCCGGCAATTTCCCGGCACGCCAGCCAGATTGCCTGGGCTTTAGGCTCACCTTCTTCCAGGTGCCGGTGAATATTTTCAATCGTTACGGTGGCTTCATCGACCAGAATACCCACCGCCAGGGCCAGCCCGCCCAGGGTCATGATGTTCAGCGTCTGCCCCGTCAGGTACAGCCCAATCACACCCGACAGCAGCGCCAATGGAATAGTCAGCACGACAATGGCTGCGCTCCGGCGATCGCTCAGAAACAGCAGCACCATCAACCCGGTCAGAATCGCGCCCAAACCGCCTTCGATGAGCAGATTGGTAAGCGAGTTAATGACGTACCCCGACTGGTCGAACTCGTAAGACACCTTAATGTCGTCGGGAATAGCCGCCTGCATATCGGGCAGGGCCTTTTTTACGGCCTGCACCACTTGCCAGGTGGAGGCATCGGACCGCTTGGATACGTTCAGATAGACCGACCGTTTGCCGTCGATGAGCGCATAGCCGGTTGTAATGTCCGATCCCAGTTCCACCTGCGCCAGATCCCGGACATATACAGTCGGCCCCGGCGTGGATTCGCCGGAGCCGGTTTGTACCGGTATCGTTTCCAGCTCGCGAATATTGTCCACCATCGTGTTCATAGGTGTGGTAAGCGTTTGGTTGCCTACCCGCAGGTTTCCCGCCGGGCTGATGGAATTACCCTTCGCAATAGCCGCAATCAACTCGTCGGGCGAGATGTGATAGCTTTGCAGCCGCTCCGGATCGGCCCGGATGAGCACCGTCTTCTGATTGCCGCCAAACGGGGGCGGGGCCGACACACCCGGCAGGGTAGAGAACATGGGCCTGACTTTAAACAGGGCCAGGTCCTGAATTTCGCCCAGCGACCGGCCTTCCGAGCGGAACACCAACTGGCCAACTGGAACACTGCCCGCGTCGAAACGGGCAATGAAGGGCGGTACCGTACCCGGCGGCATAAACGCCCGTGAGCGGTTCACATATCCTACAACCTCGCCCATGGCCTGCGCCATGTTGGTGCCTTCCTGAAACTCTATCTTCACGAGCGAAACGCCCTGCACGGATTTACTGTCGACGTATTTGACGCCCGTGACATACAGAAAGTGGTACTCGTAATAAGAGGTGATAAGTGCTTCAACCTGTTGGGGCGACAGACCGCCGTAGGGCTGGGCTACGTAAATGGTAGGCAGGCTGAGGTTCGGAAAAATGTCGATCGGCATCTTCCGAATCGTCAGGAATGAAGCCGCCACCAGGCCGATCAGCACCACCAGAATAGTGATGGGCCGGCGGAGGGCTTGTTGAATAAGTTGGAGCATGGTCAGTTAAGCACTTGCAGAAATAAATTGATATTCCCCTCGGCGTAGGCTTCCAGCAGCCGACCCCGCCAGACGGCCAGTATCGTCGCTTTCTGGTCGCTTTCGGCCCGCAGCAGGGTGTATTGCGCCTGCAACACGTCGGTCAGGCTAACTAAGCCCGATGCGTAGCGGCTTTGCAAACCAACCAATGCCTGCCGGGCCGCCCCTACCTGCCGGGGCATCTGCCGGGCAATTTCTTCGGCCTGCTGGCGCAGCAAACGGGCCGACCGGCGTTGCGTGTCGAGCGTCAGGCGGGTCTGCGCCAGTTGTTCGTTGGCCGCTTTCACCCGAAAATCCTGCTGGGTCAGTAGTGCCGACCGCTCGGTACCATGCAGTAGCGGCACTAGCAAATGGGCTCCCAGGCCATAGTTGAAGCGACTGAACACCAGCCCATCCAGGGCATTCACCTGGCCCTGATAATCAACGCCGGAGCCCCGGGCGTAGGTAGTGCCCCAGAAGGTGAGCCGGGGCGCAAACTGCCGTCGAATCTGGCCAACGCGGGCCGTTTCCACGTCAATCTGTCGCTGAAAAACCTGCTCGGTCGGATGGGCAACCGTATTCGTATCCCCCCTCCCACCGGGTAGTCTGGTCAGCAGGGTCGTGTCGGTCAGGGTAAGAACAGTATCGGGCCGGGCCAGCCATTCGGCCAGTTTGAGCCGGGCCTCGCTGGCGCGGTTACGGGTGTTTATCTGCTCAATTTCGGCGCGGCTGAATTCAGTCACTACCAAAGCGGTATCTACTTCGGGGCGAAGGCCCTGCACGACCAATGCCTGAACCTGCCGCAACAGCGAGTCGGTGCGGCTGCTGTTCTGGCCGGCTAAGCGGTTCAGTTCGTCACCCAGCAGCGCATCGAGATAAGCCTGCGCGGTGGCAACCTGTATCCGCAGTTTCTCGTCGGCGGTCTGGGCCAGTTTAACGGCCAACTCGGCCTGGGCCACCGCTATGCGACTGTCTACGGCTCCGAACGTCATGGGCGACCAGTTCATCAGCAAACCTGCCGCCGTGCCGGTGACGGGACTAAACTGGTTTCCCGTGGAGGGTGGCCCACTGATGGGCAATAGGCTCGTCGGGTAGAACATGCCCGTCAGGTTGTTGTAGGTGGCCACGTTGGCCTGAGCCGTAGCATCCAGCGTGGGCAACCGGGCCGTGCGCAGAACGGCCGATTGCTGGCGTAGTGCATCGGCTTCGTAGGCGCGGGCTTTCAGGGCGGGGTAGCGGTCGGGGGCCTGCTGAAGCAGGGTTCGCAGTTGAGACGGGGGCTGAGCGAAGGCCGTTTGGATGAGCACCAACAGCCATCCGGCCAGTACAGGAACAGGCCATAAAAGACGGTTAACCGACACAACTGAGCGGGAGAAAAGGTTAGGAACGCACTAGAACAAAAGTAGAGAGCCTACCCGGGAGACTTATGGTGAAAAAATCTCTTTTTTGGTATATTTGAAACCGGGCAACTTCGATCGAAAATCACAGCTATATTCTTGTTTTTACATGCACCCATCATCGTCAGTTGCTATTCCGGCAAAGAATAAGCTGGAAGCCGGGCAGCTATTCAAACTGTCCCGCTTCAAAGAGTTGATCAAGCGCACCAAACCACACAAGCACGATGGTTATTTTGAACTGATCATTTTACTGGAGGGTGCCGGTTTTCACTGGATTGACACACAGCGGTTGCCGGTAGCGGCTCCGGTTGCTTTTTTTCTCTCTCCGGGGCAGGTGCATTGCTGGCAGCTAACGACTATTCCCAAAGGCTATGTGCTGTTATTTCGGGAAGATTTTATCGGATCTGTCGCTGGTGCTGAGCTGTATTCGCTACTGCAACAGGTAGAGCAGCGGACCGAGATCGAACTGACTGATTGCCAGCCGGTGGTCGATATACTGCATCAGCTGGAGACGGAATACCAACATCCACAGGCGTATTCACCATCCATTTTGCGGGGCCTGACGCAGGTACTTTTTGCCCGCCTGCTTCAGGCGGCACCCGCCGAAACTACGGCGAAAGTTGGCGCGGGTGCCCAATATCGTCAGTTCATAAATCGGCTACGTACCCAGGAATCCGTGGGCAACCGGGTTCATCACTACGCCCATTGGCTCGGCATATCCCCCCAACGCTTGAATGCGCTTTGCCGTCGCGTTAATGGCCTATCGGCTAGCGAACTGATTGACCATCAGGTAATTTTGGAAGCTAAACGCTTTCTGCTCCATACGGATCAGACCGTTACCGAAATTGCCGAAGCGCTTCGGTTCAGTGACCCGTCTAATTTTGTGAAGTACTTCAAAAAGCACACCGGCCAGACACCGACGGCGTATAAAAAGAGTTCGTTTATCTGAGGAACTGTCAGGCGGGTGTTGCTCCTTTCGACTACCGCTCTGGCACCAGCGTCCGGGCTGTTGCGGGCGGCAAAACCCGTGTGAGCCAACGCGCTTGAGAAGCCCTACCGTCAACTGTAGCCGGGCCAATCAGGTACGGATACTTGTCAAAAGTGGATGATCGCCGAATCGGATACCCGCATCAAACGAAACAGCTTCTCCGTCCATTAGTGCTGGCTAAATCATCAGCATATTAGTGTAGTATAGCCAAGCCTTGGTGCTCGTGTTGCTTTTGCAATAATAAGTGTCATTATTACAAGTATAAAAAAAATAATCCATTCTTTTAATGGTAAGCTGCAAATTATGTCGGCACATTCGGGCCGCCAGCTCTTCGGTTATGAAGAAAAATTACTGCTTATCAATGCTATTTCTCCTTCTGATAGGAGTCATATCACCGCTGTTCGGCCAGCAAAACATTGTGCCGAATCCGGGCTTCGAGTCAGGTACCGGTGACGTTTTCACCAACTGGACCAAAGCCAATGGTGCCGCCTATCTAACGGCTACCACTACGCCTGCCGAAGTACACGGCGGAACACGCGCCCTGAAGTCGGCGGGGCCGGGCTTTGCCGGTCAGCAGTACCAGGTGCAGATGCTGAGCGACCTGATCCCAACGACCATCGGCACTGCCTACACATTCAAAATTTGGGTCAAAGCCGCCACTGCTGGTGGCTCGATCCGGTTCTCGACCCAGCCTAGTGCCCTCTATGGTCCCGATACGAATGTTCCGGCCAACGTATGGACACAGTTGTCGTGGACCTTTACGGCCAATCAGGCCCAAACCCGCATCGCCCTGGATTTGGGACAGAGCAATGTCGTTTATTACCTGGACGACATGGAAATGCTGGGTACGGTTGTCGTTACCCCACCGGCCGCCAACCTGACAAACTATTTACCCAACCCCAGTTTTGAAGAGGGTGCCGGTAGTGTCTTCACCGATTGGTCGGAACTGAACGGGGCGGGTTCGTTTTCAGAAACGACCAACCCCGCTGAAGTAAAAGTGGGGGCCAGAGCCTTGAAAGTAGTATCAGCCACTCCGCGCAATGCCTACGAAGTTCAGCTGGGCAGTGCTTATTTAAATACGCCGGTAGGCAAGAACTTTCGGTTCCGCGTTTACATCAAAGCCGTTACGGCGGGGGGCATGGTTAGACTATCGACCATCTCGCCCCTGGCGAATTATGGGGCTTATGCCTATTCGACCATGACCAGTATTGGTACCGACTGGCAGTTACTAACGCTCGATTTTATTCCCGTAGAACCCACTACGCGGGTAGCCATCGATTTGGGTACCAGTGCCGCCACCTATTTTGTGGACGACATGAGCCTGACCTCGACCGACGCGCTGCTGATTGGAAACGGTGGGTTTGAAACCGGATTTGGCAACAACTTTACCAACTGGACCAAGCAAAATGGTGCTTCGTTTCTGACGGCTACCACGACCGACACCCACTCGGGCGGCAGGGCGCTACGGGCCGAAGTGACCGGTAGCCAGCCTAATGCCGGACAAGCTTATTCCGTGCAGCTGATCAACGACGCAGCCACGACGGTTGTTGGAACGCAGTATACCTTCTCGATCTGGGCCAAAGCTACCACCGCTGGCAGCACGATTCGCTTTTCGACCCAGCCCAACTCACTCTACGGGCCTGATACGCCCGTTCCAACCACCTGGACCAAACTGAGCTGGACCTTCACGGCCAATGAAACCCAGACCAGGCTGGTGCTCGACCTGGGTAAAAACACGAATATCTATTACCTCGACGATGCCGACATCAGTCCGGCCATTATCAACCTGGTCAACAACGGTAGTTTTGAGGTGGGTGGTCCGGGTAATGACTTCACGAACTGGTCAAAATTCAATGGTGCGGCCAACCTGACCGAAACCACCGTAGCGGCCGAAGTGAACGAGGGAAGCCGGGCGGTGAAGGTGACCAATACGGTTGCGGGTAATCCGTATGATGTGCAACTGGTAAGTAATCCAATGAGCCTGACGGTTGGCAAAAATTACACAGTTACGATGTATGTGCGGTCCAATGCGGGTGGAGAAACGATCCGGTTTTCGACCAATGCAACAGCTGGTGCATTGTACGGACCTGATTACACGACAACAACGGCCTGGACACCTATGACCTGGACGTTCACGGCCAACGATGCCAGCACCCGGATTGTGCTGGATATGGGTAAAAGCGTTGGTACCTTCTTTGTCGATAACGTGACGGTAGTTGGAGCCGACGACTGCGCGGTCAAGTATCAGGTGCCCGCCGGTCAGACGCCCATTGCTACGGGGAAAAACAAATTTCTGGGCTCTGCCTACAGTACCCCTCAAATTGCCAACTTCGAGAAGTATTTCAACCAGGTAACGCCCGAAAACGCGGGTAAATGGGGAAGTATCGAAGGGACTCAGGGCGTTTATAACTTCACCGAAGTGGACCAGGCGCGGGCGTTTGCCAAGGCGAATGGCTTTCCCTTCCGGTTTCACGTGCTGGTGTGGGGAGCCCAGCAGCCGACCTGGCTGAAACCGCTGAGCGATGCGCAGAAGGTGGAAAAGGTAAAAGCCTGGTTCCAGGCGGTCGCCAACCACTACGATGGCAGTTCGGACGCACGGGCCAGACTAGAATACATCGAAGTGGTCAACGAATCGCTGAACGATCCACCGAATAATCTTGGCCCCAACCTGACAGATCCGGCCAGTGGTGATTATTTAAACGCCTTAAGAGTATGTTTTGGATAGTCTAAAAATGAGAGTCCGTCTTATCTTGTAGTTACCAAGCTCCAAGATCATGAACGAATCGTTTCAAGCACTAACGGACTCTCAATGGCA
>NZ_VFIA01000073.1 GCF_014282275.1 Spirosoma utsteinense
TTGGAGTTTTACAGTGGCCAGCGCTGGAGATAAACTTAAAAGCTGGTATGAGAAAGTTAACCCAATAAATAAATCAGTCAATTCTAATTATTAAGTTGGAAGAGTACTAGTGACATACTAGGTAGGTGTGCTTAGAAGAAACCAGTGGGGAAGGTGCTAAGTATATTAAGTGTATATTTGTACAGCAAAGGCAAATATGTCTATCCGTTTATACACCATCTTAGCTTATGAACTCTACAGCACTCGTGCCGATCGTGGTACACTCACTCACGTTTTATAAACGAACTCCGGCTTTTTCTTTTGCACTCAGTGCATAAATAAAAGCTGGCCTGTTAGCCGCTGTTCTCGTCTACAATTACCCGTTTGATTCGGCAGTAAAGTCGTAAGGAAAAGTTCGCTTTTTCCCCGGGCCTATCTATAATCGATCGTTCAGGTAAACCGTAGATCAGCTGTTCTGTCGATCGATGGATTTCCATGGATCAACGGACTTAGATCAGACTGCAACACTGCCTGCATACTGGATTTATTATCATTCTGCCAATCGCCCGATAGGGTGACAGGTGAGGTATGTAAAGTCCACAACTCTATATAACCAATTGGTTCGAGTGCGCCCGTACAAGTATGTGCGTGTCCCTGACTTGTTGTGCCCGATTTTAATGCCATTGCCAATTCACCAAATACATCTTCCACCTCAATAAAGCCTTCATGAAAACTGCAAATCCCACCATTCGGTTGCTTGCTTATGGGTTGTGCCTGGCAACAGCACTGTACAACTGTAAGTCGAAGGATGTCGATTCGCTGACGCCGTTCACGTACGTGTTTCCCGGCATCACGGCAACGAAACTTCCTACGGTGACACCAACGGCTCCGGCGGCTGTTTCCGTAACCGCAGCTACCGTCACGTCGTCTACGGCTGCCGCTGCCGTTAGCGCGGGTCTGGCAGGTCTGAACGCCAGCAGCACGACCGTACCGGCCGTAGTAACGCAGGCGGCCACCGATGTGAACAAAGCCATTTCAGCCCAGGCTGCTGCCCAACTCTCGGCCAGCTTCACCCCCGAAGTCATCAACACGATGGTTACCACGGGCGCTTTGCCGGCCGATCTGAAAGCACAGCTGGCAACGCTGAGCAGTAACCCGGCCCTAAAAGCCTATCTGCCTACCTTTACCCTGCCTACCGTAGACGGCAAAGCCATTGGCGGACGTCTGGGTGCTGTAGCGGCCGTAACGATCGTAGGAGCACTGGCCGCTGCCAATGCTACCCTCGACGACGACGCCTGCAAAGCCGCTGCCAACACGGCCTACAACACGGCACTGACGACGCTGAAAGCCGATCAGGCCAGTCAGACAGCCGTGATCAATGCCGCCTTCACCGCCCTTCAAACAAGTATTACCGCCGAAAGTGCTCCCTGCAAAGCGGGTGTACCAGCGAAGTATGCGCCCCTGCGTTCGGTTACCCAACAGGCGTTCACGAGCGGGATGGCCAACCTGGATGCCAACAAAGCCTTGCTGGGCGAAACGTTCTATACGGCTCTTCGCCTGCTCTACCTGGCCGCTCTGTCTGACGCCAACACCCTGTTTACGAAACTGGAAGCCGCTGAAGTAAGCGCCTGTGATGCGGTCGGAGCAGCCAAACTGGCGAAAGCCCAGGCTGCCCGCGATGGTGACCTGAGCAAGATCAACGGGAACTACAATGCCGCTCTGGGAACGCTGAATGCCGGTCTGGCCAAAGCAGTTGCCAGTTGCCACAATCAGGGGAATGGCGGCTGATCTGATCTGTAGATGACATTGTTTGGTTTAAACCCATCGGAACTAGTACTATGAAACTGAATACCCTCTTTATATCCCTGGCTGCCCTCGCTGGCAGTCTGCTTGCCGGTCCTGCCGAAACGCTGGCCCAGGTTAACCTCAAGAGCATCAGCGTGGGAGCCAGCTACTGGAAACCATCGCTCGACTACTGGAACGAACGGTCCGGGCTGCTCGACTACAACGCCGGTAAAGGTGCTACGTTCTCCGGCGCTGTCATGCCCTCCGCAGCCATTGAAGTAGGCCTTACCAAAGGGCTCTCGGTAGGCGGACGGGTTGGCTACTGGAAAAGCTCGGTGGCGGGCGATGTGACCACTGGCGGCATAACCCGCTCCGAAACGCTGGACCTGTCAATCATCCCTGTTTCGCTGGATCTGAAATATACGTTCGCTCCGTCGGCTCCATCGAGTACAACCGCCACGGCGACCGATGAACCCAAAACACCATTCCTGACACCCTACATCGGGCTGAGCGTTGCGCGCTATTTTATCAGCAATGACTTCTCCCGGCAGGTTACCGGCGCTAGTGGTTCCCTGAGCGAAACCCAGGCGGGTAGCAATACGGGCCTGCAGGTGTTCGTGGGTGCCGAGAAAAAACTGGTGAAGAAACTGTTCCTGGCGCTCGATGTCCGGTACCACCTGGGCAGCTATAACCAGGTCGTACGGACGGAGACAAGCAGCACCACTGAAAAGGTGAGCCTGAGCGGTCTTGAAGCTGGCCTGTCACTGAAATTTAAACTGAACTAGGCTCTATCGGCTGGCCGCTGTTGGGGAACCACGGCCAGCTTTAGTCAGACAGTATACGGCCCCGCTTTCATTTCGTAAACTAACCGCACTAAGCAGATTTTGCCTTAGCATGGGAGACGTATATACTATACCGTTCGTAAATTTGAGCCTGATACGCCCGTTTATTATGCGGTCGTTACTGGGGATGATGCTGCTGGGCATCGGACTTCCGGCGCGGCTGTATGGACAGGTAAACGTATCGGGTAAAGCGGGACTGCTGTATATACCGTCGGCCGAGCTTACGGAAGACGGCACATTTTCAATTGGCTACACCTATAACCCACCGGACTATGCTTTCCGGTTCAATAAAAAGAATTCGGAAAGCATTTGTTTTGTCAACCTGGTGCTGCTGCCCCGGCTGGAAGTGAACCTGAATCTGCTGATGCCGAACGGCCCTATTGGATTTTCGGGCAGGGGCATTGGCGACCGGCAGGTCGATCTGAAATACGTGGTGCTGACCGAAGGCAAGATACGGCCCTCGGTGGCAGTGATTCTGTCGGCCCCTTTCGGGATCGACAATTCGCTCATTACCAACGCACTCGTAGCTACCCGGCATGTCGTCCTGTCGAAGTCGGTAACGGCGGTCATTACGGCGGGTATGGGCAGCCCCTATTCGATTTACCGGGCCAGCGTGAAGAACGACAGGAACGAAGACATCTTTTCGGGCTATTCGCTGCGGGATAAACGGAAATTGCCGTACCACTACCTCTCGGGCCCGTTTGGCGGGGTCAAGCTGACGGTAGTGCAAACGGGCGGGCTCATGGTCGAGTGGGATTCCCAGCACCTGAACGTGGGGGCATATGCCCGGTTGTTCAAGCGCTGGACCATTCAGGCGGGGCTGCTCAACGGCGATCAGCTGACAGTCGGTACGTCGTATGCCGTACCGCTGCTTCGAACCCCTAAACGAACCGGAACGAAGTCATGAAGCGGGGAGGAGAGCGGATGAGGAGAGCGATACAATACGGATGGTGGGCGTTGCTTGGGCTATATGGCCTGCTGGCAATGCCGCACGAAAGCGATGCCCAGCCCCGAAACGGCTTGCAACCCTTCGAGAACCTGTCGGTCGACAGTGCGCAGCATCGCGTATCCTACGAGCAGCGGCTGTACCGGAATCCAATGACGGGCCTGCTGAAGCTGGCTGCGCTGCTGGAGAAACAGGGTATCAACGAGTTCGTGCCGCTCGTGCAGGGCATACCCATTGCCAGCTATCGGCTGGATAATACGCTGACGACAACCCGGCTCTCCCGTCAGGAGCGCCGGGCCTGGGCCAACGCGCATCCGTTCAGCGGGCGGGCCTACAAGTTCGATATTCGCCTGCAGCCGGAGTTCATTGCGCAGTTCGGCTACCGCGAACGGACGGTGGAGAGTAAAACGAATCTGCTGGTGCAGAGTCAGCTCTATGTGAGCCGGGGGCTGGTGCTGAACTGGGGGGTGCTGGTGCCGCTGATCAACCACCTCGACAACCAGGCGCTGAACGTGCGGCTGGCCCCCACATTCCTGAACCAGTTTCTGGCCCTCGGCGGGTCCGATTTTCTGAGTCTGTCGGCGGGTCTGTTTTATAACGATCAGTACGGGATCAACGGGCAGTACCGGCATGCCGATCTAAACGGAAACTGGTCCTACGGCCTGGAAGCGAGTCTGACGGGGTTCTATTACTACCCCGAAAACGGCTTTTACCACCGCGCCATGAAGACGGTGATGGTGCTGGCCGATGTGGCCTACCGCTTTCCCCGCCAGGACGTAACGCTCAAGGCATCGGGGGGGCAGTTTTTGTTTAACGACCAGGGGGTACGCTTCGACCTGATCCGTCAGTTGGGGAACGTGGAAGTTGGTTTTTACGCCACGAAAACGGGGAACGGTGGAACGGGCGGGTTCAGCTTTGCCATCCCCATCCCGCCGGGCCGTATCGTCCAGACCCCACACGTCCGGGTGCGGAGCAGTGAGGAGTTCCGGTGGGAGTATGCCTACAGCCGGGGCTACAACATCGGGACCCGCTACCGCCTGGGTTATCAGCTGGATGCCCTGCTTCGGCAGTATCATCACAGCTATTTACAGAATCAGTATCGATAAGTAATGAACGTGTTTTTTATGATTGTTCGCAACAGGTGTGCCGGGTATTGGTTTTTGGGGTTGTGTGTGTGGATGTCTGGCTGCATCAACAGCAAAGAGCTGGTGCTGTACCAGAAGAGCGAAGGTGGCCGGGACACCATTGCGCTGCCCGCCCGCTATATCCCCGCCATCCGGGTAGGGGATGTGCTGTCGGTGCAGGTGAGCAGCCTCAGCCCCGAAGCAACGACCTTTTTTAACCCCTATGCCGCCATGACCGCCATGACGGGTACGGCCGGTATGCAGAACAATCCCACCACGCCCATTCCCTATACACCGGGCTATGTGGTCAGTGAAGAAGGGCAGATCGAACTGCCGCTGGTGGGGCGGCAGGCAGTGGTAGGGCTGACGAATAGCCAGGCCGCCGTGCAGATCCGGCAGAAACTGCTCGACTTCCTGAAGGAGCCAACGGTGAACGTCAGGAACCTGAACTTCCAGATCTCCATATCGGGCGAAGTGGCCCGCCCGGCGCTTTTCTCGATTCCCAACGAACATATCTCCCTGCCCGCAGCCCTGGGGCTGGCCGGCGACATCACCATCTACGGTCGGCGCGACAACGTGCTCATCATCCGCGAAGAGAATGGCCAGCGGATGTTTCATCATGTCGACCTGACCCAGCGGGACATATTCAAATCGCCCTACTTTTACCTCCATCCGAACGATATCGTGTATGTCGAACCCGGCAAGGCCCGCGTGGCCAATGCCGACCGTACCTACCAGCTGTTGCCCATTTTGCTAAGTGCTTTATCCGTCATCTCCATCATTGTCACCCGCCTTTAATCTGTACGAACATGGTCACGAATCCATACACCCCCTATCAAGCATACGAAGTAGAGCCCGAGCTGAACCTGCGGGCCATGCTCATGCGCTATGTTCGTAACTGGCCCTGGTTCGTGCTGTCGCTGCTGCTGGCCCTGGGTGCCGCCTATGTGTACCTGCTCTACCAGCCGCCCGGTTACCGGGTGAAAGCCAGCCTGCTCATCAAAGACGAGAAGAAAGGCATGGGGGGCGAAAGCATGATGAAAGAACTCGATCTGTTTACGCCCAGCAAAGTGGTGGAAAACGAAATCGAAATCCTGAAATCCTTTACCATCATGGACCGGGTCGTCACCAACCTGGGCCTCAACGTGCGGTACTATATCCCCACCAGCACGGTTAAGAAAGAGATATACGGCAAGTCGCCCATTCGCCTGCTGGTCGAGAAACCCGCCGAGCTGATGCCCGACGATGCCCTGGAAATCGCCTTTGTCGATGCCCGGACGGTGACATTGAACGGGGAGGCCTACCCCGTAAACCAGTCCATACAGACGCCCTACGGCCAGCTCCGCATCCTGACCCGTAAACCTTTGAGCGCCAAACTGGAACCGATGCTGGTGACGATGGGCGATCATATCGAAACGGCAGAAGGCTACCTGAATAACCTGACGGTTGAACCCATGACCAAACAGGCAACCGTACTTATGATGAGCCTGGATGAGGCCGTGCCCGACAAAGGCGTTGCCATCCTGAACCAGATCATCAACGAATACAACAAGGAAGCCGTTATCGACAAGAACAGGGAAGCGGGCAACACGCTCAGCTTTATCGAAAACCGGCTCGGCCTGATCTCGGGCGAACTGGCTACGGTGGAGAAAGAGGTAGAGCGGTATAAATCGACGCAGGGTATTACCGACCTGAGCGTGCAGGCCCAAACCTTCCTGACCACCGTGAAGGATAACGACAGCCAGCTCAATGAAGTCAACATCCGGCTTGGGGCGCTGGGTGACGTGGAGCGCTACCTGCAGCACCAGGGGGGCGAGCAGGGACTGGCCCCCGCTACCCTGGGACTTAGTGACCCGGTCCTGACGGGCCTGCTCGCCAAAGTGTCGGAGCTGGAACTGAAACGGGAAGAAGTGTCGCGGACCATCTCGCCGAACAACCCACTGGTTCAGTCGCTCGACAGCCAGCTTAAAACCCTGAAAGCCAATATCAACGAGAACGTCCAGACCATCCGGCAGCAGCTGACCAGCAACCGGGCGCAACTGGTAACGAACAACCAGCGTATGGAAGGCATGATCCGGACGGTGCCGGGTAAGGAACGGGCGCTGCTCAACATCACCCGCCAGCAGGCCATCAAAAACGGCCTCTATACCTACCTGCTGCAAAAGCGCGAAGAAACGGCCCTGTCGGCAGCCTCAGCCATCCCCGACAGCCGCACCGTCGATGCTGCCCGCGCCGGGAGCAAGCCGGTGAAGCCCGTCAAAATGATGGTATTTGGTATTTTCACGCTGCTGGGCCTGTTGATACCGATCGGGTTTCTGACGGCTAAGGATGCGCTCAACAACCGGGTGTTGCACCGGGCCGACGTGGAAGACGTGACCCAGGTACCTATTCTGGGCGAGGTGGTCCGCAGCCGCCAGCTCACCGCCGACAACCTGGTGTTCAAACCCCGCATGCAGTCTGTCATTGGCGAGCAGATCCGTACCCTGCGCACCAACCTTCATTTTCTCAGGAGCGACCCCGACACCCCGCAGGTGGTTTTGTTTACCTCCAGCATCAGTGGCGAAGGCAAGTCGTTCATCTCCCTGAACCTGGGGGCCAGCCTGGCGATGGTCGACAACCGGACGGTGATCCTGGAAATGGACATGCGGAAGCCCAAACTCCACCAGAGCCTGCACATGGAAAACAACAGGGGGCTGAGCAACTACCTCATTGGTGAGGCTACCCTCGATGAGCTCCTGCAGCCCATTCCCGGCTACGAGAACTACTTCATCATAACGGCGGGGCCGCTGCCGCCCAACCCGGCCGAGCTGCTGAGTTCGCCCCGGCTGGGCAAGCTGTTTGCCGAACTGAAAGAACGCTTCGATTACGTCCTGGTCGACTCCCCACCCGTGGGGCTGGTGACCGACTCGCAGCTGATTGCGCCCCATGCCGACGCGACCCTGTTCCTGGTGCGCCACGACCACACGCCCAAGAACTCCATCAAGATGGTGGACGTGATGTTCAAGGAGCAGCGTTTCCAGCGGCTGAGCATCATCCTGAACGGCGTGGGCGAAGGCGAATCGTACTACTACAACTATAGCTACGGCGATTACTATGGCGGCTCGGGCAAGAAAAACTGGCTGACCAAAGGCAACAACTAAGTGGTGCGCTGTCGCACCGAACCCGATTAAATACTCCTCCTCTTGATAATCTGTACCATAAACTTAATTGTATGCTTAGTCTCGACACACACTACAAGCCCCTGTATGTGTACTCGGAGCCGGGAACCCGGCGCAGAGTCACCTACCAGCACCTGGGGAAACGGGGATTCGACCTTTGCTTTTCGGTACTTGTGATCCTGTTCATTCTCTCCTGGATGATTCCGCTGGTGGGGATTCTAATCAAACTGGACTCACTCGGGCCAATATTCTTTATACAGAAACGTACGGGCTTTCAGGCGAACTGGTTCAACTGCCTGAAGTTCCGGACCATGACCCACGACCCCCACGCCCGGTTCAGGCAGGCGCAACGGCGCGACAACCGCGTGACCCGACTTGGTGGGTTTCTGCGCCGGACAAACCTGGATGAGATGCCGCAGTTCCTGAACGTGCTGCTGGGGCATATGAGCGTGATCGGTCCCCGGCCCCATGCCGTACAGCACGACGCCCTTTACTGGAAAGTGCTGCCCCGCTATGGAAGCCGGTACCGGACGAAGCCAGGCATTACGGGACTGGCGCAAGTGCGCGGCTGCCGGGGCGAAACAGACAAACTCATCAAGATGGCGCACCGCGTTAAGTTGGATCGCTTTTACAACCGGAAAAAATCGTTTTGGCTGGATATCAAAATTTGCTGGTGGACAGTGAAAGCAATGGTGAAAGGTGATGTGAACGCCCACTAACTGTTACTAAAAACTCAACGCTCTTTAAGTTATGCCCTGGTACGTTTTATACACGAAGTCGAGAAATGAAAAAGTCGTAGCCGAAAAATTACGCCTGCGAAATATTGATGTTTTCTGCCCGCTAATTAAAACAAAGCGAAAATGGTCCGACCGAGTCAAAATTGTAGAAGAACCGCTTTTTCGCTCTTATTGCTTCGTAAATCTGGAAGACCATCAGCGTGCGCAGGTATTTGACACACCCGGGATTGTTCGGTATCTGTACTGGTTAAACAAACCAGCCATTGTTCGAGACATGGAGATAGTGACTATTAAACACATGCTCAACGAGGTGGATCATGACCTGATTCAACTGGAAACTTTCTCACCAGCAAGTCAGGTAACTATAACGTCTGGTGCTTTTAAACATACAGAAGGCAGTGTAATTAACCAGCAGGGAAAAAATCTATCACTGTATATTAATTCACTGCAAATGGTTGTTAAGATTGACTTGTCAAAAAACCAAGTCTCGGTTTAGGTAAACTGCCGATACAACAACCACATGAATACTTTAGGTAGTAAGTGGTGGGTCTCAGAGGGGACTGAAAGGGCGGAGCCATAAGTAAAAGTAAACTTAGATAGATGCAAGCAGCAAATCGTGTAGCGAAAAATACGGGGATACTATATGCCCGTATGGCAATCACTGTCGGGCTTTCGCTGTATACGACCAGACTCGTACTGAATGCATTGGGTGTAAATGACTTCGGTATTTTCAACTTGGTGGGTGGTGCGGTAATGATGCTTACGTTTCTGAACAACTCGATGGCCGCAGCCACCCAGCGGTTTATGTCTTACACAGAAGGTAGTGGAGACCTTGAGAAATTAAAGACAATTTTCAACGTGAGCATCGTATCTCATCTGGCTGTGGGGGGAGTCGTTTTTATGCTTATGGAGCTGATTGGCTACATCTTATTCGATGGCGTATTATCTATACCCGCCGAACGTATCGAAGCCGCAAAGTGGGTTTATCAGTTTACGGTTGTAAGTACCTTAGTTACAATAATATCTGTCCCTTATGATGCGGTTATCAATGCTCATGAAAATATGTTATTCTATGGTATAATAGGGATATTAGAAGCGGTATTGAAACTAAGCATTGCCATTTATATCGCAAACTCAACACATGATCAGTTAATTACCTATGGTTTATTGATGGCTGTTTCAACGGTGTTTACCCTTTATATCAGAAGAATATACTGTCATAGACACTATAGTGAATGCGAGATTTATTTAAGAAAGCACTTCAGTAAACCCTTATTCAAGGAGATGACTTCATTTGCGGGTTGGTCCCTTCTCGGTTCGTCAACGAGTATGATTACAGGGTATGGTCAGGGAATACTGATAAACACGTTTTTTGGGACAAGTGTAAATGCTGCTCAGGCAATAGCGGGCCAGGTAAATGGGCAACTTGGGGCCTTTGGAAATACAATGCTCAAAGCGCTTAATCCGGTAATTGCAAAAAGTGAGGGAGCAGGCAATCGCGAATTGATGTTAAAGGCATCGGCCGTAGGTAATAAGGTGGCATTTTTCCTGCTAATGATATTTTATATACCAATGCTAGTTGAAGCACCATTCGTATTAAAGATATGGCTCGACAACGTACCGGATTATACGATTACTTTTTGCCAGTTGGCACTCATTCGAAGCCTTTTGGAACAACTAACGATAACGTTTAGCAGTTCAATATCTGCAGTAGGAAACATTAGAAAGTTTCAGATATATAGCTCGATTCTTGCTGCATCCCCATTGGTAATCACATATATATTTTTTAAATATGAATATCCGGTTTATGCGTTATATATAGTGTTAATTACTTATACTATAATGTCTTCGGTAGTTTTAATATATTTCACGCATAAATTGTGTGGATTGGTGATAGAAGAATATCTAAAAGATACCTTTTTGAGATGTATAGTATCGTTTATTATAGTTATATGCTGCGCTGGAATTATAACATATTCAATGAATGAAAGTTCAACTAGGTTTTTTCTAGTAGGATTAACAACAGTTCTCACATATTCTATTGCCGTCTACAAGATAGGATTCACAATTAATGAACGAGCACTTATAAGGAAGAATTTAAAATATGGCCCAATACTTACCGGGAAAGAACCCAAAACGATTTAGAGAGTACGAGATAAATGAATTAAAAAAATATTACATATTTATGAACACGTCTTATTTATATATAGGCTAATCGCCAATTTATTTAGTTTAAATATTGACAACTTTGTTTTCGCATAATTATCTATTTGCTAATAATTAAAGACTTTAATTTTATAGCTGCAATGAGAATTTTTTTTGTCAAACTATAAAACTTTGGCATGACATTTACCGTAAGAACAATGTGATTAAGCACCATGAAATATAATAATCTGATAAAAAAAATCAAAAACAAATTATGGTCTATATTGCTGAAAAAATGTAAATACAAAAATTTACATTTTAAACTGTATAAATCTTATTGGAACCTGCTGTTTAATAGTAGGATTAAAAACAATGATTCAAGGCAAAACTATTATAGTGCTATACCAAACAAAGGAGCGGGAATAGGACATCAAATGGCAAACTGGATTGCGGGATACTGGTACGCAAAACAATTTGACCTGAAATTTGCACATTCTCCTTTCTCAACAGAAGAATGGGAAAAGTTCTTAGGACTAGGGGAAAATGAGAACAGTGTAGACTATTTGATAAATACTAAAGGATATAAAAAAGTAAGACTGCCAATTTTTGATGAGTT
The DNA here is from genome assembly GCF_014282275.1 of Spirosoma utsteinense. Taxonomy (GTDB): domain Bacteria; phylum Bacteroidota; class Bacteroidia; order Cytophagales; family Spirosomataceae; genus Spirosoma; species Spirosoma utsteinense. The sequence goes on from NZ_VFIA01000073.1 coordinate 11,333, forward strand.
TAAGCTAGATGAGATATCACTAGTAAAGAAAATAATAAAATCATATGGTAACCAAAAAATTGTATTTATTGCAGAGCAGGATCAAGGATATCGGGACCAATTTGGGGTGCAAAATGACATCAAACTTAAATTTTGCACTGCGGCATCTAGGAAAAAAGACGTGATAATATATGATAAAAGCAAATATAATATTGCAATTCATATTAGACGTGGTGATATTACAGTAGGACAAAAAAACAAACATTATAGTTTTCTAAAGCGATGGCAAGATAATTCTTATTTTGAAAATGTTTTAGACAACGCTTTACAGCATTTAAAGACCGACAAAGAGATTGCTATTTATGTATTTTCACAAGGAAACATTGATGACTTTAAAAATTTTGAGAAACACGAAAACATCATTTTCTGCCTAGATATGAGTGCGCAGCAATCTTTTCTACACATGGTAAACGCTGATCTGTTGATTACAAGCAAGAGTTCGTTTTCTTTCAAACCTGCGCTTTTAAGTAATGGAATAAAAATATGCCCAAAAGATTTCTGGCACGGATATCCTAAACAAAGTGATTGGATTTTAGCGGAAGAAGATGGCAAAATTAATACCAACTTAATTATTAAATAAATTTGAATTATATTAAAGGCACTGTCGGAAATGAACTTATACAAATCATATCAAAGAGTTATAAAAGCAGATTCATTGTTTGGACGTTCTGAAAAGAATGTAAACCTAAATGGACAAGAAGCATCAAATTTTATTAAAGAAAGGATATTAGAAGGTAGTCCACTAATGATATCAAGATTTGGTGCTAACGAAATTAACATTTTATTAAATTATTATTTAGTGAAAGATAATATGATTGGAAATTTATGTAATCTTGTAAGAGGAATTCCCTACGTTTTTAAATATAATAAAAAAATAGTGGAAAGTTTTTTAAACGGGGCTGGTTTTTTTTCAAATAAAAATACAAATTCTGAAATATCAAAATATTGCGAACTAATTCTAAAAGACCTTCATAAAATAGATATTCTTGGTTCTTGGCTAAGCCAAGAAAAATTTATATACCCATTGATGAAGCCGACCATTACAAGAGTTCGATTAAGAGACCTTTCACCTGTTACTAATCATGAAGATCCATGGACAGTGGCTTTAAGAAGGTGTTGGGGAATTATATTGGGGGTGTTGGTTTGATTCGTTGCAACATGATCTGAATGTTGGCTAAAAGCAGCCAACCAACCGAAGAAGATAGCGTGTACTCGT
>NZ_VFIA01000074.1 GCF_014282275.1 Spirosoma utsteinense
CCCCCTAATTTGCCAAAGCCAACCCACGGAGAGCGACAAAATCTGATGAGTTATAATACGGTAAGACACGCTATAGGCGATATTACTGAATCACCAGGTCCGCATTCGGTGTATGGTGATGATATGGCTAAATTTTTCTATTTGGTGCCAGAAGGTGGTAATTGGCGAGATCTACCGGAGGATGTTAAACCGTTAGCTCTCGGAAATGCCTTCAGTTCGGGGGGGGGTAAGACGGGATTTTTTAGAAAACTGAGTTGGGATGAACCCTCACCCACTATAATAGGCCGCGCCAATCGGAAAGGTAGTGCTATGTGTCACCCTGAGCAGATACGCCCTTTATCTGTGAAGGAGTGCGCTCGATTACAGGGATTTCCAGACAACTGGAAAATAGAGGGGTCAATGAGTGACCAATATCTACAAATAGGCAATGCTGTGCCTATTCACTTAGGGGAAGCCATAGGACGGTTATTTGTAGGCCCCAAAGGTGAGTATGTACAGGAGTTTGAAGATCGTGAAGTTGAGCCGTTAGAATCAATGATTGATGAAGGCTTAGCGAAACTTAAAGCATCTGCCCACAATAAAAAGAGTCGTAAAGCGATCCGCCTTAAGAGTGAGCAGGTAGAGCTTTTTTGATAAAAATATGATTAAGTACATCGGCTCAAACCATCTACTTCAGAGCGTACATCCGATACTGAAGCAGCAAATAATCAATGCTCAAGCAAACTTGTTGAGCGTTGAGTTTATAAGTTCATTCGACTTCCTTTCTAAAGTATTCGATGACCTACGTATTAAATCAACTGTAAGCGTGAGCTTGAAGGATTTGCCGGTTAGCGACTTGGCCAATCGAAAGTTCAGTACCTTATTAGATGAGTTTGGTACAATGCTAACGGAGGAAGGATTTCCAGAGCAATCTATTGCTTTACACGCTGTGAACCTTGCGCAACAGACGCACTTATTACAAGCTTTTGCTTCCCCTTCGGAAGCGGTGCTTTACATTGAAAACAAGGTAGAGACTATAGTAAACACCTTTCCGAAGAGCGTCAAAGATATTGAGGTAGGAAGGAATCCAGGAGATGTAATAGACCCCTACATTCTGGCAGCGACCCAGTTTCTCCTATGCGAGGGGGAATTTAAAGGGGCTGTTAGTGCTATCGTCGCCCACAAAGCTCTGATGATTATAGAGGGGCTTATGGGGCACCTACACGAGGATATAATAGGTATGATGAGAGGGAACGTACGCGTTCCTGAGCCAAGAAGTACAGATCGGGAAACAATCGATCCAGGACATAACCCTTTCCCCGGAGCCGATGTTATGCAACCACCATTTTTTGAATCGGATACAATTAAGTTTCACCAAGTGAAGAGTAAAACCGGTTCTGCCAAAGGGGGCGACGGTGTAAGACTTGGTAGTCAACTCCAAGCCCTACAGGACTTTTACGGTGGACAGACATATTACCATGCGCTGATAGGAAATACGCTAAAGGGACATCGGTCTATGGCCGCTGTGTTGAGCAAAGCACCTGATACAATCGTGTTAGTCGGCAGTCCATCTTTTAATCAACTAACGAATAGTGAAATAGGGCCGGAATTATTGCTAAGGGTTTATCAGTCTGCATTCCGTGCGGTAGCTATAAAATCCGGTTATAGCCTTGACGCTATGACTGAAAATATTGTTGCGTCTTTCAGTAAAAGACCCGATGTGCAAGCAGATGGTTTCTTAGAAGCTCTGCTTAAAGATGTTACTCAGGGTGATCCTAACGATCAGGATAGTAGGTTGTACGTAGGGGGTAGGAAAAAGCGTAATTAAAGCTACCATCAGTTTAAAGCAGCCTCTATTTCTTGTTTCAAACGTTCTTGAGCAGCTTTACCCATTCTGACAAACACGGCGTTACAGTACTTAACGCGGTCGTTTATCCGGTCGTCTGTATTTTCCTTTAACTGCCAGTTATACACCAGCTTGTTAGCCGCTTCGGTGCCTATATCTTCCAAGTACAGGGCAATGTTCCTATCTGTCACCTTCCAGGCCCGCAGGTTGGCTACTACCTTGGCGACGACGGTATTTTGTAGCCAAAACTCCGGTATTTTTCCATCCTGCCTTCGTTGGAGCGTGAATTTAAAGCCGGTTATCTTCTTACGGCCCCGCGTCAGTCGGTCAGTCTCATAAACTGGCTCATAGGCAAAAGCCAGGTTTGTACCGGCTAATTCTTCTAAAGGCTCTGTGATCGTGCGGGCTATCAAGTCTTTTGTTAGTGGGTACTTCATCTTAGGAGTTCCGTCTTTGTCCCGCTTGATCTTGCCGCGTTTATCCTTTTCATGCCAACAGTCCATAAGTTGCCGGTACTGTTCAACCGTCGGACACCATACGCCCGTGTCACGGAAGGCGGATAGGATTTCAAAAAAGCGCATTGAGTACCAGCTTTTAAGGCTCATATAGTTACTTAGCTGATACTTGCTATAGTGGGCGATCTGAATAAAGTACGGTTCTAACTGTGGATTAAGCAGTACTGTGATAATCCCGTCTTTATACCCTACCGTCTTTTCTTTCGTCGTGTCCAGCAAGTGCCTAACATACCATTCTGACCCGTCTAAGCTTTCAAATTCCCATTTGGCGTCTGTCAACTCGTTCAGTGCCCCTTGCACCTCCTTGTATGCTGTTTCTTTGGTTATCCCGGCTTCAGTGATGATGTCCACGATACGGAACTGATAGTAAGGCCGCAGCTTAAAATCATCGTCGCGTATCTGGTCAATGACACGGGCCATGATACGTTTGGCGGCCACGCTCATACGCCCCTGACGAGCAAACGTTACGTTCCAATGCTGCTTAATAATTTCCTTATGTTGCGGCTCGTAGGTTAGGCCGAGCGGTATAGTTAGCTGAGTGTTGCGCTTATCTTCCTGCTTCATGGTTCAAAATTAGTAAAAAAGGACATACAATATACTTGTACTAATATTCCGGGGTATATGTCCTTTTATTCAGTCTCTGAGTGGGGGTATATGTCCTTTTATTCGGCCCTCTGAGTGGGGGTATATGTCCTTTTATTCGGATCGACTCCTTATATAGTATTTAACTATTAAGTAAAATTTCCTACTATGATAGTTGTGAAGCCGCGCGTTGCTAAAAAAGTGTGGATAAGGTGAAAAAACTAATCCTGACGGGGATAGAAAAACAAAAAACAAACAAGACCGCGCGTTTGCTAAAAAAATCAAGAAGCCTGCAACTATATTTTTAGTTTATATACTTTTAGTAAATATGAGTCACATACCATTTATTTAGCTTTCTTTCTTCTTTTGTCCTGTGGAAGTATTATTTTAGTAACCTGATTTGGGCCGATCATATGAGCCGAAGCGACTAACCTTTATCCCCTTTTACACATGAGTTTCTTTACCTGGTTGGGTATGGGTTCGGAAATGAACCAAGCCGACGTATGCAATGCGACCCACTAAACTCCTAATGGGTAGAGTTCCCGAAAAAAAACGAGTTTGTCCACAGTTTTGTCTCATTGGTCCCCAGTCACGTCCTGTTGGTACAGCCTTGCCTATTTTTCGAACACGTACTGCGTTATCTATTCTTAACCGGAAACAGATTTACCCATATGCGTTTTTTTAACTGGTTTGGTCAGGCTTCCAGGAAGAACCAGACCGACGAACTAAGCCGAGCGATAGCCGGAGAACAGACTACAATTGATTGGCACGAGACGGAAAAAACCCGTACTCAAAAATGGATCACCGAGCGGAAAGCGTTAGCCGCAGCTAAACGGCCTGAGTTGAGCAGCGAGGGGGCGCGGTACTGGTTTGACCAGAGCGAGAACGACGAGATCAACCGGTTAGAGCGGTCCATCCAATGGAACGAGAGCTATATCATTCACGCCCGCAATAATATCCTTTACCACCAGCAGCGGGCCAGACGGTAAGCCATTGAGTAAAGAGCCTGAACCGTGCCGGCATGGTCTAAGCTCTTTACTGATCTGCCAAACCAGTACGCTTTTACCATCCGGGAGCGTGGGCGCGGAGCGGTCTTGTAAAGAGCAAGCCGGAATGCCGCTGCGCAGCATTCAACGACTTGCTTTACTTCGTAAAGTCTTGACGGTCAGTAATTTAATAAAACAGGGTACAATTAGAAAACAATGGTTTTTGTGTAATAGACTGACTATCAGACCTAAATTCAATGGAAACGACAATAAACGAGCAAACAACGCTGAGCATCGACCGGACTACCGCCGACGAGTTGGGCCGGATGGCCAACAGCTACGGGCTGAGTAAAAAAGGGTTGTTGGTGGCCATGCTCCAGTATTTTAAAGCGACGAAGGCCGACCCCCGCGACCCCAAAGCCGACAACCCCACCGACGCCATTAAAGCACTCGACCGGCGATTAATCAGCTTTATCAAACAGCAGGAGAAGGAGCAGCTACGGCCCATCAAAGACGAGTTGATTTTAATCAGCCGCAAGCTCTACGAGATGGACGACCCGGCTAACGGGGTGGGTAAGGTGGAACACCTGCGGAAGATGAACGAACGGCTGCGGCAGATCGCCGACAAAGTAGGCGTAACCGTATAGCCCGATGGTCACTAATTTTTCCAGTCCGATCAAAGGAGCCAACGGCGGAAGCTGTAGCCGATTAGCCGGGTATTTAGAGAAAGAGAATAACCAGCTACCACCCGGCCAGCAGGAAGCATTTTTCTCGTCTCAGAGCGACAAAGTAAGTCAAATCGAGGTAGTAGCCGGAATTGATCGGAACGGGGCCGCACAGGGGCTTAAAACGGGTCAGGATCGGTTTTATACGTTCACCATCGACCCCAGCCAAAAGGAGTTAGCCCACATTGGGGGCGATAGGGACAAATTGCGCGACTATACGCGGGCCGTGATGGACAATTACGCGGCCAATTTTGGAAAGGGAATCGAAAGCCGTGAGCTGGTTTGGTACGCCAAGATCGAGTACAGCCGCCACTACGCCCACGATGATAAAGCGGTGCAGGAGGGAGCCGCTCAGAAGGGCCAGCCGAAGGAGGGCGACCAGACCCATATTCACGTAATCGTTAGCCGCTTTAAAGAACGCCAGCAGGAGGGGGAGCGCAGCACGTCACTTTCCCCACTAACTAACCACCGCCAGGCGGGGGGAGCCATCGGCAACGGCTTCGACCGGGTGAATTTCATCCAGGCCAACGAGCGCAGTTTCGACCAGAAATTTAGCTACAGCCGGGAGCAGACCGAAACATTCGACCACGCCCGAGCCGCCCGGAGTGAGCACCAGCCCGACCGGTTAGCCGCCCGCGACCAGGCGATAAAAGCGCAGATCGACCGGGTACGCCCGCAGCCGCAGCGAGACCAGGACCAGGCCACCCGGCAGGAGCGGCCCACCCACCAGGAGCCAACACAATCCAACTATTTAAGCCGTTAATCAACCAGCAGCCATGCAAAAAGCACTGAGTACGTTACTGGGTACTGTGATCGTCACCGTAATAGCCTACTGGTTGACGCGCAGCGTTTTAGGGTTTGTCTTTACGAGTATTGGGGTTTACAAGATCGCCAGTTTAGGCCGGTTGGCCACCAGCCTAACCGAGTTGGCCGCTTTTGGCGTGGGGGGATGGGTGCTTTACTTAGCCATCATCGGCGGTAAACGGGGCAAAGGTGCCGCCATCGGGCAAGCCAGCACCACCACCCGGACCAAGACTAAAGTAAGCCGCAGTGTGTATACCATTGAGACCCACACGCTGGCCATTCCCCGAATCTACCTGACCAAGCCGGAGCGGGGCGTACTGATCTTAGGGGGAGCCGGAGCGGGCAAGAGTAAAAGCCTGATCGAGCCGATTATTCGGCAGACCATTCAGCAGGGGCGTACCGGGTTGCTGTATGATTTCAAGTTCCCCACTTTAGCCAGGGTAGCCGCCCAAGCCTGGCAGCAAGCCCAGAACGGGTTAGGCTTCTATTACGTCAATTTCGAGGACTTGACCCGTTCCCACCGGGTTAACCCCTTGAGTCCGGCCACCATGCCGACCCAGAGCCACGCCGACGAATACGCCAGGGCGATACTCTACAATCTGAAACCCGACGCCATTAAGAAAGGCGATTTCTGGACCGATTCAGCCCACAGCTATCTAACGGCGCTGATTTGGTTTCTACGGGAGGAACACCCGGATTTTTGCACCCTGCCCCACGCGATGGCGTTAGCCTTTCAGCCGACCGCCGACGTGGTGGCCCTCTTATCGACTAACCCCGAAACGCGCGGCACCATTGCCAGCCTGCGCGAGTCGGTGCAGCGCAAGGCCGAAGGGCAAACAGCAGGCGTCGTCTCGACGCTGCAAACGGCCCTACGGAAGATCAACACCAAAGAAATTGTGTGGGTGTTGTCGGGGGACGATTTCGACCTGAATCTAAACGACCCCGACGCGCCCAAGTTCGTCACGCTGGGTAACGCGCCGACGCTATCCAATACGTTCGCCCCCGTTATCGCTTTGCTGGCCACCGTCGCCCTGAAGCAGATGAACCAGCAGGGTAAGCGGCCATCGGCCGTAATTTTAGACGAGGCCCCCACGCTGTTTATCCCCAATTTCGAGCAGCTACCCGCCACCGGCCGCAGCAACGAGATTGCGACCGTGTTCGGGGCGCAGGACATTAGCCAGATCGAGGATATGTACGGGCGCAGCAAGAAAGACGCTCTATTATCCAACCTGAACAACCAGTTTTACGGGCGGGTTGGCCACCGGGAAACGGCGCAGTACATCAGTGATCTATGGGGCAAAGAGGACGTGCAGCAGCGCAGCCAGGGCCGTAGCGAGAGCAGCCGGGATTTTGAGGAAGGGCGCAGCACGTCGGAGAGCATGACCGAGCGGAGCCGGGTACGCATTCAGGACGTGTTAGAGTTGCAGACGGGCGAGTTTTACGGGCAGCTCGTCGATTCCGATTTCAGCAGCTTCAAAGCGCAGATCAAAGCCCAGGAGGGCGGCCCCCTGCCGGAGATCGTACCGATTACGATGGTCACGGCTCACGACGTAAAACAAAACTTCTTACGCATCCAAGCCGAGGTAGAAAGCCTGTTCACCAACCAAGGACCCGACCGAGGCCGAGTTACGGAGCCAGTCACCCCCCAACCCATCACGCCCGCCCCCCTGAACGGCCAGGCGAAGCACAACGGGCAGGCCCGGCACCACGACGAGAGTTTAGATTTTTAGGATAGTGGGTTGCCTTCGGCGACCCCTTAGCGGGGAGCAGGCCCAACAAATAAGGCGGGTCGATGCTGGCCACTCGTGGCCAGCATCGACCCGCCTTATTTGTTGGGCGACTGACCGAAACAGAACAATCTTGGGGAGTGGCCAACATTCGTACGAAATGTTCCATCGAGCCAATCCTACAAGTAAAACAACTCAACTTGAACTGACCGAAGGTTTACTTTGAATGGTTGACCGAGTTTGTTGCCCAGAAAACAGGTACAAAAGCGCTCAATTTGTTAATCCTTGACTTGGTAAAGAAATCGAACGTTTCCTTTACCATTTATGTAATTCGCTCATTACGAAGCAATTAATTCCATGAGATAATCTTCATGGAACATTTCGTACTAATGTTGGCCGCTCCCCAATCTTTGGAGCAGTACCCCTACCGAGGGGCCAAAGTCGCCAGGAGCGGGGCCAGACCGGGCGTCAACCAGGCCCGCAGCTCGTCAGTTTTACTCACAGCTACCAAACATTATTCCGTTTCGGGTTAAGAGCCTGTTTAAAAATGGGGGTAGTGGGGTAAAAACACGGAGCCAGTCTACCTTGTGGGTTAATCCGACTAAAGATGTACCCCACCGACCTGACCGACTCCGCCTGGCAAGTTATCGACCAAATCCTTGCCGACAAACGCAAACGCAAATATTCCCTCAGAGCGATCTTTAACGCCCTGCTGTACGTGACCAAGACCGGCTGCCAATGGCGGCAAATGCCCAACGATCTACCGCCTTGGCCTATCTGTTACTACTATTTCTGGAAGTGGCGTAATGATGGTAGTTGGGAAAGACTCAACAAAACGCTGGTCGAACGTCGGCGGCAAAAAGCCAATCGGCACGCTTCACCCAGCGTGGGCGTGATTGACTCTCAAAGCGTTAAGAACAGCGAGTGGGGCGTAGTACCCAAAGGCTTTGACGGCAATAAGAAAGTACAGGGCCGTAAACGCCACATCGTTGTCGATACGCTGGGTTTAGTCTTAGTGGTGGTGGTTCATGCCGCCAACCAACATGACAGCCCGGCGGCTCGTGCGGTGCTAAGTTCGCTGGCCCGGCAGGGCTATGAGCGGATGAGCAAAATATTGGCCGACAGCGCGTATGGGAAGAACTTAGCGGATTGGGCAATGAAGTCATTTGCTTTCATCTTGGAGGTAGTCAAAGTCAGCGAGTTAGCCGGTTTTCATGTGCTTCCCATGCGGTGGAAGGTGGAACGCACTTTTGCGTGGATGATCTGGTCCCGACGGCTGAGCAAAGACTACGAATGCGGCTGTTCTTCTCACGAGTCATTCGTCTATTTATCCAACATCAACCGAATGCTCAAGCATCTTTAAACAGGCTCTAAATGTGAGGAGACACCGGAGCCGCATTAAATCGCTGTTCCACCTGTTTCAGCACATCGTTTCTGCCCTGACGGTAGCCGTACTGTTGTCCCCAAGCGAAACCGGCCGCAGCAGCCAGGGCAGTAACCACAATCATAAGAAAGAGCCGCCGACGGGCATAATTTGAAGTACTCAATGGATAATAATCCGAAGTTAATATTCGGGAAAAACCTTTTTTATTTCCGCTTCTGCTGTAGCTGGATAGCCTTGATTGTCTGAATTTCGAGCGGATGTACAGCTATCTTTAAGCTTTTTTATTTTATCAGCTTTCCAAGCAACCGAATTGTAAGATGACAGACCGCCAACAAATGAGTACACATAGTCCCATAGGTTTTGGCAAGAGTAGAAAAAATGATTTACAATTAAATTTTCAAGTTCATAAGAAGAATATACGTACCCACTTTTAGCATTCCAATACTTCATTAATCTAATTAGAGGACGTATTTGGCTTTTCTCAGAAGTGTTTTTGTTAACTACCTTCGTGTTGAAGCTATTTGGATGAGTGGTTAACCAAGTTGTATAAGTTGACGATGGAGCCGGAATTTGGTAATCATCGTAGGCGCTCTTAATGGCTGGAACAATTTCTATTTTTATTCTTGATAACTCCAAAACTACTGTTGGATGAGACTGATATATTTCAGACGTTGAATACTTCGCTTTGGCAAAGTCTTTCAACCAACCAAGATAAGTAGAAGGCGTATATGATGAATTGCTGAAAACGACCATGTAATCAACATCAGAATCATTGTCTGCCTTTCTTGGCATGAGTGTTTTTCTGGTATATGAACCAAAAGCAAAATGTTCGTTGATAGCACTACTGAGAAAGTAGTTATCAATCTTTTTGCCGAGAGATTCGATATGCCCATCTATGACAGTACGCTCATAATCAGTAATAATGAGTTTACTTGCGGTGTTAGACAAATGGCTGCTTACGCTCATCTGGAATGATTATTTTATTTGAAATTCTTTCTTGAGTTCTTCCCATTCTTGGGCAAGCTGTTCTTGCATCTTAAAAAAGATGTCACTATCTAAGGGCATTGAGGCCCAAGCTAATGTGGTTTCATAAGTGATAACATTTTTTAAAGCTTCAGGCTCTCTATTTTCAAAATTTACATTTTTCATTGAAGTAAAAAATGTTGTAAACGTCTCTTTTAAGCTGTCTAACCTGGTTACGAATATAGAGAGTTTTACAGCGTTCTGAATAAGAGATAAGGGTAGAACAGCTTCTGTCAAATAACGAACTATACCTTTATCTCCTACTGTGGCAGAAAACATAAATACAAGGAGAACTATTACAGCTTTAGAATATACCGCAAACTGCATCTGTTTAGCTATATTGAATGAATGATACGTGTTCTCGAAGCAATTAACAGAAAGTTTATAAAATCCGGGATTAAGCTTGTCTTGAGTAAAGTAGTTGTCAACCCTCTTACCAGCAAAATTTGTTTCAAAAGAATTGTCAACGTATTGTAACGTCCTGTTTCTTTCCGCTTTAGAGAAAATATAATTTTCTCTAATTTCCAAGAGGATATACAGCACCACGAGTATTGAGTTGAACCCAATAGCTAATTCAATGTAATCGTCTGAACCCTTGTAACTTTTTGAGAACTCATACTTATTGTTTAAGGTCAGTAAGAAAGTTATAGCTGTTGATAGATACAGGATTCTGGTCTTATAAGTACCTATTTCCGTAACTCTGTCGTAATCCGATTTCATGCTTTACAATAGCTAAAGTTGAATGGAACGCCTACACACCAATACGGCTGAAATCTAACTTATTTGAGTTATGCTACCCCATGAACTTAAAAAAATACAATATAAGGCAGCTTGTAAAGGTAAGCGAAACGTAGGACATTTCCGAGGGTTGTTTTATAAGATATCTTATGTTAAGGGATTCATCCACGAAACCAGACACAACGGCAGACACCCACTGAACCCCGAAAAATGCAAGCAGCCTGCTCACATAGCCAATGTACATACAAAACGTCTGACGGTTGGAAACATCTGGAAAATAACGTACTTAGCGTCTGTACAAAACGTCTGACCGCTTAATCATGGTAACCCCCGACGCACAGACACAACCGGAGTTTCGTCAGCAGGTGGAAAATACGACGCTGACACAACCCGAATTAAGTCCGACAAAACCCCAAACGGATGAAGAAGCAGGATTAGAGCGTAATAAAGGGGGGCGACCGCGTAAAACCCCAAACGTAATACCGTGGACAGTACGGGGCGTTGATTTAGAAACGCGTACAGCTATTGAGAAAGCAGCCAGCCGCAGTAGTAAGACCATTGGCCAGTATATGAACGAGGATTTACGGCAGTACGCCCAGGAACAACTAAAAAAGGGAAATCAGCCGCCTATGCGCCAAGAGGACATACGCACTGAGTTGGACGATATCAAGGGCATGATTACCCAGCTTGCCGACCGCTTGCCCGCGCAGGAGAAGCGGGGGTTCTTTCAACGATTTTTTGGTTGAAGCCATCTATAGGGATATGACGGATCAACTAAGCCACAGTGAGATAATCAGCAGGGACACAAGTCGTATGATGTCCCAGATGAAACGCAAAAACACGAAGCCTGAAATTTTAGTAAGAAAGTTTCTTTTCTCTCTGGGGTATAGGTACAGAATTCACGTGAAGGCTCTACCAGGAACACCAGATATAGTAATGCCTAAACACCGAGTTGTAATCTTCATTCACGGATGCTTTTGGCATGGTCATGAGCAATGCACGGTCTCACACATTCCAAAGACGAGAACAGACTGGTGGCTTGCCAAATTTGAGAGGAACCAGAACCGTGATAAGCGCGACTGTGCGAAACTCCGTCAAGATGGTTGGGATGTGGTGGTCATATATGAATGTGAGTTGAGGAAAAAGAACATCAATAACACACTGCACAACCTGACAATGTATTTAAAAGCACCGTCGCCGAACGATAACAATCATATCCAAATTGACTGATGAACGCACAACAAAAGCCGGAAATTTGGTCCTTTTTTAGCGGGGCTATGGGTTTAGATATTGGCTTGGAAAAAGCGGGGCTAAAAACAACTTTAGCGGTTGAAGTGCATCCTATTTTCTGCGAAACCATAAAGAATAACATGCCTGAGCTTGACGTAGTAAAAGGCGATGTAAGAAATCTTACGGGCGAGTTGCTGCGACAGAAAAGGGACTTCTACGATGAAGTGTATTTAATGGTTGGGGGGCCACCGTGTCAAAGCTTTTCGACTGGTGGCAAACGCTCAGCCTTGTCTGATCCGAGGGGTAATTTGATATATGAGTACCTCAGATTAATTAATGAGATTCAGCCAAAATTCTTTGTCTTAGAGAACGTAGCAAGTATTCTCACTGCGGCAGTTAAACACCGTAAAATTGCAGATCGGCCTGGTAAGAGTTGGAATTTAAAAGCTTACTCAGGTAGAGAACTTATCAACGGTGAAGATGGCATATTACCATTGTTGCCGGAGGAACAATCAGGCTCGGCTTTTCGATTTCTTTTAGACGACATAAAGGCGTTAGGCTACCACGTTACTTTTGGCGTCTTGAATTCAGCCGACTATGGTGCTTCCCAAAAACGTTTGCGCTTTGTAATGATTGGTTCAAAGCTTGGGAGTCCCCCTAATTTGCCAAAGCCAACCCACGGAGAGCGACAAAATCTGATGAGTTATAATACGGTAAGACACGCTATAGGCGATATTACTGAATCACCAGGTCCGCATTCGGTG
>NZ_VFIA01000075.1 GCF_014282275.1 Spirosoma utsteinense
ATGGCATTGCTCTGCGCTTTTTCCGCTCTCTGGAGAAAGTCTACGTCCTCGTGTATTTTATCTGCATACTTCATAGAACAAAAATACGCTATCTGTGATTTGAATTAGTATAAGTATAAGTTTTGTCATATTCTTGGTTTTTACTTACTACCGCATAGGCACGCAAGATTAACTTGTTTCGAACGGCGTTGAGGACGGCCATTTTATTCTTTCCCTCTTTGACTTTCTGCTGATAATAATCCTGCACCTCTCCCTTTGCTCTAATGGCCGTTATGGCCGATAAGTGAAGCAGCGTCTTCATATGCTTATCCGCCATAGGTGAGACGCGTGTTCTGCCACGGATACTGCTACCCGATTGATACGGGAAGGGAGCGACGCCTGCATAGCAAGCAAACTGCTTAGCGGTTTTGCCATCAGTAAACGCCTTGGTAGCCAGAATGAGACTTGTTGCGGTGACAGCACCAATGCCTACAATAGAGGTTAGTAGATGAAACAAACGATTGAGTTCGGGATCTCTCTTGATTAACGTCTCAATTTGGCAATTGACCGCTTCCAGATCCTTTTCCAGGGCTTTCAGGGAATTAGCAGAGGCCTTTTCCAGCGACCTAACGATACCTTTATCCACAAACGGCTTAGCTTCCTTAAGAGGTTGTTTAAGAGTATTTACCGCTAGTAGCAATCGGCTGCGCAGTGAGGTTAGGAGCTTGGGCTCGGGCTTCCAGAGTCTGGCCTGAGCCTGGTGTCGTTGAGCATAACGAACGATGTTGAGGGCATCGGCGCTATCGGTCTTTACCCGATGGACCCTCATCGAATAGCGAATCTGCTTACCGGATTCTAACCAGACACGGTAGTCTGGTCGAGTTAATACCTCCAGCAGATGATTACTGTAAATGCCCGTGTGTTCGAGGCAGATCAGGGTGGTAACCGGCTCCATATTAAAACGCTGATGGAGTTCCTCAAGTAGGAGCTCAATAGGTCTTTGGGCATTGGGGATCTGGCCTTGAGCTTTCAGATTGCCTTGCTGATCGATAAAAGCATAATCCAGGGTCTGCTTAGCGACATCGATACCCAGAAAGAAATCAAATGGCATGACAAGAAGAATTTAGGTGAAAACTGCTTTACACTACGCTTTCAAAACAGCACTTAAGCCTTACTAGTAGGCTCCAAAGCCTTATTTTCTATACAGTGTATGATTTGAAAGGCTCAGCCAGGATTCAAACTCAAGATAGGTTTTATGTCCTTACGTGTTGGCTAAAGTGCCTGAATGAGAGTAGCATACATCAAGTGAACTTCTTGAAATTTTACCACTGCTCAAAATTAAAGACGTGTTGGGGAATTATATTTGGGATGTCGGCTTGATCCGTTGTAACATCATCTGAATGTTGGCTAAAAGCAGCTAGCGGACCGAAGAAGATAACGTGTATTTGTAGTCTTTGACGATAGGCCGAAAATAATTTTTCCAGGCAAGGCGCCCGCGCCGGCGGACCGGCTCAACGTCCCATCGTTTGCTAACAAAAACAAAGCCCTGAGCCGATTCGGGCCGGGAAACAAGCACGAAATTAATGTCCCAGCCAGCCAGCGCTTTTCTAAAAACACCCCCGTAGGACCCACCACCAAAGACCGTTTCGACCCGGTCGCCGTACCCACAAAATAGCATTCACTAAAACTAGTGAAGCAGGGTCATCTGTTTCGTTAGCCGCATGTACATGGACCGCCCACAAGCGACCGTCAGTATCAACAAATAGTTGGTGCTTGCCTCCGCACGGGCGGCCTCGCGTTTACTTTCTTATGCGGATGAAAGCCTCGGTACTCACAAATCCTGGGAACTAGCTTAACCGCATCGGCAGACCGACTCTAATTATCAACAAAAAATACCGATGGTAATACCTAGCGTTCTTCTTGTTTTCGATCCCATTGGTTCACCACCCGGTTAGTTCGTACCAAGATTCCATCAGTTCTTCACTGATCAAAGTAATCCCAGGCTAGCGGACCAGTGTGCGGTTTACCAATGTGGATACCCATGGGTAGATTTCGCCACCGCGCGGGCGGCCACTAGCGGCCGGTATGAAGCAAACGCAAGATCACACTCATAATGTCATGTAAATCCAGCTTTCGCTTACGTTTAAGGAGGCAGAAAGAGTGATATTGCTGCCCACTGGTAGTCGCAGGGCGACCTGCGACGTCAGTTTACTAAATTGTTTGCGCGACTGCCCGTTCGTTAATATACTTGTTACTTGGTCGCTACACAGGTGACATAACTATCAGCCTTTATCAATTTTCAACCACGTTCTTACTGATTGATGACGCAAACAGGATAGAATCATTTATCCGATTAAACAACCTCCTTAAAACCAGACTTCTGTCAAACTGATTCACAAAGTCAAAAGCGTTCGACTCGTAAAATTTGAACTGATCTCTATTTTGCAAATAGTTATTTACCAAAATCTCCATATATTCAAGCTCGTCAATACCAGCCGAAATACCTAACTTATTATTGGCCACCACTTTGTATATTTCAGAATCTTTACCAGCGGCAACAAATATCAACTTTTTCTTAGCCATTATACCCAGCAGCTTTGATGGGAAATAGGCATCGCCTGAGTCATTTTTCTGCGACAGAAAAACTACATCCACGTCAGACAGGAAGTTGTAGTAGTCTTCCTGCGAAAGAAAATCAATAAAGTCGATGTTATTCGTTTTCTTAGTAGCAGCGTATGCCTTTAGATTTATCAAATCGCCCCCTTGACCAATAATTAAGAAGACAAGATCTGTATAATTTTTAAATTTTTCGCTTAGGTCTATTAATGACGACAAACTTTGTTTTACGCCTACATTGCCGGCGTAACCTACTATTATTTTGTTCTTATACTGAGGAAATTTATCCCGAAATATTCCTCCAGTTCCCTTCTGATTTGCTTCATTGACATCAATCCAGTTAGGCCACAAGTAAATTTTATCGTCGTCCAGCGTTCCTTTCTGTCTGATCAAATTAATCATACCATCAGAGATGGACGTCACTAAATCGGCTTCTCTATAGCTGTAGCTTTCTACAGCATTCATCACGTCAATGATAGGTAGTTTTCCAAGCATTCCCAGTGACTGAGCGGCATCTAACTGTAAGTCTTGAACATTAATAATCAGCTTAGCCTTCCAAAACTTTTGGAACAAAACCCCTATCAAACCTAAGTTTATTGGGGTAGTAAACACAACGATTACGTCATGCTTGCCAGCACGGAAGAAATTAATAAAAGCAAAAATTATGAAGGTAATTTCTTGTATTACCCGGGTTAGCGAAGTAACTTTTTTAGGAACATATAAGTAGCCTCTTAATACTTTAATAGATTTAAAATAATCTGTTTTAAGTAATTTCCCTTTGTCCTCAGGTCTTTTTTCCCATTTCGGGTACCACGAAAAGCCCGTAACTACAGTGACGTCATGACCTTGTTCTGATGCGTACGTAGCAAAATCAGTGGAATACAATGATATACCACTGTGGTCTGGCGCAAAAGTCATACTACTAACTAGTATTTTCATTTATAAATGGTTAAAATTTAGTACACATGTTTACATTTCCAGAATCATTACTTGCTATACCTTATATGTCAAGCCTAATTCTTTACGAAATAGTAATGCGTGCGGATGGTAAAAGTGAAATTGGGTCAATTAATCAAATGGTTCTAACATGCATTTTTGTCGCCTTTTAACGTCGACTTTAATGTCCACCAGCAAATCTGAATGTCGTGTAACAAGGTATATTTTTTTATATAGAACAAATCGTAACGCAAGCGGTGTTGCATCTTCACTTTCTGATCATCGGTAACACCTCTGGCTCCACGAACCTGAGCTAGTCCTGTAATACCCGGCAAAACCGTATATCGCTTTTCGAAATCGGGCAGGATAAACCAGTAATTTGCATCATGTTCGATAGCATGGGGACGCGGGCCAACGATACTCATATCACCTACTAAAACATTAAAGAACTGTGGAATTTCGTCCAGATTTGTCTTCCTTAAAAACCGTCCGATGTTTGTTACCCGCTTATCATTTGGCACCGCTTGTTTAAAAGTATCTGTTTGGTTATAAGTCATCGTTCGAAGTTTAAGACACCGAAACTGACGACCGTTTCGACCCGTCCGTAACTGAACAAACAGGATTGGACCTCGTGATTCCAAACGTATTAAAATACCAATGATGGGAATTAGCCAGATAAGAATTGATAGTGCTACTAATACCGAAACAAAAAAATCAAAGCATCGCTTCCAAAAAATATTATGTTCATAATTAGTAATAAGAGTTTCTTGAGATGTTTTTGGCTGTAAAGTTTCTACACTAACAGAAGTCAACATAACTAATTGCTATTTATTGATGTAAAAGAGGATGAGATCACTTACTGGACACAAGGATAGGTTTGCTTCGTGTCTATATTAATAATGACAGAGATGACCATGCTCACTTCCGTAGCCTTAGTTGTTGTTAAAATCCTATAAATTTAAGCTGCTTCCTACAACCGGATATTAATTTTCGTAGCCGGTTATCAACCATTATCGCTTATTCTTATATGACATCCGAAATGTAGAGAAACATTATACAATTCTAAAATTACTATGTCAGAGGACTTACCTACTTTATAAAACTAATTTTAAGTTTTTTATTAAAAATGAAAACAGAAGTTTAAAACTAGTATCCCATTAATTAAAAACGTAAATCAAATTAATGTACTTATAACATACTTAATATAACTTTTCCTTTTATGCACCGATAAATAAATTACTCAATATATTTAATGTACATATGAAAATTTAGATACACGGTAAGAATAGATTCCAAACGAACTTGAATACTTAAAAGCACACATTATTAATCATCATTAAGCATCACAGGACAATATTAATTTTCTTTATTGAAAACCTGTATAAATTAAAACTTACATTAATTACTTATATATTAAAAAGGTAGATAATAAGTTTATATTTTTTACTTTTTTTTCAAATTATGGAATTAATCTGTGAGTAAGTTCATTGACGTTCTTGCTTCGGCTTCTTATGGCTACTTATGAACAGGCAGATTATGAAGCCCTGACTCATGGCCGCGTCAAACTCCAACAAGCAGGCTCGAAGTAGGCCAATATGGCGCGGTCATTCGATCTGACACCCGCCCGGGTTAGTCAAGCGCTCAAGACCTTTCGCCAACAGGGAGAGGCCAGTTTAATAACCGGCAAACGGGCCTCAGCACCACCCCGGCTAACGTTGGAGCAGCTCGACCAGCTAACTACGGAGTTGACTGAAGGCGCTGAGCACCACGGCTTGTCAGGTCTGGACTCGATTACGCATCAACTAGCCGGGCCGACGGGGCGGTTATTGACAAACTCTTTGGCGTCCGCGATGATCCGTCTCAGATCAGCCGACTACTCAAAAAGTAGGCTGAACCAGGGCACCGGGTCGATCGCCAAAAACCTGTCCCTCTAGCCCGACAACAGGATTCCCAGATTGTTTCCAACTGGCAAAAGGGACGCCTGCCCGCCCTCAAAAAGCTCAAGCTGAAGGGCGAACGATTCTCTATGTGAACAAAGCCGCTTGTTACTTGTTACCTTTCGTGGCTCATAGTTGGGCTCCTCGTGGCCAGACACTCTGGCTTGTGGAGCAAACCAGCCGAGCACACCTCAGTCTGATTGCCGCTATTGACCCCAACGGTCGCTTATATATGGCGGGGCAAGATCAGCCTCTTGACAGCGAAGCGATTAGCTGGTTCTTAGGCATGCTTTGTTGGCACTACCGACGTCAAAACCTGTTGATTATTTGGGATGGGGCGGCCATCCACCGTTCGCAAACCGTTAGAGACTGGCTTCACCATTGACCTGGTCGAGTGCATCTGGAACGATTGCCAGCTTACAGTCCAATGCTCAATCCGCCGGGCCGCCCTTTAGGTTTGTGGGCTGGTAAGATTCTAAGATTTGGTAGCTTGCCAGTAGTCACCAAAGTGGGTACACTACCGGGCCGCCGAGGAGTCAGACCTAAGCACCGATTCAGTCCCCACTCTGTTTTATTTGCCCAGACTCGGATAGAAATTAGGGTTCGTGGCCCATGAAAGGGTTCGAGTAAAAGCAAGTTGTTGACTACTTACCAAAACTAACCAGCAATATGGACTTTTGCTACTTTATCGGAATCGACATCGCCAAAGACACGCTCGACTGGGCAGTCTATACCCAACAGGGTTTGCAACTCAGCACTCACACCCCTAACACACTGGCGGGTATCAAAACCGCTTTAGTTGAGTTTAAGATACTTCTAGGCTGGAACCCTAAACAGGCTGTGTTCTGCATGGAACATACGTGTATCTACAATGCCCATCTGCTGGAATCACTCCATGAACTCAAACTCGCCGTCTGGTTGGAGTCTTCCCTGCAAATCAAACAGGACGGGGGTATGCAACGAGGCAAAACCGATAAGGTCGATGCCCAGCGCATTGCTCCATACGCCTACCGCTTTCACGACCAAATACGCCTGTGGGAGCCACCACGCGAAGTTATCCAAAGACTTGCCTTTCTAAGTGCCACCCGCCAGCGGCTCACTCAAGCTTATAATCTGCTATCGGTTCCGGTCACCGAGCAGGAAACTTTCATCAGCAAGTCGCTGCAAAAGAACCTCAAGGGCAATGTTGAGAAGTCGCTGGCTGCACTCAAAGCAGAACGAAAATTCGTCGAAGAGCAGATTAAAGAACTTATTGAGGCTGATCTGCGGCTGAAAGAATTGTTCGCTCTGATGGTCTCCGTGCCAGGCATTGGACCGGTGATCGCCACCGAACTGCTCATCACTACCAACGAGATGCAGACCATCAATGACCCCAAAAAGCTAGCTTGTCATGCTGGGGTTGCCCCTTTTGAGTACCGTTCTGGCAGTAGCATACGCGGTAAAACCAGGGTGAGCCACCAGGCCCGTAAACGGCTCAGATCGTTAATCCATATGGGGGCTATGTCAGCCATTCAAATGAAAGGCGATCTTCAAGACTATTATGTACGCAAACTGACCGAAGGTAAACATACCATGCTGGTACTCAATGCGGTTCGTAACAAGCTGATTCATCGAGTTTGCGCGGTGGTGCGCCGGGGTGGAAAATATGACAAAAACTATGCGCCGACCCTTGCATAAACCATAGAAATCGGTGCGGTGGAATTAGTGTGGAGTCAACTTAAAAGAGCCTTGAAAAATAGGGGCTTTACAAGCCTAGAATCGCTCCAAGCCGCCGTGCTGGAAGAGGTTGATTACTTACAGGCAGATCCCAAACGCATCCGTTGCTTTTTCCATAAAAAGGAGGTTCCCTTCTTCACGGACTAATTCACGGGTCTATAGTTTATACCAGCACGGCAAAAACCCCAAGTATGCGATGACCCAATATTAATCGAGCAGGTTGCTCTCGAATACATTGTTGACCGCTGTGACCAATTAAAAACCAATCGCTGATCAACCAGACGCTCGGCTCACAGCCGGGCTTTTTTTATGTGACCCTAATAAAATAGCTAGTCAAAACTTTGTTGTCCGTCAGTTTGAACGAAAGAACAAGTCTGACGTTGTGTAAATCTTAAAGGCCCGGCTAGTTGACCGGGTCTTTTTATAAAGTGGCGCTTGCTTTCTGCTTGATGGCCCAATCTCTTATTTGGATAAGCGCCATAGCAGCCGACTTCTGATTAGTCGCTACATTACTCTAAGAACGTGTTTGGGAATTGAAAAAGGCTGGTAGTCGTGTCACCTTTGTGGTCGCCAAACTACAAAGACATGACCAAACAGTTTACTAAACTGACCGACTACCAATGGGCCGCAATATCGTCTTTCCTACCCCTCAAACGCAAGCGAAAGCTCGATTTATGTGACGTAATGAACGCCATTCTATGGCTGCTTCGTACCGGTTGCCAATGGCGAAACTTACCAGGCGAGTACCCACATTGGCAGGCCGTTTATTATTACTTTGACCGGTGGAAGACTGATGGTACGCTTGAACAAATCAACCGGGCATTAAACCAGCTGGATCGAAAACAAGAAGAACGAGAGGCATTACCGTCCGCATTTTGTGTTGATAGTCAAAGTGTTAAGCTAGCCCCTATTATTTGTGAGTACCGAGGTCTGGACCCGCATAAGAGAGTGAACGGACGCAAGCGCCAACTATTGGTTGATACTGGTGGCCGCTTGTGGGCGGCTCATGTACATGCAGCGAATGGCGCTGATGGCCCTGCCGCCTTGCTTCTGGTAAGTGATATCTTGTGGTATGGTGATCGAGTTGAAACGGTTTTTGGTGATGGGGCGTACGGCGGTGTTTTTGCCAAAGCGCTGGCTAGTTGGGGTATTGGTTTTGAGCGAGCTTCCCGCCCTGAATCGGCTCAAGGCTTTGTACCGGTTGCCAAGCGGTGGGTCGTGGAGCCGGTCCGCCGGCGCGGGAGCATTGCCTGGACCAACTTTTTCCGGCGGATCGTCAAAGATTATGAGTACACGCTATCTTCTTCGGTTGGTTGGCTTCTTTTAGCCAACATCCAGATAATGTTGCAACGAATTAAATCAACGCCCCAAATATAATTTCCCAACACCCTCTTAAGACGTTGTAGATACGTGTTGACTGCCCTCGGCAGATTTAGAGAGAAACATTCGATGGTAAGATAGTTGTGGTATGGCTCAATGAAGACCATATAGGATATATTTACGTTTTAAATTTTTTTATGTTTCCATCCGTGAATAATTTATTAACACTGTTCAGCCACTACCAGTTATAGATCCTTACATCAGTTTGTAAATCGATGTTGCTCACATGTTACTATTAAGCTTAATAGAAACATTATTCATTTTACGTGTTTTATAGACTTACTCACGTGTCAATACTAATAAACTTCTCTTTATGGGTACCAATATGCTGAAATGGCCTATCGTCGAAAAGGTCTTCTATAGGCAGTAATGATTTAGGGTAGCATCTACACTTATTAATTCATTCTCATTAAATCTTTTACGATTGCCTGCTCATCGAAGTACGATAATTTCTTGTTTTTAATGTACCGGTAGTAAGCCTGGCCTGCCCGAACGGCGGCCTCTTTGTCTGTTCCTGTTAACGCCTTTTGGTATACACTGTATAGTTGTTCTTCCCGACATACCATCCCGTTTTTAACAATTAAGTAGGTAACAGTACCTGCTAGTATAAATACGATTATAATTGCTGTTAACATAAGTAACAAAACGTCTAAGTTAATAGTCTGATTATTAAGGCGTAAGCTTGTCAACATTAAGCTTCTTATGTAGTTAAACTACTTTTCCTTTATGGTCTTTCTTTACTTTTAACGTTGACTCACCCCTTTAATGACAAATAAGCCTGGACGCAATCGCATCCGGGCTTCTTTATTACTCGACACCATTGTGACTCAACATCGTGTTGATGGTCTTAATATCCTGAAATTAAACGAACGTCAATGAATCGTCGAGAAATAACACCGCAAGCACGGATGTAAATCACTTGATTATACGTGTACTTTTCAACTCGATGTTTTACTTTCTTAAAGTAAATAAGTATGTGTGCTAATGATCAACGTGTTAGCTTATAAATTGACAGTAAAATTCCTCTTTCTCTAGCAAAACACGAAATTATTAGAAACAACGACTATCACTGTATTAGCGATAATCCTGCTCCTACTGTTCTACTTCGGCTGACTTTCCGTAGCTGCTGCCCGTACTACCATCAGTCGCCCAATGTAGAGCGTACCAACCGACCATTCGCGGTCAGCAGTATGCTGTCCTTTCTACCGTTCAAGCTTTCGTATGCTACTCGTGTATGAAACGATAACTACAATTTAGATCTAACTATTGACCCGTGAGCAAGTCTGTAAATTCAGGCACGATGACTTGTGTTTCTGTGACACTATGTGACAACATAGAAGTAAAGTTTCTTTACAGGCTAATGCACGGATCTATAATCACTTACTAGGCAACTACCCCAAAAGCCCGGCTTTAACGTGTAAGTGATGTCACAGGCAGACCGGAGATGTCACAGGCAGACCGGACCTCGTTATGATTATATTATTTATTACAACAAATAATAATACTTAAACAAAGTTACCAATTTTGATATGTTAATAGCTCATTGTTAGCATATTGCAAGGTTTTCACTTATATACAACCTATATTCATCCTCTTTATGGAAACTATCCACAATACCGCCGATCTACGCCGTTGCTCAAGGCAGCTAGTTCATCATGCCCTTAATTCGCCCGGCTTTCCCAAAAGACGGGAAGTGAAACTTTCTCAGGTAGTTTATCTTGAAGGAGTAGGTAATTACGTTTGCTTCCACCTTCTTGACGACGCGAAACTAATGGTAGCTTATACGCTGGCTAGTTATGAATCACTACCCGGCTTCATGCGGATTCATAAAAAACATATTGTCAATGTAATGCATATATCGAGTCTTGATGTTAGAAGCCGGGGTGAAGCCTTGGTGCACTTAACGAATGACGTTCAGCTGATTATAGCCCGCCGTCAAATGGGGATGGTAGTCGCCCAACTTAATAGTAAAGTTGAAACCCCTTCGTAATACAGGATAGCCTCTCGAATCGTATAGAAGCAAAAAAACCCGGCACTAGCAGCATCGGGCTTTCCACATCTATCCACACCATACCGGCTCGAAAGCCAGTTTGATAGATCAAAGATAATGCGAGTTAACCAGCAACGCCTAAAGAAAAAGCCTGGATGCAATTGCATCCGGGCTTTTAAACTACTATCTAACCCATGCGGACAAGTCCACATTGGTTCAATAAAACTATAGCTGTCTTCACTTAGGTGCAAACATCTCGCAGCCAAACCAGCCAACGGTTATTAGATGGAGATGTCTATAACGTACGACCTTCTGATCTCGTTGGGCTTTTTGAAAGACACCAAACGAGTCGAGCGTAACCGCTACAAAGGCGTGATCGGATCGCTTCATCAGTTGTCCAGCCTGTTCCCCTTTGAAGGGTTCGCTCGGGCTATTGTTACCGTTGCCGATCTGAAATACCTAGTTATGCTAATCGATTACAACGACCAAGCTAGTGAGGGCCCATATCCCAGTCACGAGAATTAACCGCTCCCTCACATTACCAACTATTGATTTAATTGTTGTTTAAATCAATAGTAAAACTATATTTGGTCATATTTCTGTGAGACATGCCAGATGCAATAAAGCCCCGGGGTGGGGCTGTAAGTGGACAGTGACGAAAAAGTCTGGTCTGACAAAACCTAGTGTACCCGTTTCAGTTGACAATGAGCTAATTAAATGGCTTGCTTTTTTTGGAAAACGAAACCGGTCCACAGTCATCAATACTCAGGTCTCATTGTCAAAGATTATGAATACACCTCATCATCTTCGGTCACCTGGCTGTATTTAGCTAGCATTCAGCCGCTGGTACTGTCGTGAAAACCAAATTTTTGGTTATGATATTTTCAATATCTTTAACTTATCCAAAGGACAATTCTGCCACGGTGGATTGATCCTGTGTAGTGCCGCTAGTCGGGACTATTTTTTTGTCATTCTGATCCGAATTACTAGTTGATAAGGTTTCTCTTTTTGCCTGAATCGAATACATTGAATTATACGTTGTTTGATGACGCCATAATCCATAAGCTAATAGAAGTAACTTCTTTTGAACAGCCACGTAGGCCCACTCCGATTTCTATGATTCATGCAAGGGGTGAAACATAAATTTTGTTATATTTTTCTCCCTGGCGAACCACGGCATACACTCGATCAATGAGCTTGTTACGAATGGAATTTAATACAAGCATTTTATTCTTATACTAAATCAGAAGCTTCATGTCGTATATTAGTGGGATGAATTACTCGACTAAAATCAAGGAAGACTTGGATTTGTTGCAAACCATTGAAAAACAACAATATAAAGCT
>NZ_VFIA01000076.1 GCF_014282275.1 Spirosoma utsteinense
TTGGAAAAGTTGCTCAACTTTGAGATCACGGGCAGTGTATAACCTATTGACAATCAACGTTATAGTTGTACCTAATGAAACATTTTCCCGGAATGTTGGCAACTACCCTACTTAGCATCTTCCCGGCCTAAATTACGCTTGTTGTGGTCGATCTGGGCCACGACCTCGTGGCCAGCCAACTGCTCCCGGCTCTGGCTGAACCAGAACTCAGCCTGCTGCTCGGGCTTGAGCTTGTTTTCTTTCTCTAAGTACTCGACCAGTCCCCCACAACTGCCTGCCCCGCCTGCTCCTATTTTAGTCATCATCACTGGGTGGGATTGTCCTGTTGCTGAATCAGTTCGTCGGTCTGCTGCCTGTACTCCGGGCGTAGGGCATTATCCACCAGAGCCGTACGGAACGAAAGCCGCATCAGGGTCTGAACAGCTCCCACCACACCCGTTAGCTGCTCCTCTAAGTGCTCCGGTGTAATGACGTTGCTGCTCTCGCCTTGCCCGATCTGGGTCCGCATGGCCCGCACTTCGGACAGGATAGGCTTCAATAGCTCTTTCTCCTGCTCTCGGATAAATCCAATCAGGCGTTTATCTAAGGTATCTACTTTTTGGGCCATTTTCTTCAAGGCTACGTCGGGCGTATCAGCCTTCGTATCACGGGGATCAATCTTGGTAACGGTGAAATATTGCACCATAACGGCAATCAAATCTTTGTGGGAAAGGCCTAATGCCGTGCCTAACCGCTCTAACTGTTGGTGAGTACCTACGCTGACAGATAGACTTTTTCGGTCGCTCATATGGGACAAGTTTATACAGTTACCAACTGAAAACCAATTAATTAGTAAAAATGTGTACAAATTATATTACTAAAAAATTTCACTTTTAAATATAACATATTGATTACTAAACCCGTAGGGCGAGAAGAACGGTATGTAGCGTAGCGGAATAGCGTTCCGTCTCGCTCTTAAATAAGACCGCTTCGCGCTCCACAAACCGGATGGCAAACGTTGATAAAGGGAAGGTCAGAACAATACAGTAGATTCGCAAATCGAGTCATGGCCAGCATAGCCAGTATATCAAGCTGCGGCCAGGATAGATGACAGGGGAGAAACAAGTACTTTTTTCTTTTCCCGTCGTCATTGGTTAAAATTCGTAGGGTTTGATTATATTAGAATAGTACAATCCGTGGAACAGTATAAACTAAATATGTAGTTTGCCCCCTCCTGCCCTCTTGATTTTTTGGTGTTTTTGTTTTTTTCTGTTTTCTCCTTTTCCCTTTAATATTTTCCTGCGTCAGCCCTGCTGGTTTGCGTCAGCCACCCTAAATGCCGTTTTTTTTTGCAACACAATCTTTGTGTTATTTGAGGTATTTGTTTTATTTGTTATCCTATATATAGCGAAAAGAAAGGTTTAGTCCGTGAAAAGAAAGGTTTAGTCCGTGAAAAGAAAGGTTTAGTCCGTGAAAAGAAAGGTTTAGTCCGTCTAAAAGAAAGGTTTAGTCCGTGAAAAGAAAGACTAATTATAAATTATTTCTTTATTTATTTTATTTTTACAAAGAAGATGCAAGTCTAAGCACTGGCATCTTCTTTGTAAAAAGATAAACGTCTAAAGATCAATGAATAATGAGTTGCAAGTCCGCCAACATAATGCCATTACGACAGCGCGTTATGAGTACTCAGAATTACAATTAGATATATTCTTGTACCTACTTTCGATGCTTAGAAAGGACAAGACGGATGGTGTTTATGAGATTGTAGTTAAGGATTTGTCCGCCATGACGAGCAAAGAATATAAGTATGGTTATTTACGAAAAGCCACCGAGGAGATGGGTAGCCGTATGTTTGAAATCTCGACAGCCAAAAGTCTCAAACAACTCTGGATGTTTCAACGGGTCGAGTACATGATCGGAGAAGGGCGGATTGAAATTGAGTTTGCTAACCCAATTAAGCCTTACCTGTTCGATCTAAAAGATAATTTTACCTCCTTTCAACTCTATGCAGCTCTGCGTCTGGGCAGTAAGTACGCCAAGCGGATCTACGCTTTATGCAGTCAGTGGAAAGACAAAGGGCAGACTCAGACCTTTAGCTTGGACGAGTTCAAAAAGATGCTGTCTCTACTCGATGACAAGGGCAATGAGCAGTACAAACCCATTTCAATGTTTAAGAAGTTCGTGCTTGATGAGTCAGTTAAGCAGATCAACCGGCACACTGATTTAGAGATCGGCTATACCCTTCAAAAACGGGGCCGTAGCTTCAACAGCGTTACTTTCACCGTCAAGGCACAGCCTTTGGCCGTAGTCTTACCACTGAAAGACGGACCTATCAAGGCGGGGGTGGCTCCGGTGGGCGTGTCGGATGCACAGCACCAGAACGCCCGGCTACTACTGGAGAAGTGGAATATCAAGCGGGCCGATGTGGTCAATCAGATCATGAATTCGGCCGATCTGGTGCAGGAGGTCAATAAGTTTGCTTACGAGCTGCAAACGGGTAAGGTCAAGGTCGAGAAGAACGTAGCGGGCTACCTGCTCACCCGGCTCGGCTTGAAGGAACCAAAAGGGAAAGAAAAAACCACCAAATAGATGCCTGATTTTCAGTGGGACGCAGGCAACAAGGGCCACATCGTGGATGATTATCCCATAAGAGCCAATACGACCGATGAAGTGGAAAGCTTGTTTTCAGATCCAGCATTCGCACCGCTGCCAGACCGGGTAGACGATCATGGAGAACAACGATATAAGGTCGTCGCCCGAAGCAACCTAAATCGGATCTTGTACGTTGCTTTTGTGGTCAGAAATGGTCAAATTCGGCCCATCAGTTGCAGGCCAGCCAGCCGAAAAGAACGAGAACGTTATGCTCAAAACACCCAAAAACCCGAATAGGAAGCCGACTCAATCCCCGACGCCTAAAATGGTGGCCGTGATTAAAAACGGTATGACCGAACAGGAAATGAAGGAGTCCGGCGAACGATGGGCCACTCATGAAGGACCTTACATGACTTTACAAGAGGTCTTGGATATCGAAGCGGCTAAACAACGCAAATAAGCCCCGGCAGCGCTAAAGCCCGCAACGGCGGCCTACTGCTGAAACTTATGAGTTGACCAACCCTGCTTCTGATGCGCCCGCCGGGTGTGGTGTGAGGCAGGGGTTAACTGATAGATTTAATGAGCAATAGCGTCTCACTCCCAACCGCGAACCGGCAGTTGCATAGCAGGAGGCATACCTGACCTTTTTCGACTTTTTTAATAACGCGAAGTATCTCATGAAAGTGCTTGTAGTAGGTGCCACGGGCCACTATGCTCATCTAGTAGTGTCCGCCCTGGTAGCCCAGGGAGTAGAAGTACGCGCCCTGGTGCGCCAGCCCGACCAGGCTACGGGTGCCCGGCAGTTGGGAGCCGCCGAAATTGCAGTGGGCGACTTGCGCGACGCGGCTAGCCTGGCAGCCGCCGTCCGGGGCGTGGACGGGGCGTTTCACCTCGGACCAGTCTTCGCACCCGACGAGGCGGCTATGGGAGAGCGAATGGTAGCGGCGGCCCAGGCTGCGGGTGTGCGCAAGCTGGTGTTTTCCAGTGTTATGCATCCCTCACTGCCGCTAAGCAATCATGCCGCCAAGCGCCCGGTTGAGGCAGCGCTTTATGAATCGGAGTTGGAATTTACGGTGCTCCAGCCGGCCATGTTTATGCAAAACTTGGCCGACAGCGTGCATCAGGCGCGCACCAGCGGGCAATTGGTGATGCCTTATTCGAGCCAGGCCAAGGTTTGCTACGTCGATTACCGCGACGTGGCCGAAGTAGCTGCCCTGGCCTTTACCACCGACCGGTTGCGCTACGGCACGTTCGAGCTAAGTGCGCCCGGCTTACTCGACCGACCGCAACTTGCTGCCCTGCTCAGTGAGGTGCTCGGGCAGCCGGTGATGGCCGGCGAAGTGTCGCCCGAGCAGGGGGTAGCGCAAATGGGCCTGCCGCCCGGTCCCCAGCACGAGGGGATGCTGGCCATGTTCACGCATTACAACCAGTACGGTTTTGCGGGCGGCAATGCGCTCGTGCTGGAAGCCATCCTCGGCCGGCCGCCGCGCTCCCTCCGCCAGTACTTGCAGGAACTGGCTGGACAAGCTTCTTGACCTAAGCGGATTTTTAGCGCTGTTCCTGCCGCCGGGCGACAAGCGCTTGCAGGCTAAACGCCCATCACCCGATTTCTTACTAATTCCCCTCACCCTATGACTACCCCTGCTTCCATCGATGCCTTGCAAGCTGCCCTCACCGGGGCGCTGCTACAGCCGAGCGATGCCGGCTACGACGAGGCCAGAGCGCCGTGGCTGCGCATCATCGACCAGCACCCGGCCCTGATTGTGGAGGCCGCTATTACCGACGATGTAGTGCTGGCCATTACCTACGCCCGCACTCACTCCCTGCCACTGGGGGTGCAGGCTACCGGCCACGGTATCACCAAAGCCTGCGACGGCGGGCTGCTGCTGAAGCTTAACAAGCTCACCACGCTTGACCTGAACGTGGCCGCCCGCCGGGTGCGGGTCGGGGCAGGCATCAGTTGGAAGGAATTGCTAGCCAAAACCCAGCCGCACGGCCTGGTGGGTCCCTCGGGGCAGGTCGATAGCGTGGGCGTCATTGGCTACACGCTGGGCGGGGGCATCGGCTGGCTGGTGCGCAAGTACGGCGAAGCCTGCGAATACGTGGTCGGGGCAACCGTGGTGCTGGCCTCGGGCGAAGTGGTACACGCCAGCGCTACCGAGCACCCGGACCTGCTCTGGGCCCTGCGCGGCGGCGGCGGCAACTTGGGCGTAGTAGTCGAGCTAGAATTGGAGCTGCTCTCGGAGCCTGATGACGTGCTGGCCGGCCTGCGCTGGTACCCGCTGGCGCGCGTGACCGAGGTCCTCCGCCGCTACCGCGACTGGGCCGCCACGCTCGCCCCGGCCACCAGCAGCGTGTTCCGGCTGGTGAGCGTGCCTGACGAGGCGCAGTTCCCGGATTCCATTCGCGGCAAAACCGCCTGCGTGGTCGGGCTGTGCCACGCCGACCCCGCCACCCAGGCGCAGGTGCGCGCCTCGCTGGACGTATTTGGCGAGCCGGCCCTTGACCAGGTAAAGACCATGCCTTATCCGAAGGTCGCGGCGCTGGACCCGGCCTCCCACGAATCGCACGCGGCGACCTACAACCAGGCCACCTTTCTGCGTGAACTGAGCGACGAGGCCATGGCGCGGCTAGTCGAAATTGGGCAATCGAAATTTCCGCCCCTCTTCCAATTGGAAGTCGCCCAGCTGGGCGGCCACCTCACGCCGGCGGTAGCTGGCCCGCGGCCCGACCAGGCCTCACGCACGCCCACGGCACCCTTTATGCTGCACGCCATTGGCATGCCCGAAAAAAGTGGCTGGGAGCAAGTCAAGCAGGGCATCGCCGACATGTTCGACCACTTGGCTCCCGTGCTCACCGGCGAGCTGTACTATAACTATTTGCGCGGCGACAAGCAGGCAGAGGTAGCTACTGCATTCACCGAAAGCGCTTTCCTGCGCCTCCAGGAAGTGAAGCGCCGCTACGACCCGGGAAACCTCTTCCAACTCAACCTCAATATCGAGCCTGCGGCCCGTTAGTGGACTAAGGATGGCAAAATAGCAATCGGGATAGCACAGGAAAGAACCGGTTGGACATCTACAGGTAGATTCAGTTGTGACAGTTGAAGTCCGTAAGGAGGAAACAATCTTTAAAGACTGGAATTCGGACGAAGTAGGGTCACATTGCCGAATCGTACATAAATCCTCATGACCTGTTTTTAGCATCTCCTGATTTCATTAAATCTGTTGAGAGGGTTCTATACGTGAAATTTGATTACGCGAACGGCAACGTGAAACGTTTTTTGGAGCGATTAAAGCGAAGTTTTCTTGAGCCTACCCTTTTCAATCAATCGACCGTTTGAATGAAATGTACCCTAACGACCTGCAAGTATTCTTAGTTATACAGGCTAGTGACTCGGTGAGGATTTATGTACGATTCGGCAGAGGGACCCCAATGCGATAGAATGCACTTTACCTCTATTATCACGGCCATCGAGGGTGGGAAATTGGGTCAGGAGTTGAAAAAAAGTCGTAGTTTTAGCCTGGTAGGGAGCGGCAGTCATGGTTTTGTAGTCTAGAGAACCATAAAGGTATGGCTAACTGCTCCTTGCTACTTTCATAAGAAAGCCCTGTCGGGTTGAGTAGGACCGCAATTCTGACCCATTAGTTGCCGACCAGCTAGCCAAAATGAACGAAATCGCTATGCTCAACTCACCCCGAAACCCCAATAAGAAAGCGGCTGCGGCTACCGCTCCCAAGGTGATCGCCGTAATTAAAAACAACCTGACGGAGCAAGAAATGTATGAGTCAGGGGCACATTGGGCCAACCATCCGGGGCCGTACATGACCATAGCTGAAACGTTAGCTTATGCCGCTGAACGGGACAAAAAGCGGACTGCTGATGCAGCTTGAGTTTGCCCTTGGTACCCCCCTTACGTTTTTTTGTCATATCAGTAAGGGTACTCTATGCCTGAGAATCCGTGGTGTACTGTCACAATTTCGATTTCAGAATGGCTCATAAGCACTCGACGGGTAGCCCCTCTCGACAAGCTATACTAAGTAATTGAGTAAGTAAGTATTTTTGCTTAAGTATATGCGGGCCGAACTGTTGCCAGGCCTTTGTTAACGTGCTGAGTAGGATAGCTTCTGCCTGTGGTACGGGCAAATTGGCTCCTAAAATAAGTCCCCAAAGTTTAGGCGCATAGAGATCATAAAAGGCCATAAATGCCTGATGATCCAAGGTGGACGTTTCGGCAGAAGGTGGTTCCATGCTGGGCTTCTTTTAGTAACTGGACAAAGAATTACTCTAAGGAAATTCGATGTACATTTTTGCTGATAATCAGCAGTTTACAAAAAGGAGGATTTTCCGGTACAGTCTAAAAAGACCAATGAGTTGATGAAAATTGCGCTTAAACTTGTATCAAAAACTTATACCGGAAATCAACGTACCCGATTTTTGCGTCAAACGGGTACTGGATACAGACCCAAAACGCTTAGAGTAATTCTTTGGCCAGTTACTAATAAAACCCCATGCTATCTCATGTGCAATTGATAATCATATGATTATCATAGATTTTTCCGGTTATCTAATTCAGGTTCCAGTCTGAAACCAGCCGTCTGAGCATATGAATGACCGCTTTTATGGAAGAGGGTTTGGTCAAAAAATCGTTGGCTCCCAAGGCTAATGACTTCCGTTTATCAGCTTCATTGTCGGAAGTCGTTAAAACGACAACAGGTAATTTTCGATAAGCCGGTATGCTCCGTAATTCGGCTAAGACATCAAACCCATTTTTACGTTGCATATTCAAATCCAGTAGAATCAATTTGGGTAGTGAAGGGGCCTCTTCTAACTGAGGCAATAACTCGTCTCCATCGGACAACTGCTTGATCACTAGAGGAAAAACAACCTCTTTAAAGGCCATTTCAATCATCATCTGGTCATCATTGTCATCATCCACAATCCAGACAATTGAGGCGTTTTCCAAGGCTTGTAAACAATTAAAATGGGACTGATATAGTTGGACAAAAGCGACTCCGGACAGACTTGAACTATCGTCTATTGATTAATATCAATTGCTCTACCAACTAAGCTACGGAGTCATATGAAGGGAAAGGTAAGTCTAATTACCCATAAAAAAACACCCACACCCTTGATAAGGCGTGGGTGCAATAATTATAATGTCGAGTAAATCAGCTTATTATAAACTGGCTTGAGCGAATAGTGTTTTCAAGCCGTGAAGCTAAAACTCTCTGGTCGATGATTTCCCTCTATGAACTGGCGCAACAGCGATTGAGCCTTTGGCAACGCCATTACCAAGAACGAAAAACCTTTTATTCCGCTGAAATAGACCGTAGACACGTGTTAGGTCGAAGGCACAAGCAGGAGAGGAATAACCTACATGTAAGCCAGTTAAGGTCTCGTCAAATTGCCGCTCTTCTATTCCAACAAGCTTCGGATATTATGGAATTTAGGGTTATTAATCGAGAGAGCTGGTGGCGTTTACTAGATCAGCAAAATCAGGAAAAGGTTGATTTTGAAGTAGCCTTAAAGCAGGCTACTTGACTTCCTATTTCTTAGAATATTCCCTTAACATAATAAATATTTATAAAACACCCCTCGGAATAGTACAACGCCCGGCTACTCTGTATGAGTAAGCCGGGCGTTGTACTTTACCTGTAATTAGTGGCTAAGCACTCGTTTTGTTTCAGGTAGCTGCTCGATAATGATTTTTGCTAACTCAAGAATCGTACTTGGCTTTTGGCGCCACTGGTCATAGTTTATGTGGTAATGCTTAGTCAACTGCTCCCGGTCTTCCAAACCGGTTAACACTACGGTTGGGATCGCTGACCAATCCGGATACTGCTGCAGGTGGTGGTAAGTTTCTGCGCCGTTCAGCCGGGGCATGTTTATATCTAAGAATATGGCATCCGGGCGGGTAGAGGCGGTTTCCAAAGCGGCCAGCAGGGAGAGACCATTGTCAAATCGGTGAAACTCGCAGTTGGGGACGTGTTGACGAAGAGTCAGTTCAAACAGTAAACTGTCGTCGTCGTCGTCATCAGCCAAAAAAATGCGTAGCGGCTGGGGCGTCGTACCGTCCGTTGAGTAGTCGTTGTCCATAATTCCATGCAAATTCAAAATATACAAATCAACAGCGTCGAATGTTTAAGTTTTTGATTATAAGGCGAATGAGAAGCGCGGGCTATCAGATAGGGAAGCCAACCAACCAGAACGAAACATTATTTGACAAAAAATTCTATCTTTCGGGTTAGGTATAACACCACCGTAACTGCAATTAACCCGCCAATGGAAGATTCGCCCCCTTATTGCGTCTTTATCGCCGATGATGACGAAGATGACCGTTTTTTACTTCGTTTAGCCTTTCAGCAACAAAGTCCCCAGTCCGTTATTGTGTTCGCGGTTGACGGTATCGATTTATTGAGTGCCTTGGCTGAATCCCCCCTGCATCCCTGTCTGATCATTCTCGATTTGAATATGCCCCGGCTCAATGGGCTGGAAGCCCTGGAAGCCCTGCGACAGGTGGAAACATACCGGGCAACGCCGATTGTGATTCTAACGACTTCGGATGATGGGTTCCACCGACAACAGGCGTATGATTTGGGGGCTAATGACTATTTGGTTAAGCCGCTGAACTTAGGCTCGTTACTGAAGATAGTGGATAAATTAGTCGCCGATTGGAACCTGACTCACTGCACATGAGTGATCATTGATTAACGCATTTCGCAATCAGACCGGTTTAAACCGGTCTGATTCGCTCCTGTTAGGCGAAATGCCTGCCCCCCCAGCTAAGGGGGGTGTGTTTGCCGTTTCGTACAAAATCCGTCACTTGACTGATTTGATCGACTCAGCGGCTTTCAATTGCCTGTGGTTCAAAAAGTCACACCTTTCTGAACCACAGGCAACTAACGATTTGAATGATCGAAATAACTCAAAAAATAGGGTCAGAAAATAGGTCCACTAACTATTCTAGTTTTTATTTTATGAACCCAGCTTTCTGGACCAATTCAATTGACAATCAAGTTGTTATAAATTTGGTGCCGCCCAAGTGACGGATTTTGTACGAAACGGCAAAGCGACCCTAAGGGCAATCCATTAGCCTAAAAATGTGTTAGCTACCCTATATTTCAAGGGTTGAAAAGGGAAGAAAAAACGGGGCTGGTCAGGTGGTGACACAGCATGTCACCGCCCTTTTCTAAGGATTACGCTTTCGCTTTCTTGGTGGAAAAGGGTATCTCCTGCGCCCTGACCTGGTCGGTAAATTCACGACTAGGTTTAAAGGATGGAATCGTATGAGCCGCAATCTTAACCGCCGTATTCTGGCTGATGTTACGCGCTATTTTTGAAGCCCGCTGCTTGAGAATGAAGCTCCCAAACGTGCGGACATAAATGGGTTCACCATCGATCAACGCCTCTTTAACAACCTCAAAAAAGGATTCGATTACTGACCGGCTAGTTAGGGAGTCAAGGCCGGTTTTCGCACTGACTTGGTTAATTACATCTTGTTTTGTCATAAACAGACAACTGGTTTTAGGGTGATTAGGGGTGGGGATGCCTAAAAAACTGGTTAGGCCAGGCTCGTGCTGAATGGCTCAGGGATTATAGTAGCGATCATACAGTCGCTTACCCTCCGGCTGGGCCTTTACCCAATTGGTAAACTCGCGTACGCCCTGCGTTTCCGATCGGGCTTGTGCTAAGGCCGCTTCCCGGTCACTGTTCAACCAGTACACGCCCACGATCAGCAGGGCAAACCCTAAAAAGACCACCGCTGCCGACTGCCACGAGGTGAACCCAACCCGGCCCGCGAAGACATCGGCTTTACTCTGACTGGCCCACCGAATGCGCTCGGACGCTGCTGATCCGGCCCGTTCAATCTGAGCGGCTGCGGCGTTTCCGGCGGCTGTGATCGTGCTGGCTCCCGCGTCGGCTGCGGTCCTGATCTGGGCTGCGCTGGGCATTCCCTTCGTCAATTTAGGCAGCAAAAACCCGGCTATCTCGTCGCTGTCCATGGTGTAACTAACGCCCTCCTGGGCCTCGTGCAGCAACGCCTGTACCTCCGTTTGGGTGGCCGCCTGGGGTCGCCCCTCCAGGCGATCAATCCGGGTGTTGAGTCCCTCGATGGCCCGGCTGTGGCGGCTCAATTCATCCGTCAGGCGTTTGATGGGGTCGTACTCCGTGGGGACATCAGTAGTCCGTCGAACTGGCTGGGGTGGTATCGGTTCGACCGCCCGACCGTTGGAAGTGGGTGAGGGGTTATTCTGCTGGCTTAGATTCCTCAAAAATTTATTCTCGCTCATCGGCTAAGGCCCCGGCTAATCCTGGGGGCGTTTCGGGGTTCCTGTTCGATTTTCAGTTGTCGGTCGATCTTTTCCTGCTCGGCTAATTTGGTCGCTTCTAAGGCCAGTTTACGGGCTTCCTCGGCCTTCTGCTCCTCGATCACTCGTTGGCGCTCTCGCTCGGCCTGCGCGGTGGCCAGGGCTGCGCCTAAATCGTTCACGTCCTTCTGCTGGTAGGCTTTGCTTAAAACAGCCCGTAAATCGTCGGCAAACTCGTTTTCAAGCGTTTTGCCAGGTTGCTGGTCCATTTCTACCCCTTGGCTCTGTTCGCGGCTCTGAGCGCGTTTCTGAGCTTGCTCGGCGGCCTGCTGCTGCATCTCCCCTTTGGCCTGCTCGTCGCCGTACTTCATGCAGTGCAAGAACCGGAACGATTCAGTTAACTTCCGCTCGTAATTAAACGCCTGGTCAAAGCTCTGCTCGGTGCGCTGGCTGAAGCTGTTGCGTTCAAAACCGCCAATAACCGGCCCTTTGGTCGTGGCTTTATGGTTGGTCAGGGGGCTAAGGTGGTAGGGGTTCTTACGCTCGTGCAGCTCGTTTTTCTTCCCTTCCACGTACTCCCGTAGGTTCTCCGTCCGGCTCACAATGACGTGGATATGGGTTTGGTCACCGGTCTTGGCGATACCCTTCGGCTGCTCGCCCAACTGTACCGCCCGGTCGGTGTAATCGAAGTTGCGGCTGTGCTCGATCTTGGCAAACCATACCAAATCTTTGCTTTCTATCCCCTTTCCAAAATTGGCCGCATACTCCTCCATCGTGGTCCTGGTGAACGCCTGTAACTTCTGGAGGTCACTACCAATATGGGCTAATTCAGCCTGTGAAGGGGCTAAGATCACCTGATAGTACTTAGGGTAGTTGCCAACATTCCGGGAAAATGTTTCATATAATAGAGTAAAAAAGCTACTAATCAGTTATTTACTCAGGTGCCAGCCTCCCGCTTACTATGGATTTCAACGCC
>NZ_VFIA01000077.1 GCF_014282275.1 Spirosoma utsteinense
CGTTTGCGGGCTGTTCTTGAAGCGTTATTCACGGGTCGGCAGACAGTCATCGAGTTGACTTGCTTTCCCTACATTCTGAATGCGTCTTTATGATTTTGAATTAGTATAAGAAGGCCAGCCATAACACATTATGTTACAACTGGCCTTCTTAGTTAGATCTAGTAAGATTCGTATTCGTAGGTATACGTGGTTTGAACAGAAGGGTTACTGCTTAAAGCAACAACTCGTTTGACTAACAGTCCATTGCTGTCATACTCGACTTTAGTTAAATCATCAATCGGGTTGTTCTTACTTAAATAGATGGGATCAACTCGTTGACCGCCAAGACCTATGACTGGTGCTAGCCCATAGTAAGGGTTTGCTTTGTCATCGTATTGATAGGTTTCCGTTAAGGTATTGTTTGGGGCGGAGTAGATAACCTCCTGTTTCGTCACATTACCACCACTGTATGTGTATAAGTTTAGCGCTGATACGGCCTTTTCACCTGTCTCCAAATAACCTTCAGCAGTGATTTTGTTGGGTGAATTAGTGGCATCATAACCGACCTGATAGACATACGCTAACCCATAGCCAGACCCCGGCATGCGAGCATTGTAGTAGC
Source organism: Spirosoma utsteinense (assembly GCF_014282275.1). Taxonomy (GTDB): domain Bacteria; phylum Bacteroidota; class Bacteroidia; order Cytophagales; family Spirosomataceae; genus Spirosoma; species Spirosoma utsteinense. Next base: position 602 of record NZ_VFIA01000077.1, read on the forward strand.
TAGCTGATGTTAGATTTCCTACGCTATTGTATTGATAAGTTCGTTTGCTGCCATTGCCAAAATCCGCCAATGGCTGAGTTATCGCTTCTAGCAGCCGACCTTGGGCGTCATATTGTAACGTTGTGATTGGGCCCGGAGCGTTTTCAGCGCGCTGATCAAACCCATTATGAATGCTGTAGCTGGCAATCTTATTGTCACCGTTGTAAGTAAATGAGTAGGAGAAATAGAGTTGAGAGGTTTGCTGGATGATTCGTTTGAGCCGCAACCGTTGAGTCCCTGGTTCGGTTTTGTGGTCCTGGCAACCACTTAAGCTGATAATTGCCCAGCAAGTAAGCAGGCATTGGGTGAAGCTGAATTTCATGGCTTGAAATAAGATAGAAGTAAGTAAAGACAATTAATTTCAAAGTCGGTGTTTTGGGCCTTTTTAGTTGCTCCTATGGGGGTTAGGTCTTGGAATAGTTGATTAACATACGGCACATCTATAAAAAGGTCAATTCTTGAGTATAGCTGCTACTTGGAAAGGGGAATAAGTAACCTCGTTGTATTTTCTGGGGAAAGCGGCTGGTCTGCCGTTCTGTCCGGTTTCGGGGAATAACCGACTAACATAACATTCATTATAAAACACATCTCAAAATAACACAACGCCCGGTCTCCTCCTACGAGGGGCCGGGCGTTGTACTTTACTTAGGCGTGTTACTGCCGGTGAGCCTGGCTACTTGGATTACTCAATCCAGCTCTTGCTCAAAAATCCTGCTGCTTTTTCACACTCTTTGGTCAGAAGGAGACTATTTATGTTCCGTTTGGGACATTTATCGTTCAAGCTGACAAAAGGTGAGTGAGTTATAGGGAAATAATTTGTTACATCCCTAGGCTCATGCCCCGGTTACTCCTCTGTTCTTGCTGAATACTTAATTCTCGCTGGTGGCTCAGCTCTACTTTCTGGGCTTGCTCCAGCCGTAGCTCTTCAGCCCGACGTAGATCAGCGGCTAGTTGCTGCTGGCGCTCGTGCTGCGTATCACGTAGTTCCAGTGTCATAGCGGCCCGTTCCTGGGCGGTGCCGTTGCTCATGGTATTCTGATACCGGAAACTCTCCTCTAAATCCCGGCGGTAGTTCAGCTGGGTATCAAAAGCTCGTTCGCTGCGCTCCTTGAACTCGACCCGGTTAAACTGGCCGAACTTGTGACCATGCGCTTCACTTTTGCCCTGTCCTCGATGGTTGGTGAGTGGACTTAGCAGTCGCTGGTTCTGCATGTCTTTGCGGCTCACAATGATCTGTATGTGCAGTTGCGGGCCCGCCTTCAACTCGCCCCGTTGACTCAGGCCCTGTTGCACTGCCGGATCGGTCCACTTGTAGCCCCGGTTATACTCCACCTTACCGTACCATTTCACATCATCGGGGCCTAGTCCCTTCTGGAAGTTGGCTGCGTATTCGGCCATCACCCCTCGGGCGTACTCTTTGAGCTGCTGGGGGTCGTTACCCAGGTGAGCCAGTTCTTTCTGGCTGGGACTGATGTTGACCAGATAAAACTTGGCCTCGTGCTGTTTGAGTTTAGCCGTGTTACTGTCGATACCCTGTCGTACCTCGTAAGGCCGCAGATCGTCCCGACCCTGATTGAACCACAACTCAGCTTTATGCTCGGCCTTCAGGTTGTTTTCTTTCTCTAAGTACTCCACGAGCTGGCCACAACTGCCGGCGTTGCTGCCTGTACTGCTGGCTGTAATGTTGATATGGGGCATAGTTGGATCGGAGTGGTACGCCACCGCGGGGCCGAAGCCAAGGGGATAAACAATTACAGATTGTTGACCTGGGTGTGGGCGTTGTCCTTGAGTTCCTTGATGAGCCGTCCCTGAGTGATGGCATTCAAGGCTTCTCGCTGCAAGGCATAGTGATCGAGGATAGCCATAAACTTGGCTTTTAAGCCCTTCTTTTCCTCCAGCTGTACTCGTACCTGTTTTTGGTGAGATTTTGTCTCTGCGAGCAAATCTGTAAGCGTCTGGGCTATTTCGGCTTGCTTTGCCTGCACATCCTGATGCTCTTTTATCTGTCGCCGTTGGGTAACGGCAAAAAACCCATCTACTTTCTGCTCCTCATTCATGTGAAAGAAGCGGCTGGGCTGCTGGCTGAGTTGACTCAGCCCCCGCTGCAATTGAGCCAGATCAGCCATCATGGGAGTGAGGGCTTCCTTTTCCTGGGTTTTGATAAAGGAAATGATCCGATTGATGCCTTGACCCAGTTCTTTCTTGAGCAATTCGTCGTTGAGATCGCCCGGATCCTTCTGGGATTTGTAAAAATAGTCCACCATCTGGCCGAACAGCTCTTGCTTACTGCGACCTAGTTTATCACTTAACTTGCTGAATTTCAGATCAGTATCGCCGCCGAACCGAACTGACTTATTGGCTTTCACATCCATAATTAAGCACTAGAATATACTAGAAATATCTTTTATAGGCTACAATAAGGCATTTATTGCTAAAAATATACTTTTTGCTTACTAACTAATATTATAACTATTTATTAACTAATTGATTATCAAGTCATAAACCTCGTGAGCAAGCACGAATTATCGCGCAGCGTAATTCCCGCTTGCTCTTTAAAAAGACCGCACTGCGCTTACACACGCGTCAGCCATCTTCATTTTAAGTGGGTCGATCTTTCCTAAAGCGGATCGGAGCTAAGGTAATCGTCTTAAACCAGTAGGTTCTTAAATTCCCTAGATACTCTTTCCACTCTTCGTAGCTGAAAGGCTTGGTAGTAAAAGCATTAGCCCCTGATAAGTAAGCGTGTTTAATGTCATCCAGTAACTCACTTACAGTGAGCATAACAACCGGGATGGAACACGCAACGGGATGTGCGGCGAGAAAATCTAGAAACGCGAACCCATCAGGGTCAGCTTTCAGATTAATATCTAGTAAAATCAATTTTGGCCCTTTGCCGTCTAACTCGTTGATGTACTCTTCCGCTTTTGAAGCACTTGTGATTTGAAGGAAGGAAGCTTCGGGAAAACTGTGCTCGGCTGCACTGCTTACAATTTGGAGGAGTTCAGTATCATCATCGACAAGTAATATGAGGAATTGAGACATAGGCTTAGCAGGAGGAGGAGATGTCAGGTCAACAACGTATTGTTATTAATCATTACGCCTTTAGTGAAATCTGCGACGCCGTATTTACTACTTGAGACTGAGGCCTTGCAGCATCGGATATCCGGTCCAGAACTCAGGAATTTTACGACATGAACTAAATTTATAGTTGCCACCCCCTCTGCTCTCTTTAGTTTTTTGCTTTCTTTTTCCCTTTCCAATTTGATTTTTGATCGGCTCATTAGCAGATTCTCGATAGTTCATTTTGCGGTCGCGTCAGCTACCTTAAATGCCGTTTTTCAAGGCACTTTTTTTACAACAAGTGCTTGTGTATTATCAAATATCACTTGTTAAACACTTGTAAGAGGAAAATAGGGCTTATAACTGTCAGATTTACAGTTAATTAGACTGTGGATAACTTTAATAAACACAGGTTTGATCGGTAATAAACACAGGTTTGATCGGTGAAACAGGCTTAATAAACACAGGTTTGATCGGTGAAACAGGCTTAATAAACACAGGTTTGATCGGCAATAAACACTTACAAATAAAAGTAATTGTGTTTTATATATTCGTTTTTATATTTGCCTCAGAATCAATTGCTATTAGGTATAATGAAGAAGGCTATAGAGATTTGGCAAGACAATGTTCTAACGGTTGCTCGCTATGAGATGTCAGAGGCTGAGAAGAACCTATTGTACATGGTAGTTGCCCAAGTGAAAAAGGATGATCCCCCAACAAAGATGTATCAAGTTTCAGTTAAGGAAATGGCTGAAATTGCAGGATCGAAAGAACTTATGTTTGAAGCTTACAAACAAGCAAGCCGCAAATTGATGACCCGTGTATTTGAAACTACGCTACCTAACGGTAACCTATTACAGGCAACATTTATCGCGTCAGCTGAATATAAGAAAGGAACAGGTGTAATCGAACTAGAGCTTTCTCAGAAAGTACGCCCTTATTATATTGATCTAAATCAGCGGTTTACAAAAATGCAGCTGGTTGCTGCAATTTCGCTTAACTCGGCCTATGCTAAGCGAGTATATGAGCTATTATGCATGTACAAAAACATGAAGGATAAGACGTTCCGACGTGACCTAATAGAGCTTAAGACCATGCTTTGCATAATTGATCAAAAGACTGGCAAGGATAGCTATCCTGACTGGACTAAATTTCAGAAAAATATTCTAGATGTAGCAGCCAAGGAAATCAACGGCCATACAGACGTATCATTCAATTATAAGCCTATTTATGGTGACCGACCAGGCAGAGGGCGTAAGCCTGTAACTGAAGTCCAATTTGAAGTATTCTACCAAGCAAAGATCGAACCGGTTCAAACATCGTCTTTACACGAACGGCTGGTAAAGCAATTTCGACTACGAGCGGATCAAGCTGATCAGGTACTAGCTTTACACTCTATAGAGACTATAAACCGGCAGCTTTATGATATCCAAGCAAAAGCAGCTGATGGCAAAGTGAAGAACATCGGCAGCTATACCGCCAAAGTATTCGGTTTACAAACGACAAAAGAGAACAGAAATGGAGAATAAAGAACCACTTGAACCCATTCCACCTATACAGCCGGGAGCGAATAGCTATAACCCTAAAGACATTCGTCGCTGGGGAGTAAAACGATTTCTAGATGAGGTCTGCCCAAAAGAGCCATTCATGATACCAGATTTGGGTTTTACCGATGAAGAAAATCGACGTATGGACGAAGCCTTAGACCAAGAACGTCAAGCGACCGCTGATGGTAAGTGAAGCAAATCGATAATCAATTAGATTGACTTTATATCATAACTATATTGAAATCCAATCATTTACCTAAGAATACAACCATACCTTTACCCTTACCCTTTGATAGTGAAGCCGAACGAGCCGAGATTTTCTGGCAAACCGCGAATTGTGACCACTTCATGGAGAACTATCGAGCAGATTCGGTAAAGATCAATGCTAAAGAACGGGTCCACAATCTGAGGTTTGCGGATGTAGCCCGCATGCTATCAGGTAATGTGCTTGTTAGTCCAGTACCCAAGTCATTAAATAAATATCAAGCCATTTCGTATTGGCAGACGAACTACTATTTGACTATTTTCACCTTGGAACGCCGGATAGAGAATCGTTCGGTCTTATTTGCCGTTATCTTATCAACGTATATTACTTATGAAAGCCGACACATCATTGACTATCAGCAGTTCGCCCAAACGACCCAGCAGAAGTACGGCCAATAAAACTGCGCCATCTCATGTATCCACTCCCTTATCTGATAAAGGTCCTTGGTTCCGTATGGATGGAGTTTGGTACACGAAGAATGAAGCTGGCGAAATAGTGCCAATGAAAGCCTAATTTCATCACAAAGTGGCTTATAGGTCATCAAATAAGCCATTTATGAGTAATCAGCGTAAAGTTTCTACAGTAGACATGATCAACTCGAAAACCTTGTTCCTGAAGGAATTAGAAGAATCGGTCAGGGAATTAAACGACGTGTTGGCTGGTAATTCGCAAGCCCAAGATGCTTACGAACTCCTTGACATCCTTGATGCGGTAGAGCGACGGAATGAACCAACTCGACCTTTTGAAGAGGTCAAAAACGAGATTTTAACAAGTCGTAGCATTTAGTTGAATAAGCGTTGCCAAAACGATTTCTTACCTTTTTCTGGCATTCGTTCAGCGATACCTTCTACCATTTTAGTCAAATGGTCTATCTGATTCTGTATATCAATCGGAGCAGCCGGTAATTGAGATTGGGTGAGCTGGGTTTGTACCAGGCTGCGGACATCTTCATTGATGTACTGCCCCATTGTTTTACCAGCTCTTTCAGCGGCCTTCTCAATAATAGAACGCGTATCCCGCTCAACTCCTCGAATCGACCAAGTTACAGGACCATTGCTTTTAGGGATTGGATCTGGTCGTATATCAGCACCCTGAGATTCAGCCTGCATTCGTGTCTTACATTTGTAAGACACATAATTAACAAAAATTTGGTAGAAAATGAGTTTGTAAGACAAAACCGAAAAAATGTCTTACACAAAACCAGTCTTGTCTTACACAAGAATTGAGTGTCTTACAAATCAAACATTTTGTCTTACATACCTGATAGTCTGTCTTACAAAGTGTCTTACTTTACATAAGATCGATTATACAACAATAAAATCATACATCTTGGCAACAAATATGTTGAGTACTTGACTGGCTTGTTTACTTTTCCTCACGTCATTATTGAGGTGCCGCTATCACTCACATTTATAGTAGTTCGCTCTGTTTCAATACTTTTTCAGAAAAATAGAGCGAGTATGAAACAAATCTGTATCCTTAGCACAATCGGTTGGTTTCTCAGTTTGTCACTCTTAAGCCTCCCTCTTTTAGCCCAGTCACCCCTATCCCTCGACCCCATATTTTTATGCCGATCGGGAGGCTTCGTTGACTTCAATCCAGTGGGAGGAGATGGAACGACGATCACGTATTCAGCAACGGGCGTCACCTTGTCTTCCCCAACCAGTAGCACGGGTATTGCCGATGTCAATGCATCATATCAACAGCCTAATACCGGGGCTAGGTACGCTATTATTGAAGCAACCCAAAGTGGGGTTACTATAAGCAGGGGGTTGACACTAGTTACGTGCACGCCCATAGTCATTACACCTATTGATCCTGTTTTCCTCAAAGCACCCATACCGGACGTTACAGCAAACCTGAATGAACCATTGGCTTCGCTGGATGTAGGACAGTATTTAGTCAGTCATGATAACGGCTATGACTATCGGGCTGGATTTAAATATAGAGTCTATGGCCTCCCTCCCGGCATTAAACTATTTGACAATTACGCCCTCCCCCCAGGACCAGCAGATACTCCGATTGATCTCAGCAAACCTTCTCCACTCGCCTACGCTATCTTAAGTGGCACACCTACCTTGGCCGGTACATTTCCGGTTACAATAGTTGCTACAAAGTATCCGGCTTTTCAAGATCCGTATTCAATAGCCGATACGTTCAATCTTACTGTTGCCAGGGGACCGCTACCCGTTACATTGATTTCCTTTACGGCAAAACCGCTGCCGGACCAGACCGTGCAACTAAACTGGATGACCAGTTTAGAGAGGGATAACAAAAGCTTTTTGGTTGAGCGTAGTAAGAACTTAACTGGTTTTGAGCCAGTAGGAGAAGTTAGCCGACAGGAAACAAATGATCAAGGCATAAAGAACTATCAGCTACTTGACAAATTGCCCTACGCTGGAACCAGCTATTATCGCTTAACTCAGATTGATGTATCAGGAAAGCGCACGAGCTATCCTATAATCTCGGTTGTACTGAGAGATAGTCCCTATCAAATACGGCCTAATCCTGTTACACGAAATGGTCAATTTACCGTTCTGTTAGATGAGCCCGATTCTGCCATCTTAACGTTATCCCGAGTCGATGGACGCGCTGTTTCTTTTCGGAAAATAGCTGCGACTAGCCAATCTATTACGCTTAGGTTAATCGACCAGCCAACAGTGGGACTATACATAATAACTGTAGAAGAAAGAGGTCAGTCCCGGCAGCACCGTTTGTTGATCGAGTAGTTACAGTTTCTTTGCATGAAAAGAGGGCGCATTGGCCCATCTGATAGGGGGCTATTCAGTGGCTCTTGCTAGTGGCTGTTATGGGGGGTGTGATCTTGGGAAAGTTTATTAACATAAAGACACTTATACAACAGGAAGTAATCTTAATACATGGTCAAGTAGGTACTTTATTCCCAGTGTCTTAAAATATATCTTCATGCCAACAATTGGTGAGATTCTAGCCAGCAATCTACAAGAGTTGATCGAACTCGAACAGATTACATTGATTCGGATTTATATAGTCGACTCAGAAAAGCTGTGTAGTGAAGACTCCACTTGGGCTTTTAATCAGGAATTTATTAAAGTTGATTACTCGTGGTATAATCTTAATCGAATACATAAATATGAATGTACTGACACTACTTTATCTCTCCATTTTTTAGCCCCATAATTGCTTCTATTTAACATATTGCTACTTATGTACTATTGTACTCCTCTAATGTAATCGAAGACGCTATTGCTCTATTCTGGCAAGTATTTAAGCAAACTGACAGTGTTGAGAGCTCCATCGCTGAGCTTAAGAGAACAGGAATCAGTCAAACTGGTACCATCAAAGTACTAATGGAAGTATTGGCCATTAGCACCGTAGAAGCAGATGAAATGGTGCGAAATTCAATAGCTTGGAATATGTAAGTTTTTATAACTACTAATTTTTTCTATACTCTTACTTTCTTAACTTATTCCCTTTACATAAAGTTAGTTATAGAACTTTACTTGTAAAAGTGCAAAATGCTATGTTCAAACAAATTGATATTTTTTAAAGATAGACATTATATTTTTTGAGTGTAGCATAGTAGCTAAAACTTAATTACTACTCTATCTTCTTAAACCACTGGGGAATGGACAACCATCCATCATAGGGGATACTAGATACTGAATCGGGAATATTGCTACCCCATACAATTTTTGCTATAGTGGGATCTTCACATTGAATCCTAAGTAAAAATTTTGACTTTTCATATTTTTTATAAGTATGCATAGTCAAATTCATGTTTTCTTTAAAATTTTTCCCTTCTATTTTCCAACGACCTTTATATTCTTTTCCCTTAAAAGCATATGAATAATGTACTTTTGATACTGTTGCTCTAGTTACGTACCCAATTGAATATCTTGAACATGCATTTAATTTTTTTAAATCATTTTCATCTTGAAAACGAACTATAATAACAATGATGCCAAAGAGTGAAGCAAGAAATATCCATTTTTTTAAATCGTTTTGAAGAAAATTATTCATTAGTTTATATTTTTTGAAATTATCAAAATGTTCGATTAATTATAGATAGCTTACACAATATGTCTTAGAAAACTACAAAATTTAGAATACTTGAAATATTGCATATTTCCCAGACCTGTTCTATAACTATGATTATGTAAAGAGATTTTTCTTAGAACCTGAATTGACTGACTTACGCTTTGAGCCAGAAATAGTGCTATATAATTAGCCGCTTTAAACCGCTTTCAACGCCTTGCTTGATCATCTTTCCGTAGCCCTCAGTTGGCAGATGATGGACATACGAAAGAGCCAGTTGATAATGGTGCTTTGCCTGTTCTATATCGCCCAAGTCTTCGTACCCTTTTCCTACATTCAAATACAGTGATGGATAGCTAGAAGTGATACTTTCATCTTGAATTTGTAGTGCCAATTGTAAAGCTCTCAGATCCCACTCTAGTTTTTCGGTCGCTGAGTCTTGATGTCGTGCCAAATAATGAGCGGCTGTAAACTTTTCAACGTCAGTAGCGGCTAAGCTCCACGCCTGCAAAAAGAGACCTTTTGCTTGATCTGGACTTTCAGCTTCTATTTCGATGCCTTTGGCACAGAGTTGAATGACGGGATTGGTAGGATCAAATGGCATTTTCTATTAATCTTTTTCTGTTGTATAAGTGAAGATTATGTTAACCTACTCGCGTAAATATAGAGTTTTAGGCCGTTGAAATGATGGTAAAATTGTATCGTAAACTCATCTGAAACACTGAAAATAAGAGGTTTATTTGCGAGATATCAATTTAAGACCGTTGGACAATCCTGGAATAACTACGGAGCAGGTTAGGGCACTGTCTTGCGGAAACGGGCGTTTTAATAAGACAACGCTTTTTTAATATCTGTCCAATCTGATCAATAGCATACGACTAGCACTGTTGGTTAGTTATGTATTCAGTTTAGCTTTCGAATTCTATGAAACTTGTTTTTTACTCTATTGCTGGGTTGGTTATCGTAGCAGCACTGACCTATCTGTATCTTCACATTTCCTTTTCTATAAAATGCCCTAAATGTGGCAAGATTGATGAAGAACGTATTACCCGTTCCAGCCTGGCTCGTTTCTTCTCCTGGTTTATTCCTACAAAAGCCTACCGTTGCCGAAAGTGCTGGAGTGAGTACGTTGTTGTTGGCCATTAAGGTTTGAATATCCGCAAGTCGGGTATCCTGTATAACTGGTATAATACTTTCACCTTTTCTTTCCCCTTTCCAAGGTACAATCTGGCCCTTATGTAGGGCTCTTGGCGGGGGTGGAATCTTGGAATAATTGATTAACATAAGAAGTCTTATAAAACGGCTCTTGGAAACCTGCAAATACTCCGCAGTTTTCGATCACTTCCACTTTTGTAGTTTACTTCGTTTATTAATTTGGTCAGGGCGGTCCGCCGTAGCGCTTCGAACCTGTTCGGGGTCAGGAACAGATAACTAATACTAAATCAAATTCAATAAGTCGTATCTTTGGTTATGGATTACGCTACTAAAATCAGCCAGACCGTTGACGAACTGCAACAGCTTGAAAAACAGCAGACTAATGT
>NZ_VFIA01000078.1 GCF_014282275.1 Spirosoma utsteinense
AAGCCATCAAGGAGCAGGTTAAGCTAGTAGAGGAGGATCCTAAACTAGTCCAAAGCTTCTTCCGCAAGAAAGAAGTAGCCTTTATTACAAATTAATGCTCACCTCTATAAACGGTTTCGATGCTATCAATCAGGGTCTGTAGCGAACGCAGTTCCCCGGCAATGGGTGAGCCGAATCCGTGGCTAAGTTGTTCTTTCACGCAGTTCCACTCCGCTGCTGACAGCACCACCCCGTCGGAAATGAAGTTGACCAGGTCGGTATGCGCATCACCGCAGTCAGTGGTATCCATCATTTTCCGAACGATCAGGTGCGGTTTCAGGCAAGCACCTACCAGGCGGATTAGTTCCTGCCGAACGTACTCGTCCAGAATTGACGCAGGCACCTGCCCTTCGGTATCGGCCTTTTTTAGCTGAACAGACGCGGTGTATTTCATGATAGAACGGGAATCGGGTTTCGCTGGTCATCCAGGGCCACAAACGTAAATGAGCCGTGAATGGCCCGGTGCCGCTCCAGGGCGTACATCTCCTCCACGAAAATCTCGACGCTAATTCGCAGACTGGTGTTGCCCACGTGTTCCACGCGCCCCACCAGTTCGATGAAGGTACCCGCCGGAATGGGTTGGGTGAAGTTAATTTTATCGGAAGATACCGTGACCATGCGCTTACGGGCGAACCGGGTAGCGGCAATGAAGGCTACTTCGTCCATCAGTTGCAGGGCCGTACCACCAAAAAGCGTGTCGTAATGATTGGTCGTATTGGGAAATACTGCTTTGAACACGTGCGTTTCAGCGTCGGCGATGCGATGAGCAAGTGAATCAGCGGGGAGGTTCGTAGCCATAAAGAAGTTTGGTGATGGCCCGATCATATTCGAGCCGGTTGTAAGCGGTGCGCAGGGTCAGTAGACAGTCAGGGCATAAACAACCCCTAAACTGTTCGTCGATGTACTGTCGTTGGGCTTCGTTGAGGACCACCGCCTGGCACGGGCACAGATTGATACTGCCCACACGGCATTCGAGCGGCTGCTGACAACGCGGGCAGCTAACCTGCTCGTGTTTCCGACGAGGGTCCGAGCCGGGGGTAGCGTTCATGTGTTTTCGGTTTAGCGTGAATGACTTTGTGAATCTGCCAACGGTACCCTCAGCACAAAACCTGTCGTGCGTTAACAAGCCCTAAACGCACGACAGGTACCGCGGCTTAAGCCGGTTCAGCGATCTGCTGGCGAATCTGCTGAGCCGCCCGAACCATATTGGTCAGGGCCTGAGCCGTTTCGGGCCACCGGCGGGTTTTTAAACCGCAGTCGGGATTGACCCACAGATTATGGGCCGGCAAAACCGCCATGGCTTTGTGCAGCAGACCGGTCATTTCCGCTACGGTGGGTACGCTGGGACTGTGGATGTCATATACGCCGGGGCCGATCTCGTTGGGATAGTTGAAATCGACAAAAGCGTCCAGCAGTTCCATCTGAGAACGGGATGTTTCAATCGTGATCACATCGGCATCCAGGGCGGCAATGGCTCCCATAATGTCGTTAAACTCCGAATAACACATGTGGGTATGAATCTGCGTCGTGTCAGCTACTCCCGACGCGGCCACACGGAACGCCCGCCCCGCCCAATCTAAGTAGGTCGCCCAGTTTTCCCGGCGCAGGGGCAAGCCTTCGCGGATAGCCGGCTCGTCAATTTGAATAATCCGAATGCCGGCAGCGGCCAGATCGACCACTTCGTCGCGGACGGCCAGGGCCAGTTGCAGACAGGTATCCCGGCGGGGCTGGTCATCGCGCACGAACGACCATTGCAGGATCGTCACCGGCCCCGTCAGCATCCCCTTCACGGGTCTGTCCGTGAGCGACTGGGCAAACTGCGTCCAGCGTACGGTCATGGGTTGGGAACGGGCCACGTCGCCGAACAGAATGGGCGGTTTCACGCAGCGCGAGCCGTAGCTCTGTACCCAGCCGTTCGCACTGAAAGCAAAGCCATCGAGCCGTTCGCCAAAGTATTCGACCATATCGTTGCGCTCAAATTCGCCGTGCACCAGCACATCCAGCCCAATATCTTCCTGCCAGCGGATGGCTTCGGTAATCTCGGTTTCGATGAACTGGTCGTAGTCTGCCTGGCTTTGTTCGCCTTTCTTGAGTTTGGATCGGTTGGTCCGTATCGCTTCCGTCTGCGGAAAGGAGCCGATGGTCGTGGTCGGAAACAGGGGTAGATTCAACTGCTCCCGCTGTACGGTCTGCCGCTGCGCAAATGGGCTGCTGCGTTGGGCATCGGTATCGGTCAACGCCCGGACGCGGGCCTGCACGGTGGGTCGGTTCAGCCGGGCCGACTTAGAGCGGGCTGCCAAAGCCGCCTGATTGCTTGCTAGAGCCGCCTGGGCTTCCGGGCTTTCCGGGTCGCTGATGAGCGTGGCCAGGGTAGCCACTTCGGCTAATTTCTGCCGGGCAAAAGCCAGCCACTGCTTTACTTCGGCGGGTAGGCTCTGGCCGTTAGTTTCCAGCGTCAGATCGCACGGCACGTGCAACAGCGAGCAGGACGGGGCAATCATGACCCGGTCAGCCCCTACTGCATCAATTGCCCGTTGAACAAGGATTTGCGAGCGATTCATGTCGTTGATCCAGATATTTCGCCCATCAACCACGCCCAGCGACAGCTGCATTGGCCGCTCGGTGAAGTCAGTTTGCAGGATGTCGGCCAACTGGCTGGGACAGCGTACCAAATCCAGATGCAGGCAATCGACAGGTAGCTGGATGACGGCGTTAAGATTATCGCCGTAGCATTCGAAGTACGAAGCCAGCAGGAATTTAAGGGTCGGGAATCGTTGCCGCAGCCACTGGTAGGCCGTGGCAAACGCGTCCTGCTGCGGCTGGGTTAGGTTGAGCGACAAGCCGGGTTCGTCGAACTGAATCCAGTCAGTCCCCTGCGCCTGCAACCGGGTCAGTATTTGTTCATAAATGGGAAGCAGCCGCTCTAAAAGGTCGAGCCGGTTAAAGCCGCTGTCTTTCTCCTTCCCCAGCAGTAGATACGAAACCGGTCCCAGCAGCATGGGTTTCGGCGTTTTACCCAGCACCTGCCGGGCTTCGTCAAATTCGGTAAAGAGTTTATCCGACGACAAGGTAAACGTCTGATCGGCCCTGAATTCGGGAACGATGTAGTGGTAGTTGGTATCGAACCACTTGGTCATCTCCATCGCTTTCAGGTCCAGTCCCTCCTGTTGGTACCCCCGCGCCATGGCAAAATACAGGTCGGACGGATACGTAGCTGACGGGCTGGTTTCCAGCAGGGGCGCGAACCGGTCGGGAATGGCCCCAACGGTGAGCGACATATCCAGCACCTGATCGTAGAACGAAAAATCGTTGCAGGGAATAAGCGCAATGCCCGCCTGCTGCTGGGTGAGCCAGTTGGCCTGCCGGATGGCCAGGCCCGTTTCCTGAAGCTGTTGGCGGGTAATGTTACCGGCCCAGAATTGTTCGCTGGCTCGTTTGAGTTCGCGGTGGCTCCCGATTCGGGGGTAGCCCAGATTGTGTGTCTGCATAAGACGTGTTTAAAGGGGTTTTTAAAACGCCTTCGAAACACCCACCCGCCAAAAAACAGGAGGATTTACAAAGTCAGCGAATACCGCCAACACCCAGCCGCCTAGTTCCTGCTATTCGCGTTACCGCAGCACAGGAATTGCGCACAGAGCAATTCGTTCCGAAAAGAACGATTGGTGGTACCCAAGAATTTTATAAATCAATACGTGAACCAGGCCCCAAAACGTGAGGGCTTAGCCATTGAGAAGGTCGGCAAGTCTCCTGGCTCGTATCATCGGTGCCGCCCTTCTCATCCATCCAGGACAATGGGCCTTGTTGGGGCAACGACTTGTTTCGCGGACGAAACGGACACTTACAGTAGCACGTCTGCTCGTGATTTTCACACGATTCCTTTTTTAATTCCTGTGGTCCAGCGCGAAAGCATGACCACCGAAACCGACCATCCGATTGACGGGTATTGCAAAGAACGGGGCAAAGGTAATCAGAATTTAAGACGGAGGATCATAGTGACCCGCAACCACGACGGTCGGCTACAGCCGTGAGATCCTTCTAAAGAGACCCCAATTGGTGTGTCTCTTTAGAAGGATCTCACCATGAATCTGTTCAACTCTCAATTACGTGTACCCAGTAGGGTGGACTTGATATCATCAGTTTTTGACTAACTTGCTGCCCTTCCGTACTTACGCTCATCTTATGTCAGCCCGTCCTTGGATTGCCATGCTGCTCCTAATCAACTACCTGCTGGTGGCGGGGATGGACTGCGTGAACCGCCCTCAGGATCAGATGGAACGGGTTCGGGTGCTGATCAGTGAAGAGGGGCACCAGTATCAGCAATGCCGCTACATGCGCATGGACGCGCTGGAAACCTTTATGCTGGAATCCATGGCCAGCCGCTGTCAGAGTGCCCATGATATGCCCCCGCACCACGTGATTTTGGTGGTAAGCACAATTAGTGTCCATACGCTGGCTCAGGCAACTGAATATCTCTTGCCCCCCGCCAGCAACTGGCTGGAAAAGCCGGTTTTCACATACCAGGCTCGTAGTTCGACCAGCGTCCAGGTGGTTCTCATTCTGCCGCCCCGGCAAGCCTAATCGGGATACACTCACAAAGTTACTCTCTGCCTAACCGGTTTGACCTGTAGCCTGCCCCCCGGCAGTTTGCAGCGTATACATTTATCTCCGGTTTTAGCTGTTCAGGCTCTCTTTGTGTACGCTCCTCAGCGTATTCCTCTGGGGTTTGCCCCCCTTTCACTTACGTGCCTTCTTCATAAGTCAGTTGACCTCTGCGGTCGATTATCTGACGTAGCGACCCGCGATGGTTCATTCTACCGGCTGGAAGTGGCACGTAATTGTGGTGCACTTCGTGGCTCAGCCAGTCTCACTCGACCGGCCCACGGGCTGATTCAGCTTTCTGATTTACTCAAACGTGAAAATAAGATCGTCGGGCAAGAGTCGGCCTTTTGGGCTGACTCCTCTTTACCAAACTTTAGTCTCGGGTTTTGTACCGTCGTACCCCTACCTATCAAAAACTATGGCTTCTTCACCGTTTTTCTTTTCAGGTGACCAATCAGATCCGTTGTCAGACGCTCTCGACCAATTCTAATTTACCCGGTCGGTTAAGAGCGAGCCGTACTGCCTTGCTTTTCAAGATTTTCAAAACTTGTCAGATCTTGTCAGGCATCTGAATGCAATGACGCAGGGTGAAGAATTGTAAGCATGATACAGTCTTTACTTCTAGACCCGCTCTGTTGCTTTATACATGACTTAACCACCGACGCAACGGGTTAGATGGCTTCTCAGCTACTCATAAAAAGGATCATCCCCATCTCAGAATCATTAACTGATTATCAAATGAAATCCAACTTTACGCTTATCCTATTGACCCTACTCGGCATCACCGGCTATTGCTACGCGCAGAATGGCAGTGTGACCGGTTACATACAATCTGCGGATAAAGAGCCGCTGAGAGACGTCTCGATCCGCCTTCAGAACACGACGCAGGGCAGCCTGACCAATAAAGATGGCTATTTCGTTATTCGCCAGGTTCCGCCCGGCGTATACACATTATCAGCGTCTACACTGGGTTATTCCGCCCTAAAACAGAACGTCACGATTAGTGCTAATAAAACCACTCAACTTGACCTCCAGTTATCCGAAGATCGCCGGGAGCTGCAGGAGGTAACCGTCGTGAGCCGAAAGACTCAGTACAATACGGATCATTCGTCCGTAGCCACCCGGACCGATGTCCCCTTGATTGAAATACCACAATCAGTACAGGTCATCTCCCCGCAAATCATCAGGGACCGGCAGGCCTTTACGCTCAATGACCTGACTCCGCTGATGACCGGTGTTAAGGCCAATAATGCCATGGGTGGTTTCAGCTTGCGCGGTTTTACCGGATACAACCCCAATGATGCCAGCTTCACCACGTTTAATGGCATCCGGGGCACGCTGTATCTGTGGAGTCAGCAGCCGCTGCTTTATAATATCGAGAAGGTGGAAGTACTGCGTGGACCGGCATCGGTGCTGTTCAGCGAAGGTATGCCGGGTGGGGTAATCAATTTCGTGACCAAGAAGCCCCAGGCCCAAAAGCGGTTTGAGTTCACGGCGGCTTACGGGAGCTGGCATGCGGCCCGTTTTTCAGCCGATGCCACTGGCCCGATTACTAAAGATCAGAAGTTGCTGTACCGCGCCATTGTTGGCTACGACCGGACTAACAGTTTTCGGGACTACCAGAAAGTAGAAAATATCTTCGTTGCGCCCTCGCTAACCTATCTCTTTTCTCCGGCTACCAACGTAACCTTAGAAGCCAATTACGCCCACGAAAACAGCGTGCAACAGTACGACCGGGGTACGTACGTAAAAGACAATAAAGACGGGACCTACGACTTTAACTACTACCCCAATAACCTGACGGTGCAAAGCCCGTCTGATTTTGGAAAGACCACGAACACGTCACTGACGATGACGTTCAATCACCGGTTTAACCAGAATTTATCCCTCGCCGTGGTGCAGCGGTACGTACGCAGCCAGTTCAACTTTGCGGACCATTTTGTGAGCGGTGCCATTCGTAATGATTCCGTCAGCCGGTCCTATTCCTATTGGGATTATGACCAGTTCAATGCCCAGACTACGGCGTACCTGAATTATAAAGTGGCAACCGGCAAAATTCAGCACACCATTCTGGCCGGGGTGGACTTCAACCGGTTTGGTTGGTACAAGAACGATTACCGCAGTTCGCCCACAACCCGTATTGCCATACTCCAGCCCAATTACAGCAATGACGTGCCCGCACCAAACCCCAAGGTTGACTATTATGACGACAACAAACAGGCAACCAATTTGATTGGCGGCTACGTGCAGGACCAGATTAGTCTGAGCCAGAAACTAAAAGCGTTACTCTCGATTCGGTACGACTCCTACTCCCTTATCCAGACCCCGTTATCCAAACGGGATGATGCACAGGGCGACGCATCCGAGGCCACCGCCTGGGTACCCCGGTTTGGGCTGGTGTTTTTACCACTACCCACCGTTTCGTTTTACGGCAGCTATACCAAATCCTTCGCACCCCAGTTGTCCAACAGTGGTGGGGCGGGTGGCCCTTTCCCGCCAAGAACTGCCGAGCAGTTCGAGGTAGGCTACAAAGGCGATTTCTTCAGTAACAGATTATCGACTATGGTTTCAGCCTATACTATCGACTACACCAATATTCTGGCCCCGGACCCGTCTGCTACGAATCCAAACCGGAAAGCGGTAGTACCCGGAACGCGCAGTCGGGGTGTGGAAGCAACGGTGCAGGGCAATCTCAAAAACGTCAGTATTATTGGCGGTTATGCCTACAATAACCATGTACTGCTGTCGAATAGCTCCATTGGTAAGGAAGGTTTCCAGTACGTGAATGCCCCCCATCACATTGCTAACGCCTTTATCAACTACCACTTTACGGGTAATCTGTTGAAAGGAGCGGGCATCGGCATCGGTGGTCGCTACACCAGTGATCATGTGGGTAATCTGTCGAATCAGAATTTCATTGTTCCGGCATCAACGGTACTGGATGCGGTGGCGAACTACGCCGTTCAGCGGGTCAATTTCCAGCTCAACGTGTATAACCTCACTAATGCCCGCTATTTCAATGGCGGTTTGTCGCGCAACACCGTGGCTTCGTTGGGGAATCCCGTCAACATCAGGGTGGGCATTTCCTATCTGATCTACTGACCTAACCCATTTTATCACCCCCTGCCGCGCACGTTCCTGCGCGGCAGCAAATAACTCAAAGAAAGAATGAAAACAAACCGAGTCCTTACCGTTGTTGGACTGCTGCTGTTAGGCAGCATCGCTTATGCCCACGAATTCTGGCTTGAGCCGACTAAATTTCTGCTAAAGAAAAATGAGCAGGTCCTTATCAACATGATGGTTGGCGAAGACTATCAGGGGGAACATTCTAACGGGCACAAATACAAAATCTTAAAACTGGATCATTTTGCAGGCACCACGAAAGAAGACATTCGGAGTAAAGTAACCGGCGATAGTTTAAGCCGTGTTTCTGTGTCCTTTGCCACCAGCGGTAACCACCTGATTGCCTTTGCCAACAGCAGCAAATTTATTGAACTAAAAGCGTTGAAATTTAATGATTACCTGCGCTCCGAAGGGCTGGATAATGTTCTACGGCTTCGGGAACAACAGGGCGATACGATGAAATCGGGCAAAGAGCGGTATCAGCGGTGCGTAAAAACGCTAGTTCAGGTAGCTGGAAAGTCCGACGATACGTACGCCCTCGATACGGGGATGCCGCTTGAAATCATACCCGGCAGTAATCCTTACTCCATAGGATCAACGGACCGGGTCACCTTCAGGATACTGTTCAACAATGCCCCCTTATCGGATGGGTTAGTGCTGGCCTGGCACGCTAAAGATGGCCGTACCACCCACACAAAACTCCGCAGCAACAGTCAGGGCGAGGTAACTTTTCCCATTGAGCGAAGTGGCAAATGGATGATCAGCACCGTTTACATGATACCCAATGTGAACCAAGCGGAGTCAGATTGGCAAAGCTACTGGGGCAGCTATACCTTCGGCTACTTCTAAACGAACGGTTCCGACTGGGTCCACGCTACAAACAGCCATTGGTCGTAGCGCGACCCCAGCCGGAACTATTGAATTAATCAGGTGATTTCTCAAGTACATTAATTAACACTAAAAAGCCGCACCAGTTGAATCTGAGCGCGGCTTTTTTGACAAATGATTTCATCGGTACACGTAAGCGATTAGATAATCTATTCAAGCACCGCTGGACACATACAGTCCGCCGTTCTGGGCTCGGCTTCTTTGTTTGGTTATACCCTATAAACGTTCGTTTGCTTGTGAACAGAGTCATAATCTATTGGCTATTACCCAATTTCACAACCACGTCAAAACAGTACTTTAGCGCTATATGGGCTATAAAAAAAGTCAGTACCTGCCTTTTTGATTTTTGTACTTTTCATGGTAAGCGTTCACAAAAGGCAAGGTTTTCGTGAATGGTTTCAGAGCTGGATGGCATGGATCGACTTGAGTAGTATTGTTGTGACGGTGATAATGAGTTAGTTAGAGAGGTAAAAGTTCCATAGTCCGGCACACACTTCCAAAGTCGTATCGTAGGTTTGACAATCGTGAATCCGCAGCCTATCGGATAAAATACGATACTGCTTCAGCCCACCAATAGCGTGTTCGACATAAATCCGTTCAGATGACTTTTGACGATTCTGCGCCTTGTCTTCAGCCGTTAGTTCTTGCTTACAGGGTTTCTTTTTGGGTAAGATAACCGATTGACAATCATAGTCTTTGCCAAAACCTTGATAACCTAAATCCAACCGTACCCGATGGCTGGTGAACCAATCCCAATAAGGTGGAAATTCATGTTTCAACATTCGATAATCATGACTCTTACCCACCCAACAGCGGCTCACGTAATGGATGTACCGATCAGCGGTTGTGATAATCATGGATTTGACGGTGTGGGCTTTTTTTTGCCGCTGTACATCAGCTTTTGATAGTCAGTATCGCCAGGCCTTTGTGTACGTTGTTCGGTGGTATCAATGATAATGGTACTGTGTTTAAAGAAGTAGGCTTTGAACTCCTCTACGCTTTGAAATTTACGTTTGGGCGCATAGCCATTCTTGGCCAGCGTGTGTTGTAAGACCTCAAGGCCCAAGGTCTGTAAGCATTTGGCTGTCGAGCCATCCATGCCTGTCACTAAACCGATCAAATCATAAGTAAGGCCTGATTTTAGCGAAAACAGGGTGAAAAAGAGCAGTTCTGTACAGGTGCTTAGATGGGGTTCCTCCGGGCATTCGGCTTGCCGTTGCTGAATGGTTTTACCAAATAGGGTCTGATATCCATTTTCAACAAGCAGCACTAATTTAGCAAACCGTTTCTGGTCCAGTCCGGTAGCTGAACGCCATTGGCGTTCATTCTTCAAATCATCAATGGACAACTTCATACGACAAAATTAACCCGTCACAACAAGTCTAGTAGTAACCTAAACCATATATCCATTTATTTTAGGGTCTCCATGAACGAATTCTTCGTGCGGCTTTTTTAGCTGTAACTTATTGTTGTGCCGAATTTTAATAGTCCACTAAAGATTACACGACAAGCTTTTATTGGACTATTTAGCTCTTGACCCGTCCTAAAATCGAATGATTGTGCGGGTACCATTGAATACCCAGGACAACAGGAGTAGGGCAGCTTGTGCTTTTTACGTATCTTGTTACAGCTTCAGTAATAAGCTCATCAACTTATAGTGGTACACATCAGTCCTTCCTAAAATCTGGGCTGGAATGGATTATAAACAAAGAAAACGTCCAGTCATTTGGCGTTCACACTCAGGATCACCAGTATCTCATCGACCATTTGAGGCAGTATGGCATAACGTCGGTAGCCATGGAAAGCACCGGCAGTTACTGGCAAACCCTGTTCAATGCCTTACAGAAAGCTGGCTTTGAGCCGGGCCGCCCTTTAGAGCTTGTTGGGGAATTGATAAGGACTGGTAGCCGAGTCAACTTTGTATCGACCAAGAAACAAAGTAATGACCAAACAGTGGCAACCACTGACCGACTACCAGTGGGCAG
>NZ_VFIA01000079.1 GCF_014282275.1 Spirosoma utsteinense
ACTATGAGCATACCGTATCTTCTTCGGTCAGTTGGTTGTATCTGGCCAATAGCCAGATCATGTTACAACGAATCGAGACTTATTGCCAAAGATGATTTCCCAACATACTCTTAGGTTTGAGGGCTAGTAAGATTCCCAGATTTGGTAGCTTGCCAGCAGTCAACCAGAGTGGGGTAATCTAACGGGTCGCCAAGGAGAAAGACCTATGCTCCGATTCTAGAACCCCACTCTGTTAGACTTGCAATGGCTCGGATAGAAAGATGGGTTCGAGGCCCATTACAAGGGTTTGAGCAAAGGCAAGTCGGTTGACTGACAACCAAAACTAATCGCACGGGCGACCCCGTCGTTTTATGCACATTCTCCACTACATTGGTATTGATATCAGCAAGGCTACGCTCGACTGGGCTACCTTCGAAGGCAAAGCTACGATATGGCAAACTACCACGCCCAACACTGTAGCGGTGATCAGGACTGCTCTACTGGAATTAAAAAAGCTTCCCGGCTGGCAACCGCAACAAACGGTGTTTTGCATGGAGCATACTGGGATAGTGCGACACGAAGTTGCACGTTTTGAGTATGGATAATGATCCATTCGGTCAGTGCTCGACCGATCTCCAATCCGTAGGGGCGTCACTGGTAACGGTGGGGTCTGTTGCAAGCGGATAAAGCCTAAGATGCGCGTCAATCCTTGACGCAAATCGGGCCAGAAGAAGACCGAAAGGGTGAATGAGAATGAACCTCTGATGAGACGGTCCGCCGCGCGGTGGCGTCAGTGTTGGTTACCGAAACAAGGATTGATACGGTAATGATGGGACAAAGAGGAACATCCGGCTATGCCAACGAATGGTGAGCACCCTAGTCCCCGCCATAAAGGAGGCACCCCACCCGGTCGCATCTCAAACGTGTGGAACGTGGTAATCCCAATGAAGTCTGTACCGCAAGTACAGTAGGCCTAACCGCGAGGAAAAGCACAATTCTTCAGTGGGAACAGGAAGACCCAAAAAGCGAAAGTCGGCAAGCCGAAAGGCAACGGGAATTCATAACCGGCCGGATAGGGCAATACCCACCTTGAAAGAGGGCTGACGTGGGTCTGGTGGATGAGCCCAAAGACGGAAGAACAGATTTTGAACAAGGAGCTTAGTTCGATGCACCCTAAACCGGAGGCAAACCGACTCATTGGACCAACTGACTGGCATGCCATTGATTGGCATAAGGCATTTCGGTTGCTCAAAAATCTACGCTCCCGCATCTTTCGGGCGGCTCAGGAAGGCGACTATAAAAAGGTGCGTTCCTTACAAAAGTTAATCCGGGCCGCCGGGCGGTTGCGAAGTTATGCGAACCGAGTGACCAGCGTCCGTCGAATTACCCAACTCAATGCGGGCAAGAACACGCCAGGCGTGGATCAGGTTGTTGTCAGAACGGCTAGGGAACGCCAAAAGCTGGTGGAGGAACTGAGGCAACACCAACCCTGGACAGCCAAACCCACCCGCCGGGTTTACATACCCAAAGCCAACGGTAAACGAAGGCCATTAGGGATACCGGTTATCAAAGACCGGTGCTTGCAAACCATGGTGGTACAGGCTTTAGAACCAGAATGGGAAGCCAAGTTTGAAGCTAGCAGCTACGGATTTCGCCCCGGTAGAAGTTGTCATGATGCCATTGAGCGCATCTTTCGGTATGCCCGACCCGATAGCCGACGAAAGTGGGTTGTCGATGCCGATATCAAAGGTGCTTTTGATCACATCGATCACTTGTTCCTGCTCCAACGGATCGGTCGTTTTCCTGCCAAGCGTCTGCTTGAGCAATGGCTAAAAGCGGGCTATCTGGAAGCAAATGTAGTCTACCCGACTGACTCAGGTACTCCCCAAGGTGGGAGTTGTTCTCCCTTGTTGGCCAACATTGCCTTGCATGGTTTAGAGCAAGCTATGGGCATGACCTACCAATATGGAGGTGGCCGTACCCAAACGTGCGGACCGCGCCGGGTAGTGAGGTATGCCGATGATTTTCTGGTCTTTTACTCGACGCAAGAAGATGCTCAACAAGCCGTATTGCTGCTTAGAGACTGGTTGAAGGAAAGGGGATTAGCCCTATCGGGGGAGAAAACACGTATTGTTCATCTGACAGATGGGGTCGACTTCTTGGGTTTCAATGTGCGTCAGTATCCAAGCCGAAACACGCGCACGGGATTAAAAACGCTCATTAAACCCAGCAGAACAACGGTTCAGAAAATTCGGGACCGTCTGCGAGCGGAGTGGTTAGGGTTGAAAACCCAGCGTGTGGACGTGATTGTTAAACGGCTCAACCCCATCATTCGAAGCTGGTCGAACTACTTTCGGACTGGTGTAGCCTAGGAAACCTTTACCAAGCTAGACCGCTGGATGTTCGATCGTCAGGTGCGGTATGTTCGTCGGATGCATCCCCGTAAAAACTATGCCTGGAAACAAGCCAAGTACTGGGGACGGCTCAATCTGGATCGCCAGGATAAGTGGGTGTTTGGGGATAAACAGAAGGGTATGGCACTTCAGAAGTTTGTTTGGACGCCAATCCAACGGCATATTCTGATTCAGCATACGGCTTCTCCGGACGATCCTAGTTTGCGGGCGTACTGGCAGAAACGTAGCCAACGAAAGTCGGCTGAGTTAGTACCTAGCAAGCAACGGATTGCCCGACGGCAGAACCACCAATGTCCGGTCTGCAAAACGAGTTTGTTTACCGACGAAGCCCTGCATGTTCATCATATCAAACCGAAGCAGGAAGGCGGCAGTGATGCCTATTCCAATCTGCGGTTAGTTCATGTGACGTGTCATCAACAGGTGCACTCGAAAGCATTCGCAGCAACAGAAATGAAGCAAAGAACCCTGAGCCGGTTGTCATCTGCTTGAGCCGGATGTGTTGGAAGGCACAAGTCCGGTTCTGAGGAGGGAAGGGAGCCGCAAGGCTCCTGACCTATCCAACTATAATGCCCACTTATTAGAACTACTCTACGATTTGAAATTGGCAATCTGGCTGGAGTCTTCCTTACAGATCAAGCAGGCGGGTGGTATGCAGCGAGGTAAAACCGATAAGGTAGATGCCCAACGCATCGCTCAATATGCCTATCGTTTCCGCGACCAAATACGCCTTTGGGAGCCCCACGCGAGGTTATCCAGAAATTGGCCTTTCTGAGCTCTACCCGCCAACGGCTAAATTAGGCGGCACGGATTTCCATGGATTATGCAAGCGTGGGTGTATAATTTTTGTCATATTTCTGACCTCGATGAACCACTGAGCAAACCCGATGAATGAGCTTATTGCGGACGGAGTTGAGGACAAGCATTTTGTTTTTGCCTTCGCCAACCTTACGCTGATAATAATCTTGGAGTTCGCCTTTAACACAGATCGCCGACATTGCTCCCAAATGAAATAAACTTTTAAGTCGTTTTCGAGCGTGTTCATTGACGCGGGTTTTACCGCGTATACTGCTACCCGATCGATATTCGAACGGAGCTACTCCAGCATGGCAAGCCAGCTTCTTAGCATCACTGATGGTTTTAAATTCTTCAGTAGCAATTAGCACCTCGGTGGCAGTCGCATTACCGACTCCGGGCACTGAAGTCACTAAGTCAAATAATTCTCGCAAATAATCATCGGCTTGAATAAGCTCTTGAATTTGCTTGTCAGCGTTTTTCAAATCAGTATTAATCGCATTCAATGATGCTTGGCAGCTTTTAATGAGTTGTCGTTGAAGAACAGGATCAATAAACCGTTGTTGTTCATTGATAGGTTGTTGTAACTGCTGACGTACCAGTAGAAGCCGCTGGCGGAGGCCACTTAAGGAAGCTAGCTTTTGTAAAACGGGCCTTGGTGGTTGCCAAAGGCGTATTTTGTCTCGAAAACGGAAAGCATACTCGGCGATACGAACTGCATTAATCGCATCGTTCTTACCCCGTTGCAAACCGCCCGCTTTCTTGATCTGCAAACTACTCTCTAACCAAAGGGGTAAGTGAATTTTATAAAGGGAAGATAAAAGGTGAGTGCAATACACGCCCGTATGCTCCAGGCAACAAACCGACTCCGAGATTATAAAATCAGGCAACGCCTTGATGACTTTAAGCGCCAATTTAATGCCCACTTCAGAATTAACTGTTTGAGTTTGTAGGATAATAGTTTTGCCATCTGTGACAGCCCAATCGAGGGTGGCTTTTGACACATCAACGCCAATGTAAAAGCGAGTAGTCATAATGTTTGATGTTGTAGTTTAGCGATTAGATTACCTGCTTGCCTTATTGCTCGAACCCTTACTAATGGGGCTTAATCCCCGCATTTCCATTTGAGCTTAGGCAAGCAAAACAGGGTGGGGCCTTAATCCGTGCGTAGATCAATATCTCGGCCGCCCCCTAGGGAAACCCACCCTGTTTACTTGTTGGCAAGCTATGCTAAATCTTGGTTTCTTACCACACGACAAACCTAAAGGGCCGCCCCGCTATAATCTGTTAGCTGTTCCAGTGGCCGAGCAGGAAACCTTTATCAGCAAGTCGCTACAAAAGACCCTCAAAGGCAATGTCAACAAGTCCTTAGCTGTACTCAAAGAAGAACAAAAAGCGATCGATCAGGCTATTAAACAACTCATTGAAGCTGACACTCGGTTAAAAGAATTGTTCGACTTGATCGTCTCCGTACCAGGCATCGGCCCAGTGATCGCGACCGAACTATTGATCACTACCAACGAAATGCAGACCATTAACGATCCTAAAAAGCTGGCCTGTCACGCCGGGGTCGCCCCCTTTGAATATTGCTCTGGCAGTAGCATCAGGGGCAAAACTAAAGTGAGCCATCAGGCCCGAAAACGGCTGAAATCACTGCTCCATATGGGCACCATGTCGGCTATTCAGATGAAGGGAGATTTACAGGACTACTACCAACGCAAAATCAGTGAAGGCAAGCATACCATGCTGGTTCTCAATGCTGTCCGGAATAAGCTGATCCACCGGGTTTGTGCCGTTGTACGCCGGGTTGAAAAATATGACAAAAATTATGCACCAGTCCTTGCGTAATCCATAGAAATCGGTGCGGTTGATGTCCATTAGAAGTGACGCCCTTGCGTCGGACAGCCTCCTGATTATTGCAGTAGGGGCAAGAAACGGTGATAGTTACCATGAACTAAGGACTCGAAGTCCACTATTGTAGATCCGTGAATTAGTCCGTGAAGAAGGCAACTTCCTTCTTGCGGAAAAAGCAACGGATGCGTTTGCGGTCCGCCTGTAAGTAATCAACTTCTTCCAGTACGGCGGCTTGGAGCGACTCCAGGTTTGTAAAGACCCGATTTTTTAGGGCTCGTTTGATCTGGCTCCATACTAACTCCACCGGATTAAGCATGGGACTGTAAGCGGGTAAACGTTCCAGATGAACTCGACCGGGTCGGCGGTGCAGCCAGTTTCTGACGGTTTGCGAACGGTGAATGGCTGCCCCATCCCAGATCACCAATAGGTTTTGACGTCGGTAATGCCAACAGAGCTTGCCTAAAAACCAGTTGATATCTTCGCTATCGAAGGGCTGGTCTTGACTCGCCAGATACAAGCGGCCTGCTGGCGATATAGCGGCAATCAGGTTGAGGTGCGCCCGGCCAGCCTGCTCTACCAACAAGGGTGTTTGGCCACGAGGAGCCCAGCTATGAGCCACGAAAGGCAACAAATAACAAGCGGATTCGTCCACATAAAGAATTGTCCGCCTTTCATCTTTGGCTTTTTTTGAGGGCGGGCAGGCGTTCCTCTTGCCAGTTGGCAACAGCCTGCGGATCCTGCTGCCGGGCTTGCCGGGCCGGTTTTTGCCGACTCCAGCCAACCTTCTTGAGTAGTCGGCCGATCTGAGACGGATCGTAGCTGACGCCAAAGAGTTTGTCGATAACCTGGTTGATTCGTAGTCGAGTCCAGACCTGGCCTGAAAAGCCGTGGTGCCCAGCGCCTTTAGTCAACTCTGTGGTTAGCTGGTCGAGTTGCTCCATCATTAGCCGGGGTGGTGCTCCGGTCCGTTTGCCGGTAGTCAAGCCGGACTCCCCCTGTTGGCGAAAGGTTTTGAGCGTCTGGCTAACCCAGGCGGGTGTCAGACCGAAGGCCCGAGCAATATCGGCCTGCTTCCAGCCTGTTTGTTTGAGTTCGACACAGCGTCGGCGTAGGGCTTCATAGTCTGCTTGTTTGTAGTTAGCCATAAAAAGCCAAAGCACAAACGTCAATAGACTTACTCACGAATCAATAAGTCACGACCCTACAGCTAAGTATTTAACCTTCAGTTTATTAATTTTTTAAAATTAATATTTTTAGCTTTGGTCTTCGATTTTGTAAATTACAGATAGATCATATTAAAGACCAGCTACATCAGGTAGCCGGTCTTTTTCTTGTACAGTTGGGGTGGTCCATGCCTAAGAAAATCCCGTGGCCGTAGGCAATAGAAAGGGCAAGTCCAAACAGACGAGCCCTTTCTATTGCCTACGAGTACAATTAAAAACTAAAGGTTTGTTTTCAAAAGCTCCGGATGGCTTGAAGCTATCAATCCGGGGCAAACGTACGGTTGTACGTGGTATGGCCTATCCCTGGCGAGTTGCATCCCTGCAGAGCTCGTTTCCGTTTAAGCCAATGTCTGAGCAAGCCCGTTAAAGCTCTCTTATGCCGTTTTACCTATCTCTAAGGAGTCTTCTTCCTTTTTCTCAAGTTCATACTGCTCAACGAATGTTAGACGGTCTCCAGTAAAGGATATAGTCGGGTTGATGTAATAAACGAATGGATTAGGCCCTCGTGCAATAAAGTGGTTATCTACTAATTCAGCTAACCCACTAAAAATACTGTTTTTGCCCGCATAGCCGGTAAATTTTTTACAATTCTCCAAGTCAAACATGAAGGTATCCCGGTTAGGCTCAACTTGATTAGCAACATAAGCAAACATTTTGATACCTGCTTTGGAAAGGTCAAACCAGTTTGAAAAGTTAGTCATAAATATCTTCATGAACTTAGCCTTATCAACGGCTTTGTTGCATGGCTCATGCCATAGGCTCTAAAACTAGAAAAGCACTGGTAACTTTGAGATCGCCAAACCATCAAAGTTGTCCCGAATGGGTACCAGTGCTCACCCAAAAATACGCTTTTTTGACCCTAAAGACGAACTAAAACCCGTCAGAACCGCTCAAAAAACCAAATCCAGGCCGCATAAGCAACCCAAAACGCAGTATCGGTTGACCAATTGGTCGGCCTATAATCAGGCTCTCATTCAGCGGGGGAACTTACAGCTTTGGGTCGATGAAGACACCCTCCAAAACTGGTATTTTCAAGGCCCCCAAAAACCTGGTGGTGCCTACCGGTATTCGGAGACCTGTATCGAGTGCGCCTTGCGCATTAAGTATATGCTGTCGCTGGCTTTTCGGCAGACAGAAGGCTTTATCGCCAGCCTCTTTGAGGCCATGAAGCTGGATCTTCAAACGCCCAGCTACAGCCAATTATGCCGCCGACAAGCTCAGCTTACCCAACAACTAACGCCCACCCCAAGCCCATCAGCCAGTCAGGAACCTACCTATGTAGTGGTCGATAGTACAGGACTGAAAGTTTACGGCGAGGGCGAGTGGAAGGTCCGTCAACACGGGACCACCCAGCGCCGGACTTGGCGTAAAGTGCCTGTGGCCTATGATGAAGCCAGTAACGAAATTCTGGCCATTGCATTGACAACCAATGATATAGATGACGCATCGATGCTTAAGCCCTTGCTTGATACCGTGGTTTTGCCTACTAACCGTGTCGGTGCTGATGGGGCCTATGATCGGGCCAAGTCTATGACTATTTACAAGAGCGCCAGATTCAAGCCATCATTCCCCCGCGCAGCAATGCTGTTAGGTGGACTGATCAACAAGGTCAGGTGCTGCCCCATGCGCGTAACGAAGCCTTAGTGGCTATTGAGGCAGTAGGGTTAGCTGAGTGGAAAAAACAGGTGGGTTACCATCGGCGAAGCAAAGCGGAGACGGGTATGTTCCGTTTGAAGATTACCTTCGGTGGGCGCTTACAAAGTCGAGGATTGAGTAGTCAGAAAGTGGAGGTGCGACTAAAGGCAGCTTGCCTAAATCAGTTCGCTCATCTAGGAATGCCCAAGACCGTTAAACAGGCTCCTACTTAGCCATGCAACAAAGCCCTTATCAACGGTCACTTTACGGGCAAATAGTGAATGACCTTTTACTGACCCGTCATTGTTAAAATCGCATAATCTAGGAGTTTTGCATCGTCCTTTGCGCGGGGCTAAGAGTCTATTTTGTCACCACCGGGAAGGCCGAAATCCGCAGCCGCGTGGCCCCCATAGGCACAAGCGTTACCGTTTCGGTTGGCTCGGTGGTGGCAATCGGACTTTGGGGGAGCACCCCGCACAGGCCGTATTTGTCGACCGTCCAGCCGGGAATTTTGCGGGCTTTGGCCCTCAGCGTAATGGGTGCGGTTTCGGGCGTGAAGGGGAACCGGCTCATTGGTCCCGGCTTTTTGACGACCTTAAACGATTGCGCGGGGTTAGCGGCCATCACCAGCCCGTAGTTCCAAGCCGAAGTGGGAAAGATTTCGTAGGAAGGCCACTTCGACGGGTCGGCGTCGGGTTGCCATTTCGAGTCGCCAATGGCCGTTTTTTTGCTATCTTCCTGCTGGAATTTCTCGTCTATTTTCAGCGAATAGGTCAGCGGGCCGTAGTTGACGCTGACGCTGTTTTTGTTGCGGTCCCAGGTCCGAACGGTAACCGCCATTGGCAGGTCGAGGGTGATTTTGTCGCCGCTTTTCCAGGTATTGGTCAGTACTATATACTGGCCGGGTTTGGCGGTGGCCGTCACGGATTCCCCGTTCACGCGCACGGTGGGGTTGGTACACCAGACCGGTACGCGCAGATACAGCGGAAACGCCACCGGTTTGGCGGCTTTCATCGTAATGACGACCTGCCCTTCAAACGGGTAATTCGTGGTCTGGGTGAGCATGACTGTCTGCGGAGTGTTACCCTTCCCCTGCCCTACTTTTGCCGTTACAGTCGAGGCATTGTATAACACGGCTGCCAGGCCATTGTCGGGCGTGGCCAGCCACAAGTTTTCGGCGTAGTAGGCCCAGCCGTTGGAGTGGTTGTGCTGGCAGCAGCGGCTACTGAAGGGATTCATCATTAAAAATGGCCCTTCGTTCTGGATGCCGGGACTGTGGTTTTTGCTATCGCTCACCACCATATTCGGGGCTGTTAGGTACCGCAGTGAACGGTAGTCGGGCATGAAAGCAGCGGGCAGGGTATTGAAGGCCACGTCTTCGCAGTTGTCGGCCCACATCGCATCGCCAGTGAAGCGCATCAACAGTTCATCCGAAGCCATCTGCTCCACCATGCCGCAGGTTTCCACCGCCTGCCGGGGGTCGTCGTAGCCAGGTCGGCTGTTTTCGTCACCCCCCCACATACCGCCCGGCACCTGCCCGTATTTCTCGCGCACGAGATTAAAATTGCGGTAGGTGGCCTTTAAATCCGCTTCGTTGCCGCTTTGCAGGAAGTACGTGGCCGGTTCGCGGAAGCACTGTGCAATGTTGACGTTGTGCCAGTTGGGCAGATCGTCGGTCTGCCGCCAATTGGCCGTGTTACGGTCGATTTTCGTGGCCAGATCGAGCAAAAATGGCTCTTTGGTGCGGTTATAGAGCCAATAGACGCTGTACAGGTTATCACCCCCGCGACTCTTTTCCCAGTAATCTTCTAGAAACTGATCATCGGGCAGGGTCATCTCCCACTTAAAATACTTCGTCATTAGGTTCAGGATGCGCGGGTCGGCCTTGTACTCATAGTTCGACTGCAGGCAGAACAGCATGAGCATTTGCGCCCAGAGGTCGCGCTTGCCGTTTTCTTTGACCTGCACCGGCCCAAAATCGCCGTTGTCGCGCTGGCTGTTCATCGTGCCGTCGAGCCACACCTTCGTCTCGGTTAGCATGTCGGGGCGGTTCAGGATGTAGGCCATGTCGCCGTAGCCCTTGAGCCAGTAGGGTAGTTCCTCCCAGCCGTAGTCACCTTTGCCGTCTTTGCTGAGCCAGGCGTTATTTTTTTTTGTCAGCCAGATGCTGATCTGGCCCAGATGGCCCGCCAGTCCGTCGGCCTGCCGGTCGAGGTTTTCGCGCAGCCAGCCAGCCGGTTTAATGGTGCCGATGGGCAGTTTCACAAAGAAATCCGGTTGCAGCGGGGCCGCGTTGCTGACGTAAAACGCATTGCGCGTTACCGTTGCCGGGCGGTCGACAACGGTAACGGTCGGAGCCATGGGTACGAGGGCTAGCGTGCCCGCTAAGGCAGTGGCGAAAAGGAATGGTTTCAGGAGCATATAGAGAGCGACAAAACTATTTAGAAACTTTGATTGGCAAAGTACAAATTTACACCATGAAAAAACGTGTCACTACAGGGCTTTCTCATAAAAGGGTAAAGAGCCGATAAGTAGACATCTTTGAGGTGTTCTAAATCTCGCCAAGATGACCCTTACCGACTCTTTCCAGCCCCAAGATAAGGCC
>NZ_VFIA01000080.1 GCF_014282275.1 Spirosoma utsteinense
TTAGCGAAGCGTTTATGGTCTAAACCGGTGGCCGACCGCCATTGGCGGTCAGTTTTTAAAGCCTTAATTGAAAGATTCATAAAGCAAAATTATGCCATTGCAACAAGTCTATTTGACTGAAAAATTGCATTTTGAAACGTATAAGCAGTAATACTTATACGTTATGTAACTATTATTAGCTTTTTGACGCATGTTAACATAATTTCTCATTATGTTAACGATATTTAATTATGATTGACAAAAAATAAAATCTTTATATTTTTATATTCCTACTTATACGTTATTTTATCAATGAAGGGAAAGTACAACGCCCGGCCCCTCGTAGGAGGAGACCGGGCGTTGTGTTATTTTGAGATGTGTTTTATAATGAATGTTATGTTATTCGATTATAAGCAGAAAGCGGCCAATCTGTCAGAGTAGCCGCTTTCCCCCAAAAATGCAAGAGACTTACTTATTCTCTTTATTCCCCTTTCCAATTTATTAGCCTGGTAGCAGGTGCAGTAGGCGAGCAGCTGCCCGCTCGCCGTCAGTTTCATTCAACGGATAGAATCCAATGGAACTTCCTTCCAGGCGGACGCCATCCCAATGCCCTATGCTATCACGATATATGACCGCAAACCCGGCCAGATCGCCAATCTCGGTCCGAATATCATCCAGTACGTTTTCTATGTCATTGGTCACGCTTTTGCTGCCCTGATCCAGGTCAACAATGGCAATGACGCTGCCCTTAACGGTGTAAGTATAATCCGCTCGAATTTGTCCTCTGTGTCGGTTACGTTGCTCCATTGGTGGTAATCGTGACTAATCAGAAAATAGCCCTCTGTATACTGGAAACCACTATATTTAAGCCGTGACTACTCATTCTGGCTAAAATGACTAATCAGGATTATTTGACGATTAAAGAAGCGGCTCAGCTTTATGGGCGCTCTGAACAAACCATTCGGCGACTAGTCAAACAGCATGTTTTGACTAGTCACGTTCATTCTGAGGATACCTCTAAAGGGAAAGCGTATCAGATCAGTTCGCTGTTGCTACAGCAGGAATATGAAGCCCCTATGGTGGCCACGTTGCCCGCTCTGATTGTACCTGATTCACTCCAGCAGGAGAATCAGCAATTACGGGAAGCGGTCGCTGAGCGTGACCGGACGATTCAGCAATTGCAAAATAGACTCTTTGAGCAAGGCGACATTATGAACGCGATGGCTAATCAGATGACTAGTCAACTGACTAATCAGAAGATGGGTCATATCGAAGAGTTATTGA
The DNA here is from genome assembly GCF_014282275.1 of Spirosoma utsteinense. Lineage (GTDB taxonomy): Bacteria > Bacteroidota > Bacteroidia > Cytophagales > Spirosomataceae > Spirosoma > Spirosoma utsteinense. The sequence goes on from NZ_VFIA01000080.1 coordinate 1,264, forward strand.
TTCAACAAAACGCCCAAATAGGCGATTTGCAAAAACGGTTGCCCGCGCCTGGAGCTGATGAACCATCCCCCGATCGGCGCAGCTTATGGAGCCGCTTATTCGGTGGCTGATTCGTTTTCGATCAAGTCTAAGTAAGTATCCAGTTCGCCCGGCTCTAAGTTTTCTTTCTCGGATTTGTCGTAAACGGCCAGTAAGTACACCGCTTCCTGAGTGACCTTGACGAACGTAATCACGCGCGCCCCACCGGATTTGCCTTGTTTCTTACTGGCAATAGCCATACGCACTTTGTAACAACCTTTCCCCAGAGCCGCCCCCTGAGCAGGTTCTTCCCGCAGGGAGTCAAACAATAGCCGCAGATCATTCTTCAGCGATGGGTATTTCTTAGCTAGTCGTTTCACCTGACGGTCAAAGGTTGGCAACCGTTTCAGGTCATAACTCATCGAGTAATTCGTAAGCGTCCCGGGCCTGCGTTTTGCCAGCCAGTACGTCGTTTAATTCCTCGACCGCTTCCCCCAGTTCGGCCAGAAACAGGGCTTTTTCATTGGATATGCCCACCGGTAGCGGCTTAGCTTTCACAAACGATAGGCTACGCAGCAGCTCCATCATGAAGCCCACTTTGCTATCAGGAATGTCTAAAACAATTTTCATACGAGCAAGATACTAAGTTCTGTCCTTTTTGGCGTGTTTTTGGGCTCTGTGCGCCCCTATCTACCGATCCGCAGCCATTCCCCTTATTTTTCCTTTCCCTTCGTTTCTAAGCCAAATACTTTAGCTGTATAGCTTCCAACGTTCTTTACCTTGCCATCAGCGACTTTTACCTGTACGTCGTAAAGTTGGCGGGTAATGACCTCGACCGAGTGATTAGACAGCACGACGTCGGCCTGATCGGGCCGCAGCCGGAATTGCTTGATTAGTCGCTCGTGCAGGGTCGACGTTTGTACTGGTTCGGGTTTGGCTTGGTAGAACACTTCAAACTCAACTTCAACGACAGGTTTACGACCACGGCCAGGACGGTCCCCGTAGATCGGTTGGTAGTTGAACGTGATGTCAGTATGGCCGTTAATTTCTTTAGCTGCTACGTCTAAAACCGCTTTCTCGAATCGAGTCCAGTTGGAGTAACTGTCTTTCCCAGTCTTTGTGTCGATGACCCAAAGCATCGTTTTGAGATCAACTAAGTTGCGCCGAAAGGTCTTATCTTTCATATTTTTATACATGCAAAGTAGTTCGTAAACTCGTTTCGCATAAGTTGAATTAAGCGAGATAGCAGCGACCAACTGAATTTTAGTAAACCTTGTATTCAAGTCTACGTAGAAGGGTCTCACCATTTGGGATAACTCAATCTGAATTGTTCCTGTGCCTTTTCGGTAGAGTGCTGAAGCTATAAATCCTGCTTGTAGGAGATCCCCATTAGGGAGCGTCGTCTCAAAAACGCGAGTTATCAACTTTCGCGTAGCCTGTCTGTATGTCTCAAACTTCAACTCGCCTTGTCCAGTGACTTCGGCCATCTCTCTGACTGACACTTGGTACATTGTAGTCGGTGGATCATCCTTACGAACTTTGGCTACAACCATGTACAGGATATTCTTTTCGGCTTCGGTCATTTCGTAACGAGCCATTGTTAAAACATTATCTTGCCAAATCTCTACAGCCTTGTTCATATCAATTGATTTACAGACAAATGTAAAAAGTGTTTTATTAAAGTTTATACTACTAAAAAAGAAAATTTTATTACCGACCAAACGCTACTTTATAAACCCCATCTCACCGACCAAACGCTACTTTATAAACTCCATCTCACCGACCAAACGCTACTTTATTACCGACCAAACGCTACTTTATTAAAGTTATCCACAGTGTAAGTAACTGAAATTCAAACACTTACAACGACATTTTTCTCCTTACAAGTGTTAAACAAGTGATATTTGAAAATACACAAGCACTTGTTGTAAAAAAAGTGGCTTGAAAAACGGCATTTAGGGTAGCTGACGCGACCGAAAAACGAACTATCCAAAGTCTGCTGATGAGCAGACCAAAAATCAAATTGGAAAGGGAAGAAAAAAGCAAAAACTAAAGGGGAAAAAGGGGGGCGGCAACTATAAATATAGTTAAAGTCCGATTTTTACTAACTTATTCGACTAGATAGGATCTCCCCCGACAGCCGCAGTGGTAGCCAGCTTTGCACCCGTCGTCTCCTCTTGACTAATGCCTTCTTACAAAACAGGGAAAAAAAGAAACCCTATTTGCGTGGAAAGCCATCCGGTGCGTAACTTTGTCGGGATTGTGAAGCAAGCCATGACTTTGTAGCTACAAACTACGCCTATCGGCTTGTTTTGCGCTACAAAGTCCCCACCCGTTACGCAAGCTTACGGGCGGTTTGGCTTGCAACCGTTCCTTTTGATCCCCCTTCCAATGACTGAAAACAAGGTTATCACGATGCGCTTTCGGGCCAGTGTCGATGAACAAAAGCAGATCGAAGCAAAGGCTAAATTGGCTGGACTAACCGTCAGTGAGTATGTGCGCCGGGTGGCCACCGATCAGACCGTGGCCGAGCGACTACCCGCCGAGTTGCGGCAGGTCATTACGGGTGTGGCTAACAACCTGAACCAATTGACCCGCTACGCCCATCTGCGGCAGTTCGATGACCGGGCCATTAATGAGATACTATCCGCTCTAAAAACGGCCCTGCGATGATCGCCAAAACCAGTATTGGCCGTAGTTTCGGTTCTGCCCTGGAATATGGGGCCGGCTTAAAGGAAGGGAAAGAAAAGAAACCTTCGCAATTGTTGGGCGCATCGAACTTAGGAGCGCGCGATCCGCAGGGAATGGCCGCTGAAATGATGGCCGTAGCGGATAGTAGCCGATGCCAAAGCCCGGTCTGGCATACGTCCCTGAATTGGGCCAAGGGGGAAGAAGTCCAGAAGGAGCAGTTACTCCGAGCCGCATCAGAGTACTGCCGCCAGATCGGAGCTGACCCTACCCGCCACCAGGTGGCCATCTATCAACACCACGACCGGCCTCACACTCACATTCACATTTACATCAACCGTGTTCCTCTGGACGGTGGTCCCGCGCTGGACACGAGCCACAATTACGCCCGCAATGTGAAGGTGTGCCAGGCAATCACTGAACAGCTAGGCATGCGCAGGCTACCCGGACAGCGGCAGAGTCTGAACGATCATAACCCTCAGAAGCAAAGTACCCGGGAGTATGTGCAAGAGACGCTCAAAACAGCACTTGTGAGCCCTCAAGTGACGACAGTTGAGCAGTTGGGTGAACAGTTGCGGTTAAAGGGCGTGGAGAGCCAGTTTAAGCACGATAGCCGGGGGGTGTTGGTAGGGTGTAGCTTTCGTTATGACCAAATGGCCGTCAAAGGCACCGAAGTAGGCCATAAGGCTAAGCAGATCGGTCAGCAGTTGAGCCTGAACCAGCAGGCGCAGCACCAGAGCCAAACGGCCTGGGATGCTTTATTTCAGGGTTATGCCGCTGCGACCGAGAAAGACCGCTGGGATGAGCTTGCAAAGGGCTACCAGCAGACGAAACAGGAAGAAGTGAAACAAAATATTGCTAAGCAGCAGAAGACCCCAGAAACAGAAGAGAAACAACAAAAGAAACCCAAGCAAAGGTTAGGACTATGAACCCTCAAGATTTATTCGACGATATAAAAGCCATTAAAGCCCAATTAGAGGCCCTAAGCCAACGGCCCGCCCCAGCTACGGCCAAGCAATTGGAGCAGATTAACAATCGCGTTATCACGCTGGATGCTAGAGGTTTTGCCGAACACGTACTACCCGATTTAAAAGAGGGGTTGCCCAATACTATTGCTATCGAGAAAGCGGCAGATGAAGCGGCTAATCGTATTACGCAGACAGCCGATAAAGCGGCTAAAAGTATTGGCCAAGCTGCAGAGAGGATTCCCCGTCAAGTTCGAGTCACGGGTGACATCTACGGATTTACTACTTTTTATGCCGCTTTAGCGTATGGTATGGTACTTGTAACAGTGGTTTTCGGTGCTTGGTTGATCTGCAATCATTACAAAGAACAAGCTCAAGAATCAGTGATTTATCAACAAGCTCAAGAAGTTATTCTAGAACGAAATTATTACTACAATCAGATTCAAAATTACAAACGTAACAATCCAACTTATACAAAGTTGTTTCCTGTTTATGACAAAAGATTCTAATAAACAAGTACTTAAATCGTTATTTGATTAAAATGTTAAGATAAATTGGTAATTTTAAATTGATATGCGTAACTCATGATCCTAATCAGATGAGTACCATAATAAGGTCATAGTTGTAAGTGAGAAAATGTGCTTATAAATAACTACTAACTCTTTTAAAGAGGGCTATGTGTATGAAAAAGTTTGCAAAATACTTCCTGTTTATCTCCTTATTTGTGAATTTTCGTATGACAGCTGTAGGACAAGGTATGCTTCAAAACAAGAAACAGAATACTTTGTACTTTGAGTTATTGGGTAGCGGTGGGCTTTATTCATTAAATTATGAGCGAGTTTTCACAAATTTTTCTAAAATTAATTATGGTTTCCGTGTTGGAGGATCTTTTTGGAATAGAGAGCGGCCCAATATCAACAGTATTGTTGAAGGTCTAATTATAACTGGTTCCAAGAATCATCATCTAGATTTAGGAATGGGATTAAACATCGGCTCTGGCCCTAATTCGGATTTTTCAAATTATGTGAGCCAATTTCATATATACATGGTTCCTCGCTTAAGCTATAGGTTTCAACGCCCCACAGGAGGTTCAGTTGTTCGTCTCGGTTTGACACCGTTTGTTGCTCTAACGAAAAAAACACCTGACCGCTTCTATACATATCCTTTGTATGTAGGCATTTCAGTAGGTCATGCGTTTTGAGATAAAGAACAAATAGTATATACTAAAAACTAAATATAAAATACCATGTGTAAAACATCGTATTATAAAACAATTTTTCATCTATTTTATAATGGAAAAAATATTATACTACCGCTCGTTATTTTATTAATATTAACTCGACAAACAAGTAGTCAAAATTTAGTGCCTAACGGAGATTTTGAGAATATAAAAAGCAATAAATGTAACTTCAGTACTCCTCAAGAAAATATAAGTGACTATATATATAATTGGTATACCCCTACCGTCGGAAGTACAGATATGTGGTTTAGTGACTCATTAAAAGATAAAGAATGTTCACAGAATTTATCAAAATTTGGCATTAATCCTAGATCAGGAAATACTTGTATTGGCTTGTATACGTTGTCTGAAAATATAAGCAACTATAGAGAATATGCGCAAATTAAATTGACTAAACCTCTTATCAAGGGTAAAAGTTATGTAGCGAAATTTTATGTTCGACTTTATCGAGATTATAGTGGAGCAAGTACAAATAACATAGGTATCAGTTTTTCTAAAAATATAGTAAGTGGTGACGGAGGTAATAGCTTACCATCTATAATTACCAGTAGAAAAGTGATGATAAACCAAAATAGTATACTGACGAATAGCCAGGATTGGGTGGAAGTAAATGGTTGTTTTACGGCTGATGACAGCTATAGCTATATGACCCTAGGTAATTTCTTTTCCGATGAACAAACGAAAATAGAGTTTATTGATAATTTAACGCTTAAACAAGCTTACTACTTTATTGATGATGTTTCCGTAGAGGAACAGGCATTTACCTTACCATCCTTGAATCTAGGTAAAGACACCACACTCTGTAATGGTCAAAAATTAGATTTAAATTTGCAACCAGGAAACTACGAAGTTGATTGGCAGGATGGTAATAAATCAAATGCTTATGTAATAAATAGAGCAGGTAAATATTGGGTAACTCTCAGACAAGGAGAATGTACAGTTAGCGATACTCTTAACGTGAAAGTGTTACCGCCCATTAAATTACCTAATGATACATTGTTATGTCGTGGCCAACAAATAGTACTAAATCCTCATTATCCTTTTGAATTGATAAATTGGAGTTCAGGTTCAGTAGATTCAGTTCTAATTGTTTCTGAATCAGGAGTATACTCGGTGAAAGTAAGTTCTCTTCATTGTGATATTTCTGATTCTATCACTATAAAATTCGAAGAATGTCCCGGTTTTGTACCTAATGTATTTACGCCTAATGGAGATGGAATCAATGACAGGTTTTCAATTCAAAATAACGATTTCAATAGTTGGAAGATAGAAATATATAATCGTTGGGGTAACCGGATTTATAACTCTAACCCTTATAAAAATGATTGGGACGGAGGTGATTTGCCGACGGGATTGTACTACTATAGATTATTTAGTGAAAGATTTAACATTAGTATAAAAGGTTGGGTTCAAATCTTGAGATAAATAAAAACGAATTTAAACTATCTGAAAATTAAATTTACACTAACATTTCATAATATGTTCTGATTAAAATGTCAGTTATAATCAGAACATATTATGAAATGTTAGTGTAAATTTAATTGAGAATGACTTGGCTCTTGTTTACGACATCTCCATATTTTACATGTAAAAAATAAGTTCCTCTAGGTAGATCACTTACATTCAAATCAACAGCCTTACTTCTTTTAAAGTACTGGTCTTTCTTAGCTCTCTTAACATCAAACTCTTTTTCTACTTTTCCTTTCTCATTAACTAGCACTATATCTGTAAGAACTTCATCAGCTAATTCGCTACTTTCAAAATCCACTTTAAGATTACTAACAGCAGGATTTGGATACACACTAAATCCTTGACTAGTTTGGCTTATATAAAATGTATATGAGCTGCTACCGCAACGATTAGATACATTTACTACTACACGAATAAAGCCGCTAAATGAAAATTGACAGCTTGAACCACTAGGATTGAGAGAACCACTTCCATTTGTAATCTGCCAGTTGAAAGAGGAACCCCCTCCTTGACTAATGTTCATAAATCCGTTTCCACTTGGGACATAAACTACTGAACCCGCGTTCGACCCGTTCACAGATCCACTTGTTACTATAGGACTACCAACCCATACCGGAGTTGTTGAGGTACGATTAATTGTCATACCTCCTTCGGTCCAAAGTGCTGTACTGGATAATACACCTGCATTCCCATTAGATGGCGAAGGTGGTGATTTCATTGAGAAGACCGCATTAAATGTTCTTCCTGAAGTGTTTTGCAGATAAAAGTTAGTCCCACTTAGCAAAAAGTTAGAGGGAGCCGTATAGTTATATGGGTAATGATAGTCACACGCTTGGATTGTTGGTTGATTAACTGTCACATCCTCATTTCCAGAACAGAACGTTATTAATCCGCCATTCGCTACTTGTATGTCTGCCAAATACCTTTGAACATCTATCGTCTTTGTGGATATAGCAGTTCCAGCCCAATACATAGTAAGTACCACTCTGGAAGTACCTGGCGAATTACTAAATTGAATTATAAACGAATTTCCTTGGGCTATGTCTTTCGCTCCTTGCTCAGTTAATGGGCTGTTAGGTGCTGAAATATCATACACGTCCCATTTAATTCTGTCATTAATTCCATAGTTACTAACGGTGTATACGTTTTGGCACGGAACTTTGTCTGACCCGCAAGCACAAACAGACGTTGGTCCCTGTAGGTCCCATCCGTTTGACTTAGAAACAAATCCAATACAGATTACACAAATAATCCAAAATGACCTTCTTAGCATTGTAAAATTAGCTTTCATGGGATTTGTGAGATTTAATTGTTAGTTGAAGATTTGTACCTAGATTAAAAGCGTTTTCTTTTTAGACAATTATTTATTGTGATTTAAAAGGTTTTGTGTCCATATATGTATTACGGAATTTTTAGAATTCAAGAAAATTAATATTGTAATATTAATTTTCTTGAATTCTAAAAGCCCAATTTATTGTATCTAAATCTTTTCTATTTCATTTAGTTATACAACTAAATTTAAATTCAATGAATATTATTTTTCTAACTTGAGTTTTTCTGGCTAAATATTATATTTTTTGATGGTACTTTCAAAAATATTCATATCATTGTTTGAAAATTTATATTAGACTTGTTGTGATGGTGACTATGAGCTAGTTAACTAAATAGAAGTTCCATAAACCCGCGCAGATTCCTATCGCTGATTCGTACAATGTGACCTTGTGGGTTCG
>NZ_VFIA01000081.1 GCF_014282275.1 Spirosoma utsteinense
CGTTTACGAACCCACAAGGTCACATTGTACGAATCAGCGATAGGAATCTGCGCGGGTTTATGGAACTTCTATTTAGTTAACTAGCTCATAGTCACCATCACAACAAGTCTACTGTAATGACCTTAACTGTAACAATCAAAATGAAAAGGGTAAAATTCATAATTCTGTCCTTCGTGTGTATTTTAATTCTTACTGAACTTGTTGCACGGTATCTTGGCCTGGATCAGTTTCCATTATTTATGGAGAGTAAAGAGTTCGAATATATACACAGACCTAACCAAACAACGAGAATATACGGCAACAATTTCAAAACGAACGAGTACTCGATGCGCAGTGAGCCAATTGCCAAGAGTGATACATGCGTTGTATTACTCATTGGCGATTCTGTTTTAAATGGAGGTAATTCTATTGATCAGGATGAACTGGCGTCAACACTCCTGGAAAATAGCCTGACAAAAAAATTAGGCAAAAAAGTTCGGGTTCTGAACATATCTTCTTTCTCGTGGGGACCGGATAATATATATGCTTATTTAAAAAAATACGGGACGTTCAATGCTGATTTGATGGTTTATGTTTGTGGCAGTGGTGATGCCTATGATACTATGACATTTGAAAAAATTGTAGGCGTAAGTAGCGTGCATCCTGATAAAAACTACATATTCGGAATTAAAAAGCTAATAGATAAAGCCTATGGTGTCATCAAGAATACTTTTAAAAAAATATTTCTTAAAGAAAAATCACCTGAAGAAATGAAAGAAGATCAAAAATTTAACACTGGCTTTTCTAATTTAGACAGCCTTGCCCGACGCTTAAATATTCCTTTTTTGATTTATCTTCATCCCGATCTTGACGAAATCAGTAAAAAACAATATTCTAAAGACGGAGAATTAATAATTGATTTTTATACGGCCAGACATCGGGAAGTCATACGGGAGCTGGACCTGGGAGCGAAAAAAGACTATTACCTGGATGGGATCCATATCAACGCAGAGGGTCAGTTATTTATTAGTAAAAATTTATATGAACCTATTTTCAATTATATTAAATAATATAAAGTCTCTACTATCAACTACCGCTCTAGCAGTAGATTGCTGACAGATGATTACACTAACTAATTATAAATAGTACATAGCCTCAAGAAAATAATAATGTAATTTTACTGGCCTTCGGTCGAGATATATGAATCGAATATATGTGTATATTTATAAAAACAATTATCGTTCAGCCTAACACTGACGAAATTTCTATTTACGAGCTTGTTCGCAATTTGTGTACGATCTTCTGTCCATCGAACAGTATTTCGATATTAGTAAGCCGCTTAGTACTTTATCGTACTTCAGTGCAAAAAGAGTTCAGTGCTGGACACGGAAGAAAACTAAGCGTATTGGTACCTTGAGCGGCTTGCTGATTTGGCCCAGTAACCAATCTAAGAAATGTGCAATACTTACTAACTCATTTACTACCACTGAGTATCCCCTACGAAAGACGGCTTCCCGTAAACGTAGCGGCTCGTCGGTACTAGTCGATTTGGACCTGATGCGGTGAAACTGCCGTAGCCCTTCAGCCACACAAATCACGTACAGTACTACGACGATAGCTACTAACAACCGAATCTTTTTGGGTGAGCTAAACCCTAACTCTTCCAAGTCGAAGCCGTTGCTTTTCAAGTGTTTAAAGAAACATTTCGTTGTCCAACGAATCCGATACCGCTGGGCAATAGTCTGTTTGGCCCAACTCAGATTGCTTACCAGTAATACCAGTGGGTCAGCACCTTGTGGTCCGTCCTGATGACAAAGAGCTATAAACTGATACCGATGACCGGCCAACTCGAACCACTGACTCACGACGCGGCCCCGTAAAGCCCGTTTGAGTAACGAACTATAGGCCTTGCCGCCTGCCGCAATGTCGGCCTTGTAGGAGTCTTTGGGCAAACGAATGATGAAATTAATCTGCTGGTCGGTTAAAAAACTTAACCACTCTTTGCCTTCATATTCCCGATCGGCCAACAAACAAAAACCCCTCAAGGGGTAGAGTTGCATGGCTTGTTGGAGCAGTCGTTTGCGTTCCTGCTGAGAAGAGTGGCCCTTTTTGCCCAAATTATGCCACAACAAGGGCAGGCTAACGCCCCGATACACCAGACAAAGTACCAGCAAATGAATCTGTTTGGTACCCAGTTGCCAACTCGTACCGTCCAAAGTCAGGTAACCACTTCGCGAGCGGCCATCCCAACGTTTAGTATAATCTAGCACCCATATTATCAGCCATCGCTTCGGCGCTCCGATTCCATAGTTTATTCAGGGCTGTTTTGTTAGTAAAGAATCGAGTAAGCCGCCGGTAATGAGAGTCGGTTTTAGTCTGCCGGTTACCCAGCAAAAGGCCCAGATGGTTCTTAAGTTTGTTGAGATTGACGGTTTCCTTGATGAGGATAGCGCAGCCCACAGCCAGCAAATTATTGAGCAAGGCTGGGGAGAGATGTTGGGCGAAATCCTTAGATTTGTCCAAGAGCGAGGAGCGAAGTCGGGCAATGTGAGTCACGTTACAAAGCACTTATTTCGACCTCGCTTTTGCTATTCTAAACACTCAATGTCCAGTACTGTGCAAAAAGAGGACACTTTCATTTGTATCTTGTGAGCGCTTTATCGATCTACAATCTATATTGGAATTTATGAAACACTTTTCCCTCCTTTTTGGCTTTTTCAACACAGATCAGCGAGCCATCGACTCACCCAAAATTTATCCATTAAACTGGTTAGCTTGGGTCTGTGCATTTATCAGTTTTCTACTTTCAAAGCCACTCACGGCAGCTACATTGCCCAATGGATTTTCAGAAACCAGGCTGGCAACGGGCCTCGATCCAACGAGTATGGATTTCGCCCCCGATGGCCGCCTGTTCGTTACTGAAAAACTGGGTCGGGTGCGCATCATTAAAAATGGCAGCCTTTTGCCAACGCCTTTCCTAACTATTTCGGTTAATAATTTCGATGAGCGGGGATTACAAAGTATAGCGTTTGACCCGGATTTTGCCAATAACCAATTTGTATACGTATACTACGCCGTTGCAACAACACCCATTCATAATCGGGTCAGCCGGTTTAAGGCTGTTGGCGATGTGGCTGACCCGCGCAGTGAAACAATCATCCTTGAGTTAGATAATGTACAGGCCAGTGTCCACAATGGAGGGGCTATGTTTTTCAAAGATGGAAAACTGTTCATTACAACGGGAGAAGATGCTATCTATGAAAATGCCCGGAACATGAACAATCTTTTGGGTAAAGTGCTGCGGATAAATCCCGATGGAAGCATCCCTACCGACAATCCTTTTTACAACACCAACACAGGTAAGAATCGGGCTATTTGGGCGTATGGCCTCCGTCACCCATTTAAAGCGACGATGCAGCCAGGTACAGGTCGAATCTTTATTGGCGATGTGGGATCTGGAAATTATGAAGAAATCAACGAGGCATTTGCCGGTAAGAATTACGGGTGGCCCGCTGTTGAAGGATACCGAACAAACCAAGCAGTCCCCTCAGATTATCAGGACCCTATTTACGCCTACGATCACAATACAGGCTGTGCAACAACGGGGGGAGCCTTCTACAACCCTTCTGCCAATCAGTTTCCCAGTAGTTTTGTCGGCAAATTTTTCTTCGCCGATTACTGCGGTGGCTATATTAAAACGCTGGATTTCTCTAGCGGGGCAGTCATTGCGAATTTCGCCAATAACATAAATCGGCCCATTTCTGTCAAAGTTGGTCCCGATGGCAGTATGTACTATATAGCCCGTGGTGGTTTAGGAAGTGGCTCTACTGAAGACAATACGACCAGTAGCGAGGGCGAAGTCTGGCGAATACAGTACGTTGGCAATAACGTACCTACGATTTCGGCTCAGCCCAGCAACCAGATTGCTCCGGTGAGCAGCGCAGTCACATTTACCGTAGGGGCTTCTGGCACCGGCATCTCCTACCAATGGCAACGAAATGGAGTCAATATCAGTGGCGCTACCTCGTCCAGCTACACCCGGTCACCCGTTGTTCAGTCTGACAACGAAGCCGTATTTCGGGTGGTCGTTACTAATTCGTCGGGCAGCGTAACCAGCAACGGAGCCACGCTCACCGTAACGACCAATCAGAATCCCTCGATTCAGATTATCACGCCTGCCGCCGGCAGCATATACCGAGCGGGGAACACCCTATCGTTCAGCGGTTCGGCCACCGACCCCGAAGATGGTAACAACCTGCCCGCCAGTGCCTTCCAATGGCGTATTGAATTTCACCACGATACTCATGATCACCCCGGTCCCACGCCCAACGTATCGGGCGATGGCAAAAGTGGCACTTTCTCTATTCCAGCAATAGGCGAAACGTCGTCAAATGTATGGTATCGACTTTTTCTGACTGTCACCGATTCGCAGGGAGGGTCTACCACGAAGTACGTGGATATCAATCCAAGAGTAGTAAACCTGACGATCGCGACAAACCCTTCCGGTCTGCAACTCAATGTCGACGGTCAGCCTCATACTACTCCCTACAGCAAGCCCTACGTTACGGGCATATCCATTAATTTATCGGCACCAGCAACACAAACGCTTAATGGCGTAACTTATACGTTTGCGAACTGGGCACCTGCCATTAGTCCCGATGGCCAGATTTTCGTGCCCGACGACAACACAACGTACACAGCCACTTTCACCTCAACCGGAGGGGGTAACCTGCGCGATCCGGAGAACCCGGCCAACGCCCTGGCCGGACTCAACTACCAGTACTACGAAGGAGGCTGGAATAACCTGCCCAACTTCCCGGCCCTCATCCCCAACAAGACCGGCACGGCCAGCACCATCGACCTCGCGCCCCGCAGCCGCGATGAGAACTACGCCCTGCGCTTCGAGGGCTACATCAACGTACCCACCGACGGGCAGTACACCTTCTACACCACCTCCGATGATGGCAGCAAGCTCTACATCGGCTCTACCCAGGTGGTCGACAACGACGGGCCACACGGGGACCAGGAACGCTCGGGCACCATCGGTCTGAAGGCCGGCAAGCACGCCATGAGCGTGGCCGTCTTCCAGGGCAGTGGCGGGCAGTCGCTCAGCGCCAGCTATGCCGGGCCGGGCATCGGCAAGCAGCTCATTCCTTCTTCGGCCCTGTTCCGCCTGACGGCCACCCCACCGCCCCCACCCCCTACCGCTGATGGGGGCACGGGGACGGGTCTGCTGGCCGAGTACTTCAACAACCAGACCCTGACCGCCCCGGTGGTAGTGAGTCGGGTGGATGCGACTGTCGATGTGGACTGGGGCAACGGCTCACCGGCCAGCGCCGTCAACGTCGATAATTTCTCAGCCCGCTGGACGGGGCAGGTGGAGGCTCCCGTTTCGGGTAACTACACCTTCAGTCTGGTCTCGGATGACGGGGTGCGGCTGTGGGTCAACAATGTGCTGTTGATCAACAACTGGACCGACCATACACCAACCACCGACACCAGTCCGACCATCGCCCTGACGGGGGGCCAGAAGTACGACATCAAGCTGGAGTACTACGAGTTCAACAGCGGGGCCGTGGTGCGGCTGCAGTGGTCGCTTCCGGGGCTGGGTCCTCAAATTATTCCGAAAGGAAGACTTTATCCGGCCACGACGACGACGCCACCGCCCTCCAACCTGCGCGATCCGGAGAACCCGGCCAACGCCCTGGCCGGGCTCAACTACCAGTACTACGAAGGAGGCTGGAGCAACCTGCCCGACTTCGCGGCCCTGATTCCCAACAAGACCGGCACGGTCAACTCCATCGACCTTTCTGCCCGCCAACGCGAGGAGAACTACGCCCTGCGCTTCGAGGGCTACATCAACGTGCCCACCGACGGGCAGTACACCTTCTACACCAGCTCCGACGATGGCAGCAAGCTCTACATCGGCTCCACCCAGGTGGTCGACAACGACGGCTCCCACGGCGATCAGGAGCGGTCGGGCACCATCGGGCTAAAGGCCGGCAAGCACGCTATGAGTGTCACCGCCTTCCAGGGCGGTGGCGGCCAGTCGCTCAGCGCCAGCTATGCCGGACCGGGCATCGGCAAGCAGCTCATTCCTTCTTCGGCCCTGTTCCGCCTGACGGCCACCCCACCGCCCCCACCCCCTACCGCTGATGGGGGCACGGGGACGGGTCTGCTGGCCGAGTACTTCAACAACCAGACCCTGACGGCTCCGGTGGCGCTGAGTCGGGTGGATGCCACCGTCGATGTGGATTGGGGCAACGGCTCACCGGGCAGTGCCCTCAACATCGACAACTTCTCGGCCCGCTGGACGGGGCAGGTGGAGGCACCCGTGACGGGCAACTACACCTTCAGTCTGGTCTCGGATGACGGGGTGCGGCTGTGGGTCAACAATGTGTTGCTGATCAATAACTGGACCAACCATGCCCCGACTACGGACACCAGTCCGAGCATTGCCCTGACGGGGGGCCAGAAGTACGACATCAAGCTGGAGTACTACGAGTTCAACAGCGGGGCCGTGGTGCGGCTGCAGTGGTCGCTTCCGGGGCTGGGTCCTCAAATTATTCCGAAAGGAAGACTTTATCCGGCCTTCGTAGCTAGCGCAAGAATTTCGGCAGACGACGCAGCCAACGTCAATAATGAGCAGACTGTTAAGGTCTACCCAATACCTGCTCAGGATGAAATTCAGATTAGTTATGTGGCTAAAACGGCTGGTGAACTGTCGCTACGATTAGTCAATATAATTGGGCAACCCGTTCTTCAATTGAAGAATAGGGTGGTTGAAGGTCAGAATCTTTTCCAAATTCCGGTAAAAGATTTTAACCGGGGCATTTATTTTCTGTACATGACTCAGGGTGAGCGTCGTGTTCGGTGGAAAGTCCTGCTATCCGAATAGATCAACGTGCAGAAGCCCAATTGTCCGGGTTCACTCACAATAAGAGTGAACCCGGACAATTGGGCTTCTGGTTTTATTGTAAAAAGAAAACTTATCTATAACAGTAACACTGATGCGGTAGTAATCTACTATTGATCGATGACCAATTGACGATATAGCTACTATCCGTTTGCCGGTGTTTAGTGATTGATAATCAACTTTCGGCTAATGAGTTGCCCTTGCTTTGTCACCTGCACCACATACATTCCGGGCGATAAAGTCGACAGATCTATCTGACAGCGATCCTGCTGGCTCATTACTGTAGTCTGTACTTGCCCCAACATATCTACAAGCCGGACCTGGCATCCCTGAACACCGGTTACAGTTATCACTGATACGGCAGGGTTGGGATAAACGACTACGCTCTCTTCCAGTCCACGTTCCACACCAGCTTCCAGGGTGGCTATCCGGCCGCTTCCTTGTGAGGTGAAGCGGAACTTCTGGTTGTCGCCCCCCGAGTTGGGCCCCTGTTGCAGCCAGGCCCCTTCGTTGGGCGAACTGCCCGCAATGGCCAGATACTTCTGGCTGTGGCGAGCCACCAGGTTGTAGTACCCTCCACCGGCATCGATGAGCTTGTACTGCTGATTGTCTTGGGTGCTAGGGGTCCACTGCAGCACCGGCGCGCCATCGCTGGTCGAGTTGTTGAAGACATCCATGCCCTTGCCGTTGAGCGAGGAGCGGATGAGGTAGTAGCCGTTGCCCCTGTCGGTCAGTACCCACTTCTGAGTAGTCCCCCCCGTGGCGGCCCACTGCCCGATGCGGCCATCGGCATCGCGGGCGTCGATCAGCTGGCTGCTGTGTTTGACCGTTATGGTATAGACCTGCCCTGAAACGACGGCGGGGGCGGCCGGGCCCGCTGCCGTGAAGCGGAATTTCTGGTTGTCGCCCCCCGAGCCGGGCCCCTGTTGCAGCCAGGCCCCCTCGTTGGGCGAACTGCCCGCAATGGCCAGATACTTCTGGCTGTGGCGAGCCACCAGGTTGTAGTACCCTCCACCGGCATCGATGAGCTTGTACTGCTGATTGTCCTGGGTGCTAGGGTCCCACTGCAGCACCGGCGCGCCATCGCTGGTCGAGTTGTTGAAGACATCCATGCCCTTGCCGTTGAGCGAGGAGCGGATGAGGTAGTAGCCGTTGCCCCTGTCGGTCAGTACCCACTTCTGAGTAGTCCCCCCCGTGGCGGCCCACTGCCCGATGCGGCCATCGGCATCGCGGGCGTCGATCAGCTGGCTGCTGTGTTTGACCGTTATGGTATAGACCTGCCCTGAAACGATGGCGGGGGCGGGCGGGCCGGCCGCCGTGGCCAGGCTGGCGGTGTAGGTGGTGTTGGTGGCGGGAACCGTCAGGCTTGTGCCCGCCTCCCCGCTCCAGCCCGTAAACGTATAACTCACCCCATTCACCGTCTGCGGGCTGGCCACGGCCAGACTCACTGTACTGCCGACGGTGAAGGTCTGGGAGTAGGGCGTGGTGCGCACCTGCCCGTTGATGCTCACCTGCAAGCCCGCTGGACTCGTCACCCAGTTCAGACTCACCGTCGCCACCGGGGCACTCACCGGTTGGGTGATTGGACTACACCCCCCCGTGCCCACCGCCCCGTGGCTGATGTTGTCCAGCGGACTGTCCTTCATGCCCCCCGAGTTGACCAGCTGCAGATCGCACACCACCGTGTTGTACGAACCCGTGTTCAGGTACAGCCCGTTGGCACAGTTGTTGGCCCGGTTACTCTCGAAGATCGTCCCCAGCACCGCCGGGATCCGCTCATCCTGGTAAACACTCATCTGGTGATACTCCAGGTAGTTGAAGTAGCCCTCGGGGTAGTCGGCATCCACCACCGCCGGCACGTTGGGCTGACCCGCCGTCAGGCTGTTGCCCCGCATCTCCAGACCGATCACCGAGGTGCCGAAGGTGCGCGTCTGAATGTGCTGCACCGAATGTACCCCAATGAAGACCCCGTTGGTGCGGTCCGTGTTGGACACCGTATTGCTGATGATCTGATTGTTGAAGATGGGGATGAACTGCTGACGGCCTTCATTCTGCTGGAGGGGCGTGAAGTCGATCGAGCCGCTGTTGGTCAGGGTGTTGCCCACCACCGCCACCTCGCTGGTGGCGTTGTGGTACAGCGTGATGCCCCGGCGGTTGCCCTCCAGCGTGTTGCCC
>NZ_VFIA01000082.1 GCF_014282275.1 Spirosoma utsteinense
TTTACGAACCCACAAGGTCACATTGTACGAATCAGCGATAGGAATCTGCGCGGGTTTATGGAACTTCTATTTAGTTAACTAGCTCATAGTCACCATCACAACAAGTCTATTTATGACCAGTCAACTTACCGCCACTCAGCATACGCAGCTTTGGGATACGTTCCGGAGCGGTGACCGGGCTGCTTTCTCGCAACTTTATGAATGGTTCTCGGCCAATCTGTACCGATATGGGTACAACCTGATCCGCAACCGGCAACTGGTAGAAGACTGTCTGCACGAATTATTCCTGCATCTGCACGAAAACCGGGGCCGTTTAGGGCCGACGGATAATATCCGGTTTTACCTCTACCGGGCCTTACGCCGTCGGTTGCTGGACACGGTTACCCGCCTGAACAAGCTGGATTCGGACCCTTATTTTTTCGACAAAGCCGAATTCGTGATTCAACCGTACGAACGTTTCCTGATTGATGAACAGATCCTGGACCGGCAAAAACATGTCCTCATCCACGAGTTGAACAAGCTGCCCAAACGCCAGAAAGAGATTCTGTACCTGGTGTACATGAAAGGACTGAGCTACCTCCAGGCGGCTGAGGTCATGGATATCACGATCAAAAGCGTGTATAATACGGTCAATGTGGCCTTGAAGACCTTACGCGCCCACGTTCGGGTGCGTGTGTAAACAGGCACTGGCCCAGGTCCGTACATCCAGATTTCGTATCAATTGCTGGTCGGCCGAACTACCCCTAAACGCATCTATTCGGGCCAGAGCGGTTGATTCCAATCGACCGCTGAGCCACTGCCGAAGCAGCTCCAGAATGAACCGTTCCCCTTCCGATTGCCGGTTGATGGTTTTTCGTTTACGCTCGGCCGACCGGAGAGCGTAAGTCAGGTAATCAGCATTACCCAGCCGGGCGTGGAGGAGCAGGCTCATCAGTTGCCGCTCCATAGACAGTCGGCCGGGGAGCGAACGGGCGGGTAACGCCAGCACCCGGTTTAGTCGATGCAAAGCCGCCGATAAGTGGCCCAAACACACCTGGAGCCGTACCAGCAGCAGGTCGAATTCGGTGCGGGTACCCAGGGTCAGGCGAGCGAGTCCGCGCTCAAACGCCGACCCATCGGCTGAAAGGGGATCGGTAGCCAGCAGGGTAGCCGCATCAGCATAACGCGCCTGATCGATAGCCAGTAATAGTCGGTAATATAAGGTCAGGTAGGGGGCCGTATGGTGCAGACCGTGAGTCGGGCCGTCAATGGCCCGGAGCCGGTCGATGAAGTACGGCATATCCTCGTATTGACCCAGCATCCGTAAGTCCGACAGAATGCCTTCCAGCAACTGAACGTAATAGAGCGGCTGTTCGGCCCAGAGCGTCGGGTTGTTCTGAAACAGATTGTCCAGTTCGCGGTACACCCGCAGACTCCCGGCTTCGTCGCCAATCATCCGGAAATAAGCCGATTGAAAATGCAGGTGCTGCTGTTGCATGGCAAACGACCACATGGGCGACCCGCTTCGGCTCTGCCGGTTCAGCAACTGGTGTTCTTCCAGTAATAAATCATTCAGCCGACGTGTATCGGTTACGTTCCCAACGGTTCCGTGGGTGCGGTAACGAAGCAGCAGGGTTTCATAGAGGGCCGCATGGTGCAGGGCCGTTAGTGTACGCTCGACCTGCTGACGAATCAGGGCGTGCTGCCGGGCGAGTGTCGGTTCATCGACCCCGTCGAACTGCCCTTTTACCCATTGCTCGGCTTGTTGCCGGGCCGCCAGCACCACGTAGAGGCCCCGCTCGTGCTGTTCGGCCAGACGCTGTGCTTTTTCCAGTTGTTCCTGACTGAACTGAGCCAATCCCCGTTCGTAAAGAATCTGGCTGTCGTGTAGAAGCTGACCAATGCGGACGTCGATTCGCTTGTCCTGTTCGAACTGCCGAAGGCTCTGCATCACTACCCGGTACAGGTACTTGCGGGCGGGTTCGAGGGTGGCACCGGGAAAAAGCCGGGTGAGGTCGGCGGTGAGGGCGTCATCCATTGTTTCGTGGGTAAGCAGGCAGTCCAGCAGCCGCAAAAAACCTTTGTCGCCCGTTGGCGAACCCGTCATCAGTCGACAGTACCGTTTTTCGGATTTTGTGAGGGAATGAAGTAAAGGATGAAGGACGTCGATAGTCATGTAGGAATAGCTGAAAATTTAGGCGAAGAGTTTTGATATTCATGCCGCCTTGCAAAGGGAGACACCAATGTCTTCTTACTCTTTAACTTTATGTAAGCAATAATTCAAACTATTACCTGGCCCTTCCTTTCAGTCAGTAAGGGCGAGGTTTGTAGCCTGGACGGCTACGTCCGGGGGTAAACGGGTTATCTACTTACCCGGACGTGGCCATCCAGGCTACAAACCACCATATACTGCCCGTAATCCCAAATAGCTTCAATGTTTCCAGGAACTAGCTATGTGGACAGATTCTGGTCGCGTAGCGATTAAATCGCGCTCTTATTTGATCGCTACGCGACCAGAATATACCCCTAAGCCACGCTATGCTACAAACATCTGATCGCTAACGCGACCAAACCGTCAGCCCGAAATTTAAGTTAGAAATAGCTAAGTTGGTGAAAACTGGGCTTTGATTGATACAATTAATCCATAGGTTTGTTCAACAACTTGTTTTCATCCATTATGCCTTCTGTTGTTTGTGTCATTGGTAGTTCGAACACCGATATGGTGATCAAGGGCGATAAACTACCCGCCCCCGGCGAAACCGTACTGGGCGGTACATTTCTCATGAACCCCGGCGGTAAAGGGGCCAATCAGGCCGTAGCAGCCGCCCGGCTCGCCACGACGTCGAGCCCGTTCTCACCCGGACCGGCAACTACAGTAACCTTTGTGGCCAATGTGGGCAATGATATTTTTGGTCGGCAGGCGCTCCAGCAGTTCGAGCGGGAGGGTATCCGGACGGACTTTGTCACGACGGATGCCGACGAACCCTCGGGCGTCGCCCTGATTGGTGTGGATAGTAAGGGCGAGAACTGCATCATGGTGGCGTCGGGAGCCAACGCCCGGCTCGGACAGGAGCAGGTTGCCCGTGCGCTGGCTGCTGAAACGAATGCCGACAATGCCGTTGTTTTACTGCAACTGGAAACTCCGATCCCAACGGTTGACTATGCCATTCGGCAGAGCCACGAACGGGGTATGCGGGTTGTCCTGAATCCGGCCCCGGCGCAACTCCTCGACCCGGCGGTGCTGGCCTGTCTCCATGTGATAACCCCCAACGAAACCGAAGCGGAACTGCTCACGGGCGTCCGGGTGACCGACGAAACCACCGCCCAACAGGCAGCCCATCGATTACATGAAATGGGCGTACCCAACGTGGTGATCACGCTTGGCTCGCGGGGAGCCTACCTCTCTACACCGGCGGGCGCGTCGATGATTGCCGCTCCGCCCGTAACGGCAGTTGACACCACGGCGGCAGGCGACTGCTTTAATGGTGCCCTGGTGATCGCTATCGCCGAAGGGCTCGACCTGCCCGATGCCGTGGCGTTTGCCTGCAAAGCCGCGTCGATTTCGGTTACCCGAATGGGTGCCCAGGCATCGATTCCCCACCGGCATGAGGTCGATTCCCTGCCGCTGCTCATTATTTGACCATTCGAAAATTCCCCAAACCCCATGAAACGAAGCTATTTCCTCCTCCCATTACTGGCACTGACGGGTTTCGGCCCGATCGCTGGTGATGCGCAGTTCTCCCATACAGGCGGATCGGCCCCGACGCCCAAAAAAGTATTGACCAGAACCCGTGCTGCCCGCCTGCCCGCTACCGTCACCATCACCAAAGCGGCCTTACAGGACAAGATCAAAGGCGGTTGGGCTGGTCAGCTTATTGGCTGCACCTTTGGCGGGCCAACGGAGTTCAAGTTCAATGGGACCATGATGAATGATTATCAGCCCATTCCGTGGTATGACGGCTACATCAAGAAAACGATGCTCGAAAATCCCGGTCTGTACGATGATCTGTACATGGACCTGACCTTCGTGGATGTGTTCGAGAAAAAAGGCCTCGATGCGCCCGTCAGCGAACACGCTAACGCCTTTGCCAAGGCCGACTACATGCTCTGGCACGCCAATCAGGTGGGGCGTAACAACATCCTCAACGGCATGAAAGCCCCCGAGTCGGGTCACTGGCTCAACAACCCCCATGCCGACGATATCGACTTCCAGATCGAAGCTGATTTTTCGGGGCTGATGGCCCCCGGCATGCCCAATACGGCCGTGAAGATTGGCGACCCCATCGGCCACATCATGAACTACGGCGACGGCTGGTACGGTGGCGTGTATGTTGGCGCCATGTATTCGCTGGCGTTTGTCAGCAATGATGTTAACTACATCGTTCGGGAAGGGCTCAAGGCGGTTCCGGCACAGAGTACCTTTTATCAGTGCATTGCCGACGTGATCAAGTGGCACGACCAGTATCCCAACGACTGGAAACGTACCTGGCTGGAAGTGCAACGCAAATGGGCCGACGAAGTGGGCTGTTCGGACGGTATTTTTGCTCCCTACAACATCGACGCGAAGATCAACTCGGCTTACATTGTGCTGGGCCTTCTGTATGGCAAAGGCGATTACACCAAAACCATGCAGATCAGCACCCGCGCCGGGCAGGATTCCGACTGCAATCCATCGTCGGCGGGTGGTATCCTGGGTACCATGCTGGGCTACAGCAAAATCCCGGCTTACTGGAAGCAGGGCCTTGCCGAAGCGGAGGACATCGACTTTAAATACACGACCATGTCGCTCAACGATGTCTATAGCATCGGCATGAAACACGCGCTTCAGGTCATCGGGCAGAACGGCGGCAAAGTAAGTGGCGATAACGTAACCATTGCTGTACAAACACCCAAAGCAGTTCGGTTAGAACAAGGCTTCACCCGCCATTTTCCCACCGAAAAATGGAATATCAACAAAGAGCTAATTGGGTCGGGTCAGGCCGGGCCGCGTGAGGCTGACGAGTACACCACCACCTTCGAGGGGGTTGGCTTTATCGTTGTTGGTGAGAACAAGCCAAAAGCGCAGGCGGGCCAGTACGAATACGAAAGCGGTTACACGGCTCAGGTAGAGGTTTACATTGACGATAAAAAGATGGAAACGGCCAACCTGCCCGCCAGCTTCACCCGTCGTCGTTACGATATGACCTGGAAGTACCAGCTGGCGCCCGGAAAGCACACGCTGCGGTTGAAACTGCTCAACCCGGATAAAGATCACTCCGTGCGCCTGCGCAACCTGATCGTTTTCGGCAACAAACCCATTCTGGCCCGTTACTAAATCCCACCACTATGTTTATCATTGAGTCATACGGTACCGCAGTGCTGTTTTGCATCGTCACCATGCTTTGCTGGGGTTCGTGGGCTAACACCCAGAAGTTGTCGGCGGGTAACTGGCGTTTTGAACTGTTTTATTGGGATTATGTCTTGGGTATTGTTGGGCTGGCGCTACTGCTGGCTCTCACGCTAGGGAGTATGGGCGAGGGCGGACGCTCGTTTCTGGCCGATATCCGGCAGGCAGACATGGACAATATTGGCTCGGCGCTCTGGGGCGGGGTACTGTTCAATGCCGCCAATATTTTGCTGGTAGCGGCCATTTCCATCGCGGGTATGTCGGTGGCGTTTCCGGTGGGTATCGGGCTGGCGCTGGTCATTGGCGTGGTGGTCAACTACCTCAACGCGCCCGTTGGCAATGCCGGACTGCTGTTTGGCGGCATGGCCCTGATCGTGGTGGCTATTCTGCTCAACGCCTTCGCCTACCGACGGACGGCGACTGCCAGCGCAGGTGTATCGACCAAAGGCTTGCTGCTGTCTGTCGTAGCGGGTTGTCTGATGGGCTTGTTTTACGGCTATGTGGCCCAGGCCATGTTCCCTAACTTCGACCAGCCCGAGCCGGGTAAGCTCAGTCCCTACACCGCCGTTGTCTTTTTTGCGCTGGGTATCCTGGCCAGTAATTTCCTGTTCAACACGCTGCTCATGCGTCGGCCGTTTGAAGGTACACCCGTCAGTTACGCCGATTATTTTCGGGGGAGCGGGCGCAACCACCTCACGGGCGTGCTGGGCGGTATGATCTGGTGCCTGGGTATGTCGTTCAGCATTCTGGCTTCGGACAAAGCCGGGCCCGCCATCAGTTACGGACTCGGCCAGGGCGCAACCGTGGTAGCCGCCATATGGGGCATTTACGTCTGGCGGGAATTCCGGTCGGCCCCGAAGGGAGTGAACAATTTGCTGAATGGGATGCTGGTCTGTTACATTATTGGATTAAGCTTATTGATTATTGCCCGGTAGAAAAAGAATACGTAACGGCTTTTGAAAACGATATAAACAAACCGCTAACGCCATCCGAACATGTTCACCTCTGGGATAGCTTCCGGAACGGCGACCAGTCGTCTTTTGCTGCGTTATACGATCTGTTCGCGGCCGATCTGTACCGGTATGGCTATAATCTGGTTCGTAATAAGCCCTTAGTGGAAGATTGTCTGCATGAGCTGTATCTACACCTGCATGAGAGTCGGGCCCGGTTAGGGGCTACCGACAACATTCGCTTTTACCTCTACCGGGCGCTGCGACGCCGGTTGCTGGACACCGTAGGCCGACTGAACAAGCTGGATTCTGACGACTACCTGTTTGACGGGGCGGAGTTTCAGATCCAGCCCTATGAGCAAACGCTGGTGGAGGAGCAACTGGTTGAACAACAGAAACTACTGGTCATTACCCGGTAGTGGCTTAACTGCGTTGATATAGGTATCTTTGTGAATGGTCTTAGAAGCAGTCTCCTGTAAGCATTGTGGGCAAACCCAACACGTCAAACGCTATGGCACTACCCGCGCTGGTACCCAACGCTACCGATGCTATGACTGCGGTCGAACCTTTGTCAAAACATACACCCACAAAGCCCGGGACCCCTTGGTCAAAGAGCAGATCACTCAGATGGTCCTCAACGGAGCAGGCATACGTGATACCGCCCGTGTTCTAGGCGTCAATCGAAATACTGTCAGCACTCAGTTTAAAAAAAAGCAGTGAAGTCATTCATGTTAATCCCTTATATGTCGATAGAGGCTTAAAAATGAGCCTTAAAGTCGACGAGATGTGCCGGGCCGCCGGGCGGTCTTACGTGGGTAAGAAAAAACAGCCCCGCTGGCTGTGGTGGGTGGAGGATGCAGTGACAGGCGAGATTATTGCCTTCGTTTTTGGACGACGTACTCACCAAACATTTCGCCACCTACTTAGCCTATTAGAGCAGGCTAAAATTGAGGTAATCAGGTGGATAACGGACTCTTGGTGGGCTTACTTTGACTGCCTGGATCAACGATTACGCTTAGTTCGTAAAGCGGCATTACAAGGTCTTGAACGTAAGCATCTTACTCTTCGAACACGCTTAAAGCGACTGACCCGTCGAACCATTTGCTTCTCTAAGTCAGTGGCGGTCCACGATACGACAATCGGCCTATTCATTAATCAGTTTTTCTTCGCTGATCAACGCAGTTAAGCCACTACCAACAGAATCATATAGACACGTAAAAACTAAATGTATAGCTGTTCGTATTAATTAAATGAGCTCACAACACTCATATCATGGGAAATATCCAATTCTGCATTTATGCCGTTGACGACGATGAAGATGATAGATATCTAATTCAAGAAGCCTTAAAACCTTACTCAGACTGTAGCGTGACCTTCTTTAATGATGGAGAATCGCTGTTAGATGATCTCTTAAATAGTCCCGAAGGAAAATTACCAGCTTTGATACTATTAGACCTAGACATGCCTCGTGTGGATGGCTATAAGGTACTGCGAACACTCAAAACCAATCCAAATCTAAACTTCATTCCAATATTGGTTCTAACTGCTACCCGGAGTGAAGAAACTGTTCATAAAGCTTACAGATTAGGAGCGAACACGTTTATGAGCAAGCCAAGTTCGTTCAAAGAAATGACTCAATTATTTCAATTAATGTATACCTATTGGCTGAAAACGGTTCATATACCGAACAATCCATGAGATCAAACCTAATTGCATAAGTGGCTGCCAACTCGAGTTATCTGTTCTTTTGTGTCCTACAACCACGGGATTTTCTTAGGCATATACCACCGCCCGGCGGCCCAGCCCAACTGTATATGGAAAAAAGACTGTACTTACTGAGTGGCAAGTGTCTTAACCCCCTGAATGACTGGACAAAATTGCAAAAACAGTTTAGTCCTTTTACATTCAGATACCATGAGCAAAGCAAGGCGGAGTTTTACTCCCGAAGACCGCTATTCCATCGTCCAGGAAGCCATCCGTGACGGCCATGCCGAGATTTCTCGCAAGTACAACCTATCCCCTTCGTTGCTGCGCAGGTGGCGATTGAAATATTTGAGCAAAGGCAAAGAAGGACTGAAAGATTCCTATGCACGCGTCGATCCCCAGCTTCGAGTGCTCGAAGAGGAAAATGAACGCCTAAAGCGGATTGTAGCAAAACAAGCTTTGGAGTTGAAGATCAAAAGTGAGCTGCTAAAAAAAACGCCTATTCACTCCAGGAGAAGTTAGCACTCATGAAACAGTTTGAAAATCAAGTAAGTCGTACCCTGTTATGCCACTGGCTTGGCGTGCCTCGGAGCGTGTTTTACTACCAACCTCAATCAGGTAGGCCTGGAGCACGACCCAGCCAGGTGACTATGAAACTAGATGGATCTTGGGTCGACAATCAAGTGGTAGTGAACAGTATTCGGCAGTTGCTGGATGTTGAGTTCAACGCCCTCGGCTATGAATACATCACCCACGAGTTGAAAAAAGAGTATTTGATCAATAAGAAAAAGGTGTATCGGCTTATGCAGGAGCAAAATTTACTCTTAGGCAAAGTAATCCGACCGACGGGGAAGCGGGAATTTGTTAAATTCAGACGAATTGTAGCGACCAGGCCCTTGGAATACTTATGTTGGCAGGGCTTTCTCATAAAAGGGTAAAGAGCCGATAAGTAGACATCTTTGAGGTGTTCTAAATCTCGCCAAGATGACCCTTACCGACTCTTTCCAGCCCCAAGATAAGGCCT
>NZ_VFIA01000083.1 GCF_014282275.1 Spirosoma utsteinense
GGTGCTGAGCCCTTTGCGCCGAACGGCATCTTGGTTGCCACAGTAGCGGCATGAGACGACGAGTGTTACCATGCAATAAAGACGAAGAGTCCACGGTTACGTCACGACCAAAACAGGGCACTTTCTTATGGGTTTACTGCTCATAATAAGTACAGTAGCATTAGGGCAAGCTACGAGTAAACAAAGTTATTTTGGCATTAGGACAGGGTATCTCAGGGCATCTACTCAATTAACGAATTCACTTTTAAACTATTCGCTTCCTAGTGTAAGCTTAGCAGGAGTAGCACCCCGAAATAGTTTCTATGGAGGAGTTTTTTACCAGCACGCTTTATCGCGCTGGATTGCTTACAGAATAGAACTCAACTATCAGCAAAAAGGAATTCAAAACCAAGACTTTGATGGTAATACACTCTTTCAGCAAAAATTCCATTATGTGGGTGTAACACCTTTAATTGGTATTACACCTGTATCTGGCCTTGGACTTTTTGTAGGGCCAGAAGCCAATGTCTATTTTGGTAAAAGTGCGTGGAGTGAACATGCTTCTCTAGTTGAATTAGGGATAAGTGGCCGAGCCTCTTATCGTTACAAATGGATTGGTGTTGACGTGGGTTACTTTAAGTCTTTTAACGAGTATACTCATGTTGATTTGGGGAATATTCGGTTCGGTTTTAAAAACCAGACTTGGCAAGTCGGGCTAATTTTTGTACCCACGATGCTAACAACAAGGAAGCCTGATAACTGACTTTTATCAAACAAAACTCTTTCTCGCTACAGTTAGTCAATCTTGCTTTCGTCTGTCAACCTATTGATACCTATACAACGATCCTCTTCTTACTATAATAGTTAAAAAAACCTAAAAAGTAGTAACGCTTTACAAACTGTTTCGCTATAGAAATATCTTTGAGAAAAAACAAGATCATTATGAAACGTTGTGTATTACTACTAGGTCTTTTCTTACCCCTATTCGGATCTGCTCAGACGGTGTTTGACGAGCATCAGCGGGATCTACTTGGCAAAGGGCGTTTAAACGTTGGTATCTCTGCTGGACAAGGTTACAAAGGGAGTCGTCCAACAACGATTTTTTATAGCCCCAAAATCCAATATTTTCTGGCTGATGGCTGGTCGGTGACGCTCGAAGGTCGTTACTTAAAAACGACTTCATCGGATTATTTATCTTCCTTTCCCTTTAATTATGCAGGAGCAGGTTTATCAACTAGATACTATTTCCTGCGAGGAAATCGGTTTGCACTGTTTGCTCAAGTTGGGGCCTTGTACGGGCAGAGCAACTATGACAGATTTGAACCAACAGACCCCTTTAGTACAATGAATGGCATACACAATATGAATTGGCAAACCAATGCCGGTTTGGGGGCACATTACCGAGTAGGCAGACGCTGGTCGGTAGAAGCAACAGTTGAGCGAAGTTGGTTACCGTCTTCTTATTTAACACCTGATTATAATCGTTGGCAGGCAGGTATCGGTATCAATTATCGGTTGAAATAAGCCTGAAGTATTAATTGCTGAAGAGAGTCTTTTATCTGCTCTTTTCAAGCCTGAGCTTAGCACTCAGGCTTAACTTCATCTCGGAATAATCTTAGTTATGAAGCTACGGTATTAAAAGTAAAATAGCCAGCTTTTGCTGGCTATTTTACTTTTACATGAAACGATACACAGGTAATTCCCACTAATAGGATTCATAAGTAAACCGCGTTTCACCCAACCCATCTTTTCGAGCGACGCGGGTAGGCAAACCTTGCGCATTGTACTCGTATACGTACTCTATAGGTATCCCATTGTAGGTAATCTTAATGATATTGTTCCGATTGTATGTCAAATACTCTTCAATCCCGGCTACAGGCATAATCAAGCCAAAGTAAGGATTAGGCTTGTCGTCATAATCGAAGGTGAGGTTTTCAAGATTGCGACCCTGGATAAATACACCACTAGTGATATTATCGCCCGTGTACTGGTAGGAGTTAGAAAGATACCCGTTCGTGAGACCATTGGAGAAGGAGGTGATGTGATGGCTGTTATCGAGGCCATACGATCTAGTTTCATGCGTAATTTCTGTAGTGCTAGTGAAATCAATGTCGGCTACCGAAAGAGCGTTGGGATTTGACATAAAGTTGAATCGGTATCGCCGGCCTTTTGTTTGATCGCCAGCGAGACTCACAATGTCATACCGGGCGTACCGATTTTGGGAGTCATAATAAAACAAGCCTTTATACCCGTTTGTAGTCGTGTACGAGCTTACCCGATTATTCTGATCATACGTATAGGTTGCGGTGCTGCTACCAACCTGTTCAATTGTTTTAACCCGTTGTCGTAAAGTTGCTAATGGACTTTGACGATGATCTTCACAAGCAAACAAGGTACAGGATAGAACTGAGATCGTTAATAAAATTCGTAGCATTGAGGACATAAAATTGAGTTAGGTTTAAAAGTGTTTATCGTGAACTGAAGGTAAGGTAATGATAATACGGCATGTGAATCTGACTTGCGGATTAATATATGTGTATATTAATTAAATGGCAGTTTCCTTCATATCTAACCGTGTAAAGTTATTTCAGCGTAATACACATAAGTGCAATTATGTTAGTTGACTTTCCCTTAATGACTCTAATCAGCAGATTAAAGCATTGCCTGAATAATTATAAATGGCTAGTCTCTTGTGAAAGTGTAGTCATTGCCATCAGCCCCCGTATCACCTATGATAAGCTGTTTGGTGTTAACCCGAAAATTGCCTCTGGACGGGGGATAAAAAATAGGTGAGTTGCCTGCTTTTTGAGTAATTGAATACCGAACAAGCCCTGACTTGGTTTCTTCCAGGGAGTACTGAAAAGTCAGCATCTCTTTTCCGTTTTCGTAGATAACCGCTTTTTGTTGCTGATCAATGGCCAGCTCAACGTTGTCAATAGGTGGATTCGTCTTTCCTGTCCAACCAGAAGTGATTCCAACCAAATTCCATCGTCCTACTGCTTTCTTATCAGCAATGGCTTTCTGAGTAGCAACTTCATTTTGATTACAACTGACTATCAAAACAGACAAGATTGACATAACAGCAATCAGGTTGCTGAAAGATAAAATGTTTCTCATGGCTAATCAATCTATTTACGGTGATGACTCTTTATCAGCTGTAAGGGTTGCAAAGCTTGAGGATGCTTCTGGTATATAAGTGGTAATTATGTTATTTATCTTACCATAAACCGTCGAAACCGTATAGCAACCCTATTCCATCAATATCATTAGTTCTGACGTCGCGGAAACTGACTAGTTTTCCCTCCATCCCTTGGGGGTGGTGGGGGTACGGCCATCACTTTTTAAACATACCGCCGTTGGGGGACGGCTTTCGCCAGGGATTAACAAGGGGATGGGGCCAAAAATTAGGGATTCCGGAATCGGATCTCGATCGTTCTTAGCCATGAACAAACCGGGGGCTCTGGTCGTAGCGTCCTTGCGATCCAGCCAGTACAACTCCGAAGAGACGGCAGAAGCACTGAAATAACCAACGACGGGCTCCCGGGTATTCGTTAGATTCCTTACGTTTCCACCGGCAATGGTAGGGGGCGTATCGGCGATGCCGCCCGTGTTCTGGGTCTGATCCTGAAGGAGTTTAAAGTAGCGGTGCGCATCCGCCGTTAATGAGCCCTGCCGAATTTCGACCAGACAAGGATTGCGCTGGTAGAGGGGGATCTGCGCTACCCGCCGATCTGTGATCGTTCCTCCATTGCTGTACTGATCATCAAACACATTCACCTCGTACCCCTGAAAGATATCCCAGCAATGGGTACGACATTCATAATCATAAACGTAAGGTTTGTCGGTGGAAACGGGGAAGCAATTTTCGTAGAGCATCGTCGTATCCCTTGGGTCATGAATAAAATAAGCACCATTAGCGCACGTACGGCACCATTGCTGTTTTTCCCAGAGCTTCCAGCCCCAGCGGTAGTAGTTGTGCTGGTTGGCCGGGTCTTTTATGGTGACGTAAAAGTCGTGGGCGGCCGCGTAAAAGTTCTGGAGTTGTTGATCGGGGGCTAAACTGTTCGGATTAAAACGGGAAGACAGCTTGCCGATGGGCGGGACTGCCTGCATCACTTCGGTGGACGATTCGTAACGGGTACCATCCCGCAGGGTAATGTGAAGCTGGTAGGTGTGCCCGATCTGCCCCATAAACTTCGCTGGTGCCCGGTATTTACCCGAATCAGTTTCGATCATCCGTATGATCTGAACTGAGTCCACCACTACGGTCACTGTTGCCTGGGTAATGGGGGTCGACCCGAAGCGACCCGTGAGCGGATCGGCTTTAGACCGATTGATCCGAACAGTTTGGTCTTCGGCCAGATTGGTGATGGTTCCGTCGATGACGATAACATCCACCGTTCCCCGCCCCGACAACTCCAGCGGATCGACGCAGCCCAAGGGTAATATCGTCAGACTCCCACAAACGACCAGCAGTAGTATTAAGGCGCGCATAAAAAGAAATCCGGATGAACAGCAATAGGGTACGATTACCGAAGACAGAACCTATAAAACAGGAGGGCTGACAGCGAACTCAACGGACAGACTGCGCGCCGTCAATTCTGCCAGCCCTCGGGTTTAATTGGGGTACGATTTGTTCCTGCCAGGCAGGGAGCCGTGATCAGGCGGGGTGGTGCACCGGGTGCGAACGGAGTAGCGCTCTGCCCCAATACGGGGACGCGTCGGATCAGGCTATAAAATAACTCATCGTCAAATTGGACAATCTGGCCCGCTTCGTCATAAGAACCATAGGGTAAACGGGTGGCATCGGTTTTATCAAGCCACTGTCGCGCGGTGGACACCGCACTGGCGGTGAAAAAGCCGACTACTACTTCCTCCCGATTAGCCATATTGTGTAGGTTGCCGACAGGGGCCGAAGGGGGCGTATCGGCGATACCGCCCGTATTCTGGGTTTGTTGCTGTAGCCGTTGGTAAAATTGGTAGGCTTCCCGGGTCAACGACAACTGGCGAACTTCCAGTAAAGCCGGCTGGCGTGTTAGCAAAGGCACCTGGCCAACATTCCGGTTAGCCAAGGCACCGCCGTTGGAGAGTTGGTCATCAAAGAGATTGATCGTTGAATTGGTAATGATCTCCCAGCAAGGGGTCCGGCAGTGGTAATCGTTGTAGTAGTCCCGGTCCAAAGGGTTCACGGTGGACTCGACACAGGCTTCAACGGCCTTGCGCGTGGTAACAAGTTGGCCATTCTGTAGATATTGTTCCTGTAAGGAGTCCAGGTAAACGCTCTTGTAGCAGCTCTTGCACCAGTGCTGCTTTTCGATCAGCTTCCAATCCCAGCGGTAGTAATTGCGCTGAGTAGCCGGGTCCCGGGTGCTCAGCAGGACATCATAACCCGCCCGAAAGCCAAATGAATAGAGACCCGGCGGTAAGCTGGTGGCGTTGAAGGCGACCGACAGCCGTTCAATGGGCGGTACCTCGGGCATGATCTGGGTCGAGGACGCGTAACGGGTTCCATCCGAAAGCGTGAACCGGAGCTGATAGGCGTGGTCAACCAGGCCTTTAAAATCACTGGGCAGCCGGTACGTCCCGTCAACCGATTCCAGGCAACTAATGACCTGGGCTGAATCGACCAGGATCTCAACGGTGGCTTTGGTAATGGGCAGCACGCCAAACCGACCCGATAGTGGATCAGCACGGGAGCGGTTGAGGATGATTTGCTGGGGCTCGGCCCGGTTGGTCAGCGTACCATCCACCACGATCACGTCGACCGTGCCGGCCAGGGTCTGCTCGATCGGATCGACGCAGCCCAGCGCTGCCCAGGAAACGGGCAGGCAAATGACCACCCACCAAATGAAAGCGCGCATACGATAGTGGGTAAGGAGTAAGTCAACTGGTTAATTCTGCCAGCCAGCGGGCTTGAACGGGGTACGACTGTTACTAAGCACACACACAGCGGTGGGCGGGCGGGGTGGCCCCCCGTAAATATACACTTTGGGCGTCGGGCGGGGACCGGTGTAGGGGGGCGGTGGCTCCCGGTTCGGCAACCGCCGATTGAGCGCATAGAAGAGTTCTTCATCGCCCTGCACGGTGGGCACAAACGGGTCGGTTGTCGTGGTGAAGGGTAAGGTGGACCCATACGGTAACCCCTGCGCATCTTTTCGATCCAGCCAGTAGGGAACCGATGACACAGCTGAAGCGGTGAAATAGCCCACTACGATCTCCCGCTCATTGGCCACGTTTCGGATGTTACCCGGCAAGGCGGTAGGGGGTGTATCGGCCACCCCACCTGTATTCTGGGTCTGGTCCTGGAGTTGCTTGAAGTACTGATACCCCTCCGGGCTGAGCGAAGACTGGCGAATCTCGATCAGACACGGCTCTCGGGTGTAAAAGGGAATCTGGGCCACCTTGCGGTTGGTGATAAGTCCCCCGTTGGTGAATTGATCGGCAAACACATCGAGACTGTAATTGGTCAGGATCTCCCAGCACTGCGACCGGCAATAGTAGTCGTAGCCCCAGACACCCCTGGGAACCAGGGGCTTCCCGAATTCAGAGACGTTTTCCAAAGTCGGTGGAGGGATGAAACAATCTTCGTACAGTGCATCGCCCGACACAAAATACAGATTATCCTTGTAGACGCCGGGCAAAATCGCATTGACGGCGTAAACGCCCTGCTGACAGGAGCGACACCAGACCTGTTTTTCATACTCCTTCCAATCCCAGCGGTAGAAATTACGGGTAGCCGGTGGGTCCTGGGTGTCAATAAACAACTCGTGACCCGCCGTGTAATTATCGAGAAGGCCTTTTGCCAGTGCAGTTGGGCTGAATCGGCCCCGTACGGCCTGGATGGGGGGAACGGCGAGCATGACCTGCGGGGTAGACTGGTAGCGGGTGCCGTCCCGTAGGGTGAAACGCAACTGATAGGCATGGCCTGTCTGGCCCCTGAAGTCGCTGGGTAGTTGGTACTGGCCATCTTCGGTTTCGTGAGCCGTAATGACCGCGACCGAATCGAGGACTACTTCAACTAAAGCCCCGGTAATGGGTAAGGAACCGGGCAGCCCCGTTACTGGATCGGATAGCGATCGATTCAGACGGATCTGTTGCGGTTCTGCCAGATTCGTTAGGGCTCCGTCTACGACCACTACCGTTAGCTTACCAACAGCAGAAAGGTCGAGCCTATCGACGCAGCCTAGCATAAGCAGCCCCATCGATAGGCCAACGACTAGCCCCCGCCATGACCCGACGCACGTAGTAGTTCGGTAGTAAAACGGAAGGAGCCTTCTCATTTGAACTCGAAATTATAGGACAGGCTGGGGATGGGGGCGGCAAAAATAGCCAGCCGGTACGGATTGGTGGCCTGCCCTTCGGTCCGGTAAAAGATCGAGTATGCATTCCGGCGGCCGTAGAGGTTGTAGACCGTAAACGTCCAGTGGCCCTGCCAGCGCCGGTCCCTCAGGCTCGGTCGATAGATGTTCCAGGCGAAATCGAGCCGGTGGTAGGCCGGGAGCCGCCCCTGGTTGCGCTCGTTGTAAAAGGGATAGGTCCGGTCCTGATAGCGAATGAAGCCTTCCGGCCGGGTGTAGGGGCGTCCCGTGCTGTAGACCGCGTTAAACGAAAAGCTGTGGTGCTTCGTCTGGTTGATGGTCAGACTGACATTGACGCTGTGGGGACGGTCGTAATTGGCCCGGTACCAGTCACCCCCGTTGATCTGCTGGGTGAACTCCGTTCCGGCGGCCACCTGGTTGAACGTCCGGGCGTAGGTGTAGTTGACCCAGCCCGTCAACTCGCCTTTCTTTTTGCTGGCCATCAGTTCGAGCCCGTAGGCTTTGCTGCGTCCTTGTAACAGCTGCGTTTCGGGAGTGGCCTGCAACAGGAAGTTCGCGCCCGGCTTGTAGTCGAGCACGTGTTGGGTCGTCCGCCAGTACACTTCCGCCGTCACTTCGTAGATATTCTCCTTGAGGTTCTGGAACCAGCCCGCCGACAGCAGCTGGCTCACCTGGGGCCGGATGTGGGCATCGGCCGTTTTCCAGCGGGCGGTGGGCAGGGGCGTGGTCGTGTTGGTCACCACCTGCAGGTACTGCCGCATCAGGTTGTAGCCCAGCTTGACGGAGGCTGTCGGGGTAATGGCGTAGCGAATGCCCAGGCGGGGTTCGAACCCGCCGTAGGTCTGGCTGACCGCCCCGGCCCGGTAACGCGTTGAATCGACGACGGAGGTCGCGTCGGGGGCGCTCCCCTCGGCGTAGCGGTACACCAGCGAAGGTCCCAGGTTTATAAAATAGGAATAGCGCAGGCCCGCCGAAATCGCCAGTTGGTCGGAGAGGCTCACTTCATGGTCGGCGTAGAGGGCCGTTTCCAGCGCGTTCTCAATAGGTGTTTTCTGTCCGTTCACGCTCAGACTCTGGCCGGGCAGAAGCTCTCCCGGATTGAGCCGGTAGTGGGTGGCACTAAGAGTATGTTTTGGATAGTCTAAAAATGAGAGTCCGTCTTATCTTGTAGTTACCAAGCTCCAAGATCATGAACGAATCGTTTCAAGCACTAACGGACTCTCAATGGCA
>NZ_VFIA01000084.1 GCF_014282275.1 Spirosoma utsteinense
TTGGAGTTTCACGGTGGCTACGGCTGAAGATAAACTCAAACGATGGTATGAGCAGGTCAATCCTATGAATAAATCAGATTATTCTAATAATTAAATTGGACAAGTACTAGTTATTTCTGAGCAAAGGCCACTACCATATGTTTACCAATCGTTCACGTTTGTCTTCCTGGTTTTTGACGGCGATTCTAGTCGTTTTTGGGGGACACGGGCTCACTGCACAGTCCAATCCGTTCACCGTGGCCGGATCGGTAAAGGATACTAAAGGAAATGCCCTGGTCGGTGCCCACGTTGCTCTTTTCAGGCTATCGGAAACAACGCCGGCTTTCAATACGTCCAGCGCTGCCGATGGACGGTACGAATTTAAGAATATCCCGAAGGCTACTTATTATCTCAAATCATTCATGTTGGGTTTTCGCCCGTTGAAAGCGGACTCGGTGGTGATTAGTACGACCAGTTCGCCGGATGGGGTTTATGATGTGGTAATGACAGAAGCCACACTGGGGATCCAGGCCGTTGACGTAGTTTCCAGGAAACAGACTATTGAGATGCAAAACGGAAAGCTAATTTTCAACGTACAAAATAGTGCGTTAAGTGCTGGCTCTTCCGCGCTCGATTTGTTGAGAAGGGTGCCTGGCGTAAGCCTGGGGCAGGATGATCAGATTATGCTCAAAGGGTCATCAGGACTCAATGTGATGGTCGATGGAAAGATGACCTATCTTTCCCAGCAGCAGCTCGTGCAATTGCTGAAGGGCATGAATGCTGAAAATATTAACAAAATTGAAGTCATTACGACGCCGACGGCTGAATTTGATGCCGCGGGAAATGCCGGGATTATCAATTTTGTAATGAAAAAAAACACCCAGGACGGCTACTCGCTCGACATCCGGTCAGGTGTTTCGAAAGGTAAATTCTGGATGGTTAATGAAAATATAACCGGGAGTTACCGCAAGGGCCGCATCAACCTGTTCGGCTCCATCGATTTTAATACGCCACACAGCAATTTTGTCAGCACCAGCGGAAATAGTTTCTTCGAAAACGGTCAGCCAATCATTATTCGCCGTGAAAACCAGAATCCGCTCAAAATTAAATTTTACACCTACAAAGCAGGTATTGACTGGCAGTTGTCCACTAAGCACCGGTTAAGCGTTGGCTACAACGGCTATTTTGATGATTTTGTCAAGGACAACGCGCCGTCCTTAGTGAAAAGATACGATGCAACCGGCCAGCTTTTGGGTTCGGTGAGAAGCACCAATTATCTGGCTGAGCCTTATCATTATGACGCTACCAATCTCAGTTATACGTACAAGATCGATAGCCTGGGGAAGCAGCTAACCGCCGATGCGCATTACATTTCTTACCGGAATTATTCCGACGGCGTTCTGAAAAGTAGTTTTCAAGATGCGACAGGCACTCAGTCGGCGCCCGATGAGCGACTGCAAAGCCATCAGCCAGGAACGATTTCGATCCAATCAGTTAAAATGGACCTAGTTCTACCTTACCCGGCAGTTACCTTAAAAGCGGGGGTTAAATTTGCTTACGTTACCAATGATAACCGGTATAGTTTTGATTCGCTTCGTGATGGCCGATTTATTGAGGCATCCTCGATGTCAAACCATTTTAAGTACAACGAAAAAATTAGTGCGGTTTATGGTTCAGGGGTTAAAAAGTTGGGTAAAACAAGCCTTGAAGCCGGTCTGCGTTTAGAATCAACGGTGGCCGAAGGGTATACCGTCAAACAGGCCGTAGCCAATAGCTGGAATTATACGAAGCTGTTTCCGTCGTTATCCATTGATCATGAACTTGACAAAAATAACAAGCTCAACTTCTCGGTAAGCCGACGCATTGACCGGCCAACTTATGCTAGTCTGAACCCGGTAAGATGGTATAGCGATCAATACTTTTTTTATTCGGGGAATCCGTATCTAAAACCGGAAATGGCATGGCTGTTCTCGGCTGGTTACACGCTGAAGGAAAAATACGTGCTAACTGTCAGCTACAGTAGGCATACCAATTATATTTCTAAAAGGCTGGTGGTTGAACCGGGAACTAATGCGATTGTGAGTCAGATTGCTAATTTTGATAAAATGGAGCGTCTTGACGTGCTCACATCGATTCCAATAAGCTTATCCCCGTTGTGGGAATTGCAGCTTACAACGGGGACCAGTTATACCAGTTATCCAATACCCTTGTTAAATGGCGAAAAAACGTTCAGCAAATGGGCCGCTAGTGCTATGCTTAATCAACAGCTAAAACTGCCGGGTGGGCTAAATTTTGAACTCTCGCTTAGTTACTACTCAAGTGAACTCTGGGGAATTTACTTAAAAGAGGGTATTTTTCTAGCCGGTGCCGGAATTCGAAAGTCGTTTTACAAGAATAAACTGGATGTTCGGGTTTCATTCAATGATTTTCTGGGAACCAACCGGTATGCCGGCAAATCGTTAACCGATTACACTGATTATCAGTACTATGATAAACCCGACACTCGAAGAGTCGGTGTTTCCGTAAAATATCATTTTGGCGGCAAATTACAGTCCAATCAGTCCCGCCGGATTGAAGAACAGGATAGACTTTAATAGCGCATCGCCGTCATTAAATGCTACAGGGCTTTCTTATAAAAACGGGCAAGTAGTCGTTCGCCCTACTTTTGTGGTTGCAACACTACAAAATCATGACTACTCCTGCTTGCCCGGTTAAAACTACCTCTTTTTTTCAACTCCTCGACCAAACTCATGACCTGGATAGGCGTGATAATCGGGGCAAACGACACTCGCTGGCATTAGTACTCACCGGCTTAGTAGCCGCTCTGTGCTGTGGACGGGATGGTAACTTGTGGCGGCTACACCGGCACATGACCAACCAGTTCGAGAGTCTCCTTGAAGCAACGCAATTAACTGATCACAAGGTCATTTCACGCGCTCAGTTACCTATTTTGTTAGCTAAAATTAACGGCTCACGCTTCACTGAGTTACTCTTTGAGTGGTTTGGATTCGTGCTGGAGGAGAACCAGAAACGGTGGTTTGCCGTAGATGGAAAAGAACTGCGCGGAAGCATTCAAACCGGGCATACACGCGGAGAAGTGTGCGTCTCAGCCTTGGCTCACCAGAGTCGGCAGGTAGTCGCCCAGACCTTTTATTGTGGTGCTAAAGAAAGCGAACGACCAGCCGTGAGCCACCTACTGGAGCAAGGGCGTTTAGTTGGGCAAAAACTCACGCTCGACGCCCTGCATCTGATCCCCCTAACGTTGCACTCGATTCATGCCGCAGCAGGGGTCTATGTGGTGGGCCTGAAGGCCAATCAAACGCATTTGTACCGGTACTGTATTTGCCGCTGCCTATTTAATGGTTCTGATTACGAGCGAGTTGATGCGGAAGCCAAGCATCACGGCCGCGTTGAGCAGCGTACTTATTGTTGCTTTTCGCTGAAGCCATCGGCTTTGGCCCCGCGCTGGCAGGATGCGGGTGTAGCGACGCTGGTGTGCGTAGAACGGTGTCGTCAGCAAGCAGGCGTCGTCAGCAAGGAACTAAGTTACTTTGTCAGTAATAACCGCCCCACCAGTTCGTCAGAAGCGGAGGAATTGTTTAATGCCATCCGTCAGCATTGGGCTATTGAAGTAATGCACCATAAACGGGACGTAACTCTATCCGAAGATGATCTACAAACAGGCAGTAGGGCAGTTAGTCGACTTATGGGCAGTCTACGCACACTGGTTATCAACTTATTAGAACGTTTGAAGGTCAAAAATATGGCTGCTCAGTTAGACAATTTTGCGGGAATGTTCAATGAAGTGTGTCATTTCCTCAGATCGTGGTGTAATTTCGAACACGGTCTTCAAACAAAATCGCCAATTGCTGGAGTGTTGAGCCCCAGTTTTGCAAAGGCATCTTCCAGCTCTCTAGAATACGTTGTGTCGTTAGGTAAAGTAATTTAAGCAGGGCCGTTTCTGAACTGAAAGCGCCTTTAGACTTCGTCACGCAACGAATCTGACGATGAAATCCCTCCACCGTATTCGTCGTATAGACGACTTTGCGAATAGCCGCTGGGTACTCAAAGAAACGGGTTAGCCGCAACCAATTTCGTTTCCAACTCTCAACCACCAGCGGATACCTTTGCCCCCATTTGTCCGCAAAATCGGTCAGTTTTTGTTCAGCTCCGCTCAGATTTGCCGACTGGTAGATAGGTTTTAAGTCGGCCACTACCGCCTTTTGATCCTTTGAGACCACATACCGAAGTGACGCACGGACTTGGTGAACCAAACACAACTGAACATCGACATTGGGAAACACCGTTTCAATCGCATCACCGAAACCGGATAAGTTATCAATGGAGCAAATCAGCAGGTCTTTCACCCCCCGGTTTTGTAAATCAGTCAGCGTGCTAAGCCAAAAACGAGCACTTTCTGCGTCGCCAATGTAGATGCCCAGCAAATCTTTACGCCCCTGTAAATCAACTGCTAAGATATTGTAGGCGGCCTTGCTAATGACTTTTCCATCCTGCCGAACTTTGAAATGAACTGCGTCCAGCCATACAAAGGCATAAACCGGCTCTAAGGGGCGGGAACGCCATTGCTCAACTAGGGGGAGGATTTTATCCGTGATGGCGGATAACTGGCCTGAACTGATGTCCAGACCATATAAATCCTCCAGATGCTCTTGAATGTCCTGGTAAGACATGCCCTTGCTATAAAGCGAGAGGATTCGGTTGTCGAGGCCTTCGCCCAGGGTTGTTTGTCGTTTACCAATGAGCTTGGGATCAAACGACCCATCTCGATCACGGGGCATTTCAACGCTCACCGGCCCATGCCCTGTCTTAACTTGCTTTGTGGTACTGCCGTTACGACGATTAGGTCGGTTTCGCTCCACGTGAGCTTGCATCTCCCCCGACAAGGCCGCATCGAGTAAATCTTTCAATAATGGAGCCAGCAGGCCATCTTTGCCTGTCAATTCCTTCTCGCCAGCCATCATTTTCGCGATAGTTTCTTGGCGAAAGGCTTCATAATCGAAGCCGTTTTTATCCCCTTTTATATCCATTTGATTGTCAAGTTAGCAAATTATAACTTGACACACTTTATTGAACACTCTCAATTTTGCCGATAAATTTCCTACCTTAATTCAGTTTCTAACCCAACAAATGGTTTCATAAGAAAGCCCTGTTAAATGCTATTACCACCCCAGCCGTTAAGATTTGTTTTATCGCCGGAAATTATGTAGACGTTTTATTCGAATAGAGCAGTTCTATCGATTCATTGACTGAGTGAAAGAAATGTAATTCACGATCCCGTACCAGCCAGTATGGGACTATGCGAACAGGAATTAGCTGTTCCAAGCCACCTGCTCATCTCGTTGAAAGAGCGTTTTTTTGAGAAGTATAGCTGTAGCGTAAAAGTTCTTTTTAGACTGAATTGCAATTAATCCAAATCCCGGTCGCCGTTGTAGTGTGGTTCAGGGGGTGACCTCAGAAATGGTTGCATCTATTCTCTTTAACCGCTTCGTTGACAGAAAAGCAGGAAAACATAGGTTCCTGTTGAACATTTGTGAATTACCTTGCTGATGACGTTTCATCTGGCCTACACCTCGTGTTCATTTACTATCCAATATCCACATAGAAATCATTACCTACAAACCCCAAAATCCTGCTCTGTGGCCCTACATTAGCTATTATTATCAACAAGAGTACACGCAACCCAACCCGGCCTTACGATATCAGTGTTTTCCTCATCTAAATTTGTCCGTTTCCCTATTTGAGCGAGCCTTTTTTCAATTCGACCAGCAAGGTTCATTTGTTACATATTGGGGTGGTCGGGTTTTGTCGGACAGTCTCTTGCTAGTTCTGAGAGATATGTTTAGACTCAAATTGAACAGGACTGCAATACTGTAAGCTTGAGTGCTTGCGCACCACATTGTAATAGTTATCGATGTAGTCGCCGATCTCGGCGCGAGCATCGTCTAAGCTCAAAAATACACCTAATTCCAATACTTCGGCTTTAAGCCGTGACCAGAAGGATTCGGCAGTGGCGTTGTCATAACACTCACCAGCCCGGCTCATGCTCCGCAAATGCTTGCCAGCCAGTAACTTACTAAAATCCTTGGAGGCATACTGACTACCACGGTCTGAATGAAGGATCAATCCATTGGCCGGTTGGCGACCTAGCAACGCCCGCCGTAAGGCCGTGATGACTAACTCATCGCGCATGTGATCGGCGAGACACCAGCCTACCACACGCCGTGACCATAGGTCCAACCACACAGCCAGATATAGCCATTTGCCGTTAGCCAGGGGGATGTATGTTATGTCCGAGACCCACACCTGGTTGGGACCTGTAGGGCGTGGCCTATCCAGCAACAGGTTAGGCGAGTAGCCCATCGTATGGCGGCTATCGGTAGTGCGTGGTACGAAGCTACGCGGTTGAATCGGCCTTAGTTGATTCTCTACCAGTACCCTACGGACGAAGTCCCGACTTATTTTAACACCCCGGTCTTTCATCTCACTAACCAAGCGTCGACTACCATATCGACGCTGATGCAAACCAAATAAGTCTTTGATTTGCTGGGTGTTATCGACCTTGATACGTACACTGTCAGTGTCTTTCGTTGATGACGTTGCAGTCGGTTTGAGCCACTCGTAGTAGCCACTACGATTAACCTCCAACGTCTGGCAAAGCACCAGCACAGGAAAGTACTGGCTTTGCTCTTGAATGAAGCGATACATGGCCTTTAGCTCGGTTGAGTGAAGATCGCTATGCTTTTT
This sequence comes from Spirosoma utsteinense, assembly GCF_014282275.1. Lineage (GTDB taxonomy): Bacteria > Bacteroidota > Bacteroidia > Cytophagales > Spirosomataceae > Spirosoma > Spirosoma utsteinense. Next base: position 6,745 of record NZ_VFIA01000084.1, read on the forward strand.
TTTAATATGTCGCGCTCCATCTCAGCCCGTTTGAGCTGGGCTTTGAGCCGTTCATTTTCGGCCAGTAGTTCGCTGTTACCCACTTGCTTTTGAACCTGCTTCTTGTGAGCATGTTTCCATGTATGAAGTAGTTGGTCGCTGATGTTGAGACTTTTAGCGACCTGAGCTACGGATTGGCCTTCATCAATCATGCGTAGAGCCTCCGTCTTGAAGGCTTTATCGAACTTGCGATAGGGAGTAGTTGGTTTGTTGGGACTTGCCATGATAATCGAAGTTACGCAAGAACACTGTCCGATTCAGCACGACCATGTCATATCATCCTGACAGTAAATCACTTTGTCTACTCACGTTTGTTCGATCGACGCCTTTATGGGTTAATCACAAAGGTCCCTTGCGTAAAATAGCGATCGTCTTTGAACCCCTCGGATTACAAGCCTTAAGTCAACAACCCTTATTACGTCTGACCCGAGGAGCGGTCACTCCCGTCGATCCTTTTGGCGGACAACTCACCCAATTAATTCCTTCATTGTTTGCATCCGCTACTGCTGAAGAATGGGTAAATGATTTGGATAGCTTTTTTCTTACTCTAACAAAGCCATTAACATACCCTGTTTTATCCTCTTTAATTCAACAAACAACCCAAGTGATAGATGGACAACCCCTCCATCAAATTGCTAGTCAGTATCAACTAAGCCGGCGCCACATGGGTCGACTTTTTCAGTATTATCTGGGTTGTTCGCCTGAAACATACCGTCAAATTGCTCGATTTCGGTATGTACTTCAACTAGCCACTCAATTGGGTACTAGACAGACCTTCACCGAACTGGCCTATCAGACGGGGCATGCTGACCAGGCCCACTGGAACAAGCAGTGTCGTAAATGGACAGGCTATACTCCTAGTACCTTATTGACGGTCGGTACGCAACTAGGGCAGCAAAACTTGTTTTGGCGGTTGATAGAAGACCATACTATAATCTAGAGATGTCCCAATGATACAAGTAGGGCGTCAAGATACCGATTACTTTTGGGCAATGGTTCACTTGTTAATGGATTGATTTGTAGTTAATTCTCTTAAAAGTGGTTCATCCACTACTCAGAATAGGTAGTGGTCTGCTAGTTTTCCTACTAATCTGACTATAGACTTTTCGATAACGTGTTAGAATCGCTACCTTACCCAAATACAAATTAACTTTTGGCCCCATGCGTGTTGACGATGCCGATTTACTTGACGAAGTACTACTGGAAACGGTCGAGTATAGTCCCGACTTGAAAGCACTTGCCCTGCGAATGATTCATCAGCAAAAGGGCCAACTGGAAACCGTAGCAACCCAAACCGGACTGCCCCTGAGTACACTCTATTATTGGCTAAAACAATGGAATGAGCAACAACGACTCCTTAAAAAAAAGCTTAATTAGTCGTCGGGGAGCGGGGGGCGGCAGGGTAGCCCATGCGACAGAACCGGATTGGGAAACCTGGCGCCAGCACTTACAAACTCAGCCTGTTGACCACTGGACTAGTAGCCAATTGGCTACTGAGTTCGCCTCAATCACTCACATTCGCTACAGTCATTCTCATTGGTGCAGCCTACTACGAGACCGTGAAGGAATGTATTTCTATAAGCCTCG
>NZ_VFIA01000085.1 GCF_014282275.1 Spirosoma utsteinense
TAAAATTAATTTTGATATCAAAGATTTACCTCGCGGTACCTACTATTTAAAAGTAGTTAATCCACGTCGAGAAAAGGAAAAACAAACTGAAACAGTGCGCCTTGTTTTTGAATAGCGAAACAGTATCAAAAACAAGGCGGGTCAAGTCATTCACTTATTGGTGATTGACTTGACCCGCCTTGTTTTTGATATCTCCCTTCCATTGGAACAACTGTTAGTATCTTTATAGACCCGTGCATTAGTCCGTAAAGCGCCTGTGCTTCCATGTTGCTGTTAGGCTCGACAGCGACAAAAGCTAGCTCGCTTGACTTTACAGACTTGCTCACGGGTCAATAATCAAGGGTTATAATAGCGATCATACAGCCGTTTCCCTTCCGGCTGGGTCTTTACCCAATCGGTAAATTCCCGCACGGCCTGCGTCTCCGATCTGGCCTGTGATAAAGCCGCTTCGCGTTCGCTGTTCAGAAAATACACCCCCACGATCAGCAAGGCAAAACCCAAAAAGACAACCGCTGCAGCTTGCCATGAGGTAAAGCCAACCCGACCTGCAAAAGCATCCGCTTTACGCTGACTGGCCCACCGGATGCGCTCGGCCGCAGCCGATCCGGCCCGTTCGATCTGATCGGCTGCGGTGTTCCCGACAGCTGCGATCTGACTGGCTCCCGCGTTGGCGGCCGTCCTGATCTCCTCGGCGCTGGGCATTCCTTTCGTCAATTCAGGCAGGACAAACCCGGCGATTTGTTTGCTGTCGATGGTGAAACTGACTCCCTCGCGGGCCTCCTCCAGTAAGGTCTGTAACTCGGCTTGAGTGGCGGCTTTTGGCCGCAGCTCCATGCGGTCAATCCGGGTAGTTAAGCCCTCGATGGCCCCACTATGCCGGCTCAATTCATCCGTCAACCGTTTGATCGGGTCATACTCCGTTGGGCTATTACCTGTCTGCTCACTCCGGCGGACCGGCTGCGGGGCCGGTGTTGGTTCGACTGCCTGACTAGGACTACCCTGCTGCCTTAGATTTCGTAAAAACTTGTTCTCGTTCATAAGCCTAACCCCCGGCTAATTCTGGGGCTATTTTCGGGTTTCTGTTCGATTTTCTGCGGCAGCCGTTGCTGTTGCTGGGCCATCTTTTGCTGCTCGGCTAATTTGGTGGCTTCTAGGGCCTGTTTACGGGCTTCTTCGGCCTGCTGCTCCTGCGCTACTCGCTGCCGTTCTCGCTCGGCCTGTGCGCTGGCCAGGGCTGCGCCTAAATCGTTTACGTCTTTCTGCTGATAGGCTTTGTTTAAACTGGCTCGTAAATCGTCGGTAAACTCGTTCTCGGGCGTTTTGCCGGGCTGCGGGTACATTTCCACCCGTTGACTGGGTTCGTGGCGCTGAGCGCGTTTTTGGGCTTGTTCGGCGGCCTGTCGTTGCATTTCCCCTTTGGCCTGTTCATCCCCGTACTTCATGCAGTGCAAAAACCGGAACGATTCGGTTAACGAGCGTTCGTAGGTGAAAGCCTGGTCAAAGGTCTGCTCGGCACGCTGGCTAAAGCTGTTGCGCTCAAAACCGCCGACGACCGGCCCTTTCGTGGTGGCTTTGTGGTTGGTCAGGGGGCTAAGATGATACGGGTTCTTGCGCTCGTGCAGCTCGTTTTTCTTCCCTTCTGTATACGCCCGTAGATTCTCCGTTCGACTGACGATCACATGGATGTGGGTTTGATCACCCCGCTTGGCTACACCCTTCTGCTGCTCGCCTAATTGGACCGCGCGGTCGGTGTGATCGAAACTGCGGCTATGCTCAATCTTGGCAAACCACACTAAATCCTTGCTTTCTATCCCCTTTCCAAAATTTTGGGCGTACTGCTCCATCGTGGCGCGGGTGAAGGCTTGCAACTTCTGCGGGTCAGCACCAATGTGGGCCAATTCAGCCTGTGAAGGGGCTAAAATGACTTGGTAGTACTTGGTATCCTCCCGGCCTAAATTGCGCTTGTTAGGGTCGATCTCGGCCACAACTTCATGACCCGCTAACTGCTCCCGATGCTGGCCGAACCATAACCCGGCCTGCTCCTTCTCCAAATACTCGACGAGTCCCCCACAACTACCGGAACCGCCCCCGCCTATCTTGGTCATCATGACTTGCCAGGCTTATTCTGTTGCTGAATCAATTCGTCCGTCTGCTTCTTGTACTCGGGCCGTAGGGCATTATCCACCAACGCCGTCCGGAAGGATAGCCGCATCAGCGTTTGAATCGCTTCAACAACACTGGTTAACTGTTCCTCTAACTGCTCGGGCGTAATGGCCGTACTGCCTGAGCCTTGCCCGATCTGGGTCCGCATGGCCTTTACTTCGGACAGGATAGGCTTTAGTAGTTCCTTTTCCTGCTCCCGGATAAATCCAATCACGCGTTTATCCAAGGTGTCTACTTTTTCGGTCAGTTTCTTCAACGCTACGTCGGGTACATCGGCTTTCGTATCGCGGGGATCAACCTTGGTAACGGTGAAATACTGCGCCATAACCCCAATCAAATCCTTATGCGATAGGCCAAATTTAGTGCCTAACCGCTCTAACTGTTGGTGCGTACCTGCGCTAACAGATAAGCTTTTACGATCGCTCATGGAGTAAGATTTTGTACAAATATTAATTGATAATCAGATAATTACTAAAAATGTATACATTTTACATGAATCGTCCGTATAACTAATAATACTAAATAGCTGATTACTAGCCCCGTAGGGCGAGAAGAACGGTATGCAGCAACGCGGAATAGCGTTCCGTCTCGCTCTCTACAAGACCGCTTCGCGCTACTCGCACCGGATGGCCTAACGTGGCAAAGGGGAAGGTAAATAGAATCTACCGGAGCTACAAATCGACCAATAATTAGGTGACTAGTAAGATGAGCTGAGACAGTAAAAGAATAGGATAGAATAAGAGTAAGTCTTTTCTTTCCCCGTTGTTATATATTTGCCTTCCCACAAACTGACTATTATTAGAATAATACAAATCATGAAACAATAGAAACTATATTTGTAGTTGCCCCCCACTCCCCCCCTTTTTAATTTTTGATTTGTTTTTCTTTGTTTTTACTCTCCCTTTCACGCTGGCGGTATTAGCCTGTTTTTTTTACTCTAAATGCCGACAATCAAACGTTTTGGGAAACAAATGTTTTATTTGTTATTTGTTAAGGGGCTTGTAACTACCTGATTTTCAATGTAGTTACAAGGCTAAAAGATGGTTTTTCGTAAGCTAAAAGATGGTTTTTCGTAAGCTAAAAGATGGTTTTTCGTAAGCTGAAGAACCATTAAAAGATGGTTTTTCGTAAGCGAAAGACCATTAAAAGATGGTTTTTTGTAAGCGTATAGACATTTTAAAAATATGGTATACTTTTTTTGTTAACCATATTTTATTTATAAGTTTGGGGCCAATCAGTCGGGTAGTTCTAATTCTCACATTTTCCGTACCCGTCTGCGGCCCCAATGGACAAAGTTAAACCCACTATGGTTCTCTTTGAGAACTCTCTCAATCGTATTGCCGTAAATCTCTCCAAACTACAGCGTAATCTGTTTTACATGATCTGTTCTCAAATTCAGCCCGACCATACCGCCGAAACCATTTATGAGATTTCAGCTATCGAACTGATGGAACGCACTGGCGATAAAATCAATTACGCCAGGCTACGACAACAGACCTTGCAGCTTATTCAGCCTAAAGAGTTTGAAATGCCCTCTAATCGGGTTGATAAAGAGGGCAAACCCCGCAAGAACGTCCTCCAAACAGGCCTGTTCGCATCAGCTCTGTACTTGGAAGGAGAAGGTACAGTACAGCTCACAATCAGTGCGCACGTCCGGCCCTACATCCTCAATTTCAGTGAGAAGCTCAAAGGCGGTAACTTCTCTCAGCTTGATGTGGACCTGGTGCTTGCCCTACGCTCCAAGTATGGTCAGGCAATGTATCAGCAACTAACGCAATGGCGTTTTCACGCTGATAAAGGCCATACTTACGGACTTGACGAATTGAAAACACTATTAGGGGTAATTAATAAAGATGGTTTTGATAAGTATGCTAAATGGGCTGATTTTGATAAGGCAATTTTAAAACCCGCTCAAAAAGACCTTGAAAAAACGGATCTGCAATTCACCTATGAACCAATGCCCACCCCCAAACGTGGACGTGGCCACAAAGTAACTCATGTGAAATTTCTGCTCTCTGTAGACGACGACCGTAACTTCCCTCCTGGTTTTGTGATCGGTGAGGAACATACAACCCTATTTGACCGACTCGTTAAGCAGTTCGGGCTGCGGAAAGATCAGGCCCAAACGATACTGTTAAACTTCCCCATTAAAGAAATCAACAAACGGTTGTATGACCTTCATGTACAACATAATGATAGGAAAATCAGCAATTTAGGGGCGTATACAGCTAAATCGTTCGGCGTTTAACATGCTTGAATAACGAGCAAGGTCAAAGTCGAGAAGAGCGTAGCGGGTTACCTACTCACCCGGCTCGGCTTGAAAGCACCGAAGGGGAAAGAAAATGCTTGAATTTCAGTGGGAGAGCAAAAGGGAAAGAAAAATAAGCCTGTCGTTCAGGCTGGGGTTTGACTACGGCTGGCCGCTAGAAGGGCTTCCAATTCCGAATGAGAGACGGGACGAGCTTGGGCATAGTTTTCCAGCCGATCAATCTCTTTGGCCGTCAGGGTCTGTTTCACTACGTATTGCTTCTTCTCCTCGGGTGTCAGTCGTTTGCGCATGATACTTTTTCAGAGTCGTCTGTTTGGTTTTCCAAACATTGAAAATCCGGATCTCCCCGTTTCTGATTACGAAAATAACACTTATTACCCGATTTTGATTGCTTAACCCAGTCGCCTTGTAGCGTTTCTCGCCGGTCTTGTCATCAGGAATGGCCGTTTCGGTCAGACGATCAGGATCAACGAAAACGCTCTCAATCTCGTCAACTGTTATGTTTCGTCCGCTGTTTCGGACCTTCTCCAGCTTGGCTATGTTGCCGGCATCCCATTGAAATTGCATTATGCTCAGGGGCTATGTTGGGGTTCATTGGGTTGATCCTCCATCAAGAATCTACCAATAAATAGTCGAATTTCCCATACATATGCGTCGAATCCCGAATCCTCTTTCGTTTGGGGAGTTACACCCTCCTAGAGGTAAGTAGTATTCTTGGAAAAGTCGAATAACATAACAATGGTTATATAACACTCCTCGATTTTATCCTATTTAACACTCATTTCTGTAGACTCATTAACAATGTGCTTTTGTATCACTGGGTAGTTCTGCCGAAACGGAGATAATTCGTCACTTGGCCCTTCAAGGGAATGTGTCACCAAAATCGTCTTAAGGTCCAAAAAGCCACAACTTACTGAACCCTAATTAATTAGATACTTCATCAATCAAATTATGCCAAAAGTTAGGGTCAAAAAATAGGTCCAAGAATTATATTGACTTTGACTTTATGACACCAACTATTTGAACCATAAAGCAAGGAGAATCAAGTACTTAACTAACAAGAGTGGTTCAAATGACGAATTATGTACCTTTTGGCAAAACTACCCATCACTACTCCCTTTCAATGTTTAGCTATTCAGGCGCAGAGGGCTGTAATTGTAATATTTAAAGAATATTCTTAATGAAAGGGGGCAACTACTCAATCAAAAGGATTCCTCCGCAATTAAGTTTTTATAATAAAAAATAACTTATAAATGCATACTCTAAGTATTAATACTTACTATAACGATTACTTAATAATAATATAATTATAATTTTTCAATTATTTTTAACATACCTACTTGACAATTCTAGTCAAGATATCGAGCTTTGCTATCATAAAATAAAGACATAAATGAGTTTTAGTAATCAAAAAAAAACTTATTTAGTTACTAATTATTTTTAGAATCAAACTTTTAACTGTGCATATGGGTCTAATTTCTCATTACTCATTTTAATTCCACAATAATTTTGAAAGCTAATTCCATGAGGTCAGCGAAATCAGTCGCTTATTTTTTACTTGTAATAAAAATGTGTACAACTGCAAACGCCCAAATCGGTACACAGGTAATGAAACCTGAAGTCGATACAAGCTCAGCCGCACCGTTCTATAAATGGGAATTCGGAATTGACGTTCTTCCGTTAGTTGATAAATCCAGAGATGCGTTCGGTTATATTTTGAAACGTAATTTCAAAGGAAAGAGCGGACGCAAAGCCTTAAGACTTAAATTTTTACCAAGGTTTGGAAATAGTTCTCTCGACGGAGATGTTACAACGTCCGCTATCAATTTAGCTGTGGGGTATGAATGGCAACGAACACATGGGCGGTTTGCAACCCTTTATGGAATAGAACCTTCTATTAGAAGTAGCCGGAATATCATCACCCCATCAAACTCAAGGAACAAAACAGAAGTATTTGATACCTACATAGGAGCAAATGCCTTTGTAGGAGGACGATATTACTTAGGGAAACATTTTGCAATAACGATAGAAAGTCATGCTATCTACAATTATCATATAATCGATGGTAGCAATTTAAATCTTGTAAGTAGTTTTAAAGTAAGAGAACACAATTTTTTTATAAATCCAATTCACGCTTTATATGTCAATTATCACTTTTAACTTAAGTTTCTATGAAAACTGGAAAACATATACTCGAAATCGTTTTTATGTTGTGCCTGTTAGTAGTCTCTTCAAAGCTTTCAGCACAGAGTTCTTTCTCGTACCTCGTTGATCTCAATGGGGATTATGCTTCCTCAGTTCCACCTAATACTGCGATATCATACGTTTTTACATCAACGAATGATTTGAGTGGTTGTAAGTACAACTGGACTGCATCGAACTCGGAAAATATTAGCTCAGGGCAGACGATAAGTACAGATGTTCCTACCTTCCGAATCGTATGGAATAACGTGAACGGCACCGCGTCAGCTACGGTATCAACTTATAATTGTTCCAACACCACCAGTAACGGAAGCAGTGCCACGTATTCCGCGCCAATCCGATATTTGGGTAATATTGGTTCTGTTAGCTTGAACGGGTCAACAAGTAACCCCCAAAATTTAGGATGCGGAGCACAGACGGTTACTTTGTCGGTAGGTGCCGCTACTAATGCAACCAATTATAATTGGAATTTATCGGGTTTATCTGGATGGAGTATAATAAATGGGCAAGGGACCAATACTATTACTGCTACTACAAGTGCTGGAGCTGGTGGAACAGTCCAAGTAACTGCAACACGTAATGATGCCCCTAACACTTCCTCATCAAATGGTATAAGCGTAACTCGACCTACATTAACTAATGCTTCACTAACGGGGGGCACACAAGGTTGCTACAATCAATTAGGGACTTATTCACTCGCAAATTTAACATCTGGTGTTTCGACCGTGTGGTCAGCTTCGGGCCCATTATCTATAGCTGGAAGTTCAGCTACAGGTGTGACAATTAATTACGGTGGTAATGATGGGTTTGGTGCAGTTACTGCTCAGATAACCGATGGGTGTAATAACACAGTAACTCGTACATTAGATGTTGGTGTTGGCACTCCGAATATTAGTACAATCAACTACGACGGATTACCAAACTCTGGGCCTGTAGCCGCTAATTCTGGTAGTACACACTACCTTAACGTAGTTTCTTCAAACTCCCCTTCAGCTAACTACTCTCTCGGTGTAACAAATAACTATGGAGATATTAACGTCAGTCTCTCTGGTGTTAATGGGGGAAATGCTCAAATTTATGTTTATGGCAACAGCGGTAACAGTTCTATCAACGTAAGCGCATCAAACGTCTGCGGTAGTAGATCAGCAGCACTTATAATATATATTCCCTCTGGTTACAGAGCCGCTCCTAATCCGGCCAAAGAATCAGTAGCGGTTACTTTTACGGATACTCAGTACCAAGAGGCTTTACCTGATGAACTTGAAATAGTTTCTGAAAAAACAATGAAGTCTGTCCGTTCTGTTAACGTAAAAGAAATTTTCAAAAAAGGTGGATTTCAGGATAGCAATAAAATTAATTTTGATATCAAAGATTTACCTCGCGGTACCTACTATTTAAAAGTAGTTAATCCACGTCGAGAAAAGGAAAAACAAACTGAAACAGTGCGCCTTGTTTTTGA
>NZ_VFIA01000086.1 GCF_014282275.1 Spirosoma utsteinense
TCAATTCAAGGATAAACTGTCGTTTATCAAAAGCTGGTGGGAGCAATATGGGGAGGAGTTTTCTGGCTATAGTCCTATGCCCGTTTCTAATACGTTGCAATAAAGTCTATATCTTATGTTAATGAACTATTCTAAGATCAACCACCCTATACAAACCCTGGAAATAGACTGAATTGTCTTTTGGAAAGGGAAGAAAATAAGCCTCTATTTTGATAAGTGAATATCCATTGATTAGACCCATTAACTACGAGTAAAGTACCTCTGAAAATGGCTTCTGAGTTAGTATATTGTTTGAAAGCATAAAAGATGAGCCTGGATAAATTGAAGAGTCTAATCACGATCCAACTATTCACGATCTACCTACGCTATCTACTTGGAGGGGCCTTTGTCTTCGCTAGCATCGTCAAAATTCAAGGGAATCGCTTTACAACAAGCTCAGGCATCAACGCACCTATCAGCGACAGCTGGCACCTGTTTGAGACCCTTTATCAGTCGGGCCTTTATTGGCATTTTATTGGCTGGGGCCAACTCATAGCAGGCTTTCTATTAATGACTCAACTCTTCAGTACGTTAGGGGCAATTCTGTTTCTGCCTATTATGCTCAATATCTTCGTGATTACTGTTTCCTACCATTTTGGAGGAACGCCCATCATCACTTTTTTGATGTTACTGGCCAATGTTTATCTATTGGTGTGGGATTGGCCCCGTCTTAAAGTAGTGGTGTGGCCTTTTCAACCTATCTATATTCACACGGACTATCCATTCTCAAAAAGGCCTAGCTGGGCTTATTTAGGCTCTTTTTACTTTGTTCTGACAATAGGGATAAAGTTAAGCGTACATTCTTTCTTTGAGTTACTAGCTGCCTTTAGTGGGGCTTGTGTAGTTGGCCTTTTGGTGCTGGCTTATAATTTGACCACTCAAAAACATGCGCGTAATGGCCTTAAATCCACTTTAGGTTAACATAAGTGCACTTATACAACAAAATGTATTACACTGAAATAGCTTGACACTAACCGTGAAAAGTTATGAAGGTGAGTGGGTTTATTAATCTCAAGAAAAAGTACAAAGCCAGTGCCTTCCGCTGGCACGTGGTCGAGCTCTATCGACTCGAACTGGTGAGTGAAAAACAGATTTTGGCCGAGCTGAATATTTCCCGAAATTCACTCCGGATCTGGAATCGAGCCTACCAGCGCTATCGACTCCGACGCTATTATCCCAGTCCTAAACGCGCTCGACTCATGAAAGGGAAAACAGACGAAGTGGCCCTGCTCAAAAAGCAGTTAGCCGATACTCAGCAACTACTCCAGCACGAACAACTCAAACGGGAAGCCCTGGAGATCATGATCAATATTGCCGAAAAAGAGCTCAAGATTCCGATTCGAAAAAAGCCTGGTCCCAAACAGTAAATCAACTCAGCCTGCATCACCCACTGGTGAGCATGGAGACACTCTGCGGGCTGTTTGGGGTAAGCCGTCAGGCTTGGTATGAGAAGCAGAAACGACATCAGAAAGCAGATCTTAAAAGTGCGATAGTGTTAGCCGAAGTCCGTCGGTTGCGCCTTGACTTGCCCTCGGTTGGAGCGGAAATCCTGCACCACCAGTTGGCCGACTTCCGTGAGCGGCATGGGATTAAACTAGGTCGAGATAAGTTTGCTAAGTTACTCAGGGATAATGGCTTATTGATAAGACGTAGAACTCGACGGGCGAGGACTACCTGGTCAAATCACCCCTTCCGTAAGTATCCTAACCTGGTGAAAGGGAAAAAAGTAGATGCCCCTAATACGTTATGGGTAAGCGATATCACCTATTTGCCTTTGCCCCGTGGGTTCGCTTATCTAAGTCTGATCACCGATGCCTACTCGCGAAAGATTGTAGGTTGGACGCTACATCCTACTTTAGAAATGGAGGGACCATTAAGTGCCTTAAAAATGGCTTTGAAAGCCAATAAAACAAGGCAGCACTTAATTCACCATTCGGACCGGGGCGTTCAGTATTGCTGTCATGCTTATACGGGTCTATTACGAAAAAACAAGATTGCCATCAGTATGACTGAACAGGGTGATCCTTACGAAAATGCGTTGGCTGAGCGGGTCAATCGGACGATAAAGGAGGATATGTTGCTCAACCGGGGCTTTATTAGTTATGCGGCTGCCGAAGAAGGGGTACAACGAGCGATTGAAAACTACAATCGATTACGGCCGCATCGAAGTTGTGGCTACTATACACCCGAGCAAGCGCATCGTATGCAAGGTGAATTGGTCAAGAAATGGCGTGTAACGAAACGTCGACAAGCAGCAAAAATGCCATTGGCGGAGTCGATGTCTGCTACACAAAAATGAATGTAAATCTGTCAAGTAAAATCAGTGTAATACACCTTTTCGCCAACGCAGAATGACTACATCAAGGATATGGCCCGCGACGGTTACATTTTCGTCTTCCAGGACATCCGGGGCCGCAACAAATCCGGAGGCACCTATCAGCTCTTGCGGCCTAGCTTAGCTGTGGAGCAAGCGGGCATTGATGAAAGTAGCGATACCTACGATACCATTGAGTGGCTCCTGCATCACGTGCCTCATCACAATGGTAAAGTGGGCATGTACGGCATCTCTTACGATGGCTGGACGACGCTAATGGGCACCATCCGGCCGCACCCGGCCCTCAAAGCGGTGTCCCCCCAGGCTTCCCCGGCGGATATGTTTTTGGGCGACGATTTTCACCACAACGGGGCTTTCCGCCTGAGCTATAGCTTCGAGTATGCCTTCAGCCAGGAAGCAGCCAGGACCGATACGCTATTTCCCTTTCCCCAGTACGACACCTACGATTGGTATCTGGCCCTGGGCCCGCTGGCCAACGTCAATAAAACGTATTTTAAGAACCGGCTGTCCACCTGGAATAACTTGGTGGCGCACCCCAACTACGACTCATTCTGGCAACAACAGGCGGTTACCACTCGTTTGAATGCCGCAACCGTGCCCACCCTGACGGTGGCCGGCTGGTGGGACCAGGAAGATTTTTACGGGCCACTCACCATCTACCAGGCCCTGGAGCAACACGACAAGACCAACACCAATCACTTGGTGGTTGGCCCCTGGCATCATGGCCAGTGGGCCTATTGGTCGGGGGATCAATTGGGGAACCTTTCCTTTGGCTCCCCAACGGCCGAAACCTTCCGCCAGCAGATCCAGGCCCCCTGGTTCGCCTACCATCTGAAGGGAAAAGGCGATGGCCGCTTTGCCGAAGCCGTTACGTTCCAGACTGGCTCGAATCGCTGGCAGCGTTATGATCAGTGGCCTCCCGCTGGTAATACCCCTACCAATCTGTACCTGGACGCGAGGGGCAAGCTCTCTTTTGCCAGGCCCCTGACCAAAACGCCTGTCTTTGATAGGTATATCTCCGACCCGGCCCACCCGGTCCCCTACCGCAACCGGCCCATTGAGCCCACCAACGCGAAGGGCTCACGGTGGCGCACCTGGTTGACCGAGGATCAGCGCTTTGTCAAGGACCGGCCCGATGTGCTGAGCTGGCAAACTGATACCCTCCAAAAGGATATGACCGTCTCGGGCAAGCTGCTGGCCAACCTCTACGCGGCTACCTCGGGCAGCGATGCCGATTGGATCGTCAAGCTGATCGATGTCTACCCCGAGCATTATCCTGCGCAACCCGCTATGGCGGGCTACGAGCTGATGGTGGCCAGTGAAGTCTTTCGGGGCCGCTTCCGGACCAGCTTTCAAACGCCCCGCCCGCTCACGCCCAACCAGGCCCTCCACTACCCCATCGATCTGCACCAGGTGGATCACGTCTTTAAGCAGGGCCACAAGATCATGATCCAGGTGCAAAGTAGCTGGTTCCCCCTCATCGACCGCAATCCTCAAGTCTATGTGCCTTCCATCTATACTGCCCAGCCGGTTGATTACCAGCCAGCCGTTCACCGTATCTTCCGTTCTCATCGGTTTCCGTCGCATATTCAACTGCCCATTGCCCAGTGAGCTTACCTGAACGCACGGGCTCCTACTAAACGCTTACTCAGGAGCCAATCGCACGCATCACCGCGTCTTTGTAGGCATCTCCGATCGGAATGACTGTTTTGCCTAAGAAGATCCGCTGCCGCTCAATCGATTCAATCTTATGGATGGCTACCAAATACGACTTATGAACCCGGATAAACTGGGAAGTGGGCAGGCTTTGCTCAAACTGAGCCAGTGAGGTTAAGCTCAGCAGGGTCTCGGTCTGAGTTACGATGGTGGTGTAGTCTTTACCTCCCTGAAAATACAGCAAGGCATCGTGCTCCACTTTTACTAGCTTGTATTCGGTCTTGATGAACAGAACCGCTGGAGGAAACAGCGCCGGAGACGCCGATGAATCGACGACGGCTCGCTGGCGCTGAAGTTTCTGGATGGCCCGCAGGAAGCGCTCAAAGGAGATGGGCTTGAGCAGGTAATCGAGCACGTCGTACTCATAGCCCTGTACGGCATACTGGGCATACGCCGTCGTGAGGATGACGCTGGCTTTTCCCCCCAGCAAGGGGATAAACTGCATACCGGTTAACTCCGGCATTTGCACATCTAAAAAGACGCCATCAACCGGCTTCTGCTGGGCAAACAAGAGGCCTTCCAGGGCACTGGTGGTGGTAAACACGACCTTGACGAACCCGAGTTTCTGGGCGTGGGCTTCCAGCACGCGTAGGGCCATCGGCTCGTCATCCACGAGCATAATCGTTAGCGGGGGCGTCATACTAAGCATAAGCATCAGGTGTAGATAGGGTAGTCAGATGGATCTCCAGCAGCGCATGATAGGTGGCTCCTTCCTGCCAAGCCTGGAGTTGATGCTGCCGGGGGTAAAGCAGCACCAACCGACGTTTGACGTTCGGTAGGCCGACGCCCCCGGTCGGGTCTCGCAGGTGGGTGGCGACCCCGTTTGAGGTCTCAAAACGCAGTACTGATCCCGACACGGCCAACCAAATCCGAACCGGCTGGTCCGGCTCCTGAAGCTGGCCATGCTTAAAGCAGTTCTCCACCAGTGCAATCAACAGCAGGGGGGGCAGGCGCTTGCCATTGACATCGCCTTCTAGGGTAAAATCCACGTAGATCCGGTGCGAATAGCGTAAGGTTTCCAACTCGATAAAGCCGCTCAGGTAATCAATCTCTTGGCTAAGCGGCACGAGGGGCTCATTGGATTCGTAGAGCATGTAGCGCATCATCTCGCCGAGTCGCAGAATAGCGTCGGGGGCGCGTTGAGGTTCGCTCAAGGACAGGCCGTACAAATTATTCATCGTGTTGAAGAGAAAGTGCGGATTAAGCTGCGCTTTTAGGTAGGCTAGCTCCATGTGCACTTTTTGGTGCCGAATAGCTTCCTGGGCGAAGTAGTCATTGACACTTTTGAGCAGAAAGCACAAAAAGATGCCCAAGGCGCTGAAAAAGACTGTTTCGCCCACGTAGTCAGCCAGGGTAATACTTGCCGGGTACTGCCAGATGCCCAGGTAGGGGCCTAGGAGCCGTTGCTCGATGCCGTAGCGTAGCAGCACATCCCCACCAATCAGGCCCATCAACACCACCAACGCCAGGCCGTAATAGCGCCGACGGAACAGACAGTCAAACACCCACAGGCTAACGTAGCTCATCCCAATCGTCCGACCATAGCCGATGGCGGTGAGGGGGTCCTTCAGGTCCGCCCAGAACAGGGCCCAGCTCAGCTGCATGTGGTGGTGCTGGGCTACGTTCAGCATGACCCCCACCAACACAAAGAGCGCCCAGAAGAGGCCATGAATGCGCAGGAGCAGGGGGTTGATCGATGAGAGCGGCATGGGGCAAATTACACCTAATTTTTCACGCGTGCCAGGAGCGAATCTGCCAATGCGGCCAAACGAGCGGTCAAGCCGAACAAACGTCCCGTCAATCAGCTCATGGAGAGGTATTGACGCCTGGCCTGCGGGGCGGTTGGCGGAGGTGTTTACCAGGTTGGCAGATTTGGGCCCGTCAATCGCTAAATCCTTGTCCAACTTTGGCCTATACAAACCGCGATTATCATGATTCGTCTTTTTGGTAGCTTACTGCTCGCGCTGTGGGTCGGCTCCTATTCTGGCTTACGGGCCTGTACCATTTTTACGGCCTCCAATGGCCAGACCGTTTTGGTGGGTAACAACGAGGACTCCTCGCCCACACTTAAAACCTACCTGTGGTACCACCCTGCCCGGGGGGGGCGGCACGGATTTGTCAGCTGGGGCAGTGAGGAAAAATTTCCCGAGGGCGGCATGAACGAGAAAGGCCTGTTTTGGGATGCGGCGGCCCTGATGCAGGCCATCCCCACGGTGCGCGATGCGAAAAAGCCCGATTTTAAGGGCTATTTCGTGGCCAAAGCGCTATCCGAATGTGCGACCGTTGCCCAGGTAATTCAGTTAGTCCAGCACTACAATTTGGTCTGGCAGGAGCGGGCCCAAGTGCTGGTAGCCGATGCCTCGGGGGACTACGCGCTCATCCATGCCAACTACATCATCCGCAAGTCGGATCGTCAAAAGCCTTACGTAGCGGTGACTAATTTCTGCTTAAAGCACTACCACCCGGGCCAGAGTGCCTGTTACCGATACAATGCGGCCGATAGCCTGCTCAAACAGCACCCGGTCTCGGTGTCCCTGTTTCGAATGATCCTGGCTAAAGCCGCCCAACAAGCGCCCGATAATGCGACCATTTATTCGCAGATCGCCGATTTGAAGGCGGGCACGTTTATTCTCTACCAGCGGCATCATTTCGACCAGGGGGTTACGATCAACCTGGCCGCTGAGTTAAAAAAAGGGGTACACCAGGTCGAAATAAAGCGCCTGTTTCCTCAATCGGTTGGCGAAGCCCTGGAGCCTGTTATCGCTCACGGGGGCATCCGGCGCGCCTTGGCTCAGTACGCGCAATGGCACCGAGAATCGCCCGGTCGTTACAATTTTGGGGAAGATGAGCTGGATGGGTTGGGCTACCGCTTGTTGAATACGGATCATATCGCCGATGCCATTCAAATTTTCGCGCTGAATCAGCGTAGCTACCCGGCCTCGGATCGCATATTAAGTAGTTTAGCCAGTGCTTACCTGGTAAGTGGGAACAAGCGAACGGCGGACAGCCTATACAGACAAGCCCTGCAACTGAGCCCGGCCAACTACGTCGGGAATCTATTTGCCAATCAACCGCAGGGTCTGGTAAGCTTCCGCGTCAACACCCTGGAGTATGCCAATAAGATAAAACTGGTTGGCTCTTTTAATGGTTGGAGTACTACGGCGAACCCGTTTGTCCGAACGCCAACGGGGGAATGGCTTTGCCAGCTTAAGCTACGGCCGGGCGTCTATCACTATACGTTTCTGGTTGGGGATGACAACTGGATGACTGACCCCTTGAATAAGTTAGCCCGGAAACCAGATAAGTACTGGCAATCTGTACTGATTGTTCAGTGATCGTTATTTGTTTTTTGAGCCTGAGCGATTTAGCTCTTAGTGCAAAAAAAGTGGTCATCAGCGCGATATAATACAGCGATACGGTTAAGATTACACCCCTACCGGTGTTTGCAGAAGACTTCTATGCTATTTGGCTACGCCCGCGTTTCCACTCAGGACCAAAACCTAAATCTGCAATTGGACGACCTCAAGAAAGCAGGTTGTCAAAAAATCTTTCAGGAAAAGGTGTCTTCGGCTAAAAAACGACCTCAATTGCAAAAGCTACTGGAAATTCTTCGGGAAGACGACACCGTTATTGTCTGGAAACTGGACCGATTGGGTAGATCGCTAAAAGAGTTGTTCACGCTGGTTAATGACTTTCAAACCAAAGGTATTGGTTTCCGCAGTCTGAATGATGCCATTGATACAGGGCTTTCTCATAAAACATTTTTGAGGGTCATGAATTGAAGCAGGACGTGGAATTTGTCAGCGAATTCCTCCATCCTGGCGACCATATTCTTTACCTTGTCCTGACCTA
>NZ_VFIA01000087.1 GCF_014282275.1 Spirosoma utsteinense
AGCTTTATATTGTTGTTTTTCAATGGTTTGCAACAAATCCAAGTCTTCCTTGATTTTAGTCGAGTAATTCATCCCACTAATATACGACATGAAGCTTCTGATTTAGTATTACATTAGAACCCAAAACTTGGAAATATGCTTGGCCGAATGGTATTCACCCATTTTTAAACAAATCATACGGAAAGCCGGAAGAAGAATTTCCGGGGTATATTCGTGAGTATGGCTTATCAGTGGCTTACCAGCGATTTTTGTGGAAAGGTTTATATGCCGAACTTAATGTAATGCCTACTTGGCAAACTTTTGTGAATACTGACGGCAGAAAAATTGACAATGGATTTCAGATTTTCAATACTTACCGCGTTGGTTATCACATCAAACTTTTTAAGGACAGATTTTTCATTCAACCATCAATTGCAACTACTCACCGTCTTTATCATACAAAAATGCCTGATGGATTTAAACAGTTAGACGATAAATGGTCGAAATTTATCGTCGGAGAACCAGGATTTCATTTTGGGTTTAATTTTTAGTAATAGCGGTATGGGATACATTAAAGAACCAAAAGGCATTGACTTCGTAATTAGAAGCGAGCCGTTAACAGACAAGGCTCATCAGGAAATCAGTGAGTTTATTCGTAATTACAAGAAGAAGGCAACTCATAAAAAAGCGAAATCAAACACAGCGTCAAAACAGCCAAAATCTATTCACGCTTAGCCTCTCGCCTAGTACGCCATGAACCAATGGCTAGCCGACTTCGCCTACAAAATCAACATCGACTGGTGGATGTTCGCGCTGGCGGGCGCAGTGGCCATTAGCATTGCGCTGCTGACGGTGAGTTTCCAGAGTGTAAGGACCGCGCTGATGAACCCCGTCAAATCGCTGAGGAGCGAATAGGGGGATACGCATACGACCGACGTAGAGACAACGCCTGTGTTGTCTCTACTAAAACAACTCTCGAATTTACCCGATCAGCATTGAACCGTCACGCGCAGGAAGGTGGCCGGTATGGAGGTGACGTGGGTGTCGGTGCTTTTGTTTTGGCTGGTAAACAAAGCGTCCAATGCCTGGTCCAGTTCCTGTGCCTTGCCATTCGATTCGGCTGCCTCAAACGCGTTCATGGTAGGGCCGTAGTAGGTTTTGAACGTGTTGAAAAATTCGGAGGGGGAGTAAGGGGCGTTGAACGTAAACGTATCGCGGAGGAAGGTTATGTTTTCCGTTGCGATACCGGCTTTTTCGAAACGCTCCGTCACATGGCTCTCTATACCCCACAACATAGGACTCAGGAACCCCTCCGGCGGTGGCGGTGTATAGGCCGAGCTGATCTTTAAAACCTGGGCAACCAGCGTTGGATCGCCCGGAATCCAGTTTCCCATCACGATTCGTCCGCCCGGACGGGTAACCCGAACCATTTCCTTCGCCACATCAAAGGGCCTGGGTGCGAACATGGCACCGAACATGCTTACGACCAGATCAAACGACTGATCGCTCAGGTCGGTCAAATCCGATGCATCACCTTCCTGAAAGGTGCAGTTCGTCAGCCCTTCTGCGCTGGCCCGTCTGTTGCCCGCGTCAACGAGATTACGGGCTATATCGACGCCTAAAACCGTAGCACCAAGCTTTGCCTCGGGTATGGCCGTGGTACCATCGCCACAACCGAGGTCAAGGACGGAAAGTCCCTGCGTAATGCCTAGCTGTCCAACCAGTGCGGCACCACTTTCGCGCATGGTTGCGGCAATTTGGGTGAAGTCCCCTTTTTCCCACAATGCTTTATTTGGGTTCATTAGCTTTCTTTTTTGACCGGTGAACTAGTTACTGTATCCTGGACGGCCACGTCCGGGCGTTAATGAGCTGTATTTACGCCCGGACGTGGCCGTCCAGGATACAGTAACTACAACTAGTAAGTCCTTGTGGGCCTATCTCGCAACTTGAATTATATATAGACGAAAGGTATCATAATCCCTTCGCCGACCTTACTTAATTTGAGTAACCGGATACCAATCCATAATGCCCCGACCCTACATGGCCTCCCGAGTTGCGTGATACGCTCACGCTTTCGTTTATTAGCGGACAGTTTCTGTCCATTTACGGACAAAACCTGGTAGTCAATGCACCCGGATTCGCTTGAATTGGCTATTTCAGGATGTGGCACAAGAGTTGAGCCCTATTCATCGGCCACAACAGTATTTATCCGTTTACCTGCCAGCTACCAGCCTTATGTTTCTAAACTACCTGAAAATAACCCTGCGTACACTGCGGAAAAACCGGGTGTTCTCGCTTATCAATAGTACCGGGCTGGCGCTGGGTATTGCGGCTTTCGTGCTCATTCTGGAGTATGTAGCTTACGAACGCAGCGTCAACGGGTTTCACCAAAACCTGCCAACGCTGTTCCGGGTGCTCGCCCAAAACCGCGAGGGTGACATAGTAAGTGATATGGCTCCGGCAGTGGGTCCGCTGGCAAAACAGGAGTTCCCGGAAGTAAACGACTTCTGCCGCGTCGGCGAGCATTCGGCGAATGGCATCATCAGTGTTGCCAACGGCAGCAACGGCCAGGCGGCACAGTCATTTCGGGAAGATAAACTGGCGTATGCTGACGCCAGTTTTTTTACACTGTTCACCTTCCCTATTGTCGAGGGAACGGCGGCATCAGCTCTGGTGCAACCCAATACCGTAGCCCTGTCGCAGTCGCAGGCCCGGAAATATTTTGGCGATAAAAAACCACTGGGCCAGACGCTGACGCTGAACAACCAGTTTGGCAAGACGCTCTACACTGTTTCGGCGGTGTATGCCGATATGCCCCGAAACTCCGACCTGATCTTCGACGCGGTCTTTTCGCTGGTAACGCTGGCCAATCCCGCCAACCTCAACGGTAATGACTGGGCGCGTCTGGACAGCTTCGACGGTTCGTATCTGACGACCTTTCTGAAACTGGCCGAAGAAGCCCCCGGCATACCCGCTAACGAAGCCGCATTGGCGGCTAAAATCAATGCCTATAAAAAGAAAGTAACCCCCGAAGACGAAACCCTGTTTCTGGTCCAGCCCGCCACCAGTATGCACCTGGCAGCATCCTTAAGCGATACGTATCCTACCAGTGGCAGTTTGGGATTTGTGTATCTGCTGAGCGGCATTGCCGGTCTGATCCTGTTGATTGCGTGGTTCAACTACGTAAACCTGTCAACGGCGGGTGCGCTGAAACGAGCCAAAGAAGTGGGCATCCGGAAGGTGATTGGGGCGGCACCGGGGCAACTGATCGTGCAGTTTCTGGGCGAGTCGTTGCTATTGAATATGGCTGGCTTCGGGCTGGCGATGGTGCTGGTCGCATCCTTGCAGCGTTCGTTCAATGCCTTTGTACAGAAAGAATTGTCGCTGGATGTGCTGAATGCCAACGGGTTCTGGCTGGGGGGATTGGCGCTTTTAGTCGTGGGGGCTGTGGCCTCGGGTGGGTATGTGGCCTTTACGCTAACCTCCTTTCAGCCGATCAAAACCCTCAAGGGAGCTTATCAGGCCGGTAAAGGTGGCTGGTTACGCAAAACGCTGGTGGTGGCCCAGTTTAGTGCGTCGGTGGCTCTAGTCATCGCCACAATGGTGCTGTACCGGCAATTGCAATTTATGCAGAACAAAGACCTTGGCGTTCGGCTGGCGCAGCGGGTAGTGGTCAAGCGGCCCGAGATTGGGGATGGCCCTTTCGCACCCAAAACGACCAGGCTGGAGGACCAGCTCGCACAACTACCGTATGTGAAAAGCTTCTCGCAAACGACCATTGTACCCGGCAACTTCTACAACTTCACCACAAACGGTATTACCAGACAGAACCCGCGTCCCGGCGATGAGAAGAAAAGCTATTCGATGGGGATCATTGACGACCGTTTCCTGAAAACCTACGAAATTGGGCTGGCTGCTGGCCGGAATTTCACAATTCGCGAAGCGGAGACAGGCTGGGAGAAAAGCGGCAAACTGATGATCAACGAAACCGCAGCCCGACAGTTGGGCTTTGCTTCGGCTGAGCAGGCCGTCGGTAAAATCATCAACTGGGGACAACCCTACGAACTCGTGGGTATCGTGAAAGACTACCATCATCAGGGACTGCAAAAAGCCATCGACCCGGTCATTTTCATGCCCCGCCGGTCGACCAGCGATTTAACGATTCAACTGACAACGGACAACATTCAGGCCAAGCTGGCCGAGCTGGAACGGCTTTACAAAGCCAGCTACCCTGGCAACCCGTTCGAGTTTTACTTCGTCGATGCCAATTACAACAAGCAGTACCAGAGCGAACAGCAATACGGGCAGGTATTTACCGTCGCATCGGCCCTCGCTATTTTCATCGCCTGTCTGGGCCTGTTCGGGCTGGCCATGTTCACCACCGAGCAGCGTACCAAAGAGATTGGCGTTCGCAAGGTGCTGGGTGCTTCGGTAGCGAGCATCGTTACGCTGCTTTCCAAAGATTTTTTAAAGCTGGTCTTGATCGCTATCGTCATTGCCTCGCCCGTAGCGTGGTGGGCCATGAACCGCTGGTTGCAGCATTTCGAATACAAGGTCGATATGGCCTGGTGGATGTTCCTGCTGGCGGGTATGCTCGCCATTGGTATCGCCTTGCTGACGGTAAGTTTACAAAGCGTAAAAGCCGCGTTGATGAATCCGGTGAAGTCGTTGAAAACGGAATGAAGGAGGAGAGGGAGGAAAGGGAGGAAGGAGAAAGGACCTCCCTTTCCTCCCTTTCCTCCCTCTCCTCCCTCTCCTCCCTCTCCTCCCTTTCCTCCCTCTCCTCCCTTTCCTCCCTTTCCTCCTTTCCTCCTTTCCTCCTCTCCTCCTTTCCTTCCTCCCTCTCCTCCCTCAAAACATGCTAACTAACTATCTCAAAATCGCCTTCCGCACCCTCTGGAGAAAACGGGGCTATGCCGCTATCAATGTAGTTGGGCTGGGTGTGGCTTTCTGCATCTGCGTCTTCCTGCTGCTGACGGCTTATCTGCACCTGACATTTGACTCGTTTCATAAGGATGGCGAACGAATTTTCCAGACGTATCTATTCGCCAATGACCCCGAAAACCCGGTTAAAAGTGGAACGATGCCACTCCCACTCTCGCCCGCCCTCAGCGCCGACTTTCCCGAGCTGGAAGCCGCACGCGTTATGGTCGGCCGAAAAAGTCTGGTCGAAGCCAACGGCAAGTATTTCGACAAATTGATCAACTTCACGGACCCCAAATTTCTAAGCATCTTTTCGTTTCCGCTCCTGGCCGGAAATCGGGAAACAGCCCTGCGCGAGTTGGGGAGTATTGTGATCAGTGAGAACATGGCGAAGGACCTGTTCGGAACCTCAAACCCAGTAGGCAAACGGCTGCGTATGGGTAATGACGGCAATCAGAAAGACTATGTCGTGACGGGCGTTGCTGCCGATGTCCCCGACAACTCGTCGGTTCGATTCGATGCCCTGGCTCGCATTGAGAATTCCCCAAACTACCAGAACAGCAAAGACAACTGGGGCGATAATTCACATGCCGTATACGTGAAATTGCCGGCTGAGGTAGAGCAGGCCACCTTTGAAGATCGCTTGAAGCCTTTTGCGCAGAAGTATTTTCAAGCGTTTATCGAAGAACTCAAGAAGAAAAAGGCCCAACCCGATTCACGCGGTGATTTGTTTGCTATACGGCTACAGAAGCTGGCCAATATCCACTTCAACCGGGATTTAAGCGACAGCAAAGGCACGCCCATGGCGGTGATCTACGTGCTGATGGGCATGGCTTTTTTCATTCTGGCCATTGCCTGCATCAATTTTATCAACCTGAGTATTGCCCGATCATTCACAAGGGCCAGGGAAATAGGCGTTCGCAAATCGCTGGGTGCGCTCAAAAGTAGTTTGTTCATCCAGATCTGGAGCGAATCGGGGTTGATTTGCTTCGTGGGATTTCTGTTCGGCACCGTGCTGGCTTACCTGCTCATGCCTGCCTTCAACGCCCAGTTTGGTGCCAAACTCGAACTGGCCTATGCGCTCCAGCCGGGGTTCATAGCCCTCTGCGGGTTTGTCATCGTGCTGGTTACACTGGTGGCGGGTGGGTATCCGGCCTGGCAAATGGCCAGGTTCAATACGGTCGACGTGCTCAAGGGGAAAGTGACAACAAAGCGGCCGGGGGTGTTGCGCAACGCGCTCATCGTTACCCAGTTTACACTCTCCTGCCTGCTGGTTTGCTGCACCGTCATTGCTTTCCAGCAGGTGGGCCATTTGCGCCAGAGCCCGCTTGGTTTCGACAAAGAGCAGGTGATCAGTATTCCGGTGGGCACACAGATCAACGGTCGGCAGGTGCTGCAGCGACTACGGAATAAGCTGGCCAATGACCCGACGGTGCTGTCCCTGACGGGAACCGGCGTCAACCTGGGTAAAGGCAAAGATCGCGTTAGCTCAAGATCGACAGTCGGGTACACCAACAAAGGCAAGAAAATCTCAACCGATGTGTTGCTGGTCGATTTTGACTACCTCAAAACACTCAAAATCAAGCTGTTGGCCGGGCGCGATTTTAATCAGGCCTATGCCAGCGATTCGACCAACCGGGTAATTGTTACGCAAAGTATGGCCAAAATGATGGGCGTGACGAATCCGGTCGGTATGTTACTCGGCGATGATGAAGACCCGACCGGCACCAAATCGCAGATCATCGGTGTCGTGCCCGATTTCCGACTGTATTCAGTAGCCGACAAAGCCAACCCGATAACTATGTATTTGTCAGGCTCTGAACCCATTCACTATGTCTTTGTCCGGGTATCGCCACAAAGCCTCTCTGGCTCGATGGAGAAGCTCCAGAAGATTTGGGCCGAGGTAGCCCCTCAATCGGAGTTCATGGGCTCGTTTCTGGACGAAAACGTCGACGCCTGGTATCAGAATGAAGAGCAGCTTTCGCAGATATTGAGTCTGGCATCGGGCATTGCTATCTTGCTGTCGTGTATCGGTTTGTTTGCCATTGCCCTGCTGATGGTCGAGCAGCGGACCAAGGAGATCGGTATCCGGAAAGTGATGGGTGCCAGCATACCCGGTATTGTCCTGATGTTATCCCGTGGCTTTGTCAAGTTGGTGCTGATTGCCCTGTGCATTTCGGTGCCGCTGGCCTGGTTCGGTATGCGAACGTGGCTGAATAACTATTCGTACCGAATCGAGATAAGCCCCTGGGTATTCATTGGCGTCGGTCTGTCGGCCATCCTGATCGCCCTGGCAACGGTCAGCTTCCAAAGCATAAAAGCCGCCCTGATGAACCCCGTCAAATCGTTACGAAGCGAGTAGAGACGCGAGCGCATCGGCGCCCCGGCCTTCGCGTCTCCACAACCGGATGGCTCATACTCCGGATTTTTTACTACCATAATAAAGCCGCAACCGGTTGCGGCTCTACATAGACAGGCCAACCAACTACCTCAAAATCGCCTGGCGGAATCTGATTCGCAACTGGTCGCTCAGCACGATCAATCTCGTTGGTCTGACTGCGGGGCTGGCCGCCGGTGTATTTACCATGCTGTTTGCGCAGGTTATATATGGCCAAAGTGGGCGGCAGAGCTATGCCACTCATTTGCTTGAGGATGGCACCGACATCAAGTTTATTCAGGAACTGCTCGGCCACAACGAGATAAAGACGACAAGGCGCTACCTACACGTCATTGACAACGTATAAAGAAGGTCAAAAGTCCATTAGACCGTTTGTGTAATGGGGTATGCGTCAATACAACGTCCAGAAACAAACAATACGAAATATGTTACGAGTATCTTGTATTGTTTGTTTACCGTACAGCGATTATTGATGCGTGAGTAGAGTCGTAATAATTGTAACTTGTAATTACTATGGCAAGCTACAAGCAAATCGAATATGAAATCCTGCGTCGTCGATGTGTTGCCTTACAGCAA
>NZ_VFIA01000088.1 GCF_014282275.1 Spirosoma utsteinense
GACATTAGTCTGCTGTTTTTCAAGCTGTTGCAGTTCGTCAACGGTCTGGCTGATTTTAGTAGCGTAATCCATAACCAAAGATACGACTTATTGAATTTGATTTAGTATAAGGCAGTTATAAGAAATAGCAGATGCTATGGAAGTACCTTTATTTGAATTGATTTTCCACAAGAAGCCGAAGCATTAGTCAATGTTAATTCGGCAGTGCAAAAGCTAATACAATCAAACGTCAACATATTAGATTTTAAGATTAAGGTAGAAAAGCTTTTTAGTGTTCTAACCGGTTTCGTACCGGCACTTGAGCAAATGGGGTTTACTGAAGGTCAGAACACAATTAGAGCCTGATGGAAGGCTTGAGCAGTATACTAAAAAGAAGATAAATGATTGGAAAGAGTCATTAAAAAAGTGAATATAAATCTTTACAACTTCTCCTACAGTGTCTATTTAAAGATAAAATGGAAAATCTAATTGACCTCATAAGTGATTCCATAAAAGAATGGTTACACATTTACAAGTATGAAGTTTCTACAAAATTAATTAAAATTACTTTACTCCTAATATTTTGCAGTGGAGTAATCCCTTTAGGTGTGAAAATAATTAGAAATATACTTTTATGGATTGAAACTAGAAGAGCACAGGTAGATTTATTTCCGTTAATAGAAAAAATAGTTGTAAAAGAGGCTAGGCAAAATTATATTTTAACAAAATTTCAAAATATATCCCCGGGGGATGAGCATGAGCCAAGCTATGCATATGCTTCGACAGCTAAAGAAAATATGATGTCTTTTTTCCTAAAACGGGCATTTATTGATGATTCAGAAGCACATAGGTATTATTTACTTTTAGCTGATTCTGGCATGGGTAAATCAACATTTCTAATAAACTTATTCATAAGATACCAGAGAAGATTTTTCAAAAAATACAAAATTTTACTCGTTCCGCTAGGGAACCCTCAAGCTGATAATGAATGGCAGAAAATTGATTCTAATCAGCAAAAAAATACATTACTTTTTCTAGATGCTTTTGATGAAGATCCTAAAGCAGGTTTAGATTATGAAGAAAGATTACAGGATATACTTCGTCAAACACGCGGCTTTAGAGCCATAGTTTTAACAAGTAGAACTCAATTTTTTCCTAGTGAGAAGGAAGAACCTCACCGAACGGGTGTCTATAGATATAGCCTAAATCACGATACTAGCCACTATTTTAAAAAAATGTATTTATCACCTTTCGACGATAAAGATGTCAAAATGTATTTAAGAAAAAAATACCCAAGCTGGAACATATTTAATTGGATTAAAAGAAGGCAGGCAAAAAAATTAGTGAAATTATCGCCTAATTTAATTGTTAGACCAATGCTACTAAGTTATATTGATGATTTGATCGTACCATTCAATGTTTCGAATCTTAAGCAATTGAAATACAAAAGTATATATTTAACCTCGGTCGATGTATACGCAAAGTTAATTGAGAAATGGATAATGCGAGAAGCATACAGAACTTCATTAGAGAGAAGGGATAAATTCATAAAGGATATGGATTTATTCTCAAAAGTAGTTGCATTAAATATTTTTAACAATAGAATTAATAGAAATGGTTTATTTATATACGTTGAAGATTTATCTCTGTTAGCAAGTGACTTCTCAATAAGTTTATCAGAGTTAGAATTAAAAGGTAGATCACTGCTAAATAGAGATAGTTTCGGTAGATATAAGTTTGCACATAAATCAATTTTAGAATTTCTACTTGCTAAACATGCCATTGAAAATATGCCGTTCGCTGAAGGAGTTGGATACTTTGTAGATTTTAAAGAATTTGACTTAGCGCAAAAATTTTACCAAGAAATGTTTACCCAACAAATAATATAAGTCAGTTCTGGCTGTAGTATACATTTAAAACGTGTTGGGGAATTATGTTTGGCATTGTCCACGAGATAGTTGATTATAACAAGATTCTTATTTAACCCTTTCGGCTTAGTGTATTTTTTTTGATTTAGCCATTATCGTAGCAGTCTTTATTAAGATGTGGTCTCAACTCTAACTTATAAAGGAGGACCTTACAGATATTTGTCTATGCGCAATGTTCCCCCACTGTTATAGATGCCGTTAAGTCGTTGCCATTTGAACACTCTTCGAGCTATAGGTGTAGGCTTACCCCGGTAAAACATTTTGGCGTACGGCTTATCAAGTTTCTCCAGGGCCTCCCTTAGTTTGTAATAAGGGCCGCACACCCTTGCTATCTGACGGTATTGTTTTGAATACGTCTGACTTTCGTATAGTGCTCCCTGAAGTGCTTTACGGGACACAAAATATCTACCGACCTGGTACAGTGTCCGGCAACGTTTACCTGTCAGGGGGCAAACAAAGTACCATACGTTGCCCTTTCCTAAGTTGCTCGGCAGTTGTACCAATTCTATTTTGTACTTCATCTGCTCTTCGCTATTATAGGTGTATTCCAACTCAACGCAGTTGTCCCACAGTAAATCAACAGTAACGCTAATTGTCCCTATTGTTTCCCCGTTACGGGTCCATCTGACTGAACCTGAACACCTACTCCGGCTAACCACATAACCAAGCTGTTTGAGATTGGCTAAGGTAAGTTTTCTCAGATCGTTAAAATTGCTCCGAAAGGTTGGAATTCGTCCCATGATAAGGTGTAACATGTCTTATTATTAACCTAAATCTTTAAAGAAGATGCCATACGGGTAATTAAATGGTAGCATCATAACTCATTATTCTATTTACCCTGATTCATTTGTTAGGCTGTCAAACGGTTCGTTACTTGCTGTTCTTAAAGATACACAGATGTTTCTTACGGCCCGTACCCCCACCGAATCCCTCGACAAAGCCTATCGGCTCCAACCCGCTACCCGTGAACAGATTGAGCGATTCAAAACCAGTTACCTAAAGCTTTTACCCCTCATCAACGAGAAGGAAAGCGAGGAAAACGTAAAAGATCATTTGATGGACTTCTTGAAAGAAGTCTACTACCGGGATGCTCATGTAGTAGCGCCAAAAGGCAAAACAGATTTTGTCATTCACTTAGGCAAAGATGCCACGACTCAGGCCGGGGTACTCTTTGAGGTAAAGCGTCCGGCTAACAAAGGGGAAATGATAACCCGGCAAAACCTCAATGTCAAAGCCTTTCATGAACTGTTGCTGTACTACTTTCAAGAACGGCAACGCTCCCAAAACAGCGACATTCGACATTGTGTCATTACCAACGTGTTTGAGTGGTTCATCTTTGACGCGGCTTTGATTGACCGACTGTTCTACCGTAACGCGCACCTGTTCAAAGAATACAAAGCATGGGCATCGGGGCAAAAGGTTAGCCGCAACAATGACCTGTTCTATAATGAGATCGTAAAACCCTTTCTAACTGAACTCACCGACGAAATACCCTTTACATATTTTGACATAAGGGACTACCAGAAAATAGTAGCCGATGAGGATAAACTAAACGACAAGGCATTACTATCGCTCTACAAAATACTATCACCTACGCACCTGCTGAAGTTGCCACCGGCTACCGATAGCAACCGACTAAACCCTAAATTTTATTCTGAACTCCTACACCTTATCGGTCTGGAAGAGGTCAAAGAGGGGGGTAAGAAAGTGATTAGGCGCAAAGAAGCGAGCAAGCGGGATGAAGGGTCATTACTCGAAATGGCCATAATTGAACTGGACTCATCGGGCAAGCTTTATCAGCTTCACGACCGGAGCCAGTACGGAGCAACCACCGAAGACCAACTGTTCAGTGTAGGGCTGGAATTGTGTATCACGTGGGTTAACCGGATTCTCTTTCTGAAGTTGCTGGAGTCACAGCTGGTTAATTATCATGGTGGCAACAAAGACTATACCTTTCTGAACCGGGATAAGATACCCGATTTTGACGAACTTAATAAACTATTCTTTCGGGTGTTAGCCCGTAAACCGTCCGAACGACAGGCATCAATTCAGGCCAAGTTTGGCCGGGTGCCCTACCTGAACAGTTCGCTGTTTGAGACAACGGAGTTAGAAAACGACAGTATAGGCGTTAACCAGCTCGACAATGGACTGAAGCTGCCAATACTACGCAACAGCGTATTAAGCGATAACTCAATCTATAAAAACACGAAAGAGGTTAGTACACTGGCTTACCTGTTCGCCTTCCTGGACGCCTACGATTTTGCATCAGAGAGCCGGGAAGTGATTCAGGAGAAGAACCGGACGCTAATCAATGCTAGTGTTCTAGGATTGATCTTTGAGAAGATTAACGGCTATAAAGACGGTTCGTTCTATACGCCCGGTTTCATTACTGAGTATATGTGCCGGGAAACCATCCGTAAAGCAGTAGTCCAGAAATTCAACGATGTTAAACGCTGGGATTGCAAGGACTTTGCCGACCTCGAAAACAAAGACCTTGATCGGGCAGAAGCCAACACGCTCATCAACGAGATCCGAATCTGCGACCCCGCCGTAGGATCGGGTCACTTTCTGGTATCAGCCCTGAATGAACTGATTGCCGTAAAGTCTGACCTGGGCATCTTTCAGGATGCAAACGGTAAGCGGATAAAGGATTATACCATAAGTATCCTGAACGATGAACTGATTGTACAGGATGAGGACGAAACCCCGTTTCAGTACGTGTTACAAGCAACGGGTAAACCAACTGCTGAACGCCAACGGGTACAAAAGACGCTGTTCCACGAAAAGCAGACCATTATCGAAAACTGCCTCTTCGGTGTAGACATAAACCCCAACTCGGTCAAGATTTGCCGGTTACGGCTCTGGATTGAGTTGCTCAAAAACGCTTACTATACCGATGAGTCTGTCTTTACCGAACTGGAAACTTTGCCAAACATCGACATAAACATCAAGCAGGGAAACAGCCTGCTCAGCAAGTTCAATCTGACAGAAGACCTGAGCGATGTATTCAAAAAGCAGAGATTCAGTCTACGCACCTACAAAGACGCTGTAACGGCCTACAAAGAAGCAAAGACCAAAGATGCTAAAGCAGAGCTACAACGCTTCATCAACGAGATAAAAAGCCAATTCCGCGAAACCGTCTACAATCGTGATCCACGCCGAAAAAAGTTAGCTAAACTTCGAGGTGAACGTATTTTATTAGATAGCGAACTTAGCATTTTCGACAGCATTAAAGACCCAAAAGTGATTGAATCTGAAAAAAAGCGGTACGAAAAACTAATTGAACAGGCGGGAAATGAAATTGCTGATATTGAGAATAACGCCTTGTACCGTAACTCGTTTGAATGGCGGTTCGAGTTTCCCGAAGTCCTGAACGAAAAAGGGGACTTTGTAGGGTTCGATGCGATTATCGGTAACCCGCCCTATATCCGGCAAGAAGAGTTAGGCGAATCAAAGACTCTGTTGAAAAAGGACTTTCCGAAAACGTACGCGGGTACAGCTGATTTATACGTCATGTTTGTTGAGCATGGCTTACGGATTCTACGACCTGATGGTCAGTTCACTTTTATCATACCGAACAAATGGATGAGAGCCGGTTATGGCATCAATTTACGCAAATGGCTAAAAACGTTATCCATTCAACAAATTGCCGATTTTGGTGATTTACCTGTCTTCGAGGAAGCGACTACGTATCCAAGTATTCTAAGTATCAGAAATAGTATCCACCCTGTAAAATTTAAATTTATTCAGATTCAAACATTAAAATTCATAAATGGGCTGTCAGATTACATTGAATCTGAAAGTTTAGATTTAAGGAACGAGAGCTTGCAAGATGAGGGTTGGTTATTAACCGACTTTGCCACTCAACAACTTATGGCCAAACTGCGAACAACAGGCATGACCCTCGGCAAGTACATAGACGGCAAAATGTATTATGGCATTAAGACAGGATTTAACGAAGCCTTTATAATTGATATCGATACGAAAAACAAGTTAATAGCTGAAGACGCTCGCAATAGTGAAATTATTAAGCCATTCCTCGGAGGACGGGATATAAAGCGATATCAGATGCCTAAGACAGACAAGTACTTAATATTTACACGCCGCGGTATCTCTATAAACGAATACCCATCTATACTAAAGTATTTAGAACAATTTAAAGAGCGATTGATACCTTGCCCGAAAGATTGGAAAGGCGAATGGAAAGGCAGAAAAAAAGGCTCTTACGCGTGGTATGAAATACAAGATGCCGTTGATTATTATAGCGAATTCCAAAAGCCCAAAATATTCTTCCAAGAAATATCGACTTACCAAGCTTTTAGTTATGACTATGCGGGCATATATCCAAACAAAACACTTTTTGTAATACCAGATGCTAACCTGTTTCTGTTAGGCATTATTAATGCAAAAGTGGTTTGGTTCTTCTTAAACCAAATCACTCCTAAAATACAAGGTGGAGCTTTGACCCTACAAGGAATTTATATGAGACAAGTTCCAATCCCATCTATAATCCAAGAAGAACAATCGCTTTTGGAGAGTGTAGTAAATCAAATTCTAACGTTAAAATCTACCAACTCAACCGCTGATACCTCCGTATTAGAAGCAGAGATTGACCGAATGGTTTACAGATTTTATAGGTTGACAGAAGAGGAAATCGCAATCGTCGAATCAACTACAAATAAATAGTATGGCTGTGTTTAATTTGAAAGAGAGAATTAATTATTTATTTGTCATTGGAATTGATAAATATGAGGAGACTACACACGCTGTTCTAGGTAATTCTATTTTCGACTGTCAAAACTTAATAAATGTATTGACAGAGAAATATAATTTTCAATTGATATTAGATCCATTATTTGACGAAGCAGCTACAAGAAAGAACATAATCGATAAATTAAGTGAAATAAGTCTTATCACGGACAAAGAAGATAATTTAATAATATATTTCGCAGGGCATGGATCAATGAATCCTCACACTAAAAAAGGATACTGGGTGCCTGTAGATGCAGCATTATCTGAAAGCGATTATATCCCTAACTCCACAATAAAAGACAAAATTGAAGATATTAATGCTAAGCATATATTTCTCGTTTCTGACTCTTGTTTTTCTGGCACTTTTCTGACAAAAACTAGATCAGTAGATATTGCTAGTTCTTTCTACGAAAAACTTGATAAATCAAAATCGCGTTGGTATCTATCATCTGGAAGAGAGGAAAAGGTGTCTGACGGTATTAAAGGCAAAGGAAGTCCCTTTAGTAATTCTCTAATTAATTTCCTCAAAGAAAACGACTCTAAGTATATTTCTGTTTCAGAAATTATTAACCATACATCTAAAATAACTGGAAGCGCGTCTAGGCAACAACCCGTTGGTGGTACCATTACTGGCCTTGAACAAGAATACGGACAAATGATACTAATTAAAAAAGAGCATGATATTAAATTAACACAACAACAGTTTAATAATTTTATGAAAACCTATGGGTTTTACTATGGACAAAAGTATAGCATAGAACTTATAAAATCTCTATATCCATTACTAGGTATGGTAGCTACGCTAAGACAAATGCAATGGGAAAATGTTTTTGCTTCATCTGTAGAGAATATTTTATATAAGTTAAAGTCTCATTTTTCTAACAATTGGAGGGAATATGAAGATGAATTACAAGGTAAAATCAAAAAACTAATTTTACCAGAAAATATTACATTCGATGACGCAATCGCTTTTTTAGAACATGTTGGGAAATCATATTTGGCAATAAGTCTCGATTCGTTGTAACATGATCTGGCTATTGGCCAGATACAGCCAACTGGCCGAAGAAGATACTGTATGCTCGT
>NZ_VFIA01000089.1 GCF_014282275.1 Spirosoma utsteinense
TTAGCCGGAACAGGTTCAGGTGTCGGCCGTTTTGTCTTTTTCATGGGGTGACAACAGGCTTACCCTAAAGTACGAAAATCGTTGCTCCACCCCAGGCTTTTTTATGCTCTCTCCACAACTCGACTTGATGAGCCAATTCGTCCAGGCTACCAATGCGCCGGTTTAAGCATTGGCGGGCTAAAGCGGAGAACTCAATTTCGGCCATGTTGAGCCAAGAACCGTGTTTAGGCGTAAAATGAAACACCAGTTTACGACTTAACGATCGGGCCTCGACAACCGGCAAGTGCTCATAAAAAGAGCCGTACTTGGGTTGCAACTACCAAAGCGGGCCAGATATCAAATAGGAATATAAAACGTTGATAGACAAGTGTAAACGTTCCTTTTGCTTTGTCCTGTAGTCAAATGAAAACGTATGATTTTAGTTGTTAAAAAAGACTATTTTAACGCTGGTTTGCACCTTTTCGGTTGACTTGAAGCGGGCTATTTGATATCTGGCCCGCTTTGGTAGTCGCAACCGCGAACGGATTCTATCAGGAATGGAAGAGGCCCGTCGGCAAGGCAAGAAAATTGGCCGACCCGATGGGGCGATGGAAGAGAGAGCGACTTTTCTTAAAAAGTATGGTTCGGTGACCCGCAACCTACGCGCGGGCCTTAGTGTGCGAAAAACCGCTAAACTGTGTGAGGTGTCAATCAACACCGTCCGTAAAGTGAAAGCACTCCTTTGATTCTTCTCCTTTTTACCATGAACGTCAAACTGCAAATAGTGGCTTACCTGTCGGACGAGCAGGAGCCAATCACCGAAGATATCTTCACGCTTAACCGAGATGAATTAACGTTAGAAAATCTGGGCCTGACGCTGGCCGAGTCCAAAGCTTTGCTCAAAACAATCCAGCAAAAGTTGATTGTTACGCAAATTGCCCAGTATGCTCAGATGCACACACCCGTTGGCCTACGCAAGAAAGGCTCCTACCCAATCCGGTTAAAAACCTTATTCGGCGATATGAAGGTCGATGTCCCCCGCTTCTATCACCCTCCAGAAGAGACAGCAGCCAAAACGTTTAGCCCCCTCAACAATCTCCTTGGCCAACATGTAACCCCGGAGCGGCTGTATTTGGAAACCAAGTGGGCAAGCCTGATTCCTTACCAGAAACCCGCTGACTTACTCAAAGAGGTGCTACCCGTCGATGAGAAACTTAATGCTACCACGATCCAACACCATCTCCACAGCGTAGTCGAAGAGCAAGAAAAACAACTGCCTCCCGAAGCGACCTTCTTCAATGGTGGTTCTCAATTGGAACGGGAGGCTCTGCCACGCCCTGACCGCCCTTTAGTGATAGGTATTGATGGTGGATACGTTCGCCATTGGCACAGAAAAGCCTGTTTTGAGGTCATTACAGGTAAGAGCATTCCTGACGAAAAACCGGCGAAGTGCTTCGGTTTTGTGCAGGATTACGATGCCCAATCTCGACGGCGGGTGTTCGAAGTACTCCGATCACAAGGGCTACAAGCGAATCAATCGGTTGAGTTTTTTACCGATGGCGCGCCGGCGCTTCGCTCTTTGACCGCTTATTTGAACCCCGAATCGACCCACATTCTGGACTGGTTTCATCTGACGATGCGAATTACTGTACTTCATCAGTATGCACTGGGCTTAAGTAAAGTAGATGAGCTACGTGGAAAGGAAGTTTCGGAAACGCTGACCAGCATAAAATGGCATCTGTGGCATGGCAATGCTGAACGTGCTTTAGAAAAGATTGATGGTCTGGATGGGCCTCTGATCAATCACGGGGCTGACAAGTTAATTGTCCGCAAATACGATAAGCTGAAAGTATTGACGAATTATCTGAGTGATTTCGAAACGTATGTGCGCCAGAATTCAGCTTCTATCGTCGATTACTCGGAACGACACCGCTATGGCGAACGGGTCTCAACGGGGTTCGTGGAGTCAACTGTCAACCAGGTGATTGCCAAACGGTTTGTGAAGCATCAGCAGATGCAATGGAGCAAAAAAGGAGCGCATCTGCTGCTACAGGCTCGCACAAAGGTCTTGAACGAGGAGTGGGATGATTGTTTCCGAGTCCGTTTCCCCGGCTTCCGGCCACCAGCTATCGTAGCTGTTCCAATGGCAGCTTGACCCGGATTGCCCCACACTTTTTGATGCTCTCAGTTACTGGTCTATTTTGTACCTGACGGTGCGCCACTCTTCATCGGGTACAGCGTAGCCCAGGGCCTGATGAGGACGATCACTATTGTAAAAAACGATCCAGTCGTTAACCACCTGACGAAAGGTTGGCTCATCGGGTAGTTCGCGCCAACTCAGGCCTTCCCACTCCAAGCTGCGCCAAACACTCCGGATAAAAATACTGATGGACACTTTGCCATGCCGAATGTCAACGGGTTGGATTTCCGCTTGATTGCACGTAGCCTGTACGTCAGGACTCTTAAAGACTTTGTCAATGCCTACTACTAAAGCGGGTGGGTGGCCATACATCAGATGTGCTTTCTCCAAAACGGCAGCTGTAGGCTTGGGTTTCAGGGGACGAAGTAATTCCCAGGCCAGTAGTTTTCGACTTCGCAAATCCATAATGCCGACAATGACAAAGGTCTTGCGTTGCCATTTGATGACGGCCCGATCAAAAATCCAGCAATCGGGCAGATGTACGTGAGTCCGTTTAGCCATAGATCAAACAGAAAAATAGATGGCTATTTCCCCATTAGGGTTGACAATGTGATCGTAGTATTAGGTTTGGCCATGGCTCGTTTCACCCGTTGAACCGTGTCCGTCGAGACTTTGCGAATCACGGCTGTCTGACGAATGCTCAATCCATTCTTGAGGTCTTTGGCCACACCCGGATAAGCAGCCACGAGTTCTTCCTTCGCTTTTTTGGTGCCGGGGGGCCTGCCAAGCCGTGTCCCATTTCGACGGGCCTGATCCAGCCCCGACAGAATGCGTTCTGAAAGACGTTCAGTTTCCATCGCGTCGATGGCTCCGGCCTTTAGGTTTGTGGTGTGGTAAGATTCCAAGATTTAGGTAGCTTACTGGAGAGAAATACAGAGCGGGCTTCCCTATGGCATACCGGCCAGGCTAACGACCAATGGGTGGATTCAGGACCCGCTCTGTTACTACTTGCCAAGGTTCGCATAGAAATGAGGGCGTTGGGGCCCAGTAGCAAGGTATCGAACAACAAGGCAAGGGAAATCATCTTCAACCCTAAATTACGATTTACCATGGACTTTCAGTACTTCGTTGGTGTTGACATCGCCAAAGGCACCCTTGACTGGGCAGTCTTCAACGGAAAAAGTATTGTATTGCAGACCCATTCAGCTAATTCAGTAGCGGGTATTAAAACTGTACTTCGTTTGTTAAAAGGCTTACCTGACTGGAATAACAAACAGGTGATCTTTTGCATGGAACACACGGGACTGTACAACGCACATCTGTTGGATTTCCTGTATCGACTCAAATTACCTATTTGGTTAGAAGGCAGTTTACAGATCAAGAGAGCAGGCGGTCTACAACGCGGTAAAACTGACACCATTGATGCACAACGAATTGCTGAGTACGCTTTTCGGTTCCGGGATCGAATGCGGTTATGGCAACCTCCTCGCCCTGTTATTCAACAATTAGCTTTCCTAAGTGCCGCTCGCCAACGATTAATTCAGGTTTACAATCAGTTAGCCAATCCTTTGACAGAACAACAAAGCTTTGTCAACTCTACTTTACAAAAACAGCTACTGAAAAGCTGTAAAGCCTCTCTGGCGGCTTTGGAAAAGGATCGTAAAGCAATCGACAAAGCGATTGACAAACTCATCGAGGGAGACTGCCAACTCAAAGAGCTTTTTAGTCTAATTACCTCTGTCCCAGGTGTTGGCGTAGCTACCGCCACTGAGGTAGTCATAGCCACTAATGAATTAAAGACAATTACTGACCCCAAACAGATGGCTTGTCATGCTGGAGTCGCTCCTTTTGAATACAAATCCGGCACCAGTATTCGAAGTCGCCCTGGCGTTAGCCAGCACGCCCGCAAACGTCTCAAGAGCTTGTTTCATTTGGGCGCTATATCAGCCATTCGGGTCAAAGGTGAACTGCGGGATTACTATCAACGCAAGGTGGGCGAAGGCAAGAGTAAGATGTCGGTGATTAATGCGGTTCGCAACAAGTTGATTCATCGAGTGTATGCAGTGGTGAAGCGAGGAGAAAAATATGACAAATTTTATTCCCTTTCCCTTGCATAGACCATAGAAATCCACCCGGCTCGATCATCACGGCGATGACAATGCTGGCCACCGGGTTCCGCTTCCCATTAGCCAGGAGCGTCTCCAACCCTAAATTGTGAGCATAGATGGACAC
This sequence comes from Spirosoma utsteinense, assembly GCF_014282275.1. Taxonomy (GTDB): domain Bacteria; phylum Bacteroidota; class Bacteroidia; order Cytophagales; family Spirosomataceae; genus Spirosoma; species Spirosoma utsteinense. The sequence goes on from NZ_VFIA01000089.1 coordinate 4,352, forward strand.
ACCTGCTTGAGTAATGGCCTCCATAAGAGCCGGAGTTTCACTACGCCGTCGGCCCAATCGGGAGAATTCCGTGACTAGTACCTTGCGGATGAGTTTCCTACGACACAAGTCTAACAATTTGTCGAGTTCTGGTCGGTCCACATTGCTACGCTTGGTTGCGCTGCCGGTCTCGTGAATAATGTGGACAATTTCATAGCCTTGCCGCTCGGTATGAGCCGTCAGGTCAGCCACCTGCCGGGCATAATCTTGCTCTTTCGTGGAGACGCGGACAAAGAGGGCTACGGGGGTCATAGCTTTATGAATAGGTCAAAGGATAAGTAAGTTAGCGAAAGGATGATTCGATCCATACGTGGCTGGGTATGAACTTAGACAAAATGTCGTATGTTTGCACTATATATGTGTCGTATGTTTGTTTCGTAACATGCTATCAGACAATGCAAAAAGAGCTGACTTTAGAAAGTAAAGTATCTAAGCGAATAAGTCGTAAGAAAGCAAACGTCTTCCTGCGTGACGACTTCAAAGATCTGGGTGAGTACGATCAGGTAGGCCGCGTCCTGAGAAAGCTGGCGACTAAAGGCAAGGTCGTCCGCATCGGCTATGGACTTTATGCCAAAACCAAGGTATCAACCCTAACGGGCGAGATGGTTCCTATCTCCACGCTACCTAACCTGGGCAAAGAAGCCATGAAGCGGCTGAAGGTGAAAATCGCTCCTACCACAGCCGATGTGGCCTACCAGGAAGGCCGCTCGATGCAGGTTCCCACCGGTCGCCTGATCGGCGTCAAAAGCCGGGTTAGCCGAAAGATTGGCTACAAAGGTGCGTACATACGTTATGAGCATGTCCATTAATCAAGCTGAGTTGTCTCCGTTTGCACCTGGCCGAGACGTGCTTGAAGAAGTGGCTTTGTCTATGGGTATCCAGGAAGCATTCGTCGAGAAAGACTGGTATGTTACCCATGCCATTGGCTTACTGGTTCAAAATTCTCACGCCGACTTTACTCTCGTCTTTACCGGCGGCACATCGCTCTCGAAGGCGCACAAGCTCATCGAACGCTTTTCGGAAGACATCGATTTCCGCATCGTTTCGCCCACTCTCAAAGGGGAAAGTGCTTCCAAGACCCGCAAATCTCTATCCGACTTCAAACACTATTTGGTCGATTTGCTGGGGCAGGCCTTCGAGGTGCTGCACGTTGATGGTCGCGACGGAAATCGCCATATTATGATTTATCTGGCTTACCCAACTGTATTCGGCCCATCGGAACCGTTACGGCCTCATATCAAGCTTGAGTTTACCTTGTCCGATCTGTTGCTACCGGGTATGTTGTTACCCGTGTCTTCGTTTGTCAACGACATAGCTCGTCAGGCACCCGAAGTAACTCAGATCACCTGCATTGACCCGGTCGAAAATGCGGCCGATAAACTTAGTGCCATCGCCTGGCGAATTCCGTCACGGGTACGGGGTGTTGACGACCAACAACCAGATGTGGTCCGACACCTCCACGACTTGGCGAAACTGGGGAATCAGGCTCTGGCCAGCCCAAACTTTGCCCGATTGGTCAAGCTCACCATCGAGCGGGATGCTCACCGGGCCGATGGGCTTGGCGGGCTAACCTTATTTGAGAAGTTCGACCAGATGTTGGGGATTCTGGAAGACGACCCTTTGTACCCCAGGGAGTATGATACCTTTGTTCATGGGATGTCCTACGCTCAAGATGCTGTTGTGCCAACCTATACTGAGGCAATAGAACAGGTCAAACGGTTGGTAGGAAAAGTGATTAGATAAGACAAGTCTGGCCTATCGGCTATTTGCTCAGGAGATGGAGGTTTTGCACAAATTGCACAGCTATTGCCCATTAATTTCACAATTGTGTTGGCCGAGCTCTTCAACGCGCCAGAACTACATCTACCTTGTTTGTAACCTAACTCTAATGGACAACATCATTCAACTCAAAATTACCCTGCGTGGTACAAAGCCAGCAATCTGGCGACGGGTGCTAGTGGAGAAGACAATCACATTCGAAGGGCTACATGAGATTATTCAGATTGTGATGGGATGGGCCAACTCACATCTTCACGAATTTACGGTGCAAGGCATACGAATTGGCCAGCCACTGGATGAATTCGATGCCGACTTTGGCGAAGAGTTGATCGATGAAGCGACGGTTACACTTGAAAGCGTCCTGACTGACAGTAACCAAAAGGTTGATTACACCTACGATTTTGGCGACAGTTGGGATCATACTCTTATGGTAGAGAAATGGCTCGCTAGTGATTCAGCTATAACGTACCCCATCTGTACAGGCGGCAAGTTAAATTGCCCACCCGAAGACTGTGGCGGTATTCCTGGTTTCTACGAAATGCTACACATTGTGAACGACGAGCGACATCCAGAACATCAGGAGATGTTGGAGTGGCTTGGTGAAGTTCATGATGACAAGGCGTTCGACCAGCAAGAGGTCAACCGGCAGTTAGTTACTTTTTTTCATTCGAAATAACTCAATTGGCCTAAAACAAGGAGGTTAGCGATTACAGATTTTGCAAGTGACGCTTGCAAAATTGTGTTGAAATAATCACTACTTTTAGTGGGCTCGGCTTCGGAAGATTGAGACATCCCTATGCCGCTGTGGGTAGTTGACTGGTTCGTAGCTGCTCAATGAGATAAGTCAGGACATTCCTCCTCAGTGGCCATAAAGTGCGTGCATTCACCCCGTTGGTCTGACAGCGGATCAATAGTTATTTGGCACCAGTAAGGCGTTTGATCCTTCCGATAATTCTGGAGCGTAACCGTAACGGCTTCGCAGCGGGCCAGCCGCCCACGAATCAATGCCCGCGTGGTTGTGCTGGTGAGCGGCCCCTGCAATAGCACCGGCGTTTTACCCAACATTTCGCAGGACTCGTACCCCGTCAGGCGGCTGAAGGTATGGCTCACCCACATAATTTGGCTCGACCGGTCCGTCACCACAATGGTTTTACCCTCGGCCAGTTAAGGTCCGTGGCCAGCCGGGCAAAAGACGCCACGTCGCTGGCCAGTTTCTGATGCTACTCAACTGCGGATGAGCTACGTCCCAGCACAGTAGTGATACACGTGCAACAAGACCAGCTTTTTCCTGGCTTGACAGGGTACGGGCCGGTCGGGATTTCATAATGAAGGACATGGAGATGGGATTATAGAGGTGGGTACTGGTCTGTAATATTTGTATTTTGCTTGTATGAAAGCAAAATATTTACCCAAAGAGTATGAGGTATTCCGCCGACGCTGTGTTGAGCTACACCAT
>NZ_VFIA01000090.1 GCF_014282275.1 Spirosoma utsteinense
GGAGTTTCACGGTGGCTACGGCTGAAGATAAACTCAAACGATGGTATGAGCAGGTCAATCCTATGAATAAATCAGATTATTCTAATAATTAAATTGGACAAGTACTAGTAGATATAATCACATCTATATGGATCAAACAAACTACGATTACATTATTGCTGGCGCTGGGGCTGCCGGTCTAAGCCTACTCTGCTATCTTCTTGCCGAGGAAAACCTTGCCCAAAAGAATATTCTACTGATTGATCAGGACTTAAAGCAAACGAACGATCGAACTTGGTGCTTCTGGCAGGCCCAAGAAGGTCCTTTTGAGGCATGCGTAAAAAGCCAATGGGACAAGCTTATGTTTCATTCGCCGGACTTTTCGGCGCAAGTAGACATCGGCCCCTATAAATATAAAATGTTGACTAGCATCGCCTTTTATGAGCACTGCTTTCAACTTATTGAGCAGCATCCTAATGTAGTTTTTAAGCAAGACCAAATTGTCTCCATCCATCCGGATGGCTCGGTGGTTGGGGCAAAAAACAACTATAAAGCGGCCTACGTATTTAACAGTGCCTTTCGAAATCCCGCCCAATCAACCCATACCCATCTCTTACTTCAACACTTCAGGGGCTACTTCATTGAAACGGATCAACCTAGCTTTGATGTCGAAAAGCCCGTGTTGATGGATTTTCGAGTCGAGCAAGAAAATGACTGTCGGTTTGTCTATGTGCTACCCACCAGTCCTTGCCAAGCCTTGGTTGAGTATACAGGTTTCTCACCTGATACGTTAGAACCCGCTCAATATGACCAGGCGCTGGATAAGTACATTCAAACTTATTTGGGGCTCAACGAGTACCGAATAACTCACGTCGAGTCGGGCGTAATCCCTATGACGAATGCGGCCTTTCCAGTGGGTGAAGGGGCCATCGTTCATATTGGCACGGCTGGTGGAGCCACCAAGGCCTCCACGGGGTACACCTTTAGCTTTATTCAAAAGCAGTGTCAAGCCATCGCTACCAAGTTAGCTTTAGGCCAGTTGCCCGTCAGCGCCAACCGATTCAAGTTAGATCGTTTCGCTGTGTATGACCGCATCTTTCTGCGGGTATTAACGGAGAGAAAGCGGCCCTCTTGGCTGGTCTTCAACGATCTGTTTAAGCATCTGCCAGCGGGTCTAATTTTGCGCTTTCTGGCGGAAGAAACGAATGTGTTCGAGGAATTTAGATTAACCAATGTAATGGACAAGCCTACGTTCATTTCAGCGGCTCTGCGAGAGGCAATGGCTTAAGTGGACTGGCAACAGTATACTGGAGATTTTTTTCAGGCAGCCATCTGAGAGGTGTAAAAATAAGATTCCTGTTGAGCAGGAGTCTGATACTTCAGGCTTGAATGTCTCCGCCGACGATTGTACCAGCCTTCAATATACTCGAAGGTGGCCAACCGGGCTGCGGCCCGTGTTGGAAAGTCAGTATGGTTCACCAATTCGCTTTTGAATGTTTTGAAAAAGCTCTCAGCTACTGCATTGTCCCAGCAGTTGCCTTTGCGACTCATACTTTGCACGACAGGCAAGCCTTTTAACTGATCCCGAAATTCAGTGCAGGCGTACTGGACACCACGATTAGAATGAAATAGAAGTTCACCCTCTATACGCCTGTTTTTGAGAGCCATACGCCAAGCTGCTACGCTCGTATCCGCAGCTTTCAGACCATCGCTCAAGGCCCATCCGATTACTTTTCGGTGTGCTAAATCCAGCACGGTTGTCAGGTATAGCCAACCCTCACCGGTCGGAATGTAAGTAATATCGGACACCCACTTCTGACCTGGCCTATCTGCCGTGAACTCTCTGTTTAACAGGTTTTTAGCTACTGGATAGTTGTGAGATGAATCAGTAGTCTGAACACGATACTTTTTGTACATGATACTGCGAATGGCCGCTTTGTGCATTAATCGGGCAACCCGATTACGTGATATCTTCACGCCCCGCTGCCGCAATTCATCAGCGATCCGGGGACTACCGTACCGAGACTCGCTCTGAGCGTGTACCTGTCGAATATCGTCTAGCAACTGATCTTGTTTTAGTTGCCTGACACCAACCGGATGCTTACGCCAGTAATAGTACCCACTACTGCTGACTTTCAGTATACTACACATCCTCTCAACGGAAAACTGATTGGCATGTTCCGCTATAAATCGGAATATTTCCCACGGTCCGCCGCGCGGTCTCCCCTGGAGAAGATGCCGACTGCCTTTTTCTGTACAACTCATTATTACATTACTGATAATGAGTGCTTTAAAAATAGCTTCTCCAGTTCTTCTTTGGTTAGTTGAAGGGCGTGTAATTTCTTGTCCAGGTGTTTTAACTTCATGGCTTTCTGCTTCTCAGTGCTTAATTCCACCTGGTTCTTTTGATAGGGTTCGGCTTTGATAATCATGTTCCAAATAATAACAGCCAACTTTCGAGCCGTCGCGATAATGGCTGCCAGCCTACCTTTTTTGAAGGCAATTCGCTTGAAGAAAGGAGTCAGCTCGTGATCTTTCTGATTGCCAATCGAGTTAGCAGCATGGCGCAGGGCTTTGGCTATATGATTCTTCCCCGAAGGCGTTCGATTGCCAATGATCTTACCTCCACTAATTTTATTATTGGGAACTAGACCCAACCAGCAGGCAAAGCTTTTGGCAGTCGGAAATTTATGCAAATCATGGCCCATATTGGTTAGTAGGCACAAAACCGTATTGTAACTGATGCCCGATATGGCAAACAAGTCGGTTTGGAAATATTGGTAGGCCAGATGCGATAGATTAAAGCCAGGTGCGTGTTTACCGGCCCGCTTACGGTTGGATTTCAATTGTTTGGTCTCCTCCACGGATATCTCAACCGCAGGAGCATACTTGACCAAAAACGTTTCAATAACCTGATCACACTCTTTCACTTTAGCTTCATATAGCCGGTAAAAATCCAGCGAGGCCTCCAATTCGAAGAGCAGTTCCGCTCGCCACCAACCTTGCAAGGCATGGGCAATCTCTTGACGCGACTTTTTGACCCGAATACTGATCAGTGAAACTAAGTGGTCAGGTTCACGCTGTCCAGCCAAGATGGCCTCAATAACGGCCATGCCTGATTGGCCAGTAATGTCGTTGAGCACCACATCAAGTCGAATATTCATCAACCGTAGTGCCTTCTGCATCTTATTGCTGTAGCGGGCTGACTGCTCGACCAAATGTAGTCGATGATAATAGTAGGTTCGTAACTGTTGGAAGGTATCGCTCAAGAGTAGACTACCCGATAACAGACCCAGCGAGTGCAATTTTTGAATCCAGATGCAGTCTATGACATCGGTTTTGCGGCCTTTTACATTTTTGGTCTGGTTACCCCCCACCAGCAGTACGTCAAATCCGGCTTGTTGGAGGGCATTGAACAAGGTCTGCCAATAACTGCCTGTACTTTCCATGGCGATGGTGGTCACCCCATGCTGGCGCAGATGGCTGATCATCTCCTGGTGGTCTTTGGTATACACCCCAAATTCGCGCACATTGTCTTTGTTCTGGTCGATAGCCACAAAGTGGCTTCGCGAACCCACGTCGACTCCTGCCGCATGGGGATGGATAATCTGGAACGAAGCTTTGTTGCTTTCCATAGGACATTAGTGGTTAATGACTTCCGGGAGCATATCGGGATTGTAAAAGTTTTCTGTACGGGATTCGCCAAAGCGATCACCAATCAATTCGCCAAATGCCTTCCGAGTGGAAAGGGCATCGTACGCTCCAGCCCAGATTTTAAGAAGGACTTCAGGTAGTACCAGTAAAAGCAGGGGGCTTGGTTCAGAAAGTCAACCAAAAATAGGGTTTCTGGCTGGAACGTAAGTTGTTAAGGCTATTCAACAGCGTATACGCTGTACAGGGATTTTAAGATATCGCGCTCAATTTGAGCGTCTTTGAGTTCTTTCTGTAGTCGTTTAATCAGTTTCTGCTCCTCGCTCAGCCCGGTAGCCGTAGTTGCAAATTGACCAAGGCTTTTGTGGCTCTGTCGCCATTTGGTGACCCGACTCGAATCAATGCCGAGTTCACGGGCAGCTTCCTGCACGGAACCTTTGGCGTGGGACAACTCGACGGCCATCCGCTTGAAGGCCTCGTCAAAAACACGTCTTTTCTTCATGGGTACTTTCGGTTTTCCCCAAATGTTCTTAAAATCCGTCTCCAGTCAAATGTAGCAAGTCCAGTGGCCACATGAGTGAATTCCTGTTTGATTTCAGAGCTTTTCAAAAAGTTACGCACTGAATAAGCAATGAATTGACTGCCATTGTCATTGCGCAAAATGACCCCTTTCAGTTGATGACTCCGATTAATTCGTCGGAAAAGATTGATTAAGTCGATTTGACGAATGCTGCTTTGAAACAACCAGTCCAGAATTTTGCGGCTATACACATCAATGACACTCAGCAGATAGTAATTCCTTCGTTCCCCCTGTACCCAGACGTATTTGATGTCCCATCGCAACGGCGAACCGTCACAGGTATTCCAAAGGCTTGGTCGCTTCAATTCGTCTGAATTTAACAAACTCCCGTTTGCCCGTCGGTCGGATCACTTTACCTAAGAGTAAATTATGCTCCTTCATTAGCCGATACACCGCGCGGCGTCCGCCTTTTTCTTGTTGATCAAGTATTCTTTTTTCAACTCATACGTGATGTATTCATAGCCGAGAGCATTAAACTCAACATTCAGCAATTGCCGAATACGGCTCACTATCAGCTTATTGTCTACCCATGATCCATCCAATTTCATCGTTACCTGGCTGGGTCGGGCTCCCGGTGTACCGGACTGGGGCTGATAATAAGACACGCTCCGAGGCAGGCCTAGCCACTGGCACAATAGGGTACGACTTACTTGCCTTTCGAACTGTTTCATGAGGTTTAGCTTCTCCTGGAGTGGATAGGCGTTTTTTTTAGTAGCTCACTCTTGAGTGGTCCGCCACCGCGGCTCCAGTTCAAGCGCCTGTTTTGCCACAATTCGCTTCAGGCGTTCATTTTCCTCCGACCCGGCGGCCCGGTTCGAGTGCTCGCAGTTGGGGATCGAGACGTGCAAAGGAATCTTTCAGTCCTTCTTTGCCTTTGCTCAAATATTTCAATCGCCACCTGCGCAGCAACGAAGGGGATAAATTGTACTTGCGAGAAGTCTCAGCATGGCCGTCCCGGATGGCTTCCTGGACGATGGAATAGCGGTCTTCGGGAGTAAAACTCCGCCTTATTTTGCTCATGGTATCTGAATGTAAAAGGACTAATCGCAGCGGCGACCCGCCTGTTTTTACAATTTTGTCCAGTTATTCAGGGGGCTAAGACAAAGGGGCATCTCTTTCAGCGAGTGCAGGTCCAGCGACTCATGATTAAGCTTAGAGGCAGCTGAGTCATGAAGCGGTATCAATCGTTGTGGCCAAGGAGTTTTTGGCGGCTTACGAACTAGTTACCCGATCAAGACATACAATAAATAAGCTAATCCACTCCAATATTTCAAAAATAGGAATGAACCATGTTTGATTCCTATTAGTTAATTTTACAGCAAGTATGGCGAGTTACCAATTATCTAAGCATATTCGAGTTTCGATAACAGGACGTGAGCACAATCCGCCTCATGTACATGTTTATTTTGGCGGTAAAGTAGCTCGCGTCTGTATTCAGGATGGTAGTTTATTATCTGGTGATCCAATGCCAGCCCGTGTATCAGCTACTGTTTTGACTTACATAGCTAAAAATAAGATCGCTCTCCTTCAAACTTGGAAAACATTAAACCCCCAATTGCGTAATGAGAACTCCTAGAGTACTAAAAATCTTGAATGTGAGTGGTCACAAAATTCTCAGCTTGTGGGCTAACGGCGAAGTGCGCCAGAATGACTATAGTAAAGAACTTGATTCGTGGCGTCAGCCGGAGATGACCTTTTATAATCAGCTAGCTGATCCAAGCGTATTTGGCCAGGTCATTGCTCAAGATGGACAGTTTACGTGGCCTAAGGTTCAAGTTGAAACGGATATGGGCCGTGGCCCCAAGTGGACCCCTATTCAATTCGACAATTTTCAAACCTACGATGAAGGTAAACTCATTGAGGTTCGACGAGAAATGCAATTAGCTAAACTACTTTTCGATGCCCGCAAAGCGTCTAATTTAACTCAATACGAAGTCGCTAAACGATCAGGCCTCACTCGACAGACCATTTCTAAGATTGAGCGTGCTGAAATACAAATACAATCAGATACTCTTATTACGATAGTCACTGCGATGGGCCGTAAATTAGTGGTGGCTTGATAACGGAAACTATTCCAGAAGCCAGCTACCTCTAATGAATTATAGATTGAGAGCTGTACGTTTATCGTATGATTTACAAAATGACCTAAATGGGATATGGGGATGCTAGATGTATTTGGTAACCGGCTCTCTAATCAATATCAAATTACTAAATGGCCCTTCAAGAACGACCGTTTGTAAAATGCCATAAGACTTCATTAGTCTAAAATCGTTTGGTAGAAGAACCTTTAATAAACGAAAAACGGGTTTTTCGTCGATCCGTAACGACACATAAGCCTTTCTTTTGTAACCTACTCCCTCATTGAGATAGGCCATCAGAACCAGAAAGTCATAAACCTGTAGCCCTGCGCTTAGCGTAGGTTGTCGGCTCCACTAAAACAGATAAACATGCCTTTCAACATGTTTATCTGTAATTGCCGGCTAGCACACTAGCGGTTAAGCCATTTTAACATTAACCGCGTTTAAACCTTTCTTGCCCCGCTCAACGTCAAATTCCACCTTGTCATTCTCTTGGATCTGATCAATCGTTCCCGATACGTGAACAAAGAGATCTTCGCCCCCATCATCAGGCTTAATAAAACCAAATCCTTTGCCGTCATTGAAAAATTTCACGGTTCCTGTTGCCATGTTAATAGTTAAAAGTTAGTTCAACGGCTAAGAACGGGAGAAGCCGGTAAACCACCAAATAGCGATAACGGCTTAAAAACCAGTTGATCAAATCATATCTAATTAATTTAGGGGGCCTTCTCTTGTCGGCTAGCCTACTATAAATCAGGATGGAGTAGGGTAGAATAATGAATATTCAACGTATTAAAAATTGTACTATTTTAAGGGGTGTTGTAAAAGGTATAGACTTTTCGATAACGTGTTAGAATCGCTACCTTACCCAAATACAAATTAACTTTTGGCCCCATGCGTGTTGACGATGCCGATTTACTTGACGAAGTACTACTGGAAA
>NZ_VFIA01000091.1 GCF_014282275.1 Spirosoma utsteinense
CAAATGTAAAAAATGATACTAAAAAATCAACATCAGTAAACAATATCACTTTATTACCGATCAAACCTCACTTTATTAAACCTCTTTCACCGATCAAACCTCACTTTATTAAACCTCTTTCACCGATCAAACCTCACTTTATTACCGATCAAACCTCACTTTATTAAAGTTATCCACAGTGTAAATATATGTAAATCAGGCAGTTACAACGCCGATTTTCCTCCTACAAGTGTTTAACAAGAGATATTTGATAATACACAATCACTTGTCTCACGCGTACGCACACGAGGGAGGGCTGTTTTGCAAGTGCTTTGACAGGTACGGTTTAGAAAAGAAAAAGAATAAACTAAAAAGTTAGTTGGAAAGGGGAATGAATCGAAGGGAAGAAAAAAAGCAAAAAACAAGGTCGCGATGCGGGGAAAACAAAGCGCGGAGCGGTCTTTTTAAAGAGCAAGCGGGAATTACGCTGCGCGATAATTCTCACTTGCTCTACGAGGTCTCTAAACTGATAATCAGTTAGTTAACGAATAATTTTATTATTAATTAATAAGCAAAAAGTATATATTTAGCAGAAAATACCTTATTTTAGCCTATAAATGACATTTTTAGTATATTCACACGCTTAATTATGGAGGTAAAAGCCAATAAGTCCGTCCGGTTCGGCGGAGATACTGATCTGAAATTCAGTAAGTTAAGTGATAAACTAGGCCGCAGTAAGCAAGAGCTGTTTGGTCAGATGGTTGACTATTTCTACAAATCCCAGAAAGATCCGGGCGATCTGAACGACGAATTGTTGAAGAAAGAGCTGGGTCAGGGCATCAATCGAATTATTTCGTTCATCAAAACGCAGGAGAAGGAAGCCTTAACCCCTATGATGGCCGATCAACGCGAGTTGAAGCGCAGTCTGACTACGATGCAAGATCAATTCGCGGCTTTATTCAGCTTCGATGAGGAAAACTATATCCATGGCTTTTACCTGAAATCTCAAACGGACCGTAAGACTGAAAACGCCGCCTTGCTTAAAAAGCAGACGGATTTAGAAGACAAATACAAACAAATGGCCGCTACGCTGCGAGATTTGCTCTCAGAGACACAAACGCACCAAAGTGAGAGCAAATCACACCGCGCGTCTAAAAGTGCCTTAAAAGCCAGATTTCGCACTCTCTTAGATACCTACATCCAGCAGCGAGAAGCGCTGAACGCGCTGACCAATGGGCGAGCCGTAAAGGACTTGCAGGACCATATCCGCACCCAGATTGACAACTTGTAGATTTCTTTCCCTTTCCAATCATGCCCCACGTCAATATCACCAGCAGTAGCAGCGGCAGCAATGCCGGCAGTTGTGGCCAGCTGGTAGAGTATCTGGAGAAAGAAAATAACCTCAAAGCTGAGCAGAAGGCCGAATTGTGGTTCAACCAAGGGCGCGACGATCTACGGCCCTACGAGGTGCGTCAGGGGATCGACACCAACACGGCTAAACTCAAACAGCACGAAGCCAAGTTCTATTTGGTTAATATCAGCCCATCCCAAAAAGAATTACAGCACATTGGTAATGACCCCCAGAAGCTCAAAGACTACGCCCGTGGTGTGATGGCTGAGTATGCGGCCAACTTTCAGAAGGGATTAGGCCCGGACGATGTGAAGTGGTACGGCAAGGTCGAGTACAATCGGGGCTACAAGTGGACTGATCCGGCCGTGCAGCAGGGACTAAGCCAACGCGGAGAAGCTAAAGCGGGCCACCAAATGCACGTACAAATCATTGTGAGCCGGAAGGACAGCCACAACCAGCGTCTACTTAGCCCCATGACCAACCATCGAGGGCAAGGCAAGAGCGAGGAGCACGGCCAGAAATTCGGCCAGTTTAACCGGGTTGGCTTCAAGGCCCGCAGTGAAGAGGCTTTTGATACCCAACTAAACTACCGTCGGGAGCTGGAAGATAGCTTCCGGTATCAGAATACGATGAGCAACGGTACGACTCAGGAGAAGGTAAGTATGACGCTGGAACTGCGTCAGGTGGATTCCGAGCGACAAGCGCAACAGCAGCAGCTAGCGGCCCAGTTACGCCAAGTCGAGCAACTGCGGCAACAGCAGGAGTTAGCCCGTAAACAGGAGCTATCCCAACAGCAAGAGCAAACCATTCAGCAGGAGCAGAAGCGGAGCCGGGGCTTGAGCCTGGGCAGAAGTTGAACCAGTTTTTTAAGCGTGAATCACCCCTAACTAGACAAAAATCAGTTCGTTGAGTATGACAAAACAAGATGTAATTAACCAAGTCAGTGAGAAAACTGGCCTTGACTCGTTGACGAGCCGGTCTATCATTGAATCCTTTTTTGAGGTCGTTACAGATGCTTTAATCGAGGGCAACCCCATTTACATCCGCACATTTGGCAGTTTCATTCTGAAACAGCGGGCTTCAAAAGTAGGGCGGAACATCAGCCAAAACACAGCGGTCACGATTGCGGCTCATGTGGTGCCCTCTTTCAAACCCAGCCTTGACTTTACTAACCAAGTAAGGGCGCAGGGAATGGCTGTTGAAAAGAAAAAAGTAAAATTATAACCCACTGAAAAGGGGTGGTGACATACGATGTCACCACCCCTTTTTTTACCCTGTTGTTTTTGCACTATTCTAAGGGTTGTTTTATAAATGATTATTATGTTAAGGGAATATAACAAGATTAATCACCTGTTGCAGCCCACTAAAGCAGAACTAAATTTTCTCTAGGAAAGGAGACACATAAATCAACGTTGCACTAATGAAATTTACCAAAGGCGAATTTGCGCTATAAGTAAACTACATGTAAGAGCAGATTTCGAGGAAATTCACAACTCAGCATATCACAACGCCTGACTATTTTAGTTGACAGTCAGGCGTTGTGATATGCTGAGTGCTGTTTGTAGCTAGCCTTGCTTTAGGAGAAGAACCGTACGAAACAGAACATTCTCTACAAATTTGATCTTGCAAAACAGCCGTTTACTTTTCTACTGAGCGCGCATTGGTTCTAGTGTAATATAGTAGTATCCACCACCTGAAAACACTTTTGATGAGTAAGCTGGCCCTACAATAGTGTTCGGCTCGTATTGAGTGATGACATCATCATAAAAGTTAACTATAGCATCACCTAATTCATCGTTTCCTTGTGTGTAAGATTTTGTATAAGAAACAGTGTTTTGAGTTTGGTTTGATGCGCCAAATTTTAAACCAATCTTTTTTAATACTCCGCCATCAATGCTGAAGTTGGCTGCGAACGTAGATACTGTGGACTCACTTAATTGAGTCGTTGTATTAAAATCTTCTTCTTCAACTGATATCTTAATTGATGTTGAGTATTGATTCAAATCCCATTTGAAAACTGGAATATTAAGTCTGACCTCTTTAGAATAATCAATACGTGGGAAATAGTATGGATTGCCACCATCTCGTCGCGTGTAACCCACATGAAATAGCTGACTAGGAGATACTGGAAAGTATTTCAATATTTCGCTGCCAACTCCATTGCGGCCGTTCACCAAGATTTTTACCTTAAATGAAAATGAACCACTTGTCCAAAAGCTGTTTTGAACAGTTGAACTAGATCCTTGAACATGCGGATCATCTGTTTGGTCAGCAATTCTATTGTAAGATCCCACTGGGTCATCACCCATACTAAATGTGGTAATTGTTTCTTCGAAATCTGGATTGAATGCACCTTTATCTTGGGTGTTGGTTAGATCATAGTAAATATGATCGCGGTGCCAATTACCAGTATTTAAAAAAATATTATACGCATTTATCACTTTACTGTCAAACGTAGAAGCAGCTCCAGCTCTGGCCCCTTTTTTGTGCAAATTTAACTTTCTATCAAAAGCATCATCGATGAACTGAAATTCTAACCCGTCGCTAGTGCTTATTTTATTTTTTGTGATTCTTTTGCCATACATTGGATGAGATCTCTCAATGATTCGCAAACTTTCTTTCACAACAACTACAGGAAATCCGGGCATGTATTTACCCTCCAAAACAAACTCTTTACCATCTGCATCTATAATTGGTACATCGTTAGACTTATTCAGTTTTACACCAACGCGGGGAATTTGTTGCTCAACATCCCAAGACTGAGCGGAGAACGAACCCATTGGAAGATCAGGTACAAAAATCGTTAGTGTTGGTAGTTTAGCTTCTATCACTTGAAGCTTTCCTTTATTTTTGATATGTTTTGTAATTAATTCTTTTACCGATAAATCGTTTTCAATCTTTTCGTTCTTTATCAGCTGATAAAGAACATCATAATCTTCATCTATCATCTCTAAAGATTTGATCTTCAATAAATTACGTAGAGATTGACTTTCTTTTAATGCCTTAGCTAATGCCGTTGCAAACTCCCTTTTCAACTCAGTTGATTCATCATCGGAGAGCGCAATCCTGGCTGTTCTTGATTCTGATACACTTCGGTCTTCAAAAGGTAGTTGGTCTTCTGCGCAGGAGCTTACCAACACTAATAGTAAGCTTATTGAAAGCCAGACAATTAGATTGAGTTTCATGACAGTTAAAATTTAGATGGTTAAAGGTTACTTTTTAAACACTTAATTTTACTGTCAAACTATTAAGGCCAAGAAATAGTATGTATGAACCGACATATGGGACCTATTTTATGTATGAAATCACCAATAATACGTATGAAATCACCAATAATATCTAATTTTTTCGTCGATACATACCAAACCGATGCTAGAATACGGGAGTGAAGAGGGGACTGATTGTGCCGAAATTGGTATTTTTGTATAGTTATAAGTAGTTATCCGTGAATACTGTAGGCGTACTCAGAAGGTGTAACGTCTTAACGAGACCTACAGAAGTCATTAGCGGTAATGCTTAAATCTAGGTTATTGGCTGTATTGTGAGCGGCTAATAGTCTTATTTTGTTCCTCTATGGAACAGGTTTCTTACTTATAAAGATAATCGCAGACATATCGTCTGCACAGCAAGAGAAGGTATTATTTTCTGATTGATATGTTCCCCCCGACGCTGCAATATAGAGTCGATTTTGAACGTCAATATGTAGATTAAGTAAGTTTTGTTTAAATGGGAATGGAATTGCTTGCTGACCACGTGAGTCTTCTCTTATTACTTCTGAAGGATTTACATATGCGGAAGACGATCCGGCAGCTGTTGGTGTACTATTTGATTTGATATAATAAATGGATCCTTTTGTTGACTTAACTCTGCCTATAGGTTTGATCTCACTTAAATATTCTTTGTAGTACTTGAAATAAGATTCCCAGGTTTCACCATAGTTAGCTGTGAAATAATTAACAATATTCGCACCCACAAGATCTCCTTGTTGGCTGAATGCACGGGCTTCCATTGAAAATGTAGTGTCGTTACGGACCAACAATCCTGGCACCGGTCCGTTAAAATTTTTAGACTCTTTCCACGTTTTTCCTCGATCTGTTGTGTAGTAAGCCTTAGTCCATGTTGTCACTAATAATGTTTTGTCAATGTCACCCGCAATGGCATATGCCTCTCTACCTTTGGGAATCTCCAATCTGATCCAATCTGGATCTTCTCGAATGACGTGGGGGGTAACATTCTGGATATTATTGTTTGTACAAGAACTTGCGACCGTGAGCGCCAATAGGAGCAAAGATGACTTTCTCATAATGTAGTTCGCTTTATATTAAAAGAGTGTGAGGTGAAAATGCTATGAACGACGTTTTTTTGACGAAAAAATAAAATTGTTGGGAGTATTTACCGAATATTTGTTTAATGCAAAACCAAATATGTACCTAAACCATGCTATTTTTTTTCCTCCCCCTTCGTTTTTAAGCCAAAAACTTTGGCTGTGTAGCTACCTAAGTTTTTTACTTTTCCGTCGTTGGCTTTAGTGTGAATGTCGTAAAGTTGGCGGTTGATTACTTCAATTGAATGCATTTCTAGCACCTTAGTGGCCTGATCAGGCCGGAGTCGGAATTGTTTAACAAGCCGCTCGAGTATGGGCGTTGCTGGCTCTGATTCCGGTTTAGCTTGGTAGAATACTTCAAATTCAACTTGTTCAACCGGTTTACGTCCTCTGCCTGGGCGGTCGCCAAGAATTGGTTTATACGTGAAACTAATATCCGTATGACCGTTGATCTCTCTTGCAGCTACATCCAGTATGTTCTTCTGAAACCATGTCCAGCTAGAGTAACTGTCTTTTCCCGTCTTCGGGTCAATAATGCCAAGTATAGTTTTAAGTTCGACCAAATTTCGCCGAAACGTTTTGTCCTTCATGTTTTTGTACATACAAAGAAGCTCATAAATCCGCTTTGCATAGGCGGAATTGAGCGAAATTGCTGCAACCAATTGAATCTTTGTATATCGCTGATTCAAGTCTACGTAGAATGGCCTCACCCTTTGAGAAAGCTCGACCTCAATGATTCCTGTTCCCTTCTTGTACAGAGCTGAAGAAATGAAAGTGGCTTGCAACAAATCTCCATTGGGGAGTGTGGTTTCGAATACACGTGTAAGCAATTTACGAGTTGCTTGCTTATACGTTTCAAACATTAATTCCTTTGATCCAGTGATTTCAGCCATCTCTTTTACTGATACCTGATACATTTTTGTTGGGATATCATCCTTCTTAACGTTGGCTACCACCATGTAAAGAATATTCTTCTCAGCTTCACTCATTTCGTAACGAGCTACGGTCAGAGCATTATCTTGCCAAATCTCAACTACTTTAGCCATTGTCATTGATTTTTAAGCAAATGTAAAAAATGATACTAAAAAATCAACATCAGTAAACAATATCACTTTATTACCGATCAAACCTCACTTTATTAAACCTCTTTCACCGATCAAACCTCACTTTATTA
>NZ_VFIA01000092.1 GCF_014282275.1 Spirosoma utsteinense
ACGCCGTCCGCAACAAGCTGATTCACCGGGTTTGTGCGGTTGTTCGACGGGGTGAAAAATATGACAAAAATTATGCGCCAGCCTTTTCATAACCCATAGAAATCGGTGCGGCAATACCTTGCGTCTCCTAGGCGTCAGCCCTTCGCGTCAGCTATACGTCTCCTATACGTCAGCTTTTTGCGGCAACCCTCTGCGTCTCCTTTGCATCAACCCTATGCATAAACCATCCGGTCAGGAGACGCAAAGGGTTGCCGCACCGGCGGATCGGTCTCTACACAGAAAACATAAAAACCCAATGAACCCAATTCTAAACGAAATTCTGGAAATTCCCGAACGGGCCGGCGAGGTCCTGGCTAGTACGATTGACCCGCTGCCACTGCATGTGCCGTACCTGGGCATGGGGTCGTCGTATTTTGCGCCACTGGCGTTTAAATACATGGGCGTGCCCATCTATCCGGAACTGGCGTCGTAATATTTCTACTACTTGGCGAAGGGTCAAAAAGCGCCGACATAACCGGTAAAGCCCGCCCGAAGGAGACTGGCAGAGATCGTGGCGCATTTGAGCAGTAAACCCGTTCGTGAAATCCCGACAGAACGAATGCAGCCCATGTGAAAATTTTGAAATAGCTCACCTGCTTGACTACTGATAGTCAATTTCATGTTTTTACGAAAGACCGGATGCTGGGGAGGAGACCTTACTTTTTTAAAGTAAGAAACTGATAGAATGACTATAGTTTACGGTTTATGCCTTCACTTTTCCGGTATTCGACCGGCGAAATACCCATCTGTTTTTTGAACAGCCTTGAAAAATAGAACGGGTCGTCGATGCCCAGTTGAGACGCTACTTCATTGATGCGCAAATCACTGAAGTGGAGAAGTTGACAGGCTTTCTGAATCCGGAGGTGGTTAAAATATTCGATAGGCGCGTAGCCGGTATCCTGCTTGAACTTTCGGGAGAAAAATGAGCTGGATAAATTGGCTGATTGGGCAATATTGTCCAGTGTAACTGTTTTCGACAGGTTGCTTTGCATGTAGGAAATAGCCCTGTTGGTTGGATTGGCCGTTGCGGCAGGCACCACTTCTTTCTGGAAGTTATCCGGTAAAATGAACGAGGCCAGTAAATACGAAAGTGTCAGGTTAGCCGCCAACAAATTCGACTGGCTGTATCCATTCAGAAAAATATCTACTATCTGGTTGAATAGCTGGATTCGCTCATCGGAAAAGCCAACCCGAACGGCTTGCGGAGCCGCTTCTTTCTCATTCTTGGTTGCTATTGTCACTGCAGCACACTGATTGCCGCTGAGGTGAAACCAGTAGATTGTCCAGGGATTATCGGTATCTGCTCCGTAGGAATGTGGTACGCCGGGGGCAATGGCAAATACTGACCCCGCCTGTATGGTCACCCGTCCATGGGGTACCTGAATCCAGCCCATGCCGTCCGTACAGTAGAGCAGAATAACCTGCGACATGCCGTTTGGTCGCTGGTAGTAGTGGTACCGGGCCTTCGGGAAAAAGCCCATTTGAGTGATGAACAAGGTATTGATCAGGGGCATTGACCGGCATTTTTCGACTACCTCCTTCGGGATTTCAATCATCCGCTCACCGGTAAATCCCCGCCCTTTTCGATTCTGTCGCTTCGTTGGCATCGATCAACTACAATTTGGGGTTGAAGGTAAGATAATCTATGCTTTAGCCAAAATTCTTCATCTGTCCGGTCTTAGAAAAACTGAATTTTGTGGGTGTAAAGTGCAATTGGCACGTAGAGCCTGTTTAGGATTACGGATTACGGTCCGTATAGGGTGGGTTGTAGCCTGGACGGCCACGTCCGGGGGTAAACGGGATATCTGCCTACCTGGACGTAGCCGTCCAGGCTACAACCCACCGCCTGACTGACAGGAAGGCCCGTGTGAAAGCCTAAACAGGTTCGTAAATTCTTACTGATAGCATTGACCGTTCGGTTGTCAATGCTGTCAGAAAAACCTTTTTTATGAAAAACTTCTTTTTGATTATTTTCTGGACTGGCTTACTGTTGACCAGGGCACTAGCGCAACCCGCAATGACGGGCCAATCCTTTGCTATATGGACAGCGTCGGAACTTTTGCTTAACAACGGCGTCGTTCAGCGAACCATCAAACTCCCGGCCTCAGAAGGCAGCTTTCTGACGACCGAATACAAACCCGTTGTGGGTGAGTTCAAGTATTTTCAGAAGATAAATCCTGACTTTCAATTCGAGATCAACGATAAAACGTATACCGGTTCCGACTCCTGGAAGCTGGTTCAGGTTCAGAAAATTACCGATGCAAAACAAGGCGACGGGGCTGCGGTAACCCTGCGCAGCAAAGACGGTAATTTCGAACTGACCGTCAACTTTCTGCTGTACCCAAACTTGCCCGTTATCCGTAAAAGCTTAACCATTAAAAACCTGACCAACGAGCCGGTTCGGTTGGAGTCGGTCGACGTGGAGAAGCTCATCGCGACCCCTTACTACGCTACTACCTTTAGCTGGATTTGCCACGATTATGGCCGTCGGCGGTCCATCGGCCCCTACGACGGCAATTTTCAGGATGCGCTACTGACGGTTCACAACAGCGACTGGCAGCAAGGCATCGTCATTGGCAACGAGGCCGCCGGGGTGGTGAAACATACCTCGGTGTTTTGGGATGAGCCCGCTATTCTGAGCGGACTAACGCACAAGGATGCCCGCTTTCCGTTTCGGAAGTACATTGACAAAGGCGAGTCGTTCACGACACCGCAGGTATTTACGATGGTCTATAACAACCATAAGGACCCCGACGAAATACTGAATACGGCCGTTCCCGATTTTGTTCGGAAGCACATGGGCATACGGCTTTCTGAACTGGCCCGGAAACCGACCTTTGTCTACAATACCTGGGAGCCTTTTCGAAAGGAAATCAATGAGAAGCTGGTGATGGAACTGGCTAAATCGGCGGCCGATGCTGGGATGAAAGAATTTGTCATTGACGATGGCTGGGCGGATAATTATGGCGACTGGATTATCGACAAAACCAAGTTCCCCAACGGCCTGAAACCTGTTTTCGACTACATCAAATCGTTGGGCATGAAACCCGGTCTTTGGGTTAGCGTGGGCAGTGCCTCGCCCGATAGTAAAGTCTATCAGGCTCATCCGGACTGGTTCGTGCTCGATGCCAAGCAGCAGCCCGCCAACCTCCACGAAGATGTTCAGAATATGCGCACTGCTTGTTTTGGAACGCCCTGGCGCGACTATATTAAAGACGTGTTGTTGAAACTCGCGCTGGAGTATGGACTTGAGTACCTGAAGCTGGATTTTACGGTGGTGACCAGCACCTACCGGTTTGGTAACAAGGTGACGGGTTGCTACGCACAACAGCATCAGGGCCACAAAGACCACCACGAATCACTGTACAGCAACTATGAGGCCGTCTGGAAATTATTCGATGAACTGCATGCCGCCAAGCCGGGTCTTTTCATCGACTGTACGTTCGAAACGATGGGCGGGTTGCAGTTAATCGATTACGCCATGCTCAAACATGCCGAAGGCAACTGGCTGTCCAATTTCAACGAACCCGATCACTATGGCGACCTGCGGGTGCGGAACATGGCGTGGTGGCGCTCTCCGGCCATACCCGCCACGGCGCTGGTGATCGGTAATCCGGAGATGCAGGACAAAGGCTGGGAAATGCATATTAAATCGCTGGCGGGTGCCCTGCCCATCATGCTCGGCGACCCCCGGAAACTAGCTGCCCCAGACCTGAAAAAATACCGGGCCTACGCCGATTGGCTGCAACGGATGGAAAACCGGCATCAGATCATGAGCTACCGGCAGGACCTCCCCGGCTTCGGCGAACCGATGGAAGGGATGTGGGACGGTTTCCAGCGGATAAACACCGAAACAAAGCAGGGAGGTATCATCGGCGTTTTCAAACATGGTGGTACCGAAACGAAGCGGATGGTCACGATCCGACACCTCGATCCCGTCAAACGGTATCAGGTCAGGTCGATGGATGGCAAGGTAGTGGCTTCCCTGACCGGGCAGGCGCTGCAAACGACCGGCTTTCCAGTGAGCCTAAACGAGCAGTATACCGGAGCGCTTTTTGAGATAAGTAGTAACTGATTAATCAAAGAATAACCTCAATCACTATGACAACTGAATCACTAACGTCTGAACAAATTCAGCAATACAATCAGGATGGTTACCTGATTGTACGAAATTTTCTGAACACCGACGAGGTCGAAAAGCTCTACCACGTCGCTATTGAGGACAATATGGTAAGCAAAAACGCCATTAACGTCAACGACAGCACGGGCAAACGCAGCAAGCTATCGCTCTGGTACAAACCGGGCAATGATGTGTATGGTCTGCTCACCCGAAGCCAACAACTGATCGACTCCGTGGATGCCCTGCTCGATGGCGAGGCTACGCGGTCCGTCGCTACGCAGTCCGGCGGTACGGTTTGTCATTTTCATTCGAAACTGATGCAGAAAGAACCGCTTGTGGGCGGGGCCTGGGAATGGCATCAGGATTACGGCTACTGGTATAAAAATGAGTTTCTGTTGCCCGATCAGATGATGTCGGTGATGGTCGCCATTACCGATGCCAACCGGGAAAACGGCTGTTTGCAGGTTATCAAAGGATCGCACAAAATGGGCCGGGTTGAGCACGGTTTTTCGGGTGAGCAGGTGGGCGCTTCCCAGCGCTACGTAGACCTGGCCCTGAAAACGATGGAACTGGTATATGTAGAGTTGAAAGCGGGAGATGTATTGTTTTTCCACAGCAATATTCTTCACCGTTCCGAAGCCAATTTATCCGACAAACCCCGCTGGTCGATGATTTCGTGCTACAACCGGACGTCGAATATTGGCTACAATGATTCGGCTTCGTCCATGTCGAGTATTACCCCCATCGACGTTGTGCCCAACGACGCACTGCTAACCTGGGAAGCCGCCGGCCTGTCTGAAGAAGGGGCGGATTTTCTGGCTAAAGAAGCGGATGTGTCATTGAAATGAGGTTGTAACACAGAGATTCACAAAGTTTTATTCTCACGCAATCAAGTTTAAATGAGCAGATTTTTGTCATCCTGACGAAGGAAGGATCTTCTAAGCAGGGGAATTTGGAAGATCCTTCCTTCGTCAGGATGACAAAAATCTGCTCTTAACTAAAAGCTTACTTACATCGCTGCGTAGCAAATAACACACTACTAAACCCCTCAACCTCATGGCCCTTATCATTCAGGCTCAACCGGAAATAAACCGGATGCAGGCCGATGTTAACCGAACATACGTGTACCGCATCAGTGCCATTGCTGCGCTGGGCGGGGTGCTGTTCGGTTTCGATCTGGTTATTATTTCGGGCACCGTCCCGTTTTTCACCCGCTATTTCGATCTGAACGAGTTTCAGACCGGTTGGGCCGTGGGTTGCATCAACCTCGGAGCCGCCATCGGTGCACTCATTGGCGGTAAGCTGAGCGATACGCTGGGGCGTAAAAAGCTGCTGATGGGCTGTGCTGTACTCTTTGCTTTCACAGGTGCCGGAACCGGCTGGGCGTCCAGTTTCCCCCTGTTCATTGCCTTTCGGATGCTGAGCGGGGTAGCGGTAGGCGCGGCAGCTTTGGTATGCCCGATGTACGTGGCCGAAATTTCGCCCGCTCCCATGCGGGGGCGGATGGTGTCGTTCTACCAGCTTTCGATCGTTATTGGTATTCTGCTGGCGTACCTGTCCAATTACCTGCTCCTGAATGCCGGTGTCAATAACTGGCGGTGGATGTTCTCCTCGCAGTCGGTGCCTTCGTTGCTGTTCTTTTTCGGCCTGTTCTTCGTGGCCGAGAGTCCGCGCTGGCTCATCCGGAAAAAGCGGTTACCCGAAGCGGAAGTCATTCTGGCGCGGATCGGTGGGGAGACGTATGCCCAGGCCGAAGCCTACCAGATCAAGGCCAGTTTTTTGCAGGAGACCAAAGAATCCGTCGGCGAGCTGTTCCGGAAAGACCTGTGGCCCATCGTGTTCATTGGTATTGTCGTCGCGGTTTTTTCGCAGGCCGTTGGGCAGAATTCCCTGTTTTCGTACGCGCCCGAGTTGTTTCGGCAAGCGGGCATGGCGCAGGATGCGGCCTTTTTACAGTCGATCATTATTGGAGTCATCAACTTCATTTTTACGTTTATTGCCATCAGTACGATTGATAAAATCGGGCGGAAGAAACTGCTCCAATACGGGTCGATCTTACTTTGTCTGGATGCGCTGGCGTTGTCGGCGGCTTTTTACTGGCAGTTGCCCGGTGCGTGGGTGCTCGTTTTTGTGCTGGCCTTCATCGCCATTTATTCGGCAACGCTGGGGCCGGTCACCTGGGTGGCGCTGTCCGAAATCTTCCCGAACCGCATCCGGGGCAATGCGCTGGCGCTGGCAACTTTAGCCTTATGGATCACCAATTTCTTCACCACGGCTTCCTTTCCCATCATGAAACAGTACTGGGGATTGCCGCTGACGTTTGGTTTCCATGCGGTTTTGTGTTTCGTCTACTTCCTGTTCGTTCGGGTGCGGATGCCGGAAACGAAAGGGAAATCGCTCGAAAAAATTGAACGGGAGCTAATCCGCCCCTAAGCCTTATTAGACTTGTTGCAATGGCATAATTTTGCTTTATGAATCTCTCAATTAAGGCTTTAAAAACTGACCGCCAATGGCGGTCGGCCACCGGTTTAGACCATCAACGCTTCGCTAA
>NZ_VFIA01000093.1 GCF_014282275.1 Spirosoma utsteinense
TTGTCGATGCTTAAACGCCGGAAAAACCATATTTTTCAGCGTGTACAAAGTGGATAAAAACCTCTCTTCTCTTTTCACCCGCATCTGTCCACTTTTGGTTGACGACGTACACTATATGAGACGAGAGGAATTGCTCTAGCCTTGGTTTACTTCGACCACAGGCGGGGGTCAATCACCAGAGGCTTTTCGTCAATCACCCGTATGGAGCCATAGCTACTATGGGCCGGATGTAGTAAGTAGTTGATGCCTGATGGCATCACCGAGGAGGGAACACCCAAGGCTAACACATCCGGCTTGGCTAGCCAATCAGCTACAATATGCTGACTACGATTGTAGGTGTTCTCCTGCCAGTAAGGCGGCAGTCGAACCGCGTCTACCACCCGCTGGCTATCATGAGGTAACTCCAGACTGAACAACCGGTAGGCGGGTAGCTCATCGTAGGGTACTTGTGGCATGTGTACCAGGATCTCTACTAAAGCTAAAGCTGGATGCTCAGCTGTATAGAGGATGCCAACACCCGGTGGATTCCAACGGCCTCCATTGAGCCACGTACCGGTAACATCCAAGGGACGGGCGGCATACTTCTGCCGCACCACGCGATAAACGATGGCCATAGCTTATCCAAAGATACCATGGTCAATGCGGCCCAACACCCGGTCGACTAACGTATAGCCAGTAACGGTATCCAGGGCTTGTAAAGGGGTTTGGTAATCCAACTCCCGTAAGGGTGAGCGTAGCCAGCTAAGGACGGTCTTACTTCGTTCCTCGAACGTATCTAAAGCGTGCAGGAGCAGGTTCTCTAGCAGCAGCAGCCGCTCAGAGGCATCCTGACTGATGCGTTGATCAACCTTGAGCCGATGCAGGTAAGAAGCTGATAAGCCTAAGGTAGCGGCCAATTCCTTATCGGTTAAACCCACCAAACCGGCAACGCGGTCGGCCTCGGCGCGCAGCACGCCTTGTCGACTGCGGGTGATGATTTCCTGCTCGGTCAAGAGCCGAGGCAGGAGGGAGGGGTTGGGTGCTATAAAAGGCAATGCAAGGGCCATAGCAATGAAGTTTTAGATTAAGGTAACTACAAAAGTTCACTCAATCAAGTTCCTCATTAGGATTTATGTAGTCGATGCGTTTAGGCTACTATGGTAGGTTGGTTGAGTACCGTGATATATGCCATTGGTAGAACGATACAAGTTTATAGGTCTGTACCGCAAAATGGGGGTTTAGCGAGACGATTAAGATCTACTGAATGGCGCAGTTCAGCCAATCGTGTGTTCGGCCGGATCGTTTACTTCGTTAAGATTCCTTTTTCAACGCTTTCATTGATCAGCTGCTCTGCGTATTGCCAAATGACAGTGGACCCCTGTTGGATGACTTGTTTTTTGGTATATACCTTTTCATAATTCACCCCAAACTCATTCCAAGTACCTCCCTTGTTCGACGTATTCTGTAGCAAGGGTTCCAAGCGGTCCATGGCACGGGCAAATTTTGCTTCATCAGTTTGCTGCTCTTCAAACTCTTCCCAGATCGCTATCAATTCAGTGGCTTGCTGATCAGGCAATAACCCGAAGATCCGTTGGGCAGCCTTTCTTTCTTCTTCGGTGTTGGTATGGCTTTTTTGATTATCATAAATAAAGGTGTCACCAGCGTCAATTTCGACGATATCATGAATCAGCAGCATCTTAATAACCTTGAGTAAATCAACCTCAACATTAGCATGTCCCGCTAAAACAAGGGCCATTAAGGCTAGATGCCAACTGTGCTCCGCATCATTCTCGTTTCTGTCACTATTGAATAGCTTCGTCTTACGAAGGATATACTTGAGTTTATCCACTTCCTTTATAAACTCAATCTGCTTTGAGAGATTCGTATATTCCATAGTATCGTTTATGGCTTTTTGACAAAATTGACAAAACTTTTTAAAGACCATGCTAAACCAGAAGGATTCTTAATAAACCCTCCTCTGTGAAACGAAAGGACTTACACCACTTTTTATTCTGTCTGGATAATATCTGTTAATAAGGCTTGTTACGCTTTGCCAAGAATTTTGGCTACACTTTTGACAGGGTAGGCTAATTTTTGATGGTTACCTTTACAGACCTTTGCTCTATGCAAACTAAGGGTAAAGTAGTCATTATTACCGGTGCCAGCAGCGGCATTGGGGAAGCCATCGCCATCACACTGGCGGCAAAAGGCGCGAAGGTAGTGTTGGGGGCTCGTCGTCAAGAGCGTCTGGAGAAGTTGATCAGCCGGATCAAAGCCGACGGTGGTGAGGCCGTATATAGAGTGACCGATATCAAGCAGCGCGACGATTTGGTAAAGCTTGTTAATTTAGCTTGTCAAACTTATGGCCACTTAGATGTTATAATCAACAACGCCGGTATTGCTCGTCTTTCGCGGATGGACGATGGACAGGTAGAAGACTGGGAGGAAATGATCGACGTTAATCTGAAAGGCACTTTATACGGCGTTGCTGCAGCCTTACCAATCTTCAAACAGCAAGGCTTCGGCCACATTATCAACATTATTTCCACTTCTGGGATCAAAATAGCCCCTCTTCAAGGGGTGTACGCTGGGACCAAGAACGCCGTACGCACTATTGCCGAAGCCTTGCGCCAAGAATCGGGTGGTAACTACCGGGTAACCGGCATTTCACCGGGCTTTGTCAACACCGAGTTGGTGGAGCACATTCCAGACGAAGCCGCCAGAGCCGCTATGAAAGAAAAGATGGCTCAGATCGCCATCGCTCCTCAGGATATTGCAAACGCCGTCCTATATGCCATCAGCCAGCCGGCTAACGTGGATGTGGGCGATATTGTCATTCGCCCCACTGTGCAGGATTAATATTGGTAGCTAGCATGAATGCAAAGACGCAACCCATCATTTATAAGAACATTTCCGAGCTGAGCCGCCAATTAGGAATGCCGGAGCCGTTGCATCCGTTGATTGCCTTGGTAAAGTACGATACAACCCAGCTCAGCCGGGACTATGCTGGACAAAGTTTTCTAATCAACTTTTATAAGATATCTTTTAAAAAGAACTTTAGGGGACAGGTAAAATATGGCCAAGGCTACTATGATTTTGAGGAAGGAGGCCTGGCTTTTTTAGCTCCTAATCAGCTGGTAACCATGTCCGGAGATGAACAGGCGTATGAGGGGTACACGCTATACTTTCATGCTGATCTAATCCTGAATTACCCGTTGGGCAAGACCATTCATCAGTATGGTTTTTTCGCTTACGCTGTAAACGAAGCGCTTTTCCTCTCCAAGAAAGAGAAAAATGTTATGGCCAGCTTGTTTGACAGCATAGCAATTGAGTTGAACACGAATACGGATGCTTTCAGTCAGGACGTGCTTGTTTCCCAGATTGAATTGTTGCTTAACCATAGCAATCGTTTTTACAATCGTCAGTTCCTGACCCGCAAGGTCATTCATCACGATTTGATTAGCCAAATGGATACCTATCTAGCTGGTCGTTTTGCCGAGCCGTTGAGGAGTATACCAACGGTTCTTGAGGTAGCCAAGCATCTGCAGGTTTCCCCCAGATACCTAAACGATATGCTCAAGTCATTGACCGGGCAAAGTGGCCAGCAGCATATCCATAACCGGCTGATTGAGGAGGCCAAACTCATGTTAAGCACCACCCAGCTCAGGGTTGCGGAGGTGGCCTACCGACTGGGCTTTGAGCATCCCCAGTCGTTTAATAAACTTTTCAAGAGTCAAGCTAATACATCACCGTCGGAATTCCGCCAATCGTTCAGTTGAATAAAAACGTTCATGGCGACAATCAACTCATTGTCGCCTAAATCTCACTAAAGGCTCAATTAAGTGGAAAGCTAGTTTTTAATACATGTTAACTCTAATACGTAGCATACGAATACATGCTTAATCGTCCCGCACCTGTGGTGATGCGGCCTGGATTGGCATTCCGACCGATCACCATAACTCTATGTGTGGCATAGGTTTGGCATATGTCTTTGCTTCGTAGCCAATAGTCTGACCCGGTGGTGTTAAGGAGTCGATCAAAAGTAAGTTACTATTTTGTTTCTACTTGACACAAAACCCCTACTAAACCTTCTCCAGGCTTAATGCTATCAGAAAACGCAGGGCTTTGACCAATAGCTTGGTCATCATGGCTATATGTGTTCGCACAGTCATGATGACCAAGCCATCGGCCTGCCAGTTTATTTTGTAGCCGATTGATCTTTTCCGGCTAGCCCCGTTTGGCGGTTTTTGTATAGTGTGGTCAACTGCTCTTCCCAGTCTACCGACCACTTCAGCAGAGCCATCAGCGGGTCGGCGGTACTTTTTCCAAATTCGGTTAGCGTATACTCGACGCGGGGTGGTACTTCGGGATACACAGTCCGCTCGATCATGCCGTAGCGTATGAGTGTTTTCAGGGTTTGGGTCAGCATTTTGGGCGAAATCCCGTTGATCTGCCGATTGAGTTCGCTGTTGCGTTTGGTGCCCTGCATCAGGGCCATTAAAATTAGGAGCGTCCACTTATCAGCAATCAGCGTCAGCGACTGATTTAGGATGCAACTTTCATCAAGAATGGATTTTACCATCAACGATTTCTGTAAGTCTAAAAAATTTTGATTTTCCATAGAGCCGTCTCTGATTTATTTGTCCATTTAGTTACCCAAGGTACTTACCCCACTTTCAGGTGCCTACTATCTAAAGTAAAGTATTGGCTATACTTTTGCAAAAGAATAACATCAATGCTATGAAAACGAATCCAAATCAGGGGCAGGCCCTTTTCCAGACATTACTGGACGCCTTCAATCAGGACTGGCAAACCGTCATCGACTTATTTACCGACGACGCTTTTATCGAGTACCCCTACGCGCCCTCTATCGGCGTACCGGCCCGATTCAATAAGGACAACTACCGTGCTCACTTACAGAGTATTCTGCCTCAGATGCCTGGTATCGCATTTTCTAATGTTCGGGTTTACCCTCTTCAACAGCCTTATACATACTGGGCGGAGGTTCACGGGGAAACAACGATGCCCGCAACCGGCAATCTGTACCGCCAGGATTATGTGATGTTTTTCACGATCGCTGGCAACCAGTTTAGCAGTTACCGGGAATACTGGAATCCAGTTGCTTTTCTGCAAGCGTCTGGTCAGGATAATCTTAATACGCATCTCATAAAATCCTGATCAAATGAAAATTGCCATTGCAGCTGCTACCGGAAATATTGGTAGCCGGGTCGCCAGTGCCGTAGCCGCCGGAGGAGCTACACCTGTCTTGCTGGGTCGGGACGCAGCCAAACTAACCGCCCTCGGCATCGACCGGGCCATAATTTCGATTACTGATGTGAGCGATGTCCATCAGGTCGCGGCAGCCACGAGGGAATGTGATGCCTTGCTTTGGTTAGTACCGCCGGTGAGCCACGTTGGCAGTTTAGCCGATTGGTACCGACGGGTAACTCAAGCAGGGGTTGCGGCAGTTAGCCGGAATGGGATCAAACGCGTGCTACTGGTGTCGTCCCTGGGAGCCGGAGCTGGAGAAAACTTAGGCACAATCAGTTTCATTAGCGATACGGAGCGGGCCTTCAACGCACTCACGACCAATGTCCTGACGCTACGTCCGGGTTATTTCATGGAAAATTTCCTGCTTCAAACGCAAAGCTTATTGGAGCAGGGCGCATTTCATTTCACGTACGATCCCGACCATGATATTCCCTTCATTAGTACGGATGACATCGGCGATGCAGCCGCCCGCTACCTGCTCGACCCAACCTGGGCCGGTCATTGGACGCTCAACCTGATGGGACCGGAAAACATTACCCTTCGGGAGGTGGCCGTACGGTTGTCGAACGCCCTTAGCCACCCCATCCGGTACGAGCGGCTTGCTTTGGAAACCGTAAAAGATCAGTTACGACAGGGGGGCCTTACCGAAACCGTCCAGCAGGAACTGCTTGATTTGTTTGTTGCCCTGGGCGACCCAAATGGGGCTTACGCTACCCCCCGCACCCCGGAAGCCCATACCCCTACCCGGTTCGAAGATTTCGCGCGGACAAAATTGGCACCGTTGTTAGCAGATGCCGTGTGGTAGAACAATGACGTAATCGGGATTGACCCGCTGGCGAACGGTGTCTGCATAATTGATTCTTCGACTGTAGGGAGCAGTTTGCAGGCCCCGCGGATACGCTAGTCGATATGGTATCGGGATAACCTTATTGCGCATAGGGGTTAGCAATGTTTACTGCACTTGACAGGTATAGGTTACTTAACGTGTAAAGCTGCCAGCAGTGGCTTACCATCCGTTGGAGGAAGACCATGTAGAGTTATAAGTTGATTATTCTCACAAAATCCTCTAAACGCGAGAGGGTGTATTAGCCCTTATACAAACGTCCGTCAACTGGTAGATAGAGTCAGGGCTTTCTCATAAAACATTTTTGAGGGTCATGAATTGAAGCAGGACGTGGAATTTGTCAGCGAATTCCTCCATCCTGGCGACCATATTCTTTACCTTGTCCTGACCTA
>NZ_VFIA01000094.1 GCF_014282275.1 Spirosoma utsteinense
GCATAGGTCTTCTTCCTCGGCGGACCGGTAGGGTAGCCCTCTCTGGTTGACTACTGGCAAAAGACAAAATCCCGGAATATTACCAGCCCACAAACCTAAAGGGCGGACCGGTCCCTACGATTCGTACGACAGGGTCAGCGCCCCGATTATGGCTAATCCGATACCTAATGATTCGATCAGTGACAAACTTTCATTCAGGAAAATGATAGCCAGCACAATCGTGAAAACGGGTTGCAGGGCACCGGCGATGGTGGTTACTTTAGAGGCTTTCCCTTCGGCATTGTAGGCAGCAAAACTGGCCAGCACACCCAGCCCATTCAACATACCGGCCAGTGAACCAAGCCCCAAGGTTTTAGCCGACAGGTTGAGATCGACCAGGCCAGCCGCAACAAACACCAGCGCAATAACCACCGACGAAACGATGAAGCTTACATACGACCACTCGGCCGAAATGGAATTAGTCGTTTCTTTTTGGGCGGCACTGAACACGCCCCAGAAAAACAGCGCCACGAACGAGTACAGCAGCCAGGAATTTAGTCCAAGACCTTTAACGAATGCCGCCGGGTTATCGAACAGCAACGATTCGCCCGACAGCATAATCACCGCCAGAATGGCCACCAGAATACCGATTCCATTGATCCAGTTCAGCTTTTCCTTGAAAACCAGCAGGGCGATAGCGATGGTTACCAGCGGATAAAGGTTTGTGACAGGAATAACGATTGCCGCCAGCCCTCCCGACGTAAACGCCTGATAAACGGCCACATTCCCCGTTACCGCTAACACCCCGGCCACCAGTCCCCAGATAATCCCTTTCCGGTTCGGCTTTTCGTTCCTGACTTTTTTGACAACAAGCGGCAGGGTGAGCAACATACCCACACTAAACAGCAGGTGATTCTTAAACGGGCTGACCTGATCCGAAATAAGTTTGGCCACTACGCCCCAGGTTCCCCAGAAAAAGGCGGCCGCTATCGAATAAAAAATCCATCTCTCAAGTTTTGTTTTCATTGGTTAATAGTGGAGTGGGTGGCGTATGGTGAAGTGGTTGAGTATGCATGGTGTTGGGCTATCGCCACCATACCCCTACTCCCTAAACAAAGCCGCACTGCCCAGAATACCCGCCTGTTCTTCCAGTTCGGAAATAACAAGGGTAGTTTTATAGGCTTTAAATGGGTTGAGTAAGTTTGGGTTATGCAACGTGTCAATGTCGTTTGTCAACCCTTTTGCGATACCTCCGCCCAGCACGATAATATCTGGGGCGTATAAGTTGACATAGTTGTCGATACCGGTTTTAAGATAGCCAAGGTACTCATCCACAACCGCTTCCGCATCGGCATTTTCGTTATTTTTCTGGTTAAATATCGTTTCGGCGGTTAACGGAAGGTCTGGATAAAGTTGCGGCCAGCCAATTCGGTTCGCGATTCGGATAATGCCCGAGGAAGAAACCAGCGATTCGAGGCAGCCGGTTTTGCCGCAATAGCAAACCGTGTCGCTGGTTGCGATGGTTAGGTGGCCGCCCATGTGGGCAAACGGCAATGGCCCGTCCAGCTTCCCGTCGATGGTGAATCCCATCCCCAGACCCGTGCCCAGCGTGAGTACCAGCACGCGGCCATACCCTCTCCCCTGCCCGTAAACCGCTTCGCCGAGTGCCACCAGTCGGGCATCGTTGTCGAGCAGACAGGGCAGGCCGTGTTGCTGCTGAATATGGTCGGCCAGTGGGTAGTCTTCCATGAATTCTAGAAACCCGTAGGTCGAATCCACCATGCCATTGGCAAAAACGAAGCTGGGAACGCCAATGCCGATACCGGTTATAACGACCTCTTCAGCAGCAGCCCGATCCTTTAGTTGATGAATGGCTTCACCAATCAGGTGCAGAAACCGACTGCTGTCTTTTGTTTCTGTGGGGGTGACGATCATTGACTCCACCTGTCCGGTTTCCAGGTTCACCAGCCCGATTTTGGTTCGGGTACCGCCAATTTCGATACCAATTGCGCGTGTTTTCAACGGTAGATCAATTTGTAAGCTGAAGCCGGTAGGTATTGAGTTGCGTCGGCGAAAACCGGACCCGGAGTTGATTACCGGTTGGCTTCAGTTGTTTCTCGTTTGTCTCGATATGCGTCGTTTGCCAGGCTTGCCGGATCGGCATGGCCATCTGTACTACGGGCGATACCGGTTTGCCGGGTATGTTCCACAGCCGGGCAATCAGACCCTGACGGTCGCCATCTTCAGCCGGTTTCAGGGCCCATAAAAGCACCCCGGGGTCGCCGGTATTCAGCAGTGAAAACGTTGAGGCCGGGTAGGTATCCGCCGAGCCGGTTATCAGCCCGGTTACCAGTGGATTCTGGTGTTCGAGCGAGCGTTTCATGGCGGTTACCGGTTCGAAATCAGCGGCATGGGGCATCAGGGCAAATTGATACAAGAAGCCCTTCTGGCCATTTTGCCCAAAGATACCCAATAGGCCTTTGTCTTCGCGTTTGGCATCGACCTGCCCGCCCGCCAGCGCACTCAACTGCGACGATTGCTCCCAGAGTGAATCGACCGTGCTCCGGCCGAGTTTAAAAAAGCTGCAATCGACGTTCGACAGGGTGATACCGTAGTTGGCCTCGCTCATATCGGCGAAGTGGTTGAACGTCTGCCAGTCGAGCCGGGATTTCTGCGCGGCATAATGGCCGCCCCGCGTTTCTTTTTTGGCCGTCAGAATAGCACCCAACTCTTCGTGTCGGGTGGTTGGTTTGGTGAGGTTGAACGAAAACGCCCAGGTTTTTACCGGGCCACCTTCGGCATCACTAAAATTAGCCTGGATACTGTCTTCGATCTCAATGCGCTGGCTATTGGCAAACAACGTCACCCGAACGGTATGCGGTACCGGAACGGGCGACACCGCCTTCAGCGTCACCGAAACCGGCCCCACATTTTCAACGACGACCGGGCTGCCTTCGTTGACGTTCGACACGCCCAGATCGTTGACATACTTTCCGTCGATGGGCTTCACCAACTGCCGTCCGTTTGCTTTTGTATCAAAAAGCTCTGTAATCGCTCCCGACCGACTGAGCCGCAGGCAGTACCGGCCATTGCTGATGTATTCGCCCGAAACGGTAGCCGCTGCTGGTCTGGCTGTCGGGGTTCCGGCTCTGAGTTCGAAAACGCGGTAGCCAACCGAAGAAACATTTTCGGCGTAGATCCGCAGAAATCGGTTTCCGCCCTTTAGAATAACCTGACTGGCAACTTCTTTACGGGTCGCCACGTCGATGACTCGAACGGGATAGGTACCGGTATAAGCCAGATCGGCGATGTCGTTGCGGGACCAGCTTAGCGGGTTAAAAACGAAAAACCGGGGGTTGGCCGCTTTCCGGATCTGACTGCCGAGGGTGTTGGCCGACAGTAAAAATAACGAATCGACGTAGCCGCTGATTTGCTGCTGAAGCTTGTTCTGCCAGGTAGCCCGCACGGGCTGCTTTACCGGCCCATCGGCTGTCCAGTTGTGTTCCCAATACATCCCGAACGATTCCCAGGCCAGCTCTTTCGCCGGTATGAGGTAATTAGCGAAGGCCGGTTTTTTCAGCGACACCAGCGACGCCAGTGCTTCGGCAACACGAAGCTTCTCCGTCGACCGGCGCACCTTCGCCGTGGTTTCGTTCATCGTCGCGCAGTACAAATCCCACTCATTGCCGTAACTCACTGCTTCGGAAGGTAGCTTCGGATAGCTTCGGGCCACATCATCGAAAAAATCTTCTTCGTTGGACACCCGTACCTTCCGGCTGGCCGTAGTGCCGTTTTTTGCCGCTTCGATAAACGGATTGGATACGTAGGTTTCCAGATCGTCGTGACCATACCCGAACGCGCCCGCCACGTTATACGGATAGGTTAAATTGGCAGATACGGTATCGCAGTAAGCGTCAAGCTGATCCACAATCTGCCCGATCTCTTTGGCCGTATCGACCGATTTAATGATCAGCCGACATTCGGCGTAGCCACCCAACGCACTATGCGCTTTCGGACGACCATCGTAGGCGTACCACTTCATCAGGACGCTGGACGAGTCGAGGCCCGTGTAGCGGTACAACTGGTTGCGTCGGTTAGCGCGGTATTCGTAGGTCATCTGACTCCCGTAACCCCCAATGCCTTTCCAACTGTATTTAGCTCCGGAACCGGCCCAAAGCGAAGTGAGTCCGAGTGGCAGGGTGTTATTTCCATCGCTTCGGCCAGGGTAAACCGGAGTTTGTAGGCCCGTTCCAGTTGTCCGGCATAATACATCCCGCGTAATACAGCCTCGGTAGGTTGTGCGCCGTAGGTACTCACCAGCGTATTGAGCGGGCTGCCGATATGCCCTGATTTAATGGCGGCAATGAGCCGATTGAACTGGGCTGGCGAACGGTATTTCTGGTAGGCCCGCAGCCAGTAGCTGCCATCGCAGTTGAAGCGGGCCTGAAAATCGGGCGGGTTGTTTTTTGTCGAGTCGATCTGCCGGAGATAAAAGTCGAGCATTTGCACGAAGGCCGAGTCGTATTTAGCTTCGTTAGCCGTCCACATATAATCGGTGTGGTCATCGTTGGCGATGTACAACCGTTTGATGGGCTGGGCAGTTGCGGCCTGGCAGGTCGATACCAATAAAAAAAGAGCGAGAAATTTCAAGACAGTAAAATTAGCGGGGTATGATAATCCAGCGAACAGCCTGGCATACTGGCAAGTACCAATGGAGACCAGTATACTTTGTAAAACGGAGCAACGCTCTGTTTTTCCCGATTTTTATCGTTGATCCTTTCAAATCAGCATCGGGTTGGCTTGCCTGAACCCAATTGTTTCACTCATAGCCAGTTTACATCTGTCGCCACAAGGCTGCACAACCCAGTCTGGACTGCCCGTTTTCAAACGCCATTTATATGCATTACCGGTTCAGCCGCTCACTACATACAGCCCCATTCAAAAGAAATTTTGTGGGTTGGTAATTTATTTCCTGTCATGCCGGGAAAATACATGCCTGATGCCTTTATCACATTATGGCCATAAGTAGCCTGCGCCAAACGATGAATGAAGCAGTAAAAGCCAGTACGCCAGCCTAAGTCAACAGAAACAATTCGCAAAACTACCTGATCTGATCAATGACCTCCTCTCGTCGCACGTTCCTCAAACTATCTACCCTGTCGGTAGCCGCTACGTCGGTAGCCGCTACCGCATTCCCCATTCCCGCGGTTTCGGCCAGCGGGCCAGCCGGGATACCGACGGCAGCGAAGCCCGTCATCCTGCTTCGCTCGTCGTGGAACGACGCTAACATCGGCGATCAGGGACACACGCC
The DNA here is from genome assembly GCF_014282275.1 of Spirosoma utsteinense. Classification (GTDB taxonomy): domain Bacteria; phylum Bacteroidota; class Bacteroidia; order Cytophagales; family Spirosomataceae; genus Spirosoma; species Spirosoma utsteinense. The sequence continues at coordinate 5,291 of NZ_VFIA01000094.1, forward strand.
CGGTACGCTACGCCTGCTGGAGCAATACGTCCCCGAAGCCGAAATAATCCTTTGGCACCAGTCGCCCCGACCAGAAACAGAGAGTGTTATTGTAAAGCGGTTTCCAGCCGTTACAATTGTCCGGGGCGATTTCTATGAGGGCGACAAGCCCTTCGAAGGCGAATTAAAAAGAAGCTTTCGACCGGACTACGCTCTACATCGTCAATTCGGGTATGGTGTATAACTACGGGTTGTTCGGCTACGACTGGCCCGCCACAATGGCTACCTTAACGCCGTATTACTACTGCCTCGACCGGGGCATTCCCTTCGGGTTGTATGGGCAGTCGTTTGATAAGTTTGCCCACCCGGCCATGCCCGTTTTCAAGAACCTCCTCAGCCGGGCGGCTTTCATTTACTGCCGCGACGATGAGTCCCGAAAATTTCTGCTGGCGAATACGTTCAAGCCGGGCGTTTTGGAATTTGGGCCGGACGGATGCTTCGGCATTGATGTGCGCGATGAAGAACGTGGAGTTGCTTATTTAAAAAAGGCTGGTCTAGAGGAAAAGAAGTTTCTGGTCGTGGTTATCCGAACCAATACCAGGCACGTTTACGACAGCGGGAAGGGAAGTTTGATGAACCCGGCTCAGGCCACGCCCGCCCAGCAGGAACAGGACCGAGAGCGACTGGGCAAGACGCGCGAACTAATTACAACCTGGGTACGTAAAACGGGCCTGAAAGTGCTGCTGGCTCCTGAAGTGAGCAAGGAAGTAGCGCAGGCAAAAACGGGTGTATACGATCTGCTACCCGCCGATGTGCAGCGTAGTGTGGTCTGGCGCGATACGTACTGGAATGCGGATGAGGCCATGTCGGTCTATGCCCGTGCGCATTCGATGTGTACGTCGTCAAGTAAAAGTGGACAAATGGGGTGAAAATGGGAAGAGACAATTCAGTAAATTGTTTCACTCAAATCACCTTGGTTATGTCCAATTCAACCAAAAAATCG
>NZ_VFIA01000095.1 GCF_014282275.1 Spirosoma utsteinense
TTTCCAGTAGTACTTCGTCAAGTAAATCGGCATCGTCAACACGCATGGGGCCAAAAGTTAATTTGTATTTGGGTAAGGTAGCGATTCTAACACGTTATCGAAAAGTCTATATTTAATATAAACCTATCTTAGTATGTTTATACTCTAATAACTAAATTTATAGTTTGCCCCCTCCTGCCTTTTCTCTTCTTTTGGTGTTTTTGTTTTTTTTGTTTCCCCTTTCCCACCCTTTCTCAATTGGCGGCAGCCCCTTCGATTTGCGTCAGCTCCCTAGAAGCCGTTTTTTTCGACAACACAATCTTTGTGTTATTTGTAATCTTTGTTCTATTTGTTATCCTATATATATAGCGAAAAAAGAGGTTTAGTCCGTGAAAAAAGAGGTTTAGTCCGTGAAAAAAGAGGTTTAGTCCGTGAAAAAAGAGGTTTAGTCCGTGAAAAAAAGAGGTTTAGTCCGTGAAAAAAGAGAAATTATAAAGAGTATCTTTAATAATTCTCTTTTTTTGCGTTATAGAGCTAATCATCAATGAATCAGATATTTCCAGTATGAACCAACCCGTTTCAATTCGCCAGCATAACGCTATTACTACTGCCCGTTATGAGTATTCAGAACTACAATTAGACATTTTTTTTTACCTCCTTTCGATACTCAGAAAGGATAAGACAGATGGAGTTTATGAGATTGTGGTAAAAAATTTATCGGCTTTGACAGGGAAAGAGTACAAGTACGGCTACCTTAAACAGGCCACTGAGGAGATGGGTAGCCGTATGTTTGAAGTCTCAACACCAAAGAGTTATGAACAACTATGGATGTTTCAGCGGGTTAAGTACGTAATTGGTGAGGGACGTATTGAAGTAAGGCTTTCCGATGATATAAAACCTTATTTGTTCGATCTGAAGGACAATTTTACCTCCTTCGAGTTGTATGCGGCTCTACGGTTGGGTAGTAAGTATGCCAAACGGCTATATACCCTATGCAGTCAGTGGAATGACAAAGGTGAGACCCCCGTTTACAAAATTCCTGAACTTAAGAAAATGCTTTCCTTACTCGATGACAAGGGTAACGAGCAATACAAGCAGATAGGTGAATTTAAACGTTTCGTTCTTGATGAAGCAAAGAAACAAATCAATGAACACACTGATTTACAGATAGACTACGTCTTATACAAACGAGGCCGTAGTTTTCAAAGTGTTTCATTTACAATCAAACGGCAACCGCTGGCTATCGTCCTGCCGGTAGAAGACAAATCCATTAAGGGGGGGTCGGCTCTGGCAGGTGTATCTGATGCCCAATACCAAAATACACGGCTCTTACTAGAAAAGTGGAGCATCAAACGGACTGATGTAGTCAATCAGATCATGAACTCGGCGGATCTGATTCAGGAAGTCAATAAGTTTGCTTACGAAGTGCAGACGGGCAAGGTAAAAGTAGAAAGGAACATAGCAGGCTACCTGCTCATCCGCCTAGGGTTGAAACAGCCAAAGGGGAAAGAGAAAGATGCCTGATTCTAGTTGTTGGCCTGCTGGCCGTAAAACAAGGGATAAGTATGCTCAAGACGACGAAAAAACCAACCAGGAAGACGGCTCCCAAGATGATAGCGGTCATTAAGAACGGCATGACCGAACGGGAAATGGACGAATCGGAAGAAGCCTGGGCCAACCACCAGGGGCCTTATATGACCCTGGCAGAAGTTCTAGCCATCGAGAAGGCCAAACAAGCCAAATCGCTCAATGGACCCGGTGCTGGGCCAAACACGGATTTTATCGTTTAGGGAAGATCGTCTTTACTGTTTTTTCTTCCCCTTGGTCATTTCCTTCCCTTCCAGTTCATTCGCCTGGCGAGATAAGGCTTTCGCCTGCTCGGCGGCTTCGCGGGCCAAAGCTCGCTTTTGGTCGGCTTCCTCCTGTTCACCGATCCACGTATAAATCCCGTTATCCTTGAACTGGGCTTCCATAAAATTGTAGTAATCCGGATTGGCCTGCCTGGTGTAGCGTACCCGCCAATCCGCCTGCCAGTAAGCGGCTCGGAACTCGTCTCGCTCCCCTTTCCAATCCAGCGCCAGCCAGGTCAACCCCACCACCAGGACGATCATCAGCCCGAACACGTAGCCCCCGTAGCGCACGTACTGGCTCATCGTGTACTCCGGGCGTTGGCGGCTTATCTGCTCAATCCGGTCGAGCCGAGTCGTGATCGTACTCAGGTCTATGGCTACGGGGGCCTGCTTGGACTGCTTTTGCGTTTCCTGCACTGCTTCGGTTAACCCGTCGATGCTGGCTCGGTAATCAGTTGGGCTTTGAGTGGGTAGCTTATCGACACGGGCTTTAAGGGCGGCTACGTCTTTGGCTAACACGGCTAAGAGTTCAGAAATTAATTGGCTATCCTCCATCTTACAGGCTGCGGCCATGGCCGCGTTTGAGTCGTTTTTCTTCGATTTGCGGAGACTTCTCCAGTTTTTGGGCCTGCACCCTTTCTTGTTCTTTAGCGGCTTCCAGGGCCTGTTTCTGGCGTAGCTGCGCGTTGATAGCCAATTGCTGCTGAATCTGACCCAGGCTTAAGTGCTGGTGTAGCTTGGAGCCTTTGAAGGCGACGGTGATTTCCTCCCCGTTTTGATCGGCTTTGACCTGCTCGAAGCTGATGCCACGGGGCTGGCCGGCTTGATCCCGGTTGACGATCATCGCAATGTGGTGCCTGGCTAAATCGTCCCGTAACTCTTGGCCACTGGTCGAGCGGCTTAGACTCTCCCGCACCTGGTCGCGTAGCTCGATACGGCTGCGGTCGCGCTCAGGTAGGTTCTCGACGCTTAACCGCTGCGCCTGCTCCTGCATCGGGGTTAACCCGTAGTGCTGTTCGATCTGGCGTAAAAGCTGCTCGGAACGGCTGTAATTGTGGCCATCACTGACGGTCTGCCCGTCGTTAGCGACCCGGTTGGCCACGATGTGAAAATGAGCGTGGGCCGTGTCGGTGTGGCGGATGACCACGTACTGCGATTGAGCTAGCCCCATCCCCTTCAGGTAGTCGCTGGCCACCTTGTGCATGAGCTGCGGATCAGCCCGTAAGCGGGGCTCGTCCCTCGGGTCGAAACTAACGGCCGTATGCCAGACGCTGCGGCTTAGATCGGGGTTCATCTGAGCTTGGCGCACAAAGTCGGCCACCATGCCTTTTAGCTCGTAATCGCGCACCCCCTGCGACAGGATCACCTCGCCTTTCCCCTTTTCCACCTTTTCCATGTTGTAGCCGCAGCAGCCTTTGAAGCTGCGGCCAATGCTGGTTTTGCCAATCATAGTTCCGAGGGTTTATTCAGCAGTTGGTTCAACTGCTGGAGTAAGCGACTGGCTTCAAAGGCAATCGAGCGGATACCGTCAGCATGGGCTTTATGGGCGATCTGGTTCAGATTATTTCCCACTCGGGCCACCTCGTTTAGGGTCGCGTTCTCCTCGGGGGTTAGCCGTACCTGAGCCTGACCAGTGAGCACGATTTGGCGGCAGTAATCCGACAGATTCAGGCCTGCCCGCTCGGCCCGTTTCTTGATGGCCAGCTCTTCCAGCCCCGTCACGTAGAGGTTAATTTTCTTATCCCGCTTCTTGGGGCTGGGCGGGCGGCCACCCTTCTTTTTAACCGGTTCATTCTCGACCATAACTTGTTCAATTAAGTGGTTTTTTCACCCCCGACAGTCGGAGGGGGGACAGCCGTTTACGACCGAGAAAGCTCGACGATAGGAGGGTTTTTAAGGTAGTAAACATGGCTGGCTACGCAATCAGACCAGCAAAATACGCACGCGTCAGCAACTCCGCAAGCGGAGCTGTATGATTCCTAAAAATAAAGGTGTAAGACTTGATCAACGACCTTAAACGTCACTACTCGATCTAGGTTGTAAGGCTGGCCACCGACTTGAATATATTCATGGCCAAAGCTCCACTCCTCACTCTGATCATGGAGTTTAGAATCGCCGAAACGACAGATATTAATCTGTTTAATTTGATGTTCGTTAATCAAACTTTGTAGCCGCTGGACCATACGTTCGCCTGGCATTGGAAAGGGGGAAACAAGAAATCTACTTTTTACCGAATAACCATTCTCGGAAACTGGCTGGGCGTTGCTGGATAGCTTCCCGGATAATACGAAGTTCCTCGTCTCGTTGATTGTCCAATTCTGTACGTTGAGCTAGTTGGACAACAACTGACTTCAAATCATCAATCTCAGTCCGTAGATCTTCCTGACGAGCTGGTGGCTGATTTCCTTTCTTAAGCTGTTCTTGGGCATACTGCCGTAAATCCTCATTTAGATACTGACCAATGGTTTTACCACTTCGCTCGGCAGCTTTCTCAAAGGCTGTACGAGTTTCAAACTCAATACCACGAATTGACCAAACTCCAACATCAGGCGCATGACGACGACGGCCACCTTTGCCCTTCTTACCACTCTCTTCTAAGATATCAGGGGGTGTAGTACTTAATGGCAGTTCTGTAATCGTGTTTTCAGACTGCTGTTTACTAAATTCGAGTTCTGTAAGCGGGTCTTGATCAGCCATTGAGAAAAGTTATACATTTAGTATACAGCAAACTAAACGCTTTTTTCAGACTGAATCAATTGTATGACATATAGTATGACTTTTCTCGATCTTACTCTAACTTATCATAACATCGATTATAGAACAGGGTTTCCAACCTTGCCGATTTAGTAGGAGTCTCCTGTGCACGACCAATTTACCGATGCGTTATTTACTGCTACTAACGAGCTTGACTAAGTCATGGCTCCATTCATTAATGAATGAAGCCATGACAAGTCTGGAAACAGAATGGATTAACGAGGTCCACAAGAGCCGACTAGTCATATTGCCTGGTGAAGACAGTTATCTACCGGGTATTGATATGCCCGTTTGGAAGCTAATCCAACAGATGGCCAATGGCGTAACGAGAGCCGAGTTAACACAGGCCCATCCCGATCTCACCGAGGCCGATATTCGAGCCTGTAGCCTGTTTGTTTACTTGCAAATTACTGGTAAGCTCTGACTTGCCAGTTCAACGCTTATTTACATAACATCAGTGGTTGTTGCAAAAGTAGATCAGTGCGTTGCGGGGTGGGGCAGATGCGCCAAGTTTACTCTAAATTCGATCCCCAAACAACCGGTTTTGGTTGCCAGTAAAGGGCTCCATTGACTTTTGCAACAGTCACCGTAGTTATACAACAGATCCTGAAAAAATGCTATTCGTAGCAACGTACCTTATTACCGCCATTTCGTACGTTGTCTATTTTCTACTTCTATACCGTCGTTTTCTTCAAAATACCACTTTCTACACTCTCACGTAATAGCTGTTCGGCATACGCCCAGATGGACTCAGAACCATGCTGAATAGCCTGCTTTTTTTGATACACTTGATCAAATCCAACCTTAAATTCTCGCCAGGTACCCCCATTATTTGATACGTTTTGTAGCAGGGGCTCGAGCCGGTCCATCGCTCTGGCAAATTTCGCTTCATCCGTTTTGCGCTCTTCAAATTCTTCCCAAATAGCGAGTAATTCATGGGCTTGGTCAGCAGGCAATAAGCCAAAAATACGTTCTGCCGCAATTCGTTCTTCGGCCGTATTGTCGTGGCTTTTTTGCGTATCGTAAATGAACGTATCGCCAGCATCAATCTCAACGATATCATGGATGAGCAACATTTTTACGACTTTCAACACATCGACAGAAACGTTAGCATGTTCAGCCAATATAATGGCCATTACCGCTAAATGCCAGCTATGCTCTGCGTCATTTTCGTTTCGGTCGCTATTGAAGAGTCGGTCGTGACGTAACCGTGGACTCTTCGTCTTTATTGCATGGTAACACTCGTCGTCTCATGCCGCTACTGTGGCAACCAAGATGCCGTTCGGCGCAAAGGGCTCAGCACCA
>NZ_VFIA01000096.1 GCF_014282275.1 Spirosoma utsteinense
CAAGTGTTGTCTGATCGGCTTCTGACAAGACGAATGGAGTAGCGATTTGGCCCATACTACAAAGCTACTCTATTTTACTTCAACTATTAATTTGGAAGAGCACTAGCCCTACTATAGCTCAAATTATAACTAAAGCGTCTTTGCCCTATTTTTTATTTAGTCCGTTGGCTGGTAGCGTCTTTTGAAACGCCTGTTTGCTGAAGCAGATATATGAATGCTGGAGAATGGACGTTGTTGGCAGGTCTGCTTAGTCCTGTCTTTAATTGGTTGGGAACGACATACTCAGTTTAATTAAGTCGGTCGCGCCATAAGTACTCAAGAAATTTGGTGGACAGTGACCACCCACAAGTACAACGCAAATATAAAGGCATAAGCATTGTCCGCAGGGCTTGTTGTGTTGACATATTTTATAAGTTATTTGAATGATTGTCTGAACTCCGAAGGAGAAAGGTGGGTCTTTGCTTTGAAGAGTCGGTTAAAAGATTGCGAATGCTCAAAACCCAGCCTGTACGCAATTTCGCCCACCGATAAGTCGGTCGTCGATAATTGCTCTTTTGCCCGTTCGATGAGCTTTTCATGGATGTGCTGCTGGGTATTCTGGCCGGTAAGTACTCGTAATAAACTGCTTAAGTAGCTGGGAGACACACTCAGTTGGCCGGCAACCCAGTGAACCGTTGGTAAGCCTTTTGCCACTAAATTATCAGTATCGAAATAATTGGTCAGCAATTTTTCAAGTCGCTCCAAAATCAAACTGTTCGCCTTTTCCCGGGTAATAAACTGGCGATGGTAAAACCGGTCGGCATAATTCAATAAGGCTTCAAGGTGCGAAATGATAATGTTCTTGCTGAATTTATCGATGCCCGAATAATATTCCTGCCGGATATTTTCGACAACCCCGTTGAGAGTCCGCTCCTCTTTATCCGACAAAAACAATGCTTCATGGACTGAATAATCAAAGTACTCATATCGTTTTATGCCTTCCGCCAACGTAGTGTTCCATAAAAAATCAGGATGGATCAGCAACATCCAGCCCGAACGCTTTACGTTTAAATCCGGCACAATTTCTACGGCAAAAACCTGATTGGGTGAAACAAAACCCATCACGCCTTCGTCGAAGTCGTAACTCTGTTGGCCGTATTTGTATTTGAAACCTTTCATCCGTTTCAGGATGACAAAATAAAAATCGAGTATAAGATTTGCCGACTCCCCGAATAGTGAGCCTTCCTGGCTATCGAAGTGTACCACACTAATCAGGGGATGTTCCGGCTTAGGTAAGCCCACCAATTCATGGTATTCACTGATCGTCTTTATGCGATCCAACTTTTCGTTCGTCATCTCTATCCTCAATTACTGCTTGTAGTAGGTATTAGCAAAGTTGTTGGCAAAGTCGTTTAACTTGGTTTTCCCAGTACCAGTTTGTGTTTGTTATAGTCTTCATAAAGTTTACCCGTACGCCCCGACACGCCCATCTCCACGATTCCGCTCGCCAGTTTTACATCCAGGCCTTGTTTCTTCAGGGCACTGGCCAGTATTTTATCCGAGATTTTACCATGCTTTAAATAAGGCTTGCCAATGGCTTCTCCCAATACTTTTGCTATTTGATTACCAGTAAGCTCTTCACTGGCTATATACCGGACCATTCTTCCCGTAAATAGTTTCTCCATTTCTTCGGCAATAAACGCCGCAATATCGTTGGGCGATACGTATGAATTCACGACATCACCGTCATAGTTTCCCATGATCACGCCTCTTTTACCGCTCAATAGACCTGCAACGCCATAATATTGTAGGGCCAGTGAGCCCCCGATAAACCCCTGGCTGAGTTGCTTTAGGATCGAAATATTAGCCAGTAAATTGCCATAAAAACCAACTGGGCGCATCGTTTTAATGGACACGGCAGGGAGTAATCTTTTCAAGATTTGTTCGACGTGATAATGCCAGGACAGTATGCCCACCCCCTTATCGGTATGTCCCCCGATACTGCTCAGATGGACCACTTTGGTGACCCCTGCCTTTTGAATGGCCTCTACATAAGTATGTGCGATGTCTTGCCAAAGCGTTTCCGAATTAGCGTTAGGGTCGGTAAAGTGAAAGGGCGGTTCCATTAGATAAACGATATCGGCCCCTTTAAATGCTAATGAGAGAAACGCCGCGTCAAACAAAGAGCCAATAGCCGCTTTAGTGCCAAGGGCCTCAATGTCTTTTTGCCGGTCGGCTTTGCCGCTGATAACTGTTGGCGAGTGGCCCTTCTGCAGCAATATCTGGGCGAGTGGTTTGCTGATGTTGCCCAGTGAGCCGGTCAGTACAATATTCATCTTTTCTGCTTTTAGACTACGGTACAAAATTGTAGCGCCAAAAAATAGATGTAGCCCCAAACGACTAGTATTGCCGTTAACATGAAGTTTCACAGAACACGAAATTCTGTCCTTACAACTGCTGCTATTAGTTTATAGGGCGCTAAAGTGATAACATTTGAGGTCCGTCAGCCTGGGTACTCGACCGAAACGCGAATCAGGGCTGCTGGGCGGTTCAACTATTTTCACCAGCCTCATGTTGACAATACCTGTTGGTAGCCAGTGATTTTTGTCCGTCATTTCCCATTGACGTGGGAATTTACAATGTGTGTTATTCAATAAAAAAATTCAATCGCACCCAGGCACAATAATCCAAGCAGGTCATAATAGCGTTTCCCAAAATTGAACTTGTCTTACTGGCAGTCAACGGCAAAGAGGTTGCTACGTAAAGGCGCCACTAAGACGGTACCACGCCTGCAAGCCGATTCCACAATACAAAAAAACAATACGCATAAACTCATCTTGGCACCAAATCAACCATGGCCTTGACCTCCCAGGACGCCGTGAAGACCTCGCTAGGGCTGGTAAATCGTTGCGTTGACTGATGCAGGGCAGGGCATCCATTATGCGGTAAAATGCTCAACAGTCTTTGGAATCGATCCGCCCGTTGCGCTGGTTGGCAGTTTGGTCGTCCAAGCCCAGTAGCAAAGGTAGATGGTGAGAGCAATGAATGTGAGACTGAACAGGCGCCACAGGCTTAGGGCGCTTGCGGGTTCAAGAAAGAGAAGAGCCCCTGCAACAACTGGAAAGATTTCGACAGCGTGAATGGCAAAAAAGTGGGCGACTCGGATGTCGCCTCCCGCTAAAGTCCATCCGAAAATAGGAACTCGTCTTGATCCAGCACGCGACCCGTTTCCCTGGATAATGCCCATCATAACGCCTGTACCCCCACCTAAAAGCTGCATCACGATAAAGCCAGTCAAAATCGCCTCAAGCATGAGTGGGTTTGATCCACTTCTCGGATGGGTTGCAATCTCGATGATGAGCGGAATCCCGCCTGAGAGAAAGGGTAGAGCAACTACGCCCATGAGTGCGTTAATAGCTGCATCAAAACGGGTTGCGTTATTAAAGTGCGAACGACGGGCGCGGGCGGCCTGAGTAATAATGAACGTAAGCTCCAGGGAGCAGCCGATTAATGATATCCAAACGGTTAAACTAGGCAGGAGGCCCTGAAATCGGGGCGGTTGAACAAAATTGTAAAAGTAAGAAAGAGTAATTAGGTAAGTCCCAATCGACAGCAGAAACCGTAACGGTTTAATCGCTGGAGACTCTTTGTTGATGGAGCGAGTGTCGAAGAAAAACCAGATGACGCCAATGGGCGATAACGCGAGCAGAAACAGCCCGTATAGCAGAAGGGCCCGTTGCGGAAAATAATCGCCAGCGTTTTGCAGCGCATTAATAAGAGAAAATTCCATGATTAATTAGATTCCAAGCTCGCAGCTGTTAGTTTCTGTTAAGCTCAGTTGAGTTCAAAATAAAAGTCAGGTAGAAAAAAGTAGCTCTACTGTCCAGGCAAAGAATCATCTTCAGCGCCATCTGGCCTGGCCCAAAAAAGCTACGGCGTAGCTATCGTCTACGCATAATTTTCGGCCAGCCGCCAGTATAGGGTCGCCCGAGCGATTGGGCCCGGACTTGCTGTTGGCAGGCGGTGGTCCGTTCCGCGAACCACCGCCTGCCAACAATCACAGAGCCACCCGTCGGTTCAGGGCGAGCGGCTTTGCCGAGCTCGATGCTCTAAGCAGGAGCGAATACTCCAACACGCGCTTAAATTCGGCTCTACTTACCATTAAAGCAGGTTTGGCTAATTTCCGCCCAAGATCTGCTCGGCAACTTTCGTGTGTTCTTCATCGGCAACGACAGATTCATCTGCACAATCTTTCATGGCTTTATAAGTTTCATCGAGCCCGGCTTGCTTGGCATAATTTGCCATAGTGCCAAAGGCCGCAATCCAATAATGCAATGCCAGTTGGCCGGCATTGATAATACCCAAGTCACGGGAATAATCGTCCAGACCGCTGTTTAAGATGTTCTGATGTACCTTACCAATGCCATCCACAACTGGGTTGTCTATTTGACCAATTGCGCCGGTCTCCTGGATAGCCCGGTCCGTGCGCTCTACCCATATTTTTGCCGTTTCCTTATTTTTTTGAAGCGCTTCTTTGAGTTTTGGGTTCGTAGCGGCATTGATAATAATATCGGAAGACTTTGCCGCAATCTCACTACCGGTCTTAATGGCCGACAATCCTTCTTTGATGAGCTGAGTAAACTGCTGTTTGTTTTCCATAACTTTGGTTTTTAGTGTTTGCCTTTTTGTAGCGATAAACGATTGAAGTTTTGCTGGTGAACCGGCCAGAAAATGGTTTCTACTGGTTGTTTTGTTCGCCAGGAGTGTTCATTCTTCGAACACCTTTTGTGTTTACAAAGCTCAGCTATAAAGCGGTATATAATGTAGCCTTTTCGATCGTTGTTGTAGCCGAAATGAAGAATTGAACCGTATTGCTGACTTTACTTTGATTGTTTTTTAGTCGGTGGCTCGCTAGATAAGTTGATGTCATTACATCATCGCTACGAACAGTACGCCGTCAGTTGCGAATTGCATTGCGGTATATGCTTGGGTAAAGATGGGGTATTCTGTACAACAAGTACAAAACTTTCATGTGATATTATAACTATCTATAAACAAGGAATTTACGGTGATATTTTCACAGGTCGTGAATCCCAGCCTGGTTTAACTGTGTCATTTTAATTGCAGGACCAAGCTCCCACGATACGGCTTCAATAAATAATAGGAGGCTGAGTAGAAAGACTACGCCATTGGTCAAAAAGCTGCGGAAAGGTCGAATCCTGTTCATTGCATTAGTGCTTGTTGTTGCGGACCAAAACAGGTGCATAATTGCTGCCTTGAAAAATGAAAGGGATGAATCTAAACAACTATGGGATGAAACAACCAAAATATGGGACGTATTAACGGGATGGTGGCTGATACAAAGCCTATTGACTTGATAAAAAGATGCTCCGTTTAAAGCGTCATACACACATCCCGTTTAGGAGTTAAACTCCTCACTATAAATTGATAGTGTTAATGCCGCTCAGCTAATCTACTTTTTTTAAACCGTTACTAAAGCAGTTTTTGATTGAACTATGCTATAATTCCTGAGCTCCGTTTATTCCATTCAAAATGGATGTAGCGATCTTGATCAACAACGAAGATGGGCACTTGAGGACTGATCTCAACACAGCCATATTCTACCCTGTAAGCACTCAATTTGACAGGCAGGGCTTTCTCATAAAAGCCTTTTCACTCTCATGAAGTCGAATAATTCAGTTATTCTGTCGCTAAAGCGGTCCATTTGATGGGTCATGCTGGTGCTCAAACGGTCTAGT
>NZ_VFIA01000097.1 GCF_014282275.1 Spirosoma utsteinense
TGAATGAACTCATCCAGCAAATGAGCATCTTCTACTAGCTTACGCATGATTGGAGTTTGTTTGAGTTATGCTGAACCTAAATTGCAAACCTTTTTCCTAATGTCTATAATTACAAGATTTGTCAAAAGTAAAGCGTTTATTCTTACTTAATTTACGTGGTATTTCTCAACGTTACCCGTTATGACCGGCGAACAGACGCCTTTCAATATTGACATGGCCGCCCAGAACAGGCGGTTAGCGTATGCGCTTCAGGCAGCGAACGTAGGCACCTGGGATTATGACTTTGGTACCAATCAGGTTCAGTGGTCACCTATCTGCAAAGCATTATTCGGGCTACCGGCGGATACCGACGTAACGGCCGCTATACTACTGCAGCAAGTTCACCCCGAGGATCGGGACCGGGTGCATGCATCCAATATGCAGGCCTTGAACCCAACCAGTAAGGGAGACCATGACATTGTTTTTCGTACTCTTCAGATGGACGGTACCATTCGATGGGTACAGGCCAAGGGGCTAACCTTATGGAACGATGAGGGGCAGTTAATCCGCTTTAGTGGGGTCGTTCAGGACGTGACCGAACAGGTTGTAGCCCGCCAGCAGCTGGAGGAAAGTGATCGATTTTCGCGCACCGTATTTTATAACTCGCCCGTAGCCAAGCTGGTATATGTAGGCGACGAGATGATCCTGCGGGAGGCAAACGAAATGATGCTCGCCATACTGGGACGAACCAGTTCCATCATTGGCAAACCGCTGCTGGAATCTGTCCCTGAGCTGAAAGGCACCCAGCTGACGGAGCAGTATCATCGCGTACTGGCTACCGCAGAGACCTATGTTAAATTAGCTGAGCCCATTGAACTGATCAGAAACGATGTACCCTACCAGGGCTATTATAATTATACCTACAAACCACTGCTCAATACGGCCGGAGACGTATATGGAGTTATATGCACCGTTATTGAAGTTACTACACAGGTAATAGCCCACCAGAAGCTGGAAGAGGCCGAAGCTGGTTTGCGTAACGCCATTGAACTCGCCCAGTTAGGCACCTGGAGTATTGACGTAGCCGCCAACCGACTAACCCTTTCAGACCGGCTGATCGAATGGCTTGGCTATGACCCACAGCCGCAAACGTTTGACAAGATAATTTCCGGTCTGGAAGCTGGCGACCGGATGCCTTTTAAACGCGCCCTGGCCTGGGCGCTAAATCCTGAATCCGGGGGTGTTTTTAACGTAACAAGTACCGTCGTTCATCCACAGACAGGTCAGAAACGCATCCTGCACGCCCAGGGGAAGACCGTGTTCGATGCCGCCGGGAAAGCGGTTCGTCTGATTGGCACGGCACAGGATATAACCCTGCAACGGAATATGCAGCAGACACTTGAGAACGAGGTGTCTATACGCACTCAGGAGCTGGCCGTATCGAACCAGGAATTAGCGGCCAGCATCGACGAGTACGCGGCTATCAACGAAGAACTGGAAGAGGCTAACAGACTACTTTATCAGTCCAACAATAACTTGCAGGAGTTTGCCTATGTGGCTTCTCACGACCTGCAGGAGCCTTTGCGAAAAATACAGCAATTTGGGGATATCCTTCGTCAGCAGTTTGGCGACCAGCTGGGGAGTGGCGTGGGCTATCTGGAACGGATGCAGTCGGCAGCCCTGCGGATGTCCAACCTGATTCGGGATTTGCTGAGTTTCTCGCGTATATCGACGGGCCAGGAGCAGGTAGAGCTGGTTCACCTCGGGCCTGTCATAGACCAGATTCTTATCGACCTGGAGCTGCGTATCCAGGAGACGGGGGCTGTAGTCCGGGTGGCGTCCCTGCCCAGCGTAAACGGTGATGCCTCCCAGCTGAGTCAACTCTTTCAGAACCTGATCAGCAATGCACTCAAATTTCGGAATCCGTCCGAAGCCGTACCGCTGGTCCACATCCAGAGTGAGATGGTAGCAGCTATGAACCTGCCACCTGCCGTCAAACCGGCCCGGCTCGTCAACACCTACCATCGTATCGATGTGATCGACAACGGTATTGGTTTCGAAGAGCAGTACATAGACCGCATTTTTCAGGTTTTTCAGCGCCTGCATGGCCGCAGTGAGTATGCCGGTACGGGCATTGGTCTGGCTATAGCCAAGAAGGTGGTCGTCAACCACGGCGGGGCCATCACGGCTCACAGCGCGCCCGGTCAGGGAGCTACGTTCAGCGTGTATCTCCCCGCCTGAACAAACGCCAGGCTATATACGTAGTTCGTGAAACGGGTATACCACCTTTTTATGACGTCAGAATCGACAGTTACACGGCCAGAAAAACGCTGAACGTTGCCCCTTGACCTGGTTGGCTGGTGGCTTTGATAGCACCCCCATGATTCACGGCTACTTTTTCGCAGATCGATAAGCCAATGCCTGTACCGGCATACTCGCTTCGGCCATGCAGGCGCTGAAAAACCTGGAAGATTCGATCAGCCTGGTCTTCATGAAAACCAATGCCATTGTCGGTTACAGTGATCTTATGGTAGGCAATAGCCCCTTTCACCAGGTTGATGCCAGCGGGCAAGTGGTCGGCTGCAATCCAGCTGGCCTGTATCCTGATCAAAGGTGTCACACCTGATTTGCGAAACTTAATGGCGTTGCTGAGTAAATTTTGAAAAAGCTGACCAAGCTGTAGGGGATCACCCAGGACAACTGGCAGCGGATCAACCTCAACGACCGCTCCGGTTTCGGAAATGACCAGTTCCAGGTCGTTCAGCACCGAGCCCACGGTAGATGTAAGCGGTACCAGAACGCTTTTCTCACGCTGGGTCGAAAGGCGGGAATACAGGAGCAGATCACCGATAAGGGTAGACATGCGGGCACTCGCCCCCGTCATCCGGGTAAGTATGTCCAGGCCGGGGCCTTCGAGAACTGACCCGAACTGATCGCTCAATAAAGAAGCAAAAGACTGGATCTTACGCAGTGGCTCCTGCAAATCGTGGGAGGCTACGTAAGCAAACTGCTGAAGGTTTTTGTTGGACCGAAGGAGTTGCTCGTTGGTGTGCGTGAGTTTGTCGTTCGAAGCGGCTAGCTCCTCATTCACCGCTTCCAGTTCCTGCGTACGCTCGTATACCTGCTGCTCCAGTTTATTGGCCAGCGCTTTATAACGCTCCTCATTCTGGCGTAGGATTGCGTTGGCCTTTCGCAACGCCAGCAGATTTACAACCTGTCGGGCCAGCGTCTGCAATGACGTCTGCTGGTCCGGGCTCAGTTGCTTCATCTGCCGATCAATCACACACAGCGAGCCCAGGGCAAACCCATCGGCATCGACCAGCGGCACGCCCGCGTAGAAGACTATATGAGGGTCACCCGTAACCAGAGGATTGTCGGCAAATCGCTGATCGACCCGGGCATCGGGAACAACGAACATCCCAGTCGTTTGCTGAATGGTTTCGTTACAAAAAGCTAGTTCCCGGGCAGTTTCCCGTACGGGAAGGCCATGATTCGATTTGAACCACTGCCTTTTTTGATCGATGAGGCTGATGAGCGAAATTGGCGTTTGGCAGATCTGGGAAGCCAAACGGGTTATGGCATCATAATCTTCTTCAGGCAACGTGTCAAGGATACCGTACTCGTATAAAGCGTTGAGTCTACTACCCTCCTGTAACGAATCGATCATTATAAAAAAAATAGGCAATTACCAGTACGACCTAACTAATATCGTCCTGCTTTGCAACTGTAACTCGTTTTCCTCACCTAATTGTTTAATAGTAATTGACAGTATCGCTAAGAATACGGCTTGTTTCAGTAAACAAGCCCCTGCTGACAGGTTCTCCCGGGAGGGTATTAGGGGCATCAGGGCAGTGAACGCTGAGTCGTCTACCAGTCCAGCTTACGACGGCATCGCCATACAATAAAGAAATGACCCATTGATGATTATTACCGAGAAGGTTAGCGCTGCCTTTTGTAGTAGATGGGTAACGATTCATCTACTACAGAAAAACCGCATGGATAGCATTAACCAGCAGCAGCCCGAAGAAAATCATAAAGACCTGGCGGGTACCGAAGCCGGCAAGAAGATTAAAGAACTTGTCGATAAAAGCAACACGTGCTATTTCTGCACCCAAATCACGACCGGGCAACCTTTGAAAACAAGGCCTATGTCGGTTCAGAAAGTAGATGAAGCCGGTAATCTCTGGTTTCTGAGTGCCGACGACAGCCACAAGAATGCAGAAATCCTGGTCGACAACAAGGTTCAGCTGTTGTTTCAGGGATCTGCCTACTCCGAATTTCTGAGTATATACGGTGTAGCCACCATTACGAAAGACAAGGAACTTATAAAGGAGCTTTGGGAGCCGATTGTAAAAACGTGGTTTACGGGAGGCATCGATGATCCCCGCATTACGGCCATAAAAGTTGAAACCGAAGATGGCTATTACTGGGATAATAAGCATGGTAACGCCGTAGCGTTCGTAAAGATGGCTGCCGGGGCCCTGCTGGGCAAAACACTGGATGACTCGATCGAAGGAAATTTAACTGTGTAAAAACGTATCTGGCACGAGAATACACCCGTGCCAGATTAAATTCTCTACCCACCGCCCGGGTAAGCTGTACCTATGCTCGAACTACTAGCGCTTACTGCTTTTATTAGCTATATCGTTTACCTTCGGTCCTATGCCGATCAGCGGTCTAAAGCTGAAATAGAGGCTGAGCGGATCAAGGACGGGATTTTACTCTACCAAAGCGAGCAGTACGAGAAAGCAATGACCTATTTTAATGAAGTGCTTCAGTCGAAGCCTTCCTCGGCGGTAGCCTACCTCTTTCGGGCACGCATTCACCGGGCGCGGGGCGATTTGCAGGCAGCACTCACGGATCTATCAACGGGGAAAAGCTATGACGATACCGTTGCGGAGCTGCACCTGGAGAGCGGGCAGATTCAGTATCAGGCCCGGGCGTATCAGGCCGCTTTTCAGGATTTCGACAAAGCTGTTTTCCACAGCCACGGGGATAAAGCAGAACCTTACCACTGGCGCGGATTGACTCGTCAGCACCTCCAGCAGATGGAGGAAGCAGCCAATGACCTGGCCAAAGCCACCCAAATCGATCAACGCCCGCCCCTGCCTATACTACCCTACCCCTCAGGCAAAGCCGGATTTCTGGATCGGCAGCTTCTGCTCCACGCCGGCCTGACGATTTTTAGTGCGCTGATTTTGCTTGACATCATTAAACAGAGTTCGGTTATTCACTGGCCTTACCTTTGGGCAGCTACCTCGGCGGTAGGTCTTGGTTTCCTCGAACCCCGAAAAGGCTGGGCACTGGCCCTGCTTCAGGTATTTCTTATCGGGATCGGGTATTATGCAGTCATAGGCCCATCGCCCCTCAGTACCCATCGCGAAGTCGAACTATTCAGCCTGTATGGCTCAGCAGGGCTCACGTTCGCTGGCAGCCTGATTGGAAGCGTGCTTCGGAAAGCGTACGCGCATTAAAATCGGTTTTTGCCAAAACGCATGTGATACCCATTCAACATAAAAAACATGAGTCATCCCGAATTTTAAAAGTCGCTACCTGTTTAAAGTTCGGAGTGAAAACAAGGGTATTGCGTGTGGTGTTAAGGCCCTTGACCTACCGGATATACACTTCTCTTTTTTCCTACAGAAAAGCCCTGTAGGGGCGACATGTCAATAGAAAAGAAAGAAGGGGTAGGCCCGTAAAGCGCCGTAGGTGCGACCTAATCCAGTTCAGTTAGGTCGCACCTACGGCGCTTTAGA
>NZ_VFIA01000098.1 GCF_014282275.1 Spirosoma utsteinense
GCGTCGCACCATCTGTTTTTCCAAGTCGGTTTTAATGCACGACACGGTGATTGGGTTGCTGATTAACCATCTCTTTTTCAAGCTTAATATCCACTTTTAAGGCACGACCCATTTTTTGAGTAAATGTTGGGTAGGTAAGTCGCATGATTACACCCAATTGAAGGTCGAATTTCCAGCTGACCAGGGCTGGTTCACAGGCCGTGAAATAGGGGTTGATTTAGGCTATCAGGGTATAGTCAAAGACTATGATTGTGAGCAAGTTAGTATTCCCAAAAAGAAACCTAAAGGTGGTAAATTAAGCGATGAACAACGGGCGGAGAATCGAACTAAATCCTCGGAGCGCATTTACGTTGAACATGCAATTGGGGGCATGAAACGATTTCGTTATTTGAGTGATCGTTTACGAACCCACAAGGTCACATTGTACGAATCAGCGATAGGAATCTGCGCGGGTTTATGGAACTTCTATTTAGTTAACTAGCTCATAGTCACCATCACAACAAGTCTATTGAAATTCAAACTATTAACACTATCTGATGAAACATTTTCCCGGAATGTTGGCAGGTACCCTATATAATTAAAAAGTTAAAAATTTGTATTATAAAGTTGGTTAACAGCATAAATAATTGTCTTATGAGTGGCAATATGTTAATCAAAACAAGATTAGGGCCTCTAAACTTGATTCACGATCAGAGTTTTCCATAACTGTTGTGGCTGTTGCAAAAGTCGGTACGGTTATGAATTAGCTCACTGAACCAGCAAATTTTAGCTCTTCAACCAGCTATAATCAGCGCATAACTAAAGCGTATTCTACGCCTTCTAGACTTTTGCAACAGCCACTGTTATTATAGATCTTACCTTTTTAAAATAACAGGCTCATTTTCCCTCTCGGTGACTTGCTCTCACTTATCCAGATCAAGGATCGTCCTGACCTCGTCGAACCTTACTGGTAGTAATCAGATGGAAGTTAGTAACGGTTATACACGGACGGTATTCCATTAGTGCAGGCGTATGGCTTCTTCGAGCTCGGTATCCTCCTGGTCTTGATGAAGCTGAAGGGTGGTCTGGTTGGTCTGGTTGAGCAGCTCATAGGATACGATCTCCATTGTCTGCCGCTTGATAACCACGGCCCAGGCATGCTGCCCTTCCTTGAATAGCCGCAGATTGGTAATTTCCAGCGCATGCTGCCGACTGAGCCCATCCCGAATCGCCAATTGAGCCGTGTAGAAAGCTACCCACTCATCACAGTGCGTCTGCCGAAGGGACACCCGTTGCCGGGCTGGTGTACGAATGAACGTCATACAAGATAGAATTGATTTAGGTAAATAACCAGGATCTCCGGGTTAATCAGCCTGCGCGGGTACCGTCGGCAAAACGATACGAAACGTGGAGCCTTGGTTGTGCTGGCTAGTCACGTCGATATGCCCGCCATGCAATTCCACAAACTGACGGGCAATGAACAGGCCCAGGCCAGTTCCCGCAATAGTCAGGGCGTTGGTAGCCCGGAAAAATGACGTGAACAGATGGGGTATATCGGCCGCTGGAATACCAATGCCGGTGTCGGTAACGGCAAACGTAATGCCATCTGGTTCGTAGGATAGGTGCACCACCGGATCGCCCGCTGAATACTTCAATGCATTGGATACCAAGTTAATCAGCGCATAGCTGAGCAGTTTCTTGTCTAATGGCACCAGTTGGATCATTCCCTCGACCGAAGTGAGAATGGTTCGCCCCCCTAACTGAGCCGCCGTAAACGTGCCGATAAGTTCCTCAACAAACACCCCGGCATCGCACGGCAACGGATTGAACAATAGCTTTCCGGCGTCGATCTGACCAAGAATCAGTACGTCGGATAGCAGATCAGTGAATTTGCCAACCTGCTCTTCAATGACCGCTAAGTGCTTGGTGATCGGTTGGGGGGGATCGGTCAGGTGGAGTCTGACCAGATCGACGCTGAGCTGAATAGAAGTCAACGGCGTGCGAAACTCATGGGAAACCATGGCCACGAATCGTGTTTTCTGTTCACTCAACTCTTTTTCCTGCACCAGCCTGTGCTGTAGGCGCTGTTCGAACTGGCCGCGTACCTGAAGTTCCTGGTTGAGCATCAACAACTGCTCGTTGGCACCCTGGAGTAAGGCTTGGCTCCGGTGAAGCTCAAGCTGGACCACTACCTGCCGCCCCAGTGCCTTCAGGAGCTGTTTTTGTTGAGCGGTGAGTTGACTGGGCTTGTGATCAATTACGCATAAGGTACCCAATGCGTAGCCATTGGCATCGACCAAAGGCGTACCGGCGTAAAAAACCACGTTCGGGTCACCGGTGATGAGCGGGTTGCCAATAAAGCGTTCATCGGTACGGGCATCATGCACCTCCATAATCTCGTCGGGGGTCTGAATGGCATGCGCACAGAGGGCATACTCACGGGGTGTCTGCCGAACGGTGAGGCCATGGGCCGATTTAAACCACTGCCGGTGCTCGTCTATCAGCGAAATCAGTGAGATGGGCATCTGGCAAATCAGCGCCGCCAGTTGCGTAATAGCATCGTATTCTTCTTCGGGCAGGGTGTCCAGAATGTTGTAGCTGGCCAGTGCCCTGATCCGGTCAACTTCACCGATTTGAGCAGAATAGGGCATGAAGTATACCGATAAATGACGGACAAATGGAACCTACTTTGTCGCGAGATCAACAATCGCACTGAAGGTAACCATTTGTAGTTTACGATACACCAAAAATAGCAACTAACGCCTCGTATCTGCCTACACATCCGATTTGTAACGTCACGAATGACGCCTATTCTGCTAGTTTCAACGGGTGTGCACAACGGCTTTCTATTTGACTAGCTACCGCTGTTAATCAGCTACGGCGCTTATCAAGGTAAGGACTGTTTTCTCTCGGGCAGACCTGTCTTGATATGTAATTGACTGACAATTATTAAAGTCGATCTACAGATAATCGATTAACATAATAATGGCTTTTTCTCTTCCCTTTCCAACGTACAATCCGGCCCTTGTGTAGGGCTCCTAGTGGGGGTTGAATCTTGGAATAATCGATTAACATAACAATGCTTATACAACACTCCTTAAAATAGTACAAAAAATCGCTAGGGCAAAAAATGGGTTGACAAGGCTCGTTTTGCCTCGTCCAAATTCAGTGTTTCCCCCGCTTGATGAGCCCGAAGCGTCTGCCGATAGCTGTCTATCATTTTGTGCCAATCCTGTATATCCTGTATCTGTTGTTTAATCAGCTGAACCCGCTTGAGCACATCAAGCGAATGGGCCTCCAATTCGCTACACTGTCGATAATGCCTGCGCTGTAGGCTATGCCAGCTTTCGTCTTCCAAGTCGAAGCAGAACTGCCACTCCGCGTGATGCTGTCGCATCAAGGCGAGTTTCTGCTCTGTCCACTCCGGATTTGAACTAAGTTTATCAAACAGCATGACACAGTCAGTTGGTTGGCTACTAAACTGGCGTCACTTACGAGGGTTGGTAATCTGGCATGGTATTTAGGGAAAGGGTCGTAATTATCCCAATGACGGCTCTTTCTACTTTATTGGCTGAAATGGGTACTAGTCGTTGGTTTCAGCGTCCACTTTCAGCCGGCGAACCTGGTTAATGAATTCAAGGCTGGGTTTGAAGTAGGGAATGGTATGTGCCTCAATTTGCATAGCCGTGTTCTGAGTAATGTTACGCGCCACCTTAGCCGCTCGGTGTTTCGGCCCGAAACTCCCAAACGTACGAACATAAACGGTTTGGCCTTGCTCAACCGCTGATTTTGTAACCTCAAAAAAAGCGTCTATAACCGACCGGTTAATATCGGGATCTATGCCGGTCCGTTGACTGATCCGGCGAATGATATCTTGTTTTGTCATAGTTTATAGAAAAGCGTACGGAAAAGATTGGTTTGGTGTGCTGAAAGAAAACAGAGCACCGTTGAGTTTTCAACTGAAAAAAGGTCGTAAGCGAATTAAAGACAAACGAACATGGGTCTTAACCGTACCCAGCGGTAGGCCTAACTCATCGGCTATCTCTTGTTGGGTCCGGCCTTTCCAGTACACTAACTGAACGACCTGCCATTGGTGCGTACGCAATACCCTTCTCGCTACCTGTTCAACGCCGATACAGTCAGTACGTAGCCAGTCGTGTTTGTCAACCAGTACTCCCTCCGGGTCACCATCAGAAATAGCGATCACTGGAGGAGTACGGCGACGTAAAGAATCGATGGCCGTGTGACGAGCAACGGTTGACATCCAGTTATAAAGCCCGCCTTTTTGGGAGTCATAATGGTGAATGTATTGCCAGACTTTGACAAACGTGTCTTGTAAGACATCTTCGGCTTGGCATGAATCCTTAACAATCAAAACGATCACCCGCAATAAGGGTTTAGCGTAACGAGTATGAAGCTCTCGAAAAGCGCGTGGATCACCCTGTTTTAGCAGAACAAGTAGCATTTCAAGCTCGTTTGAGGCAATCATGGGTAGAAAAAGTGTAGTTTACCGGTCGTCTGTACCCGGGGAAGTGGTCGTCTTAACGAAGCGCTCACACTCGTTGACTGGACAACCAGATGAGCGCCAGTCCAGGTAGGAGCAATAACCATACCGGCGGCGACTAAGATGATGTCTTTAAGGCCTTCTTCTTCCAACGGGGCAGATTTACACGCTAAGCAACGAGATTTATAGTTCATATTAACTGATTATTGATAATCAGCACCTTATTAAAAAGGGTGTCTGGAATTTAGCCTCAAAAAGGCCCAATCTATTCAATTAAAGGGGGTAATGTGACTTATCAAAAAGGATTTCCTAACTGATAACTCTTACCTAAACTCCTGATAAACAGGGGTCAACTAATACATTAGTTCACTAACGTGTAAATCTGCCCCGTTGGAAGAAGAAGGCCTTTAATAGGATGTTCCCACCCCTTTTTGGTGGTTAGCTTGCCGGTCTGATTGGTTGTAAACCTTCCCGCACCTTGGGGTTTTACCAGTATAGACTTTATTGCAACGTATTAGAAACGGGCATAGGACTATAGCCAGAAAACTCCTCCCCATATTGCTCCCACCAGCTTTTGATAAACGACAGTTTATCCTTGAATTGA
>NZ_VFIA01000099.1 GCF_014282275.1 Spirosoma utsteinense
CGTTTGCGGGCTGTTCTTGAAGCGTTATTCACGGGTCGGCAGACAGTCATCGAGTTGACTTGCTTTCCCTACATTCTGAATGCGTCTTTATGATTTTGAATTAGTATTAGATGTTTTAAATTCTAAGAAAACAACATCTTTAGGTGTTATCCTATATCCAATATTTAATTGTATAAACTCAGGTGCATTTGGGTCATTTGGGATAAGATTTCCTAACATCAAGAGTGTACTCCCAACAAAATACTTTTTATAAGTACTGTCTTGTTTGGCATATTGAGCTTTAACTTGTAGAGCGCTTACCATCAGTAAGGTCAAGGCGAACCAATAAATTCTCTTTTGCATATCGATACTGTTAATTGTTAAACGATACTGCAAAAGTAGAGTAGGAAGTTGCCATAACTCGTTCACTTAAGTTAAGAAATGAGCCCTACCTCTTGCTTTTTTCATGAATCCTTGCTCTTAACCTGCTTAATGATTGTGGTTTTATACCTAAATAACTTGCTAATTGATGTTGCGGAACACGTTGAATAAGGTCTGGTCTTTTTTGTAGTAAATTCAAGTATCGCTGTTCAGGGGAAGAAGTCTTAAACTCGTCAAAATTGATTTGCTGCTTTGCTAAAAGTTCTTCTGATAAAACTCTGCAAAGCGATTCAAATTTTGGGAATTTATTAAAACTATCAGCTTCCATATCAGGGTTTGTAACTATCAGAATTGTGTCTTCCACACAAGATATGTAATATCCAGAAGGGGCTTTGTTTATAACGCAATGAGGTGTCAAGCCTTCCATTTCTGTGTAGAAAGCGGTTGTTTTTTCTTCACCGTCTATTATGTAATATGTTCGTATACAGCCTTTTAAAACAAAATATCCTTCATTAGATTTTTGTCCTTCTTTTAAAAGAGTTGTGCCCTTTTTAATTGTCCGAAAAATGTCCAAAGAAGTGATAGAATTCTTTTCATCTTCAGTCAGAGAAACATATTTTGATATAAAGTCAAATAGTAAATTTTGCATTGTTTATTTTGTTATCACTGTCGTCTGTTACACTTGCCACCAACGCTTGACTATACGAACCTACACAAAAAAGCTTTCGTAAATACACCCAACTAGGGTGTATTTACGAAAGCTTTTGCTACCCTGATTTACTCGCTTCGCAAACTCTTCACCGGGTTCATCAGCGCGGCCCTTACACTCTGGAAACTCACCGTCAGCAGGGCAATGCCGATGGCCACTGCGCCCGCCAGAGCAAACATCCACCAGCGAATGTCGATTTTGTAGGCGAAGTCACTTAACCACTGGTTCATGGCGTACCACGCCAGCGGGGAGGCTATGACAATCGCAACCAGCACCAGCTTCAATATATCCTTCGACAGGAGCGTTACGATGCTGAGGACGCTTGCCCCCAATACTTTGCGGACGCCAATCTCTTTGGTGCGCTGCTCGGCCGTGTAGGTCGCCAACCCGAATAAACCCAGACAGGAAACCAACAGGGTCAGCAGGGAAAACCCGTTGAAGAGGGTAATCATGAGTTTGTCTTTTCGGTATTGGGCGGCAAAGGCCGCGTCCAGAAACGTGTATTCGAAAGGGAAGTTTGGGTAGTGTTTTTGCCAGGTCTCCTGTACCAGCGGCAACTGTTCCGGCTTCATTTTCAGGGTCAGGTTGGTGGGCGGAGCCGTATTGAACACTAGTATGAGCGGTTCAATGGCTGTATGCAGCGAGTGATAGTTGAAGTTCCTGACCACGCCAACAACCTTGCCCTTGTGCATAAATCCTTCCATTGGCTGGCCAATGGCCTGCTTCCAGCCCGCCAGTTTAACAAAGGCTTCGTTCACCAGAAATGCTCCATTTTTGTCGGCTTCCGAGCCTGCCGATACGTTCCGGCCACTCGCCAGTTTCATGTTCAGCAACGGCAAAAAGCGATCATCAATGGATAAGTAATTGCCCATGACTTCCCGTTTTTTGCCCGCCGATTGAAAAAAGGTCGTGGCTTTGACCAGGATGGCATCAGGCTTGATCCCCGACCCAAGCGACGCGTCCCTGATTTCGGTGCGTTGCCGCAACGCATGGGCGAGGGCATAGCCGTGGGTTCTGGCAAGCGAATCGTCAGGAAGGTGAACGGTTAGTACCTGCTCTTTGGTGAAACCCAGATCAACGCGCTGCATGTAGTTCAGCTGACTATGCGCCACCAACACCCCGATGATCATGCCCACCGCCAGCACAAACTGGAAGACGGTGATCGTTTGCCGAAGCCCGAAGCCGCGCCCCAACCCGCCCGCTTGCTTTCGTAAGACAGCCGCCGGGTTAAAGCCGGATAAGACAAACGCCGGGTAGAGTCCACCCAGCAGGGCCGTACTCAATAAGGCAATGCCCGCCATCATCAACCCGTCGCCCCAGGCTAGGTCAAGCTGAATTTGCAACAGGTCGTTGAAAAAGGGAACGGTGATGACCAACAGGACGATTGCCAGAACGACCGCCAGCAAACTCAACAGGAACGACTCCAGTAAAAACTGCCCGATCAACTGCTGGCGTAACGCTCCGCTGGCTTTTCGGATGCCCACTTCCTTCGCGCGCCCGGTGGCTCTGGCCGTCAGCAGGTTGATGTAGTTTAACAAGGCAATGACCAGCACAAAAACAGCCAGAAACAGAAAGAGATAGCCATATTGTTTATTGCCTTTCGGCATGTCGGCCATTTTCCCCTGACTAAAGTGGACGTCTTTCAGGAACTCGGTCTGGAACACAACGGCATAGCCCGTTGCGCCCACTTTCTTAAGTTCCGGCTGAATGTAGGTTTTGCTCAGTAAGGCCAGCTTCTGGGCAAAGGCATTTAGATTGGGTACTTGCCGGAACAGAACGAACGTATAAACCGGGAAATCATCGACGAGCCAGTCGGTGTAGGTTGTATAGTCTTTGGCCAGCAACGCACTGATTTTCATGTCGGCGTTGGACGGTAGATCGGCCATGACGCCCGTAATTCGATACAGTTTTTTGTTGCACAGGAATGTCTCGCCCAGCACACGTGTCCGTCCGGCGTACTTCCGGGCAAAACTTTCGGTTACAACCGCTGTGTTTGGCTCGGTCAGTGCCTGTGCCGCGTTTCCCTCGACGAATGGA
Source organism: Spirosoma utsteinense (assembly GCF_014282275.1). Classification (GTDB taxonomy): domain Bacteria; phylum Bacteroidota; class Bacteroidia; order Cytophagales; family Spirosomataceae; genus Spirosoma; species Spirosoma utsteinense. The sequence continues at coordinate 3,107 of NZ_VFIA01000099.1, forward strand.
TAGGTGAACACCGAAAAAACGTCCTGCTCGGCATAGTACACATTGGGTTCATTCCGTAAATCAGTTCCATACCGAATGGTTGCCGACACCGGCTCGAACCGGGCGACCGTTTCCACCTCCGGGTAGTCCCGTTTCAACGCGCTGGCCAGTAAAATAGGGGAGGAGGCTACTGATATAGGGGCATCGGGGGTTGTCAGATTCACCGTTACCCGAACGATACGGTCGGCCTTTGCATGAAAACTGTCGTAGGTAAATTCATGCTTCACGTACAGCACCATGAGCAGGCAAGCGGTCAGCCCAACGGCGAGACCACCGGCATTCAGGCCCGTATAAAGTTTGTTCGTCCAGAGATGGCGACGAGCGATTTTGACGTAGTTAGCGAGCATACTTCACGTTTCTTACGGAGAGTAGCAAGATTCGTGAAGGGTTGGGTTTGAGGGTGTTAAAAGTTGTTAAGGGGGTTTGTATCAGGAACGAGCCGCATTGCCCCGGACTGCCCTAACTTCTGCTAAAATTCCGTCTATAGTCATGCTACTAAGCCCGTAACGTTCGGATAGCTCCGTGCACTTGGTTAGTGTTTAACGGTTAAGTTCACGGCTTATACTATCTACAAACTCGGCGATAGAAAACTGGTCTGTTTTGAAGCCAAACTTGCTATACTCAAGGTCTAAGATGGCTGTATTTAATGTTCGTATAATCTAAAAATTTTGCTAGTAGGAATATGAAGAATTTATAGTAGGTTATGATTTTGGTGTTTGATGCTTACGATTTGGCATTTGGCGTTCGGGCGCATTTCGGAGCACAAAGTTTCAATTTATTTCAAAAGTTCATTTGAAGTCCAAAGCTCCAAGTTTGCACGTCAGCCCGCCTAATGCGAAATCCATTTTATATGCAGTTTTACCTATGCTTAACAAGTTTGAATTCACTGTTGTCAAGTATTAAAATGGCGTCACCACCAATATGTGTCAGACCACCTCGGATTTCTCCTTCTTTGTAAGTCAATACAATAGGGTCAATAAGTGTGTATGAAATAACATCATAGTTCTCATCGTAAAGTCCGTCTTTACTGACAGGATAATTATTAAATAATTCCTTGTTGTAAGATGGTTGCATGGCTTTGATTAAAGCCTTTTCCGCGTTTAAAAATACTTTTTCTTGGTCAGGATAATTTTCTCCAAGTAATGAAGCAACCATGTCTTTTGTAGCTGCTTCATCTCCAAATGTTTGGATTTGTAAATTGTCTTGAAACCCGAAAGGAAGAATTACAATTTCATTTGCTGGTAATTGTTTTTTAGTCACAGGCGATTCCAAAGAAAGTATGTCTTGAAATGTCGAATGTCCTGTTAGTCGTTTTAGTATGCTTTGCTTATACTAAATCAGATTGATGATGACGTATTTTTGATGTACGGAAAACAACTTAACGCGATGACTTTGCCTGAATCAGCAAATAAGTCTTCTACAATCGCTTGAATTCGA
>NZ_VFIA01000100.1 GCF_014282275.1 Spirosoma utsteinense
TTGCCATTGAGAGTCCGTTAGTGCTTGAAACGATTCGTTCATGATCTTGGAGCTTGGTAACTACAAGATAAGACGGACTCTCATTTTTAGACTATCCAAAACATACTCTTACAACCCCTCGGTAAAAGACATAAACTCCGAAGATACCGGGGCCAACACCGATACCGAAAAAGAGTACATCTACAAAGTGTACAGCGATTTGTTGCAGGACGTAACGCCGGTATCAGGCAAAACCAAGACGGAGACCTACGAAGACGTTGCCAAAAGACGCTTCATCAAAGAACCGGCGACTATGCGGTTGTTGATTGTAGTCGATAAACTCCTGACCGGTTTCGACGCACCGACGTGCACGTACTTGTACATCGACAAAAAAATGCAGGATCACGGCTTGTTCCAGGCGATTTGCCGGGTCAATCGTCTGGATTCAGAGGACAAGCAATTCGGCTACATTGTCGATTACAAAGAACTGTTCAAGAACCTGGTCAACGACAAGGGAACCGGCGCTATTCAGGTCTACACCTCCGAACTGGATTACGATCAATTCCAGAAAGAAGACTGCGACATTCTCTTACAGGATCGTGTAAAGAAAGGCCGGGGGCGGCTGGACAATGCCCTGGAAGCCATTGCCCTATTGTGTGATCCGGTTAAACCGCCAAAATCTGAACTCGATTATCAGCACTATTTCTGCGGTAATACGGAGATTCCAGAGGAACTGAAAAATACAGAATTACGTCGTACGGCTTTGTATAAGAATACCGTAACCCTGATTCGGGCTTATGCCAATCTGGCCGCCGAACTAGACGAAGCCGGGTATCTAGTAAATGAGCAGGAGAACATAAAAAAGCAGGTTGACTTTTACCTCAAGCTACGCGAAGAAATACGGATTGCCAGTGGTGAAGTACTCGACCTGAAAGCGTACGAAGCGGATATGCGGCACTTGATCGACCATTACATTCAGGCCGAAGAACCAACGCCTATTTCTCCCTTTGGCGATTTGTCACTGATTGAACTCATTGTCCAGTCGGGAATGGATGCCGCCATCGACAAATTGCCCGACAGCATTAAGAGTAGTCAGGAGGCCGTAGCCGAGACGATTGAGAACAACGTCCGACAAAAGATTATCAAAGAACACCTCATTGACCCGGCCTTTTTTGAAGACATGAGCAAGTTGCTAAGCGAAATTATCAAAGAGCGCAAAGCCAATGCCATCAGTTATGCCGAACACCTGAAGCAAATGGCCAATCTGGCAGCAACCGTACAGGCGGGCAAAAAAGAGGATGTACCCAGCGCGTTACGTACCCCCGCCCAACGGGCGCTCTACAACAACCTCCACCACAATGAAGTTTTAGCCATGAAAGTGCATGAGAGCATCATGGAGTACAAACCAAACAGTTGGCGAGGTATGCAGACACGAGAGAATGTTGTAAAGAAGGCAATCTATGACGTACTGGATGATGTAGCCGAAACCGAGCGGATTTTTGATATTGTAAAAAAGCAGGGCGAATACTAACATGGAGCAACTGATGCTGGGCGATATTACCGTTGATGTGGTGCAAAAAGACATCAAGAACGTGCACCTGAGCGTTTACCCGCCTACCGGTCGGGTTCGTATTGCGGCCCCCTTGCGGATGAACCTCGATACCATCCGTATATACGCAATATCGAAGCTAAGCTGGATCAAGCAGCAGCAGACCAAGTTCCGGGAGCAGCCACGGGAAACACCACGAGAGTACCTAAACAAGGAAGGTCATTACTATCTGGGTAAACGTTATCTGCTAACCATAATCGAGCGAGATGCTCCCCCGCAAATTAAACTCCGCCACTCCACCATTGAGTTGTACGTCCGGCCAGATACCGAAGCCCAGAAACGAAAGGACATTCTGGAGAGTTGGTACCGGGAGCGGCTTAAGGAACTTGCCCCGTCAATCATTGAAAAATGGGAGGATAAAATGAGCGTCTCGTTGAATGAGTTCCAGGTGAAGAAAATGAAGACCAAATGGGGCACCTGTAACTGTGACGCTAAGAACATGTTGGGGAATTATCTTTGGTCAATCAGTCAAATTCGTTGCAGCATGATCTGAATGTTGGCTAGGTACAGCCAGCTCACCGAAGATGATGGCGTATACTCGTAATCCTTGACGATCCGGCGGAAGAAGTTCGTCCAGCTAATAGTTCTCTCAACCACCCATCGCTTGGCGATTGGTACAAATCCCTGCGCCGATTCAGGCCGAGAAGCTTTCTCAAAATCAATGCTCCAGTGTGCTAATTCTTTGGCAAATACGCCATTGTAAGCCTGGTCACCCATCACCTTCTCTAAGCGCTCACTAACCCGCCACAATAGACTGCTTACTAAGGTGCAGCCAGCCGGGCCATCTGCTTCGTTAGCCGCGTGGACGTGAGCTACCCAAAGCCGCCCTTCGGTGTCGACAATGAATTGTCTTTTGCGCCCATTGACCCGTTTATTGGGATCAAGACCACGCTCCTCACCAATCATCGGACTCAGCTTAATACTCTGTGAATCAATACATACTAACGAGGGCGTGGGCATTCTACCCACTTGTTTACGATCCAACTCATTGAGAGCCGCATTCACTCGTTCAAACAGATTATCTGTCTTCCATCTGTCGAAGTAATAGTATACCGCTTGCCAGTGAGGCCAACCATGGGGTAGGTTCCGCCACTGACAGCCGGTTCGTAAAAGCCAGAGAATGCAGTTGATAATCTGCCGTAAATCATGCTTTCGCTTGCGTTTAAGGTCAAGGAAGGGCGAAATTGCCGCCCATTGGGAGTCGGTCAGTGGTTGCCATTGTTTGGTCATTGCTTTGTCGTTTGGTCACAACAAAGTAGACACGACTCTCAACCTCTTTCAATTCCCCAACACGTTCTTAGGCTGAATGAGCTGCAAGGTTTGCTGGCGCAGCCTGGCATAGTTGATTTTATCGCCAGTGCGTTCCATCAACTCGATAGCCGAAATCTCGTAGATAGTTTCGGCTGTATGGTCAGGCTGGATTTGAGAGCAGACCATGTAGAATAAGTTTCGCTGTAGCTTGGAGAGATTGACGGCGATCCGATTGAGGGAGTTCTCGAAGAGAACCATAGTTGGTTTAACTTTGTCCATTGGGGCCGGTCAGGTCGGGGAAGTTGTGAGAAGCGGAACCGCCTGATTCGTGCCCCAAACTTAAAAACTAAAATATGACTTAAAAAATAAAGCAGTCATATTTTATACTGTTCTATACGCTTACAAAAAGTCATCTTTTACAGAGGTTTCACTTACGAAAAGTCATCTTTTAGAGGTCTTTTAGCTTACGAAAAGTCATCTTTTAACTTACGAAAAGTCATCTTTTAGCTTACGAAAAGTCATCTTTTAGCTTACGAAAAGTCATCTTTTAGGCCCGTAACTATAGTGAAAATCAATTGGTTACAAGCCCCTTAACAAATAAAAAATAAAACATTTGATTCACAAAACGTTTGATTTTCGGCATTTAGAGTAAAAAAAAGCTGACGCAGGAAGCATAATGAAGGGGGAAAAAAGAAAACAAAGAAAAAGCAAATCAACACCGAAAAAATAGAAAGAGCCGACAACTATAATTATAGTTATACCTGTTTCACGATTTGTACTTTTCTAAGATTAATCAGTTTGTGAAAAGCTGACTTAATGACAACGGGGAAAGAAAAATTTACTTGTTACTTTCCCCTATTCTGTATCGGGGTTTTATTAGTAATTGGACAAAGAATTACTCTAGGCGTTTTTGGCCTGTATCCACTACTCATACGGCTTGAAAATTGGGTACTTTGAAAAGTGGTATGAGTTTACGGTACAACTAAGAAGTAATATTTCGGCGTTTCGACGGCTTGATCGAGCTGTACCGAAAAACCCTCTTTTTTGTAAACTGTTGATAATCAGCAAAAATGTACATCGAATTTCCTTAGAGTAATTCTTTGTCCATTTACTAAAAGAAGCCCTATCTGCCGCAGTTCGCTCTATTATCCCCCTCTCCAATGATGGGGGGCCGTCCACATTCGTACGAAATGTTCCATCAAGGACAGCACATACAGATAATCAATGTGTTACGATGAGCAGTAAAGGAAACGTTGGTTTCTTTACTCAGTCAGGACATAGCAAATTGAGTGCTTTTGAGCCTGTTTTTGGGGCAACAAACTCGGTCAATCATTCAAAGTAAACCTTCAGTCAGTTCAAGTTGAGTTGTTTTACTTGCAGAATTGGCTTGGTGGAACATTTCGTACGAATGTTGGCCACCCCCCAATGATCAATTTGTTTACCCGGTAGATTCATCTTACCTTCCCTTTCCCACATTGAGCCATATGGGAGCGATGCGCGAAGCGGTCTTGTAAGAGAGCAAGAGAGCAAGAGAGCAAGAGAGCAAGAGAGCAAGAGAGCAAGAGAGCAAGAGAGCAAGAGAGCAAGAGAGCAAGAGAGCAAGAGAGCAAGAGAGCAAGAGAGCAAGAGAG
>NZ_VFIA01000101.1 GCF_014282275.1 Spirosoma utsteinense
GATTGTTTAGTGTTGTCTGGTCGGCTTCCGACAGGACGAACGGGGTAGCGATTTGGCCCATGCCACAAAGCTAATTATTTTGCTCTAACCTCTATTTTGGAAGAGTACTAGCATGCTATGAGCGATCGATTACGCAAATACCTTACCCACTTTATCGAGTTAACCGATCTGGAGTGGCAAGCCTTAGAACAACAGTTGACAATAAAGACAATCAATAAGAAAGACTTTTTAGTCCAAAAAGGGCAAAAGACTACCCAAATCGGTTTCTTGCTCAGTGGGTCTTGCCGGGTTTTTTACGAAAAGGACGGTGAAGAATGGACAACGTATTTCTGCTTTGAGAATAGTTTAGTGGCTGCCTACTTGAGCTGCATAACGGGTCAGCCCAGTACGCTGTCCATTCAAGCATTAGAAGACTGCCAGCTACTACTCTTTGATTATCAGACGCTAACGGCTCTTTATCAGCAGTTCCCCGTGTATGAAACGTTTGGCCGGAAACTGGCTGAGTATTTGTTTATGGGGTTAGATGTTCGATTAGCGGAACAACTCATTCTCAGTCCAGAGGAGCGTTATCTAAAATTCCTCGGCTCACCGGCGAAACGTAAAATTATAGAACGGATTCCTCAACAATACATAGCCTCCTATCTAGGGATTACCCCGGTTTCGCTCAGTCGTATTCGTCGTCGTATCATTCCCGTTTAATTCCTTATCTTTTGTTAAGGAGCTGAGCGTAAGTGCGTCGATACCTTTGTAGGGTAATCAAAACAAATTACATACCGCTATGAAAACGCTCATCAAAGGTGAAGAAGCCGCTCAGTTCGCTCTCTCGATTATTTTATTTGCCAAACTACCCTTCGTTTGGTGGGTGTATCCCGCTTTGTTGCTACTTCCTGACTTAAGTATGATCGGTTATACGATTAATGCCAGAGCGGGTGCTTTCACCTATAACTTAATTCATCATAAGGCGTTTGCTATCGTTGTTGGCGTAGTTGGCTTGTTTTTAGCTAACGATTATTGGTTACTGGCGGGTGTGTTATTGTTTGGTCACTCATCCATGGATCGGATGTTGGGTTATGGACTGAAGTATTCTAAGGGCTTTACATTTACTCACCTAGGTGAAGTAGGGGCTCAACAGAAACCAAAGCAGGCGTTGGGCGTTTCCTAAATGCCTAAGCGTTGACTTAACTTACTGTATAGTATGACTACTCCGCTAGTTATTGAGCGTACGTTCGCTACCCCCATTGAACGCATGTGGCGAGCGCTAACCGAAAAGGACGCCCTGCGAGAATGGTATTTCTCACAATTACAGCAATTCGAACCGACTGTAGGCTTTGAGTTTCGCTTCACCAATGATGGCTCGGCTTATCAAAAAGACTGGAAAGTTACGGAGGTCATAGCGGGCCAAAAATTAGCGCATACGTGGGCTTACAAGGGCTATCCGGGTCGTTCAGAAGTGGCTTTCGAACTTTTTGATGACGGGGACAAAACCATACTTAGGGTTACGCATACCGGATTGGAGAGCTTTCCCCAGGATGCCCATTTCGCCAGGCAACGATTTGAGTGGGGCTGGCGCTTCATTGGAGATAACTTGGCCAATTTCTTAGCAAAGTAAGATTAGGTGGAGATTTTAGAGGCATAGAACAAATAGAACAATAAATTCCGTAGCGTTTTGACCACCAGCGATTTCTGACCTATTTACAATTAATTTTCTGTGGGAAAGGGAGCTAAGCGGGGTCGTCCGACGGTGTCTAGTTTAGCGGGCAATGCGTAGTCAGCTGTTTCTGAAATTAGGTGGCCACCGTGTCGCGGTCAGTTTTACCTAAATCTCCATTTAATGTATTAATTCTTAACCTTTTGAATAATCACTCAGCCCAATGCCTTTGCGGATGCGATTAACTATCCTAAACAGTTAGTTATTTGGTCCTGTCTTTTCCTGATTGGAATCGGAGGGTTTTCTGAACGGTTTTCTTGACAGTTTATTTCGAAGCAAAGTCTTCATCTACAATATACTATCAGTCCAACAACCAATAGTAGATAGTTATTCTTTGAACTGAAGTATACCAAAATGGCCAATTGATCACATCAGTTAATTCTAATACCTGTCTTTTACGGTCTGTAGTATACACCCTGGTCAAGTTGACCGGGGTTATTTTTTTAGCAATGCCTAAGCCAAACAAATGAGAGATTGAGCGAGCATACATAAATACGTCGCTCACCTATACAGGAGAGTTACTTACATACATTAATCCATGAATACCTATTCATAATACATGGGGTGCCCACTATATTTGTTTCCTTTATGATTCGATGAGTTACCTACTCACCGTTTAAATTATCTCCCTCCTCCGCGTAAGCGATAGTATGCGTTAAACAATACTATCCTTTGAGCAATCAGCCAACCCATAAAACACCTATTACTTTTCACTTTCCATTTTCAAATCAGCGTATGAGTACACGTATACCCGTTCATGCCAGCAATAAACGTGTTTGGCTATTATTGTGCGCCTTCTGGCTAGGATTAGTTGGCCATTGGTCAACCTTGCAGGCTCAGCCGTCTTCGTTCACTTCGGCTCAAATAGAGGTCGGTACCGACTGCAACTGGCCGTATAGTGCCATTGCGACAAACCCGACCGACGGTAAAATGTATGCGCTCTGGCGCAAAGGAGCTGATGTGAGCGTTACCTACAAGCTTATTCGTTGGGACGGCTCCAGCTGGACCCAGTTGAGCACATTCACCACGGCAACCGGCACTTCATCATCCAATAAAGTACCCGACTTTAGTGCTGCTACCGATCGAGTGTCCCTGGCTATTGACGGGACGGGGCGGTTTCATGTTACGTTTAGCGGGATATCGGCATCAGCCGGCAGACAAGGAATATGGTATGGACTAAGTACCAATGGAACCAGTTGGTCCTTTCAGGCCCTGCAAATCTTGGCGGCAAATTCGACCAATGAGTCGCTGGCCGAAGAAGTTATCGAAGTGGATGCCCAGAATCAACCCCACGTTGCGTTTCGATACAACATCGCCGTCACCCCCCGAACCTACACGCTTCGGTATTACCGGTTCACGGGAGGTAATTGGGTCGGTGAGACGGCCTTCACGCAATCTGGGAGTTCCAACGGGGGGACAACCTCGAACGAAATTGGCCGGTTTGATCTGGCCATTGATGGGAACGCCAAGGCCCACTTTTCCTTTCGGCGCGAAACCGCTGGAACGGGCAGGGATGGTAGCCTCTATTATATCAATAATACGACGGGCAGTTGGTCAACACCTCAGGAACTGGTGACGGGTGCTACCGACCAACCTCAGGCGGTTACCAACACGATCGATACCGATGCCGCCAACAAGATACACATCGTACACTCGGATTATCAAAAAAAGCTCTACTATACGACAAACGTTTCCGGCTCATTTGTGACGAGTCAGATCAATGGAAACGTAATCGGGGACGTTAACTCGCAGCACACCTTGCGGATCAACGCCAACGGCGACAAATTTTTGGTCTATAATGATAGCCAAAGCGGCCCATCTCAACTGAATTATGCGTATCAGCTGGCAGGCACGTCGGGCAGCACCTGGACAACGGGTACTGGTTTCACGCCGAACGCCAGTGGTAGAGGAGGTAACTACTATTCAGGCCTGATGAATAATGACAGGCGTATTATGCTGTTGTTTGATAATTCACCAACTAGTACGAGCGGCCAGTGTAATACGTTTACTCGAAATTTCTGGTACGCGACGGCGACGGTAACGGCCCCCCTTCCCACAACAGCGCCCGTGGTGACCACCCCCGCCAATGGTAGCCTGCTCATCACGGCAACGCCCGTTTACACCGGTACCGCACCAGCGGGCAGCACCGTGACTTTCTTTGTCGATGGCACCCCCATCGGCACCACCACGGCTACGGGTGGCAACTTCAGCCTGACTCAGCCCACCGCCCTGGCTCAGGGCAGTCACACGGTGCAAGCCACAGCGCAGGGGAGCGGTCAGGCGGTGAGCGGGAACTCCAACACGAACACCTTCACCATCGACTCGGTCAGACCCAGCGTAAGCATCACCTCCACAGCGGGGACTACCGGTGGTTCTACGGGTACAAGTCCGATCCCATTCACGGTCAGCTTCTCGGAATCAGTAACGGGCTTCGTGGCGGGTGATGTGACGGTGACCAACGGCACCCTAAGCGGTTTCTCAGGGAGCGGCACCACCTATACGTTCAACGTCACTCCCAGTGCCAATGGTACAGTCACAGTGAACGTGCCCGCCAACGTGGCTCAGGACGCGGCCGGTAACGGCAATACCGCAGCAGCCAGCCAGTTCACCATCACCTACGCCCAACCCCTAACGGCTGCCCCGGTGGTGATCGCCCCG
>NZ_VFIA01000102.1 GCF_014282275.1 Spirosoma utsteinense
CCTGGTAAACGCTGCCTACCGGTTGAGCACTTTCAGTATCTGGCTTTGACTGGGTGTACTGACCCGCAGCAACAGCAGACCGGCGGGCTGGGCGCTAAGCGATAGGCTTTGGGTCTCCACCAACCCAGCCCGCTCCACCACCCGCTCACTCACCACTTGACCCTGCAGGTTGATTAAGGTCAACTGCAAGGGCTGGCCTTTGGCTCCCTGCACCTCTACCCGGACTACATCACCCGTCACCGGGTTGCCCAGCACCCTCACACTGAGCGAGCGCTCCATCTCGGACACGCCCTGCCGACCACGAGCATTACAGGCGGCCAGCCAATCGTAACTGTAACTAGCCAGCGAGGAGCCCTGCTGCGCTTTCAGGGTGATAATCGGGTTGTCGGTGTACAACGACAGGGTGTAAGGACCTGGGGCCGTCGTAAGCGAGAGTTCGTTGACCACCGAGAAGCTAATCGGTGTACCGCTTACCCCACCGTACTGCGGAGTAAAGCTCACCCGGCGCTGACCAGCACTGATCACCTCGCACTGGACTGTATTCACGCCTGTAATGGCAAAGTCCGTACTGGGCGGGATACTCGTGGCGGGCAGGACGGTTAGAATAAAGGTTAAACTCGCCGACAGGCCCGCCGGGTCACGCGCCGTCAGCGTCACCGTCGACACACCCGTCGTAGCGGGCGTCCCCGTCAGGGTGCTGCCCGAGAAGGTGAGTCCCGCCGGTAAACCCGTTGCACTCAAGGTCAGCGCATCCCCATCGGGATCGGTGAAGGTGCCGCCCGGAATGAACAGGGTGTAGCCCTGACCCACCATAGCGGTCTGGTTGCTCACCCCGCTGCTCACCACCGGAGCCCCATTACTGGGGGGTGGCGTGGTACCGGCACCACAACCCGCCAGCCAGTTGTAGCGGAAAGTGGCGGGCGCGGCACTACCACTCTGGGCGGCCTGCAGGGAGATGATCGGATTGTCGGTGTACAGGCGCAGGGTGTAGGGACCGGCCTGGGTCGTGGGGGTCAGTTCGTTAGCCACCTGGAAGGTGATCGGCTGGCCATTGAGCCCCCCGTACTGGGGCAGGAAACGGATTTCCCGCTGGCCCACCGACAGCGTCTGGCAGCTCACGGTCGTGACGCCCACGATGGTAAAGCCGGCCGGGGTGCTGATCACCGGGGTGACCGTCAGGCGGTAAGTGGCTGTTACCTGTAGACCGGCCGGATCCAGCGCCGTGACGGCAATCGTACTGACGCCAGTGGTGGCGGCTGTTCCGCTGATACGGCTACCGTTCAGGCTCAGGTCGGCGGGCAGTCCGCTGGCCGAGAAGGTCAGGGGCTGTCCATCGGGATCCGTGATGTAGTCGGTCAGCTCCAGGCTGAAGGCCTGGCCCTGGGGCAGGGTCTGGTCGGGAATCGTACGGGCCACGGGCGGGCGGTTGGGCGGGGTACCCACCGAACAGGCCGCCAGCCAGTGGTAGACAAAGCGGGCTTCGGGGCTACCGCTCTGAGTAGCCACCAGCGTAATCATTGGATTATCGCTGTAGAGCCGCAGGGCGTAGGGCCCGGGGGCCGTCGTGGACGCCAACTCGTTAACGACGGCGAAGCGGATGGTACCCGATACGCCGGCATACTGGGGCGTAAAGCGAACTTCGTACTGGCCCCGGCCCGCATCCAGCAGCTGACAACTCACCGGACTCACGCCCGTGATGGCGAAGCCACCGGGCCGGATTTGCAGGGCAAGCGAGGGAGCCGCCGGACTCGTGCAGGTGCCTACCGTGCAGGTGGCCGACAAGGTATAATTACCCGGCTGGGTAAAGGTGTAGATCGAGCCAACCGCGCTACCCGTCCCGCCCTGGGAAAGCCAGCTCAGTGTGCCGGCGCAACCCGTGGCCGTCACCGAGATGGGCTCCCCCGACGTACTGAGCGACGAAGCCGTTAGTGGGGGTGCCGCCAGCGTAAAGTCCGCTTCAATGGAAGCCTGCGTGGTGCCCTGGCAGCCATTAGCTGCGGTCACGCTCACCGAGTACACCCCGGCGGTGCTCACGATAATCTGGGGCTGGGTCGATCCGGTACTCCACACAATCGAGCCACCGCCCGTGACGGCTAAGGTAGCCGACGGATTGGCGCAGGTCAGCGTAGCCGACGAGGGAGTAATCTGGACGATGGGTAGGGCCTGATCGCTGGTGATGGACGCACTGGCCGTACTCTGACAGCCATTTGTCCCCGTGGCCGTCACCGAGTAAGTACCCGCCACACTGACCGGGATGCTGGTACCGGTAGCCCCCGTACTCCACCGCAGATCGGAAACCGGGCTCGTCGCCCGCAGCGTCAGCGTGGGGTTGGTGCAGGTCAACACCCCACTGGTGGGGTTGAGACTTACGCTGGGCTGGCTAACATTCTGACTCACCATCACGCTGGTGGTGCTGGTGCATCCCTCGGCGCTACTCACGGTCACCGAGTAGAGGCCCGGGCTGGTTACCGTGGCCGTATTACCGGTACTGCCGCCGATGGGATTGGCTCCCCCACTGAAGGCGTAACGGGTGCCGCCCCCCGCCGTTAAGGTCACGGTCGGGGTCGTGCAACTCAGTTCACCGCTGCTGACCAGGGTAGGGCTGGGTACGGCATTGACCGTCACGGACGTCGTGGCAGTAGCCTGACACCCCTGGCTATCGGTGAGTGTTACCGAATAGACGCCCGTGCTGGTCACTTCGACCGAGGCTCCGGTGGTGGGGGTGGTGCCCGTCCAAACGAAGCTGGGGCTAGTGGCGGCCGTATTCGCCGTGAGTTGAACCGTACCACCACAGACCGCCGTGCTGGCCGGGCTGATCGTTACGACCACCGGAGCGGGTTGAGTGATTAGGGCACTCGTGGTGGCGGTAAAGCCATTAGCCGCAGTCACCAGTACGGAGTACGTACCAGCCGCTACTCCCTGGATGGTAGCGGTCCCGTCGCCGGTCGGTGTACCCGGCGACCAGTCGTAGGTGTAGGGGCCCGTTTCCCCGCTAACCGTGACCGTTGCCGTGCCGTTGCTACCGCCGTTACAGCTGACATTGGTTTGACTTGCCCGGTTTACCGTCAGTTCATTGCGGTTACTAACGGCGATCGTGAAGCTGGTTTCGTACGACTGAGCCGGTGTACCACTGTCGGTGGTACGGACCCGGATGGTGTAACTGGCTTTGGTTTCAAAGTCGAAGCTGACCGCCGTCCGCAGCGTGTTGTCCTGCAGGCTGAACGCCCCGTTATCGGCGTCACCGCTGCCGTTGACCAGGGCATAGGTAAAGGTCTGGGCGGGTACATCCGCATCGGTCGAGCTCAGCGAGCCAACCACCGTACCGCCGGGCTGATTCTCGGCCACGGTCGTTCCGCTCAGGGCTATAGCGGTGGGGGCGTTGTTAGGGGTGTACTGAATGGTAAAGGGGCTGGCCGCCAGGTTACCGTTACCGGCCAGATCCTGGACCGTGTTGGCCAGCACGCTGACCGTTAGGGGACCACTGGCGGTGGCCGTCAGCGTCAGGGTAAACGTTGTGCCGCTGCCCGAGAGGCTGTTGAGGGTGCCATTGGTCACGCTTACGTCGCCCAGGCTGAAGCCCGTAACGGCTTCCGAAAAGGTAACCGTCAGGGAGATTTGCGCGACGGAGGTAGCAGCCGGCCCCGTCAGGGTGACCGTCGGTGGGGTCGCGTCGATGGTAAAGGTATTGGTGTTGCCGGTCGGGCTGACCACCTGACCGCTGAGCCGGGCCGTTGCGTTGACGGTATGTGATCCTTCGGCCAGGTTAACCGGCTGGGTCAGGTTCCAGCTCCCGTTGCTGGCGGTGGTCGTGCCGATGGGGGTGCCATCGACATATACGGTTATGGTGCTGTTGGCTGGTGCGGTACCGGCATAGGACGGCGTGCCGTTACTGAGCAGCGAACCATTGGCCGGGGCGATCACCACCGGGGCAGCCGTTAGGGGTTGGGCGTAGGTGATGGTGAACTGGCTGGCTGCTGCGGTATTGCCGTTACCGGCCGCGTCCTGAGCCACGTTGGCGGG
>NZ_VFIA01000103.1 GCF_014282275.1 Spirosoma utsteinense
GGGTAGTTGCCAACATTCCGGGAAAATGTTTCATATAATAGAGTAAAAAAGCTACTAATCAGTTATTTACTCAGGTGCCAGCCTCCCGCTTACTATGGATTTCAACGCCCCGGTGGCGCAAGTACTTGTAAAAAGTTACTTTAGAAATGGCTAGCTTTTTAGCAATCAAATTGACCCCCAATACCCCTTCTTTGTAATACATTTCCGCCAGACGCGCATTTTTCTCCGCTTCCGGCGATAGACCTTTCTGTCGTCCCCCCTTTCGCCCACGAGCGCGCGCCGAAATTAATCCGGCCTGGGTGCGCTCCCGAATCAGATCTCGCTCAAACTCAGCCAGTGAAGCAAATAAGTTCAAGACTAATCGGCCCTGAGCGGTGCTGCTGTCAATAGCATCGGTTAGACTCAGTAAGCCTACGCCCTTTTGCTGAAACTCATCGACCAGTTCTAATAGATGCTTCATCGATCGGCCTAGCCGATCCAGTTTGTAAATACAGACCGTATCGCCTTTGCGCAGTTGCGCCCGCAGTTTAGCCAACTCGGGGCGATCAGCTTTGGCTCCCGATACAATTTCCTGAAAAATCAATTCACAGCCTGCCTTTTGCAGAGCATCCACCTGAAGATCGACTTGTTGGCCTTGGGTCGAGACGCGAGCATAGCCTATTTTCATGCTGTTGGTTCAAGTTAGTATAGTTTGTTGTCGAATATACTGAACCTTGATTGGTGAACAAGTTTGATTAACTAATTTGGGCCTTTACCAATCAGGCTCCTTGGATGATTCCGGCTTGGGGCGTGGTTCATTCATACGGTCGTTTCACTTTACTCGCTCATGACGCCCAGAGAAATCCTCCCTCCCGATCTGGAAGAGGAATTTGAGCGGCCACCCGCCTTCTCCTTTATCAAACAGCGCTATTTTTTTGTCATACCCATCTGGATGAAACCCTTGCTGCGCGGTTTTGAATCAGACACCAACCGGGTTGGCTTTCTCTTGCAGTGGGGGTACTTCCGGGCTAGTGGCCGCTTTTTCAAAACATCCCGGTACGCAGCCAGCGATGTCCAATTTGTTAGTAAACTCCTAAAGGTTACTGTCTCTTTCGAGCAAGTACAAACCTATGACCGAGCTACGGTAGGGCGACATCGACAACTCATCCGCGCCGAGTTAGGCGTAAAGCCTTTTGGGGGCCCTGCTAAAGAAATGGCCGTTCAGGAAGCCCATCATCTGGTCACCCGCCAGGTAATCCCTTCGGCTGTTTTTGGATCACTCTGTGAATTCATCCGCGCTCATCGAATCGAGGTGCCCACCTATCACACCCTGGCTGTCCTGATTACCCAGGCATTTAATGAATTCGAGAAGAACCTATTCAAACTTCTCAGACAGGAATTGACCACTGGGCAGGTGGAACTAATCGACACCCTATTTGACAAATTGGAACGTGAGGGTATCCGCCGGGAAACGTACCGGTTGTCCACCTTACGTCAGGCGTCTGAAGTGATGAAATTGGCTGATATTCGGGAAAATATGAGCCGATTGAAGCAGTTGAAAACGCTTTATCATGCGCTTCTTCCGGTGTTGAGTGTGCTGAATATGTCCGATGAGTTAGTCGACCATTATGCTCAATATGTCCTCAGGGCCGAGATTTTCCAGATCAAGCGGCATCAAAATAGCCACCTGCTAATCCTGTGTTTTATTCAATATCATTACTTTCATCTATCTGATATTCTACTACTTACATTTAAAAATGCCACTAGCCAGATTCTCCATCAAATCCAAGGCCAGCGGGATAAACTAATGGTCGCTTCCTATGGGGAAAACCTGCCGACGATGGATACCATTTTAGAGAGCTATCTGACTCAGGCCGAGCTCGTCAATAAGCTGATGATGACGGCCTTTTCGTTCGACAAAACCCAGCCCGAAAAGTTTGATCAACTCATCAAACAGCTCAATGAACCCTCCATAAGCGCTTTTTTACACTTGGTGCCTGCGGTTAAAAAACTACATCAGCAAACCCGGAAGACACTGGCTAACTCCTTTTTGCATCAAGCTATGCGGGAACATGCCCGTGTGTTGATGACCCGGGTTGCCGATATTATGCGCCACATTGAGTTTGCCCCTTCGGTGAAGACCGATGCCTTATGGCTGGCATTAGTTGCCTATCAGAACAAGCATGGCGTCATTACAGCAACGGCTCCGACTGGGTTTCTGACCCCAGCCGAAAAAAAGATCGTTGACAATGATGGTCACTTTGACTCAGCCCTCTATAAAGTATGGCTGGCCGATTATTTGGTGCACGCGCTTAAATCCGGCCGGATCACGGTTCGTAGCTCGCATCAACATCGGGCGCTCGACGATCATTTGGTGCCGGAAGTAGAATGGGAAAGGGGGAAACAAACCTTGTTGGAACGAGCCGCTCTGCGCCACCTGACCCACTGGCCAACCGTTCAGCAAACCCTGACGGATCGCTTAACGGATCAGTTTACCCGGACCTTCAGCCATATCAACACAGGCGAAAATGTGCTGGTTCGCAAGCGGGCGGATGGCCGGTTACGGTTCGTAACACCGACCAAGATAATCCCACAGGATCTGCGGGATTTATACCCCAAAGACCGAACATTTCCCATTTTTGAGGTTTTCCACACGGTTAATCGCTATACGGGGTATACAGCCGATTTGCATCACCGACAGGACCATAACCATCAGGAAGTCATGCCGGATATCGTCAATTTTGCCGCCATGATCGGTTGGGGCTGTAATCTGGGGATGAGCCGTATGGCGCAACGGTCTAAAAATGTCTCCCCTGGTGCCCTTGACCGGGTATCCCGCTGGTATTTTTCACCCGACAATTTACGCCAGGCCAATGATCGGCTGGTCGATTTTATGCACCGGATGCCGATTGCCACTCTATTCAAAGAAGACGAGTTGGTAATGCGCTCCGCTTCGGACGGCCAGAAATATACCATGGCCATGGACTCGATCCATGCGACCTATTCGGCCAAATACTTCGGCAAAGATAAAGGCATCACCATTTACAGCTTTATCGCCGAAAATTATCCGCTGTTTTACTCCACCACCTTTTCGGCGGGAGATCGGGAAGCCTGGTATGTCTTCGACGGCCTGTTACATCACCAACGGATCACCAGTCTTCCCCAGCAGCAGGTGCATAGCACCGATACGCATGGGGTATCGCTAATCAATTTTGCCTTAGGCTTCCTGTTGAACATTGATCTTCAGCCCCGTATCGAAGGATTTCACAAATGTAAGCTACACGGCATTGCGGATATGTCAATCTCACAGCAGCTTGATTACAGCATTCGGGCAGACAAAAACATCAATACGGGCCTCATTGAAGACCAATGGGATAACATCAAACGCTTTGTGGTCAGCATCAAACTCCAGTATGCCCTGCCTTCGACCTTATTGAAACGACTCAATTCATTCGCTCACCAACACCCACTCTATCAAGCCTTAGTGGAGTTAGGTAAAGTGGTGCGCACCATTTTTTTGCTCAATTACATGGACGATGGCCAGCTGCGGCGTCGAACCCACCAGCAAACCACGCAATTGGAGAGTATTCAGAAGTTAGCTAAAGTGCTCGATATGGGCGATGAAGGAACTATTCAATTTTGTACCAAAGAGGAACTACTCATTATGACACTGAGTAAGCAGCTTATTATCAACAACATAAGCTGCTTCAATTACATCCTCTTAACCAAACGTCTGGTCGATGCTTCCCCTGGGGAACGTAAAGAATTGATCGCCACGATTCCCTTTACAGCGGCCTTCGCCTGGGAACATATCAATCTGCACGGGGAGTATGATTTTGGTGAAGATGTCCTAAAAAATGCTCTGACCATCGATTTGGAAAAGTTGCTCAACTTTGAGATCACGGGCAGTGTATAACCTATTGACAATCAACGTTATAGTTGTACCTAATGAAACATTTTCCCGGAATGTTGGCAACTACCCTA
>NZ_VFIA01000104.1 GCF_014282275.1 Spirosoma utsteinense
TTAAGGGTAGCTCCGGTTTTTGGGAGGCCCAAGGCTGTTACGATGAATTAGAAGGCGATTCCGATGAGCCATAACTGTATCAGATTAACCAGATGGTTTAGTTGATACAGGCATCGTAGCTTTGGGTCATGCAACAGGCCGTCATCTTTGTTCGGGTGTCCAAAAAAGAGCAAGACTACCAGCGACAACTGGAAGATTTACGGGCAGTTGCCCAAAGCCAGTCGGTACAGGTTGTAGCCGAGATTTCGGAGAAGATCAGTGGTGCTCATAGCAATCAAGAGCGGGATGGGATTCAGGAATTATTACGGCTAAGCCGACAGGGATCTATTCAGAAAGTGCTGGTTTGCGAAGTCTCCCGGCTGGGCCGCTCAACAGTTGAAGTTTTACAGGTAGTCGACGAATTAACTCAGTTAAGCGTCAGCATTTACGTCCAAAACTTTGGTATTGAGACGCTTAAGAATGGGAAGCGCAATCCAGTAGCCCAGTTCCTGTTTACCTTACTGGCCGAGTTCGCTCGTTTAGAACGAGAGACGCTGCGCGAACGCATTCTGTCAGGTATGGACGAAGCTCGTCGGCAAGGCAAGAAAATTGGTCGCCCCGACGGAACAACGGAGGAGAAAGCGACTTTTCTGAAAAAATATGTCTCGGTAGTCCGGAATCTGCGGGCGGGGCTTAGTTTGCGGAAAACGGCCAAATTGTGCGATATATCAATTAATACGGTTCGCAAAGTCAATGAGTACGTAATGCTTAAACCCTGACTGCTATGAAGTTTACCATCTCATTGACCATCGAAACGCCCGGTGAACCACTTCAGACCGAGTCTATTTTGACGTTTGATAAAGAGTGCCTGGACGTGGCCAACATCGGCTTGTCACTTCCTGAATCAAAACAGGTGCTGGAAGCGCTTCAAGCTCAAATCGTCCAACAACAGGCCAATCATTTTCTGGCTCAGGAACTACCCAAGTTGCCAGCCAGTCGTGTTTTGAAAGATTATCAACCCCTAACCCTACGAACACTATTCGGTATTATACGGCTGAGAAGTCCTCGGTTCACCATAGCACAACCAGGAGATAAATCCAACACAGTCAGCCCATTACGGTCGTTATTCACCCAGCGTACCACGCCGGAAATGCTTTATCTGGAAACAAAATGGGCTGCGCTATTGCCCTACTCCCAAACGGTTGAATTGCTTAAAGAAGTACTACCTGTTGATCAAAAACTGAATGCTGCCACCATACGCAATCATCTGGGAGAGGTAGCCCGTCAAGTCGATAACCAACTAAGCTCCGGCCATGGGGAAAGTCTTTTTGTCGAACGAAGTTTATTCAATGAGCCCCAAGGTCCAATCGTGATGGGTGTGGATGGCGGCTATGTACGAGACTGGACACAGAAGAAAACCTGCTTCGAGGTAATTATTGGCAAATCGGTTCCTACAGACCAACCTGCCAAATGTTTTGGGTTTGTACAAGGGTATGATCAGAAGGCCAAACAGCGGGTGGCTGAGGTGTTAAACCAACAAGGATTACAAGGCAATCAGCAGGTCGTTTTTTTGTCCGATGGGGCCGCCAATCTTCGCCAGTTACAAAGTTTCCTTACTCCGAACGCTCAGCATATTCTGGACTGGTTCCACCTGACGATGCGTTTTACGGTCCTTCAACAGTATTTACAGGGGTTGACTAAAGTTGATGCGAATGGGGAATAAATGCAAAAACGGTTAGAGAGTGTTAAATGGCACCTCTGGCACGGAAACACAACCAAAGGGTTGGAATTGATTAATGATTTAGCTTGGGATGCCGATCTACACCGTCAGGAGGCATCTACCAAGTACGAAAAGATCAAACCCCTAATCCGGTATATCAGTGAGTTGGAAAGCTACATTCGGCAAAACGCTCATCTGATCGTTGACTACAGTGAACGCTATCGATACGGTGAAGCAATCTCGACGGGTTTTGTGGAGTCAACGGTCAATTATGTATTGGCCAAGCGGTTCGCTAAAAAGCAACAAATGCAATGGAGTAAAGCGGGAGCCCATCAGATGCTGGTGGTGCGGACAAAAGTATTAAATGATGAGTGGGAGAGTGAGTTTAAGAAGCAGTATCCTCTTTTTCGGGCGCAGCCAGGCGGGGTAATGCCGATGGCTGCTTAACAAAGGTTACCCCAGGCTTTTTTAGGCTCTCCTACATTAGCCCTTATTTTCTCGATGGAATGCGCTCCGGCGCTGGTCTTTAAAGGGGGCACGTCACTGAGTAAGGGCTGGAACCTGATTGAACGATTTTCGGAAGACATCGACCTGGCCCTGGACCGTGCCTATCTAGGTGAGCAGTTTGCCGGTGAGCTAAGCCGACAGGAGATAAAGAAATTACGAAAGGCATCGCGCCAGTTTATGGACACCACCTTCAGGGATGAACTGAAGGCCAAATTTGATGCGGTTGGCTTAGTCAATGTAGACATTCAGTGCCGGGAGTCGAAAGACAGCGACCAGGACCCGTCGATCATTGATATTTATTATCCTGCCTTAGCTGAAACGGAGCCCTATCTGCAACCTCGCTTGCAGGTAGAAGTGAGCAGCCGCTCGTTACGGGAGCCCTTTACCCAGAGAACGTTTGCCACATTCGTTGCCGGGCATTTTGCGGGAAGACCCTTTGCCGATGCGCCCATAACCATACCGGTAGTGAACCCGGAGCGTACGTTTCTGGAAAAGATCTTTCTGCTCCATGAGGAGTTCCAGAAACCAGCCGAAAAAATCCGGGTTGACCGCCTTAGCCGCCATCTGTACGATATTGAAAAGCTGATGCAAACACCTTTTGCCAAAATCGCTTTGCAGGATGCCGATTTATACAACACCGTGATCGCACACCGCCGTACGTTTGCTTCTATTGCTGATGTTGATTATGACCGGCATCAACCCGCCACGATTCAGTTTCTGCCACCCGCCGACCTGATGCAAGCCTGGGAAAGCGACTATAAGCAAATGCAGGAAAACATGATTTACGGCGAAACGCTACCCTTTGCCATGCTCCTAGAAAAACTAACCGAATTACAAATCCACATCAACACGCTATCATGGAATTGAAGAAAGGCTATAAACAGACAGAAGTTGGCGTAATTCCTGAGGATTGGGTTGATTGCAAATTTGAAGATGTATTGACAGGCTTTTCAAGCGGTCAAACGCCATATCGTGCTATTGATCGGTATTATACGGGTAATATTCCTTGGATAACCAGTGGAGAACTCAATTATAACACTATCACTGATACGATTGAAAAGATCACGAAAGAGGCTGTTGTAAAAACCAATTTGAAAATAATTCCCAAAGGCACCTTTCTATTTGCAATAACAGGACTTGAAGCAGCAGGGACTAGAGGTAGTTGTGCGATCACAGGCATTGAGGCTACAACGAACCAATCTTGCATGGCCCTTTATCCTAAGAAAGATTTAATCACGACGGATTATTTGTTTCAGTTTTACGTAAAATACGGTGATTGGTTAGCCCTACAATATTGCCAAGGGACAAAGCAGCAAAGTTATACAGGTCGTATTGCAAAAAGATTGCCCATTGTTCTGCCCCCAACCATCGCCGAGCAAACCGCCATTGCCACGGCCCTCAGCGATGCCGATGCCCTCATCAGCCGCTTAGAAACGCTCATTGCCAAAAAGCGGGCCATCAAGCAGGGAGCCATGCAGCAATTGCTGAAACCAAAAAAGGGGTGGGTGGTGAAGAAGTTGGGTGACTGTCTATCAAAATCTCCTAGTTATGGCATAAATGCTGCGGCTGTTGCTTATTCAGATATATTACCAACTTATACTAAATCAAATTCAATAAGTCGTATCTTTGGTTATGGATTACGCTACTAAAATCAGCCAGACCGTTGACGAACTGCAACAGCTTGAAAAACAGCAGACTAATGTC
>NZ_VFIA01000105.1 GCF_014282275.1 Spirosoma utsteinense
TTTGGAAAAGTTGCTCAACTTTGAGATCACGGGCAGTGTATAACCTATTGACAATCAACGTTATAGTTGTACCTAATGAAACATTTTCCCGGAATGTTGGCAACTACCCTACAGTGAAACGATAGCCGGGTTTATCTTACCTGAATTGACCAAAGGAATGCCCAGCGTTGAGCAGATCAGGACCGCAGCCAACGCGGGAGCCACCCAGATCGCAGCCGCCGGGAACACCGCAGCCGATCAGATCGAACGGTCGGGATCAGCAGCGGCCGAGCGCATCCGGTGGGCCAGTCAGAGCAAAACCGATGTCTTCGCGGGCCGGGTTGGGTTCACCTCCTGGCAGGCGGCAGCGGTGGTCTTTTTAGGGTTTGCCCTGCTGATCGTGGGCGTGTACTGGTTGAACAGCGACCGGGAAGCGGCTTTGGCACAAGCCCGGTCGGAAACGCAGGGCGTGCGGGAATTCACGAATTGGGTGAAGGGCCAGCCGGAAGGTAAAAGGCTTTATGATCGCTACTACAATCCTTAATTTATACAAGACATCGAAAGCCGAAACCAGTAGCAGGACGAAAGTTGAACGGGCTTCCTAACCTTCGATTACTCTGACTACATCAATTTATTAAATTACACTTATTTCAGGCGTCCAACGTAGAGAGATACATTTAATCCAGCGAAGGAATTTTTATTATTAAGATTTCCGAAAGCTGTGATACCAATACCAGCGTACTTTGTTGAAGTGATATATCGTATTTCGGCAGGAACGCCAACAGTCTTATAATTTACAGTTTCATAATGTTGACCAGTCCCAAATAAAGGATCAATATCGGTGTACATGTACTTTCCTCTATAACGACCCCAAACTGTACTTAATCCAGATGCAAAAGTAAACTTGCCTCTTTTCAAACCATACAGTAAGCCAAACTCAGAGGTTTTTAAACCTGGCTCTACAAATGAAACCAATTCACCAGTTACGGAGTAGCGGCTAATTATAATTGAACTCTTGTCTTTTGGTTTGTATCCAGCGGCTATCATGCCATGAATAAATTTGGTTTTACCTAAGCCTGCGCTGAGCCAAAATTTAGAATCATCAATACTCTGTCCCTGACTAACAAACGGAGACCCTAAGAACACAAGAACACTAATCAAGGGAAGTGCTTTCATACAATACTTTTTCACGAAGATATAACTTTCAGTTTGATTTAAAGCGACACATTGGCTAATGCTTTTGAGGGTATTAGCCAATGTGTCGTATACGATTACGGGGTCGGGTTGTATTGCAGAGCAGCGTACCCTTGATAATCCACGTAATCCGCGTCAGCTATTGCAGAAATGTTACCGTACGTCAAATTTAGAATAGACTGCCCGCTTCCGATAAAGCAAGCATTGGCGCATGCATTACCCAAATCGTTCCTAATATTGCCTTCCCCTGGTATACTTCGTAGCCCAAAAATGCCCCAGCCAATGTTATTCTTCATGTATGTTCGTCCCTGAGCATTGTTATGAAAATCCATCATATTTGACTCTGCGGTGAGAATTACATTTACATTGGGATCTTTCTCATGGGCTGTGGCGAAGAGCTTCATTATATAAAAAGCTCTGAACCGTTCATAGCCTCCGTTAACCATCTTCCTGACACCTTGAGCATTCCAAGCAGCATGTTTAAACGCATTACCCCGCCAGTTATCTAAATTGCCTGCATCTCCATATCCGGGTAAACCAAATTGCTCTGTTGCCCAATTGCGAGCGTCAAGAGCAGCATTGTAAACAGACAAGCCAGCTTGGGGAAAATCACGAGTTACCGCTTGTTCCCATTGGTTCCCCGCGCCATTTTCGATGGGTATTTCAAGCCGACCACCGCTATTCGATGCACTCAATTCAGCCAATGCTGGCTCAAATTCGTTAGATATTAGTCTGCTGTAATACTCAACAATGATTGCAACATTCTTTTGTATTTCTTCTTCGTTATCTTTTTTAAGATCAGGAAAATCTTTGTGAATTTGCTTCAAATCCTCCTTTTTATAAGGGGGCATTCCTAACTCAGATGGATATTTGTTAACAATCTTCTCTAAGGTAGCGTAGAAAATACCAGCAGGGATCTTGTTTGCAGATAGCCTGCCATTGGAGTTAGCGTAGTACTTCCTGTCGAAGAATTCTCGAACATCTTTTCCAGTAGCGAAATCGAACATTTCGCGGGGGACTCCAGATGGTTTACGCACTTTCAGACCTTGAAAGGTGATTATACTTTCTTGCTGAGTTGAGAGCAAATCTTCCGAACTTGGAGTAACCGACGGCTCCTTTTGGCAGGATGCGAGACTGAGACCCGCAGCAATAGCGGCTACCCGAGTCGTAAAGCGTACGACACGTAACAAATTTTTCATGATAATAGTCAGAATGAGGTTTAAACTTAAAGCGAATTTATAGGAGACATTTCTACAATAAAAATATTTGTTGTTAAATAATTGAGATATATGTATGTATATACATTCTTCTCTAATCGCGTTATCTACAGTAACCTCTCTTATTTAAAAATATAGTTAACGGAGCATGTTTGATGACGTTCAACGTTTTATAGTGGTCATTTGAATGTAGTACTATTCCAAGGGGTGTTTTATAATTGGTTTTATGTTAAGGGATTAAAGCAAGAAAACGGCCAATCTGTCAGACCAGCCGCTTTTATTGAAAAATGCAACAGACTTACTTATTCCTTTTGCTAGCCGTCAATCAGCCCCGAATACTTTGGCGGTATAGGCTCCTACATTCTGAACCTTTTTATCATTGATAAGCAGGTGAATTTCATAGAGCCGCTTGTTAATTTCCTTCACCCCAAAATTGAGCAGCACCGTTTGGGCCTGGTCTTTTCGTAACCCGAACTGCTTAACGAGTCGGTCAAATAGGGTTGTATGTTCCTCACCGATCACAAAGCCAGGCGGAAAATTACGGTCGTCATCGACAGAGAGCGAGAACTTTACGTGGGTTACCTTATGGCCACGTCCGCGCCGGGGCTTGGGTAGTGGTTCATAGGTGAATTGCAGATCCGTTTTTTCAAGGTCTTTTTGGGCTGGTTTTAACACTTTGGCATCAAATTCACCCCATTTACCGTACTTATCAAAGCCATCCTTGTCTATCACGCCAAGCAGAGTTTTTAGTTCGTCCAACTCGTATGTATGCCCCTTATCAGCATGAAACCGCCACTGGGTTAATTGCTGATACATGGCTTGACCATATTTAGAACGCAGAGCGAGCACCAGATCAACATCAAGTTGGGAGAAGTTACCCCCCTTGAGTTTCTCGCTGAAATTGAGAATATAGGGCCTTACGTGTGCTGAAATCGTGAGCTGTACCGTGCCTTCTCCTTCCAAATACAGAGCCGATGCGAATAAGCCTGACTGGAGGACGTTTTTACGGGGTTTGCCATCTTTATCAAGCCGATTAGAGGGCATTTCAAACTCTTTAGAACATGTTGGGAAATCATATTTGGCAATAAGTCTCGATTCGTTGTAACATGATCTGGCTATTGGCCAGATACAGCCAACTGGCCGAAGAAGATACTGTATGCTCGT
>NZ_VFIA01000106.1 GCF_014282275.1 Spirosoma utsteinense
CATTAGTCTGCTGTTTTTCAAGCTGTTGCAGTTCGTCAACGGTCTGGCTGATTTTAGTAGCGTAATCCATAACCAAAGATACGACTTATTGAATTTGATTTAGTATAAGAATGAGAAACAGTAGTTAAAAAAATACAAATATATACGGCTTTGTTTAACGATAGAGGTAGCCAACAGGATGTAATACACCCATAAAAAGCCCGCGAGGATTACACAATAAAAAAAAAGAGCCGAATAAATAAGAATGGCTCAATTTTTGTCAAGCTATGTGGTTCCATAAAAAAAGTCGTGTCAAGAAAAGGCCCGGTTTTCGTGTACAAAAGAGCCAGCCTTGTCACCAAAAAGACCCTGCGAACGTAATAGCTGCACGATGATTGTTAACGTTTTGGCGTAACTAATTCAACAGGAAAGTTGAAAAGTATTGCTTAACCAAAAAAAATTATATGTCAAAATTAATACGCTACTTACTTGTAGGACTAGGTATGCTCCCTCTTATGTTGCTGGCAAACGAAGCCTGGGCACAGGTGAAGGTCGGTAACAACTCCACTACACTTAATGCGAATGCAGTACTGGAGATTGAAAGTACCAATAAGGGCTTGCTGCTGCCCCGGTTGAGTTTAACCTCAACAACCGCTGTAGCGCCGATGTCGGGGACTATTACGGCCGGTATGGCTGTGTACAACACCAATACCAGTATTACCGGTACAACGGCTTATCCGATTTTGCCCGGTGGCGGTACCGGAATCTACGTACACGATGGTACGGGCTGGACGGGCGTTCGCACGTCGATCTCAGCCTACGGACAGGATGTTTCAGGGATTAATAATACTATGACAGTCATTGGCTTGCAGGGCAGAGCTGTAGCCTCCACGGCACCCACCACTAGTCAGGTACTGCAGTGGAACGGCACAAACTGGGCACCGGCTACGCTGGCTATACCGGCGAACCAAACGTTGTCCCTCTCGGGTCAGACGCTGACTATTTCGGGTGGCAACGCCGTTACGCTGCCCATTGGTAGTGTGACAACGGGCAACGGTCTGGCTCTGACCGCAGGCGTACTCTCCTTTACGGGTAACGCAGCTATTACTGCGAATAACGGTCTGACCGCCACCGGCAGCACGGTCGCCCTGGGCGGTACATTGACTCAGAATACGACCATCAATACCTCGGGTAACAACTTAATAATGAACGGTAATATTGGCCATAGCCTTACAGTTGGGGACCAAATTTCGGTCACTACCCCGGCCAGTGTAACTGCCGACTGGAACTCAACAAACGCAGCCAGCCTTGTCGATTTTCGTATAACTGCTTCATCTACTTTTCCGGCTGGTACTGTGATGATGCAGATTTCTAAGCCTGGTCTTCAGGGGGCTTGGTTTGGAGTCAATAAAAGTACGGCTTCCGGATCTATACCCGGTAATGCTGTGGTACTTGCGACAGGGTTAACAGCCAGTGGTTTAGTTTTAGGGCGCAACCTTAATCTTGGTGCCCCTACAAGCGATTTCTATATCGAACCAACCAATGGTTTTGTCGGGATTGGCTTAGATGCGGCAACTTTTACGCCAAGTGCCAACCTGCACGTAAGCGGGACAGTTCGCCTGCAGGGTCTGCCCACCAGCGCCACCAACACAACGGTGGTGACAACGGATGTCAACGGAAATTTGGCGTCTACGCCAATCGCCACTCTGGCTCCGGCTCAAACCCTGACAGCTTCGGGTGCTAACCTCACGATCTCGAGGGGCAACACCGTGACACTGCCCATTGCGGTAACCACCGTGACAACGGGCAACGGTCTGGCTCTGGCCGCAGGCGTACTCTCCTTTACGGGTAACGCAGCTATTACCGCGACCAACGGTCTGACCGCCACGGGCAGCACGGTCGCCCTGGGCGGTACATTGACCCAGAGTACGACCATTGCCCAGGGTACCAACACGTTGTTGTTGACCGGTGCGAACAGCGGTACGGCCATTACCCCGATACTCAATTTACGGCGAACCGCAAATAACGCGTCCCCGGCAGCCCTCCTTATCGATTCACCAACAAATGCACCAACCGAAAACTATGGTATGCTTTTCCGGAATGGTAGTGCTGGAGCGTTCTTTGGCTATGTAGGAAATAGTCCGGGCATAAGTGCGGTTGAGCCAGGAGGCCCAGCCATTATTGCGGGTGCATTAAAAGATATTAACTTTTTTACGTCTCCGGGTCCCGACCAGGGAGACGCGTCTAATCCTACTGACCCCAACAATATTGTCCGCATGACAATAAGACATACATCGGGTAACGTAGGTATTGGTAGTAATCAGCCTAGTGCGAGGCTACATACCGTAGGTACTGTTCGACTGGAGGGTCTGCCCGTCGACAATACCAATACAACCGTACTGTCGGTAGATGCCAGCGGTAACGTAAGTACGAGCGATTTGAATTTGATTAACAACAAGCTTAATATCAGGTCTTTATCGGCGAGCGCATCGGTGATAGACGCAGACAATACGATCCTGGTAAACACTACAGCGGCTGGCCTGACGTTGACGCTTCCACTGGCTAGCGCCAGCAGCGGGCGTGTTCTCACGATTAGAAAGGTGGACGAATCGTCCAACGCAGTTACGTTTGTTAACGGCCCCATACGTAATTCTACCACAAGCACGTTTACGACCCTTAACTATCTGAAAACCATACAGATTCAGAGTGACGGGACGCAGTGGTATGTTATCAACAACTAAACCGTTTAGCTGACGCTGCCCGTACTGCCTGCTTATACGATAGCATAAACAGGCAGTACGGGCAGTACAGGCTGGCCCGGCAAAATTTTACGAACAAACGGATTAAGCTTATCTAATTGGCTTAGCTATAAAACCAGTAGGTTACATGGTACAGAATAGTAAACAGAGACGTGTTCTGACAGCCCTGGCGCTGTTTTCAGGGATTATGGGGGGCTTTGTTACGGGCGCAGTAGCCCAGACAGAAAAGCCGGTTTCCACTCCTTCGCCCCATCTGATGGTTTTTGAACAGGCTCGTCAGCTGGGCGATGTCAATACGGCCATCATGAGCCTGCATCAACTGCTTATTGCTGACAAAGAAAAATACGCATCCTATACCGATACGCTGGCTCTACTCTATTTCGATGCCCGCAATTACGCGGTGTGTAATACGCTGTGTACCCTACTGCTGGCTAAAAAGCCGGATAAGACAGTATTGATGGAGTTGAAAGCCGCATCGCTACGGCAACTGGGGCAGGCAGTTGAATCGGCAGATTTATACGGGCAGTTGTTCACCAAAACAAAAAACCGGATGGTGGGTGTCGAATTGATGCAGCTACAACTGGGGTTGAAGCGGCTGAATGAGTGCCTGCAAACCACCGATCGGGTAATCAGTAGACTTGTTGTGATGGTGACTATGAGCTAGTTAACTAAATAGAAGTTCCATAAACCCGCGCAGATTCCTATCGCTGATTCGTACAATGTGACCTTGTGGGTTCGTAA
>NZ_VFIA01000107.1 GCF_014282275.1 Spirosoma utsteinense
CGAGGCTTATAGAAATACATTCCTTCACGGTCTCGTAGTAGGCTGCACCAATGAGAATGACTGTAGCGAATGTGAGTGATTGAGGCGAACTCAGTAGCCAATTGGCTACTAAGTACAATCAAGAAAGACTTGACGGGTTGCGCCAATGATTGAAAGTACTTTTTCAGGCATTCGGTTATAGCGGGTAAAGAAGTTGTTGGTTGCTTCTATCAGGTTTTTGATGGATTCGAATAACTCACAATGGGTGACCGCTCGTCGCCAATGTCGCCACAGCATTTCGATCGGATTCAACCAAGGGCTGTAGGTCGGTAAGTAGAGTAAGACTAATCGACCAGCAGCCCCTCGCACTATAGCGTCTATTTCTCCACCACTATGGGTATCCGCATTGTCCCAAGCCACATACACCGTCTGAGTCGGATGCTTCACCAGCAGTTGAGTCAGTAACTCAGCGATTTGCTCGCGGCGTTTGCGTTTGCGAACAATCACCACCGTTTCCCCGGTATGATAATTGACCGCCCCGATGCCAAAACGTTTATTGGTCTGCCCAGGGGTCGGAATCATTACTTGCTGACCAACTGGGCTCCACATGGCTTTTAGGGTGGGTTGCTAACTCACATTAAACTCATCGGCATAGTAAAAGACCGCATCTGCTTCTAAATGGTCTCTTTTGCTTTCAACCTCCCGCGACGGCGGACCGTTTTTTTAAACAAGTAGTCAGGATCAGGACTGCTAATCTTGTGTTGAGGCCGGGACAGGACAATCTCCATTGCTT
This sequence comes from Spirosoma utsteinense, assembly GCF_014282275.1. GTDB lineage: Bacteria > Bacteroidota > Bacteroidia > Cytophagales > Spirosomataceae > Spirosoma > Spirosoma utsteinense. Next base: position 773 of record NZ_VFIA01000107.1, read on the forward strand.
TGAGTTGCAGCCGGACCCCCTCTTCCGATAGACGAATACCGGTTTGTTCGGCTAAATAATCCGCCAGTCGAGCCAGGGTCCACAGCGAAAATTCCAGGCCTAAACTGCGAGGCCGTTGGCGCACACTACTCAAAAGCTGTTGTCGGTAAGCGAGACTAACTTTGGAGGGCTTGCCCGATTTGGGCGCATCCTGAAGACCATTGATCCCTTCGGCTTGGTAGCGTTTGAGCCAGCGCTGGACCGTGCGTTCACTTTCGCGAACAATCAGCGCAATCTGGGGGGCTTTCAAGGCTTGCTCCGCCGAAAGCAATACCATCTGCGCCCGCGTGCGTAAGCGGGGTATTTTCGTCTTATCGTATAACTCCGTCAGTGCCTGATGAGCAGAAGGGGTTAAATTGTCGATTTTGAGTGCCAGCATGGATCAAAGATAAACAAACTCGGCATCCGCCAAGTCTTTCTTGATTGTACTTAGTAAAGATGTTGGTTCTAATAAACTGATTCATAAGGTTAATTTGAAAAATTGGTGAACTGACTAACTAAGCAAAATAAGAGTGTTGGTGAATTGACTGAGCGGTTGACCCGAATGCTGGATTCAACTGGCCCACTAGCAACGGGTTTCGGGTAGGCATCTTGAAGGCGGCTACCTGATTCATCAGCCCAGTTACTCTGGGGCCATTTATTTGGCGGGTAGTAAGCGGTTTAGGCTGTGTACTACCCGTAGGGGTCAGGAAGCAGCCCGACGAAACCATCAACCGTGACACCAGCAGAAGTCAAACCACGTCACTAGGGGGTTTGACAATTGGCCAGGAATGCACATTACTAGGGATCGTTTGAGAGACGAATAAGCTACTTCAACAAGCCGGAAGGGGGAGTTCACTCCCCTTTTTAAGGGGTTTAACATACCGGCGAGTTGAGGGTCTAAGAGTAAGGTTACAAACCGGGGCTACCCACCTGGGTGGCGGGCAAAGTAAGCACCCAATCATTCATGAGCGGAGAGACCATCGCCCCTGGCAACGGGGGGATACCCCCTCCCCGTTGCCAGGGGGACGGCTTGATGAACAGGACGTTCCGACTCAGGACATGGGGCAGGCTGCTGGATGGGCATAAGGCAAGCAAAAAAGTCTTTATCAACTCGTAGGATGTAACCCGGAGCAGGCGGGTTAGCGGCCCTTGGAGACTATATACGCACTGGGTTGAGGCCTGGATTTAGGCAGCCCGTCTTACCGGTTGGAACGTGGGTTGAGCATGGTTTGGGGATCAGGGCTTATCCTTACTTTTGCCCCTTACAGGTAGGTACAGCGGCGAGTACCGTCGTGGACGCGGTACAGTACCGCTGGGTCCTGGGTAAATCAACTCGTAAACTTCTTCTTAGCGGTCAGTGCCCAACAAACCGGTCTTAACTAGTTTTAGCTACTGGTTTCCTACAGCCAGGCTGAAATGAATATAGATTAAAAAATCTTTCGCGCGCTGCTCGCTCGTATATACTTCCTAGACAAACTAATGATCAACCATGATTATTCAAGAAGGACGTTTATGGGGCCCTTTCAGAGGTTACAGCGACCAACGGGTACGGTTTACCTTTACCCGCGGAGGAACTTGGCGACAAAATGAGCGCAAATACCTTTATCATTTTCTGTATAATCCCCGCGCGCAGGTTATAAAGGAGGAAGGTCGCTACTATCTGGAAATACGTGGATTAAATGAACGGGTTGAAATTGTTCGAGACCACAGTAAGGCCCATTAATCGGTGGTACGTACTGTAAGCCTTTATCAACGAAGAGTAAGATGTTGCTGGATACCCGGATTGCCACTAGCGCAGCCGGGTATTTTTGGTCAAGCGCAAATATGGGATAGTGGTAGAAAAAGAAGCAGTATAGCCAGGCTCCCTGCCTTACAGATTACTTTTTGTGAGCCGCTTATTGGATTAGGGGTGCAAGTTTTCCAGCTTGAATAAAGCCGATTGCCGTCCTGTACCATATACCAATAGCATCTGACTTTGGTAATATTTAGTAGGTATTCAGGTCCCATTGCTGGTATACGTATCTGCTGCTGCCGGTTGTCGGGCTCACTGATGGGGTGCGCAAAAGCCGTCAACCCGCGATCTCCGCCAAGGTCATTTACATCAATTTCTTTCCCCGTTATGAGGCCTGGGCGGATTGGTAGGCAGTGGGCGTCAATTCCGGTTATTTTCAGCGACGGTTGCTCATCGGGCGTGCTGGCGTCGGTGGTTGACTGAACGGTCAGGTCTGACAGTTCGTCGAGGCCCAAATCCATACCGTCGAAATCCGAATAGCGGTCCTGGTGGTGGTGAACCTGGTGGGCATGGGAGTCGGCTGTGGCGTAGCGCGGTTCGTCAGGGGCATTGATAAAGCCCGTTCTTTTGCCAGACGAAGCGTTCCCAGCGGTGCTGTATAAGTTCGTCAGGGGCATTGATAAAGCCCGTTCCCGCAATAAGCAGGCAGCTGGTAAGCAGCAGCATGATGAACCAGGCCCGGACGAACATGATTAGAGTTGTTAAACGAACGCGTCTACAGCGTGAAATTTGGATTTGTTTTGCGGGCGTCGGCAATTAGTTTGTTGCTGGCTTCGGCATTGCCCATCGCTTTGGCGATAGCGCCGGCACGCTGTAACAATTCGGGGTCTTTAAGG
>NZ_VFIA01000108.1 GCF_014282275.1 Spirosoma utsteinense
AACGTTTGCGGGCTGTTCTTGAAGCGTTATTCACGGGTCGGCAGACAGTCATCGAGTTGACTTGCTTTCCCTACATTCTGAATGCGTCTTTATGATTTTGAATTAGTATAAAACGTATCCGGCACGAACTTATCTGCCACCCGGAACATAAGATTTTCAATGCGTTGACTCTCATTACGGATATTCTGAAAGAAGGGAACAAGACGGTACTTATCATCGTCAACAATGTAAAATCGTGTCAGGAGCTAGCTAAGGTATTCGATACGTATGGACCTAAGCTTTTACATGGCGGGTTTCACCGTGAAGAACGAACTGAGATTGAAAAGGCTATTACGAATAACGATAGGTTGAAACGCCCTCGTTTATTGATTGCCACTCAAGCTGTAGAGGTCAGCCTAGACATTGATTATGATATTGCATTTATCGAAAATGCACCAATTGACGCGTTGATACAACGATTTGGGCGGGTTAACAGAGCTGGCCAAGGGAAGAAGCCTTCAGAAATTCATCTCTTTGAACAGAGCATAGGCAACATCAAACGTATCTACGATGAAGCTATTGTTAAAGAAACGTGGAGAGTCTTGTTAAATCTTGATGGACAAGAACTGTCTGAGCAACATGTAGTAGATGCCTGTGATGAAGTTTATGTAAATGGTTATACAGACGAGCAGGAACGAAATTTTCAAATCGGTTTTACCCATGATCGTATTACCGACTTTGAAACGTCTTTCTATGCAGGTGATTGGTCCGATTGGGTAGAAGAGGTAATTGAAAACAGTAACTTAAAGATCGACGTCTTATGCGATAACCTTAGAGGTGAATTTGAGAAAAGACGTAGCGACGGAAGATACATTAAAGCTAGCCAACTATTTGTGCAAGTGTATCCGTGGGAATGCCCTAAAGAGCAACAAGATAAGATAAAAGACAAGCAAGAGACAATTGTTGCGACTAATCTGAAGTACGAGCCAGGTATTGGTTACCAGCGCATTGAACGCTCGCCCGATTTTAACTTTCTATAATGCTCCCTACCGCCACCCTCGTCAACTACCTGCATCTCTGCCATCGCAAACTCTGGCTCCATGCCAATCACATCCGTATGGAGCATACCTCCGAACTGGTGAGCGAGGGAAAGCAACTACACGAACACGCGTATCCACAACGCGCCGAACGTTACCGCGAAATTACACTCGATGGTTCAATCATTGACTTCTACGACCCCTACGATAAAGTTGTCCACGAAATCAAAAAATCGGACAAGCTGGAGCATTCGCACATTGCCCAAGTGCAATTTTACCTATATCTGTTACGAAAGAACGGCGTGGAGGGGGCAACCGGATTGATTGAATATCCAAAACTCCGGCAGACCCAACCCGTGTTGCTGACGGATGAAGACGTGCCTATGGTGGAAGGCTGGATGCGGGACATTGAGCAGATTGTCGATAGTGAAACGTGCCCCGGTCGTATCGCTAAGTCGAAATGTCGGTCGTGCAGTTATTTTGATTTTTGTTACGTGGAGGAATAATTTCTGACAGGATTAACATGATTTACAGGATTACTTTTTCATAAGGCACCGTCCTACAAAGAATTAAATCCTGTTAGAAAGACCATGCAACACGACGAGCTTACTCACCAAATCATTGCTGCTTCGTATGCTGTTCATAATACACTAGGGCCGGGTTTTCTGGAAAAAGTCTACGAAAACGCGCTTTATATCGAGCTGCTCAATCGAGGAATTTCGTCCAAACAGCAGGTGGGTATACCCGTATTTTACCGTCAGGTTCAGGTAGGCGATTACGTAGCCGATATGCTGGTTGAGCAATGTGTATTGATCGAACTCAAGGCAGTGGAGACAACCCATTCCAAACACGAAGCGCAATTAGTAAACTACCTAACAGCTACAGGGCTTAATATTGGTCTGCTTATAAATTTTGGGAGTAGCGTGACGGTAAAGCGCAAATATCGAACGTTTAAAAAGTAGACAGGTAAGGACTTTCTGACAGGATTTACTGGGTAAACAGAATTTTTCTATTTCGCTGTAGCCTGATCGTCAGGGCTATTCTTACTGCGCTCGTTCTGGACAGGATGAACATGATTTTCTATTTAATCCTGTCAATCCTGCTAATCCTGTCAAAAAACATGAAACAACCGAAATACCTGTTCAATGCTGGCCGGATGAGCCGGAAAGACAACACCCTGAAATTTACGCCCGTCGACGAGGCCGGTGTAGAGGGGCAACCGCGCTACCTGCCCGTTGAACAGCTAGGGGATTTGTATGTATTCGGTAGTTTGGACGCTAACAGCGCGCTATACAATTTCCTGGGGCAGGAGGGCATTGCCGTCCATTTTTTCAACTACTACGAGCATTATACGGGCTCATTCATGCCACGCGAATATCTGCTGGCGGGCAAGATGCAGGTCGACCAGACGAAGCACTACATGGCGGCAAAAAAGCGGATCGAAATTGCCCGTCGGTTTGTGGAGGGGGCGGCTAATAACATTTTGCGGGTATTGAAATACTATGATAACCGCGACCGGGCGACCGGTACGCCGGAGCGTGAGGCCAAAGACTTAACCGAGGCTATTCGTACCATCGACCGTTTACTGACCAGCGTTCCAACCGCTACGGATGTGCCGATGTTGATGGGCATCGAAGGCAATATCCGCCAAACCTATTACGGTTGTTTCGACGCTATTGTAGGAAAAACGTTTTGCATGGACGGGCGTAGCAAGCGCCCACCCCAAAACGAACTGAACGCCTTGATCTCCTTCGGCAATATGCTCTGCTACACGGCTTGCCTGAGTACGATTTACCACACGCAATTGAACCCAACAATTAGTTTCTTACACGAACCGGGTGCCCGTCGCTATTCGCTGGCGCTGGATCTGGCCGAGGTGTTCAAACCAATTTTGGTCGATCGACTGATTTTTCGGATGATCAACAAACGGCAGTTGCAACCGTCCGATTTCCGATCGGAGGTAGGTGGATGTGTGTTAAAAGATGCCGCGCGAAAACGCTTCGTACAGGGTTTCGATGAACAGCTAAAAGAAACCATCAAACACCGGGCGTTGGGGCGTAGTGTCAGTTATCGGCACTTGGTGAAGCTGGAATGTTATAAATTACAAAAGCATTTATTGGGTCTGGAGGAATACCGACCGTTTAAGGCCTGGTGGTAAATCTAATCTTGAATGAGAGAATGATAGAATTAGCGAATAGCTGAGAACCATTCCCGCATTCTATCATTCACTCATTCAACTTGTATTATACTAATTCAAAATCATAAAGACGCATTCAGAATGTAGGGAAAGCAAGTCAACTCGATGACTGTCTGCCGACCCGTGAATAACGCTTCAAGAACAGCCCGCAAACG
>NZ_VFIA01000109.1 GCF_014282275.1 Spirosoma utsteinense
GCCAACGGGTGATAAAATCAATACGGCGCCATTGGTATTCGGTGTGTAGTTTCCAACGAGTCGCCAATTGGTGGTCACCGTTGTAGGTATACCATCCTACGGTGTTAAAGTCATTTATCCGGTTTGTCTGACTAATAGCACTGTTAGTTAATGAACTAAACAAAATAAACAGGATGGCTCTTTTCATCAGTGATGTTAAATAAAGCTTGAAACCGTAAATGTGTTTAAGAGAAATGCTTCCTGATAATCAACAAGCGAACTATGATTTATATACTGCAAATTGTTGTATAAGTTTCCTTATGTAAACCTACCCATCCGGCCAGAGATTACAAAGGGGAAAAAAGCCGTCCGGTGTGTGAGCGCGAAGCGGTCTTGTAGAGAGCGAGACGGAACGCTATTCGCTACGCTCATACCGTTTTGTCTCGCTCTATGAGATTGGTTATCAACGGGTTAAAAATTGGTCAATAATTAGCACTGTATACAATCTTAGTAAGCCTCTGAACCCCAGCATCATTTTGCGTAGCCAGCCATGTTTACCACCTTAAAAACCTCCCTACGGTCAGCTTTTAAGGTGGTAAACGGCTGTCTTTTCCTCCGACTGTCGGAAAAGCAAAAACCCTGCTGGGCGGTGGCCAGCAGGGTCTGAATTTTAAACCCCTTGGGAAAACCAAACGGAGTCTCGTTTAACGTTTTTGACGAACGTTAACGGATACAGGTTGAATCCTCAACCAGAGGCAATTTTGTCGTATTTCTGTCTCGATCCAAAAAAACGGAGTTCGCTACGCTCACATGTGATTTTTGCCCCCAGAATACACTATACGTAAAAAAAGGCTTTAAATAACTGATATATAAGTAGTTATGAGCAAACACAATAACCTCTAATCGCTATAATCATAACCTCTAATCGCCACTTTTATAACCTCTAATCGCCACTTTTATAATCAAATTTGATTATTTTGATATTTTTTCACCTCTGATTAGCCGTTTTAATAATCAAATTTGGTTATCAACTCTCCATTTACTATTCTTGTATTCGTAATCAAATCTGATTAATGTGGAGAAGAAACGAGCTTATCATACACACATTAAAACAGTCGCCACGGAAGATGGCGAGGTAATACGACAGGAGATTGATGTTTATCAAGTGGTATCTGGTAAAGATTCTTTTATGAGGGTCTTTTTAGAGGATATTAGCGGCTGCCTTAGGATTACCCGTGCTGATGACTTTAAGGTGCTCTTATCTCTCTGGAAACGTTCAGAATGGAATACTGGTCGTGTTGTGATCATTAGAAGCATAAAAGACCAAATTGCAAAAGAAATAGGAGAGGGAAAATCAGGTCAAGTAGTTAGTAACTCAATAGCTAGGCTACATAAATTGAACATACTGATAAGAGAGGATACAGGCATATACTATCTTAACCCTGACTACTTTTTCAAAGGCTATGACACAGAGATAGGAAAGACGAAAGAGTATGTTTTCAGCTTAAAATACAGGGTTGAAAGGGATGAAGAAGATATTAGTAGGGAAAAACAAATCCAAGAAGCTGCGAAGCGAAAAGAATACTTACTTGAACAGCTCAGACAAGTTGAAGATGTATTAGAATCAGCACTTGTAGAAGCTTAGATAATATTAGCTTAAACGGGAGCAAGCTCTGTAGGAGCAACTCGTTAGGAGTAAGCTAAAAGACCGTGCTGAACGTCAGCGGCTCTGCAGGGATGCAACCGTGAGGATAGGCCGACCCCACGACGAGAGTCGTAAAGCCCCTAGATTGATAGCTCTAAGCCATCTAGGGGCTTATTCATGTTCAAGCCTTTTTCGTGTCCTACGGCCACGGGATTTTCTGTCATGGCCCCCCACTCAAAGAGTCGATTTGAGGGGACAGCTTGCCCGTCCTTGACTCTTTGAGTGGGGGGCATGACAGAAAATCCAGCCCGGTACGGGCTAATACACATTAGCTATAAAGAGGTTGGAAAGGGGATAAAAGAGGAAAAACAATTTGTGAGTGTATTTTAAGAGTACACTCAAAACAATGGCTTACAAGCTAATTGACATAATTAAAAAAAGTGGAAAAGGGGATAAAAACAAGATCGGTGCTTCAGCTCCTGTCCTTAGATCGGCCGACTACGGAGGCCGAGAAACCCCCCAGTGGGCGAAGTACCTGGGGAGTTTTTGTGGTAACAAAAACACATCTTGCTTCCTAAAAAATCGACTCGTTTTTGGGGTGGCTGCATGGATGTATTCTAGAGTCAAAAAACGACTATAGGGCTATAGGGCTCTAGTTTGGATGAATTGTATTTTTCTTCCCCTTTTCAAGTGATAGTTTAAGTACGGTCAGAGGATCAATCAAACTACGTCGTCGGTATCCCGTAACAAGAAAAAGTACAATGTCTGGCTATCCATCGAGCGGAGCCAGGCATTGTACTTTAGGGGGAGGTGTTTTATAACTACAATTATGTTATGAAAATAATACTAGAAAAGTCATCCTCTCAAAACTCGGACTAATTTGGAATAATGCAAAATTTATTGGTTGGTCTCCCACTCAATTAACTGAGCGGATTCAGTTACTCATCACGTTTAAAATCAAAAGCGTAGTAGAGATTTAACCGAAATCCGTTATCGAAGTCGAAGATTCGTTTTTTAGTGATTGGATCTCCTTGCCCATGTTGTAGAACCCGGTTAAAGTAGTTCAGTTCTATCTTAAAATTATTATGAATCTGGTACCCTAAGCCAACCGAAAGTCGATTTTGGTTGAATACGTTATCTTGGACATGCCGGCCAAAGCTGATGAATAATTCATCGAATGCATTCAGATAAAACTCATGGTCGTCAATAGTTGGCCCACTCAGTGGATAGGCCAGTGATAACTGATAACGAATTCGATTCTGGTACTGCCAACCTTCAATCTGGCGTGGATTCGCAGTTGATAGCTGACCTAACCACCGTTGCTCTAAGCGGAACCGATGCCCTATAACCAGTCTACCCAACTTATCCGCCAACTCAATATCTTCATAAACTCTATTTTCAGGCACGGGTACACCCTGATCGGCTGATGGGTAATTGCCATATGGGTAGGTAGTAAACCGCGTGTAGCCACCAGCTATTGTAAGGCGGTCGGTCAGCTCATAGACTAGGCCAACTCGAGCCAATGACTGTTGCCAACGGGTGATAAAATCAATACGGCGCCATTGGTATTCGGTGTGTAGTTTCCAACGAGTCGCCAATTGGTGGTCACCGTTGTAGGTATACCATCCTACGGTGTTAAAGT
>NZ_VFIA01000110.1 GCF_014282275.1 Spirosoma utsteinense
TGATCAAGTGTTGTCTGATCGGCTTCTGACAAGACGAATGGAGTAGCGATTTGGCCCATACTACAAAGCTACTCTATTTTACTTCAACTATTAATTTGGAAGAGCACTAGAAGTTATAGCAGGGATATGAATTTTCGTAATCACTTATAGTCAGGATATTGGTCGAATAAATTCGCTTGAAATAAAAATCTTTAACCGCACTGTTGTAATGCTGCACGTAACGCACATAGCTCAAATAATCAGCGAGATCAGTCTGGGCTTTCTGGCAAAAGACGTGCTGTAGGTACATGGCTGGATCTATGAAAGCCACGGCGTTAAGTACCCTGTTTTTCAGATCCATTCGTTTGCATAATGAAGCGAAAAGACGATCACCCTGCTCGTCGTTCAACTGCCCTTTGGCTAGGTAAGCCCGGCTAAAAAGCAACTCTTCCGGATCTGATTCGGCTTTATACTGGGGGTATTTTCTGTAGAAAATAGACAAAACTTCTCTCATCTCCGACTCGCCACCGGTAAGTTGTACACGCTGGATGGTACTGGTAAATTTTTCGGTCTGAACCGGATAGGTATACAGCGTATACTGATTCGCTACCGACGGGATTAATACTGTGAACAGTAACCAGCCACAAAGCAGCAGACTTACATTGGCAATGGACGATTTCCCGGCCATATTGATGACAAAAGATATTCCAAGCCAGAATCCACCGTATAAAAAACTGACCAGTAGTAGCGTTGCCCATGACTGAAATGAAAAACCCGGGGGCAAAAAAAGCAGCGCCATCCCGAACATAAGCCCCAAGAGAGAACCCGTTAAAATCAGGTAGAAAAGAAAGCGAAACCCATAGTGGGTAATTCGGCTGGAAACGAACAGATCAATTAGGGCCGATATTCTACTTTCCTGATCGTAGGAAACCAGGTTAAAGGTTAGCGCAATCAACAGCAGCGGAACCAGGAAAATGATTACGTATGAGAAGTCAATACTTCCCGACAGTAAAAGGACCGGATTGGAAATTTCATTTTTGAACAGCCGCATGTATAAGCTGATCGGCAAAATTTCCTGGTAATAAGGGAAAATGTCACGGTTGCCGATGCTCAGCACACTCAGTGGTGAAGGCGTCCAGTAGACATTAATTTTTTTGTCGAAAATAGCCAGGCTGGCTTCGGCTGTTTTCCAGAATTTCTTGTTTCCTTCTTTGGTCGTAGTGTCGGCGGAAAAGTCTTGTTTGAGCGTTGAAAACGTGTCGGCTTCTTTCTTTTTAAGCTCGGTAATGGTGTCAATCTGTTTTTGGTAGTAACTACGCCCGTTCGTCAAACTATAAAGCATTACCAGTAAAAGGCCGACTATCAAAATAAGGAATACTTTGCTTTGCTTCAAAAGCAAAAATTCGTGTTCGAAGAGGTGCTTCATCGGACGGTTTTGATAATGTAAAACTGAATCAGAACGATCAGAGCAACCAATACGAACAGATCAGGCCAGCAGCTTTTCAAATCGTCAAGCGTTGTGAGTGGCTTATAGGCAAAGTCGTTGATTTTGCCAAAAACTTCGCTACCGACTTTATACGTTTTAAATTCAGATTCTTTTGAATATAAAATCATGTTTTCATTCAGTTCCTGTACGTAATAATTTCGGTATACTTCTGCCTTCTGCCTGAAATCAAATTCATCGGCCAGACTGTTGCCGCAGGCCGCAAAACTGATGTTTCGTATGGACATAAAGGGATTGATCAGCCCAAACGCACTGATCAGATTCTGCTGCTTGCTAATGGTTGCCTTCAGCGCGTCAAACTCCTTATCATACACGGCCGAACTGTAGGCTTCGCTTTTCATCAGCAGTACGCCATCGCTATTAACGGGTAGCTGGCTGGTTGAGTCAACGTGGTATTTTTTTAGCAGTGAGTCAATCACCATTTCCTCGCGCTTGCCCATTGAGTGCCCGTCAATGCCGTTGATGATTTGCGCGCGTACCTGATCCCGGAAATCAACCGTAGAAGGGAGTTTATACAGGCGCTCCGATAAATTGGCTACCAGTCTTGGCAGCAGAAAGAACAGGGCAATCCAGGCAAAACAACTGAGTAAGAAAGCCGTTTTAAAACCGGACGAGCGCAGCGATACCAGAAGCGTAAGACTCGTGATACACCAGTAAAAAAGCATATACCCCACAAACAGGGCTAGCACGGATGTCAGTTGAGGGATAGTCCACGCGATTCCGCTGAACGCCGACACGGCCACTGTTCCCCCAAAAATCAATAGACATAAGCCAACGATTACGCTCATCAGGGCGATCACTTTGGCCCGGAAAAGCGTTGAGCCGCTGACCGAATTAGCCGTCATAAAGCTGTAAAGCCCGTCTTCTTTTTCCCGGCTAAACAGGCCGGCCGCTACAGCAACGATGAGCAGCGGTATGGCGAACTGGAGGAGAAAGCTGATGTTAAATTCGCCCATGCGGATATAGCTGGACGAGTTCTGGGCTGGACTGCCGACAAAATCGTTCTGACGATGCGCTTCCAGATAGATGAATGTTCCCGAAAACGTACTGATCCCTTTGTCAAACAGGCTAAGCGGATTGGCCGGTTTGAACACGAACGTGCCGTAATGCGCGGCCATGTGCGGATTTTTGGGCGTTTGCTGCACCCATATTTGCCGCTGCTGGCTTTTATAGAATTGTCTAATCTGTTTCTCCTGGTGATACTCGTTCAGACTGATGGCCAGCGCAATACCCCAAAGTATCAGGATAGTTAACGACAGCCACATTAATACCCGGTTCTGGGTGAGCAGCCGGTATTCATTGGTAAGCAGCTTAAGTATCATGTCGATAGCGATGGGTATTAGTGTTTTCTAAGCCGCTTTATGGTTTCTTTGCTGTAGCGGACCGGATAATCCTGGAACCATTTGGTAACCGTTTCTTCCCCGAAAGCGTCGTAGCAATGCTCCATAGTAATCCGGAGACTTTCCAGATACTCTTCCCTGGCTTTTTCGGGCTGTTCAGCGACAAGCTTTTTAATTCTTTCTTTTTCGGTCTTTGTGTTGGGAAGATGATGCAGGTAATGACCAAAATAAGGGTCGTGCCTTAAAAGTGGATATTAAGCTTGAAAAAGAGATGGTTAATCAGCAACCCAATCACCGTGTCGTGCATTAAAACCGACTTGGAAAAACAGATGGTGCGACGCG
>NZ_VFIA01000111.1 GCF_014282275.1 Spirosoma utsteinense
TTTAGTAGAGGCAATCATTTTAAGTGAAGCGTGACAACACGCAGCAAAAGGGCGTCTGGGGGATGCCTAAGGCTTCTGGTGGCGATGAAGGACGTGGCAAGCGACGAAACGCTGTGGGGACCCGCTGGCAGGGGCTGATCCACAGGTGTCCGAATGGGGCAACCCATCATGTTGAAGACATGATACCTTTCGAGGGGCAAACGCGGTGAACTGAAACATCTAAGTAGCCGCAGGAAGAGAAAACAAGTCAGTGATTCCGTCAGTAGTGGCGAGCGAACGCGGAACAGCCCAAACCAATCATGTTACGGCATGATCGGGGTAGTAGGACCCGACATCAAGCTAACAAACGAACCGAAAGCACTTGGGAAAGTGCACCGCAGAGGGTGAGAGTCCCGTACGGGTCAGGGCGTTAGTGGGTTGGGGATCCTGAGTAGGGGGGAACCGGAGAAATTCCCTCTGAATCGGCCGGCACCATCCGGTAAGGCTAAATACGACCAGAAGACCGATAGCGCAGAGTACCGTGAGGGAAAGGTGAAAAGTACGGGGAGTACCCGGGTGAAATAGAACCTGAAACCAGGCGCCTACAAGCGGTTGGAGCCCTCCTGGAGGGGGTGACAGCGTGCCTTTTGCATAATGAGCCTACGAGTAACCGTCACTGGCGAGGTTAAGAGTGTAGACACTCGCAGCCGAAGCGAAAGCGAGTCTGAACAGGGCGTCTAGTCAGTGGGGGTTGACGCGAAACTTGGTGATCTACCCGTGGTCAGGTTGAAGGGGTGGTAACACACCGTGGAGGACCGAACCGATAAGCGTTGAAAAGCTTCCGGATGAACTGCGGGTAGGGGTGAAAGGCCAATCAAACTGAGAAATAGCTCGTACTCTCCGAAATGTTTTTAGGAACAGCGTTCAGTGTTACCACCGGTGAGGTAGAGCGACCAACAGGATGCGGGGGAGTCACATCCTACCAACTTCTGATGAACTCCGAATGCGCCGGTGGGTGCTGGGCAGTGAGGGCCTGGGTGCTAAGGTCCAGGTCCGAGAGGGGAACAACCCAGACCATCCGCTAAGGTCCCCAAGTGTGTGCTAAGTTGAACAAAGGCGGTCCGGCTGCTGGGACAGCCAGGAGGTTGGCTTGGAAGCAGCCATTCCTTTAAAGAGTGCGTAACAGCTCACTGGTCGAGCGGGGCGGGCGTCGATAATAAACGGGCATCAAGCACATCACCGAAGCGATGGACACATACTTTGAGTATGTTGTGGTAGGAGAGCATTCACAGGTCGGTGAAGGATAGGCGTGAGCCTTACTGGAGAGCTGTGAAAAGCAAATGTAGGCATAAGTAACGAGAATGGGGATGAGAACTCCCCACACCGAAAAGCTAAGGTTTCCTCCGCGATGGCAGTCATCGGAGGGTTAGTCGGGGTCTAAGGAGCAGGCGAAGGCCGGGCTTTGAGGGGAAAATGGTTAATAGTCCATTACTATCTATGCAGGCTGACTCATGACGGAGCGCCGGGGGTTCTGGGTCCGGACGGAAGTGGGCGCTGAGACAAGGCTTCGGCTGCGTCGAAGAACTGAAGGGGCTTCCAAGAAAAGTGAGAAGGCGTTAAGCGTATGGATACCCGTACCGTAAACCGACACAGGTAGCTGGGATGAAGATTCTAAGGTGCGCGAAAGAATCATGGTTAAGGAACTCGGCAAATTGACCCTGTAACTTCGGGAGAAGGGGGGCCTACTCAGTGATGGGAGGCTGCAGAGCAAAGGCCCAGGCGACTGTTTACCAAAAACACAGGACTCTGCCAAAATGAAAGTTGACGCATAGGGTCTGACACCTGCCCGGTGCTGGAAGGTTAAGGGGGGATGTTACCCGCAAGGGAAAGCATTGAACTGAAGCCCCAGTAAACGGCGGCCGTAACTATAACGGTCCTAAGGTAGCGAAATTCCTTGTCGGGTAAGTTCCGACCTGCACGAATGGTGTAACGATCTGGGCACTGTCTCAACCATGAGTTCGGTGAAATTGTAGTAGCGGTGAAGATGCCGCTTACCCGCCACGGGACGAAAAGACCCCGTGCACCTTTACTACAGCTTAACATGGATCGCCGGTCAGGCATGTGTAGGATAGGCGGGAGATTGCGAAGCGGTGTCGCCAGGCATCGTGGAATCAACCTTGAAATACCGCCCTTGGCTGACTGGCGGTCTAACCGCGAGAGTGGGACCGTGTTTGGTGGGTAGTTTGACTGGGGTGGTCACCTCCGAAAGGGTAACGGAGGTTTCCCAAGGTCCGCTCATGCCGGACGGTAATCGGCAGGGGAGTGCAATAGCAGAAGCGGGCTTGACAGTGAGGCACACAGGCCGATCTGGTGCGAAAGCAGGGTATAGTGATCCGGTGGTTCCGCATGGAAGGGCCATCGCTCAAAGGATAAAAGGTACGCCGGGGATAACAGGCTGATCTCCCCCAAGAGCTCACATCGACGGGGAGGTTTGGCACCTCGATGTCGGCTCGTCACATCCTGGGGCTGGAGAAGGTTCCAAGGGTTCGGCTGTTCGCCGATTAAAGTGGCACGCGAGCTGGGTTCAGAACGTCGTGAGACAGTTCGGTCTCTATCTGTGGTGGGCGTGGGAACACTGAGGGGGTCTGTCCTTAGTACGAGAGGACCGGGATGGACGCACCGCTGGCGGATCAGTTATCATGCCGATGGTATGGCTGAGTAGCTACGTGCGGTACAGATAAGCGCTGAAAGCATCTAAGTGCGAAACTGGCCCCAAGATGAGTGTTCCGGTATAAAGGGCCGTTGGAGACGACGACGTTGATAGGTGGCAGGTGGAGGTGTGGAGACACATAGAGCCGAGCCATACTAATGTGCCCGGACGCGAGTTGTCAAGGTTTTATTTACGAATGGCATCTGGCCACGTGAGTGGTAGGGTGCAGTGGGGTGATTGCCACGAGGAAAGAATAGTAGGGGGTCGTCAGGACGGCTGGATTCATACAAAGTCTCTCTCTGCGGGGAAAAAGACATTTGATCTTGGTCAGGTATTGTTAGCTGACAACAGGAATCAATCAGGTTGGTGCTGGTAAGGCGGGTGTTCACCTCTTCCATTTCGAACAGAGCCGTTAAGCCCCGTACTGCCGATGGTACTGCCGTCAAAGGCGGGAGAGTAGGAAGGTGC
>NZ_VFIA01000112.1 GCF_014282275.1 Spirosoma utsteinense
TCCGAGACGTAGACAAAACCATAGAAAGTTCGGAGGCTATGCTACGAATTGGCTTTATTTCAATCCTGCTCAATAGGCTGGCCAAATAATAGTCCCAAACATACTCTAAGAGGTAATAACGGCACAACGCTGTTTGAACTCCGTTCGCTGAAACAGTTCGTAGTATTTACAGGCTTCGTAGATGCTGCCCGCGACCAGAATGGCGTTACCTGTGTGTTCGCTTAAGCGGGGCTTTACACTGAAATCGAAGACAATATCACTCACAACCATGTCCATCCGCGAGCGCGAACTGAGTACCTTCTGCATGGTGCCCCATTTCTTCTTTAGCTCCGATTTCTGAAAATCATTAAGGCCTTTGGTCTTGACATCAAACCAGGCATCTACTTTTTGGGGTGACGATAGTTTCTGATCAATATCGCGGGCTTCGTATACCAAATCCAACACGACTTCATCGGCTACGGCTTCGTTGAATTTATAGGTGTGGATGTATTTGCCGAATACTTCCAGACTGGTTTGCTTATCGCTTTTCAACAGCGGTGTGCCCGTAAAGCCAATGAACACGGCGTTGTTCAGCATGGCCTTCATGATCTTGTGCAGCTTGCCGCTTTGAGTGCGGTGGCACTCATCAACAAAGACGAACACCTCGCCCACGGCCGCCGAAGGGCCACGCTGCAACTCGTCAATGAATTTGTCGAAGTTCTCGACGTCTTTCTTGCCGAACTTATGCACCAACGAACACAACAACCGGGGCATTGGCTGACTCAGTTGTTCCATGAGTTCCTGCCCGCTCGATGTGCGTACTAGCGGTTCACCGGCATCGTTGAATACGCGCTCAATTTGCTTGTCCAGCTCGGTGCGGTCAGTTAAAATGACAACGCGGGCGTTGGGGTTATTTTCCAATATCCATTTGGCCAGCAGTACCATGACAATGCTTTTCCCGCTGCCCTGCGTGTGCCAGATAATGCCGCCTTCGCGCCGACGAATGTGTTCCTGTGCGGCCTTGATGCCGAAATACTGATGATAACGGGGTAGCTTTTTGACACCCCCATCGAACAAGACAAAATCGTGCAGAATTTTCAGCAGGCGCTTTTTATCGCAGAGTTTGAGCAGGTACTTGTCCAGTTGCAAAAGACTGGTATCGGTAATGTCTTCTTTCCAGCCCAGAAAGAACTTTTCGGGAGTGCCGATGGCTCCGTACCGCAGGCCAGCCGCATCACTGCCGGCCATAACCAGTTGAATGGTGGAGAAGAAGGACTGAATGAACTCGGGGCGCTGGTTGACCAGATTCTGGCGAATACCATCGCCGATGGAGATAATGCTCCGTTTGAGTTCCAACACACCTACGGCAATGCCGTTGATGTACAGAACAATGTCCGGCCGTTTCTCGCGATTACCTTGAATGGTCACTTCTTCGGCAATAGCAAAGTGGTTGGTTTCCGGCTTGTTCCAGTTGATAAAGTGCACCCGCTGGTATTTTTCGCTTGGATTGGCCGTTACCTCCACGCCGTAGCGCAGTAGTTTGTAAACTTCTTTGTTGTTGTTGTAAAGGGTACGGTCGTGGTTGGTGGCCTCGCTCTGGAGTTTGTAAATAGCCCGATTTACCAACTCGGGGCTATAACCGGCCTTGTTGATCAGGTACGAACGCAACCAGGTTTCCTCAATATTGCTGTTGTTGGCCCGGTCTTCCCAGTTGCCCAGGTAATCATACTGTAGTTTTTCGCGGAATAGCTTTACGATCCGGTTTTGGGTGTGGCGTTCGGGTTGACCTACGGTATCCATTCTGGTGTGGTTTAGTATATATGCCATTCTTCGATCCAACTGCAATAAATGAAGTTTCTCAACGGTGTTGGATCATCAGGGTATTCTTGCTTGTAGGGACCGATTTAGTAAAAAGCATATTTTGAAGGCGTTAATAGATTACGGACATGTAAGCCATGTTCGATCCCGTAATTTTCAACTAACATCCATTGATCATCAAATAAAGATATGCCCGGCTTTCGAGTAAGATAGACATATTTAATGGTCGGGTGTTGCCGAAGCAACTTTACAATATCGGTAAATGTAAAGTCTGCGAAAGTTGTAGCTAAAGCCGCATCGGTATAATTAGCTAATTTATCGTTATGCAACTGCACTCCCTGATCAGCATCGTTAATACTGCTAATCATATCTGTCAAAGCGATTTTCTTATCAGCGCAAAACTGTTTCCAGGACGCTACTGTGCCGGGTCTTAAGTTAAGGTCTGCCTGATACAAACGGGGCAATACATCCCAGAAGTAGTTATTGTTGGTTCTGCCATAAAACCACTGAGCGTAGTTCCCCGCTGGCCATGCCGGATTGAAGGTGCCGACAATCAACGTGGTTGGTTCAAAATCCAACTGCTCTAACGTGAGGTACTCTTGAAATTTGTGTGGACAGGCCATTGTATTAAATTAATCGTGTTTTCCCCGTTAGTAACTCCTGCATCATACCCTGTTTCAGCCGCTTGTATTTTGTTAGTTTTTGCTCCAACCCGGCAATTTCGTCATCCATGTCAGAAAGAGTTTGAGCGATACGTGTTTGTTCGTCTATTGTAGGTGGAACAGAAATTTTTAGTTGTTTGAACTCATTACCGTTAATTCCAGGCTGACCACTTCTCATAGACATTACTTTAACCCAACTCCAATACGTCCCTGTCGTGGTAAAATTTTGAAGGTATATGGGGTCTAAGATTTCAGAGTTTGTCTTAACTTTTATTAAAAAACCTGCATAGACAAGCAGCCCATCTGTTTCTTTGTATAAATAACTTTTACCTACACTAGCCCCTGTACGAGCAAATACAATATCGCCAGGCTCTAAAATGTAATTTTCAAATAAACTGTGATTAACTGATGTTCTGTTCTCTGGCATAAATCGACCATCTTCCGATATATCAGTTATTCTAATATAATACTAATTCAAAATCATAAAGACGCATTCAGAATGTAGGGAAAGCAAGTCAACTCGATGACTGTCTGCCGACCCGTGAATAACGCTTCAAGAACAGCCCGCAAAC
>NZ_VFIA01000113.1 GCF_014282275.1 Spirosoma utsteinense
GTAACTGGCAACTACCACATCAGTGGTAGCGTGGGGAGACGTATCGTGTTTTTTCGGGCGGCTTTCAGTTTAAGGTGAAGAGAAAAGATCATTCTGTTGATTTGACGAGCCACTTGCAGATAGTTAATCCTAAGGGATACCGACTCAGTAAAAAACGTATACCAGTATACGTAGACGTATAACCGCCTGGATTCAAAACCGGCTGAAAATATTGTTATTATTCCAAAGAATATTTTTTTATGGTACCAAAGAATTAGTAACATGGTGTTACTTGTTTAGTAGGGTAGTGGCTTAACTGCGTTTATCAGCAAAGAAAAACTGATTGATAAACAGGCCGATTGCCGTGTTATGGACCGCAACCGACTCAAATGCATGGTTGATCGGTTTACTGGCCTGCGACTACCTCAGGGGTTTGATCTTTCGTCTCTATCTGACCGCCCTAGTGGTCGGCTACTTTTTTACAATGCCTTTCCGTGGGTACCCCACTCTATCGCTTGGCAGACACTAGCCTAGGGCTTGGCGCAGCATTTTTTTGATTGATCCGCTATTTATCCAACTCCCTCTATGGGATGTTTAAGATACCATGAACACCCGACGTTTCGCTCCGAACCTCGGTTCAGGGCGGGCGTCTCAAGTAGCCCATTTGGTCGTGGCCAGCTAAAAGCAACCGTTTCCTAAACGATCCGCTGTCGAGGTTAGCTCTTTACCTACCTTAGCTTGGCTTTAGCCTTATGCTGCCCAGGCTAAGGCGTTTTCCCACAAGCTAAACTGGTGGGCTGATAGTTTTACCACATCAGTCCCTGAAGCCGATGTCTGAAAATGCATTTGTCGCCAAAAATGACGCCGTACACAGCCCAGCGTATCGCTGAAGGTCAGATGTGACTTGTGATACCAACTGCTGCTCTGACCCTCCAGGAGGCCTTGCCGGGCCAGTTCATCAGCCAGCAGCACGATCAGCGAAAACAATCCAAACAACACCGGCGTGGTACGACTGATGGCCTTGTTGCTCCACTGCCGCTGATTCTCCACCCCCAGATGCGCCCGTACCAACGCAAAGGTCGTTTCCATTGACCAGCGACGCACGAAATAACCCAGTATGGAGACCGCATCTATCGTCACATCGTTGCATAGAAAAGCCGCCACTTTGCCCTGCCACTTGACTAACACCCACCGGATAGCCACAGGGGGCTTGCCCGTATGATACCAGATCGCAGTTTGGCTACAGTAGCTTACCTGCTGGGTTTGCCCCCCGTACCAGTCTGTGATAGTAGCCTGTTGCCACGCCGTTTTGGAATCGTCACTAACGGCCTGGAGCGTGGGCAGTCGATTGCCTTTAAGGGGCTTACGGCCTTTCTTTGATGCCGCAGCGGGTGGGGCTGGTTCATAAAGCGCGGCATCGAGTCGAAGACGACTGATCAGCGCGACCTGCCCGCTGAGTTGGTGGAGCAACTCCAAGACCGCATAGCCACTGTCGCCTACGGCAATGACCTTACGTTCGCCCATCCAGCGTTTGACCAGCTTCAGCAGCCCGATAGCCCATTCAGTCAGAGGTTTATGCTGTCGTTTTTTGTCCTCGTAAAAGCCTTTAGAGGGGGCCAGGGCGGTCAGAAACGGCAATGCCCAGATGCGGTCGGCCCACGGTATCTTCACCAGTAACATGACGCTCATCCAGCGCAGCCCACTACATTTGACGAAATGGCTGCCACTACTACGTACTGCATCCCGGTAAATGCCCCGTGCCTTAATCTTGTGGCCCCAACGTCGCTCTAATGTCTCGTCAATGCCCACTACAATTGGCTGGTTATCAGCTTGCAACCGTACTATTTGTTGTAACAATAGGCGGCTGGCCGCCAGGGCTGACCAATTGGCATGACTCAACAGGCGGTGATACTTGTGAAAAGCTTTGTGTTGAGCTAGCCCCATGATCCGCAGAGCCGCTGTTACCGTGCGCTTGCCGGGTGTGAGAATAGCCCCGGCTGGCAAGAGTTGGGCGTGGGTGAAAACGCGCTTGCAAAATAGGGCGGCGTAGGGTAGTATTAGGGTTTGGAACGCGGCAGGGAAGGTCGGCATTGGATGTAAGTTTGGCGACCTAAATCTAATCAACCACTTCTCTGTTCGTTCCTACCAAACAGCTAAAGCCAAGCTAAGAGATTTCTATGGTTTAAGCAAGTGAGTAGGTATACGTTTTGTCATATTCCTGGTTCTTACTTACTACCGCGTAAGCTCGTCCAATCAACTTATTGCGAACGGCGTTCAAAACAGCCATCTTATTTTTGCCCTCGCCTACTTTCCGTTGGTAGTAATCCCGTAGTTCACCCTTCGCTCGAATAGCGGTCATAGCCGATAAGTGGAGCAGGGTTTTCATCTGCTTGTCGGCCATAGGCGACACGCGCGTTCTACCACGAACGCTACTACCCGATTGATAAGGGAATGGGGCTACGCCCGCATAACAGGCAAACTGTTTAGCCGTCTTGCCATCCGTAAAAGCATGGGTAGTGAGAATAAAACCCGTTGCAGTGACAGTACCAATACCAACAATGGAAGTTAGCAAGTAAAATAAGCGGTTGAGTTCAGGGTCATTTTTAATCAGTGGAGACTGCTCGCTGAACTGTGTCAGGCCTGAGGATGAATAGAAGGGAAAAAGAAAACAAACCCCTATTTTCACAATCATGACTGACCAATTCGACTTTGAGTCCTTCAAGCAAGCAGCCATCAAAGGGCTCTATGAAGGCAAACCACTGACAGGTGAAAATGGCCTGTTCGCCCCTTTACTCAAGCACTTTTTAGAATCCGCTTTGGAAGGGGAAATGGATAGCCACCTCAATCAGACCCGCCAGATCGAACAAAATCGGCCGGTCCGCCCTTTAGGTTTGTGGGCTGGTAATATTCCGGGATTTTGTCTTTTGCCAGTAGTCAACCAGAGAGGGCTACCCTACCGGTCCGCCGAGGAAGAAGACCTATG
>NZ_VFIA01000114.1 GCF_014282275.1 Spirosoma utsteinense
CCGTCCGCAACAAGCTGATTCACCGGGTTTGTGCGGTTGTTCGACGGGGTGAAAAATATGACAAAAATTATGCGCCAGCCTTTTCATAACCCATAGAAATCGGTGCGGCAACGGGAAGACCACAAAAACGGTCAAATCCAGTGCCGGTCTGTTGGATTTGATCACCCCCCGCGATCGGGTTGGCAGTTACCAGCCACAACTCGTCCCCAAGCGGCAGGTCGTGCTCACCCCCCAATTGGAGCAAAAGGTCATTTCACTTTACAGCGTGGGTAACAGTTATTCTGACATCAGCCAGCACCTGCAGGAGATGTACGGCTATGCGCTCTCTGACAGTGAGTTGACGGCCATTACTGACAAAGTCATTCCGGCCATGCGGGACTGGCAGAATAGGCCCTTAGAGAGTCTCTACACGCTGGTCTGGCTCGATGGCATCTACTACAAAGTCCGTCAGGAAGGTAAAGTAGTAACACGAGTGTTATATAGCGTGATCGGGCTGAATTTGTCGGGCAAAAAGCAAGTATTAGGTATCTATACGGCTGAGAGTGAGTCAGCTAAGTTCTGGTTATCGGTCTTGAGTGACCTCAAACAGAGGGGAGTGGAAGACCTCCTGATTACCTGTGTGGACGGGTTGAAGGGCTTTGATACGGCCATCACCAGCGTTTTCCCCGCAGCGACCGTCCAACTTTGTATCGTCCACCAGCTTCGAAACTCGTTCCGCTTCGTGCCCGATAAGCTCCTTCAAGACTTTGCCCGTGATCTGAAGACGGTTTACCAAGCCCCGGATCGGACGCAAGGGATGGAAAACTTACTGCTGGTGCAGGAGAAATGGGGCCATCTTTACCCGAAAGCGGTGCAGCCCTGGCTGGAGAAATGGGAATTACTATCGCCCTTTTTTGACTACCCGGCTGCCATCCGCAAGGTGATGTACACGACCAATACGGTCGAGGGCTACCACCGGCAGTTACGCAAAGTAACAAAAACGAAGGGGGCTTTTAGTTCGGACCTGGCCTTGCAAAAACTGGTCTATCTGACGATCCAGAACCTGCAAATCAAGTGGGAAACGACAACCTACAACTGGAAGGAAATTATCAACCAATTCAGCATTATTTTTGAGGACCGCATTAAACCCCATCGCTTCGACTAAACCCCGCTGACACAGTTCAGCGAGCACTCCCGGGCTATCTTGTTCACAAGCAAACGAACGTATCTATAGTAACAAAAGGGCTTAAAAGCATAAGCGCCTAAGCAATAGCCCGTGGTTTTGGCACCGTTAGAATGTCCTCGCCCAACGCTTCCTCGATCCGGATGATCGTTTTCAGCTCTAAATTGTGGGTACCACTAACCCATTTGCTGATTTCAGACTCTGACTTGTGTAGAGCAACCGCCAAGTCTTTCTGACTCATACCCTTTTGCTCAAGAATAGCATGAATACGATCCGCTACATCGAGCATCTTGTTGACTAAGCGCCGAGTCTGATCGGGAGTCCGGCTGGCAATCCGGTCGAATGCGTCCATAATATTCTGTTTGTTAAGCTAGTAGTTCAATTCGGTCCATGTCTACGATCTGTTTACCATCCAGTAGCAGATCTCCAGATTGAGTAAGCTCAGTGAGTTGTAGAGCGATTTTATTGGCAAATCGAAAATGAGTCATTAGTTCAGGACTCTTCTGTACGGTCTGACTCACTTTACGTCCTCCGTTAGCCAAGATGACAACCTCGTCAGATAGCCGAATACAATACAGGCGAAACTGACAATAATCGTTGCCTAACTCCGCCATGATGCGAGCAGGAGGTGGTAGGGCGGATGCCGCATTTTCAAATCGAAAGTATCGAGCCCTCGCCCCCCGTCTCTGGCCGATCTCCTGAATCCAGGCTACCAGTAAGTTCAAATCAGGCGCTAACGGCTCTTCTTGTTCAAAACGGGTAAAAAAACTATCGGTCTCCGATTGTTCTTTGCCTTCCACCTGTAGGGTGTAATAAGCTACTCGTTCGAACATTTTAAAAAGACGAATCGTTACAAAATTATTCACTTTTAAGTTAAGTATTTATCAGCGAAGGTAGTTTTTATCCGTGATTAAATCTAAAGATTCATGCGGTTAAAAGTACTTGCTTAGAGGGGTTATGTCCTTACCCCCTCTGGTGAGCCAGTTTTGACTGGAGTTTAAGCCGCCTGTGAGGTCCTCCCGAAAAGCGTTCCAGTCAAAGATTGAGGATCGGACGTTCATTTGTTGGTTTTTCCTTCCCCTTTCCAACTTCATCTGGGGTTAAGCCACCAAGAGAGCTGTGGGGTCGGAAGCTGTTATATTCTTGCCTCCAGTGTTCAATTTTTTCCCGAGCATCATCCAGCGATAAGAACCAGTGAGCGTTCAAGCACTCATCCCGGAAACTACCGTTAAATGACTCGATGAACGCATTATCCGTTGGCTTTCCAGGTCTTGAAAAGTCCAGCGTCACTTTGTTATCATAAGCCCACTTATCCAGAAGCTTTGAGATAAATTTACTGCCATTATCAACCGCTCAGGCGGCCCTGTTGAATACGTTCAGGAACAGTTAAATATAACGATTGTAGGCGATTCATTACAGCAACTACATCTTCCGATTTTAAAGAATGGCCAACATGAATCGCTAGGCATTGACGACTATAATTATCCACTAAAGTTAAGGACCGAATTTTGCGGCCGTCAAAGAGCTGATCGGCCACAAAATCCATACTCCAGCACTGATGGATACTGGAGAGTTGAGGGCGTTCCAAACGGTGTGCAGCGGCTCGGTTACGACGGGGACGCTTGCTTCTGAGATGCAATCCTTCTTCACAATACACCCTATAGGAGAGCATAAAAAAGCCTGGGGTGGAGCAACGATTTTCGTACTTTAGGGTAAGCCTGTTGTCACCCCATGAAAAAGACAAAACGGCCGACACCTGAACCTGTTCCGGCTAA
>NZ_VFIA01000115.1 GCF_014282275.1 Spirosoma utsteinense
CTTGTTTGAGTTCGACACAGCGATGCCGCAGCGCTTCGTAATCTGCCTGTTTGTAGGTAGCCATAAAAACCCAAAGCACAAACATTAATGGACTTACTCACGCATCAATAAATGTTGATGAAGGTTTTGTTCACCTTAAAGAAAACACGCCACTACCATACTCTACGCAGTTTTACGCGGCTCACCTCGAAGGATTCTTCAACCTTGAGTACTACCGACTTGGGCAGTTTGACAACCTAGGTAGCAAACAGGAGTTAGCTTCTGAAACGGTTAAGCAGTATGCCGACCAGATAACTAGCCAGCCATTTGGTAATAAAGGGACATTCCGGCGATTTACACTGCAAAATGCAGAGCAATCGCGTAAAGAACGGGCTGCCGGTTTGCTACGTGGATTGGCTTTTCTACGAGGTGGCGCAAAACAAGCCGCTTTTGGGGCTGATGTTAGTCCAAAAGTGTTAATTCTGGCTGGACTTGAATGCGCTAACCCCGTGTTTAACAACCTATTTGAAGGTTCGGGCGAAATGCCTTCCTTGAAGATTAAAGCCTTAAAGCAAATTATTGAGGATTACCAGAACAAGCTTGCAACACCGGTGTACATCGGTATCCGTGAGGGGTATTTGCAAAATGAGGCCGACGTAAAAGCATTGGCGGATGGCTCTTCTATTGTTGTAGGTTCACCGATTAGCGTTGCACAATCGTTCATCAATGCTCACCTAACAACAACAACACCCAATGAATGAGGTTCTGGAAGTTAAGTTTGACGGCTGGACAACTACCCCTCGGCTTCCATTTGTCCTTTCCGGAAATGCGCTTTGCATGACTGTACCCTCATACTCCTCTTTATTAGGACTCATTGGCTGTTGTCTGGGAAGACTTGTTTCGCATACAGAAGTAGAATTTGGTTTTCATTACCAATATGATACGACTGGAAATGATCTGGAAACCCGGCAACGATTAGAGTTTGATGGGCGGACCATAAAGCCACACCCAAAGGGTTCAGATGCTTACAGACGTGAGTTTCACGTAGTGTCTTCTACAGACTCAACAGGAGACTTACAGCCCTGCCTGACGCTCTGGCTAAATCGGACAGACTGGATTGATTATTTCCGATATCCGCTTGGTACACCTGCTTTAGGTCGTTCTCAAGATTTACTACGTGTTCGTTTTGACTCGGTCAAAATCATATCCGTTGAGCCAGTATCTACTGCAAAAGTTGGTGGTTGTGCGCTACCGTTCAAATCAGGTATGCAGGTGGCAGGACAGTTGGTTCAGTTGGCCGATGCTTACGAGGAAAACGAACGTATTGGTGCGGGCCGGAATCCCATAAATCCACGTGTGTTTATTAACCTGGCTCACGACACAAATCAGGAAGTCACAATGACCAACTTATTTAAAACGAGCGAAGGTCAGAGCTTTTACCTGCACAACTGGCAGTGATTGACTATGGATTTCAGCGTCTATAAAGCTAAAAGTGATGATCCGACACATGCATTATGCATGACACTAGAGGAACACACTCGACGAGTAATCCGAGCGGCCATCGAATTGGTTAATCGATTGCCGTTTACCCAAGCCGAGCGCACTGAGTGGCTGGAAAAAGCTATTCGGTGCGCCGTATGGCATGATCTTGGTAAGATTCATCCCAGCTTCCAGCAAAATCTGAAAAAGGGAACAACGGTTGTCAGTATTAGACACGAGTTGATTTCACTCTGGTTTTGTGAGCAGTTCTTAACGCTGCCAATTGACGAGTTATTTGCTATAGCCACCCACCATAAAGGAATCGTCTCAGATGGTTATAAAAAACTTTCTCTTTACGAAATAGGGACTGATTTAGCTTGTCATCTGACTGATGATCCCCAATCAGTTAACAATGCTGAAGAAATAGTCAAAGCATGGGCTACTCTTTTCGGGGATAGCTCGCCAGTTACCAATAATATTTCGCCAGCTACTACCTATTCTGATAAAATTAGAAATCTTTTGATGAAAGATAGGCAACGCAGTCAAAGCGTTGATTGGTTACAACTGGCTAGAATGCGCGGTTTGCTTATGGCCGCAGACCATATCGGTTCGGCCAAGACTGAAAATGAACTGCCCGTTTGGAAAAGGCTTCAGCTAACGGACTTTTACCCGACTGCGCCAGCTGAAAATAAACAAACTGTTAGAGTGTCCTTCAGGCCATTTCAGATTAAAATGCAAGATTATAAAGGTGACGTAGTTCTTCATGCACCAACAGGTTCAGGGAAAACAGAAGCCGCATTGAGTTGGGTATATGCCAATCAAACTGAGAACGTCAGGCTGTTTTACATTCTTCCTTATACAGCCAGCATTAATGCTATGGTGCGCAGACTAAAAGGAATATATGGTAAGGAGCGGGTAACCGCTCTTCATAGCAAAGCACTTGATTTTTTCTACGAAGAAGCCATCAACGAGACGAATAACTTCCAGCGAAGTGAGCAAATTGCCCGAAATAAGCGGTCTGCCTCTCGCGAGTTATTTTATCCGGTCAAAGTCGCCACATTGCACCAGGTCTTAAAACACGCGTTGCATGGTAAGGGTTGGGATATGAGTCTGTTCGATTACCAGAATGCGTTGTTCATCGTCGATGAGTTTCATACTTATGATGCCCACTTAACCGGCATGATGATGGCAACATTGAAATGGTTGAAGCAATTCTGTAATGCCAAAATCTTATTAATGTCGGCCACCATACCTAAGTTTCTGCTTGATCGAATTGTTACAGAATTATTTGCCGGAGATAAATCAAAAATCATTCGCCCCAACGCTAAAGAGCCTGTCGATGCTGAGATACTAATACTAAATCAAATTCAATAAGTCGTATCTTTGGTTATGGATTACGCTACTAAAATCAGCCAGACCGTTGACGAACTGCAACAGCTTGAAAAACAGCAGACTAAT
>NZ_VFIA01000116.1 GCF_014282275.1 Spirosoma utsteinense
ATCAATTCAAGGATAAACTGTCGTTTATCAAAAGCTGGTGGGAGCAATATGGGGAGGAGTTTTCTGGCTATAGTCCTATGCCCGTTTCTAATACGTTGCAATAAAGTCTATTATCATTTTGTTCGCTACCCTTGACAAGTATATGTGCGGGGTAGCCCGGTGGTGATCAGTAGCTACGTCCGGCTGATGTTATTGGTTGCGAACAATGAGGTTTAGGTATTTCTTTTTGTACTCTAAGGGAGAAACTCCCTGTACTTTTTTGAATTGGCGGTAAAAATTAGATAGATTATTGAAACCGCTTTCGTAGCAGATTACTTCGATGGGCAGCTGGTTATCAGTTAGGGACCGGCAGGCGAAACTAATCCTGACCTCAATCAGAAACTGAAAATAAGTTTTACGCGTCATCATCTTAAAGTACCGGCAAAAAGACGTTACGCTTAAATGGGCAATGGCCGCGATGTCTTCCAGCGTAATCTCACGGGTATAATTGGCCAGGGTATAGTTACAGACGGTGTTTAGCCGAACCGTTTCCTGTTCGTTGGATTGATAAAATCCGTAGGAAGA
Source organism: Spirosoma utsteinense (assembly GCF_014282275.1). Lineage (GTDB taxonomy): Bacteria > Bacteroidota > Bacteroidia > Cytophagales > Spirosomataceae > Spirosoma > Spirosoma utsteinense. Next base: position 565 of record NZ_VFIA01000116.1, read on the forward strand.
AGCCAGGGGCTGGATTGAATCCGACTGCGCCAAATGCTTCAGGATGGAAAGCAGAATAATGACCCGGTCCAGCGGAGCCGCCCGCAAAGCTTCGTCCATTAGTTGCCTTACTATAGGTACCAGTTCACCCTGAAGGAGCAGGCCCCGCCGGGCTTTTTCGTACAATTTGGTGATAGGCAGGGCTTCTGACGTATTAAGAAAATCGGCACCCAGCCAGTTAGGGAAGAAGTGAATGACGATGGCTTCAAAACGGGCACTGGGATCATCGCGAAAATACGCTTCGTTGCCCTGCCAGTTGTGGGGTAAGTTCTCGCCCAGCAGGATAATTTCCCCCGCGGAAAAGTTACTGATCGTATCACCAACAAACCGGACTCCCTCTCCCTGTACCACGCAGTGGAGTTCCAGCTGTGGGTGGTAATGCCAGATGGAGGTAAAGGTGCGCGTTACGTCGTGCCGGACCGTAAATGTGTCCTTCGTGGTGCCAGGTACCCGGTGATAATGGGCTTTCATAGATTTCTGATTGAGTAAACCGCCGTTAGACTAACCCCGCAGACATATTTATAAGCTGGTTGCGTCAAAAAAGTAGCAAGCTTTACCATACTACCCTATCCAAACGATTCTGATAAACCTTAGCATGCGATTTACTGGAATTTTATAGTTGTATCAAATAACAGCACGATTCTGCAACGGTAAACTATTAATCTGGTGATTTTCACCGGATACCAGCCAGGACAGAAAAGCCGCATCTAGATACAACTGACGCGGCTTTTTAGGTTGATTGTTTTTTCGGTACAGTCGGTTGGAAAGGGAATAATCGGCTGGCCCGTCGAGGGGCATCTGTGGAATCCGCATATGCGCAATTGGGGCTACCAGACTTACCACTCCGCCGATGCAGTGCTGGAAGCCTACAAAAAGAAATATGCCAAAATCATCGACTATTACCAGAACCGGGCTTTTTCGGCCGCCCTCTACACCCAGACAACCGATGTAGAGGGCGAAGTAAACGGTTCGCTGACGTACGAGCGGGAAGTGATAAAAATTCCCGTCGAAGCGCTGAAGCAGATTCACGCACCGTTATTCAAATAATAATCCTGAATAGGTTCTACGTTTTCGTCAGAATGACTGAAGAGCGAACGACAGAAAAATATCACCTACTTATAGAGAACGACAGAACTAAACAGAATTCGGAATTGGAGATTTCCAGAAAATAATATTCCAGAAGTCCTCAATCCATTTCTTGGCGAAAGAGCAGCCGACCGAGGCTTCGTTGAAGGCATCCTCAATGAGTTGGTTAAGGACCGCCACATTGGCAATCAAATCCACTTCACATAAACGCCTTTTGATGACTTTCCAGAGCCGCTCAATCGGATTGAGGTTAGGGGAGTAGGTGGGTAAATTGACTAAATAAATACCCAACTTGTGGGCTTTTGCCTCAATAGCTGATGTTACATGAGCCGGATGATTGTCCCAAATCAGAATTACGCCCTGATAGGTCAGGTGACTGGACTTGATTTTATCCAGCATCGCTAAAAAGGTTTGCTCGTTGCCGACTTCGATAGGTATCAATAGGCTTTGGCCCCGAATGGCGTAAAAACCAAAGCAGTTCTGCCGGGTTCGATTCGTATTCGTAGCCCGAATACGCCCTTTATGAAACGACCACAGGCGGGCTGCGTTCCCATAGGTTTGGAAAGTAGATTCGTCGGCGAAGCCAATGGCCATTTGGGTTAAGTCTTTGGTTCCCATATCTAACACATCGACAACGGCTTGTAAACGCTGGCTAAGTTGGTCGGCGTGGTCAGGGCGTTGGCGGTGATCGCGGGGCTGTGGTTTGTAGCAATACATACCCATTATGCGGATTAAACGCTGAACCTCTCGTTTGGAATAGGTGACTGAAAAGCGTTCCTGGATCAAGTTTTTAATTCGTCCAGATGTCCAAAAATCCGCTTCATTAATCAGCATCTGTTTCAGGTTCTCGCGCTGTGATTTGGTCAGACGCGGTTTTGGTCCTCCGGCTTGACCCCGTCGGTCTTGTAAGCCGGGTTCTTTTTTTTATTCCAGTCGTCTTGCCAATCATATAATGTGCTAACAGGCAACCCCGTTTGTGCAGCTACGGTTTGAATATCCGAAGTAGCCACCAAGTGAAGAGCTAATGCTTTAAAGTCTTCGCTATGATTTTCCTGAAAGGAGTTCATAAAACGTTCCAGACGGTCGGGTTCACTAATAGTGACACGCAGGGCTTTCTCATAAAAGCCTTTTCACTCTCATGAAGTCGAATAATTCAGTTATTCTGTCGCTAAAGCGGTCCATTTGATGGGTCATGCTGGTGCTCAAACGGTCTAGT
>NZ_VFIA01000117.1 GCF_014282275.1 Spirosoma utsteinense
TTCAGTTTACGTTTTGATGGGTAAAACGTAAACTGAAAGTTTCTAGACCGTAAACTTTCAGTTTCCAAAGTGTAAACTGACCCCCCTTGATAATCAGGTAGTTACGACCACTTGCTTCTTAGGCTCTTACTATATCCTGTTTAGGGCACTTTTCTGACAGTCGGAGGAAAAGACAGCCGTTTACCACCTTAAAAGCTGACCGTAGGGAGGTTTTTAAGGTGGTAAACATGGCTGGCTACACAATCAGACCAGCAAAGTTAAGTACCGGAGGCAAACCCGCAAACGGAAAATAATTTTCCCTTTCGATCAATACCTAGGTACACATCCAAATCGATATGGTTAGTAGAAAAACTCGAGCTATTATGGAAGACAAATGCGTAGTTCTCGTCGATAGTGATGGAGAAGACTGTTTTATCTTACAGCAGGCATTTAGCCGGTGGGGACCCGGGGTTACTATCGATCAGTTCTGCTCCCCTGAAGAGTTTCTTAGTTCGGCCCAGTGGAAGCTAAATCGCCCAAAAGTAATCCTGTTGGAACTGGTTTTACTGGGTGAGAAAGGCTTGGACTGGCTACCCGTATTTCTCGATCATGAGTGTTGTCACAAGATACCTGTTGTAATGTACTCAGGCTTAGAGACCGAACGCCAGGTGTGTTTGAACTTAGGGGCTGCTGACTTCATTAGAAAGCCGGACAGCTTCTCCGAGATGAAGCTAGTAGTCGATCAGGTTTGGCAAAGTTATTTAGCTTCCTGACGTCAGAACTTGTTAGGAGCCGCACACCGTCTCCAATATTCCATGATAATGGAGATAGTCTCTTCTAACTCAGCCATTGTGTTCTGTTTGATGAAGAAGCCTTGAGCCGACAAACTGTAGGCGTTAATAACCATTTGTTGATTGACTGCCGTAGAGAAAAGCAGGTAAGGAATACATCTGAGTTGTAAGCCCGCATCGATCCGTATTTGGTCTCGTAACCCAAATCCGTCCAGCCGGGGCATGTTGACATCAGAAAGTATTAAAAAGGGAGTAATATTAGTGGCCTTCAAATAGTCAAGGGCTTCCTGTCCATCAAAAAAATAAAGCACCTCATTGGTGTAGCCTAATTTCTTAAATACTTCTAATAGCAGATACTGATCATCAGGGTCATCCTCAATCACCATGACGGGTCCATCATTGTTCATAATCAGTTTTATACAGTGGTCAGTGATAATAGTAATTAGCGATAAAGATAGTCACATAAAGGGTAAACAGCTGTTAGCGGAGTCTGCGACGCTGCTTTAAGTGATTGGGGCTTTGCCCCAAACCCCAGGATTTTCTTAGGCATAGACCACCCCAACTGTACGAAAAAAAGAAAAAATGAAAATATTTGTGACTATAAACCTAAAGTACAGTCTCAATAAAGACAAAAGGGGGAAAGGCAAGGAAGACGGGCTACTAGTAGTTTATCTTTTTTCCTTTTTCCCCTTTTTCCTGCATCTGCGTACAGTTGGGGTGGTCTATGCCTAAGAAAATCCCATGGCCGTAGGACACGAAAAAGGGCAAGTCTAAGTAGACGAGCCCTTTTTAATCGATATGGATTTAATCTAACTAAAGCTTTCAAATAGCCCCGGATGGCTTCAAGCTATCAAGATTGGGGCTCTACTATTTTTGTAATACTCAATCAAGACATTGACAGTAGGTCAATTGTTTCTCACTCCAGTTAGATAACGGAGTCTGCGACGTTACGTTAATGATTGGGGCTTTGCCCCAAACCCCAGGATTTTCTGTCATGTCCCCCACTCAAAGAGTCAAGATGGGGCTACGATCTTCCCTTCTTTGTTGACTCTTTGAGTGGGGGACATGACAGAAAATCCCGTGGCCGTAGGACACGAAAAAGGGCCAGTCTAAGCAGACAAGCCCTTTCCACCTTCCTCTTTTTTAATCTAACCAAAGTCTTTTAAAACCCCCGGAGGCTTGGAGCTAACAATCCGGGGGTGAACGACTCTCGTCGTGGGTCGGCCTATCCTCACGGTTGTGTCCCCACAGAGCCGCTGACGTTTAGCACGGTCTTTTAACTTAGCCTGACTATTCAGCGCCTTTGCAGCGCTTGTGTCCGTTTCAGTCAATATCCTTGTAGTTCTGTTCCTCGAACTTTAAAATGTCTTCTTGAAAGAGATCTAGTTGATTGACGCTTGACTTTTCTTTGTCTCTTTTCTTTTTCACATACATTTTAGTGAAAGCAACTCGATCACCATTAAACACTACTAACGGATTGATAAAATACTTATAGTGTCTATTGCCTCTTGCGATAATACCGCATTCAATTAAGGCAGACAAACCTTCAAAAACGCTTTTTTTAGTCTTGTATTTGGTGTAAGATAGGCAATCTTCTAAGTCAAATGTGAAAACATCTTGTTTTGGCTTAATGGTATTTATCACATACCCGAATACCCTTATAGCCGTGTTTGGGAGATCCCAAAAGGAAGCAAATTGATTCAAATATACCTTCGCAAAACGCTCTTCATCCACCTCTATGAAGCGCATGAATGCAGAATATCCAGTTACTTCTCCTCCTTGTGATACAATTCGCTGAATTTCTGAACTATCCTTAGGCCGAACTATTTGAGTCTTTCTTACGACTCTAATGTCATTGACAGCATTGTCCATAAATGGATTCTCGTCAAATGACGCATAGTCAGTTATTTTCTTATAGCCATTGCTGCTATTCATAAAACAATAGTTTACGAAATCATTCGCAATAATAAACCATAAAAATATTTTCTCCAAACTTTCAGTTTACGTTTTGATGGGTAAAACGTAAACTGAAAGTTTCTAGACCGTAAACTTTCAGTTTCCAAAGTGTAAACTGACCCCCCTTGATAATCAGGTAGTTACGACCAC
>NZ_VFIA01000118.1 GCF_014282275.1 Spirosoma utsteinense
TCCGCTGGACAACATCAGCCACGGGGCGGTGGGCACGGGGGGGTGTAGTCCAATCACCCAACCGGTGAGTGCCCCGGTGGCGACGGTGAGTCTGAACTGGGTGACGAGTCCGGCGGGCTTGCAGGTGAGCATCAACGGGCAGGTGCGCACCACGCCCTACTCGCAGACCTTTGTTGTGGGCAGCACGGTGAGTCTGAATGTGCCCACGCCTCAGACCAGCAACGGTGCGTCTTTCATTTATTCCAATGGCAGCCTGGGCACGAGCCTGACGGTGCCCTCGGCCAACACTACGTATACCGCTTCCTTTCTGTCCACAGCTGCTTCGGTGGTGGTCGCTCCCATAGTGTCAGGTGCTGTATACTCGATCATTGCCAAGCACAGCGGCAAGGCGTTGAGCGTATACAGCAGTTCAAAAGATGACGGTGGAGGGATCGTTCAATGGTCGGCTGACGGGAGTGTGGACCAGAAGTGGGTACTTACCAAACTCAGCAATGGCTATTACTCGATTAAGTCGGTAGTCAATAGTAAAGCCATGGATGTCTACAACAACTCGACCAGCGACGGCGCGCCGGTGCTGCAGTGGACGCCCAACACCCAGGACAATCAGCAGTACAAACTGGTCGATGCCGGTGGGGGTTACTACTATATCGTAGCGAGATATAGCCTAAAGTACCTCCATATGAGAGGGAACACTCAACTTAACGGAGCCATATTAGTGCAGTGGACAAAGACTGGGCTCGACAATCAGAAGTTCCGCTTCAATCCTCAGGTCGTCGCTTCCCCGGCCGCGACGGTGAGTCTGAACTGGGTGACGAGTCCGGCGGGCTTGCAGGTGAGCATCAACGGGCAGGTGCGCACCACGCCCTACTCGCAGACCTTTGTTGTGGGCAGCACGGTGAGTCTGAATGTGCCCACGCCTCAGACCAGCAACGGTGCGTCTTTCATTTATTCCAATGGCAGCCTGGGCACGAGCCTGACGGTGCCCTCGGCCAACACTACGTATACCGCTTCCTTTCTGTCCACAGCTGCTTCGGTGGTGGTCGCTCCCATAGTGTCAGGTGCTGTATACTCGATCATTGCCAAGCACAGCGGCAAGGCGTTGAGCGTATACAGCAGTTCAAAAGATGACGGTGGAGGGATCGTTCAATGGTCGGCTGACGGGAGTGTGGACCAGAAGTGGGTACTTACCAAACTCAGCAATGGCTATTACTCGATTAAGTCGGTAGTCAATAGTAAAGCCATGGATGTCTACAACAACTCGACCAGCGACGGCGCGCCGGTGCTGCAGTGGACGCCCAACACCCAGGACAATCAGCAGTACAAACTGGTCGATGCCGGTGGGGGTTACTACAGCCTGGTGGCCCGCCACAGCCAGAAGTATCTGGCTATTGAGGGCAGTTCTCAGAATGAAGGAGCTTGGCTACAGCAGTGGCCCGGCTCGGGGGACGACAATCAGAAGTTCCGCTTCACCCCACAAGGAAGTGGCCGGTTGGAGGCTTTGCGAAATGAGGAAAGTGGTTTTGAGCCGTCGGTGGCAGTCTATCCTAACCCGGGCGTTGACCGGGTACGGGTATCGGGGACGGGTGGTGGCGCGGTACGGTTGGTGGATGTTCAGGGCCGGTTTCAGCTGGAGGTAGCGAGCGTTGGGGATGTGGCCGAGATGGATGTGTCGGGTCTGTCGCCGGGAGTGTATTTGGTGCAGATCCATCGGGGCGAGCGGCTCATCAGCCGCAAGCTCATTGTCAACCATTAAGCGTTTCGCGTTTCAATTGGAAATGTGCCGCTTCAACCGCAGTGACCAAGCAACTTGACCCATTCACCTTTCCAGTGGTTTTTACTCTAAAAGTAACCAAAATCGTATATAAACATAAATACACTATGCCTGACCATCGCTTCATCTTTTGAATCGATGCGTTCAGGAGCAAGATAATCCAACCAATGCATGAATACCGGCGATTTTATTGTAGCCCGTATGCTCGTGTTGGTTGGATTAACTATGAATAGGCAGTAAAAACCAGCGGCTACCCGAGCTTATAATCATCAGAAATCGATTGAATGTCAATATGATACGTTGGTGCGGCAGTCCACATAATTGTCCGTTCAGATTCATCTGTATTGCCATTCATATGAATTTTTCAAGCTATAAATTACCTTAATTATACGTTTCTGAAAACTTTAAATTGCATTTTTCTATGATATGAAGAAATGCTTTCTTTATTAAACGGTAGTTTTTTTTATACTTGCATGAAAATTTAATTAAACCACCTAAGCTGCATGGAAGAGTACCTACTCAAGCAAGTATTTATCATTTTCAGTTTTCTTAAATCTAATGTGTTTATTTATTTATTTTCAATAATACTAGGTAATATTAAATGCGAAAAATTCAATATAGATACCCCTTCTTGAGCCTACTTTCAGTAATTTCTCGGCTTTAGTTATCTATCAATAGACTCAATCTCAAATAGAGTTACTTAACTATTCAGGTGAAGCCTGAAATAGGCTTTATCCAAGAGCGCTATAATCGGTCAAAACCTGTGTAACAACATTAATTTCACTTTATGCATAACCTTCTTCGGCTCCGGTTACTTTATTTATTTATTCTAGTTTTAAGCCTTCAGCCAGTGTGGGCGCAGCTGGCGCTCTTCAACACGACCGCCACGGCCCTGCCCGGCCAGGCCATCAGCCTGCAGGGCCACTTCCCCGCCACGGCCAAAGCCTTCATGCTGGTGGGCACCGCTACCACCCCTACCTCC
>NZ_VFIA01000119.1 GCF_014282275.1 Spirosoma utsteinense
CGTCGCACCATCTGTTTTTCCAAGTCGGTTTTAATGCACGACACGGTGATTGGGTTGCTGATTAACCATCTCTTTTTCAAGCTTAATATCCACTTTTAAGGCACGACCCAATAACCTTATAATCTGTATAAGATTGTGAGTTCAAACTTGATAAACATGCCTGAGTGTACTCCCATCTGTTAAATACAGGTATTACGATAAATATCATAGTTGATTGTACGAGGTAATTATATATTTCTTATAAACTGGGCTGGGTTGCCTGCCCAAATTTGATTATCAGGAATATCTTTTGTAACAACAGAGCAGGCACCAACAATAGAATTTTTACCAATTGTAACTCCTTTCAATATTGTAGAATGAGCACCTATAAAAACATTATCTTGTATATTGATGGGTTTCTTCGAAATCATGCTTTGATCTTCATTTTTATCTTGTCTTATATGGCTGTGCAGACTATGGAAATCTGTGTCATAAATAACTGTATTTCCTCCTGTCCGAACGTTATTACCAATTGTAATCTTATGATGGCATATTATTGCAGTTGAACTTAAACCAACATTATCACCAATAGTAAGTTGGCCGTTATGATTTAAAACAAAAAAACAAGGTTGTTGACGCCCTATACGATTAGCGGAAAAACTGTTGTTTAAACGCAAGTTAGAACCCACTTTCATTTTACATCCAGGATTGATATCTACTATTGGCAACCCATTTGACGTAAAACCTTCAGCATAAGAAACATTGAAAATATAAAACATTCCTTTTGCAATAAAAGAGAAGTAGAGGAAACTAATTTTCCTGAAAATGAATCTTGTACATCTGAAAATAAAAAACAATAATTGACGCATTATAAGTTAATTTTATAATTTTTTATGAAGATACAATTAGAGATTTTATGCTAGATTTTGAGTTTAACATGTCGTTATCGATTACATAAATTTTAGCTAGGCAACAAACAAGTGCATTCATAATAATAAAGACCATTGAACTTCTCATATGGACTCCAACTGAAGGCTCTGTAAACATACATAGAAGCAAAGAAATGTAACTATAGGTATAAGCCTTCGTAATTGCCTTATAAAGAGACATATCTGATAGAGTCATCAAATGATAACGCCTTATCAAAGTTAAAGGATAAAAAACTAAACCTAAAAAAAATAGAAATCCAGCAATTCCAACTGAAAATAAAATCGTTAGGAATGAATTCTCAACATGACCAGACGCGTTGATGGTTGAAACAAACCCTGGCAATAGATTATGTTCTTTCAAACTATAATTTAAACAACCAATTGAAGATCCAAAAATTGGGTTGTTATAAATAATATTAAATCCTTTAGTCCAAAGTACATAACGGGCATCATTACCTTGAAGTTGTGCAAATCTAGAGAGATTCTCACTCGCTCCTATAAAGGATAATATTGAAAATTGTGATCCAATTAATACAAATAAAATTAGTCCAATAATCATAAAAAGACTAGACACCTTGGATAGAAACAAATACACACATATCATTATAATATAAATCGACAAACCTGCTCTAGAACCAGTTAGGTAAATAGTAAAAATAATTGTTAATATTAAAATGTAGGTAACTATATTTTTCTTAAACACTGATATCATATAAACAGAGACTCCTATACCAATACTGGTTAAATATGTAGACAATACTAATGCCTCACCAAAACTTCCCCAATATCGAATACCTCCACTACTATTCTGTGTCATTCCAGTATTTAATCCAAGATTTTCTACATCATTCAAATAAAATGATTCAAATTTCAGGTACTGCATTAATACAATAAACATTTGAAGTACATAAGATGCAATAATAATTTTAGATAATACCATAAATTTTTCATATGAATTAACATAATAAATTATAAGCAAAAATAAGACACCTAAGTAATAGTAATTGTAAAGATACTGTAGCGAATAGTAAATGTTGACACTAAAGAATACAGTCATCGTCACCCAAAAATAAAACGAGAAGTGATATTTTAAATTTATTATTGGGCCAACTTTAATAAATAGTTTTTTTGTAGATATAATATATAATAAATACAAAACCCCAACATACAACCTAAAATCATACTGAAGTTGAACCCTGTAAAATGGAACTAAAAAAACTAGTATACATAAAAAAGAAAAAAATAAATTATAGTTACGCATATTTTCTAGATCTCAATTTAAAGTAAGTGTGATTGATTTAGTTTTTTTCATATAATTCCATATATTTTTTTGCAACAAAATCTAAACTGAAACGGTCAGCCACATTTTTTTTCCCATTAGCAGAAAGCTTATTATATAAATCTTCATTCGTTAGAAGTTCTTCAAGAGCATCGCTTATTTCGTCAATGTCTGATAAATTTATCATAATTCCAGCTTCTTTAACAACCCATGGAACGGCTCCACTGCTTTTACCAGCTACGATCGGTAAACCGTAATTCATTGCTTCTACTAAAACCATTCCAAATGATTCTTCTAAAGAGGTGTGTAAGAGTACGGAACTGCTTAATAAATTAGATAAAATATTAGCATGTGACATTTTACCCAAAAAAGAAACACCTACAATATCATTAATTATACAAAATTTTACTGCAGGACCATTTGGCTCAAAAGCTGTTCCCATTGCAACTAATACTAAATCAGAAGCTTCATGTCGTATATTAGTGGGATGAATTACTCGACTAAAATCAAGGAAGACTTGGATTTGTTGCAAACCATTGAAAAACAACAATATA
>NZ_VFIA01000120.1 GCF_014282275.1 Spirosoma utsteinense
TTGGTCCCAATAAAACCTTTACAATCGGTTTTGTTGGGTTCCCGCCGTCTTCTGTCTTCGTCTGTCTATCGCTCCCCAACTTTGCTTTCAAAGCCCAGACAGTTCGTATTATTAGCAGTTCAAATTAGCCTGTTCGTATTAAAAGCAGCTCGCATTATGCCGGGAACTGGCAAAAAGTATATAGAATAATAGGACGGCTGAGTTAGGCTTTGGGCCTGGGTAATCCGTATAAAGAACTTAAGAAGGCCCCCCCCCTAACTGCCTGATTATCAAGGGGGGTCATTTCCCTGTTGGGGAAGTGCCATTTCCCTGTTGGGTAAGTGGCACTTCCCCAACAGGGAACAAAAAGGGAAATGGCACTTCCTTCGATGTACGATAAGACTTTCTTTATTGTATGTTTGTAGGGAAATCAGACTTCCCTAATCATGGCTTACAAAAAAATAGGAGATTACTCTCTCAATAAGATCAACCCTTTTCTTGATGACACTCTTCAGCACATCGAGAAGGGGGAAAAAACCTTATTGTTCGGCCAGAAGAACCCTGATCTAATTATTGACAGCGATAGTCAGGTAAAAGGGCATTCGCTTTTTGCCCGAAAGATATCAGTTGACAAAGCGAGATTCATGAAGGTGTTTATGAGTGGCTTATCTAACTGGTTCGATCTTTCCAAGGCCGGTATCAAGGTGTTTGCTTACGTAGCAAATCAAGTAGAGCCGAATAGAGACACATTCATGTTTAGTCTAGAAAGGTGTAAGCATTTTACGGGCTACAAGTCTGATAAGATGGTATTTAGTGGGTTAGCTGAGTTGGCTGAAAACAAATTCATAGCCCGAGGGGAGAACCCTTTTGTCTACTACATCAACCCTACGGTGTTCTTCAACGGCGACCGATTGACCTTCGTAGAGCAGTACGAAGTTGAGCAACCGGCAGAGTTAAAAGAAGGACAGATTCAACAGCCTGCTGATTTAATCGAGTCTTTTGAAAAGGGGGCCGCTACTCTAACGCCTACCCTTTGAATCGCTATTTTCAAAAACTATCACTATCCCAGATGGAGACCCAGCCCAAACCCCCGCCTTTAGAGCGTTTTAAGGCTTATGCAGACGCACCGGACGGACTAACGAAGAATAAGTACCTCGTTTACCCTACGCACGATGTGGACCACTCTATCAACCTTCTATTGCGGATGGTCAAAGCAGGTTGGAAGGTCCGGGCGGCCTATCACGTGTTTTCAGATAGCCGCTCGATCAAGATTGACCACCACGCCAAGGCCGCTGGGCTTATTTAATACGAACAGGTTAATCCGAACTGTTAATAATGCGAACTGTCTGGGCTTTGAAAGCAGGGTTTCAGGAGAACAGGACAAAAGGGGGGAAAGCGGAAAAAGTACAATGCCTGGCCAGCTCTCACGAGTGGCCAGGCATTGTACTTTTTAGAGGAGTGTTTTATAACTAAAGTTATGTTAAGGAAAATAAGATAGAATTGGGAAGACTACAGGGCTAACAGATATCTGAGATTAGTCATAAACGCACTCTTAATTGGGGACCAAAGTAGAAAATAGATAAGGACCTGTTTGCCTGTAGAAAAGTACCGGCCCTTGCTCCAACCCCTACTCGACGACCTAACAAGTAGTAAGCTTCTACCTTGATTGGTATCTCAACCAAGCTGAACGATTCCTCCGTTGTAAAGATCTGTTCACCGTATTGATTAGGGGCTAAATTACCGGAGGCAGCTCTATAAGGGTACTTTAATCGCTGGGTGAATAGCCCAATACCTGATCCCACTTGAACACGGAATTTATCCGTCTTTATAACCGAGTAAGCAGCTGTAAGGGAAAAATGTGATTCGTATCCTTTAGCATTTGTATAGTCATCATAGGAAAAGGCATTACTCCTCCAATCTTCAAAGTAGGCGAACTGACCACTTAGGAGGCCCGTTGAGATCGTCCATCGGTTCTGCAAATGGTAGTCGAAATCAGCCGATAAAAACTGCTTACCAGTGATATGCGTGTAATTCGGCGCGCTATAGAAACCAGTACTCAGAGCAACATCGTATTTACTCTCTTGTGCAAATAGCGTTTTCGCTCCTAAGCCTATACAAACCCAAATCAACAATAATCTTTTCATCTCATTAAGTCTGTTATCCAAGCCAAGAGATCTGTTTTATAAGTGAGCTTATGTAAAGCTACCGATCCTATCAGATATTACAAAGGGGCCAGAAACTAAGCGATTGAGTGCCATTCGGTAGCGTGAGCGTGATACAGTCTTTTTAAAGAGCAAGCGGGAATTACGCTACGCGATAATTCTGCTTGCTCTTTGAGATCACTAACTTGATAATCAATTAATTAACTTTAGAATCCAAATTCTTTAGTAAGCATGTAGTATATAATATGCCTAAAAACCCCATTTCCTGATAGAAAGCGGAGTTTTTAGTATACTGGCTACCATACCGTCTTATTGAGTAACCAACAGTCTTTGGTCCCAATAAAACCTTTACAATCGGTTTTGTTGGGTTCCCGCCGTCTTCTGTCTTCGTCTGTCTATCGCTCCCCAACTTTGCTTTCAAAGCCCAGACAGTTCGTATTA
>NZ_VFIA01000121.1 GCF_014282275.1 Spirosoma utsteinense
GCGTCGCACCATCTGTTTTTCCAAGTCGGTTTTAATGCACGACACGGTGATTGGGTTGCTGATTAACCATCTCTTTTTCAAGCTTAATATCCACTTTTAAGGCACGACCCACTTTGACAATAAACTTGGGCGAGTTTTTCAAAATGGAATCGGGCACGGTAATTGTCTCGCTACCTACTAATACTTTTTCTAAAGGAGCGGCAATATTACTGTTTTGCGTTGTGTCACTTTGAGGGAAAATAGACCAAGTGAATTGGCTTCTATCTGGAGAACTAGTCTGGCCAGATGCCACTAAGGTAAGTCCGCGACTCGAGTCATAGCAGGTACTTTGAGGGGTTATTGTTTCAACTGGCTTGCAAGTTACTGAGTCATCATCCTGTTTGCAGCTGGCTAACCAGCTGATTCCGACTAATAGTGATGCAAGAGTATATCGATTGGTAAGCATAAGTAAGATGTTGAGTATGTAGATAATAGGCTAGACCCTAAATGAGGCTTTAAGGTTGAAATTACTGTTGCATAAGTGGTGTGGCTGTTGCAAAACTCCATCAGCCGCCATGTTAGAACATTATGGCAGCTATTTTTTAGCTAAAAAGTAACCGTATATAGAAGAATAGCGGCAACTGAAAGTAGTTCATATACTTTTGCAACAGCCACTGGTTTTATGTAAAGCTGTGGTAAAAGTTAATCATAATCTAATTATGGTTATAGCGCCAATCGGATAATTATTCGAAACGGCTCGTTCATCTGACCACAAACCCTTTCTCGACCGCTTAGTCACTGGATGTATTCAATATCGTCTAAAACTTACCGTCGTTCAACCGATTGTTAGGTCTAAATCTTATTTCCCTTTCCAACCTCGGATCGAGCCGTATTCGTTTGGTCAGGACAAGTCCACAACGGCTCTTACCGGTCGGTGTCAGTAAACGTCAATTGAATAAGCAAAATGCCATCTTAAGTTACATGTATTGGTTTGGTGCCATAAATCACATAACCACTACGGTCGTAGAGCTTTTGTGATATTGACAAAAACCCCTACCTTCACCCTGTCACAATGACAGCTAGCCGGCCAATGAACAAGCGTCGGTACAAAACGCCCGGTCCGTCACCCTGGCTCTTGCTACGTATGGAAACGTATCGATTTGAATTTCTCTCTTCGAGCGGCCACCGCAGCGCCTGCCAGTTGCAGGTCTGTAGTAGGCACGCCCTGGTCGTGGCCACCTATCGGGGCGAAGGCAATAGTGTAACCAACGAATGCGAGCGAATTGCGCTCACTGCCGTCAACCGGCACGGCTTAAATCCGGATCGGTTGTTATTCGCCGAGCATTACCCGGATCAACTTTGGGAGCACTATCCCGAAACGTTCAAACTGATCACCTTTGACCAAGAGGGAGACCAGTTTGTCAATCCCAGCTGGACCGAATTAGATACCCGGATCATGAACGACGTTTTACACTTACTGGCCAATGAGTCCCTTTAAACCGGGTTACATCATCCTTAGTGGCCGGCTCCACTGGCTAAGCCAGCAAATAACATGATTCCCAACCTGACCCCACCCCCCAACGGCCCCGAATACGTAGCCTACTACCGGGTCTCAACCAAGAAACAAGGCGATAGTGGCCTGGGCCTCGACGCTCAGCAAGCTTACATTGCTCACTTTTACCAGCATAAGCATATGATTGCCGCCTTCACCGATATTAAGTCGGGCAAAGCCGTCACCGGTCGGCTTGAACTTCAAAAAGCCTTGGCGCTTTGCAAGCTACGACGGGCAACCCTGGTGGTTGCCAAAGTAGACCGCTTGAGCCGCGATACGGAGGACGCCCTGCAAATCTACCGGGAGTTGGAGGGACGCCTGGAGAGCTGTGATATTCCCAACCTGGATAAGTTTACCCCAACTCTGTTCATGGCCATTGCGGACCGCGAGCGGGTCCTGATTCGGTTGCGCACCCAACAGGCATTGGTTGAACTGCTCAAAAGACGGGGCCAGTGGCGACGGGCCAGCGAACCGTTTCAGAACGGGCTGGCCACCCAAAAGGCTAACGCGGCCGTGCGGGAAAATGCCCGCCAGAACCGCCACAACCGACGCGCGATTACGTTGATCGGGCGGCTGCGGGCCGAAGGGTGCACATATGCCCAGATCGCCCGGCAACTCAATGAGGCGGGGTTTCAGGCTTCCCGGGGAGGCCTTTTTCGAGCCGAACAGGTTCGGCGGCTGCTACTCCGCCCGCTCGACGAGTTGCCCCCTGAAAACGGTTAATTAGTGGTGGAATGGGAAAGAAAAACGGGCTTACCCTCCCTGAAAAACTAGGGTACATTACAAGCTTAGAACGTGTTGGGAAATTGAGAAAGGTTGAGGGTCGTGCCAACTTTGTGGTCGCCAAACGACAAAGTCATGACCAAACAGTGGGAGCCACTGACCGACCTCCAATGGGCCG
>NZ_VFIA01000122.1 GCF_014282275.1 Spirosoma utsteinense
CCCACTGGTAGTCGGTCAGTTTAGTAAATTGTTTGGTCACGGCTTTGTTGCTTGGTCGCTACAAAGGTGACACGACTACCAGCCTTTTTCAATTCCCCAACACGTTCTAAAGAGTCTGATGGCACTAAATAGTACAAAAAGTAAGTTATTGGAACAAGTCTCCTATTCCTTCTAGTTTTCCTCGATAAATAATTCGTTGAGCTGAATCAATAACCACAACTGTCGGATAAATTTTCACGTTGAACAAAGTAGCCAAAGAGCTTTTATCAGCGTATAAAACAGAAAATTTATAGTTTCTCTGCTTAATAGCGTCAATAGCATCTAGCGGCTTATCGCGGGCTAGTGGAATATTAACTGCGTAAAACTTGACGTTTGCGTTAATGGAATAATGTTTCTGGTACTCTTCAAGAAGTGGGAATTTTTGAAAACAGGCACCGCAACCTGTGTTCCAAAAATCCAGAACTACAACTTTACCTTTTAAACTAGCTTTATTTACGGTTTTACCTTGCTCGTCTCGTAGTGAAAAGTCAGGTAGTTTTTCGTTAGTTGACCCTACATACGAACCGAAATGAAGTTTATGCATCCACAACTCATAGCCCTGTGTACTCACCCAGAGTGCAGTGAGGATAAGCGTTAAACTTAACCCTGTTTTAAGTCGTTGGTTTGCATTAACTAATACATAGCCGGAGAAGACACCCACCCCAAAAGCAATGGTAGTGGGTAAGGCTACCTGAATTCTATCAAAGTCCCAGATGTAGCCTGGTAAGTAGCGAATTAATACTGGTAAAAGCATAGCTACTCCCACCAAAATTTTCCATTGCCTTGCCTGCGCTTGACTTAGCCAGTAGTAGGTAAGAGCACAGTAGGTAACAACCGCTAAACCAGCTTTGATCGGCTGGCCCTCAAAGCCGGTTAAGCGGAAAAATGTATACGAGCTCAACGGAGCAAGAATAAAAAACAGGCCCACAGAACTCAGGATGAGCATTACATATTTTCTCGACATAAACGGTGTTATATAAGTGATCTTATAGCAGCCAATGATAGCGCATTTGTTCCGAAGTGTTGTGTTGCTACTAATGATTGTACTTAATTACTTCGTCATTATGGGGATAATGGTCTATCTACATACGTATATCAACGGGCTTTTTATTCCTAGCGAGCTAAGGTAGCAGAATGGTAAGCTGAAAGAGGATCAGTTACCATAGTTAGTAGTTGAAATAACGCCATGAATTTTAGATCCCAGCATAGCACACACGCTTTTCACCAATTGAACCGTGGCACCCGCCACCCGCCCAGGGTTTAAATTTACCAGTGAGAGTCAAAAACATGTAAAGCAGGTTTGGCTAATAACAGTACGGACTTTCCCGCGCTGGGGGGTCAAAACTCAGTTTAATAACTTTTTTTGAGTATTCTTAAACCAATCTAAACGTACTATAACATTTGATTATACAACAACATATGGTGACTTAGACGGTTTTGACGAGTTCAGCGTTCAAAGGATAAATCCTCGATCAGTTTGTCTATTTCGCGTGCTGCCCAATACTGTCTTCTGGTGTGTTTCCCGCTAACTATGTGGGCACAACTTCAAAAGCCTTACGGAAAACCAGTCCGTTGGGCAACCACTGCTGAACTGGGTGGAATTAGCCCTGTTCTTTCTCTAAATATGGAGTACACAGCGATTCAGTTACCAAAAAGCTTCTTCGTCATTCGAGGTGGAGCGGGTCAGCTTTTTACGAGCTACAGTCGTCTAACCCTTCCCCACGCATTGACTTGGAATTTGGTATTGAATGGTAAAACAAAGGGCTGTCCGCCTAGAAGCGCTCGAAACTCGTTCTTTGCTGAATTTGGCGTCGGCGGTGTTTATTTAGTGGGCGCTACTGAAGAGATCACCTATCGATGGAGCCCAATAGTAGGCGTGCGACGTTACTTTAAATACAATCCAGCAGCAACCGGCTTTTGGAAAGTTCAATTCACACCTATTGTATCTGGGCAAGTAGTACCCTGGGGCGGGTTGGGTATTGGCTTACTGATTGATTAGTAAAACCTCTATATCTTTGCTTAATATAATTGCACTTATACAACAACATAGATGGGACGATCTTTTTACATATTAGCCTTTTTGCTCATCACTTTAGTCTTGCCGATTATAATGTTGGCTTTACCAGTACCGTACTTACAATCACTTGGACAGATAGGATATATTCTTACAATAGTTTTTGGCTTAGAACGTGTTGGGGAATTGAAAAAGGCTGGTAGTCGTGTCACCTTTGTAGCGACCAAGCAACAAAGCCGTGACCAAACAATTTACTAAACTGACCGACTACCAGTGGGC
>NZ_VFIA01000123.1 GCF_014282275.1 Spirosoma utsteinense
TGTCGATCTGGGCGGTATTTTCGACGTCGGTAACGTACGGCAAAACAGCGGCCGGGATGCGGTCGCGAAATTCAACTGCCATTCCATCGTGATCGAAGTGCCGGTTGCTACCCTGCAAAAGAGCAAGAAAACGGTAGCCCAGGCAGCTAACATACTCGACGGCGATTACGTAATCGGTGTGTATGCCTCGGCCAGTCGGCAGATGATCAAAACGCTGTATGGTGGTGGTGACGTAGGCTATGATGGCAAGTTTGTGCAGGTATCACGCCTGGGCATGCCCCTGACCAACGAAGCCGTTATCCCCATCGGCATGAAGGACAAATGGAACGCTGCCTCGCCCTACGGCGGAGAAGACCTCCAGTTTGCCAAGTACTTCACCAACCCTGAGCTGGCCCTCTACATGGACGACTCCCAGTTCGGCACTGCCGTCCCCTCCCTCAACGTCCTGCGTATCCAGAGCAAGTCGCTGGGCGCGTTTGACTTCCGCAATGGCAAGCCCGGTCTGTTTGGGCTCAAAGGCAACGCGGCCCTCAACGGTACGGCCCTTTCGGAAGCCGCTTTCGGGGGCATTCTGCTGCCCGACAACAAGAGTCCCCGCGCCGTCGACCTGCTGCCAATCTTCTACACGGGGGTGCCTAACCTGGCACCTTATCAACTGGCCACCGGCAAACCTTACGGTAACCCCCTGGCGGCTGGCAAGCCCTTCATCAACAACTTCCTGCCCACCCTGGGCGATTTACTGCGCCTGAACATGGCCGTACCCGCCACGCCCCGCAACAGCCCTGATTTCAGTTCGCTGGGTCTGGTCCAGGCCGCCGTGCTGGGACTGACCGATGCCCGCTTCAACGGCTCGACGGCCATGCAGTTCATTCCAAACATGGACGGTTTCCCCAACGGACGCCGGCTGGAGGATGACGTTACGACCATTGAGTTACAGGCCGTGGGGGGTGTGGTGCTGGCAGCTGTCGGCCTATTCTACGACGACGCTACGGCTGCGACACCGGTTTCAGCCAATCTGCTGAAGGTGTTGACCTTCAACGCGGGCGTCACCAAAAATGACACGACCCTGCGGACGAGTTTCCCGTATGAGCAACACCCCTGGCGTGCTTTTACCGGCAACCAGTATGTGGGACCAAAATCATCGACCGCAGCCACTCAACCCCTGTCCGTAACCGTAGTGAGCTACGACTGCACGACGGGTAACATCACCTTCGGACGCGTCGGTGGCGATCCTAACCGGGTCGTCGAGTTTGCGGCAGCCGGGGTTGTCAACGGTGGATACGGTACCAGCGTGAATCGGAAAATCGAAGATGAGCTGCGCAAGGATGCGAACAGCCGCAAGATCCTCAAGGTGTTTGGCCGCTACGTGGGTGTGCCGATGTCGGAGGTTAGTTTCGACTTCGATTTCCGTACCCCTTGTGGTATGATGGGAGGAGCCCGCGCTGCAGCTGAACAGGTGGAGCCGATGCTGGTACGCGTAATCGGTAACCCAACGGTGGGTGACGATGTAACCGTAGAAGTAAGCGGTGCCACGGGTCAGTCAGTACGGTTAGGCATCACCAACAGCCAGGGTCGTTTGCTGAATCAGCAGACCATTGGGGAAGCGGGTGCCACCGAACGCCGGACATTGCGGTTAGGTCAGCAACCGGGCGTTTATTTCATACAGGTAACGACGCCAACCGAACGCAAGACGGTTAAGATTATCCGCAACTAACTACTTATCAAGTTGGTGGATGAGTGGGTTTGGGTTCGTAGTGTTCCTGAAAAAACGACAAACCTAAACCCACTCATCCACCAGCTTATTTCTTTATATCCCGCACAACAATGTACACGATCATTCCTAAGCAAGTCTTCTGCGGTTGTATGCCTGCTCTGCTGGCCCTGCTGCTTTTTACGCAGACGGGCTGCAAAAACAATGAAAACAAAGGGCAGGAGACAACCCAAACGACGGGTTCTGCGCTTGATATTCCACCCCTTTTTGAGCGCCGGGGCGAATTGGCGGGAGCCGTTGAGTGGCAAAAAACGAAAGAGAAGGTGGCCGAGCTGACCAAGAAAATCAGCGATAAGCCTAACGAGGTGAAGCCCCGGCTTCAGATTGCGATGATCTACTTGTCGGAGGCCCGCATCACCGGCGAACACCCTTATTATTACCCCGCTATTCTTCGGGTTCTGGACGGCGTACTGAGTATAGACCCGAAAAACTTCGAGGCAACGACGTTCAAGTCATCGGTAAAAATGTCGCAGCACCAGTTTGCT
>NZ_VFIA01000124.1 GCF_014282275.1 Spirosoma utsteinense
AAGGCAGTTTTAGCAACAAAATCTGAGTCTCTAACCCGGCCAAAAAAGTAGTAAAATATAATAGATACAAGACTGCTTATAAATAACTGATAATGATATAGTTAACCATAAACAGTGTCATGGCCCAGCAGTATAACTGTCATGGCCCAGCAGTATGATTGTCATGGCCCAGCAGTATGATTGTCATCTAAATCGCATGACTACTTGCTAATGACGGTAAAAAATGTGTATTTGGAATCGCGTTAGTGTTTACCCCTTAATCGGATGAGTCCTATGCAGAACAACACTGGTAGAATTGTATACCAAAAAGACACAGTAGACTTCTTAACAGGAGAGACTGTAAAAACAGATCGGGAAGTTAGAATACCTAAAGAGCCTGATTTTATTAAACTCTATTTGGATGACTTAGTAATGTTGAAGGACATTCCGCATTGGGTTAGCGGTGTGCTCTATGCCTTGCTCAAGCGTATGAATTATCAAAATGAGATTGTACTCAATGCTACGATTAAGAAGCGAGTAGCGACTGATATAGGCATTACTACAAGAACTATTGACAATGCTTTAGTGACCTTTGTAAAGAAAAATATCCTTTTTCGAGTAGGTATAGGTGTATATCAAGCTAATCCCTATTTGTTTGGAAAAGGAGAGTGGACTAATATTCGTAAAATCAGATTACAAGTCGAGTATGGGCAAAATGGCAATCGAGAGATTGTAGCCGAACTCTCTAAGTCAGAAGAAGATATTCATCAACCCAGTATAGAAGAAATTCTTCAGGAACTTCATACTGTTGAAAATATTAGCTGAAACGGACGTCGGCACTGCTGAGGAGCAACCGGCCAGGGATAGGCTAATGCACGTACTAACCGTACATGCGCCCCGATCTTGATAGCTCGAAGCCAGATCGGGGCTTTTTCGTGTCCTACGGCCACGAGGTTTTTTTCAGGCATAAGGCACCCCTAACTGTACGGGGTTAGGCGGCCGCTCGGCCTGATCGCGGGCCACTACAGTAGGCAAGTCAAAGGCATAGAGGGAAAAAAAGAACTTTAAAAAAGAAATGTCCTTTTATTATCTATCTTTTTCCTCGTACAGTTAGGGGTGCCTTATGCCTGAAAAAAACCTACGGGGTTTGGGGCAGTAAGCCCCAATCACTTAAAACAGCGTCGCAGACACCAATAACAGGGAAAAAGTGCAATGCCTGGCCACTGATCGCAGTAGCCAGGCATTGTACTTTAGGGGGAGGTGTTTTATAACTGATGTTACGTAAAGAAACGAAAGCAAGATTGGCTGAATACGTAGAAGAAGGGTTTCAACTGGCAAAAAGTCAATTCGATCCCGTTGCCGAATAACCCAAATTCAATTTACCTTCACCAGGCATTCTAAGTATGTGCTTCTCGTTCACAGCCAGTGTTTTCACTACTACCGTCGTATAAGCACTAACTCCCGTCTGCTTATCTCTAACGAAGACAATGTATTCAGCCTCTTGAGCAGGGGCGAGCAAAAACTCAGAGGCTGTATTTGGCGGAACGACACCAGGTGTGCTAAGGCCCCAGGCGTAACTATACTGACCAGATCCCCCCGTCACCATGGCTTGAATAAGCTGTTTACCTGTACTGGCGTCACTACTGATCTGCGTAGTAACCTTGATTTGAGCAAATAGGGTTGTCGAGCTGATCAAGCCAGCAAGAACGAGAAGAGTACGCATCGAATACTTCATGGTGTAACGAGTTTAGAACAGTAAAGCTGTGAAAGGGAAATTTTGGCTGTTGTATAAGTGAGGTTATGTAAAGCTACCCATTTGATTAAAGATTGGAAAGGGGAAAAAAGCCATCCGGTTCGAGTAGCGCGAAGCGGTCTTGAAGAGAGCGAGACGGAACGCTATTCCGCTACGCTCCATACCGTTTTGTCTCGCTCTATGAGATTGTTTATCAAAGGGTTAAAAATTGGTTAATAATTAGCACTGTATACAATCTTTGTAAGTCTCTAAATATCAGCACTTATTTGTGTAGCCAGCCATGTTTAACCCCTAAAAAACCTCCCTACGGTCGATTTCTTTAAGGGGTTAAACGGCTGTCTTTTCTTCCGACTGTCAGAAAAGTAAATAGGGTGGGTAATCAAGGCAGTTTTAGCAACAAAATCTGAGTCTCTAACCCGGCCAAAAAAGTAGTAAAATATAATAGATACAAGACTGCTTATAAATAACTGATAATGATATAGTTAACCATAA
>NZ_VFIA01000125.1 GCF_014282275.1 Spirosoma utsteinense
AGCAAGAGAGCAAGAGAGCAAGAGAGCAAGAGAGCAAGAGAGCAAGAGAGCAAGAGAGCAAGAGAGCAAGAGAGCAAGAGAGCAAGAGAGCAAGAGAGCAAGAGAGCAAGACGGAACGCTATTCCGCGTTGCTGCATACCGTTCTTCTCGCCCTATGGGGTTAGTAATCAACAGGTTATTGTTAATAACATAGTTTTTTAGTAGTTTAAATTGTGCACATTTTTACTAACTAACTGATAATCAATTAGTAATTGTATAAAATTTTCCTATATGAGCGACCGGAAAAGTCTATCTGTCAGCGCAGGGACTCACCAACAATTAGAGCGATTAGGCGACAGATTCGGTCTCTCGCACAAAGATTTGATCGCGGTTATGGTGCAGTATTTCACTGTTACCAAGATTGATCCCCGCGATATGAAGGCTGATACGCCCGACGTAGCTATGAAGAAAATGGCCCAGAAAGTGGATACATTAGATAAACGCCTGATTGGATTTATCCGAGAGCAGGAGAAGGAACTATTAAAGCCTATCCTGTCCGAAGTGCGGGCCATACGGACCCAGACCGGGCCAGGCTCAGGCAGTAGCAACGTCATCACACCGGAGCATCTGGAGGAGCAGCTAACTGGTGTGGTGGGGGCTGTTCAAACCCTGATGCGGCTTTCGTTCCGTACGGCCCTGGTCGATAATGCCCTACGCCCGGAGTACCGACAGCAGACCGACGACCTAATTCGGCAACAGGATAATCCCACCCAGCCATGATGACTAAGATAGGGGCAGGCGGTGCGGGCAGTTCCGGGGGACTGGTGGAATACTTAGAGAAAGAAAATAAGCTCAAACCGGAGCAGCAGGCTGAGTTATGGTTTAGCCAGAACCGGGAGCAGTTGGCTGGCCACGAAGTAGTAGCCCAGATCGACCACAACAAGCGCAATTTAGGCCGGGAGGATGCCAAGTACTACCAAGTTATTTTAGCCCCTTCACAAGCTGAATTAGCCCATATCGGCTCCGATTCTCAACAGTTACAGGCGTTCACCCGAGCCACAATGGAGCAGTACGCCCAAAATTTTGGAAAGGGGATAGAAAGCAAAGATTTAGTGTGGTTTGCCAAGGTTGAACACAGCCGCAGCTTCGATTACACCGACCGGGCGGTACAGTTGGGCGAGCAGCCGAAGGGTGTTGCCAAGACCGGCGATCAGACCCACATTCACGTCATTGTGAGCCGAACGGAGAATCTACGCGAGTATGCAGAAGGGAAAAAAAACGAGCTGCACGAGCGCAAGAACCCCTACCACCTTAGTCCCCTGACCAATCATAAAGCGACCACTAAAGGGGCGGTTATGGGTGGTTTTGAGCGCAACAGCTTCAGCCAGCGCACTGAGCAGAGCTTTGACCAGGCGTTCAACTATGAGCGGAAGTTAACCGAATCGTTCCGGTTTTTGCACTGCATGAAGTACGGCGACGAGCAGGCTAAGGGGGAGATGCAGCGACAGGCCACAGAACAGGGTCAGAAACGCGCCCAGAGCCACGAACCCGGTCAACGGGTAACGCTGGACCAGCAACCCGGCAAAACGCTGGAAAACGAGTTTGCCGACGATTTGCGGGCTGTTCTGAGTAAAGCTTACCAGCAGAAGGACATGGACGATTTGAGCACAGCCCTGGCCACGGCGCAGGCCGAGCGGGAGCGGCAACGAGTGATCGAGGAGCAGAAGGCCGAGGAAGCTCGTAAAGTGGCCTTAGAAGCAACCAATTTAGCCGAGCAGGAAAAGATCGACCGGCAACTGAAAATCGAACAGGAACCCCGAAACGCCCCTAAACTTAACCAGGGCCTTAGCCGATGAACGAGAACAAATTCTTGAGGAATCTAAGCCAGCAGAATAACCCCTTACCCGCTTCCAGCAGTCGGGCGGTCGAACCGACACCACCCCAGCCAGTTCGACCAACGGAGTATGACCCGATCAAACGCCTGACGGACGAACTGAGTCGCCACAGCCGGGCCATTGAGGGACTCAACACCCGAATCGACCGGTTGGAGGGGCGACCCCAGGCGGCTACTCAAGCCGAGGTGCAGGCGTTGCTGCAGGAGGCCCAGGAGGGCGTTAGCTTCACGCTCAACAGTGGGTAGTTGCCAACATTCCGGGAAAATGTTTCATATAATAGAGTAAAAAAGCTACTAATCAGTTATTTACTCAGGTGCCAGCCTCCCGCTTACTATGGATTTCAACGCCCC
>NZ_VFIA01000126.1 GCF_014282275.1 Spirosoma utsteinense
GACATTAGTCTGCTGTTTTTCAAGCTGTTGCAGTTCGTCAACGGTCTGGCTGATTTTAGTAGCGTAATCCATAACCAAAGATACGACTTATTGAATTTGATTTAGTATTAGCTATTGTACCAATGTATGTTCCTGCACTATGGTTTACCTACTCCGCAAGTAAAAAACTGAATTTGTCGAAGAGATTGATAGAGGAGTATACACATAAAGAAGTTTTAAGTAAGACTTACGAGGGCCTATCTAATCAAATTTCAAGTATTAACGACAAAGAGCAGTCCGAAGAATTGAAATTCAGACTCTTATCTAGTTTCTTGCAAATTTCATCTGAAAATCCAGGCAAATTAATTTCAAACTATAATTCTTCAGATCATCCTATTATGGAAGCTCTGGAACAGAGTTACAAGTTTCAGTTAGCAATTGATAAATTAGAAGGTATTCCCGGGATGGGTAAAATCGCAGCAATATTTGAGAGCAAATCTAAGAAGAAAATAGATACTAAAGCTACGAAAATTGAGGATGGCTTTGAAAGTAAAATGAGCGAGGAAGAAATGAGCATTGATGATGACAATACTTAACAATGATAGCTTCGCTGTTAGGTAGGTATTGAATTTATAATAATAGATTGAGTTGACAATTTGGTCCCTCTGTTATTCATTTGCTCCGCGTAGGTAGACTCCATATGATAGGGAGCACGTTCCGAAGGACAGTTTACAGCCCAACCCAACCACCGTGTTCTAGCGAACAAATCCCCAGCGGCTATATGTTTTTACTATCTACTGTCAGGTTTTTAAGCACATACAGTAGATCCAAATAGGTGTGTAAAGGTGCAAGTCCGGTGTTCAGGCAAGTATCAACACTCAGGGTGTTGATGGTACCAATAAGCATAAAAGTGTGAGTGCTGGTCCTCGTTCGACAACTTACATGCCCCCAATAGAGCACTTTTTTAACTCGTTAGGACGCTTTCGTTCACGTAGAATTATATTAAACATAATTTGAGGTTTCACTTCCAAGTATTGTGTGATATACTATAAGCATTAAAATTTTAATTAATTGAAAATCAATGCAAGACAAAGATTTAATGACAATTTTTTCCGCTCTGAAAGTTGGCGATTTCAAAGGAATTAATATCAGTCTTATTTTTAAAGATCATCCTGCTAATAGTGAGGGAGACAGCTACGCTGAAAGAATTGCCAACATTGCGATAAATGAAGGCTTTGCTGAACGTGCTTCATCTGGTTTTGGCACTAGGTTTTATGGTAGTGGTAACTTTCTAAAACTAAGCTTAGAAGGCAGACAGTATCCCACCTATCAAACTTATTGCGACCGCCATCGTAAACCTGATTTTTGCATTAGCAACTCTGTCGTTGGTGACAATAATTTGGGAATTACTCAAGGATATGATTTTCATGCATCATCAATCATAAATACGACTATACATCAAAATATGTCTGTATCTGAATACATAAATCAAATACTACATGACGCAGAAGAGGGCTATGCAGCCCACCCTACGCGCGGTACATCAGATGAATATGAAAAAGCGTTTGCTAAGGTATTACGGCATGGTCTCGTCAAGCCCAAGAGTAAAAGTTCATACGAGTTGACGCTTGAAGGCGAGAGGGCCATCGAATTGGGTGGTTTCGACGATTGGAAAAAATATAAAGAGCAACAAGAATCTCAACGTCATGCTAGCATTCATGTTAGCGGTGGTAATACCATAATTGGTAGTTATAACTCCGGGGTATCTCAGGCACAAGACGGATCACTGATTAATACAGGTAGCAAAGTACGTATTGACAGTCACATAGAATTTAACAAAGGAAGCTTTGAGAGTTTGGTGCAAAAGCTTAGTGATAGCCAGATATCTCAACAAGATATCGAAGAGTTAAAAGGTATTTTGGAGTCTGACAATCCTAGCAAGGACAAGGAAATTTTTGGTGATAAAACAAATGAGTGGGTATCTAAAATGATTTCTAATACTAATTCAAAATCATAAAGACGCATTCAGAATGTAGGGAAAGCAAGTCAACTCGATGACTGTCTGCCGACCCGTGAATAACGCTTCAAGAACAGCCCGCAAAC
>NZ_VFIA01000127.1 GCF_014282275.1 Spirosoma utsteinense
AAGGCCTTATCTTGGGGCTGGAAAGAGTCGGTAAGGGTCATCTTGGCGAGATTTAGAACACCTCAAAGATGTCTACTTATCGGCTCTTTACCCTTTTATGAGAAAGCCCTGGCCATTGATACGACCACGGCGCAGGGCCGCTTGGTATTTAATCTGTTTGCCTCGCTGGCCGAATTCGAGCGTGACCTGATTCGGGAGCGGACCAAAGCCGGTTTGGCCGCAGCTCGTGCCAGGGGACGAGTAGGCGGACGGCCAAAGGGGCTCACTGCTGAAGCCCAAGTGAAGGCACGGGCTGTTAAGTCGATGCATGCCCTCAAGACGCATACGATTCTAGAGATTGGCCAGTTATTTCATCTGAGTCGAGCAACGGTTTACCGGTATTTAGCTTGGAAGGAGGAAAAATAACTGTTGCTTCATATAATGGGCGTTTTGAGAAACAGCTATACACCTTATTGCTAACCCTGCTACCTATTTACTTTTTTCGCTACGATTTTCATCAGCAGTTTAACCTCGTCCAAAATGGCATTACCAGACTGATAAAAGTGCTTTTCTGAGCCATAATCGATACCCCAATCGGTTCGATCAATGATCAGCGTGCCATTCAACTCGACCGTGCCGTCCATGCCGTCTTTAAACTGCAGTTTGGCTGGAAAAGTAACGGCCTTCGTAATACTTTCAAGCGTTAGGTTCCCTGTAACTTTTATATTTCCATCAGTTGTAACTTTTATACTTCCATCAGTTGGAACTTTTGTACTTCCATCAGTTGGAACTTTTGTACTTCCATCATTCCCGGTTTCAACTTTCGTAATGGCGAAGGTTGAAACCGGGAATTTTTTGACATCAAAAAAGGCAGGTAATTTATTACGTGAAGGTTGATCTTCAAATTGTTCAATGGTAGTCATGTCGACTTCAACCGCACCGCCCACCAGATGACGATTGTCGATCAACAAGTCTCCTTTTAATAGATCGACGTCTCCTGTAGTGGAACCATCACCTAGAAACTTAGTACCTTCCCAGCCACCAAGGAGCCTAGAACCTTTCCAGATGACAACACTTTGCTTGGTATCTATGCTATATTTTTTCTGACCCTCTTTATTATAAAAGTCCGTGATGGTCTTTCCATCATACCGATACACGCCGGTCGCATCGCCAAACCAAATACTTCCATCGGTAGCTTCCAAAAGCCCCAGAAAAGCCTTTCCTGACATTATTTCGGTTACCGTGGGCTGATTACTATATAAGGACTTTGCATCATAACGGGAAAGTGCCTGGACCGTCCAATTAGCAGAATTTACCGGACCCGTAGTCCAGATGTTCCCTTTTTTATCTTCGATGATGGCATAAGCACCTCTATCCAATACCTTCGTAAAGCTACTGCCGTCATAGCGATAGAGACCACCGGGTCGACGGCCTCCTTTATTATTGAAACCGCCGAGCCAAATAGTGCCTTTTCTATCTTCCATTATGCCCCAAACGCCGAGAAAGGGTTCGCCTTGATAGGTTAACGTGGTAAATTTTTTCCCGGCATAAACGAAAGCGGCACCCCTTGTGCCCACCCACAATTTCCCGGTTTTATCTTCAACGATTGTAGTAATACTAAATCAAATTCAATAAGTCGTATCTTTGGTTATGGATTACGCTGCTAAAATCAGCCAGACCGTTGACGAACTGCAACAGCTTGAAAAACAGCAGACTAATGTCGCCAATCGCGATTACGTCCGCTTCATTCGTTTGCTCAAAGAGAAACAGGCTA
>NZ_VFIA01000128.1 GCF_014282275.1 Spirosoma utsteinense
GTGAAGTCGATCGAGCCGCTGTTGGTCAGGGTGTTGCCCACCACCGCCACCTCGCTGGTGGCGTTGTGGTACAGCGTGATGCCCCGGCGGTTGCCCTCCAGCGTGTTGCCCTGCAGGAGCCACCGGCGGGCGCCCCAGTTGAAAATCGCGTAGTTGCTGCCCGCACCCGGCACCACATCCCACCCCCGGTCCAAATTCAGCGTGGAGCCGCTGCGGCTGGTGACGCTGCGCCACTGGCCCATCCCCTTCCCGCTGACGATGGCCACGATCGGACGGCGCCGGAAATTGCCCCAGTTCTTGCTGTTGTCGCTCAGGGTGGTGGGCGTTGCTGCGCTGACGGTGCCGGTCTCCTCATCGATGCGTTCGGTGCCGCCCCCCTCGGCGATGATCGTCTCGCCGTCGTTGCTGTTCTGGGCCGGGCCGTTGATGACCTTGAAGAGGTTGCCCAGCACGGCGATGTTCTCGGTGAAGTTCAGAATCAGCACGTGCTGAAGCAGGTTGGCAGGGTAGCGGGCCGAGCCGTCGCGGTACACCTTGTTCTGCTCGAAGACCCCCTCGTGGGTGTAGTCGAAGTTCAGCCCGTTCACCGCGAAGGTGAAGTTGTTGCGGGATAAGACGAAGTTGGTACTGGCATTCATGTTGATGGGACCCCGGTAGCTGCTGCGGTCGTTGACCCCCTGGCTGAAGTCCGAGTTGGCCAGCACCAGCTGGTCGGTGTTGCTGAGCTCCATCCAGTCCCCCCGGTTGAGGTCCAGCCGTACCCGCTGCAGGAACACCTGGCTCACCTGGTTGGCCCGCAGGTTGCCCATCGCCGGGCTGCCGTTGTTGTCGATGTTGAGCAGCGAGAGGTCCGCCAAACCCGACAGACTCGTCCCCGGTGAAAACAACACCGCCATGTGCGAACTCTCCAGCTGGTAGCCGTAGCGCAGCACCGTCTGCTCCTTGCCCGCCCCCTGCACCACCACCCGGCTCCGCATGCGCAGGTACTCGAAGTAGTGGTGGCTCAGCTTGTAGTTACCCGCCGGCAGGTAAACGATGCCCCCCCCGTCGGCCGACGCCCGGTCGATGGCCGCCTGGATGGCGGGCTGGTCGTTGGCGTTGCCGTCCCCCACCGCCTTGAGGCTCAGCCGACCATCGGTCTTCACGTTGTAGACGTTGCCCGTGAAGGTGAGCCGGGCCGCCCAGCCCACCCCCAGCCCGAAGTAGTCACCCCCGGCGGCCACCGCCGTCAGCGACTGGCTCAGGCGGGTCTGTCCGCTGGCCCCGCCCGTCCCGTTGCTCACCAGCAGGGTGTAGGTGATGCCCGCCTGCAGGCCGGCCGGCATGACCAGGGTTAGCTTGTAGGCGTCGCTCTGGCTGAGGTTGACGCTGGCCTCCAGGGTGACGCCATTGGCCGTCAGTCGGACCTGGGGGGTGGCGCTGCCCAGCCGCAGGTTGCGGCCGAAGATGCGCAGGGGTCCGCCCGGGCTGATGACGGGGCAGTCGGCATGGTGAGCCTGGGCCTGATTGATCCAGACCGGGGGACTGCGCTGTCCCTGGTCTTCAACCCAGACCTGGTAGAGGTCAGCGGGGGTTTGGGGGGGGATCTGGGCGGCCAGGTGGTTGGCACTCTGGAGCAGGATGGGCAGGGAGGTAGGGGTGGTAGCGGTGCCCACCAGCATGAAGGCTTTGGCCGTGGCGGGGAAGTGGCCCTGCAGGCTGATGGCCTGGCCGGGCAGGGCCGTGGCGGTCGTGTTGAA
>NZ_VFIA01000129.1 GCF_014282275.1 Spirosoma utsteinense
TGGTGCTGAGCCCTTTGCGCCGAACGGCATCTTGGTTGCCACAGTAGCGGCATGAGACGACGAGTGTTACCATGCAATAAAGACGAAGAGTCCACGGTTACGTCACGACCATTAAATCCAGTAGATCAAGCGTACTTTTCGTTACAAATAAACAGAGTGGTTTTGTTAAAAAGCCTACGTTAGGCTTTCCCTGTACCGATTCATATAAACCTTCATTCGGGTTGTCGGTAACAAAAATCAGTTTAGACTGATAAATACCGGGGAAATTCAATATATCAACCCCATTGGTTCCATCTTTTAAATGAAAACTGATAATAATAACACCAGGGGCCATCTTTTTAAGAAAATACGCTGATGATTTCAACGAATCGACCGTTATAATAGTCGAGTAGCCTAAATCGCTCATAATCAATCGTATTTTCGCCTGATCAATGATGTTGTCCTCAATAATCAAGCAATAACCCAAAGCTAATTCCTGGTTAGTTTGTTGGCTTGTCTCCTGGTTTTCCATGTTATTAGTCTCTCCAAACTTTGAGAGGTAACTACTATTGTTTTAAAATAGGATAAAGGCTTTTAAGGCAGCAGGCCTGCTTACATTATTGACTCGGTTCTTTGGACTACCCATCAATTGGCTCCGGACCAACAAAACTGGATGGAGCAGCGTCGACTGTCCGATCAGGGCTAAGCGGGTAAACGGTTCAGATGAACGCGGCCGGGACGCACGCTCAAAAAACGTTAACCAACTCAGTAGGGTGAATGGTGGCCCCCGTCAATGTTGGTTACCGGATTACTGATGTTGTTGAGCGGATAAACGAGTTGGGGCATTTGCTGGCTTGTCTTCCTGCCAGGCGGCATCCTCCTGCTGCCGGTATTTAGTCAAGATTCGACTTACCCCTGGCGGAGTTAACAGGACCGCCAAAGCAAGCAGATGCCTAAGCAATGGCTGGTTGTTTTCATACCGCCTGCTTAACGCTTTGCCAGCAATCTAATTGGTGCTGGCTTTCCTGTTGTAAACGAATCAATAATCACAGATGTAGTGATACATAAATAGTATCGTGTAAGTTTCGGCATTGCCTGGGCCCCCTGGAAAATACAGCTGCCTGATTGGAATAGCTTTTGCCGAGCCATATTGCCTGAGGGCTTTCGTTAACGCAGGCCTGTAGTTGCCGGCTTTTTCTTTTTGGGTTTCGCTCTCAGGAATTTATTTAGTTTGTCAGGAGTATATACCAGAAATATATATAAATAGTTCTTTATGTAAGCATATATAAAGCATTATTCTCTACATGAATAAGGCATGGCAGGACCAAACCACTTTACTAACGCAGCTTACGCAAGCTGCGCTTAGAGTAACACCTGCTATTTAATTAAATAAAAAATTAATCATACACGTTGTTTTGCCCGTTTTCGACTTCTACTCCACTTATCTTACAGACAATTAGGGCTGGAAGCGTTACGTCTTTCGACATCCAAAAATAATTTTTATAAAAAAAAGTTTGCTGATGTTAACGGCGATGAAATTGACTTTGGGGTGACTAAATAGTCTAAAAAATCAATATACTATATTGAGTAATACTAATTCAAAATCATAAAGACGCATTCAGAATGTAGGGAAAGCAAGTCAACTCGATGACTGTCTGCCGACCCGTGAATAACGCTTCAAGAACAGCCCGCAAACGTT
>NZ_VFIA01000130.1 GCF_014282275.1 Spirosoma utsteinense
ATCCAGTTCTTCGTCTCCACGACCATCTTCATCAACCCCGCCCTGGGACTCAACTCCACCCCACGGCTCCTCAACCCACCCCTCGACTCGGGACGCGTCGGCCAGCGATTCTGCCACAACCCGGCCGCCTTCGACCCCGACGGTGACTCGCTCGCCTTCCGGCTCAGCATCCCCCAGGACATCCCCGGCACCACCGGATGCCGGGGGCGTAACATCCCCACCTACCTCGACCCCACCCGGTTCAGCCGAACTGCCGAGGCCGGCGGAACCCCCACCTTCGCCATCAACGCCCGCACCGGTGAACTCTGCTGGGATGCCCCCGGCGAGGAAGGCCAGTACAACTTCGCCTTCATCATCGAGGAGTGGCGCAACGGGGTGCTCATCGGGGAGGTCACCCGCGACATGCAGATCATCGTCGTCGACCAGCCCAACAAACGACCCCTCATCCAGCCCCTGGCCGACCTGTGCGTGGTGGCCGGCACCCTCATCAACCAGCCCATCACCGCCACCGACCCCGACGGCAACCGCGTCTACCTGTCGGCCTTCGGGGGCGTCTTCAACGTGAGCGCCGACGGACGGCCCCTGCCAGCGGGCGAACTCGTCTCGCCCCCCTACGCCCAGCTCCGCAACCCCGGCTCCCCCACCAGCCCCCTGACCCAGCCCGCCACGGCCAGCTTCGTCTGGCAGACCTCCTGCGAGCAGCTCCGTCAGGCCCCCTACGACGTCACCCTGAAGGTCAACGACGTGCCCGCCCGCGGCATCACCTCGCTGGTCTCCTTCCAGACCCTGCGCATCCGCATCATCGGGCCCGCCGTCCAGAACCTGGCCGCCCGCCCCACGGCCACCGCCAACGGCCGGGCCATCCAGCTCAGCTGGAACCCCTACGCCTGCGCCCCCCGTAACGGACTGGACTCCACCGAGCTTATCATCTACCGCAAGGAGGGCTGCACCGACTACACCCCCGCCAACTGCGAGACGGGCCTGCCCGCCGGCCTGGGCTACCAGGAGATCGGCCGGGTGTCGGCCGGCGTGGTCACCTTCACCGACACCAGCGCCCTGCGCCGGGGCGTGAGCTACTCCTACCGCCTGGTGGCCGAGTACCCCGACCGAAGCGGCAGCATCAACGGCGGACTCAGCATTGCCTCCACCCAGGCCTGCCTCGAACTGCCCCGCCTGGCCCCCGTCCTCACCCAGGTCACCGTCGACTCCACGGGTAACACCAACGGACGCATCACCGTCCGCTGGAGCCGCCCCATCGGTCTGCAGCCCGGCGACCTGGGCGGTCCCTACCAGTACCGGCTCCAGCGCGCCACCGGACTGAACGGCACCGACTGGACCCCCGTGGCCACCATCAACACCAGCCTGGTCCCCACCGCCCCCGACACCCTCTACATCGACCGCGGCCGCAACACGGCTGACTCGGCCTACCGCTATAGGCTCGAGTTCTACTACACCGATGCCACCACCCGCCAGCTCACCCGGCTCGACGTCACCGAGCCAGCCTCCAGCGTGCGGCTCAGTGCCACCCCCGCCCAGCGCCAGCTCAGCCTGAGCTGGCAGGCCAACACCCCCTGGTCCAACCAGAACCAGACCCACGACCTCTACCGCAGCCGCTCGGGACCCAACGGGCCCTTTAACCTCAT
>NZ_VFIA01000131.1 GCF_014282275.1 Spirosoma utsteinense
GATGCAGTTCGGCAGCAACTAAACATCTTTGAGAAAGAGCGAAAATTAGTGCAAGCCTTCTTTCGAAAAAAAGAGATTGGTTTCTTTACAGATTAATTCACGTACCAATAATAAGTACCGATTTGGTTCGAAACTCGTTTCTCGTCGATCGAGGAAGCGTTTGGGAAAAACGGATTTAGTATGACCGCCTACCAGCGAAAAGAGCCATGTGAAGTGGTCGGTTTTTCTAGGCAATCCATACATACAAAGTAAAACATTGTACTATAAATAGGTAATAGTCGTATAATTATTGGTTCTGTTGTATAACCAAGAATATGCGGTAGTGGCTGAACTGTGTTGATGGTAAGTTGTTAGTCAACAGACCAAATATATAAAATATTGTATTCCAATGGGTTAGTGATTGTTATGTACTAGTTAGTTTTCTTTTGATCAGCACAGTTCAGCTATTACCTTACTATGCATTTATACTTTGCTACAATCGACGCTTTAAGTCCGGATACATTCCAAAATCATCTCTTAAAATTACCTGATTTTGAGCGGAGTAAAGTTGCTAAGTACCACCGACCTCAAGATGCATACTTAAGCGTTCTTGGTAAGGCACTGCTGATGAAGGGGTTATCTAATTATGGGTATGATGCGGATTTGAAAGCCAATTATAAGCTAACCGCATTTGGTCGGCCATACCTGCTAAATGGACCTGGCTTTAATATTTCTCATTCCAGTGATGTTGCTGTTTGCGTTATTGCTGAAAATAAGATCGGCGTTGATGTAGAGAAGGTTAGGGATATTGAGCTTGACGGTTTTGCTGATTATTTTTCACCCGCAGAATGGGATTCTATCCAGAGAGCAACTAATCCATTTGTTGAGTTTTACACGCTTTGGTGTAAAAAAGAGGCAGTTATTAAGGCTGATGGTAAAGGGCTAAGCAATTCTCTGGAAAAAGTTGTAACACTTACTGATAAAACCGAACTGAGCGGGAATATATACTATACGCGAATGCATCTTATACATCCTGATTATATAGTAGCAACAGCTTATACTTCCGATCATGAGGTGACAAATAGTGTGAAAATTATTACTATATAATTTCTACTGATAGACTTCAATCTAAATATTAAATTCATATACCTGATCTGGCTGAGTAAACATATTTGTGGGCATTGTATAAATATATCTGTTTGCCAGATAGTTTAAATTTCCCTATCTCTTACCTGTTGAAAACTTCACTGAAATAGTACGTGAGAACGAATAGTTACGATAAAAAAAATTAAATAGTATGAGTACAAGTGCTGGTTTAAAAAACAATCATCATAACAGAAAGCCTAAACAGTACGGCCAACATATGCCAGCGTTGAAGTAATTATACTTATCACTACAGCTACATAAAACCGTGTCTTATAAATTATCCCTATAATAAAAGTGATAACACGTTGATGGTAATACTCTCTGTATATTCTGCGTGATTGCTTAATTAATCATAAAAAATTATTCTATCTAACTTCTTGAACGATATAAATTATACTAAATCAAATTCAATAAGTCGTATCTTTGGTTATGGATTACGCTACTAAAATCAGCCAGACCGTTGACGAACTGCAACAGCTTGAAAAACAGCAGACTAATGTC
>NZ_VFIA01000132.1 GCF_014282275.1 Spirosoma utsteinense
TGGTGCTGAGCCCTTTGCGCCGAACGGCATCTTGGTTGCCACAGTAGCGGCATGAGACGACGAGTGTTACCATGCAATAAAGACGAAGAGTCCACGGTTACGTCACGACCGGTTATTGTAGTAGACCACGGCTCTACGGATGGAACCAGCGAAAACATTAACAACATATTTCCTGATGTAATAATAATCACAGGAGATAACACAATGTGGTGGACAGCGGCTACTAATCTAGGTGTTCGATATGCCCTAGACCAAGGCGCAAGCTCTATACTAACATTGAATAATGATTTAGTTGTTGGTGAAGATTATTTGCAAAGTATTTTAAACGCTTCATTTGTGTATCCTAATTCAATTATTGGGAGTGTTTCAGTTAATATTGACAATAAGGAGCATGTTGCTTTCGCAGGTATACGTTGGAACAAATTAATTGCAAAATATACGCCTACTATAAAAAACATAAAATCATTTAGTGATTTGCAGTTAGATTATAATATAATAGAAACAGATCTTCTTCCAGGTAGAGGTACTTTATTTCCGTCTGCTGTTTTTGAGGAAATTGGTTTCTTTGATGATCATAAATTTCCTCATTACATGGCTGACGAAGATTTATCATATAGAGCTAAGAAGAAAGATTACAGATTATTAGTTTGCGTCAATGCAATTGTACATAGTCACCTTTCTGCTACAGGAATAAACAATACAAATTCCAGTTTATCTAAATTTTCACTTTTAAAGCAAATATTTTTGTCAATTAAATCTCCTAATAATTTATTCGTTCGTTGGAATTGGGCTCATAATACTACCTTTCCTTTTTTATATTTCTTGATTGACTCCGGACGAGTATTGTATTCACAGATTAGGAAAATACTTAAAACTTGAAATAGATTAGTTTAAAGTTTTAGTTTTAATATTTAATTATTTTTTTTATTAATCAATCAAGACTTCTCAAGTTGATGTATAAACATTTTCTTATTACCCGATTTAATGTTAAAAATATTGACTGGACTACTGATAAAAATAAGACTTCAGTGAATGATAATGTTTGGTTAGAGGATAGGTTTTGTTTATTTGACAAATTTTGCTTCCCATCCGTTCACAGTAATATTATTAAAAGTGAGTTTGTTTGGCTTGTTTTTTTTGATTTAAACACCCCTCTGATATTCCGCCATAAGATAGAAGAATACCAAATATTATTCCCTCAATTCCGGCCATTATTTATTGATGACATGAGTCATCTACAGGTTGCTATTAAACAACAAATTGCTGCCGATGTCGATAGTGAAACCAAATATATAATTACAACTCGAGTTGATAATGATGATTCATTACATCAAGATGCAATGAAGTCTATACATGAGTACGTTGAGAAGAATGATATCAAATCTGGTTTGGTAGATTTGACTCGTGGTTTGTGTATGCAGATAGAACCCCACTTCCAAATAATACTAAATCAAATTCAATAAGTCGTATCTTTGGTTATGGATTACGCTACTAAAATCAGCCAGACCGTTGACGAACTGCAACAGCTTGAAAAACAGCAGACTAATGTC
>NZ_VFIA01000133.1 GCF_014282275.1 Spirosoma utsteinense
GTGTACGTCGTCAAGTAAAAGTGGACAAATGGGGTGAAAATGGGAAGAGACAATTCAGTAAATTGTTTCACTCAAATCACCTTGGTTATGTCCAATTCAACCAAAAAATCGCCGGCCAGTCATTCTAAAACGGGCCCGTCAACTTCAGCGGTCTCCGACCGGAAGCCAGCGCTATCCATTATCAAAGACATTCAGCGCCAAACCCGACGGCAATACACTGCTGAAGAAAAAATCCGAATCGTCCTGGAAGGGTTACAGGGGGAACAGTCAGTGGCCGAAATCTGTCGACGTGAAGGACTCAATACTAACGTCTATTACCGGTGGAGCAAAGAGTTCCTCGAAGCAGGCAAAAAACGATTGGCAGGGGATACCACCCGGGAAGCTACCGCCCCCGAAGTGCAATCTATTAAATCCGAAAATGAAGCCCTCAAACAACTGGTGGCCGAACTGAGCCTGGAGAATCGGGTATTAAAAAAAAGCCTTAAGGCCGATGACTAATCCCTTTCATCACATGACTCAGTCCGAGAAAATGGAAATCATTACCCTAGTTGAGCAGTCAACAGTCAGTGCCAAGGCAACTTTGAAAGAGATAGGTATCAATCGCTCAACCTTTTATCAATGGTATAAACGGTATTTAAGTGATGGCTACGATGGCTTGGCGGATCAACCCTATCAACGAACGAGTGGCTGGAACCAACTACCGCCTGCTGAGAAAGGTCGGATTGTTGAATTAGCCCTAGAACGCCCGGATCTCTCCAGTCGCGAACTAGCCTGTTATATCATTGATAATGAGGGTTGGTTTGTGTCGGAGTCGACCGTCTATCGTATTCTGAAAAGTCAGGGCTTGGTAACTACCCCAGCTTATCGACTCATGGAAGCGGCTGACCATTTCTACAATCCTACCACGGCTCCCAATCAGCTTTGGCAAACCGATTTTACCTATTTTAAAATCAAGCACTGGGGCTGGTATTATCTCTCGACGGTGCTGGATGACTACTCACGCTACATCCTGGCCTGGGAGCTATGCCCAGGGATGCAAGCGGTGGATGTGGAGCGAACGGTGCAAGCGGCTCTGCAAGCCAGCAGTTTAAGTTCAGGTCAACGACCTCGTATTCTGTCCGACAATGGCTCAGCTTATGTGTCTCGGTATCTGAAGGAGTATTTGAAAGAGGAAGGCATTGATCATGTTCGCTGCGCTCCCCATCATCCGATGACCCAAGGAAAAATCGAGCGCTATCATCGGTCGATGAAAAATGTCTTGTTATTAGAACACTACTACAGTCCCGATGACTTGAGGAGTCGTCTGACGGAATGGGTGGACTATTACAACCACCAACGCTATCATGAATCCCTGGAAAATACACGTCCAGCGGATGCTTACTGGGGTCGTCAAGACCAGATCCTAGCTGAACGACAAAAAATCAAGCGTTTGTCGATGCTTAAACGCCGGAAAAACCATATTTTTCAGCGTGTACAAAGTGGATAAAAACCTCTCTTCTCTTTTCACCCGCATCTGTCCACTTTTGGTTGACGACGTACA
>NZ_VFIA01000135.1 GCF_014282275.1 Spirosoma utsteinense
CGGCCTTTAGGTTTGAGGGCCGGTAAGATTCCTGGATTTGGGTAGCTTGCCGATGAAAGAAAAACAGAGCGGGCTACCCTATCGCTCGGCAAGGTTCGTGGCCTATGGGCCGAGTGGTCCGCCACCGCGGTTAGGACCCGCTCTGTCTCTACTTGGATGGCTCGAATAGAAATGTGGGACTACAGGCGGCATCGGCCGTCCGACCGTTAGCAAGGTATTGAGCACAAAACAAGTAGGCTTTCGGCAACTCTAAATTACAAATCATCATGGACATTCGCTACTTTGTTGGCATTGACATCGCCAAAGCGACGGCACCGGCCGCCCGGCTTGGATTGGGCTGTTTACGACGGCAAGAAAATAATACTGCAAACCAGTACATCCAACACCACCGCCGGTATCAAGACCGCCTTGCGGCTCTTGAAGACACTGCCAGACTGGAACCCCCAACAAGTGGTATTCTGCATGGAGCATACAGGTATTTACAATGCTCACCTGCTTGATTTTCTCCATAAACTTCACTTTCCCATTTGGTTAGAGTCGTCGTTGCAAATCAAAAAAGCAGCGGGGCGCCCCGTGGCGTGGTCTGCAACGGGGCAAGACTGACTCGATTGATGCCCAGCGCATCGCTGAATATGCCTTTCGCTTTCGCGATCAGCTTCGGTTATGGGAACCACCCCGCCAGACCATTCAAAAGTTAGCCCTGTTAAGTGCTTCCCGTCAGCGACTTATCAATGTGTATAACCAGTTGGCTGGCCCCTTGGCCGAACAACAGGGCGTTATCGACCCAACTCTTCAAAAACAACTTAGCAAGAGTTGTCAAGGCTCACTAACCGCCTTGGAGAAGGATCGTAACGGGGCCGCCCGAGCGGGCGGTTGAGAAAGCTATTGACGCACTCATCGAAGGCGATCCGCGCCTGAGCCAACTTTTTGAGTTGGTGATGTCGGTTCCAGGCATCGGCACGGCGACCGCTACCGAGATCGTCATTGCTACTAACGAAATGAAGGCCATTACTGATCCCAAAAAGATGGCCTGTCATGCAGGGGTTGCTCCCTTCAACTACCAATCGGGTAGTAGTGTCCGAGGTCGGCCAGGCGTGAGCCAGCATGCCCGCAAACGCCTGAAATCGTTGTTCCATCTAGGCGCTATGTCAGCTATCCGAATGAAGGGTGAGTTGCAGGATTATTACCAGCCGGTCCGCCGGTGCGGCAAAGTCAAAGAAGGTAAGAATAAAATGCTCGTCCTCAATGCGGTTCGCAACAAGCTCATCCATCGGGTGTACGCGGTGGTGGAACGGGGTGAAAAATATGACAAAAATTATGTGTCACCACTTGCATAAACCATAGAAATC
>NZ_VFIA01000136.1 GCF_014282275.1 Spirosoma utsteinense
GGCCCATAGGCCACGAACCTTGCCGAGCGATAGGGTAGCCCGCTCTGTTTTTCTTTCATCGGCAAGCTACCCAAATCCAGGAATCTTACCGGCCCTCAAACCTAAAGGCCGAAGCGGCAGGACCCTCAAGCTGTAGAACAGTGGCGAGAACAGAGGTTACCTGAACTTAAAAAAAGCGAAGACTGAAAGACGGACTATTCTGTATTTAGATGAGGCAGCCTGTTATTTATTGCCCTTACTGGCTCATACATGGGCACCTTGCGGACAAACACCACTACTCCTCGAGCAAGCTGGGCGAGCCCACTTGAGCCTCATTGCTGCCATTGCGCCGAACGGTCGCTTGTATTTAGCGGGCCAAGACAAACCTTTCGATAGTGTAGACATCACCTGGTTTCTGGGTAAATTATGCTGGCACTATCGACGCAGCAACCTGCTGGTAATCTGGCAGGGCCGCCTGAGCGGACGGGGCGGCCATCCACCGCTCTCAGATCGTTAAAGAGTGGCTTCATCAGAAGCCTGGCCGGGTTCACCTGGAGCGTCTACCAGCCTACAGTCCCATGCTTAATCCGGTGGAGTTAGTATGGAGCCAGCTTAAACGAGCCTTGAAAAACCGAGTTTTTACCGATCTAGGATCGTTGCAGAGGGCTGTTCTCAACGAAGTGAATTACTTACAGGCTGATCGAAAGCGAATAAGCTGTTTCTTTCGTAAAAAGGAGATATCATTCTTTACAAACTAACTCACGCATCTATAATCCAGCCAGTCATTTTGATGGGCTGGATATATTTTACCTGATATGAATTTACGTAAAAAATTTGTGCTATTATTTATAAGTGGATGTTTATTGACAATGCTTTTTCTGTATTGGAAAAGTAATGATGTAACTCCTACGACAAACTTACACCAATATTCAGAAGAACAACTCTTATATTTTTCGGATGTGGCTTTCGGGTATCCGGATAAAATTAAAAAGTGGAATAAAAAAGTAGTTGTAAAAATAGTTGGTCCTTGTACTGAAGATGATAAAATAGAAGTATTAAATATTATTCAAGAAATATCAGCCATAATAGGAAAAGATAAAATTAATTTTGGGCTAAAAGATGCTAATGTATTTGTGTATTTTCCGAATCTACAGCAAGACTTTGAAAGAGAAAAACGAGGAGAGCTGAACATTGATGTCAATGGATTCACTTTTTCAACATTTTCTTTTTCAGGTTATCTTAAGGAGGTCAAATTATATATAATACTAATTCAAAATCATAAAGACGCATTCAGAATGTAGGGAAAGCAAGTCAACTCGATGACTGTCTGCCGACCCGTGAATAACGCTTCAAGAACAGCCCGCAAA
>NZ_VFIA01000137.1 GCF_014282275.1 Spirosoma utsteinense
CCGCACCGATTTCTATGGGTTATGAAAAGGCTGGCGCATAATTTTTGTCATATTTTTCACCCCGTCGAACAACCGCACAAACCCGGTGAATCAGCTTGTTGCGGACGGCGTTCAAAACCAGCATCGTGTGTTTACCCTCGCCTAATTTGCGCTGGTAGTAATCCTGAAGATCGCCCTTCACCTGAATTGCCGACATGGTGCCCATGTGGATCAATGCTTTCAGCCGTTTGCGCGCTTGGTGACTCACTCTGGTTTTGCCACGTACACTTGTTCCTGAGCGATACTCGAAGGGAGCGACTCCAGCGTGACAAGCCAATTTTTTAGGATCGTTGATGGTTTGCATTTCATTCGTAGTGACGAGCAGTTCGGTGGCGATCACTGGTCCGATGCCCGGTACAGAGACCATCAAGTCAAACAATTCTTTCAGCCGAGCATCAGCTTCAATGAGTTGTTTAATGGCTTGTTCGACCGCTTTTTGTTCTTCTTTGAGAGCTATTAAGGACTTCTTGACATTCCCTTTCAACGTCTTTTGCAGGGACTTGCTGATGAATGTTTCCTGTTCGGCCACGGGAACGGCCAATAGATTAAAAGCTTGGTTGAGCCGTTGGCGGGTGGCACTCAGAAAGGCCAGTTTCTGAATGACCTCGCGTGGTGGTTCCCAGAGACGTATTTGGTCGCGAAAGCGATAGGCATATTGAGCGATCCGTTGGGCATCAACCTTATCGCCGGGCCGCCGGGCGGTTTTGCCTCGTTGCATGCCCCCAGCCTGTTTGATCTGCAAGGAGGATTCCAGCCAGATGGCTAGGTTTTGTTGGTGAAGTAACTCAAGGAGGTGGGCATTGTATAGCCCCGTATGTTCCATACAGAACACGGCTTGCTTGGCATTCCAGCCAGGCAGGGACTTCAACTCAACCAAAGCGGTCTTAATGCCCGCCAACGTATTAGGCGTGTGGGTGCTGAGTTGTAGACCTTGTTGGGTGTAGATCGCCCAATCAAGCGTGTCTTTGGCAATGTCAATACCAATAAAGTAGCAAAAGTCCATAACAAGATTTAGTTTTGAAATTGTAGTCAACTCATTGCTTTTACTCGAACCCTTTTGTGGGCCTGAGAACCCTAATTTCTATGGCTCGGGCCACCCCGCCGAGTCTTAGGCAATTAGAACAGAGAGGGACCTGAATCGGCGCATAGGTCTTCTTCCTC
Organism: Spirosoma utsteinense; assembly: GCF_014282275.1. GTDB lineage: Bacteria > Bacteroidota > Bacteroidia > Cytophagales > Spirosomataceae > Spirosoma > Spirosoma utsteinense. The sequence continues at coordinate 1,201 of NZ_VFIA01000137.1, forward strand.
GGCGGACCGGTAGGGTAGCCCTCTCTGGTTGACTACTGGCAAAAGACAAAATCCCGGAATATTACCAGCCCACAAACCTAAAGGGCGGACCGG
>NZ_VFIA01000138.1 GCF_014282275.1 Spirosoma utsteinense
GGATTTCTATGGTCTATGCAATGGAAAGGGAATAAAATTTGTCATATTTTTCCCCGCGTCTAACCACTGCATACACGCGATGAATTAGCTTGTTACGGACCGCATTGATCACCGACATCTTACTTTTGCCGTCGCCCACTTTTCGTTGGTAGTAGTCCCGCAGTTCACCTTTGACCCGAATGGCAGAAATAGCGCCCAAATGAAACAAGCTCTTGAGACGTTTGCGGGCGTGCTGGCTAACGCCAGGGCGACTTCGAATACTGGTGCCGGATTTGTATTCAAAGGGAGCGACCCCAGCATGACAAGCCATCTGTTTGGGGTCAGTGATTGTCTTTAATTCATTAGTGGCTATGACTACCTCAGTGGCGGTGGCTACGCCAACACCTGGGACAGAGGTGATTAGGCTGAAAAGCTCTTTGAGCTGGCAGTCTTCCTCGATGAGTTTGTCAATTGCTTTGTCGATTGCCTTACGATCCTTTTCCAAAGCCGCTAGAGAGGCTTTACAGCTTTTCAGCAGCTGCTTTTGTAAAGTAGAGTTGACAAAGCTTTGTTGTTCTGTCAAAGGATTCGCCAACTGATTGTAAACCTGAATTAATCGTTGACGAGCGGCACTTAGGAAAGCTAATTGTTGAATAACAGGGCGAGGAGGTTGCCATAACCGCATTCGATCCCGGAACCTAAAAGCGTACTCAGCAATTCGTTGTGCATCAATGGTGTCAGTTTTACCGCGTTGTAGACCGCCTGCTCTCTTGATCTGTAAACTACCTTCTAACCAAATAGGTAATTTTAGTCGATACAGGAAATCCAACAGATGTGCGTTGTACAGTCCCGTGTGTTCCATGCAAAAGATCACCTGTTTGCTATTCCAGCCAGGTAAGCCTTTCAACAAACGAAGCACAGTTTTGATACCTGCTACTGAATTAGCTGAATGGGTCTGCAATACAATACTTTTCCCATCAAAGACGGCCCAATCCAACGTGCCTTTGGCGATGTCAACACCAATGAAGTACTGAATGTCCATGGTAAGTCGTAATTTAGGATTGAAGATGATTTCCCTTGCCTTGTTGTTCGATACCTTACTACTGGGCCCCAACGCCCTCATTTCTATGCGAACCTTGGCAAGTAAAGAGCAGAGCGGGTCCTGAATCCACCCATTGGTCGTTAGCCTGGCCGGAATGCCATAGGGAAGCCCGCTCTGTTTTCTTTTTGGGTAAGCTACTTAAATCTGGGATTCTTACCACACCACAAACCTAAAGGCCGG
>NZ_VFIA01000139.1 GCF_014282275.1 Spirosoma utsteinense
GACACCGGTTTCAGCCAATCTGCTGAAGGTGTTGACCTTCAACGCGGGCGTCACCAAAAATGACACGACCCTGCGGACGAGTTTCCCGTATGAGCAACACCCCTGGCGTGCCTTCACCGGCAACCAGTATGTGGGACCAAAATCATCGACCGCAGCCACTCAACCCCTGTCCGTAACCGTGGTGAGCTACGACTGCACGACGGGTAACATCACCTTCGGACGCGTTGGTGGCGATCCTAACCGGGTGGTCGAGTTTGCGGCAGCCGGGGTTGTCAACGGTGGATACGGTACCAGCACGAATCGGAAAATCGAAGATGAGCTGCGCAAGGATGCGAACAGCCGCAAGATCCTCAAGGTGTTTGGCCGCTATGTGGGTGTGCCGATGTCGGAGGTTAGTTTCGACTTCGATTTCCGTACCCCTTGTGGTATGATGGGAGGAGCCCGCGCTGCAGCTGAACAGGTGGAGCCGATGCTGGTACGGGTAATCGGTAACCCAACGGTAGGTGACGACGTAACCGTAGAAGTAAGCGGAGCAACGGGTCAGTCAGTACGGTTAGGCATCACCAACAGCCAGGGTCGTTTGCTGAATCAGCAGACCATTGGGGAAGCGGGTGCCACCGAACGCCGGACATTGCGGTTAGGTCAGCAACCGGGCGTTTATTTCATACAGGTAACGACGCCAACCGAACGCAGGACGGTTAAGATTATCCGCAACTAACAACTTATCAAGCTGGTGGATGAGTGGGTTTGGGTTCGTAGTGTTCCTGAAAAACGACAAACCTAAACCTACTCATCCACCAGCTTATTTCTTTATATCCCTCACAACAATGTACACGATCATTCCTAAGCAAGTCTTCTGCGGTTGTATGCCTGCTCTGCTGGCCCTGCTGCTTTTTGCGCAGACTGGCTGCAAAAACAATGAAAACAAAGGGCAGGAGACAACCCAAACGACGGGTTCTGCGCTTGATATTCCACCCCTTTTTGAGCGCCGTGGCGAATTGGCGGGAGCCGTTGAGTGGCAAAAAACGAAAGAGAAGGTGGCAGAACTGACCAAGAAAATCAGCGATAAGCCTAACGAGGTGAAGCCCCGGCTTCAGATTGCGATGATCTACTTGTCGGAGGCCCGCATCACCGGCGAACACCCTTACTATTACCCCGCTATTCTTCGGGTTCTGGACGGCGTACTGAGTATAGACCCGAAAAACTTCGAGGCAACGACGTTCAAGTCATCGGTAAAAATGTCGCAGCACCAGTTTGCT
>NZ_VFIA01000140.1 GCF_014282275.1 Spirosoma utsteinense
TGGAGTTTCACGGTGGCTACGGCTGAAGATAAACTCAAACGATGGTATGAGCAGGTCAATCCTATGAATAAATCAGATTATTCTAATAATTAAATTGGACAAGTACTAGTGGCAACTGTCGTCCGTTTCCTTTCACCGATTTATTCCACTATGATCAACGTCAAACATCCGCTTCTCTGCTGCCTTGGCCTGCTCGGAAGTCTGACCGCTGCGGCCCAGACCTGGCAACCCGTTACGGTCCAGAACACCTGCGCCACGCGCCACGAAAACGCAACTACCCTCATCGGCGATAGTCTGTATGCCGTAGGCGGGCGCGGCATGAAACCACTGGAAGCGCTGAACCTGAAGACGCTGGTCTGGCAATCGCATCCCACACCACCCGTGGAGATGAACCACTTTCAGGCCATTACCTATCAGGGTGAACTGTATGTGATGGGTGCGTTTCAGGGGAAGTACCCGCACGAGACGCCCATTTCCAACATATACATCTATAACCCTAAACAGGGCAAATGGCGCGTAGGGCCGGAGATACCCAAAGAACGGCTTCGGGGCTCGGCGGGCGTGGTCGTCTATAACAACAAAATCTATATGGCCTGTGGCATCACCGATGGCCATTACGATGGGCATGTGGCCTGGTTCGATGAGTATGACCCGAAAACAAACACCTGGAAACGACTTCCCGATGCACCCCGCACCCGCGACCATATCACGGCAGCCGTGGTAGACGATAAGCTGTACCTGGCCGGTGGCCGCAATTCAACGGCCCGCATCAACAAAGTGCTCGAAACGACGATTGCCGAAGTCGACATGTATGACTTCAAGACCGGTCGGTGGCAAACGCTGCCCGCTACATCCAACATCCCAACCCAGCGGGCGGGTGCTACGGCGGTTACCCAGGGTGGCAAGGTGTGGATCATTGGGGGCGAAACGGTGCAGCTGCTGGCCCACAACGAAGCCGAAGCGCTGGACCCGAAAACAAACACCTGGACCGCCGGTCCGAGGCTACAGCAGGGGCGGCATGGTACGCAGGCCATTGTACACGATGGGAAAATCTACATCGTAGCGGGCTCGGCCAATCACGGTGGTGGGCCAGAGATCAACACGGTGGAGGTACTGAAATAAAGAATTTGTTTAAGAGTATGTTTGGGACTATTATTTGGCCAGCCTATTGAGCAGGATTGAAATAAAGCCAATTCGTAGCATAGCCTCCGAACTTTCTATGGTTTTGTCTACGTCTCGGAA
>NZ_VFIA01000141.1 GCF_014282275.1 Spirosoma utsteinense
CAGGGCTTTCTCATGAAATAAGCAAGGATTAAGAGTCCGTAGTTTTGTGGTTAACTAGACTACAAAAATCCATGACTCCCTTTCCTTGCCAACCCCAAAATACGTCCTTTTTCCAACTCTTAAAACAAACGCCCCAGCTTGATGGACGGGATAGCCGGGGCAAGTACCATTGTATCGCGCTGGTTATTACAGGGTTAACCCTGGCCTTGTGCTGCGGGCGGGATGGTAATCTATCGAGTTTGCATCGCCACATGGCCAACCATTTTGACGATTTATGCCGAGTCCTACAGCTTACCAATCAACGGGTTGTTTCCCGTCCTCAACTACCCCGTCTGCTGGCCAAAGTCAATGGGATCGTGTTCGCGGACTTGCTCTTCCAACGCTTTGGCCTTGTGCTGACGCTTCAGCAACAAGCCTGGTTTGCCCTGGATGGTAAGGAACTGCGGGGCAGTATTGAACCCGCCAATAAACGGGGGCAGGCTTGTGTCTCGGTCGTAGCGCATCGGGGCGAAGCGATTGCAGGACAGGCTTATTATAATGGTACCAAAGAGAGTGAGCGGCCAGTAGCAACTCAACTTTTAGCCGATACGGGGATGCACAACCAGAAAATCACCTTAGACGCTCTTCATTTGATCCCACTGACAATCAAGACAATTCACGAAAAAGGAGGTCTTTATCTGGTCGGGCTAAAAGCCAACCAGCAGATTTTGTACCGACCCTGGGTTGGGAGTAGCAGTGTAAAAGTAGCTGACTATGATCGAGCGGATAAGCCTGAGCGTGGTCATGGACGCATCGCCCAGCGCAGCTACAGTTGTTTTGCCATGAATAGGCATCCGCTGGCTCTTCGCTGGCAGACCAGTGGGATGCAGACGTTGGTGCGCGTGGTGCGCGTCCGTCAGAGTCTGGCTGGCCTGGAATTGAGTCGGGAGACAAGCTATTTTGTGAGTAATGCGTTGGTTAACCAGCAGGGACAGGCGGATGAATTATTCGACGCGGTACGCCAACATTGGCGAATTGAGACGATGCATCATCGTCGGGATGTGAGCTTGAGCGAAGATCGTTTTCGCAGCAGTCAAGCCGCCGTAAGTCGGTTACTGAGCAACCTTAGAAGTATCGTACTGAACGTGTTAGGTCAGGACAAGGTAAAGAATATGGTCGCCAGGATGGAGGAATTCGCTGACAAATTCCACGTCCTGCTTCAATTCATGACCCTCAAAAATGTTTTATGAGAAAGCCCTG
>NZ_VFIA01000142.1 GCF_014282275.1 Spirosoma utsteinense
CAGGGCTTTCTCATAAAAGGGTAAAGAGCCGATAAGTAGACATCTTTGAGGTGTTCTAAATCTCGCCAAGATGACCCTTACCGACTCTTTCCAGCCCCAAGATAAGGCCTTTTTTACCCTCCTTCAACAACAAACCGACTTAGACTTACGCGATATCCGGGGGAAAAGACATCCCATGCCGCTGGTACTGATGGGCGTATTGATGGCCATGCTGGCCGGACGCGACGGCTCGCTCTCCTCCATACATAGGTACCTGGTCAATCAGTTTGAGGTGCTGGCGGCTCACTTTCAGCCAGCCGCCAAAAAGCCCATCTCCCGCGCCCAGTTACCCCGGCTCTTGGCCCTGGTCAACCCACAACGCTTTCTGGCCCTGGTGGTCCAGACCTATGGTTTCCCCTTGTCCCAACACCAGCAAAGCTGGCTAGCCGGTGATGGCAAAGAATTACGGGGATCAATTGCCCCGGGCCATACCAGAGGCCTGAGTTGTGTCTCCATTGTGGACCAACAAAGCCAACTGCCCCTGGCTCAAGGCTACTACGATGGTCGGAAGCAAGGCGAACGCACGTCTATCCTCAACCTATTGACAGACAATGGCTTACTCTGCTGCAAGGTCAGCCTTGATGCCTTGCACCTAACCCCCAAACTCCTCACAGCTATTGCCCAACAGCGGGGTTGTTACCTGATTGGCCTCAAGAGCAATCAACATCAGTTGTTGCGTAGTTGTATCCTGCAAACCCTGGTTAAGCCCGCCCAGTTTGTGCAGATCGATCAACCCGAACACAAGCACGGCCGTCATCAGGAGCGGGAATACCGGTATTACTCCCTGGCTGATTTGGCCCTTGACAAGCGGTGGAGTAAAGCTGCTCTAGGGACGCTGATCCAGGTAAAACGAACCCGCTATGATGGGGCGGGTCGGCTGCTGGGTTACACCGAAAGCTACTATGTAAGTAACGCAGGGGTGGCTTGCCAAAGCGAGGCTACTACCTTGTATAAGGCGGTTCGGGGCCACTGGCGAGTGGAGGTGATGCACTACCGGCGGGATGTTATCTTCTGGGAGGATTCGTTTCGTAGCCTGCAGTCAGGTGTGCAGCAGGTGATCGGTACGTTCCGAACGCTAAGCTTGTGCCTACTAGACCGTTTGAGCACCAGCATGACCCATCAAATGGACCGCTTTAGCGACAGAATAACTGAATTATTCGACTTCATGAGAGTGAAAAGGCTTTTATGAGAAAGCCCTG
>NZ_VFIA01000143.1 GCF_014282275.1 Spirosoma utsteinense
ACTAGTACTTGTCCAATTTAATTATTAGAATAATCTGATTTATTCATAGGATTGACCTGCTCATACCATCGTTTGAGTTTATCTTCAGCCGTAGCCACCGTGAAACTCCAATGCACTTTCACCGCTCGTTCGTTGCGTTCAACCGTCCACATATCGACCTGCCGATCCAACTCATCCAACGAACCGATGCGTCGGTTTAAGCATTGACGAGCCAAAGCTGAAAACTCAATCTCGGCTGTGTTAAGCCAAGAGCCGTGTTTGGGTGTAAAGTGAAACACCAGTTTACGGCTCAGTAAACGGGCCTCACTCAGCGGCAGATGCTCATAGAACGAACCATACTTATGTGTGTTTAAGTTGTCCTGAACCAAATCAATTTGTTCACTATCAGCGTAGTAAGTTGACACTATTTGTTGCATAAATTCGGCATAGTCAGCTTTGGTACGTCGTTTCCGGGTCTGGGTGTAGCGAATGCCCCGGTCATAATCGTAAACCAGTAAGACCACTGCTGTCCCCTGTCGGATGTATTCATTGTCTTCCTTGGCGGCTTTACCAGGCTTGACCCGCAAGCCGACTACTACATCCTCCAGCAACTGGCACGGACGCTCATCAAAGCATAAGCGGGGCCTTTTGACCGCAACGGGCCGGTTGTAAACAGCCAACACATCTTCCATTTTAGCCAGGTACTCACCATTTATTTGGCCGATACACCATTGCTTTGTAAGCCAGGGCTTGAGCTTGCTTTTTTTAAAGATAGACGAACCGACTCATCGTTGATATGAATATCGAGTTTGACCAATCGTTCATTAATTAGCCCCACCGTCCAGCGGACTGATCCATCAGGAGCTTCACTGCAAGCGATAGCGGTAATCTCCGCTTCGACGCGAGCAGTCACCTTGCGGGGCTGTCCGGGACGGGCCTTTTCACTGATGGCCCGCTGAAGACCTTCCTGCCGGTAACGTTTTCGCACATTATAGACCGTGCCGACACTAATGCCAAGCAAGGTGCTAATCTGCTCAGGGTGCTGTCCCTGATGGGAAAACTGCAAGGCTCTGGCTCGATTCAACTTACGAACTGAGTCTTTACCTTTGCTGAGTAGTTGATCAAGTGTTGTCTGATCGGCTTCTGACAAGACGAATGGAGTAGCGATTTGGCCCATACTACAAAGCTACTCTATTTTACTTCAACTATTAATTTGGAAGAGCACTAG
>NZ_VFIA01000144.1 GCF_014282275.1 Spirosoma utsteinense
GTCCTCAATGCGGTTCGCAACAAGCTCATCCATCGGGTGTACGCGGTGGTGGAACGGGGTGAAAAATATGACAAAAATTATGTGTCACCACTTGCATAAACCATAGAAATCTGTGCCGTCAGTTTAGTAAATTGTTTGGTCACCTCCTTGTTGCTTGGTCGCTACAAAGGTGACACGACTACCAGCCTTTTTCAATTCCCCAACACGTTCTAAACACGCTCTTAGGCATTGAACATAATTACGGTATCAATATGGATTAAATCGGCTTTTTTGATTGAGTACAAAATTTGCTCTTAGTAAGCCGTCCAGATGGTGCTGTTATCACCTCTAAGCAATTCTGTACTAGATACTGTCTCGAATGTAATTTTTAGTGTTTTAATAGGGCCATCTTGCAAAGTGACTATTATGTTATCTTCTTCAATTTGGTACTTTCCTGCTATGATTAAATCAGATCTACCAAGTAAAGCTGATACTTTGCCTTTCGTGTCAAAGTAGATAGTTTCGCTACAAGCTCTAGTGTTGTTTTGCCCAGTTATACGTCTACATTCTTCTTCGCTGCTAAAGAACTTATACCTGTATTGTCGGGCAGATTCAAAGTGAGGATTAACTTTATCCGCTTTATAACGACAGCTTAATGTTGTAATGCAATACAGTAGGCTAATAACCATCCAACCAAGTGCTTTTTTCATTGTGTCCGTTATAGGAGAGTTATTTTGTATAAGTGTCCATATGTTGACGGATACTGGAAAACAACCATTTAATATCTTGTTTGCAAAATTTATTTTTGGCCAGTTCTTATCCAATGCATGACTTCTTGCTGAGTAACAAAAGGAGGTAGAAGTCCGACAGGACGAGGGTACCCAAAGTTAAAAGGTAATAGGCAAAAAACCGCTTGGTAAGGCAAGTTTTGATCAGGATTGTACCCTACTTCTGAGGTGGTCTGGTTTAGCGGCACACTGAATTTGCATGTTTTGTATAATACTCACTCTCAAATTGTTCAGGACCTTTATAGCCCAGCGACGAGTGCCTGCGTACTCGATTGTAGTACATTTCAATATACTCGAAGATTTCGGTTCGAGCATCTTCTACACTTAGAAGGTGTTGGGGAATTATATTGGGGGTGTTGGTTTGATTCGTTGCAACATGATCTGAATGTTGGCTAAAAGCAGCCAACCAACCGAAGAAGATAGCGTGTACTCGTAGT
>NZ_VFIA01000145.1 GCF_014282275.1 Spirosoma utsteinense
GGTGGCGGGCTGCTACTACGTGACGGCCCTCAGCGCCCGGGGCCTCGAGAGCCGCCCCTCCAACACGGTCTGCAACCAGGCCTGTCCCCAGTTTGCCCTGCCCAACGTGTTCACCCCCAACGGGGACGGCAAGAACGATCTCTTCGCCCCCCTGCGGTGCCCGGCTTTCGTCGAGCAGGTGGAGTTCATCGTCTACAACCGGTGGGGGGCCAAGGTCTACCAGAGCACGGGGGCGAGTCTGGCCTGGGACGGGCGCAGCAGCAGCGGGGCTGAGCTACCCAGCGGCTTGTACTACTATCAGGCCAGTGTGCACTTCGGGCTGCTCGAGCGCAACGCCCCGCCCCTGGTGGTCAAGGGCTGGGTCCAGATCCTGCGCGAAACCGTTAGCCAGCAGTAATATGTTTTGTGATGCGTGGGATGAAGAGCCGGACAATTTGTCTAAATTGTCCGGCTCTTCATCCCACGTTTTTTTGTGTTATCCCGTAGATATGATCACCTCCATTTTCTCACCTGAGTACGCATCATACCTTTACCCGGAACTTATGCTCTGTTCGTAACCTGGCAGCCGGTGCCCGTTTATCTACCGAAAAATTGACAAATAAGGCAATTCATAGCAATTTGAGGCTTACCGTATGGTTGGCAATACGGTTTTATCAGATGAAATCGTTGTACTACAAATACGTTAATTCTATGCGATTTATTTACTCGATAGCACTGCTCGGTGTTTTTGTGGGGGCGGTACTGTGGCCTACGCTGAGCCAGGCTACCCACGTGCGGGCGGGCGAAATCACCACCCGGCGCACCCCCGCAACATCCCTCACCTACGAAATTACCCTGACTACTTACTACGATGAAGTAACCGGTAAGCCAGCCGCCAACGATGCCAATTTCGCTGACATTTGTTTTGGCGATGGCACCACCCAGCGGGTCGACCGGGGCAACCGGCGATTCATCAACGGGGGTACTTCCTCGATCAACACTTACGTCATCACCCACACCTACCCCGGACCCGGTGCCTACACCATTTCCGTGGCCATAGCCAACCGCAACGGCAATACTAAAAATCTACAGTCAGGGGCTTCGGAGAATATCCAGTTCTTCGTCTCCACGACCATCTTCATCAACCCCGCCCTGGGACTCAACTCCACCCCACGGCTCCTCAACCCACCCCTCGACTCGGGACGCGTCGGCCAGCGATTC
>NZ_VFIA01000146.1 GCF_014282275.1 Spirosoma utsteinense
TTATAGATGTCAAGAAAAAGGTTTGCAAAAACTGATTGCACTTTTGGGTGGTAATGCCCTTAACAAAATGTCCTCCATCCACTGTTTGGCCAAACTACTGCTTGCCGTCAATTCGATAAACCAGCCTTGAACTAAGTTACGTAATTGGTCTAGAGAGTCCATCAGACCCCACTCACTAATGCGTCGCTTAATCCCTTTCCAAACCCCTTCAATGGGATTCAAGTCCGGGGCATAGGGCAGATTATAAACCAAATAAATCTGGTGTCGACGAGCGGCCGCTTCTACGGCAACCGTTTTATGGGCAGGCAGGTTGTCCCATAACACCACTACCGCTTCATAATCACCATGTAACGCTCTAATTTTAGGAAATAAAGCACGAAAGGACTCCGCCGATGAGTCCGCCAAGGGTTGGCAGTAGTCCATCCCGTTAAGGGCTAGAAACCCGAACGTATTGGCCCGTTGTTTATCGGTATTGACCACCCGCTCCGCTTTGCCGATGGACCACAGCCGAGCGGTATTGGCACTGAGTTGGGGGCTAGACTCATCGGCAAAGCCAAAGGCCACGCGATCCAGATCATAGCCCATGGCCTGCAAGCCATCAAAAGTGGCTTTGAGTCGCTCAATCAGGGCTTCCTTGGCCTGAGGTGCACGACGGACTGAAACGGGGCGGGGTTTGTAGTAACGTAGGCCCAGTTCGTGTAATACCACTGGCAGGTAATGCGGGTGGTAGGTCACACCTGTCTGTTCCCGTAAGGCGGTGGCGAGTTGTGGCCGGGTAAAATGAGCCAGAGGCTGGGCATGGAGGTATTCCACAAAGGCCATTCGTTGCTGTGGGCTGAGGGGGGAATCTCTGCCGGATCGGCCCGCGGAGTTGTTTGTCAGGGCTTTTTTTTTAGCTGATTCCAGTCAGAGAGCCATTGGTAGAGGGTTCGAGCGGGCACGTTGGTGAGGGCGGCCACTTGCTCCACATTCTGGTGTTGGTCAAGCAGTTTGATAGCTAGTGCCTTGAAGTCAGAGCTATAGGTTGGTTGCTCATGAATGAACTCATCCAGCAAATGAGCATCTTCTACTAGCTTACGCATGATTGGAGTTTGTTTGAGTTATGCTGAACCTAAATTGCAAACCTTTTTCCTAATGTCTATAATT
>NZ_VFIA01000147.1 GCF_014282275.1 Spirosoma utsteinense
TTATTGGTACGTGAATTAATCTGTAAAGAAACCAATCTCTTTTTTTCGAAAGAAGGCTTGCACTAATTTTCGCTCTTTCTCAAAGATGTTTAGTTGCTGCCGAACTGCATCCGTCAGGTCTAGTAGTGAAAGGAACACTCGGTTTTTTAGCCTACCCTTAAGCTGATTCCAGACTAATTCGACCGGGTTCAGCAGCGTCGGCTGTCCGATCAGGGCTATAAGGAGGTAAAGACTCTAAATGCACTCGACCAGGCCGCTGTTTCAGAAATGCTTTGACTGCCTCACTTCGATGAATGGAAGCACCATCCCATACGATGAGTAAATCACGTTTACGGTAGCGCCCGCAGAGTTTATTCAAAAACCAGACAATGTCTTCACCCGTAAACGACCTATCCTGGCCCGCTACATAAATCCGACCGTTTGGTGCAATGGCCGCAATCAGACCGCTGCGGCGGGCCGCTAAGGTGATCACGACCGGCCTGTTCAAGTAAAACTGGTGTCTGGCCTAGTGGTGCCCAAGTCAGACCTAACATAGGCAACAAGTAAAAGGCAGATTCGTCCACGTAAAGAACAACACGCCCTTCAGTCTGGGCTTTTTTTAAGCTCAGGTAAGCGTTCGTCCCGCCATTGCTGGACCCGCCCAGGATCTTGTTGACGGGCTTTAGGCTGTGGCTTTTGACGGCTCCAACCCACTTTTTTCAACAAACGTCCGACCTGAGAAGGATCATAACTAACCCCGAAGAGTCGGTTAATGACTGCTCCGGCAGCCCGGTTCATTAACTCGGGGGCGCGTCCAAATCTGCCCTGGGAATCCATGATGCTCGGCCCCTTTGTTCAACTCCACAACTAGCTGATGGAGTTGGTCATCGGTTAATTTGGCGGTAGCTCCAGTGGGCTTTCGCCAAGCCAGTGCGTCTTGTCCTTGCTGCTGATATTTGGCTAGAGTACGACTGACCCAGCCTTGGGTTAAGCCTAAGGCCTGAGCGATAGTGACTTGTTTCCAGCCCTGTTGCTGTAAGGCAACACATCGACGACGCAGGATTTCATATTCGATTTGCTTGTAGCTTGCCATAGTAATTACAAGTTACAATTATTACGACTCTACTCACGCATCAATAAT
>NZ_VFIA01000148.1 GCF_014282275.1 Spirosoma utsteinense
GGTGCTGAGCCCTTTGCGCCGAACGGCATCTTGGTTGCCACAGTAGCGGCATGAGACGACGAGTGTTACCATGCAATAAAGACGAAGAGTCCACGGTTACGTCACGACCGAAACTTGAAACCGTTGGTCAAATTATTAATGTTCAGAAAAATTCATTTGGCAATAAAGACAGTATTAGTTTTACTATAAACACAGGGATATTTGTCCCTGAATATTGGCTTGCATTTTATAATTACAGCGACAAAGGACTTCCAGACTATCCGACTGAACCCGAATGTTTGATAAGGAAAAGAATTGGATACTTGCGAAACCAACACGACGCTTGGTATGATATTAAAGAACAAACTGACGAGCAACAACTAATTAGCGAAATGAAAAAAAATTTAACAGATTACATTTTGCCATATTTTGACCGACTGAATAGCACTGAAAAAATGCTTCAAGAATTAGATAAAGCAGATATGATGATGACCCCTTTAGGAAAATTAATAATTTATGGCGAGCTTAAACAATTAGACAAAGCTAAAAGAGAATACGAAGGACTACTAAACAATAGAATAAATCCACAGTTCTTATTGACAGTTAAAGACTATGGACAGAAATATGGACTTGACAAATAAAAAACTACAGCTAACAGGGGTTTGGCAAAATGGGGGCAGAAGTGCTAAATCGAACATTTGTTCTTCTAATTCCCCCACTTCGCCAAGCCCCAAAACGTTGGCGGTCATTGCAGAGCGGCACCCAAACCTACAAATAGATACCCCCCGTTCTCGTTAGGCTCTGCCGAGTGAGTGATATATAAAAGTGCTCGCATCGGCGACCCAGTCCGGTACGTAGTTAGTTCATAGCTCAAGTTAATTTTTGGGTATTTTAGTTAAAGCGCAGTTGGAGACCGATTGTAGCTAATTTTTACTCGACTTACCCAATGGCGTCGACTTACTCAAAAAATACTTAACACAACAAGCGCGAAGTATTTACACCATTCTTTGTACAGTACTAGGTCGTGCCTTAAAAGTGGATATTAAGCTTGAAAAAGAGATGGTTAATCAGCAACCCAATCACCGTGTCGTGCATTAAAACCGACTTGGAAAAACAGATGGTGCGACGCG
>NZ_VFIA01000149.1 GCF_014282275.1 Spirosoma utsteinense
AGGTGCCAGGTTAGGCACCCCCGTGTAGAAGATTGGCAGCAGGTCGACGGCGCGGGGACTCTTGTTGTCGGGCAGCAGAATGCCCCCGAAAGCGGCTTCCGAAAGGGCCGTGCCGTTGAGGGCCGCGTTGCCTTTGAGCCCAAACAGACCGGGCTTGCCATTGCGGAAGTCAAACGCGCCCAGCGACTTGCTCTGGATACGCAGGGCGTTCAGCGAAGGGACGGCAGTGCCGAACTGGGAGTCGTCCATGTAAAGGGCCAGTTCAGGGTTGGTGAAGTACTTGGCGAACTGGAGGTCTTCTCCGCCGTAGGGCGAGGCAGCGTTCCATTTGTCCTTCATGCCGATGGGGATGACGGCTTCGTTGGTCAGGGGCATGCCCAGGCGTGATACCTGCACGAACTTACCGTCGTTGCCAATGTCGGCACCCGCGTAAAGTGTCTGAATCATCTGCCGACTAGCCGACGCCCATACGCCGATCACGTAATCAGGATCAAGAATAGTGGCGGCCTGTGCCACGCTTTTGCCGTCTTTCTGCAACAGGTTGATCGGCACTTTGATGGCAATCGTATGCACATTGAACCGGTTGAGGGCATCCTTCGGGGAGTTGACGGCATTGCCTTCGGGCCGGAAATTACCCACGTCGAACGCACCCGCCAGATCGACAAAGAACGGGTCGTCGACCGGTCCGCAGAACACTTTCTCGCCCGTGCTGGCATTGGCGATGGCCTGCTGGGCCAGGGCGTCGTAGGACGATGCACCTAATCCAACCGTTTTGTCTTCAATACTGCGGGGACCTACGTTGGCGGGCGGCACAACACCGTTCGCTACGATAGTAGTGAATGTATTGCCACCGTCTGTGCTTTTTTCGCATTTGTAGGTTGTCTTCAGGTTTTGCTGACCCAGACGAATGTAAAAGAAGGTGGTAGGATCCTGATTTACTTTCGAAAAGGTAAACCGGTAGGTGATGTCGTCACCCGCCGTGGAGGCTTTGTTCTTGATATGGATTTCATAACGAACGTTGGTGCCGAAGTCGTAAAAGTTGGGGGCACCGTCCGGTGATTCAAACGGAATGTAGTTCGCAATAATCGTGATGGTGTTCGGG
>NZ_VFIA01000150.1 GCF_014282275.1 Spirosoma utsteinense
GGCGACATTAGTCTGCTGTTTTTCAAGCTGTTGCAGTTCGTCAACGGTCTGGCTGATTTTAGCAGCGTAATCCATAACCAAAGATACGACTTATTGAATTTGATTTAGTATAAGAGTGCAAATAAAAATAGTGCTTATATCTTTATTTATTCCCTTAACACAGTTCATGTTATCTGACTTCGTTAAGAAACAGCCTGAGAACAATGCCTCACCTTTTATTGTAAAATTTAGTGTGGTTATTTCTTATCAAGCTGGTAATGTAACCCCAATTGCCAATTCTGATTGGTTAAATAAAAAAAATTGGATTTATAATAAGCTGTAAGCCCTTCAAAATAACTAACGCTTAAACCCACTCGGTAAAACTGGTAGCTACCACGACCCATTAACCCAAATTCAAACCGACGATTTGCTGATTTACTTTGTGAAGTCTCCGCTCCGTTTATTGATCTGTCAATCAACCAATTAATTTGAGGTCCGATTAAGAAACGCAAGTTTTTAATAGGTGTAATACCAACCATTGGGGTAATACTTAAGTAGCGAAAAGCATTACCGAATTTCTCATCAGGAAAGGCATTTTTCACTGTATGTCCTTTTTGCTGATAGGTAAACTCTATCTGACTAGTGACTAAAGGGGATAAAGAATGCTCATAGCTAATACCGGCATAAAATCCCGGTTTTGGCTCAAAATCTGGGAGGCCGATTAGGTAGTAAGTCGTTCGGGTAAATGTAGGGGTGGAATACAAATAACCAGCTTGGATACTAAACTGACTTACTGACTGGGAGCGCGCAGATAAATTTCCTAAGAGCATACTAATGAGTAAAAATGCGATGGATTTCATATTCATACCGTTTTGACCAAAGTAAGAAAGACTTTTGCTCACGATTTATCCTACGAAATAAGAACTGGATGAGAGTTTTATTCTGTTGTAAACGTGGTAATAGGTAACGCTATCTTAAGCGCATGGACGTAATTACTCTTAGAGTATGTTTGGGACTATTATTTGGCCAGCCTATTGAGCAGGATTGAAATAAAGCCAATTCGTAGCATAGCCTCCGAACTTTCTATGGTTTTGTCTACGTCTCGG
>NZ_VFIA01000151.1 GCF_014282275.1 Spirosoma utsteinense
TTATAGATCCGTGAATTAGTCTGTGAAGAAAGCGATTTCCTTTTTGCGAAAAAAACAACGGATGCGTTTGCGATCAGCCTGTAAATAATGAACCTCTTCCAGCACGGCGGCTTGGAGCGAGTTCAGGCTAGTAAAAATTCGATTTTTCAGCGATCGCTTAAGTTGGCTCCAGACTAATTCGACCGGATTGAGCATGGGACTATAAGCCGGTAAACGCTCTAGATGCACTCGACCAGGTCGACGGTGAAGCCAATCTTTGACGGTCTGCGAACGATGGATGGCCGCTCCATCCCAAATAACCAGCAGGTTTCGACGTCGGTAATGCCAACAAAGCTTGCCTAAGAACCAGCTAATCGCTTCGCTGTCAAAAGGCTGATCTTGACCCGCCAGATACAAGCGACCGTTTGGGGCAATAGCGGCAATCAGATTGAGGTGAGCTCGACCGGCCTGTTCCACAAGCAAAGGTGTTTGACCACGAGGAGCCCAGCTATGGGCTACGAAAGGCAATAAATAACAAGCGGCTTCATCCACGTAGAGAATCGTCCGCCCTTCAATTTGGGCTTTTTTTGAGGGCGGGCAGCCGTTCTTCGTGCCAATTGACAACAGCCTGGGGATCCTGTTGGCGAGCTAGGCGAGCAGGTTTTTGGCGACTCCAGCCCACCTTCTTGAGTAGTCGGCCGATCTGAGACGGATCGTAGCTGACGCCAAAGAGTTTGTCGATAACCTGGTTGATGCGTAGCCGGGTCCAGACCTGGCCTGAAAAGCCGTGATGCTCAGCGCCTTTAGTCAACTCCGTAGTTAGCTCATCAAGTTGCTCCATCGTCAGCCGGGGTGGTGCTCCGGTCCGTTTGCCAGTTATCAAGCCGGCCTCCCCCTGTTGGCGAAAGGTTTTGAGCGTCTGACTAACCCAGGCGGGTGTCAGACCAAACGCCCGGGCAATACCGGCCTGCTTCCAGCCTGCTTGTTTGAGTTCGACACAGCGATGCCGCAGCGCTTCGTAATCTGCCTGTTTGTAGGTAGCCATAAAAACCCAAAGCACAAACATTAATGGACTTACTCACGCATCAATAA
>NZ_VFIA01000152.1 GCF_014282275.1 Spirosoma utsteinense
ATACTAATTCAAATCACAGATAGCGTATTTTTGTTCTATGAAGTATGCAGATAAAATACACGAGGACGTAGACTTTCTCCAGAGAGCGGAAAAAGCGCAGAGCAATGCCATCAACCGGGATCGAATTCGCTTCCTGAAACTCTTGAAAACGGGCCGGGCTAACACCCAGAGTGCGGCTGGTGAAGCGATTGGCCTTGGCCAGCGCCATGCTCAACGACTCTGGCATACCTATCAGCAAGGTGGTTTCCAAGCCCTGATGGTCAAGCCTACCCGACATAGTTTGGGTAAGTTGAGTAGTGTTCAGATAAGTCATCTCCGGCAATTTCTCTTTGATGACCAAGCTCAACGACTCGAAGATATTCAAGCCTATTTGGCGGGCAGTTTAGGAGTCGAGTACACCATTGGTGGAGTGAGTGCGCTCTGTAAGCGACTCAAGATAAAACAAAAGACTGGCCGTCCGGTGAATGTGCGCCAGAGGCCAGGGGCGATTGCTTTTTTTAAAAAGATTTAGCGAGTTACGAGCCGACTTTGCCGATGAGGCCATTTTGTTTCACGATGAGTTGCGGGCGGGCACCCGCACCGAGTTAGGCTGTAAATGGACGCCTATGGGCCATCGCCCGTTGGCACCGGTGCGGATTGGCTATGAAAATACGTATTTGTATCTGACGCTTTGTCCTTTTAGCGGGCAGGGATACGCTGCTTTTTTGCCCCACCTGAATAGCGAACAGTTTGGGTGGTTTGTTGAGCAGGTTCAAGCCTGTGTCGGGCCTAAATCGCTGTTTATCGCTGATGGGGCTACTGCTCACCGAATTGATCTGTTTGATGAAAGGAAGCTGATCTTCGAACGTTTACCAGCGGCCTGCCCAGAATTGAATCCCGTGGAGCGTTTCTTCAAGGAAGTTCGTAAGCAGTTGAAGAACAAAGTATTTGACTGTTTACAAGACGCGCAAAGCCGCATTCAGGTGATTGTTGAGGGGCTGTTTGCCGAAGAAGGCAAGGTCATTTCACTGACCTGTTTCCCGTACTTAAAAAACACGACGTTATTAATTTGAATTAGTAT
>NZ_VFIA01000153.1 GCF_014282275.1 Spirosoma utsteinense
GACCGATGCCCGCTTCAACGGCTCGACGGCCATGCAGTTCATTCCAAACATGGATGGCTTCCCCAACGGACGCCGGCTGGAGGATGACGTCACCACCATTGAGCTACAGGCCGTGGGGGGTGTAGTGCTGGCAGCCATTGGGTTGTGGTACGACGACTTCACGCCGGGCACAACGCCCAGTCCAGTTACGCCAAATCTCGTTAACGTGCTGACATTCAATTCCGGGCCTACCAAGAATGACGTAGAACTGAGAGGAAACTTCCCCTACGTACAAAATCCGTGGAGAGGATTTGACTACCCTGTTAAAGCCAGATTCTAACCGTCACGACCACAACATACGAAAACATGAAAAACTTTTTATATCTGGTAGCCGCGCTGGCCTTCAGCTTTCTGCAGCCCCTGAGCGCTGTCGCTTCATCGCACCGCGAAGCACCGCTGATCTCGAACGATCCCCTGGCCGATAATACCGACCTGTATGCGTTCAAGAGCACAACCAACCCGGAAAACATTGTCTTGATTGCCAACTACATCCCGTTTGAGCATCCGGCTGGCGGCCCCAACTGGTACTCGTTTGGTGAGAACATCCGGTATGAAGTTCACGTCGACAACAATGCATCGACCAACGGTTCAGACATAGTGTACCGGTTTACATTCAAGCGCGTCAATGAGGACCCGACCACGTTCTTCCTGATTCGCTTAGGTAAGGAGAACCTGAAGACAACCTACACCTGCGAGCGCAGCATGGACGGGGGTAACACGTTCACGACCATCATCAGCAATGGCGCGGTAGCCCCACCCAATATTGGACCCCGCAGTATTGAAAACAAAACGGTTGGCCTGGGAGCGTCATCGTACGAAGAACTGGTTCAGAAGTCAATCATGACCGCTTCGACTGGTGAAAAGATTTTCTGCGGACCGGTCGATGACCCGTTCTTTGTCGATCTGGGCGGTATTTTCGACGTCGGTAACGTACGGCAAAACAGCGGCCGGGATGCGGTCGCGAAATTCAACTGCCATTCCATCGTGATCGAAGTGCCGGTTGCTAC
>NZ_VFIA01000154.1 GCF_014282275.1 Spirosoma utsteinense
CATTAGTCTGCTGTTTTTCAAGCTGTTGCAGTTCGTCAACGGTCTGGCTGATTTTAGTAGCGTAATCCATAACCAAAGATACGACTTATTGAATTTGATTTAGTATAAGTTTACTTGGCCATTAGGTATTCCTTGGGGAAAATCATTTGATGCACCGGGAGAAAACTATCCCGGATTTGTACGCCAAAAAGTAATTGGATTAGCCTACAACCGTTTTTGGTGGAAAGGATTATATACAGGCGTTCATGCAATGAATGCTTTTCAAAAATATATAGATGAGGATGATAAAAAGATTGCAAATGGATACACATTATTCATGACCTACCGTTTGGGTTACCAGGTCAAACTATTTAAAAACCGTTTCTTTATAGAACCATCTATTGGTTTGACGCATTGGCCTGTACAAACTAATGTACCACAATCTTTTGAATTAGTGGAAAGTAAATGGCCTAAATACTTCGGTTATGAACCCGGACTTCATTTTGGGTTTAATTTCTAGTAATTTTACCGACACTTAAACATATCCACAACACCAATTAGCAAGTTATTTAGGCCTAAAACACAATCATTAAACAGGCTAAGAGCAAGAATTATTGAAATAATAAAAGTTGAGATACATTTCTTAACTTAAGTGAACGAATTCAAGCAACTTTCCAATCTACTTTTGCAGTATCGTTTAACGTTAATTAACAAAGATATGCAAAAGAAAATTTTATGGATTGGACTTGTTTTGGTTTTAACAAGCTGTTTACAGGGGAATGCACAATATGCCAAACAAGACAGTACTTACAAACGGTGGTTTGTTGGTAGCACTATTTTTTTATTGGGTAATTTGGCTAGCACAAACAGACCCGACTTCGTTCAACTCAATTTAGGCTATCGTATTACAGGAAAAGATGTAATTATACTAAATCAGATTGATGATGACGTATTTTTGATGTACGGAAAACAACTTAACGCGATGACTTTGCCTGAATCAGCAAATAAGTCTTCTACAATCGCTTGAATTCGAG
>NZ_VFIA01000155.1 GCF_014282275.1 Spirosoma utsteinense
CTAGTACTCTTCCAACTTAATAATTAGAATTGACTGATTTATTTATTGGGTTAACTTTCTCATACCAGCTTTTAAGTTTATCTCCAGCGCTGGCCACTGTAAAACTCCAATGCACCCGAACCGAACGCTCGTTGCGCTCATCAGTCCATAAGCTTACTTGACGAGCCAGTTCATCAAGACTACCGATTCGTTTGTTGAGGCATTGGCGCGCTAAGGCGGAAAACTCGATCTCAGCCATGTTCAACCACGAGCCGTGTTTAGGAGTAAAATGAAACACCAGCTTACGGCTCATTGTACGAGCTTGATTCAGGGGCAAATGTTCATAAAACGAACCGTACTTGTGTGTGTTTAAATTATCTTGCACTAAGTCAACGTACTCAAAGTCAGCATAATGAGTTGACACTAGTTGGTGTATAAACTCGGCGTAATCCACCTTAGTACGCTGCTCACGCACTTGCGTGTAGCGTTGACCAGTGTCCATATCGTATACGAGCAAAACCACACACGTTCCTTGTCTAACATACTCATTGTCCTCCCTAGCGGCTTTACCCGCCTTGACCAACAGGGGAGCTACCACATCGTCAAGTAATTGGCAGGGTCGCTCGTCAAAACAGAGCCGTGCCCGATTGATCTGAGCGGGTTGACTGTAGAGGCACAGAACATCCTCCATTTTAGCTAGATATTCCCCGTCTATCTGGCCGATACACCATTGCTTTTTGAGCCATGGTTTGAGCTTACTTTTTTTAAGGCCAACCGCACCGACTCGTCATCAATGTGGATGTCGAGTTTGACTAATCGCTCATTAATCAGGGCCGCTGTCCAGCGAGTACGGCCATCAGGGGCCACACTACAAGCCAGTTGGGTGATCTGAGCTTCCACCTGCTGAGTAACCTTGCGGGGTTGACCCGGCCGGGCTTTCTCACTAATAGCCCGTTCCAGTCCATTTTCTCGGTAGCGTTTTCGTAGGTTATAAACCGTAGCAATGCTGATGCCCAATAAGTTACTAATCTGC
>NZ_VFIA01000156.1 GCF_014282275.1 Spirosoma utsteinense
ATACTAATTCAAAATCATAAAGACGCATTCAGAATGTAGGGAAAGCAAGTCAACTCGATGACTGTCTGCCGACCCGTGAATAACGCTTCAAGAACAGCCCGCAAACGTTGCTCAGCTTGGGCTAAACTGCTAAATACCCGGGCCTTCAAGCCTTGGCGAACTTCCTTGAAGACACGCTCCACCGGATTGAGTTCAGGACAATAGGGCGGTAGCTTGCTAAAAGTCAATTGTGTTTCTGCAAACGCTTCCCGTTTATGCGCCCTACTGCCATCGGCTACCAATAAGTGTTTGCCCGATACCTGGCTATTGATCTGACCCACAAACCAACCGAACCACTCGCCCGTCAGTTTGGGCAGAAAAGCCGCGTAGCCCTGCCCCGAGAAGGGACACAGGGCCAGGTACAGATACAAACTCTCATAGCCAATCTGCACCGGGGTATAGGGCCGGTAACCCATTGGCGACCACTTCTGACCCGTATCAGTGCGGGTACCCGCCCGTAGCTCATCCTGAAACAGAATGCGTTCCGGGGCAAAGTCAGCGGCTAGGTTGGCAAATTTTTTTTGTAGGTCTCGACCGCATCCGGCATTTGGCAGATATGAACAGGCCTCCCTGTTTTCTTCTTGATTTTTAGTCGTTTACAGACCGCTGAGACCCCGCCGATGGTGTAATTGACCCCATGACTGCCTGCCAGATAAGCCTGCACATCAGCCAACGAATGAGCCTGGTCATCGTAGAGAAACTGGCGTAAATGGCTGATCTGAGTGAAGGAAAGTTTGCCAACATAGGGTTGGCTTCGGACTTCGATGAGGGCCTCGAGGCCCTCGCTGAGGTATTTGGCCCAGATGCGTTGTCCCTGCCGTAAGCCGAGATTGATGAGTTGAGCCGCTTGTTTTTGAGAGTTAGCCTGTTTCTCTTTGAGCAAACGAATGAAGCGGACGTAATCGCGATTGGCGACATTAGTCTGCTGTTTTTCAAGCTGTTGCAGTTCGTCAACGGTCTGGCTGATTTTAG
>NZ_VFIA01000157.1 GCF_014282275.1 Spirosoma utsteinense
GGCCTTATCTTGGGGCTGGAAAGAGTCGGTAAGGGTCATCTTGGCGAGATTTAGAACACCTCAAAGATGTCTACTTATCGGCTCTTTACCCTTTTATGAGAAAGCCCTGCCCTAGCTATTACGAAGTACAGCACAAGAGCAATGACAATGTTTCTGATTGTAGCCACTGCACCGCGATTTCTATTTTTGAAGTTCATGTTTTCAAAACGTAAAGGGTTGAAAATATTAAAAACTCATTCCCAATCGCTGACTTTTTTCTAAATTCTGTTCTTTACTTCTTTCTATTTGGTCTCGCTTTATTGCTTGATCGTAGACTTGTCTGGTTCCATTCTTTAACGTATTACAATAATCATACGATTCTTCACGGTTACGAACGTAGTCAAAGCGATTATCAAAACTCTGCTCGTTGGATCGATAGAAAGCATCACGATCAAACATTTTTTGATTGTTGACAGTAGGACTTAACTGAGTTGTCCGTTCTTTTTGCTGTTGTTGCTCTACGCCAATTACATGACGGTTTTCTCGTGCTTGACATCGGGAAACTACAATATGTATGTGTCGTTGATCTCCTTCTTTCAGGTCACCAGATTCCGCTAAACCTGCCTTTACTTCTGGTGAATCAAAACCGTGTTTGCGTTCATGTTCAATCTTAGCGTACCATACTAAGTCCTTACTATTTAGATCCCTGTTCTCCCCTTTACTGTTGCAAAAGTTTGATGCATAATTTTCCATAACATTGCGCGTGTATTCTTTTAACCTTTGTGAATCGTTACCGATAACGGCAAGTTCGGCTTGGCTTGGGCTTACAATAATTGAATAAAAACGATCATCTTTTTTCTCTAAACCTTGACCCTGACCATTTTTATCAATCTGATTTATTACTTCGTACTTATGGTCGTGACGTAACCGTGGACTCTTCGTCTTTATTGCATGGTAACACTCGTCGTCTCATGCCGCTACTGTGGCAACCAAGATGCCGTTCGGCGCAAAGGGCTCAGCACC
>NZ_VFIA01000158.1 GCF_014282275.1 Spirosoma utsteinense
AAATTTGGATTTGTTTTGCGGGCGTCGGCAATTAGTTTGTTGCTGGCTTCGGCATTGCCCATCGCTTTGGCGATAGCGCCGGCACGCTGTAACAATTCGGGGTCTTTAAGGCCCGTACGGAGAGCCACCCGCATGTGCTCCTGCGCTTTTGGTACGTTTTTCTGGTTGAAATAAACCCAGGCTAAAGCGTGATTAACGTCGATGTTTTTCGGACGTTTCTGGTACTCCCGCATACCGTAGACGAGGGCTGAGTCCAACTGGCCCGTTTTGGTGTAGAGTTTGCACAGTTCCAGATCGACGGAGTGACCCGACCGGGCGTCTTCATCCAGCATTTTTGCTACCTCAACGTATTTGCGCTGTGCTTTGTCTTTATCGCCCTGCAACGCATAAATCTCGGCCATCTCTTCGTGGAACGAGAACTCAGGCATAATCCTGGCTGCTTTCTCCAGCTCTGTCAGCGCCTTGTCATACTCTTTTCTGGCTTTGTAAACCTGGGCTTTGCCCCGAAGCGCGAATGCATAACTAGGCCGAACGCTTAGAATACCGTCATACTGCTGCTCTGCTTTATCCAACTGTCCCGTTGTTTCATAGAGGTGTGCGAGGGTATTCTTACTCCAGCACTGCGGCTCCGAACCGGGTAAACCAGCCTGAACGGCTAATTTCATAGCCTCAATAGAACTGGGGTAGTTACCGTAAATTTCTCGTAGGTATGAGGCTCGGGAATACGATTCCAGCGATGGTTTCAGCGCCTGCATTTTATCGGACATAGCAACGGCTTCCTCATAATTTCCCAACTCCACATTGGCATCGACCAGCACGCCATAGACATACGCGTTGTTGGGGTTGATCTGGCGGGCTTTCTCCGCTAATTCGCGGGCTTCAGCAAACTGGTGCTGCGACATTTTTACCGATGACTTGAACGTCGTTGCCTCGAAGTTTTTCGGGTCTATACTCAGTACGCCGTCCAGAACCCGAAGAATAGCGGGGTAATA
>NZ_VFIA01000159.1 GCF_014282275.1 Spirosoma utsteinense
ATACTAAATCAGAAGCTTCATGTCGTATATTAGTGGGATGAATTACTCGACTAAAATCAAGGAAGACTTGGATTTGTTGCAAACCATTGAAAAACAACAATATAAAGCTCAGTGTAGGGATCATGTCCGCTTCTTACGATTGTTGAAGTCGGGCCAATGCAGTACCCAAACAGAGGCCGCTAAACGGGTTAATCTGAGTTTAAGACAGGCACAGCGGGTCTGGAAAACCTATCAAGAAAAGGGACTTGAAACCTTATTGCAACCTCGAAAGGCTACCTATTTTGGCAAGCTATCCACTACTCAAATTAGCCATCTCCGGCGATTTTTGCTCGATGATCAGGCGCAAACACTAGCTGACATTCAAGCTTATCTGGCGGGTAGCTTAGGAGTCGAGTATACCCTTGGTGGCGTTTTTGATCTATGTAAACGATTGAAGATCAAGCCTAAAACCGGCCGGCCGGTGCATATCGAACAGGCACCGGGGGCCATTGAGATTTTTAAAAAGAGTTTGCTCAGGTAAGGGCCAACTTTACCGACCAAGCCGTTTTCTATCATGATGAATTACGGGCAGGAACACGTACTGAACTAGGACGAAAGTGGTCCCCTATGGGCCATCGACCGATTTCACCCATCCGGATTGGCTATGAAAACGTTTACCTGTATTTGACTTTATGCCCCTTTAACGGACAGGGATACGCGGCTTTTCTGCCTAAGCTAAATGCGCACTGGTTTGGCTGGTTTATCCAACAAGTAGACGGTTGTCTAACGGGTAAATCGCTTTTTGTGGCCGATGGTGCTAAGGCCCATAAAGCTGATTTATTCAACAAGGCAAAGTTAACATTCAAGAAATTGCCGCCTTACTGTCCTGAATTGAACCCCGTCGAGCGTGTGTTTAAATCCGTTCGTCAGCAATTAAAACATCGGGTATTTTCGAGTTTGACAGAGGCACAAGCTCGAATTCAAGCGATTGTAGAAGACTTATTTGCTGATT
>NZ_VFIA01000160.1 GCF_014282275.1 Spirosoma utsteinense
CGTTTGCGGGCTGTTCTTGAAGCGTTATTCACGGGTCGGCAGACAGTCATCGAGTTGACTTGCTTTCCCTACATTCTGAATGCGTCTTTATGATTTTGAATTAGTATAAGACTAATCTTGGTAGCCTTAATATCACCTCTTCTAGCGAAATCCCCTCAAATAACGACCAAATACTTACGGCAACTGGCAACAAGCTGACTCCTATTAAAATATATATCCCTTTGGTGAAATTATCTTGTAAATTTTTTGATTCTTGTATTTCATCCTGTCGTTTGCTGGAAAACGCAGCACTCAGTCCTGCTGTTAAGGCTCTCGGCAATAAGCTGTTTATCTCGTTGTTTATCTTTTCATACTTGGATTTGTGACCGTTTTCAAAATCAGCATACTTTATCTCATAGTTAGAATTAATTTGGTTTATTTTATCAAATGTATCCTTAATATCTGATGTTATTTTTTGATAGGATTTTTCTAGTTCATCTTTGAGACCTTCCACTTTAGTTATTTCGTCATCTTCATTGGTTTGCTGGTAGCCAAATATTTCTCTATGTATATCATCTATCTCTTTCTTTCTTTTATTTAGAGCTATCAAACTTACATTTGATTTTTCAACGTTTTCTGCAACCTTTCCTATGAAATTTGAAATTTCTTCTAGATTTTCATCAATATCTGGGTATTTTGAATAGAAATTTTCAAATTCGGATAACTTATGATCAACTATACTAATTTTTTTCTTATATTCAGAAGCTATATCAACCAAAGATTCAAATGTTGCCTTTATCTCATCTTTCAAATTATCTATACTTATACTAAATCAGATTGATGATGACGTATTTTTGATGTACGGAAAACAACTTAACGCGATGACTTTGCCTGAATAGACTTGTTGCAATGGCATAATTTTGCTTTATGAATCTCTCAATTAAGGCTTTAAAAACTGACCGCCAATGGCGGTCGGCCACCGGTTTAGACCATCAACGCTTCGC
>NZ_VFIA01000161.1 GCF_014282275.1 Spirosoma utsteinense
TACTAGACCGTTTGAGCACCAGCATGACCCATCAAATGGACCGCTTTAGCGACAGAATAACTGAATTATTCGACTTCATGAGAGTGAAAAGGCTTTTATGAGAAAGCCCTGTATTTACTAGTATGCCATAGATCGTTAAAATCACATTCGCCTGACTCCTTGTTGCCCCGTTCGAAGCACATTCAGCAATGGACCATTGCTTAAATTTTCCGTTTCAGGTAATACATAACGACTCAGCAATAAAATTAACATAGTAATAATATATAACTGTTTAGCATAAGCACAAGCTGTGTTTCGTCTGGAAAATAGCTTCTAAAGCTGTTGAAAGCCTTTTTTACTTATTCTCACCAATTATTTTGGAATTTGGTCAAACAAGATTATCAATGATTACACCACCTTTTTTATTCGATACGCCCAATAAATTACCCCGATTATCAATTGACTTAGACTTGGAAGCGAACGGTAAAAGGGTGCAAAGGCTTGATTGTTAGTATAGTAATAAATAGATAACATATATTAATTAACACATCAGAAAAAGTCTTACGCATTTAGTCATATGTTAATTTAATAGTAAAATAGTAATGCTATGATACTAAAACTGATTATTAGTTAATATTATATTCATATTAATATCAAAATAGTATTAAATGTTATATAAAACAATCAATTGTGTTTATTTTTACAGTAAAATGGTAACAAATAGTATTTATTAATTTAGTTTTGCTAACAAATAATAGAAACTATACATTTTAAACGCACTAATAGTATGCTTCACCGTTACGTGTCACTCAAACTAATAGTCTGTCTTTTACTGATTTTTAGCGTTCAATCGGCATCGGCGCAGCTGGCCCTTTTCAACACGACCGCCACGGCCCTGCCCGGCCAGGCCATCAGCCTGCAGGGCCACTTCCCCGCCACGGCCAAAGCCTTCATGCTGGTGGGCACCGCTACCACCCCTACCTCC
>NZ_VFIA01000162.1 GCF_014282275.1 Spirosoma utsteinense
AGAGTATGTTGGGAAATCATCTTTGGCAATAAGTCTCGATTCGTTGTAACATGATCTGGCTATTGGCCAGATACAACCAACTGACCGAAGAAGATACGGTATGCTCATAGTCTTTGACAATTCTCCGAAAGTAGTTTGTCCAGGCAATGCTCCGTTCTACTACCCATCGTTTGGCCACCGGCACAAAACCTTGTGCTGATTCAGGCCGCGACGCTTTCTCAAAATCGATACTCCAACGGTCAAGCTCTTGGGCAAATACGCCGTTGTAGTCGGACGGCCGATGCCGCTTGATCGCCGAACATCTTTTCCAGTCGTTCGCCCACCCGCCAGAGAATAGCTACAACTAAGGCTTTGCCCAATGAGCCATCAGCTCGGTTAGCTGCATCCACACCGGCCACCCAAAGCCGCCCCTGCGTGTCCACCACAAAGGTGCGTTTACGTCCATTGACCCTCTTATTGGCATCCAGCCCTCGTAATTCACCGATCATAGGGGCAAGTTTAACTGATTGTGTATCAATGCTTGCCGCCGAAGGTGAGGGTTCACGGTCTGCTTGTTGTCGGTCGAGCTGGTTGAGAGCTGCGTTGATGTGTTCAAAGTGGTCGGCCTTTTTCCAGCGATCAAAGTAGTAGTATACGGCCTGCCAGTGGGGAAAGTTGGGCGGCAGGTTTCGCCACTGACAGCCGGTGCGTAAGAGCCAGAAAATGGCGTCCATGATAGCACGTAATTCGTGTTTACGCTTGCGCTGAAGGTTAAAAAAAGGCGAAATTGCTGCCCACTGGTAGTCGGTCAGTGGTTGCCACTGTTTGGTCATTACTTTGTTTCTTGGTCGATACAAAGTTGACTCGGCTACCAGTCCTTATCAATTCCCCAACAAGCTCT
>NZ_VFIA01000163.1 GCF_014282275.1 Spirosoma utsteinense
TTTAGAACATGTTGGGAAATCATATTTGGCAATAAGTCTCGATTCGTTGTAACATGATCTGGCTATTGGCCAGATACAGCCAACTGGCCGAAGAAGATACTGTATGCTCGTAGTCTTTGACGATTCTCCGAAAGTAGTTCGTCCAGGCAATGCTCCGTTCTACTACCCATCGTTTGGCCACCGGCACAAAACCTTGTGTTGATTCAGGCCGTGACGCTTTCTCAAAATCGATACTCCACCGGTCAAGCTCTTTGGCGAATACACCATTGTAAGCTTGATCGCCGAACATCTTTTCCAGGCGTTCGCCCACCCGCCAGAGAATAGCTACAACTAAGGCTTTGCCCAATGAGCCATCAGCCCGGTTGGCCGCATCTACATCGGCCACCCAAAGCCGCCCCTGTGTGTCCACCACAAAGGTCCGTTTACGCCCATTGACCTTCTTATTGGCATCCAGACCCCGCCATTCACCAATCATAGGAGCAAGTTTAACCGATTGTGTATCAATGCTTGCCGCCGAAGGCAAAGGCTCACGGTCGGCTTGTTGTCGATCGAGTTGGTTGAGAGTCGCGTTGATGTGTTCAAAGTAGTCGGCTTTTTTCCAGCGATCAAAATAATAGTATACGGCCTGCCAGTGGGGGAAGTTGGGCGGCAAGTTTCGCCACTGACAGCCGGTGCGTAAGAGCCAGAAAATGGCATCCATGATAGTACGTAATTCGTGTTTGCGTTTGCGCTGAAGGTCGAAAAAAGCCGAAATTGCGGCCCATTGGAGGTCGGTCAGTGGCTCCCACTGTTTGGTCATGACTTTGTCGTTTGGCGACCACAAAGTTGGCACGACCCTCAACCTTTCTCAATTTCCCAACACGTTCT
>NZ_VFIA01000164.1 GCF_014282275.1 Spirosoma utsteinense
AGAAGGTGTTGGGGAATTATATTGGGGGTGTTGGTTTGATTCGTTGCAACATGATCTGAATGTTGGCTAAAAGCAGCCAACCAACCGAAGAAGATAGCGTGTACTCGTAGTCTTTGACGATCCGCCGGAAAAAGTTGGTCCAGGCAATGCTCCGCTCTACGACCCACCGCTTGGCAACAGGAACGAAGCCCTGAGCCGATTCAGGCCGCGAACCACGCACGAAATTAATGCCCCAACCAGCCAGCGCTTTTCTGAAAACACCCCCATAGGACCCATCACCAAAGACGGTTTCGACCCGCTCGCCATACCACAAAATATCACTTACTAAAACTAGTGAAGCAGGTCCATCTGCCTCGTTAGCCGCATGTACATGGACCGCCCACAAGCGCCCTCCGGTATCGACTAAGAATTGACGCTTACGTCCGTTAACTTTCTTATGTGGGTCAAGGCCTCGATACTCGCCGATCATAGGAGCTAATTTAACAGTCTGACTATCAACGCAAAAAACGGATGGTAAGTCCTCCCGTTCTTCTTGTTTTCGATCCAGTTGGTTTAACGCCCGGTTAATTCGTTCCAGGGTTCCATCAGTTTTCCACTGGTCAAAGTAATAGTAGACCGCCTGCCAATTGGGGTACTCGCCAGGTAAATTCCGCCATTGACAACCGGTACGAAGCAGCCATAAAATGGCATTCATTACGTCACATAAATCGAGCTTTCTCTTGCGTTTGAGGGGTAGAAAAGACGATATTGCGGCCCACTGGTAGTCGGTCAGTTTAGTAAATTGTTTGGTCACGGCTTTGTTGCTTGGTCGCTACAAAGGTGACACGACTACCAGCCTTTTTCAATTCCCCAACACGTTCT
>NZ_VFIA01000165.1 GCF_014282275.1 Spirosoma utsteinense
AGAGTATGTTTTGGATAGTCTAAAAATGAGAGTCCGTCTTATCTTGTAGTTACCAAGCTCCAAGATCATGAACGAATCGTTTCAAGCACTAACGGACTCTCAATGGCAAGTTATCCAACAAATTCTGGATGACAAACGACAACGCTGGCATTCGCTACGCGATATTATCAACGCCATCTTGTGGCTCAATTACACGGGTGTGCAATGGCGGGAACTCCCTAAAATGACGGGCGAAAAGCTGCCTTGGCAAACCGTTTATTACCACTTTCGTCAGTTTAAACTACGTGGCGTTTGGGAGCAAGTGCTAGATAGCCTTGTGGTTAAGGAACGGAAACGACAGCATCGGGAGGAGACCCCATCCCTGTTAGCTATTGATAGTCAATCTGTTAAGATTATGCAGTTTATTGAAGAAGAAACGGGTTTGGATGCTAACAAGAAAATTAATGGACGCAAACGCAGCATTGCCGTTGATCGTTTAGGTCTTCCCTGGTCCTTAGCCGTGACGGGAGCTAATGTGTCGGATAATGAGGCAGGTCGGTTAGTGGTTGACCGACTTAGGGGTAAGGTACCTCGCCTGGAAGTGATTGCTGCTGATCACGGCTATAAAGTCAGTTTTATTGAGCACGTTGAGTCAAATGGCTGGCAAGTGGAGATAGCACAAAAGCCAGAAAGTAGTCGTGGCTTTGTGCCGCAGAAGAACCGTTGGCCTGTTGAACGCAGCTTTGGCTGGCTCAATTTTAGGAGACGATTATTCCGAGACGTAGACAAAACCATAGAAAGTTCGGAGGCTATGCTACGAATTGGCTTTATTTCAATCCTGCTCAATAGGCTGGCCAAATAATAGTCCCAAACATACTCT
>NZ_VFIA01000166.1 GCF_014282275.1 Spirosoma utsteinense
CGGGGCGATCACCACCGGGGCAGCCGTTAGGGGTTGGGCGTAGGTGATGGTGAACTGGCTGGCTGCTGCGGTATTGCCGTTACCGGCCGCGTCCTGAGCCACGTTGGCGGGTACGTTCACTGTGACTGTACCATTGGCACTGGGAGTGACGTTGAACGTATAGGTGGTGCCGCTCCCTGAGAAACCGCTTAGGGTGCCATTGGTCACCGTCACATCACCCGCCACGAAGCCCGTTACTGATTCCGAGAAGGTAACCGTGAAGGGGATGGGGCTGGTCGTGGTCGGATTCCCCGCTGAGGAGGTGATGGTAGGGATAGGGGCTGTTTTGTCAGTGGTGTAAGTTTCACCGGTGAATGGGAGAGTCGTGCTGATACTGGGCGAAAGACCAGTAGCATTCAGGAGACGAAGCGTTAACGTGCCACTACCTGAACCCGTGTTCACGGATACCGTGTAGGTAGTGCCCGAACCTGATAGACTGTTTATAGTGGCTCCACTCACGCCGGAGGTTACAAGGTCGAAATTGCTGATCGTGAGACCCGTTACGCTGGCCGCAAAGATAACAGTGTAGTTTACGCTGCCAGCATTGCTCGGGTTAGTGCTGCCACGATTGATAGACGAGATGGTAGTAGGGGCTGGTGCACCCGGAATGGCAATGCCAGCCAGCGTGGAGGAGGTCGCTCCATTGACAGGAGCTGGGGTCAGAAACGTGGTGACCGTATAGGGGGCGCTCAGGCTGATGGCCGCGATCCTGGGCAGGTTGTTGCGTACACTCGCCACCAGGATGCGGTTGTTGGCCAGATCCACGGCCAGCGTCCCGGGCGAGTCGACA
>NZ_VFIA01000167.1 GCF_014282275.1 Spirosoma utsteinense
GAGAGCATAAAAAAGCCTGGGGTGGAGCAACGATTTTCGTACTTTAGGGTAAGCCTGTTGTCACCCCATGAAAAAGACAAAACGGCCGACACCTGAACCTGTTCCGGCTAAACCCTACGAGTGTCTCTATCACCTTAAAATTCATCTACTCGACATCAACCCGCAAGTGTATCGCCGGTTTGTCGTCAAGGGAGATACGACCGTGGTTCAGCTGCACCATATTGTCCAGTTAGTCATGGGCTGGGACAATTGGCACCTGCATTACTTTCAGATTTTTGGCCGTCAATACGGGATCGACTACACAGAAGGCGATCAGTTCCTAGGTATCCCTCAGATCACTCGGCTGGGCGATTTTGGATTACGCACCAATGATACCTTTCACTATCTCTATGATTATTATGATCGCTGGGTTCATCAGCTTCGGATCGAAGCCATAACCCTGGATGATGGTCGCTATCTGCATCCACGGTGCTTAGAAGGTAAACGAGCTTGTCCACCTGAGGAGACAGGAGGCCCAACCGTGTATAGTCAGCGAATCGATGCGCAACGCTACTGGGCCTATGACTGGTTGGACACATTGGTGGAACGATTACAGGCGGGTGAGAATCCACTGGAGGATAATGTGCCTGCCTGGTACTTTACTCATCAGCCTGAGCGGTTCGACTTGAAAGCTGTCAATCAAAAATTGACTAAACTGTATCAACTTAAGGGTAGCTCCGGTTTTTGGGAGGCCCAAGGCTGTTACGATGAATTAGAAGGCGATTCCGATGAGCCATAACTGTATCAGATTAACCAGATGGTTTAGTTGATACAGG
>NZ_VFIA01000168.1 GCF_014282275.1 Spirosoma utsteinense
CCCGAACACCATCACGATTATTGCGAACTACATTCCGTTTGAATCACCGGACGGTGCCCCCAACTTTTACGACTTCGGCACCAACGTTCGTTATGAAATCCATATCAAGAATAAAGCCTCCACGGCGGGTGACGACATCACCTACCGGTTTACCTTTTCGAAAGTGAATCAGGACCCTACCACCTTCTTTTACATTCGTCTGGGTCAGCAAAACCTGAAGACAACCTATAAATGCGAAAAGAGCACAGACGGTGGCAATACATTCACCACCATCGTAGCGAACGGTGTTGTGCCGCCCGCCAACGTAGGTCCCCGCAGTATTGAAGACAAAACGGTTGGTTTAGGCGCATCGTCCTACGACGCCCTGGCCCAGCAGGCCATCGCCAATGCCAGCACGGGCGAGAAAGTGTTCTGCGGACCGGTCGATGACCCGTTCTTTGTCGATCTGGCGGGCGCGTTCGACGTGGGTAATTTCCGGCCCGAAGGCAATGCCGTCAACTCCCCGAAGGATGCCCTCAACCGGTTCAATGTGCATACGATTGCCATCAAAGTGCCGATTAACCTGTTGCAGAAAGATGGCAAAAGCGTGGCACAGGCCGCCACTATTCTTGATCCTGATTATGTGATCGGCGTATGGGCGTCGGCTAGTCGGCAGATGATTCAGACACTTTACGCAGGTGCCGACATTGGCAACGACGGCAAGTTCGTGCAGGTATCACGCCTGGGCATGCCCCTGACCAACGAAGCCGTTATCCCCATCGGCATGAAGGACAAATGGAACGCTGCCTCGCCCTACGGCGGAGAAGAC
>NZ_VFIA01000169.1 GCF_014282275.1 Spirosoma utsteinense
ATTAGTCTGCTGTTTTTCAAGCTGTTGCAGTTCGTCAACGGTCTGGCTGATTTTAGTAGCGTAATCCATAACCAAAGATACGACTTATTGAATTTGATTTAGTATAAGTTGATATGAAGCGTAAAATTTTGATCGGCCTGTTAATCGTTGTCGCTGTTATAGTGGCTCTTAGCGTTGCAGAGTACTTTACTCTGTGTAGTTCAAGCCCCCGGTCTGTGAAGATTGAGCGACATAAATAGGTAATAAATACAAAAATGCTAGTGGTGATATGCAATGTCACCACTAGCATTTTTTCAAGGTATGTTGTATAACTGATGTTCTGTTATATGATAAATCTCATTTTTATAACTTCTATTTTTAATATATTTTTAAATTTTTGCGTACCCTGGTTCATTCAAGACTTAATTTAGTTTCCTCTCTTTTTGCTTATGTTTCTCTAAATACTCAACAAATTTGCTTCTTTTCAATCCGTTTGGTATTGAGTTATCATACAGTAATTTAATAGCCATTTTATCAGGTTCTGGTATTGTTGCCGCAGTAAGTTCATCTTTTTCGGCAGCTTCTAAACTATCATATAAACGCACTCCGAGTAGATGCTCTTCCTTATATGCCTTTTTTGAATGCCCCGATAGCCCTAAGGCATGACAGAATTCATGGCGTAAAATCCTATTTCTCCACTTACCTTTTAATGCTGGACTTATACTAAATCAAATTCAATAAGTCGTATCTTTGGTTATGGATTACGCTACTAAAATCAGCCAGACCGTTGACGAACTGCAACAGCTTGAAAAACAGCAGACTAATGT
>NZ_VFIA01000170.1 GCF_014282275.1 Spirosoma utsteinense
GGCATTGCTCTGCGCTTTTTCCGCTCTCTGGAGAAAGTCTACGTCCTCGTGTATTTTATCTGCATACTTCATAGAACAAAAATACGCTATCTGTGATTTGAATTAGTATAAATATGATAAGTTATATTACAACGAGCACTGGGTAAGACCATTTACTGTAGATACTCCACAAAATAATGACAAAGTTGAAGGGGCTTGCTACTGGTAATAATTGTCTTAGTTATATTGTGTAGTTTAGAAAATTATGTAAGTCCTTAGGAGAAGTAAGGTAACGTAATTTACATGCTGACTTACAAGTTTTTTCAAATTTGGACGTAATTGAAAATGTTTATAGGGTTTATTGCTCCCATTGCTATAAATGATTTGTTATCAATTGAGCAACTTAAAAGTTTTTCGAATTATCCAAAAGGGCATGAAGGTGCGCCTTTTGTTAGTATTTTAATTCAAAAATATATAGCTGATGGACACAAAGTACTAGCAATTACAACGGATAAAGAGATGGATGATAATAGTCCAGCTTTTATCTATGAAAATGATAAATTGACACTTGTGGTAATTCCATGCAGAAAACGGTCGTTTAGTTTCAATGGTAGACGTGTGGGAAGGGCTCTTGACCTATTTAGATTCGAGAGAAAAGCAATTTTGTCTTATCTTGAAAAATATAAACCCGAAGTATTATACTAAATCAGATTGATGATGACGTATTTTTGATGTACGGAAAACAACTTAACGCGATGACTTTGCCTGAATCAGCAAATAAGTCTTCTACAATCGCTTGAATTCGA
>NZ_VFIA01000171.1 GCF_014282275.1 Spirosoma utsteinense
TAGTAGCCAATTGGCTACTGAGTTCGCCTCAATCACTCACATTCGCTACAGTCATTCTCATTGGTGCAGCCTACTACGAGACCGTGAAGGAATGTATTTCTATAAGCCTCGCCCTCGGGATTATCACCGGGCAGAAGAAGCCCCCGAGCAACTTCGGCAACGCATCAAAGCAACCGTCGACGCTATTCAAGCAATGGGTATTGACCCTGAGCGTGTTAAGTGGGGCTTTTCGGATGAAGTGGCTGCACAACGCCATGTCAATAATGCACGCTTCTGGGCTTTTGAACCCCACTTGTGCCGGGTCGTCAATACAGATCGGGGCAGTCAAAGTTTTTTTGGGTTCTACGGACTGAATGCCATTAGCCAGTTAGTTACGTTGGCCGATGGCAAAACAGAAGCGATCACGGAGGCCCTTTTATGGGTGAAATCTCAGCAAACAGACGGTGCTGCACTGATCATTTTCTGGGACAATGCGACTACCCATACAGCGTTGAACACATGGGGTTGGGAGCATCGTATTTTTTTCATTTACATTCCCGCCTACAGCCCCGATTTAAATCCCATCGAAAAGATCTGGAAGGGGGTCAAGCGTTGGATGACGGAACAGAGTATGCTCAAGAATATGGATGAGTTGGTGTCTGTTTTTCATGCTGGTTTTGATCAATTCAAGGATAAACTGTCGTTTATCAAAAGCTGGTGGGAGCAATATGGGGAGGAGTTTTCTGGCTATAGTCCTATGCCCGTTTCTAATACGTTGCAATAAAGTCTAT
>NZ_VFIA01000172.1 GCF_014282275.1 Spirosoma utsteinense
ACTAGTGTACACTCACAAAGCACACGAACCTGGCATCAAGGAGAGAGTTATCGATATGGCCCTTAACGGAAGTGGGATTCGGGATACCGCTCGTGTGCTGAAAATAAATATGAACACCGTCATGAGTACACTAAAAAAAAGGCCACCCAAATCGTTTCGGTAAACCCAGCCTACACCGGTTCCGAAACCAAGTTGTTAATTCGCTTAGAAGCTGATGAACAGTGGTCTTACGTGCAGAAAAAGCGTAATCCGCGCTGGCTGTGGTGGGTGGAAGATCATGATACAGGTGAGGTAGTAGCGTTTTTGTTTGGTCGTCGGACGAATGAGAGTTTTGGTCGGTTGCTGGCCCTTTTAGCCCAATCGGGTATTGTCGTTAGCCGCTGGTTTACCGACTACTGGTGGGCTTACCACGATCTGTTACCGACTGTTATTCATCAGGCTGGTAAGGATCAGACCCAAAGCATTGAGCGCAAACATCTGGATCTACGAACCCGGATCAAGCGGTTAGCGCGTCGCACCATCTGTTTTTCCAAGTCGGTTTTAATGCACGACACGGTGATTGGGTTGCTGATTAACCATCTCTTTTTCAAGCTTAATATCCACTTTTAAGGCACGACC
>NZ_VFIA01000173.1 GCF_014282275.1 Spirosoma utsteinense
CCACTGGTAGTCGGTCAGTTTAGTAAATTGTTTGGTCACGGCTTTGTTGCTTGGTCGCTACAAAGGTGACACGACTACCAGCCTTTTTCAATTCCCCAACACGTTCTAAAGGGTAAAAGAGTATTGATAATCCATCCTTTTGAAGAATCAATAAAAGCTCAATACAATAAAAGAAAATTGTTGTTTAATAATGTGTTATTGTTGCCGGATTTTAAAATCACGGTTTTAAAAGCTGTTCAATCTGTGGCTGGAAATGGTGTGAAGTCTGGATTCGACAGTTGGTTCGGAGCATTAGACTATATGAAAAGTAGAATAAATGAAATTGATTTTGATATTGCTATCATTGGATGCGGAGCTTATGGAATGCCTCTTGCAGCACATGTGAAAGATACAGGAAAGCAGGCAATTCATATGGGAGGAGAGACTCAAATAATGTTTGGTATAAAAGGTAAAAGGTGGGAAAATGAATCGTATAATACTAATTCAAATTAATAACGTCGTGTTTTTTAAGTACGGGAAACAGGTCAGTGAAATGACCTTGCCTTCTTCGGCAAACAGCCCCTCAACAATCACCTGAATGCGGC
>NZ_VFIA01000174.1 GCF_014282275.1 Spirosoma utsteinense
AGTAATGGCAACAAGTAACAGGCAGCCTCATCCACATACAGAATCACTCGCTTCTCCTGTTGGGCTTTTTTTTAGCGCCAGCAGTCACTCGTCTCGCCATTCACGGACGGCTTCGGCACTTTGCTGACGAGCCTTCTTTTGTGGCTTCTGGCGGCTCCAACCTACTTTCTTCAAGATGCGACCCACTTGAGTAGGATCATAACTCACGTTAAAGAACTTCTCAATAACAGCCTTGACGCGCTTACGCGTCCAGATCTCACCGGGAAAGTGGTGATGCTGAGGCCCTTTGTTTAACTCTTCCACTAATTGGGCTAACTGTTCTTTAGTTAACCGAGGAGCAGCACCCTTGGCTTTACGATAAAGCAAGGCGGCTTCACCTTGCTGGTCAAATTTAGTTAAGGTACGACTGACCCAACCTTGGGTTAAGCCAAATGCGTCGGCAATGGCCTCTTGTTTCCAGCCTAAATGGTGTAGCTCAACACAGCGTCGGCGGAATACCTCATACTCTTTGGGTAAATATTTTGCTTTCATACAAGCAAAATACAAATATTACAGACCAGTACCCACCTCTATAAT
>NZ_VFIA01000175.1 GCF_014282275.1 Spirosoma utsteinense
AACGCTTCGCTAAATTACTGGGTTGGTTCGAGCAATCCTATCGCCAAATCTACGACAAATCCATTGAAGAGCGACAGGCGGAATGCCCAGATGAACCCGCCCTGAGTACATACTCAGACTTACTTCTTTTTACTCTATTTAGCTTTAAATCAGGGCTTTCTTACGATCTTTTGGGCTTTACCACTGGCATGGATGGCTCAACGGCAAAACGAAACCAAGACATCGGTATAGCTGTCTTAGAGCAGGCATTAATCTCATCAGGTCATGCCCCAAAACGATCCTTCAGTAGCATCGAAGAATTCAAAACCTATTTCTCAAAAAAAGGGATTATCCTCATTGATGCCACCGAGCAACGTACTCAACGGCCAGCCGATGCGGAGTACCAAAAGCAGATGTACAGCGGTAAAAAAAAGCCCATACCGTGAAGTCGATGCTGTTGGCCACCACTGACCGCTACATTCATTTTTTGAGTAAATGTTGGGTAGGTAAGTCGCATGATTACACCCAATTGAAGGTCGAATTTCCAGCTGACCAGGGCTGGTTCACAGGCCGTGAAATAGGGGTTGATTTA
>NZ_VFIA01000176.1 GCF_014282275.1 Spirosoma utsteinense
GTGGGCGAAGCTGGTGGTGGGGGTGGGCACCCGGGTGAGCAGGCGCAGCGAGTCGCCCGCGTAGCGACTAAAGTAGAGGTTGTAACCCACCACGTTGGGGTCACAGGTGGGCCCGCCGGTGGGTGTCCAGCGGAGGTTGTTGGTGAAGCTGGTCTGGTTGCAGAGGCTCTCGGCGCTCAGGCCGGCGCAGTCGAGGCTGTCGAGTCCGAGCTGGGGGGGGCAGGGCCGGGCGGTGTCGGTGGGGGTGGCGCACTGGATCTGGGAGTAGTTGGTGAGCAGGCCCAGACCGGCCAGACGGGGGTCGGTGGGGGGGTACTGGCCGCGGGTCATCACCCGGTAGCAGTAGCTCGAATCAGCCGACAGCACCCCACTCGTGTTGCCATCACGGGCGACCAGGTCTTCCCCCCGGTCGACGTAGGTGAAGGAGGCCGGGGTGGTGACGGGCACTTGGGCAATGAGGTTAAAGGGCCCGTTGGGTCCCGAGCGGCTGCGGTAGAGGTCGTGGGTCTGGTTCTGGTTGGACCAGGGGGTGTTGGCCTGCCAGCTCAGGCTGAGCTGGCGCTGG
>NZ_VFIA01000177.1 GCF_014282275.1 Spirosoma utsteinense
TGAAGGTCGGTATAACCGCCGGGCAAGGGTAAACTCGGTGACTAGGGCTAAGTCGTAACAAGGTAGCCGTACCGGAAGGTGCGGCTGGAACACCTCCTTTTTGGAGCCGATCCTTAGGGATAGTTAATGGTACCTTTGATGTCAATGCGCAAAGAGTTGGGCTTGTAGCTCAGGTGGTTAGAGCGCTACACTGATAATGTAGAGGTCCGTGGTTCGAGTCCACGCAGGCCCACTAGTACCAGAGTTACAACAAATTAGCCGGGGGATTAGCTCAGTTGGCTAGAGCACCTGCTTTGCAAGCAGGGGGTCAACGGTTCGAATCCGTTATTCTCCACTTGGACCATTCGGGTCCATATGTTCTTTGACCTGCAGGGAGAGATTCATAGTTTCGTAAGGAACTATGGAGTATGAATAGAGTCTGAATTACGATTCAGTACGATTCTTTAGTAGAGGCAATCATTTTAAGTGAAGCGTGACAACACGCAGCAAAAGGGCGTCTGGGGGATGCCTAAGGCTTCTGGTGGCGATGAAGGACGTGGCAAGCGACGAAACG
>NZ_VFIA01000178.1 GCF_014282275.1 Spirosoma utsteinense
TTCTTGATATGGATTTCATAACGAACGTTGGTGCCGAAGTCGTAAAAGTTGGGGGCACCGTCCGGTGATTCAAACGGAATGTAGTTCGCAATAATCGTGATGGTGTTCGGGTCGTCAGGACTTTTGAAGGCGTAAACGTCCGTGTTGTCGGCGAGCGGATCCTGAGAGATCAGCGGGGCTTCGCGGTGGCTAGACGCGTAGCCGAAGCTGGCCGCGAACAGGCAGACGAAAAACAGAAGACCGCTATGCAGTCTCCGCATTGTAGCACTAAAAGTGGTCATGCGCGTAGAGATAGGTGAAACAAACGAGAAAATGGGTTGATTAATGGGGCACGAAGCAGAGAGAGAGTTCTCCCATAGACGGTGCAAACACACAGGCCTTATGAAGACTGTGTTTTCAGATGTAACTGGCAACTACCACATCAGTGGTAGCGTGGGGAGACGTATCGTGTTTTTTCGGGCGGCTTTCAGTTTAAGGTGAAGAGAAAAGATCATTCTGTTGATTTGACGAGCC
>NZ_VFIA01000179.1 GCF_014282275.1 Spirosoma utsteinense
CCAGCGAACTGAAATCAGGGCTGTTGCGGGGCGTGGCGGGTACGGCCATGTTCAGCCGTAGCATATCGCCCAGGGTAGGCAGGAAGTTGTTGATGAAGGGCTTGCCAACCGCTAAAGGGTTACCGGCTTTGCCGGTGGCCAGTTGGTAGGGCGCCAGGTTAGGCACCCCCGTGTAGAAGATCGGCAGCAGGTCAACGGCGCGGGGACTCTTGTTGTCAGGCAGCAGAATGCCCCCGAAAGCGGCTTCTGCCAGCGCCGTACCGTTGAGGGCCGCGTTGCCTTTGAGCCCAAACAGACCGGGCTTGCCATTGCGGAAGTCAAACGCGCCCAGCGACTTGCTCTGGATACGCAGGGCGTTCAGCGAAGGGACAGCACTGCCGAACTGAGAGTCGTCCATGTAAAGGGCCAGCTCAGGGTTGGTGAAGTACTTGGCAAACTGGAGGTCTTCTCCGCCGTAGGGCGAGGCAGCGTTCCATTTGTCCTTCATGCCGATGGGGATAACGGCTTCGTTG
>NZ_VFIA01000180.1 GCF_014282275.1 Spirosoma utsteinense
CCATTACTAGCCCACACCTGGGCACCCCGGGGGAAAACCCCAGTGATCCACGAGAAAGCGGGACGCGAACATTGGAATCTGATTGCCGCCATAGCGCCTAATGGTCGGATTTATGTAGGCTATCAGAATCAGGCCTACACAGGCGAAGACCTAGTGTGGTTTTTAGAGAAACTTTGTAGCCGTTACCGTAAGCGGGACCTATTAATAGTCTGGAATGGGCTTAAGGCACACAGGAGTGAAGCGGTCAAGGCCTTTTTAGTGGATCGACCCGGTCGGGTTCATTTGGAGCGTTTACCTGCTTACAGCCCCGAACTGAATCCAGTGGAGTTGGTCTGGAGTCACTTGAAGCGAAGTTTAAAAAATCGAGTGTTTACCAGCTTAACTGCGCTTCGAGAAGCCATCAAGGAGCAGGTTAAGCTAGTAGAGGAGGATCCTAAACTAGTCCAAAGCTTCTTCCGCAAGAAAGAAGTAGCCTTTATTACAAATTAATGCTCACCTCTATAAA